>NZ_BBIO01000004.1 GCF_000739695.1 Tepidicaulis marinus
AGAAAAACAGGGGACGTGCGTTCGATCCAGGCCGCTTCATGGGGCAACCAGCCCGTGGTCGTCACGAGCGAAATAACGGCAAAGAGCGTCGACAGAATGTCCCCGTGACCTGGCGCCTGGATGAGCGTCACAACCCAGATCACCAGCGTTGCCGCCAGAACCAGATTGAAAAAATAGAGAACTTCCGGATCCTCCCGCACGGCGCGAAGCCCCGTACGCACCACCTGGCGGTGCGTGGCGAAACTGATGGCGCCAAGGCACATCAGCACCATGAGCCAGAATTTCGGCGCCACACCTTCATAGGCCGACAGGCCCGCATCGGTTGGCACGAACCCGCCGGTCGAAACGGCAGACAGGGTCAAGCAAACCGCATCGAAGGCGGGAACGCCGCTTGCCCAAATAACCAACAGCCCGACCAATGTCAGTGTCGTATAGATCCGCCCGATCTCCGTTGCCGTCGACCGCAGGCGCTGCAAGGGATTGGTGGTCTCCCCCCGCGTCAAGGGAGAAAGCCGCAGCGACATGCCGCCGATCCCGAACGAGGCAAAGACGGCCGCCCCCAGAAAGACACTGCCCCAGCCGCCCAGCCATTGCAGGATGGCCCGCCAGAGAATGAGAGCGCGGGATTTGTCGTCCAAAGTTTCGAACACCGTCGCGCCGGTCGTTGTGATGCCGGAGACGGATTCGAAAACCGCGCCGGTAAAGCTTGCATCCGGATGAATGGTAAAAAACGGCAAGGCGCCGAAGAAGGACATGGCTGCCCAGCCGGCTGCGATGAAAGGCAAAAGATCGCGCTTTGTCAGCGAGGCTTCCGTCCCCCTGAACGCCATGATCAAACCGCCCGCCGAAAAAAGCGTGAATAGAAAGCTGAGGCTGAAAGCGGAGAAGGCTTTAGCGTCGGCGCTTGCAAAAGCGAAGACCAACGGCACGGCCATGGCGACGGCGATCACAAGGATCAACCAGCCCAGCGCATGCAGGATGTTGGAATAAACCATCGCGCGTCAGAAGAATTCGAGGCTGACCCGGAACATCTGCTCCACGGTCGGCACCTGGTCCGCCCGGGCAAAAATGATCACGCGGTCTTTCGCCGCCACTTCCGTACTTCCCCGCGGGATAACGATTTCCTTACCGCGCACGATGGCGCCGATCAAAATACCATCGGGAAGCTGCACATCGCGAAGCGGCTTGCCGACCAGCGGCGAGGTTTCGAGCGCCTCCGCCTCGATCACTTCCGCCGCGCCGTCATGCACCGAATGGAGGCCGCGGATACGGCCCCGGCGCACATGCTGCAACACGTGCGAGACGGTCGTGGCGCGCGGATTCAAAAAAGCATCGATGCCGAGCGAGCGCATGAGCGGCGAATACGTACGGTTGTTGATCAGGCTCATCGCCCGGCTGCAACCTTCGCGCTTCGCCAGCACACAGGTTAAAATGTTCGCCTGATCGTCATTCGTGAGCGTGACGATGGTTTCGGTGTCGCTAATTCCCGCTTCGCGCAGCAGCTGCGGATCGAGACCATCGCCATTCAGCACAATGGTGCGTTTCAAATGGTCGGCGGCATAGACGGCGCGCTGGCGGTCCCGCTCCACCACCTTGACACGCACGCCGGACTCTTTTTTCTCCAGTTCCCGCGCTACATAGAGGCCGATATTGCCGCCGCCGACAATCAACACCTTGCGGGCCTGTTTTTCCTCATGACCGAAAATGGCAAGCGAGCGTTTGACGTCGCGCGCGTCGGAAGCAAGATAAACCTCGTCCCCGACAAGCATCTGATCGTCCCGGTGCGGCACGAAAAGCGAACCGTTACGCACGATCCCCACGACCCGGGCACGCAGGTCCGGGAACAATTCCGTCAGCTGCTTGAGCGGTGTGTTGACGATGGGACAGTCATCTTCAATGTTGATCCCGACGACATTGACCCGCCCTTCGGCAAAATCAACCGTCTCGAAAGCGCCGGGCATGGCCAGGCGGCGCAGCACGGTGCGGCCGACTTCCAGCTCGGGCGAAATGATCACATCGATCGGCATGTGATCGCGGGCGAAAAGGTCTTGCCAGACAGGCTGCAAATAACTTTGCGCGCGGATACGGGCGATCTTCGTCGGTACGTTGAAGACGGAATGGGCCACCTGGCAGGCCACCATATTCACTTCATCATGGAAGGTAACGGCAATCAGCATATCCGCGTCACGCGCCCCTGCCCTATCCAGCACATCCGGATGCGCGCCGTGGCCCACAATGGCGCGCACATCCAGACTGTCGCTGATGGACTGAACGAGATTGGGCGACTGATCGACGACGGTGACGTCGTTCTTCTCGGCAGCAAGCTGCTTGGCAATGCCAAAGCCGACTTGGCCTGCGCCGCAAATAATGACTTTCATAAGAAAGACCTCATGCGCTCTTGCGCGATACCTATTGAGCCATATCCATGCGCGCTGGAGCCGAAACGCCGAGCGACTTGAGCTTCCGGTGCAGCGCTGAGCGCTCCATACCAATAAATGCGGCGGTGCGCGAGATGTTTCCCCCGAAGCGGCTGATCTGCGCCATCAGATATTCCCGCTCGAAGGTTTCCCGCGCCTCGCGCAGCGACATGGCCATGATGTGCTCGCCGCCCGAGCCATTCATATTCACCGAGGAAGAATTGCTGACTTCGGAGGGCAGCATTTCCGCGCTGATCAGCGTATCGGGCCCGCCCGACGTCAGGATCATCACTCTTTCGATATTGTTGCGCAGCTGGCGCACATTGCCGGGCCAGTCATGGGCTTGAAGCGCAGCCATGGCATCGTCAGAAATGCGCCGGCGCGGCAATCCCGTCGAACGGGCGATCTGCTCGATGAAATGGTTCACGAGTTCGGGAATATCGTCCCGGCGCTGGGCGATGGGCGGAATGGTGATCGGCACCACATTCAACCGGTGAAACAGGTCCTCGCGGAAATGCCCGTCGGCGATCTCCTTGCGCAGATCCTTGCTCGAGGATGAAACCACGCGCACATCCACGCTGACTTTGTTCGCGCCGCCGACGCGGGTAAATGTCTGATCCACGAGAACGCGCAAAATCTTGCCCTGCGTCTCCACCGGCATATCGGCCACTTCATCGAGGAACAATGTGCCGCCATGCGCCTGTTCGAAAACGCCGACCTTACGCGGCCCGTCGTTTCCCTCTTCGGTGCCGAACAGTTCTTCTTCCACCCTGTCGGGGGCCATGGAGGCGGCATTGATGACGACAAACGGATTTGCCGCGCGCCTTGACTGCGCGTGCAAAAGCCGCGCGGCCACTTCCTTGCCCGAACCGGCAGGGCCGGTAATCATCACGCGGCTGCCTGTCGGCGCCACTTTTTCGATGGTTTGGCGGACCTGCACCATGGCGGTGGAAGAGCCGATCATATGGCTGTCGACACCTGCCTTGATTTTCAGTTCTTCGTTTTCGCGGCGCAGCCGGAACGCCTCGATGGCCCGGCGCACAACGAGAATGAGACGGTCCGCCTTGAACGGCTTTTCAATGTAGTCATAAGCACCGATCTTGATGGCGCTCACGGCGGTTTCTACATTGCCGTGCCCGGAAATGATGATCACAGGAAGGTTCGGAAACCTCTCCTGCAAAATACCAAGCAGCTCAAGCCCGTCGAGACGGCTGCCCTGCAACCAGATATCCAGTACGACGAGTGTCGGCACACGCTCTTCAATTGAGGCAAGCGCGCTGTCGCTGCAGCGGGCTGTGCGCGTGCCATATCCTTCATCCGCCAGAATACCGGAAATGAGTTCCCGGATATCCGCTTCATCATCAACTATCAGAATATCAGACGCCATTTGCGGCCTCTTTCTCCTCTGTCGTCAAAACCCGCGCCTCTTCTTGCGCTGCGCGGCTCTCCCCAACGTTTGACTCAAGACCCCGGCTCTGACCGTGAGATGGCAAGGGAAAACGGAGCAATACCTGCGCGCCCGTCTTGCCGTCCGCGCTTTCCGGCGCGTCCCTCATTTCCAGAATCCCGTTATGGTCTTCCATGACCTTTTTGACAATGGCAAGGCCCAGCCCCGTTCCTTTTTCACGCGTCGTGACATAAGGCTCCGTCAGACGCTGGCGGCTTTCTTTCGGCAAGCCGCAACCTGTATCGGTAATCGTCACGACCGCTTCCTGACCGCTCACCTCGACACGCGCCGATATCTTGCCGATCTTCTCTCCCGGCTCCACTTCGCTGCGCCCGGTTTCTTGTTCATGATGCGCGCGCACGGCCTCGAAAGCGTTTTTCAGAATATTGGTCAAAGCCTGGCTGATCAGCCGTCCATCGGCCTCCACCTGCACCGGGGCTGATGGCGGCTCGAACTCATATTGAATTTCCGTATGCGCAACCCGCTGCAAGAACACGGACTGGCGCACCACTTCGCCAAGATCCGTTTCCCGCATCACGGCGCTCGGCATCCGCGCGAAGGACGAGAATTCATCCACCATGCGGCCGATATCGTTTACCTGGCGCACGATGGTTTCCGTACATTGCTCGAAGACATCCGGATCGGTGGTGATTTCCTTGGCGTATTTACGCCGCAGCCGCTCGGCCGATAGTTGAATGGGAGTGAGCGGGTTCTTGATTTCATGGGCGATGCGCCGGGCGACATCCGCCCACGCGGCGTTGCGCTGCGCCAGCACCAGTTCGGTAATATCGTCGAAGGTAATGACATAACCTTCAATGTCGTCCCCCGACAGCTCGCCCGCCACCCGCACATTCAGCGTGCGGTCCTGGCCGCCCACGGAAAGAGACAGCTGCTCCTGCGCCGATTTCTTTTTCGCGCCGGATGCCGCGGCCACCACCTGCGCCATGGCAGGCAAAACCTCAACGAGCGGTTTGCCGTAAAATGCCTCGAACGAGCCGCCGAGAAAACGCTGCGCGGCCTTGTTGGCGTGGTTGATGCGCCCTTCCGCATCGAGGCCGATAACCCCGGCGCTCACCCCGGCCAGCACGGCTTCGGTGAAGCGGCGGCGTTCATCCATCTCGTGGTTTGCGGAAATCAGATCGTTACGCTGTTCCTCGATCTGCGAGGTCATGCGGTTGAAGGCGCGGGACAGCCGGTCGATCTCATCATCATCCCCCGCTTCCTCCACCCGGGTGGAAAGATCGCCGGTGCGCACCCGCTCGGCCGCGCCCATCAGGCGGCCCAACGGCTCGACAATGCGGTTTGCCGCCCAAAGGCCGAGCCATATAGCGGCCAGCAGCACGACAAGCGCCACGGCGATATAGATCAGCGCGAAGGTGACTTGCACCCCCTTCTGGCGGCCTTGCAAGCTCTTATATTCGCTTACGGCGGCCTGCGTCCGGGTGAGGTGATCAAGCACGCGTGAATCGATAAAACGGGCGGCATAAAGATAAGCGCCATTGACGCCCGGCAGTTCCAGAAGCGCGCGGATCTGGTTGCCGTCGCGCACGGTGAAGAGCACGACCTGCCCTTCTTCTGCCTGTTCGAACTGCTCATCCGTCGGCAGGTTCAAAGAGGGGGCGACGCTTGCCGTGGCGCGGGAGAGAATTTTCCCCTCCCGAGAGATGATATAAGCGGCATTGAGTGCGCGCAGCGCCGCCTGGGTGGCGAGCAGTTTTTGAAAGCGCTGCGGGCTCGTCGACAGCGAGGTCGCCTCCCGGCTCAAATCGTTCGCCATCAAGGTGACTTCCGAGCGCAGCACCTGGCTGTGCTCTTCCAGATAGGATTCGGCGACTTCCAGCGAATTGCCGATGATTTCGCGCGTGCGCTCGCCAAACCAAATGTCGAGCCCACGGTTGAGCGTGACGGTGGCGAAGACAGCAACGATAATGGCGGGCATCACCGCAACGACTGAGAACATCGTCACGAGACGGGCATGCAGCTTGGCGCCGGCAATGCCGCTGCGCCTTGCCAGAATGATCCGCCCCACACGCCAAAAAATGAGCGCGCACAGGGTCAGAACGACCGCAAGATTGAGAATCAGGAGGATCAGGACGACGCCGTCATCAGGGGTAAAAGGCGTCGCGCCCGTCAGGATCAGATAGGTGAAGGAGCCCAGAAACACCCCGGCCACGACAATGGCGACCGCCAGAATTGCCGAGATATTGCGCCGCTGGATGAAGCTGAAAACCCGCCTATCCCAGCGGACACCGGTGAGCTGATCAGTCGCCGACATAATGTTTCTGTCCTGCTCCCAACTCATGCCCCCCGAAACCGGCACTGCCAAGCTGTCCTGCCCCCCAATGGCAAGTGTGCTCTGCCGGTCACGGCTGAGGCCGGACTGGCCATATAGTGACCCTTGGGAAGGTACACATCAACAACAATGTGGCAAGTTTACATCAGAAGCACTGCCAGACCGCCTGGCCTCAGCCCAACCCCCGCATCACATGCACGTCAAGTTCGCGGATCTTCTTGCGCAATGTATTACGGTTAATGCCAAGCAGATGCGCCGCCTTGATCTGGTTTCCCTTGGTCGCGGCGAGGGAGAGAGACAAAAGCGGGCGCTCGACATCGCGCAGGATGCGCTCGTAGAGACCGGCGGGCGGCAGGTCTGCGCCGAATTTGGCAAATTCGCGCCCGATGATTCGTTCCACGGCGGAACTCAAGGTTTCCTCGCCCAGCTCGATTTCCACAGCCGGGCCGACGGAGGGCTCGGCAAGCTCCATTTCGATGACCTGCGAGCCGATGCTTTCTTCCGTATAAAGAGCGGCGAGCCGGCGCACCAGATTTTCCAGCTCGCGCACATTGCCTGGCCAGCGGTAGCGCTTGAGATATTCCATGCCTTCCGCATCGATGGTCTTGTGCGGCAGGCCTTGCGCCTCGCCCTGTTTGAGGAAGTGGCGCACGAGATCGGGAATATCTTCGGCCCGCTCGCGCAGTGGCGGCAGGCGGATCGGCACCACGTTCAGGCGGTAATAAAGGTCCTCGCGGAAAAGTCCCTGATTGATGAGCTGGCGCAAATCGCGGTTTGTGGCGGCAACGATCCGCACATCCGTCTTGATCGAGGTGCGCCCGCCCACGGTCGTATATTCGCCTTCCTGCAGCACGCGCAAAAGCCGGGTTTGAGCCTCCATCGGCATGTCGCCGATTTCATCGAGGAAAAGCGTGCCCCCTTCCGCCTGCTCGAACCGGCCGGCATTGCGCTGGCTGGCGCCCGTGAACGCGCCTTTTTCGTGACCGAAAAGCTCGCTTTCGATCAGCTCGCGGGGAATGGCGGCCATGTTGATGGCAACGAAGGGCCCATGGCGGCGCTTGCCGTAATCGTGCAGCGCGCGGGCGACAAGCTCCTTGCCCGTGCCGCTTTCCCCGGAAATCATCACCGTCAAGTCGGTCTGCATCAGGCGCGCGAGAACCCGGTAGATTTCCTGCATCGCCGCCGAGCGGCCGATCAGCGGCATTTTTTCTTCTTCATCGGATTTGGCGCGCGGCAGCGCCGATTCCTTCGGCTCCGACATCGCCCGGTCGACGACACGGATAAGCTCGTTGAGATCGAAGGGTTTGGGCAGATATTCGTAAGCGCCGCGCTCGGCCGCCGTGATCGCCGTCATCAATGTGTTCTGCGCGCTCATCACGACGATCGGCAGATCGGGCCGCGCCCGTTTGATGCGCGGGATCATGTCGAAGGCGTTTTCGTCCGGCATCACCACATCCGTGACGATGAGGTCTCCTTCGCCCTGGCTCGCCCAGCGCCAGAGTGTGGCGGCATTGCTCGTCGCGCGCACGTCATAGCCCACACGGCCCAGCGCCTGGCTGAGCACGGTGCGTATCGCGGTATCGTCATCGGCAATGAGAATTGTTCCGCTGGGCATGGGGACCTCTTATCGGTTGAGCTGGAACTGGGGGGCGGGCACAGCTTTATCTTCGGGCGCGGGGCCTGAATGCATGGGCAGCAGCACGCGGAAAACCGTACGGCGCGGGCCGCTGTCGCATTCGATGATCCCGCCATGATCGCCGACGATTTTTGCGACCAGCGCCAGGCCAAGGCCTGTGCCGGACGATTTCGTCGTCACGAAGGGATCGAAGAGATGCGCCTTGATGTCTTCGGAGACGCCGGGACCGTTATCGATGACGCAAATTTCAAGCGGCAGGCCCACACGTTCCTTCGTGCCGGGAACGGAAATGCGCACGCCGGGGCGGTACGCGGTCGTCAGAATGATTTCGCCGTCATGAGTCCCTATCGCCTCGGCCGCGTTTTTCACGAGATTGAGGAAGACTTGCACGAGCTGGTTCCTGTCGCCCAGAACCGGCGGCAGCGAGGGGTCGTATTCCTCGGCGATCTTGAGATTGCGGGCAAAGCCCTTCTCAGCAAGCTGGCGCACATAGCCGAGCACGGCATGAATATTCACCGCCTCGCGCGGCACCGGGCGCTCATCGGAGAAAATCTCCATCCGGTCCACAAGCTGGCGGATGCGGTCCACCTCATCGCAAATCAGTGTGGTGAGCGTGCGCTCGTCGGGCTCCGCCGTCAGCTCCAGAAGCTGGGCCGCGCCGCGAATGCCCGAAAGCGGGTTCTTGATCTCATGGGCCAGAACCGCCGCCATGCCGACGACGGAGCGCGCCGCGCCGCGATGGGTGAGCTGGCGGTCCATCTTGTGGGCCATGGTCCGCTCTTGCAGGATGACGAGCACCTGCCGCTCCCCTTCTTCCGTGTCACCGATCGGAGTGACCTGAATGTCGACGGATTTTTCACCGAAGCGCGGCGAGGCCAAGTCGACCCCGTATTCATTGACCGAGGCCGCGTTTTCCATCACCTGATCGATCAGGGTGAGAAGCGGACTTCCAAAGGGCACGAATTCGGAAAGCGGGCGGCGGGTGAGCACGGCATCGGAAGACTGGAAAAATTGCTGCGCCGCATCGTTTGTATAATGGCACTTGCCATCGGCTGCGACGACGAGAACCGGATGCGGCAACGCATTCAAAATGCTTTCAGGGCCGGAGCCCCCCGCTCCCGGCCACCCCTTGCCGGGCTTTGCCGCCGTTTTCACGTTCATGCAGCCAGCCTTTCCATCTCATCCATATAATGACGCTCCAGCGCCGCGAGGACTTTGTCCGGTTCGGTTTCCCGCAGCACCGCCGCCTTGATGGGGCCGCTCTGCGTCCCGGCTTTCGCCGCCAGTTCGTCCAGATACCAGGCAAGATGTTTGCGGGCGATGCGGTTGCCGAGCGCCGTGCCGTAAAGGGTGAGCGTGTCTTCGTATTGCGTGCGCACCATCTCCCATTGAGCGGCAAGGGAAGGCTCGGCGGGCACGCTGCCCGTTTCGAGGAATTCGGCAACTTGAGATAAAAGCCAGGGCCGCCCATTCGCCCCCCGCCCGATCATCACGCCGTCGGCGCCGGAAAGCTCGAGACAGCGCGCGGCATCTTCAAGGCTCAAAATGTCGCCATTGGCGATGAGCGGAATGGAGACGGCCTCCTTCACCGGGCGGATCGCCGCCCAATCGGCATTGCCTTTGTAAAACTGGCAGCGGGTGCGCCCATGCACGGTCACAAGCTGCACCCCTGCCGCCTCGGCACGCCGGGCAAGCTCGGGCGCATTCAGCGAGTTTTCATCCCAGCCAAGACGCATTTTCAGCGTTACCGGCACGCGGACCGCCCCCACTACGGCCTCGATAAGCTGCTGGGCATGATCGAGGTCGCGCATCAGGGCGGAGCCGGAAAGACCCGTCGTCACTTGTTTGGAGGGGCAGCCCATATTGATGTCGATAATGTCAGCGCCGGCCGCCTCGGCGAGCGCCGCGCCCTTGGCCATCCATTCCGCTTCCCGCCCGGCAAGCTGAATGACGAGCGGGCCCTCCAGCCCCTCGCCCGCCGCGCGGCGCACCACATCAGGGCGCGCCCTGACCAGCTCCTCGCTTGCCACCATTTCCGACACCACGAGCCCGGCTCCCAGCCGCTCGGCCAGCCGCCGGTAAGGCAAATCGGTTACGCCGGACATGGGCGCCAGGAAGACTGAATTGCGGGCCTCGACAGGGCCAATCTGAATATGCATGGATGGGGCCGCTTTTTTGGGCATATTAATTCACTGCCTATCTATTATGCAATGTACGGTGGTTTTTCCCGGCTGGCAAGGGTTTCCACGGGCGAAACCCTCACAGATCCCCGCCTGCCAAGCCTCTTGCCAAGCGGGGGCTGCCATGGGAAAGGAATACCATGACCGCAGCAGCCCTCATCGTGGCCGCCGGCCGGGGCACCCGGGCGGGAGGGCCGCTTCCCAAGCAATATTGCCCCATTGGCGGCAGGCCGCTGCTTTATCACACCTTGGCGCGTTTTGCCGCCCATCCGGCCATTTCACATATTCAAGTCGTGATACACGGCGATGACCGCGCGCTTTATGAAGAAGCGGCCAGCGGCTTGCCCCGCCTTTTGCCGCCGGTTCCAGGCGGCGCGACCCGGCAGGCCTCGGTTCTCGCCGGGCTGGAAGCGCTGGCAGCACAGTCCCCCGCCCCGCGGCAGGTGCTGATCCATGACGGTGCGCGGCCCTTCATAAGCGCCGGTCTCATCTCCCGCGTGCTTGATGCGCTGGAAGAAGCGCCAGGCGCCCTGCCCGCCCTTGCCGTGACGGACACGCTGCGCCGGGGCGAAAACGGCTTTTGCGGCGAGACGGTGCCGCGCGAGGGGCTCTGGCGCGCGCAAACCCCGCAAGGCTTCCGCTTTCCCGATATTCTGGCCGCGCACCGCGCAGCAGCAGTCAACGACATGAGCGATGATGTCGCTCTTGCCAGCGCAGCGGGCCTTAAAGTGCGTCTCGTCGAAGGCTCGGAGACGAATTTCAAAGTAACGCAGGCAGAAGACTTTGCCCGCGCGGAAACCTATTTGGCGGCACATATGGAAACACGGACCGGCTCCGGATATGACGTTCACCGCTCTTCGGAAGGCAGCGAGGTCATGCTCTGCGGCATTGCCGTGCCCCATAGCCAAAGCCTTGCCGGTCATTCCGACGCCGATGTCGGCCTCCATGCGGCGACGGATGCGCTTTTGGGCGCGCTCAGTGACGGGGATATCGGCAGCCACTTCCCGCCGAGCGATCCGCAATGGAAGGGCGCGGCCTCTCATCTCTTTCTCACCCATGCCGCGGAACGGATGCGGGCACGCGGCGGCGCGCTGCTTCATCTCGATGTGACGCTGATATGCGAGCGCCCGAAAATCGGCCCGCACCGCGAGGCCATGCGCGCCCGCCTTGCCGAAATTCTGGACGTGCCGCTGCACCGCATCTCCGTTAAGGCAACGACGACGGAAGGGCTCGGCTTTACCGGCCGCCAGGAAGGCATCGCGGCGCAGGCTACCGCCACCATCCGCCTGCCTGCGGATGAGTTCTCATGAGGAAGCAAATCGCCTTCCTGCTGGCCACCTGGTTCGGCGCCGGGCTTTCCCCCGCCGCGCCGGGGACGATGGGCTCTATCGCCGCGCTGTTTTTCGCATTACCTGTCTATTGGCTCGAGCTTTCCCCGCTCCTTCTGCTTGGTGCCGCAGCGCTTCTTCTTCCCATCGGCATTTGGGCAAGCGGTATTTATGCAAATGAAACCGGCGCGGATGATCCCGGCGCCGTCGTCATCGATGAAGTCGCGGGTCAATGGATGGTGCTGGCGCTGGCGCCTCTCACCCCGCTTGGCTGGCTTGCCGCCTTTGCGCTGTTCCGGTTCTTCGACATTTTGAAACCCTGGCCCGTCAGCTGGGCGGACCGCACCCTTGACGGGGGCACCGGCATCATGATGGATGACATTCTTGCCGGGCTTTACGGCATGGCCGCCATGGCCCTGGCCACTCATTTTCTGTTCTAAGCGAGCACGACATGGTTTTTCTGCCCAAACATATTCATCTGGCCGAACTGGTGCTGGCCGATTGCGGGGAACGGAAACTCATGCTGGCGACGGCGGAATCATGCACCGGCGGATTGATCGCCGGTCTCCTGACGGAAATTGCCGGGTCTTCTTCCGTCGTCGAGCGCGGCTTCGTTACTTATTCCAACGATGCCAAGCGCGATCTTCTGGGCGTGCCCGGCGACATGCTGGCCGATTTCGGCGCGGTGAGCGAGCCCGTCGCCCGCGCCATGGCCGAAGGCGCGCTCAATCATTCCAAAGCCGATATTGCCGTCTCCGTGACGGGCATTGCAGGGCCCGGCGGCGGCACGCCGATGAAACCCATCGGCCTTGTGCATATCGCCTGTGCCTGCCGGGGGCAAAACATGATGCATGAGATGCACCGTTTCGGGGATATTGGCCGCGGGGAAGTGCGCATGGCCGCGCTGGAAGCAGCGCTCAATCTCGTACGCCGCCAGCTTGGCGCTAGTTAGCGCCCTCGCCGTAAAGCACATAGGCCCGCTCGATAAAGGCTTCCACCATACGGTCCACGGCCTTGGCGAAAACGCCCGCGATCAAAGCTTCGAGCGTGCGGCTCTTGAATTCGAAATCCACCGAGAAATGCACGAAGCAGCCGTTCTCTGCCGGCTCGAAATGCCAGTGATTATCGAGATGATGGAACGGGCCTTTGACGTAGTCGGCATCCACCGTCATCGCCGCCCTGTCCGCCGTCACCCGGCTCGTGAACCGTTCACGGAACATTTTGTACGCGATGAGCAGATCGGCGAGGAGGATTTCCTTATCGCCGGAAATTTCGCGTGAGCGCACCCGTGCGCCATGGCACCAGGGCAGGAACTCGGGATACTTGTCCACGGCAGCGACCAGCGCGAACATGTCGCTGGCGGAAAAGGGAACGTGGCGCGTTTCTTTGTGGGACGGCATGGAAATCAGCGCTGTTTGCTAAGCGAGGCTTCCCGCGCTTCGCGCAGGCGGACGAAATCCTCATCCGCATGATAGGAAGAGCGCGTCAGCGGGCTTGAGGAGACAAGCAGGAACCCTTTCGTCCGCGCGATCCGCTCATAAGAAGCGAATTCTTCCGGCGTCACGAAGCGGTCGACGGCAGCGTGCTTACGCGTCGGCTGCAAATATTGGCCGATGGTCAGAAAGTCGATATCCGCCGAGCGCATATCGTCCATGACCTGCAGAATTTCTTCGCGGCTTTCGCCAAGCCCTGCCATGAGCCCCGACTTCGTGAAGATCGTGGGATCGACCTCCTTCACCCGCTGCAACAGACGCAGCGAATGAAAATAGCGCGCGCCGGGGCGGATGGACGGATAAAGCCGCGGCACGGTTTCCAGATTATGATTGAAGACATCCGGCTTTGCCTCGGCCACTTTCTCGATCGCGCCTTCCTTGCGCAGGAAGTCGGGGGTGAGAATTTCGATCGTGGTGCCGGGCGCGCGGGCGCGGATCGCGCCGATCACATCGACGAAATGCTGCGCGCCGCCATCGGCAAGATCGTCCCGGTCAACGGACGTGATCACCACATGTTTCAGGCCGAGCTTCTCGACCGCACGGGCGACATTTTCCGGTTCTTCTGGATCAAGCGGCTTCGGCAGGCCCGTCGCCACATTGCAGAACGCGCAGGCGCGGGTGCAGGCCTCCCCCATGATCATCATGGTGGCGTGCTTCTTCGACCAGCATTCGCCGATATTCGGGCAGCCCGCTTCCTCGCACACGGTCACAAGGCCGTGGTCGCGAACGATCTTCTTGGTTTCGGTATAGACGGGCGATCCCGGCGCCTTGACGCGGATCCATTTCGGCTTGCGCAGGACAGGCGTATCCGGCCGGTTCGCCTTTTCCGGGTGCCGGGGCCGTTCGCCTTTAACCGTGTCGAGTACCGTTACCATTCTGGTCTCCTCAGGAGCCATTTATCGAGGGCGATGGATAAGCCGCGCCCCCGCTTTTGGCAAGGCCCCGTCCCTCTTCAGATAGAGCCCTTTCCCGTTCATTCCTAGGCCTTTGTCAGCCTGGATTCTCTATTTTCCGCCGTTTGCGCCGGGCCGCCACCCAGAGATTGAGGCTTTCCACCGTGATGGAGAAGGCAATCGCTGCGTAGATATAGCCGCGCGGGATATGGAAATGCAGGCCATCCGCCATCAGCGAGACGCCAACAAGCAGCAGGAAGGCAAGCGCCAGCATCTTCACGGTCGGATGCGCCAGCACGAAATCACCGACCGGTTTTGCCGCAAAGAGCATGACCGCCATAGCAATCACGATGGCGAGCACCATGATCTCCAGATGCTCGGCAATACCGACGGCAGTGATCACGCTGTCGAGCGAGAAAACCACATCGAGCAGCATGATCTGCACGATCGCCGCGGCCATGGTCGTACCGGCTTTGGCTTGCGGCCCGTCATCCGCCCCTTCGAGCATGTGGTGAATTTCCGTCGTGCCTTTGGCGAGCAGAAAAAGCCCGCCGCCGAGAAGCACAATGTCGCGCCAAGAAATGCCGAGATCGAAGACTTCGAACAGCACCGTCGTCAGGCTCGCCATCCAGGCGATGGAAAAGAGCAACGCAAGGCGCATCAGCAGCGCGCCGGCAAGGCCGATCTTTCTGATTTTTTCGCGCTGATGTTCCGGCGCGCGGGCGGCAAGGATCGACAGAAAAATCAGATTGTCGATGCCGAGCACGACTTCAAGCACGGTGAGCGTGAGAAGGCTCGCCCAGGCTTGAGGATCGGTAAGAAGATCGAGCATGGAAGTCCAATCAGAAATTAAGCGGCCGGCCGAAAGCGTCCAGCACCGATTCGTGCATATGTTCGCTCAAAGTCGGGTGCGGGAAAATAGCCGCCATCAAATCGGCTTCCGTGGTCTCGAGCTGGCGGGCCACCACATAGCCCTGAATGAGCTCGGTCACTTCCGGGCCGATCATGTGGGCGCCCAGAAGCTCCCCGGTTTTTTCGTCGAAAACGGTCTTGATGAAGCCGTCCGTCTCGCCGAGCGCAATGGCCTTGCCGTTAGCCTGAAAGGGCGCGCGGCCGACCTTGACCTTGTAGCCTGCTTCCTTTGCCTTCGCTTCCGTCAGGCCCACGCTTGCGACTTGCGGATGGGAATAGGTGCAGCCGGGCACTTTCGTCACATCGAGCGGATGCGCGTCTTTCACGCCGGCAATGCGCTCAGCCGCGAGCACGCCTTCATGGCTGGCTTTATGCGCAAGCCAGGGCGCGCCGACGAGATCGCCAATGGCATAGATACCCTTCACGTCCGTCTCGCACCATTTGTCCACCACTACATGGCCCTTCTCGATCTTTATGCCCATATCCTCGAGGCCGAGATTTTCTACATTGCCGGTGATGCCGACGGCGCTGATGACGCGGTCCACGGTGATTTCTTCCGTGCCCTTCTTCGTCTTCACATGAACGGTCACACTGTTTTCGCCCTTGTCGAGCTTCTGCACTTCCGCGCCTGTGATGATCTTGATGCCGCGCTTTTTGAAAGCGCGTTCGGCCTGTTTGGAAATTTCTTCGTCTTCCACCGGCAGGATGCGGTCCAGCACTTCCACCACCGTCACGTCCGCGCCGAAGCTGCGGTAGAAGCTCGCAAACTCGATGCCGATGGCACCGGAGCCGATCACCAGTAGGGATTTCGGCATCTCCTTCGGCGTCATGGCGTGCTTGTAGGTCCAGATCAGCTCGCCGTCCGCTTCCATACCTTTCAGCTCCCGCGCGCGGGCGCCGGTGGCAAGGATAATGTTCTTGGCCTTGATCTTTTCGGCCTTGCCGTCTTTTTCGACCTCGACGATGCCCTTACCGGCGAGCTTCGCCGTGCCTTCGATGACGCTCACCTTGTTCTTCTTCATCAGAAACTGGATGCCGCTTGACAGCTTGTCCGCCACTTTGCGGCTGCGCTCCACGATCTTCTTGCCATCGAAACCGATCTTTTCCGCCGACAGGCCGAACTCTTCGGCCTGTTCCATCAGCATGTAAACTTCGGCGGAGCGCAAAAGCGCCTTTGTGGGAATACAGCCCCAATTGAGGCAAATGCCGCCGAGCTTGTCCCGCTCGACGATCGCCGTTTTAAGGCCGAGCTGAGACGCCCGCACCGCCGCGATATAGCCGCCGGGGCCGGAACCGATGATCACCACGTCAAAAGATTCATCTGCCATGGCGCCCTCACATCAACATGGTGGCGGGAAATTCCACAAAGCCCTTGAAGGCATCGAGGAAGCGCGCGCCGAGCGCCCCGTCGATCACGCGGTGATCGCAGGACATGGTGCAGGTCATCATTGTGGCGGCCACAAGTTCATCGCCTTTCACGACCGCGCGTTTCTCCCCCGCACCGACCGCCAGGATGGCTGATTGCGGCGGGTTGATGACGGCGGTGAAATTCTTGATGCCATACATGCCGAGATTGGAAATGGAGAAGCTGCCGCCTTCATATTCCTGCGGCTTCAGCTTCCTGTCCCGCGCGCGGGCGGCAAGGTCCTTCGACTCGTTTGAAATAGCAGCGAGGCCCTTTTCATCCGCCTTATTGATGATGGGCGTGATGAGCCCGCCCTCGATGGCAACGGCAATGCCGACATTGGCGTGTTTGTGCATAAGCAGATTGTCACCGGCAAAACTCGCATTGACCTCCGGCACTTTTTTCAGGGCCAGCGCGGCGGCTCGGATGAGGAAATCGTTGACCGACAGTTTCACGCCCTCAGGTGCCCGCTCGTTGAGCTCCTTACGCACGCGCAAAAGCTCGTCGATCTCGCAATCCACGGTGAGATAATAATGCGGGATTTCCTGTTTGGATTGGGTGAGGCGCTTGGCAATCGTCTTGCGCATCTTGTCCATCGGCACTTCCTCGTATGTGCCTTTTTCGAAGAACGCGCGCGGATCGACGGAGGGCGTGAGGCTCGGACCGCCGGCAGATGCTGCGGCGGCTTTCGTGCCGGGCTTTGCCTCTTCCACATCCTTTTTGACGATGCGCCCGCGCGGGCCGCTGCCGGAAAGCGCGGCAAGGTCGATGCCTTTGTCTTCGGCAATGCGCTTTGCGAGCGGACTTGCGAAGATGCGTTTACCGTCCGGTTTCTCAGGCGCCGCTTCCTCTTTCTTCGCAGCTGGCTTCGCAGCCGGTTTTTCTTCCGGCTTTGCCTCTTTCTTTTCTTTCGGCTCGGGCTTCTCCTCTGCCGCCTTTTTCGGCGCAGGCGAAGCTGCTTCCGGATCGAAATTGTCCAGCGCGGATTTGTCCTCGCCTTCTTCCAGAAGCACGGCGATCACTTTGTTGACGGGCACGCCCTCCGTGCCTTCGTCCACCAGCAATTGGCCGACCGTGCCTTCATCCACGGCTTCGACTTCCATCGTCGCTTTGTCTGTTTCGATTTCCGCGATCACGTCGCCGGGGCCGACCTTGTCGCCCTCTTTGACGGACCATTTGGCAAGCGTGCCCTCTTCCATCGTGGGAGAGAGCGCCGGCATGGTTACGGGTATCGGCATGGCTCCCTCCTTAAAGGTAACAGACGGCTTTCACCGCCTTCACCACATCCTTGGCGCTGGGCAGCGCCAGCTTTTCAAGATTGGCGGCATAAGGCAGCGGCACGTCCTTGGCACTAACCCGGGCAACCGGCGCATCGAGATAATCGAAGGCACGTTCCATGATCTGCGCGGCGATTTCCGCGCCCATGCCGCAGACGGGCCAGGTCTCTTCCACCGTCACCACGCGGTTCGTCTTTTTCACCGATTGAATGACCGGCTCAAGATCGAGCGGGCGCAGCGTGCGCAGGTCGATCAGTTCGGCGGAGATGCCCTGCTCTTCCAGCTCCTTCATCGCCTCCAGGCAATAATCGATGCCGCGGCTGAAAGAGACGAGCGTTACGTCGCTCCCCTCTTTCATGACTTTCGATTTGCCGATGGGCACGACCCAATCATCCATGTCCGGCACGTCGAAGGAGCGGCCGTATAGGATTTCGTTTTCAAGGAAGATGACGGGATTGGGGTCGCGGATCGCGGCTTTCATCAGGCCTTTGGCATCCGCCGCCGAATAGGGCGCGACGACTTTGAGCCCCGGAATATGCGCATACCAGGCCGAATAGTCCTGGCTATGCTGGGCGGCCACGCGCGAGGCAGGCCCGTTCGGCCCGCGGAAAACCATGGGGCAGCTCATCTGCCCGCCGGACATGTAGCGTGTCTTCGCAGCGGAATTGATGATCTGGTCCATCGCCTGCATGGCGAAGTTGAAGGTCATGAATTCGACGATGGGGCGCAGCCCGCTCATGGCCGCGCCAATGCCGAGCCCGGCAAAGCCATGTTCCGTGATCGGCGTATCGACCACGCGTTTGGCGCCGAATTCATCGAGAAGGCCCTGGGTCACCTTGTAAGCGCCCTGATATTCGGCCACTTCCTCGCCCATGACGAAGACGCGTTCATCGGCGCGCATTTCCTCGGCCATCGCATCGCGCAAGGCCTCGCGCACCGTCATTTCCTTCATCTTCGTGCCTTCCGGCACGTCAGGTTCCTTAAGCTCGATTTTTACTTCCGGTTTGCCGCCGTCTTCCTCGTCCTCACCCCCATCTTCATCGCTTTCGGCTTCTTCCTGCTTTTTGGCTTTTTTCGGGGCGGGTTTTTCGGCTTTTGTCTCGGCCTTATCGAGATCGCTTTCGTCTTCGCCCTCTTCCAAAAGCAGCGCGATCACGTCATTCACCGGCACGTTCTCCGTGCCTTCCTCGATGAGAATCTTGCCGATCGTGCCTTCATCGACCGCTTCAAGCTCCATCGTCGCCTTGTCGGTTTCGATCTCGGCAATCACATCGCCGGGCGCCACCTTGTCCCCCTTCTTCACCAGCCATTTGGCCAGCGTGCCTTCTTCCATCGTGGGCGAGAGCGCGGGCATGGTTATGTTCTGCGGCATTTAAGCGGCCTCCCCGTCGCTGAGCACATCGGTCCAAAGCTCCTTGGCATCGGGCTCCGGGCTTTCCTGGGCAAAATTCGCCGCTTCGGAAATGATGCCGCGCACCTTCTTGTCTATGGCTTTCAGATCGTCCTCGCTCGCATGTTTGCCTTTCAGAAGCCGCGCGCGCACCTGCTCGATCGCGTCATGCTCTTCGCGCATCTTGTTCACTTCTTCCTTCGCGCGGTATTTCGCCGGGTCGGACATGGAATGGCCGCGATAGCGGTAGGTCATCATTTCAAGGATGTAAGGACCCTTGCCGGCGCGGCACCATTCGGCGGCGCGCGCGCCTGCTTCTTTCACGGCGCGCACATCCATACCGTCCACCTGCTCGCCGGGAATATTGAAGCTGATCCCGCGTTTCGACAGATCCGTCTGCGCGGAAGAGCGCTTCACCGATGTGCCCATCGCATATTGATTGTTCTCGATGATGTAGATGACCGGCAGATCCCAAAGCTCGGCCATGTTGAAACTTTCATAGACCTGCCCCTGGTTCGCCGCCCCGTCACCGAAATAGCAAAGCGTGACGCGTCCGTTTTCTTCATAGCGGTTGGCGAAGGCGAGCCCGGTGCCGAGCGGCACCTGCGCGCCGACAATGCCGTGGCCGCCATAGAATTTCTTTTCCACGGAGAACATGTGCATGGAGCCGCCTTTGCCCTTGGAAAAGCCACCCTCGCGCCCCGTCAGCTCCGCCATGACGCCTTTCGGGTCCATGCCGCAGGCGAGCATGTGGCCATGGTCGCGGTAGCCGGTGATCACCTGGTCGCCTTCCTCGATGGCCATTTGCATGCCCACCACCACGGCTTCCTGACCGATATAAAGATGGCAGAAGCCGCCGATGAGGCCCATCCCGTACATCTGCCCCGCCTTTTCCTCGAACCGGCGGATGAGCAGCATGTCCTCGAAGGCCTTCATTTCCTGCTCAGGCGTGAACTCAGGCACCTCGGGTTTTCCGCTGCCCGGGCTTGCGCCGCCCGCGCGTTTGCGCGCCGGGCTCTTCTTCGCCGCCGTTTTTTTGGCTGCGGTTTTCTTCGAGGCAGATTTCCGGGACGCGCTTTTGGTTTTCGGCGCCGCACGTTTGGCAGACATTGGGGGGCCTCCCTTTCAAGGCGTGCTCATGCTCGTATGAACGCACGAATACCTTAAAAGTTAGGCATTAAAAGTTTGATTTGCATAAAGAAATTATGACTTAACCGTTTTTCAGTTAAGTGCCGTAACGTCAGCGCAGGTCACGGAATATCGTAATTTCGTCGGGGCGCGCATAGCCGAGCGAGGCGCGGGCCCGCTCATCCAGCAAATCCGGATCGAGACTTTCCGGGCGCAAGAGCGCCACATGCCGCTCCAGTTCCTTGCGGGTCTGGCGCTTGGTTTCCAGCTCCTCTTCAAGGGCAGAAAGCTCCTGCTCGTTTTCCAGATATTTCTGCACGCCCTGGCCGCCGATCGTCGCGTGATACCCGAAATAAAGCGCCAAAACACCGCCGAGAACCGGCAAAAGCAGGTATCTCAGACGAAGCGGTTCACGGGTGCGAATCAGTTCAAAGCGGCTCATAAGGCTAGAGAATCACAGAGTGATTCTCCCGGTCAAGATTCGAGATTCGCTTTTGGAGTCAAGGATTCGATTTTTCTGTGGAAAGCCGCTTTTCCGCAAACTGGCGCATTGCCCAAGCCTCCCCATATCTACTCTCAGCCGCAATCAGGTCAGCAAATGGGGGCTCTCATGTTCAGTCACGTCACGCTCGGCACGAACGATTTTGCCAAGGCACTTGTCTTTTACGACGCCGTTTTCGGTGCGCTCGGCATTCCGAAATTCTTCGAGGTGGACGGTTCCGCCGCTTATGGCGAGGAAAAAGGCCCGAAGGTTTTCATTCTCACGCCCTTCGACGGCAATCCTGCGAGGCCGGGTAACGGCGTCCATGCCGCCTTCCTCGCCAAATCCCGCGCGCAGGTCGATGCCTTCCACGCCGCCGCCCTTGCCCATGGCGGCAGTGACGAAGGCGCGCCGGGGCTCCGCCCGCATTACCATCCAAATTATTACGGCGCCTATGTGCGCGATCCGGACGGCAATAAAATTCAAGCCGTCTGCCACAGCTCGAAGGGGTGAGGCCAAGCGGGGCGCCCCGCGCTTTATTTATTCCTGTCATGGCCCGGTTTATCCGGGCCATGACAAAGGGAGAAGTAAAGAAACAAAAGAAAATTAGTCAGCCAGCCATCTTGCCGCGCCCTCGCCCGCTGTCCGCCCTGTAGCGAAAGACGCGGTGAGCAGATAGCCGCCGGTCGGCGTTTCCCAGTCCAGCATTTCACCGGCGCAAAAGACGCCCGGCAGTTTCTTCAGCATGAAGCGCGTTCCCATTTCACTGAAAGGCACCCCGCCCGCACTGGAGATCGCCTCGTCAATGGGGCGCGGGCTTAAGAGCGGCACCGGCAAGTGTTTGATCGCGGCGGCAAGGCGGGCCGGATCATCGAAAACATGCTTACCCGTCGTTTCCCGCAAGAGCGCCGCCTTGGCGCCGGCAAGGCCGAGCTTGCGCTTCAAATGCGTGGCCATGGATTTCTTGCCGCGCGGCTCGCCAAGACGTTCGGCCACCTCGCGCTCGCTGCGCCCCGGCAGAAGATCGATTTCCAGCACCGCTGTCCCGTCCCGCTCCAGCGCCTCCCGCAGAGCGGCGGAGAGCGTATAGACCGCGCCGCTTTCAAGCCCGTGCTGGGTGATCACGCATTCACCCTTCACTTGGCGGCCGCCAAAAGAAAGCGTGACGGGTTTGAGCGGCGCGCCCGCGAAGCTCTCTTTCAGATGCGCGCTCCAGGCGACATCGAAGCCGCAATTGGCCGGGCGGAAGGGCGAAAGCGCGATGCCTTTTTCCTCAAGGTGCGGCGCCCAGGCCGCGTCCGAGCCAAGCTGCGGCCAGCTTGCCCCGCCGAGCGCCAGCACCACGGCGCGCGCTTTGACGGTGCGCTCGCCTTCGGGTGTTTCAAACAAAAGCGCGCCGTCTTCCCGCCAGCCTTTCCATTTATGCCGGACATGGGTGGTAAGCCCGTTCGCCCGCAAACGCCGCAGCCAGGCGCGCAGCAGCGGCGCGGCTTTCATCTCTGCTGGAAAGACCCGGCCCGATGTGCCGGTGAAAGTCTCCACGCCAAGGCCGTAAGCCCATTCGCGCAGGCGCTGCGGGGAAAGCGCGCGCAAGGGTTCGTCCAACGGCGCATTGGCCGCTCCGAAGCGCGTCAGAAACGCTTCCAAAGGTTCGGCATGGGTGAGGTTGAGGCCGCTCTTGCCCGCCATCAGAAATTTGCGGGCAAGCGAGGGCATGGCGTCGTAAAGATGCGGGACGATGCCCCGTTCCGTCAGCGCCTCGGCGGCCATCAGCCCCGCAGGGCCGCCGCCGATGATGACAACAGGCAGCGGCTCTTGCGTGGTCATAGGTTTTCCTTCGGCTCTCTCAGCCCTTTAGGATGGAACGGCCGGCATATTCAGCGGCCGGGCCAAGCAGCTCTTCGATGCGAATAAGCTGATTGTATTTCGCCAGCCGGTCGGAACGGGCAAGCGAGCCGGTTTTGATCTGGCCGCAATTCGTCGCCACCGCAAGATCGGCAATCGTCGCATCTTCCGTCTCGCCGGAGCGGTGAGACATGACGGCGGTGAAGCTTGCCTTATGCGCCATCTCCACCGCTTCCAGCGTCTCGGTCAGCGAGCCGATCTGGTTGACTTTGACGAGGATGGAATTGGCGACCCCCTGTTTGATGCCGTCGGCAAGGCGCGCCGGATTCGTGACGAAAAGATCATCGCCCACAAGCTGCACCTTATCGCCGATCTTTTCGGTCAGCAGTTTCCAGCCTGCCCAATCGTCTTCGGACATGCCGTCTTCGATGGAGATGATCGGATAACGGCCAACAAGGTCCGCCCAATAATCGGCCATCTGTCCGGCATCGAGCTTTTTGCCTTCGCCTTTCAGGTCGTAGATGCCGTCCTTGTAGAATTCGGTCGAGGCTGCATCGAGAGCGAGATAGATGTCCTCACCGGGCTTGTAGCCGGCTGCCTCGATGGCCTTCATGATGAAGCCGATGGCGGCATCGGTAGAAGCGAGGTTCGGCGCGAAGCCGCCTTCATCGCCCACATTCGTGTTGTGGCCTTCGTCCTTCAGGCCCGCCTTCAGCTTCTGGAAGACTTCCGCGCCCATGCGCACCGCGTCCGCCACGTTTTCGGCGGCGACGGGCATGATCATGAATTCCTGAATGTCGATGGGATTATCCGCGTGCTCGCCGCCATTGATGATGTTCATCATCGGCACCGGCAGAATGCGCGCGGCAGGACCGCCGAGATACCGGAAAAGCGGCAGGCCGGTCGAATCCGCCTGCGCCTTTGCCAGCGCCAGCGAGACACCCAGAATGGCATTGGCGCCGAGGCGGGCTTTGTTCGGCGTGCCGTCGAGCTGGCACATGATCCGGTCGATCGCCACCTGCTCGCCCGCGTCCATGCCGGAAATGGCGTCGAAGATTTCGCCGTTCACCGCTTCCACGGCCTTGCGCACGCCCTTGCCGCCGAACCGGGACTTGTCCCCGTCGCGCAGCTCCACCGCCTCATGGGCGCCCGTGGAGGCGCCGGAGGGCACTGCCGCCCGGCCCACCGCGCCGTCATCCAGCACCACATCGACCTCGACCGTCGGGTTGCCCCGGCTGTCCAGAATTTCACGTCCGATAATGTCGATGATGGCTGCCATGGGTGCCCTGCTCCGCTTTAATGAATTCGCGGGCGATACATACCCAAGGAAGGGGCGCTGGAAAAGCCTCAAATGCCTCAAAGCAGTTTGGGGACCGCTCTTGCGATCCCCAAACCGTTAAACGCTCACCCTTTCGCGCTCACGCGCAATGTTTGGGGGCGCCTCCTCCCAGCGGTGGGTCAGTGCCGCGGACAGCTTGCCCCGTTCCTTTTTGGCATAATCCATAATGGCATCCATGGATGCCCGGGACATGCCCAGAACGAAGCGCAGCCCTTCGCGGTTTTGCTCCTCCGCCTCCTCGATCATCGATTCGACCGTATCGAGCCGGTCCACAGAGAATTTGATCCATTGATCGAGAATCTGGTCGACCCGTTCCGGCGGCATATGCTGCGCAACCGTGAGGATAAAAAAGACTTCCGAATGGAAACTGTGCCGCAACTCGACGGAATTACAGGCCACATCCAGGAATTTCTCCTTACCGGCCTGCGTGACTTCGTAGATCTTCTTGTTCGGCCGGCCCTCCTGCTCGACCTTTTTGAACGTCACCAATCCCTCTTTTGCCAGATCGTTCAGCGCCGGATAGACGCCGCTTGCACTCACATCGAGAAACGGTGACAGAACGAACTCAAACTCTTTTTTTATGTCATATCCAGTGGCCGGGCCGCGCATCAGCACTGCCAGGACCATTTCCTTTGCATTCACGAACGAGTCCTCCCCGACTGTTCTACTAACGCGGTTATTGTGACCAGCATTTCCGTCACAATCAACCTAACTGCATTTATCCCTGAGAATTGGGGATACACAATTTTGCATTATGCTATTTTTATATGAGATATTTTATGATATCAGCGCGCCTGACTAAAGGCGAAGCTTCTCCTCCTCCTCCTCGATGCTTTTCCTTCAGTCGCATTCCTCTGGCGGGCGGCTCCCCCTCGGGCCGCCCGCATCAGATGAGAACAATAACGGGTAGTGGGTGAGGTAACATGCGTAACTACAGCTTCGCGCAGGAGCGCCATAAGGCGCGTTCCGCCGCGTATTTTGCCGGTCTTTTGGCCGGTGTTTCGTTTCTGGCTCTCAGCGGCCAGGCTTCCGCAGAAAGTTTCGAGATCGGCAATGTCGACGTGAATGTCGATTCCACCGTCTCCCTCGGGGTCTCCTTGCGCGCCAGCGACCGGGACTGCGAGATGGTCAATGTCGTCAATGGCGGCTGCCGCACGGCAAATGGCAGCACGCAGAGTGTCAATTCCGATGACGCAAATTTGAACTTCGACCAGTGGGATTTCACCTCCATCACGGCCAAGGCGACTCACGACATTTCCGCCAGCTGGCAGAATTTCGGCGCCTTCGCGCGGGTGAAATATTTCTACGACCATGTCTATGCGCAAAACGACATGCGTCACCGCAAGCTCAATCACGATGCGCGCCAGCGGCTGAACAACGGTATCGATCTGCTCGATGCCTTCGTTTACACCGACTTCGCCGTGGACGATGTTTTCGTCACGCTGCGTGCCGGCAAGCAGGCGCTCAACTGGGGCGAGAGCCTTTTCATTCCGGGCGGCGTCAACGCTTTCCAGGCGGTGGACGTGGCCGCGCTGCGCACGCCGGGCTCGGAGCTCAAGGAAGCCTTCCTGCCGATGCCGATGCTTTCCGCGCAGCTGGCTTTCCCGAACAATCTGTCGATGGAAGCCTTCTGGCAGTTCGACCATGTGGAAACGGAACTCGACCCGGCCGGTTCCTTCTATGCGACGACGGATATTGCCGGTCCCGGTTCCCTGCCCGCGCTTTCCGCCGCGCAGGTCGATGATCTGAGCGCTTTTGCGGGCGCGGGCGCCTTTCCGCCGAACCCGCTTCTGCCCATCGCGCTGCCGCGCGGGGAAGATCAGGGCCGCAACGACACGAACCAATATGGCCTCGCGCTGCGCTACTATGCCGAAGACGTCAATCAGGGCACGGAGTTCGGGCTTTACTACACCCATTACACCTCCCGCCTGCCCTTCCTGACCTTCCGCAACGGGCCGCAGAACTTCGCTCAAACCTGCACGGCGCTTTTCGGCAGCCCCACCTGCCTGAACAACGCGGCAGCCATTCAGGGCGCCTTCTCTTACGGCGCGAACCAGGGCACCTATTTCTATCAGTTCCCTGACAGCATCGAGACGTTCGGCGCGAGCTTCAGCACGCTTTTCGACGGCACCGCCGTTGCTGGCGAGCTGGCCTTCACGCCGCGTATGCCGCTGGCCACCACGGACCAGCAGCAGAATGCCAGCCAGACGGACGGCCAGGGCGCCACGCCCTTCCTGACGGGCGGCGCCGCCACCACGACGAGCCGTCTCGATCCGGTCGGCCCCGGCGAGGCGACACAGGCCATCGTCTATGAGGAAACGCTGACGGGTCAGATCAACACGATCGACTCCTTTGCAACCAGCCACTGGCTGCCGCAGTTCATCGGCTCGGACAATGCGACCTTCCTCACCAATGTGGGCTTCATGTATGTGCCGGATGCCGAAGACCATCCGCTGAACCGCTCCGGCTCGCTGCGCGGCATCGAGAACCCGTTCGGCGCGGCGCTCTTTGCCAATGGCGTAACGGAAGTTCAGTACGGCACGGCGTTCTCCGCCGGTTACCGCCTGGTGGTGGCCGCCGATTACAATAACGCCTTCGGCCTGCCGGTGACGCTGAGCCCCAATGTCGCCTGGCGGCATGACGTGACGGGCTACTCGCCCGGCCCCATCGGCCCCGGCTTCGTCTCGGGCCTGAAGGCGGTGACACTCGGCCTCAACGCCTCCTATCAGAGCGCCTGGCGCGCCTCGCTTGGCTATACGAACAGCTTCGGCGGCGGCTTCCGCAACGCGCTCAACGACCGGGATTTCGTCTCGGCCAGCATTTCCTATGCCTTCTAACGGCTTCTGACAGGGAAGGCGCAACATAAGCGCTGCAAAGCCCCGGCGGGTCCGCTTGCCGGGGCTTTTTCATGCCCGCTTGTCCCCCGCCCCTCTCGTTACTTGACGGATGCGCCCCCATCTGCACAACAGCGGGAGGAAAGGACGAGCCATGACCTCAAAAGCGAGCCCAACGGAAAGCCCCGCAAAAGACGGCGCAAAACGTGCCCTGGTGCTGTTTTCCGGCGGCCAGGATTCCACCGTCTGCCTCGCCTGGGCCCTACAGCGCTTCGAGGCGGTGGAAACGGTCGGCTTTTCCTATGGCCAGGCCCATAGCGTGGAAATGACCTGCCGGGAGAAGGTGCGCGCTGAGATCGCCCGGCACTTTCCGGGTTGGGCCTCCCGGCTCGGGCCCGATCATGTACTGGACCTTGCCGAGCTTGGCCGGATTTCCGAGACGGCACTGACCAGCGATATGGAAATCGAGATGGGCGAGAACGGCCTGCCCAATACCTTCGTGCCGGGCCGCAATCTGCTGTTTTTGACTTACGCAGCGGCGCTGGGCTACCGGCGCGGCGCGCAGGCGCTGGTGGGCGGCATGTGCGAGACCGATTATTCGGGCTATCCCGATTGCCGCGCGGCTACCATGAAGGCCATGGAAAGCGCCCTGAGCCTGGGCATGGACAAGGCCTACACCATCGAAACGCCGCTCATGTGGCTCGACAAGGCCGCGACCTGGGCGCTGGCGGAGAAGCTGGGCGGGGAAACACTTATCGAGATCATCCGCGAGCAGACCCATACCTGCTATCGCGGCGAGCGGACGCATCGCCATGAATGGGGATATGGCTGTAATGATTGCCCGGCCTGCGCGCTGCGCCGGCAGGGATATGAAGCGTGGATGAAGCGGCAGGCTCATGTATAGCGTCAAAGAAATCTTCTATACGCTGCAAGGCGAAGGCGCCAATGCCGGGCGTCCCGCCGTCTTTTGCCGTTTTGCCGGGTGCAATCTGTGGACCGGGCGCGAGGAAGACCGCGCCAAAGCCGTCTGCACCTTTTGCGATACGGATTTCGTCGGCACGGACGGGCAAAATGGCGGCAAATTCGCGGACGCCGAGGAACTGGCCGCCCGCATCGCCTCCTTCTGGCCGACGGACGGGGCCCGGCCCCAAGGCGCGCCGCTCGTCGTGTGCACCGGCGGAGAGCCCTTGCTTCAGCTCGATGAACCCCTTATTGAAGCGCTTCACGCGAAAGGTTTTTCCATCGCCGTGGAAACCAACGGCACGCTTGAAGCGCCATCCGGCATCGACTGGATTTGCGTGAGCCCGAAAGCGGATGCGCCCCTCGTTCAGCGCAGCGGACAGGAACTTAAACTCGTCTACCCGCAGGAAAAGGCGCGGCCGGAAGATTTCGACGCGCTCGCCTTCGAGCATTTCTTCCTGCAGCCCATGGACGGGCCCGGGAAAAAGGAAAACACGAACGCGGCTGTGGCCTATTGCATGGCCCATCCCAAATGGCGGCTCAGCCTGCAGACACACAAGTTCATCGGGATCGACTGATGCGTATCTATAAAGAGTTCACTTTCGAGGCAGCCCACTACCTGCCCTCCGCCCCGCCCGGCCACCCGAACAGCCGGCTGCACGGCCATTCCTTCCGCGCCGTCGTCTGGCTGGCGGGCACGCCCGATCCCGAGACGGGGCTCATCCGCGAGTTTTCCGAATTCCGCGACGCCTTGGAAGATGCGCGCCAGGCGCTCGACCATCACTGCCTCAACGAGATCGAAGGGCTGGCCGCGCCGACGCTGGAATGCCTGACCATGTGGATCTGGCGGCGGCTGAAAAACTCCCTGCCGCAAATCGCGCGGGTGGAAGTTCACCGGGACACCTGCAAGGAAGGCTGCGTCTATGAGGGCGAAGCCGATTAGGAGATAGTCCGATGGCGGAATATACCAAAGACCTGACGCAGCTCGGCGCGAAAACCGCCGCTCCCGCGACCCCCGAAGAAGCGGAGCTGGAGCGCGTGCCCAACCCCCATGCCGACACGGATTATCTTGCCCGCTTCACCTGCCCCGAATTCACCTCGCTTTGCCCGGTAACAGGGGCGCCCGATTTCGCCCATCTCGTCATCGACTATGCGCCGGGCGACTGGCTCGTGGAGTCGAAATCGCTGAAGCTCTATCTCCAGTCCTTCCGCAATCACGGCGCGTTCCATGAAGATTGCACGGTCGCCATCGGCAAGCGCCTGGCCGAAACGCTGAAACCCAAATGGCTGCGCATCGGCGGCTACTGGTATCCGCGCGGCGGCATCCCCATCGATGTCTTCTGGCAGACGGGCACCCTCCCCGAAGGACTCTGGGTGCCCGACCAGGGCGTTTCGCCTTACCGGGGCCGGGGCTGAATTTCCGTTTCTCTCAGCTTCTTGCTACAAAGAAGCGGGAGGAACGCATTATGCCAAAGCTCGAAACCCTGCCCGCCAATGCGCCGGCGGATGACATTCTCACCATTCTCAAGCGCGACGGAGCGCTCATCCTGAAGGATGTGCTCAGCCCCGATGAGGTAAAGGCGGCGCTCGGTGAGCTCATGCCTTACATCGAGGCGACCGATTACGGGCGGGACGATTTTACCGGCCGCAAGACGACGCGCACCGGCGCGCTTGTCGCCCGCTCCCAAAAGGTGCGGGACATGGTGATGCATCCGGCGATCCTGGAAGCGGCTCAAAGCTTCCTCAAACCCTTTTGCGAGCGCATCCAGCTCCATCTCACCCAGGTCATCCGCATCCGGCCCGGCCAGCCCAAGCAGCCCATTCACCGGGACCGCTGGGCCTGGGGCACTTACATGAAAGACCTGGAGCCCCAGTTCAACACGATCTGGGCCATGACGGATTTTACGAAGGAAAACGGGGCGACGCAGGTTTGCCCCGGCTCGCTCGGCTGGCCCGATAATTACCAGCCGAAAGATGAGGAAATCGGCTATGCGGAAATGAGCGCAGGCTCCGTGCTGATTTATTCCGGCGGGGTCTTTCATGGCGGCGGCGCCAACACCTCGAACGGCGACCGGATCGGCATCAACCTCACTTACACGCTGGGCTGGCTCCGCCAGGAAGAAAACCAGTATCTCTCCTGCCCGCCGGAAATCGCCAAGACCTTGCCGCCTGAGCTCCAGGCCCTGATCGGCTATGCCATGGGCAGCTATGCGCTGGGCTATTACACCCCGCCCCTGCCCGCTGGCGAAGGGCCGGAACTGGTGCCGCCGGATTTTGCGCTTGGCAAGATGGACGGCACGAGCGCCCAGTTCGGCTCCGATGAGCTGCGCGAACTGGTCGGCGCTTCCATCCGCGGGGAAGAGAAAGCCTGAATTCCTAACGCCCGTTAGGCATAAAAGCCGTGGCTATAAAATAGCCAGGCGCGGCTGCGCGCTCAGCTTTTCAGCACACCAAGTATTCGCAAATCGCGATTAGGATTCTTTCAATATTGATCTTGCTAGAATTGCCGGACCGGTATGATTTTATGCCGACGGCGCGAGACAGCGAATGAAAGAGACCGCACCTAACAGCGCTCCAGAGGTTGAAGAAGCCATTACCGGGGACGCAGCGCCTGCGGCCCATGCCACGCAGCAGGACTTCAACGAGATTTTGCGCGACGGCCTCTGGCTGATCTTCGCCTTTGTAGGCGCGGCTTATCTCGGCATCACGTTCATGCATATGACCTTTCTCGAGCCGGCCATGGCCAAGGTCATGATCCCGATTGCCGCGGCCAGTTCCACTCTCGGCTTCGGCCTGTCTTTTCTTCTCAAGCGGCACACGGTTCCCCATCAATGGGCGCATCCGCTGCTCTGCGCCGGCACGCTCATTCTGGCCTGCAATGTTACGGCCCATGTCGCCGTGTCGCAGGACCCGGCGGAGCTCACCAATTACCTTTTCATCATGGTGGCGATCGGGCTCTTTTTCCTGTCGCCCTTCTGGCTGGCGCTCAGCATTTCCGTCTATGTCGGCCTATGGACGCTTGCCGCCTTTGCCGTTGCCTCGAACGATGTGCTGATGAGCCATCTCTATTTTGAGTTCAACGCCTTCGTGCTCACCATTGCCGCCTTCACGATCCGCCGCCGTGCACACCGGCGCAACATCATCCTGCAAAAACAGATCATGGCGCGCGAGCAGGAACTGGAAGGCGCGCTGCGCCAGGTTTACCTGCAAAACATGGCCGAGAAACACAGCCGGGCAAAAAGCGAGTTTCTCGCCAACATGAACCATGAGCTGCGCACGCCGCTCAATGCGATTATCGGCTTTGCTGAAATCATGAAGGGGCAGATGTTCGGTCCCCTGAGCGAGCGCTACCGGGAATATGTGGACGACATTCTCATGTCGGGCCGCAACCTGCTCAATGTCGTCAACGACATACTCGATCTGTCGAAAATCGAAACGGATGCCGCCGATTGCGAGACGGAACCCTTCGATCTCAGCGAGCCGCTCGAAAGCTCGCTGAACCTTGCTCAATCCCGGCGCCGGGCGAGCGATCTGACCTTCGTCTTCGAGCCCGGCCATCATGCCGCGACCGTTTATTCGGACCGCCGGCGCCTGAAGCAGATACTGATCAACCTGCTTTCCAACGCGGTGAAGTTCACCCCGGCGGGCGGCACCATCACGCTGCGCTCCAGCGAGTTTTCCGACGGGCGCATCCTTTTCGAGATCGAGGATACCGGCATCGGCATGAGCGAGGAACAGATTGCCATGGCGCTCGACCCGTTCTGGAAGGCGGATTCCGCCTATGCCACGCAGTTCGGAGGCACCGGGCTCGGCCTTACCATCGCCCACCGCTTCGTGCGTCAGCTCGGCGGTGATCTGACGATCCACAGCACACCCGAGCACGGCACCAATGTGCAATTCTGGCTGCCCATGCAGCGCCCGGAGCTTGCCCAAGCCGGATAAGGCGCCGGCTGCGAGGCCGAATTAGAGAGTTTGGGCTTCCCCAATCGCGATTGTTATAATATAACGCCCGCACATTACCGGGAAACGGCGCGTGCTTGGTGTTTTTCAACAATATGGCGTCTTGGCGAGCTTCGTTGCCGCCTTTATCAGCCTATGCGGGGTGGCAAGTGTCTGGCTTGCCCGTGAGCGCGTACTCGGCTGGAGCAATTTGCTCGCCGCCTTCGGCGCGGGGCTGCTGCTCACCACGGTCCTGACCCACCTCTTCCCCGAAGCCATGCAGAGCACCTCCCATGCCCCGCTTTATGCGCTGGGGGGCTATGTGCTTTTGCTGCTGATTGCGGGGCTGACGGATTCGCTGTTTCCCCACAGCGCGCATCACCACCCCGCCGTCTCCATGCCAGCGCTCACCGCCTGGCTCGGCATTGCCTTCCACTCCTTCGTAGATGGCGCGGTCTATACGGTGACCTATGAAAGCGGATTGGAAACCGGGCTGATGACGATGGGCGGGCTGACCGCGCATAAATTCATCGACGCGGTCATTCTCTTTGCGCTGATGAGTTTTTACGTCTCCGCCCGCCGCGCGCTGATTTATACCGTGCTCGGCGCAGTTTTGATGACGCCGCTCGGCGCGGTGCTTACGGTTCTCTGGCTGGACGGCGCGCATTACGGAGCAGGGTTTGCTGCTCCCTTAACGGCCGCACCGCACGATCACGGCGCGATGCTCGGGCCGCTGCTTGCAGCCGCAGGCGGCACGCTGCTTTATGTCAGCGCCTCGCATCTCGTGCCGCATATGCTGGAGGCAAAGCGCCGCCTGGCGCTGCCGCTTTTTCTCATCGGCTGCGCGCTCTCGCTTTTCATGGAGCACGCGCTCCACTAGAGGCGGCTTAAAGCTGCTTGGAAAGTTCGTCGAAGGCTTTCAGGTTTTTCAAAAGCGCTTCCATATCGCTGAGGTAAACCGCGTTCGGCCCATCGGACGGTGCATTGTCGGGATCGTCATGGGTTTCCATGAAGACACCGGCCACGCCCACCGCCACGGCGGCGCGTGCCAACACCGGCACATATTCGCGCTGCCCGCCCGTGGAAGCGCCCTTGCTGGCCGGCTGCTGCACGGAATGGGTGGCATCGAAAATCACCGGCGCGCCGATCGAGGCAAGCTCGGGCAGCGCCCGCATGTCCGAAACCAGCGCGTTATAGCCGAAGCTGACACCACGCTCAGTCGTCATGACATTGGGATTACCGGACTCCGTTACCTTCTCCACAACATTTTTCATGTCCCAAGGGGCAAGGAACTGGCCCTTCTTCACATTGACCACTTTGCCGGTTTCTGCGGCCGCAACCACAAGATCCGTCTGGCGGCACAGGAAAGCCGGGATTTGCAGAATATCGACGACGCTTGCCACTTCCGCGCATTGCTCGGGGCTGTGCACATCGGTGAGCACCGGCACGCCGAACTCTTTTTTGATTTCCTCGAAGACCGGCAGCGCATTGGCAAGACCAATGCCGCGCGCGCCCTTGATGCTGGTGCGGTTCGCTTTGTCGAAGGACGCTTTGAAGACGAAACCGATGCCCAGCTTTTCCGTGATCTCCTTGAGCGTGCCCGCGATCATCATCGCATGTTCGCGGCTTTCCATCTGGCAGGGGCCGGAGATGATGCTCAAAGGCTTGTCATTGGCAAAATGCACATTGCCGACGGTCACGGTACTGTTGGGTTTCATAAATCTCGACCTTTAAGCCCGCTTGGCGGGCATGTCCTCACGAGTGCCGGCAGATCCGGCCCGCCCCACTCTAATGCAAAACCGGGCCGATTCCACCATGCTCACACGAGGCGGCTCTGCGCCAAGGCCGCTTCGACGAAAGATTTGAAGAGCGGATGGGGATCGAAGGGCCGGGATTTCAACTCCGGGTGGAACTGCACGCCGATATACCAGGGATGATCCGGCAGCTCGACGATCTCCGGCAGGAGCCCGTCCGGCGAGGTGCCGGAGAAGAGCAAGCCCTTTTCCTCCAGCCGCTCCCGGTAAGCCATGTTGACCTCGAAACGGTGACGGTGGCGCTCACTGATCTCTGTGCCGCCGTAAATCTCCGCGACTTTTGAGCCGGGCTTCAGCGCCGCATCGTAAGCTCCGAGGCGCATCGTGCCGCCGAGATCTGAATCATAGCCGCGCTTGACCAGTTCCTCGCCCTGCATCCATTCGGTCATCAGGCCGACCAGCGGTTCTTCCTGCGGGCCGAACTCGGTGGAGCTCGCCTTCTCGATCCCGGCCATATAGCGGGCCGCCTCGATGACGGCCATCTGCATGCCGAAGCAGATGCCGAGATAAGGCACGGCGCGGGTGCGGGCGAAATGCGCCGCCGCGATCTTGCCTTCCGAGCCGCGCTCACCGAAGCCGCCCGGCACGAGAATGCCGTTCACATCTTCCAGGTGATGCATCTGCTCCGGGTCTTCGAAAATCTCGGATTCCAGCCATTTGATATTGACCCTCACCTTATTGGCGATGCCGCCATGGGTGAGCGCTTCGATCAGCGACTTATAGGCGTCTTTAAGGCCGGTATATTTGCCGACAATGGCAATGGTCACTTCGCCTTCCGGCTCGCGGATGACATGGGAAATGTTCTGCCAGCTCGTCAGGTCCGGCACCGGCGCCTCGATGCCGAACACGCCGAGCACTTCGGTGTCGAGACCTTCCAGGTGATAGCGATAGGGCACGTCGTAAATCGTATCGACATCGATGGCCTGAATGACCGCCGTCTCGCGCACGTTACAAAAGAGCGCGATCTTGCGCCGCTCTTCCACCGGAATGGGCCGGTCGCAGCGGCACATCAGAACATCGGGCTGAATGCCGATGGAGCGCAGTTCCTTGACCGAGTGCTGGGTGGGTTTCGTCTTCATTTCCCCGGCGCTCGGAATGAAAGGCATGAGCGTCAGGTGGATGAAGCAGGTGGCGCCGCGCGGCAGCTCGTTGCCGAGCTGGCGGATCGCCTCGAAGAAAGGCAGTGCCTCGATATCGCCGACCGTGCCGCCGATCTCGCAAAGCACGAAATCGACCCCCTCATTGCCGTCGAGAACGAATTGTTTGATGGCGTCGGTCACATGCGGGATTACCTGCACCGTGCCGCCCAGATAATCGCCCCGGCGTTCCTTGGCGATAATGTCCTGATAGATGCGGCCCGTGGTGATGTTGTCGCCCTTCGAGCAGGGCCGGCCGGTAAAGCGCTCATAATGGCCGAGGTCGAGATCTGTCTCCGCCCCGTCATCGGTGACGAACACTTCCCCGTGCTGGAACGGGCTCATCGTGCCCGGATCGACGTTGAGATAGGGGTCCAGCTTGCGCAAGCGGACGGAAAACCCGCGCGCTTGCAGAAGCGCGCCGAGTGCTGCGGATGCAATGCCTTTCCCTAGGGAAGAAACCACGCCGCCGGTGATGAATATATACCGCGTCATGGACCCTTATCCTATACGAAGCCAATGCGATTCGAAGCGCGGAAATAGCTTTCGCACGTCAAAAACTCATTTCTTGGAAAACGTCGGTTAATCGGCGCTCGGCACCTGCGGTTCTTCGGAAACCGGCGCGGCGGGCGCCGCCGCCCCCTCGCCTGCCTCATCCGCGGAAGGAACGCCGGGAACCGGCGTTTCAGGCGCTTCGACCGGCTCCTCGCTCACCCCGGCAGGAACCTGCTCGAGAATGGACGAGCCTTGCTTTTCCGCCTGGGCAAGCAGCGTTAGGCCGATGCTGGTCGCAAAGAAAAGCGCGGCCAGGACCGCCGTGGCCCGGGTCAGCGCATTGCCCGCGGCCCGGTTGCTCACCATGCCGCCGCCGCCACCGCCACCGATACCCAGCGCGCCGCCTTCCGACCTTTGCAAAAGGACGGTTGCGACAAGCGATACCGCAATCAGCAGATGTATAACGATCAAAATGGTGGCCATGACGACGTATCCTTTGCCCGCGGGCCTGACAGATGCGGTGTTTACGCAGATGCCGCGCTTTTAAACCAAGACCCGGCGGAATACCAGCCCGCGAATAGCGTTAATCGAGCCGAAACGGCGCTTTTGCGGGAGGCAAAGCGCCGAACCTCCCGGAAATCAGAGATAGGCGCCGATAATCCCGAAAAAGTCCGCCGCCTTGAGGCTCGCCCCGCCGACCAGCGCGCCGTTGACATTGGGCACGGCCATCAGCTCTTCGGCGTTGGAGGGTTTCACCGAGCCCCCGTAAAGGATGCGGATTTTCGCGCCTTCTTCCCCGAAACGGGCGACGAGACGCTTGCGGATATGAGCATGGACCTCCCGGACCTGCCCGGCGGTGGGCGTGCGGCCCGTGCCGATGGCCCAGACGGGCTCATAAGCGATAACGGTGTTCTTAGGCGTCACCTGATCTGAAAGCGAGCCTTTGAGCTGGGCGGTGAGGACTTTCAGGGTCGCGCCCTGATCACGCTCGGCTTCCGTTTCCCCGATGCAGACAATGGCCGTGAGACCGGCCCGGTAAACGGCCTGCGATTTCTCCCGCACATCCTTGTCGCTTTCCCCGTGGTCGGTGCGGCGCTCGGAATGGCCGACAATGATGAATTTGCCGCCTGCATCCTTAACCATCTCGGCGGAGATATCCCCGGTATGGGCGCCCGACTCCTTGGCGTGGCAATCCTGCGCGCCGATTTTCACGGCGCTACCCTTGGCCGTATCGGCCAGGGAGGCGATCAGCGTGGCGGGCGGGCAGATCAGCACCTCGCAAGGCACGCGCCCGGCGCCCGCCAGTTTTTTCGCCAATGCCGCCACTTCCCGGCGGCTCGCTTTCAGCCCGTTCATCTTCCAGTTGCCGGCAACAAGTGCTTTGGGCGGCCTTGCCTGCCGCTGCGGTGCCTTTTTCGCGGCGCCATTCGCCGATTTGCTCGCTGCCATGGTCAACTTATCCCCTCTGGCCGGTACGGATGATAGAACGGGAAGCGCTCAAGCGGTCACGCGATGGGCGCCGCGACTCTCCCCCGGAACTTTGCTTAGGCGCCGTTTAGCAAACCGCCGGGAAAAGGCCAATAGGTTAAGTGGCTCAAGAGCTTGTGCCCGCACACGCCCGCCCCTATCATGCCCGGCCTTGCGGGGGATTTTCTGACGCGGGAACATGACGGCCTGATTGCGGAATGAAGGGCGCGGCCCTTTACCCCTTTCCGGCGACCTATCCGTCCGGGCAGCGATGCTGCGAACCGGCCGGGGCAACACCAGGGACCTATCAATGCTCGACACGTTACGTAAAAACGCCAGCGGCTGGGTTGGGATGATCTTCATCGGCCTTATTGCGCTCAGCTTCGCCGTTTGGGGGGTCGCGGATATCTTTCGCGGGTATAGCAGCGATGTGGTCGCCGAGGTGGGCACGCAGGAAGTTCCCGCCAACCGGTTCCGGATCGAATATCAGCAGCAGCTCGAAGAGCTTTCCGACCGGCTGGGCCGGCCCATCGGCCCGGTGGAGGGCCGGGAATACGGGCTCGACCGGCAGGTGATCGCCCGGCTCGTGGGCATGGCCGCGCTGAACGCGCAGGTCGAAGAGATGGGCCTTGCCGTGGCGGACGAAACCGTGGCGAAGGATATTTACGAAGACCCGAGCTTTCACGGGCCCTTCGGCCGCTTCGATCAGCAGACCTTCGATCTCATTCTGGCGCAGAACCGGATCGACGAGCGCACGATGATCAACGACCGGCGCGAGTTCCTGGAACGGGACCAGCTTTTGAGCGCGGCGATTTCCGGCACCCATGTGCCGGACGCGCTGACGGAACTGATCTACGGCTACCGCAATGAAAAGCGCCTGGCCGAATACATTATCCTGACCCCGGACATGGCGAGCGATCCGGAACCACCCACGGAAGAGGAAATCGAAGAACTGCACGAAAAGGCCGCGGCAAACTTCTCTACGCCCGAAACACGCAGTTTCGATGTGTTGGTGATCCGCCCGGAAACCATCACCGCCTCCATCGACATCAGCGAGGAAGCGCTGGCAGACGCCTTCGAGGAACGGCGCGACCAATATGACGAACCGGAAACGCGCACGCTTTACCAGATCCCTTTCGCGGAAATGGAAGCGGCGGAAAAAGCCGCCTCGAACTTGCGCCAGGGCGACACGCTTGAAAACGTGCTGGCGCCCACCGGCCTTTCCGAAGAGGACGTGCTGCGCGAGAACCTGACCCGCGGCGATCTTCTGAGCAAGGAGGTGGCGGATGCCGCTTTCGCGCTTGAAGAAGGCGCAGTGAGCGAGCCGCTGCAAGGTGCGCTCGGCCCCGTGGTCATCAAGGTTCTCTCCGTCACCCCGGCAAAGCCCGCCAAACTTGCCGATGTGCGCGAGGAATTGACCAAGCAGCTTGCCTCGGAGCAAGCCGTGCAGGACGTTTTCGATATCTATAACCGGGTGGAAGATGAGCGCGCCGCCGGCGTGCCGCTTGCCGACATTGCCGCCCAAGTGGGCATTCCGCTCGAACGGGTGGAAAGCGTGACGCGCGACGGGCTGAAAGCAAACGGCGAGCCTGCCGACATCCCCGATCTCGTCAAACTGCTCGAAACCGCCTTCTCCATGGAAGAAGGCGAAGAGGTGGATGCCATCGAGACGGAAGACGATGGCTATTACTGGATCGATCTGACCGGCGTGAACCCGCCTGCGGTCAAGCCGCTGGAGGAAGTGCGCGATCAGGTCGTCGAGCTGTGGATGCGCGAAAAGCGCCGGGGCGAGCTTGTCGAGCTGGCCGAGAGCCTTTCAGCGCGCGGCAATGGCGGCGAGCCTTTCGAGGTAATCGCCGGGGAATTCGACCGGGCGGTGCTCACCTCCCCGCCGCTTTCCCGCCGCTCCAGCAACGAGACCTTCTCGCGCTTTGCCGTTGCCAATCTCTTCGGCACGCCGGAAGGCAAGTTCACCTTCGGCTCCGTGGGCTATGGGGACAGCCTGCTTCTGATGAAGGTGAAAGAGGTGCGCACGCCTTCGGTGGAAGACAACAAGGAAGCCGTCGCCTCGCTGGAAGAAACGCTGCGGGAGACCATGCAGGACGATATTGTGGGCACGCTCGTTGCGTCCCTGCAGGAGAAATACGGCATCAGCGTCAACCAGACCCTGATCAACCGCATCATCGGAAACTAAGTGCAACGGGCGGTATTTCTGCTAGAAAGCCGCCCGTAGCGCACACCTGAGTATAAGGGATGCGGGGCCCCGCATCGACTCGTCATGATTGAACCCGATTTCGGCAGCTTCGAGACAACCTATCAGGCCGGGAAACCCCAGCTTGTGTGGACGCGCCTCGTTGCCGATTTGGAAACGCCGGTCTCCGCCTATCTGAAGATCACCGCGAATGCGCCGAACAGCTTCCTGCTGGAATCGGTGGAAGGCGGGGATACACGCGGGCGCTATTCCATTATCGGGCTGAACCCGGACATCATCTGGCGTTCCAAAGGCAATAAAGCAGAAATCAACCGGAAGGCGGCGTTCGATGCGAAGGCGTTCGAGCTTTGCGCGGAGGACACGCTGACCTCGCTGCGCGCACTTCTTGAGGAAAGCCGGCTCGACATTCCCGAAGTCCTGCCGTCCATGGCGGCGGGGGTTTTCGGGTATCTGGGCTATGACGCCGTGCGGCTGATGGAGCATCTGCCGGATGAGAACCCGGATGCGCTCGGCCTGCCGGACGGGCTTTTCGTGCGTCCGACGGTGATCGCGGTGTTCGATTCCGTCAAAGACGAAGTCATTCTGGTAACGCCCGTGCGCCCCGACACCTCGGTGAACGCGAAAGCCGCCTTTGTGCGCGCCAGCGAGCGGCTGAACGCGGTGATCGAGAACTTCGACCGCCCGCTTGCGCATGTCGAGGAGGCCGCCGATGCAGCGGCCATTCCCGAGCCCGCTTCCAACACGCCGAAAGAGACGTATTTTTCGATGGTCGAGCAGGCGAAGGAATATATCCTTGCCGGCGACATCTTTCAGGTCGTGCTCAGCCAGCGCTTCGAGGCGCCGTTCGATCTGCCGCCCTTTGCGCTTTACCGCGCGCTGCGCCGGATCAACCCCTCGCCTTACCTTTACTTCCTGAATTTCGACGGCTTTTCCATCGTCGGCTCGAGCCCGGAAATTCTGGTCAAGGTGCATGACGGCGAAGTCACGATCCGCCCCATTGCGGGCACACGCCGGCGCGGGGAAACCCGCGCGGAAGATGCGGCGATCGAAGCCGATCTTCTTTCCGATCCCAAGGAGCGGGCCGAGCATTTGATGCTGCTCGATCTCGGGCGCAACGATGTGGGCCGTGTCGCCAAGATCGGCACGGTGGAAGTGACCGACCAATTCGCCCTGCAATATACGTCGCACCTCATTCACATCGTCTCGAATGTGCGCGGCGAGCTCGATGATGCCCGCTATGACGCGATTTCCGCGTTGATTGCCGGTTTTCCGGCAGGCACCGTCTCGGGCGCGCCGAAAGTGCGGGCGATGGAAATCATCGACGAGCTCGAACTTGAAAAGCGCGGGCCTTATGCCGGTTGCGTCGGTTATTTCTCGGCGGGCGGCAACATGGATACGTGCATCGTGCTGCGCACGGCCATCGTCAAAGACGGCAAGATGTATGTGCAGGCGGGCGGCGGCGTTGTCGCCGATTCCAGCCCCGAAGGCGAATATACGGAAAGCGTGAACAAGGCGAAGGCGCTTTTCCGGGCCGCCGAAGAAGCGGTGCGCTTTGCCTCGCAAACGGGCCGCGGGCAGTAAGCCGGCAACAATTAAAGAATAGTCAGGGTAAAGAGCGCTTAGCCGCGCGCAGCGCTCTGCGCAATGATTTCGGAGGCCGGCACAAGCCTGATGCCCTTGGCAGCCAGGCTGCGCACCCAGATGTCCAGCATTTCAAGCGTCAAATCGTGCGGATGGGCAATAGCGACGGCCCGTCCGTTTTTACGCGCCTTTTCTTCCAGAAGCTGCAACTGGTGCAGCAAATGGTCCGGCCCTTCGGCATGGTCGAGGAAGACATCGCGCGCCATGCCCGGCACGCCCGCCATACGCCCGACTTCCCCGGCGCGGGAGCGTTCGCTGGTCAGCGAGTCCACGAAAAAGAGACCCTTTTCGCGCAGCACCCGCATGACGGGGATGAGCGCGCGCACATCTTCGGTGAAGCGGCTGCCCATGTGATTGTTGACGCCGCTATAGCCGCTGAAGGCAGCGAGATTGTAGCGCACCGCCTCCTCGATCTCCGCCGGGCTCATGCCGGTGGTGAGCGCCTTGGGGCCGGGGTCTTCATCGCCCAGCGGCTCCATGGGCAGATGCAGCATCACCTCATGGCCTGCCTCGCGCGCCTCGGCGGCAAGGCGCGAGGTCGCCTCCCCATAGGGCAGGAAGGAAAGCGTGACGGCTTTGGGCAGCTTCAAGGCGCGGCGCGCGGCGGCCGCATTCAGCCCCAAATCATCGAGGATGAGAGAAATCTGCGGCGCGTCCGGCCCGAGAAGCGGCGTTTGCTCCGCGATGGCTTCGTTGGCGGGCGGCGCAAGGGCCGCGACCTGTTGCTCTTCTAAAGGCGCGGCGGCCGGTGCGCTTGGCGTCTTGGTGACGGAACCGGTCACAAGCTCGCCCTCCGGCAGACGGTCTTCAAAGACGGCAGCGACCTGCTGCTCTGCCGGTTCTTCGGCTGCAGGCTGCGCGGCGGGAGATGGAGCGGCCCCGCCTTTAAGACCAGCGAAGCGCAGGCCGCCGAGATCGCCTTTACGGTGGCGCAGCGGCTCGGCGATCAGGAAGGCCGGTTCGACGGCATTGGCAGGCTCGATGACACGGGGGAGCGGCAGAATATCGGCGGACGCAACTTGCGGGCCGGGCGCCAGCGGCACGGAGAGCGAGGGCCCCTCTTTCTTCAAACCCAGAGCCATCGCCACATCGGGAAGGGCAAGACCGATCCCCGCCCCGGAGATGAGCCCCACGGCGAAAAGCAGCGCGGCAAGAAGCAATGCCTCCTGGGCCAGACCGGCGCGCCGGCTGGTTCTCCTCAGATTTGGCCCGGGCTGCCGCCTTTGCCCCGGCTGGGTGGCCCCCATATACTGTGTCATGTCACGCGGATAAGACCATATTTAGAGGCGATCCGGCAAGCGCCGCACCGCCCGGTATCTGTGGATTTCTTACCCCATTGACCCTTAAAATCGCCTTAGCGCCTTGTGCCCGGCCATGGAGCGCACCTATAAACGGGAACCTTCCGCCCCTATATGCATTTGGCCGCTTTTGCGGAGGTCCGGCCCATCTAATTCTGAGCGAGTACGCCCATGCTCCTGCTGATCGATAATTACGACAGCTTCACTTACAATCTGGTGCATTTTCTCGGCGATCTGGGGGTCGAAACCGAAGTGCGCCGCAACGACACGCTGTCGGTGCGCGACGCGCTGGCGCTGAAGCCGCAGGGCATCATGATTTCGCCGGGCCCGTGCGATCCGGATCAAGCGGGTATCTGTCTCGATCTCATCAAATCGGCCGCCGGGACGTTGCCGATCTTCGGTGTCTGTCTCGGCCATCAGGCGATCGGCCAGGCCTTCGGCGCGAAGATCGTGCGCGCGCCCTCGCCCATGCACGGCAAGATCTCGCCCGTTCATCACACGGGCAAAGGCGTCTTTGCCGGGCTGCCGAGCCCGCTGGAAGTGACACGCTATCATTCGCTGACCATAGAGCCGGAAAGCCTGCCGGACTGTTTGGAAGTCACCGCGAAGACCAATGACGGCGTCATCATGGGGGTGCAGCACAAGGAACTGCCCATTCACGGCGTGCAGTTTCACCCAGAAAGCATCGCCTCACAGCACGGGCACGACATTTTGCGCAATTTCCTCGAGCTTGCGGGTATTGCCGTTACCGAAACCGCCTGAGACCCTGCCGCCCAAAGACCAGAAACAAAGAAGACCCCATGACGGATTTCAAAGCGCTGATCGCGAAAGTCGCCGACGCCCATCCTTTGACTGCTGACGAAGCGACGGCGGCCTTCGAGGCGATGATGACAGGCGCGCTGACCCCGGCGCAGATCGGCGCTTTTTTGATGGCGCTGCGGGTGCGCGGGGAAACGGTGGAAGAGATTGCCGCGGGCGCGGCGATCATGCGCGCCAAGGCGACGCATGTGAACGCCCCGGAAGGCGCCATCGACACCTGCGGCACGGGGGGCGATGCCTCCGGCACCTACAACATTTCAACCGCGGTTTCCTTCGTGCTTGCCGGCTGCGGCGTGCCCGTTGCCAAACATGGCAACAAGGCGCTTTCCTCACGCTCCGGCTCGTCGGAAGTTCTGGAAAAGCTCGGCGTCAAACTCGACATTACGCCCGCCCATATCAGCCGCTGCATCGAGGAGACGGGCATCGGCTTCATGTTCGCCGCTTACCATCACGCGGCGATGAAACATGTGGGTCCGGTGCGCGTGGAACTTGGCACACGGACGATCTTCAATCTGATGGGCCCGCTTTCCAACCCGGCAGGTGCGAAGCGCCAGCTGATGGGCGTCTTTGCGGAAAAATGGGTGGAACCGCTTGCCCATGTGCTCAAGAAACTCGGCTCGGAACATGTCTGGGTCGTGCATGGCTCGGACGGGCTCGATGAGATCACCACCACGGGGCCGACCCATGTGGCGGAACTGAAAGACGGCAAGGTGCGCCGCTTCACCGTGACGCCGGAAGAGGCAGGCCTGCCACCCGCCGACCCCGAAGCGCTGAAGGGCGGCGATCCGGCGGAGAATGCGGGCGCGCTGACGCGGCTCCTCGACGGGGCGCCCGGCGCCTACCGCGATATCGTGCTCATCAACAGCGCGGCGGGATTGATCGTTGCCGGAAAAGCGCAAAATTTGAAAGAAGGCGTTGCCATGGCCGCTGCATCCATCGATGAAGGCCGGGCGAAAGAGGCACTGAAACGTCTCGTCGCTGTATCGAACGAGCTTGAGCCATGAGCGATATTCTGGAGCGCATCGGCGCCTATAAACTGGAAGAGATCAAGGCAGCGAAAGCGACCAAACCCTTAAGCGCGCTTGAAGCGGAGATCGAAAGCCAATCGCCGGTGCGCGGGTTTTACAAGGCGCTGCAGAAGACGGAAGCGCAAGGGCGTTATGGGCTGATTGCCGAGATCAAGAAGGCAAGCCCGTCCAAAGGTCTTATCCGCGAGGACTTCAACCCGCCGGAACTTGCCAAGGCTTATGAAAAAGGCGGGGCGGCCTGTCTTTCCATTCTCACCGACACGCCTTCGTTCCAAGGCGCGCCGGAATATCTCGTCGCCGCCCGCGCGGCAACCGCCCTGCCCGTCATCCGCAAGGATTTCATGTACGACACTTATCAGGTGGCCGAGGCGCGGGCGCTGGGCGCGGATTGCATTCTCATCATCATGGCGGCGGTCAGCGACGCACAGGCGCTCGAACTTGAAAGCGCCGCGCATGGCTATGACATGGACGTGCTGGTGGAAGTGCATAACGAGGAAGAGCTGGAACGCGCAGGCGTGCTTTCCTCGCCGCTGCTCGGCATCAATAACCGGAATTTGAAGACCTTTGAGACGACATTGGAGACGACTAAGCGTCTCGTACCCTTTGTCCCCAAAGGCAAACTGATTGTCGGGGAAAGCGGCCTCAACACGCCCGCCGATCTTGCCATGCTTTCCGCTTGCGGCGTGAACAGCTTCCTGATCGGGGAAAGCCTGATGCGTCAGGCGGATGTGGAACAGGCAACGCGCGCATTGCTTCGCAAAGAAGAGATGAGAGCCTGACCCGATGAGTTACCAAATCCGCCTTGCCACGCTTGACGACGTTCCCGCTCTCGGCCCCGTCGAGGTGGCGGCGGGACAGCTCTTCAAGACCGTCGGCATGGGGCATCTTTCACATAAATTCATGGAACCGGAAATGGCGGCCGCCTTCGTGCGGGCGAAAGGCTGTTTCGTGGCCGAGGCGGAAGACGGCGCGCTGGCAGGCTTCGCCATGTCTTCGCCGCTCGACCATTCGGTTTTCGTGCATGAAATATCCGTCGATCCGGCACATGGCCGGCGCGGAATTGGGCAGCGGCTGTTAAACGCCGTTTCCGATTGGGCCAAAGCGCTCGGCAAACCGGCAGTGACGCTTTCCACCTTTAAAGACGTGCCCTGGAACGCGCCTTATTATGGCCGCCAGGGATTTGCGGTGGTAGAGCGGGAAGACTGGTCGCCGGCCTTTTTCATCATTCACGCGCATGAAGAAGAAAGCGGCCTTCCCATCGACCGGCGCTGTTTCATGCGCAAGGAGCTTTAAGCATGGCGGGCAAGCTTTCCCATCTCGATGACAAGGGCGCGGCGCATATGGTCGATGTCTCGGCCAAGGACGTGACGCAGCGCACCGCAACCGCCAAAGGGCGCATCGAAATGGCCCCCGAAACGCTTGCCCTCATTCTCGACAACAAGATCACCAAGGGAAACGTCATCGAGATCGCGCGCCTTGCCGGGATCATGGCGGCGAAAAAGACCGCGGACCTCATCCCCCTTTGCCATCCCTTAATGCTCTCCAAAGTCTCCGTCGAGCTTGAAGCGGACAAAGAGGCCTCTGCCATCGAAGTGAGCGCCACGGTGAAAGTGAGCGGACAGACGGGCGTCGAGATGGAAGCGCTGATCGCCGTCAATGTCGCGTGCCTCACGATCTACGACATGGCGAAAGCGGTGGACCGGGGCATGCGCATCACCGACATTCGCCTGACGCATAAATCGGGCGGCAAATCCGGCACCTTCGAGGCCGGTTAAAAGGTTCCTCATGGCTCTTCTTCCCGTTGCCGACGCGATCGAGAAAATCGGCACTGCCATTGCCCCGCTTGAAGCGGAGCGCGTTTCGCTGGCCGAAGCGGGGCACCGGGTGCTGGCGCGCGAGCTTGCCGCCTTGCGCACGCAGCCGCCTTTCGATGCCTCGGCCATGGATGGCTATGCGCTGAAGACAGAAGATGCCGCAAGGGTTCCGGCGGAGCTGAAAGTGATCGGTGAAGCGCCTGCCGGGCGCGCCTTTGAAGGCAAGGTCAGGTCCGGCGAGGCGGTGCGTATTTTCACCGGCGGGCCGTTGCCGGAAGGTGCCGATACGATCGTCATTCAGGAAGATACGGAGCGTAGCGGCGACACTCTGCGCATTCTGGAAGCGGCCCTTCCCGGCAAACATATCCGCCGCGCCGGGCTCGATTTTAGCGAAGGCGAGACCGTGCTCAAAAAAGGCGCGCTGCTCGGGCCCGCCGCGCTTTCTCTTGCCGCCGCCGCAAACCATACCGCGCTCGATGTTTACCGGCGCCCGCGCGTTGCTTTTTTTGCGACGGGCGATGAGCTGGTGCCCCCCGGCGAGGAGCCGGGCCCTTCGCAAATCGTCGCCTCGACGGGCGCGGGCCTTGCCGCCCTCATCCGCCGCTGCGGCGGCGTGCCGCTCGATCTCGGGATTGCGCGGGACAACAGGGAAAGCCTTCTGGAAAAAGCGGAAGCGGCGCAAGAGGCCGATATGGTGGTCACGCTTGGCGGGGCCTCTGTCGGTGAGCACGATCTCGTGCAGGATGTTCTGGGCGAAGCCGGGCTCGATGTTGCCTTCTGGCGCATTGCCATGCGCCCCGGCAAGCCTTTGATGTTTGGCGCGCTAAAGGACAAACCCTTTCTCGGCCTGCCGGGCAACCCCGTGTCCGCCCTTGTCTGCGCCGAGCTTTTTCTCAGCGCCGCGCTGATGCGCCTTCAGGGGCGGCAAGCGGCGCACCCCCGGCTTCTGCCCGCCCGCCTTGCCGTGCCGCTCAAAGCCAATGACACGCGCCAGGATTATATCCGCGCAGCGCTTGAGGAGGAGGACGGGGAATGGCGCGCCGAGCCGCTTTCGGTTCAGGACAGTTCCATGCTCTCCGGCCTTGCCCGCGCGGGCTGCCTTATCGTGCGCCCGCCCCATGCGGCAGCCGCGGAAGCCGGGGCGCTGGTTAATGTCCTGCCCCTTGAAGGGTAATTTTATCCACAGAAGGGTTGACGCGGAAAAAGAACCAAACTAGAACAAGTGAAATGTTTATCGTTTGTTCTAGATATTGGGGCCGCACCCATGCTCACACGCAAGCAGCATGAACTTCTGATGTTCATCAACGAGCGCCTGAAAGAAACAGGCGTTGCGCCTTCCTTCGACGAAATGAAGGAAGCGCTGAATTTGCGCTCGAAATCGGGCATTCACCGGCTCATCACGGCGCTGGAAGAGCGCGGCTTTATCCGCCGCCTCGCCCACCGGGCCCGGGCGCTGGAAGTGCTGAAACTGCCCGATGCGGCAGCCCCGAGCCTGGCGCGCGGGCGCGGCTTCGAGCCGGAAGTGATCGAGGGCGGCGGCGCCCCTGCTGCGAGCCTGGCGCCTGCCCCTGCCAACGAGAACGACGCTCTGCCCGTCTCCGTCATGGGCCGGATTGCCGCCGGTACGCCCATCGAAGCGCTGCAGGAGGAAAGCCATCAGGTTTCCGTGCCGCTTGCCATGCTCTCCAACGGGGAGCATTACGCGCTGGAAGTAAAAGGCGATTCGATGATCGAGGCCGGCATTCTGGACGGCGACACCGTGGTCATTCAGCGCTGAGATACGGCCAATAATGGGGAGATCGTGGTGGCGCTGGTCGATGGCTACGAAGCGACGCTGAAGCGCCTGCGCCGGAAAGGCGATTCCATTGCACTGGAAGCGGCGAACCCTGCCTATGAAACGCGGATCTTCGGCCCGGACCGGGTGAAGGTTCAGGGCCGCCTTGTCGGCCTGATGCGCCGCTACTAAGCGCGCCGCAGCCCTCTAGGGGCGTGACATTAATAGGGGCGTGTCCAGGGCCGGGTGCCTTGCGCGCCCCTAACCGTTTCCGCTGCCAGCTTTCCCTCGTTCCAATAAAGCGCCTGGGTGCCGCTGCGCGACAAGTCACCGTAATCGAGCACCAATTGAGCGCGGCAGGCTTTGTCATCAAGCCCCCAGCCCACATCCCTTTCCATCACGACAATATCTGCCCACGGACAATCTTCGACGAGCGCCCGTTCGTCCTTGATATGGGCAATGCGCGGGGCGCCCGGCGCCTCGTAAAGGCAGGCAAGCGCATCGCAGCGCCAAAACATGTTTTCCGATGCAGAGCGGGGGCTGCGTGTATCGCCTTCCTGCCGCAGCCAGATGGAGGCCTGAAAGGCCGGGCGCGATGCATTGAGATTGAGCCTGCCGTCGTCCCCGCGCACTGCGATGAGGCGGGCGTTTTCGGAGATGAGAATATCGGGGCGCGGCGCAAGCGCCCAAAGCAAAAGCCCGCCCGCAAGAAAGAAGCTGCCTGCAAAGCGCACCTGCCCCTTCCATAAAGCAAGCCAGAGCCCGCCCAGAGTGATGAGTCCCAAGGCGGCTTCCGGCCCGCCCGGCACGCCGCGCACCGCGCCAGGCCAGGCGGCAACGGTGGCGGCTGCGGCAAGCAGCCCTTCAAGCCCGAGCTCCATAATGGCGAGCGGCCAGGCCTCGAGCCCGAAAGGCATGAGCGCGAAAGCGGCAACGGCAAAAGGCATGACGAGCAGCGCGACAAGCGGCATGGCGAGGAGGTTGCCTGCGAGGCCATAAGCTGCAACGCGGTTGAAATGAAACGCGGCAAAGGGCGCCGTGGCGAGCCCGGCAATGAAACTCGTCAGCAAGAGCCCGGCCCCATAAAGCAGCGCAAGCTGCAGCGGCCCGCGGGCGCGCCAATCCGCCAGCAAGGCGTTGAGCTGGGCGGCGCGGGTTTCATAAACCGCGACAAGCGCCGTCACGGCAGCAAAAGACATTTGAAAACCGGCGGAGAGCACGCTTTCGGGCCGGAGCACCAGAAGCGCAAAAGCGGCGAGCGCCACATTGCGCATGGTCATGGCCGGCCGGTCGAGCATAAGCGAGAGCAGCACGAGTGCGACCATTATAAAGGCGCGCTGGGTCGCGGTGCTCATGCCGGAAATGACGAGATAGGCGCCAGCGCCGGCAAGCGCGAGCGCGGCGGCCCATTTCTTCACCGGGTAATACAGCGCAAGGCGCGGCACCAGCGCCATGAAAAGGCGCAGCCCCCCGAAAAGCGCGCCCGTCAGAAGCGCCATGTGAAGGCCGGAAATCGCCAGCACATGGGCAAGGCCTGAGGCGCGCAAATTCTCTTCTACCTCTTCCGGTAAATAAGCCCGCTCGCCGGTCATTAGCGCGACGGCGACAGCGCCGGTGTCGGGCGACATAGCGGCGAGCACCCGCGCGCCGATGGCCTGGCGCAGCGCATGCAGCGCGCGGCGGGCCGAGATGAGTATCCCTTCCGCCCGCCCGAGAACTTGCGGCGCCCCCAGCATGACCCCGCCCGCGCCGATCCCCTCGAACCAGAGCACCCGGCCGTAATCGAACCCGCCGGGCGCGGCGGGCAGGCTATTGGGCCAAAGCTTCACCGGCCCTTCGATCCGGTCGCCGGGCCGCAGAGCGAGCGCATGCGGGTCCGAGCCCCGGTATGTGAGGCGGACCTTGCGGGGCGGGTCCGGCACATGTTCCAGCGCCTCGATTTCCACATCGGCGCGCAGCCGCCCCTCGCCCTCCCGGCTCACCGCGCTCACCGTGCCTTGCAAGGTGCCGTAGGAAAGCTCACGCGTAAGCGGGGAATGATCGATAAGAGCAACGCGCAGCCCCGCCAGCGCAAAGCCAAGCGCGGCAAGCCCCGCCGCGATCAGCACAAGGCGCAAGAGCGGGCGCGCCGCAAGGCGCCACTGCGCCAGGAAGGCGGCAAGGGCAAGGAGCGCCGCCCCGCCCCAGGCCGGCTCGAACGGCAGGCTGAAATAAAGGAGAATCCCGAACCCCAGAAAAACCGGCGCCCAGAGGCCGAACCTGTCCGATTCCCGCAAGAGCCCGTCCCAAAGGGAAAAAACCGGCCCGCTCAGCCGCGCCCATATCCACCTTCCGGCCCAGCTTTTGGATCCGGAGGGCCAAATATCTCTGGCATCGAGCGCGATATTCCCCTCCTTGAGAACAAACCACGAATATTTTAGCTTTCAGGCCCCGAAACGCAGGAAAAAGTATGCGCGGAACGCTACCACGCCCCCTTTGCCTGTGGTAAGAACGGCAGCCTGTTTACGCCCCTGCCGCAACGGTTCCCTTGGCCTTGAGCCAATCCGCGGCTGGGCCTTCACGCCACACCAGGACTGAAATTCCAGCGGGTCGCCCCGCTGAAAATAAAGCTGAACGTTAGAATGACCGGAACTCAAAAAGTCGTCACCCGTTTCGCGCCGTCGCCGACCGGCTATCTGCATATTGGCGGCGCCCGCACGGCGCTGTTCAATTGGCTGTTCGCGCGCCATCACGGGGGCCGGTTTCTTCTGCGTATCGAGGATACGGACCGCGAACGCTCCACCCAGGGCGCCATCGATGCGATTTTCGAGGGGCTGAACTGGCTGGGGCTCGGCTGGGACGAAGAGCCGGTCTACCAGTTCTCGCGCCAGGAAAAGCACCGGGCCGCCGCCGAAAAACTGATTGCCGAGGGCAAAGCTTATTATTGCTATTGCTCACCGCAAGAGCTTGAAGAGATGCGCGAGAAGGCCCGCGCCGAAGGGCGCCCGCCGCGCTATGACGGCACCTGGCGGGACCGGGACCCCGGCGAAGCGCCGGCAGGCGTCAAACCCGTGGTGCGCTTCAAGGCGCCGCAGGAAGGCGAAACCGTGGTGCGCGACCATGTGCTGGGCGATATACGCATCGCCAATAATCAGCTCGACGATCTCATTCTGCTGCGCTCGGACGGCACGCCGACCTATATGCTCTCCGTGGTGGTGGACGATGTGGATATGGGCATCACCCATATCATCCGGGGCGACGATCACCTGACCAATGCGGCGCGCCAGAGCCAGCTTTATGCGGCCCTCGGCTGGACGCCGCCGGAATTCGCCCATGTGCCGCTCATCCATGGGCCGGACGGCGCGAAACTTTCCAAGCGCCACGGCGCGCTTGGCGTGGAAGCCTACCGGGACATGGGCTATCTGCCCGAGGCGATGCGCAATTATCTCGTCCGGCTCGGCTGGAGCCACGGCGATGATGAAGTGTTCTCGACCGAGCAGGCGATCGAATGGTTCGGCCTTGAGAATATCGGCAAGTCGCCGGCGCGGTTCGATTTCGCGAAACTGGAAAACCTCAACGGCATCTATATCCGCCAGGGGAACGACGAAACGCTGGCGGACCAGACGCTGCAGCTGATGAACCGGCTGGAGGGCTGGCCGGAGGATGCAGGCCTGCGCGCCAAGCTCATCGAAGCCATGCCGGGCCTCAAAGAGCGGGCAAAAACCCTGATTGAACTTGGCAAGGGCGCCGAATACCTTCGGGTGACGCGGCCGATCCCGCTGGATGAAAAAGCTCAGAAACTGCTGAATGATGACGCCCGCGCCACGCTGAAAAAGCTGCATGAAGTGCTCGCCGCCCTGCCCGACTGGGAGACCGGGGCGCTGGAAGCGGCGGTGCGCCAGTTCACGGAGGATATGGGCCTCAAACTCGGTAAAGTCGCGCAGCCTTTGCGCGCGGCGCTGACCGGCGGCAGCACGTCGCCCGGGATATTTGATGTTTTGGTTTCACTCGGCCGGGAGGAATCCCTCGGCCGGATCGAGGATCAGGCGGGTTGAAACGCCTGCTCCGATCCGCCGTTTTACACTCGGGCCGGTAAAACCGAGTAGCAGCGGCATAACAAGATGTTGCACTATGCCCGCCGCGGTACCGCGCCGCAGCCGGGTCCAGGAGAAGGATAGGGACAACGATGACGAAAACGGGAACCGACGCTGGAGCGAAGCAGACGGCCAAACTGGAAGTCGGCGGCAAGACCTACGACCTGCCGGTCTATGAAGGCTCGATTGGACCAAGCGTCATCGATGTGAGCGCCCTTTACGGCCAGACGGGATATTTCACTTACGATCCCGGCTTCACCTCGACGGCGAGCTGCGAGTCCGACATTACCTATATCGATGGCGACAAGGGCGAACTGCTTTACCGGGGCTACCCGATCGAGCAGATCGCGGAAAAAGGCAACTTCCTGGAAACCTGCTACCTGCTGCTGAACGGCGAATTGCCGACGAAGCAGGAATATGACGAGTTTTCCTACGCCATCTCGCGCCACACGATGGTGCATGAGCAGATGCAATATTTCCTGCGCGGTTTCCGCCGGGATGCGCATCCGATGGCCATCATGGTCGGCATGGTCGGCGCTCTGTCCGCCTTCTATCACGACAGCACGGACATCAACGATCCGCAGCAGCGCATGATTGCCAGCCGCCGCATGATCGCCAAGATCCCGACCATCGCCTCCATGGCCTATAAATATTCGATCGGCCAGCCGGTGGTTTATCCGCGCAACGATCTTTCTTATGCGGAAAACTTCCTGCATATGTGTTTCTCCGTTCCGGCGGAAAAATACAATGTGAGCCCCGTGCTTGCCGATGCAATGGACAAGATCTTCATTCTGCATGCGGATCATGAGCAGAATGCCTCCACCTCGACGGTGCGTCTGGCAGGCTCCTCCGGCGCCAACCCCTTCGCCTGCATCGCGGCGGGCATTGCCTGTCTCTGGGGTCCGGCTCATGGCGGCGCCAATGAAGCAGCGCTCAACATGCTGCAGGAAATCGGCTCCGTCGACCGCATCCCCGAATATGTCGCGAAAGCCAAAGACAAGAACGACCCCTTCCGTCTGATGGGTTTCGGTCACCGGGTTTACAAGAACTACGACCCGCGCGCCAAAGTCATGCAGCAGACTTGCCATGCGGTGCTGAAAGAGCTCGGCATCAATGACGATCCGCTGCTCGATGTGGCCATGGAACTGGAACGCATTGCGCTTTCGGACGAATATTTCATCGAGAAGAAGCTCTACCCGAATATCGACTTCTATTCGGGCATCACGCTGAAAGCGATGGGCTTCCCGACCACGATGTTCACGGTGCTCTTCGCGCTGGCCCGCACGGTCGGCTGGATCGCCCAGTGGAACGAGATGATCGAGGACCCGAAGCAGCGCATCGGCCGTCCGCGCCAGCTCTTTACTGGCGCTACACAGCGCGAATATGTCGATACCGCCAAGCGCTAAGCGCTACGGCAAGTCAGTATAAAGGGCGCCTTTCGGGGCGCCCTTTTTGTTGTTCCGGCGGTTTTACGTCTTTGCCGCGCCCGGCAAGAGCTCCAGCACGGCTCGGGCGGCGCGGGTGCTGGCAGGCTCGCCGCCCACCCCCATGATCTCGCGCATCTCATCGAGATCAGCGAGCGCCTTTGCCCGCTCCGGCGTTTCTCGCATCAAGGGCAGCAGCGCGCCCGAAAGCGCCTCCGGCGTGCAAAATTGCTGCAGGAATTCACGCACCGCCGGGCGGTCGAGAATGAGATTGGGCAGCACCACCGACGGCACCTTAAGGGCACGCGACACGGCCCAGGCGGCAATGGGGTCGATCTTATAGCCGATCACCATGGGAAGGCGGGCAAGACCAAGCTCGAGCGCGACGGTACCCGAGGCGGCAAGCCCTGCATTTGCCGCTGCAAAAGCCCCGAGTTTTTCCGCCTCGCCTTCGACAAGCACAGTGCGGACCGGCCAGTCTTCGACTTCCTTTTCGATGAGCGGGCGAACATGGGACAGCGCGGGGATCACGACTTCGAGCCCCGGCAATTGCTCGCTCAAGCGGCGGATCGTCTCTCCGAACAGCGCGATAAGCCGTTTGACTTCATTGAGCCGGCTGCCCGGCAGCATGACGAGCAAGGGCGTTTCTGGCGCAATCCCATGGCGTGCACGGAAGGCAGGCCCCGCCTCCCCGTCCGGCAAGCGCTCGATGGCTGGATGGCCGACATAAACGCAGTCGAGCCCCGCATGGGCCTTGAAGAATTGCGGCTCGAAGGGAAGCAGCGCCAACACGCGGGTGAAGTGTTTGGCCATGGAGGTGGCCCGGCCCTGGCGCCAGGCCCAGACCGTGGGCGAGACGTAATCGATGATGGGAATGTCCGGCGCTTTCTTGGCGATACGGCGGGCGACATTATGGGTGAAATCCGGGGCATCGATCATGACGATGAGATCGGGCTTCGTTGCCACGGCATGAGCGGCCGTCTCGCGCATACGGCGGAGAATGAGCGGCAGGCGCGGGATCACCTCGCGCGGACCCATCACGGCAATATCCGTCATCGGAAAGATCGAGCTGATGCCCTGCTCGCTCATCCGCTCGCCGCCGACCCCGCTAAAGGTGAGCGGGCGCGCGGACAGTTTTTGCAGCGCCGCCATGAGCGGGCCGCCCAGCGCATCGCCGGAGGGCTCGCCCGCCACCAGCATGATATGGAGCGGTTTTTCTTCGCTCACGCCGGAGCCTCCAGCGCCTGAATGAAGAGCCCCAGCTCATCGGCCCGGGCGACGACCGCGCGCATATCGACGACAAGCGCGCCGCCCGCTTCAACCGCGATGCCGGCAAGGCCCGCGGCGGCGGCATTCTCCACTGTCATGACGCCGATGGTCGGCAGATCGACGCGGCGTTCCTGCTGCGGCTTTGGCAATTTGACGAGCACGCCCGCCCGCGCGCCTTTCTTGCCGCGCAGGCTCGCCGGCAGCGCCGCGACACGCGCCAGCATCGCATCCGTGCCTTCCGGCCCTTCAACCGCAAGAACGACATTGCGGCAGATGACCGTACCCTGGCCCATGTCAAAAGGACCGATGGCCGCAAGAAGCTCTTTGCCGCGCGCAATGTCGGCCTCGTCCGCCGAGTCTGGGCAGGCTTTGGTCCACCCCCCCATCGGCGCACGCAGATCCGTCAGCACGCTTTCGGCGGGAACAACGGAAAACCCATGTTCCTTTTCGAAATAATCGACAAAGCCGCGCAGCAAGGCATCATCGCCATTACGCAAAAGTTTCAAAAAGCGCGGAAGGAATTTTGCGCCGCCCCAGTCAAGCCGCAGGGCGGAGAGTTCCGGACGGGCTAGAGGCCCGATCATCACAAGGTCGCGGCACCCGGCTTTCTTAAGCGCGCGCACCGTTGCCCCCAATTTGCCGAGCGGTATCCAAGCATGAGGATAGGCTTCGATGCCGCGCTCTGTTTCGTCCGGCACGCCGACAATGAAAACCTCGCGGCCTTCCTTGTGCGCCGCCTGCGCAACGGCGAGCGGCAGCTGCCCCTTGCCGGCAACAATGCCGAGGGGGGACTGATCGCTATTTTTCGGATTGCCGCTCATCGGCCGCCTCCGGCGCGCACCACTCAGGCTGCTTCGTGCCGCGGCGTGCAAAGGGAACGGTTCGTGTCACCTTTGATAAAGGCGACGATTTCCTGCACAGCGCCGACATCCTTATAGGTCTCTGCGACTTGCTCCAAACGCTCGCGCAAGGTTTTCTCTTCGGCAAAGAGCATCTTGTAAGCGCCGCGCAACGCATGAATTTCATCCCGTGAAAAACCGCGCCGGCGAAGCCCGATCACATTGAGACCGGCCAGATGCGCCCGGTTGCCAAGCGCCATGCCGTAAGGAATGACATCGTTCTCGATGGCGCTTGCCCCGCCCACAAAGGCATGAGCGCCGATACGGGTGAACTGATGCACGGCCACACCGCCGCCCAGAATGACGTAATCGCTGATCAGACAATGCCCGGCAAGAAGAACGGCGTTAGAGAACACCACATGATCGCCGATGATGCAGTCATGGCCGACATGCGCGCCAGTCAGGAAGGCATTGTGATTGCCCACACGGGTCACCATGCCGCCGCCTTCCGTCCCCGGATTCATGGTGACATGCTCGCGGATCAGATTGTCCGAGCCAATTTCAAGCCGGCTCGCCTCGCCTTTGTATTTCAGATCCTGCGGCTGATGGCCGATCACGGCGAAGGGAAAAATCTTCGTACGCGGACCGATACTCGTATGCCCTTCGACAACGACGTGAGAGAGAAGCTCCACCCCATCTCCCAGCGAGACGTGCGGGCCGACGAGACAGTAAGGCCCGATTTTTACATCGGCGCCGATAGACGCGTTCCCGTCGATAATCGCCGTGGGATGGATGTCACTCATAATTATTCTTCCGGTTCCACAATCATGGCACTGTAATCGGCCTCGGCAACCACTTTGCCATCCACTTTGGCATCGCCATGGAATTTCCAAACCGTACCGCGGTTTTGCATCTTGCGCACATGCACTTCCAGCCGGTCGCCCGGTACCACAGGTCGACGGAAGCGGGCTTTGTCGATTGTCATGAAATAGACGACTTTGTGTTTTGAGCCCTTTTTGGCAGCGTTAACGACCAGCGCGCCGGCGGTTTGGGCCATGGCTTCGACGATCAAGACACCCGGCATGACGGGAAAATCGGGGAAGTGCCCCTGAAAGAAATTGTCGTTGATCGTAACGTTCTTGATGCCGATGGCCGATTCAGATCCCTTCATATCGATGATCCGGTCGATCAGCAACATGGGGTAGCGGTGCGGCAGCAATTCCATGATGCGCTTTATATCAGCTGTCTCCAGCTCTTGCGTTGCTTCCGGATTTGCCGCATCGGATGTGTCTGTCATGCTCTCGTCTCGACTGTCAAAGGCCGGGTTTGCCTTGCCCAACATGCGGCGCTTCCCGGCTGCGCTCTCAGTTTTTCTTCTTCGGACGGCCCAGTTTCTGAACGGCGACGATTTCCCGGCGCCACTGACTGACCGGCTTGGCTGGCGTTCCGCCCCATTGTTCGCCCGCCGGTACGTTGTGAATGACGCTGCTGCGGGCCGCAATTTGGGCCCCCATGCCGATCGTCAAATGCCCCGTCACACCGACACGCGCCGCCAAAACGACAAAATCTTCAAGAACCGAACTGCCCGCCACACCAGACTGGGAGACGATGATGCAGCCCCGGCCAACCGAAACGTTGTGCCCGATTTGCACAAGATTATCAATCTTCGTGCCCTCGCCAATCACCGTGTCGGGACCGGCACCGCGGTCGATTGTGGAGTTTGCGCCGATCTCCACATTGTCCTGAATGATAACGCGCCCGAGCTGCGGCACTTTTTCATGATGCGGCAGCCCCATGGCAAATCCGAACCCGTCCTGGCCGATCTGTACGCCTGGGTGAATGATCACCTTATCGCCGATCATCGCATGGGAAATCGTGGCATTAGGGCCGATATAGCTGCTGCGCCCGATGGTGCAGCCACGGCTGATAACGGCATTGGCACCGATAATGCTGCCCGCGCCGATTTCCGCATGCTCGCCCACGACGGCGCCCGGCTCGACAATCACGCCGTCGCCGAGCTTGGCGGTCGGGTGCACTGTGCCTTTGATATCGCTTTCACCGAAATGCGCACTGCCGCCGCTGCCTGGATAAAATGCCTGGGCTGCCAGCGCATAGGCCCGGTAAGGATCGTTGCTGAGCAAGAGCGCCATGCCGTCCGGCGCCTTGTCCTGATGCTTCGGCGAAAGAACCGCTGCTCCTGCCTTCGTTTCGCGGAAAGCATCGGCATATTTCGGGTTGTCCAGAAAGGTCAGATCCGCAGGGCCTGCCCGGTCGAGCGGCGCCACATCATAGACAGGCCTGTCGCCATGCGCCGGATCGGCAAGATCGGCTTTGATCCGGGCCGCGAGCTCCGCCAGCGTAAACGGCCCAGACCTGTCGAAGAAACGTGTATCCGCCATGATTATTCCGGTTTACGCGGCAGCCTTGCCGTTAGCGCTGTTTTTGAAGTTCTGCGGGATCGACCGGCGTGACTTTCAGTTTCGGCAAACGCTCGTTCAATACCTGCATGATCTCGGCCGTCACGTTGAGGTCCACACCGCCGGCAAGCACCGAAGACTGGTCGAGCATGACCGTGCCGCCATGACGGTTCATAACTTCCACGAAGATCGGCTTCAGCACGGCTTCGATTTCAGCTTGTGCGCGGGCCTGACCGACCTGCAAGGCCTGCAGTTTCTTGTTGGCATCGGCCTGCGCTTCTTGCTGGCGTTTCTGCAGCGCGGCAATGCGCTCCTTATAGGTTTCGACGCCGAGCACTTCTTTCTGTTCCGCCAGCTTGCGCGCTTCGGCAATAAAACCTTCGAGCTGCTTGGAGCTGTTCTCTTCAATCGTTTTAGCCTGCGCCTGGACCTGCGCATTCACATCCTGACCGACTTTCGACTCGGCAAAGAGCGCCTGGAAATTGACGATCAGAATAACGGCCGGTTCTTTAGCGGCGAGCGCCTGCGGAACGCCGGCACCAAGCATTGCCACACCCAGAACGAGCGATGCCAGCAGACGATTGATCTTTTTCATTCTCTTTAACTCCCCACCCTAACTTTTAAAAACGCGTACCGGCGCTGAAGCGGAAGACTTCTTCGCGGTCATAGGATTCCGATTGCAGCACCTGCGAGAGGTCGATACGGACCGGCCCGAACGGCGATTGCCAGTAAACGCTGAGGCCTGCCGTTGCACGCAGAGCCAGCTCGTCTTCAGGGCGGCGGCCTTGCGCAAGATAGAGCGCTTCCTGGTCGACAAGACCGACCGTGCCGACATCCGTGAAGAGACTGGTATCGATATCGAGCGCCTCGGGCAGGAAGTTCGGGAAGGTCAGCTGCGCGGTCCCGATGGCGTAGGCCTGCGCCCCGAGCGAGTCCCCCGTCACCGTATCGCGCGGACCGACACCGGCGCGTTCAAAGCCGCGGAACTCCGAGCCGCCGATGAAGAAGCGGTCGTTGATGATCACGTCATCGCCGAGCCCATCGATATAGCCGCCATTGAAGCGCAGGCTGCCGAGGAATTCCTTGGAGAACGGAATATAGGCGCGGGCCAGAATTTCATTGCGCAGATAAGTAACCGAACCGCCGACACCGGCATATTCCTGGTCGATATTAAAGTCCCAGCCTGCCGTCGGCTCCACCGGATCGTCCCGGCGGTCGAGATAATAGTTATAGCCGACCAAAGACTTGATGTCGGAGCGCGGGTCCACCAGCGGAACGTTGATGCCGTTAATGTTCACCGTGCGCACATTGCGGATTTCCTCGCGGCGCAGCGCGTAGCGCGTCGTGATGGAGCCGTTTTCCGAGGTCGGAAAACCGAAACGGAAGCCGAAGCCGGTCACGCGGCTGTCGAAAGAGGCTTCATCGCGCAGGTCCGTCTCCGTCCCGAAAATATCGATACCGGCAACGAGATTGCGGTCGAGGAAGTAAGGCTCGGTAAAGCGCAGGTCCACCGAGGAGCGCGTGCCCGAAAGCGAGAGACGCAGACGCAGGAACTGGCCGCGGCCCATGAAGTTACGCTCGGAAAGAGCGATATCGGCAACCGCATTATCAACGGAGGAGAACCCGAAACCGAGCGAGAGTTCACCGGTCGATTGTTCCTCGACATTGACGTTGATGACGGTCTTGTCTTCCGCCGAGCCCGGCTCTTCCACCACATCGACGCTGGAGAAGAAACCAAGCGCGCGGATCGATTTTTCGGATTTGTCAAGCAGCACGCGGTTGAAGGCGTCGCCTTCGGCCATGCGCATCTCGCGGCGCACCACCTTGTCGAGCGTACGCACATTGCCGTTAATGTTGATGCGCTCCACATAGACACGCGGGCCTTCGATAATCTCATATTCCACATTGGCGATGAGATTTTCTTTGTCGCGGCGCACGCGCGGGCGCACTTCGGCAAAGGCATACCCTTCTGAGCCTGCCGCGAAAGTCAGCGCATCGACGCTTTCATCGATGAGACCGGCATCATAGGTATCGCCTTCTTCCGTGAGCACCAGCGATTCAAGGCGCTCCTGATTGAGCTTTTCAAGCTCGGTCGTCACCGTGGAGGGGCCGAACTGATATTGCTCGCCTTCTTCCACCGTAAAGGTAATGAAGAATTCGGAGCCGTCGCGTGCCAGATCGGCAACCGCCGAAATAACGCGGAAGTCGGCATAGCCTTCGGACAGATAATGCCGGCGCAGCAATTCCCGGTCGAAAGTTAACCGGTCCGGATCATAAGAGTCAGAGCTTGAAAGGAATTTCCACCAGGCGGACTCGGACGTCGAAATCACTTCGCGCAATTTACTGTCCGAGAAAGCTTCGTTGCCGATGAAATTAATGGCGCCGATGCCGGTAACCGGGCCTTCGTCGATTTCGAAGACGAGATCGATACGGTTCTGCGGCAGCTGAATGACTTTAGGCTCGACCCGGGCGGAGAAGCGGCCGGAGCGGCGCAAAAGATCCACGATGCGCTGCACATCGCCCTGCACTTTCGCGCGCGTATAAATCGTGCGCGGCTTGAGCTGGACTTCGTTGTTCAGATCATCGTCCTTGACCGCGTTGTTTCCTTCAAAGGCGACGCGGTTGATAATCGGATTTTCCGTTACCGTCACGACCAGCGAATTTCCCTGGCGGCGGATGACCACATCGGCAAAAAGGCCGGTGGCAAAAAGCGTTTTGACCGAGTTGTCGACCTGCGCGGCATCATACTCGCTGCCTTCCTTGAAAGGCATGTAGGAACGCACCGTGCTGGCCTCGATACGCTGATTTCCTTCCACGCGAATGCGCTCGATGACGTCTTCGGCAACGGCAGGGCCGGTTGCCGCCACCGTTACCAACGCGCAGATCGCAAGAGAAAGGGCCCAGCCCCATTGGGCAGCCTTCTGGCACAACACTCTCATATGCAGTTCCCCGTCCCCTCGATCAACTTAGCAAATTGCTGAAAAACTCGACCACCCGCAGGTTTACGAGATCGTTCCAGGTTGCAAAAACCATCAGCATCATCACAAAGGCAAGGCCGATGCGAAAGCCGATTTCCTGCGCCTGTTCCCCCAAAGGCCGCCCTCGAACGGCCTCAACAGCGTAGAAAAGAAGATGTCCGCCATCCAGCATGGGAATGGGGAGCAAATTCAAAAGACCGATGCTCACCGACAAAATCGCCGCCAGATTGATCAGCGCATCGAAGCCGATCGTCGCGACTTGCCCGGAGACCTGCGCGATGCGCAGCGGCCCGCCGAGCTGGCTCGTGTCCTGCTGGCCCATCACCATGCCGCCCAGATATTCACCCGTGCGGGCAACCACGAACCAGGTTTCCTCAACGCCCTTCCAGAGCGCGCTCACGGGGCCGTAGCGCACATGCTCGACCTCGCCCTTTTCGATATTCCGGCCAATGCCGAGAATGCCGATCTTCTGTTCATTGCCGAACCGGTCGGTGATCTCGGTGGCGCGCGGCGTGGCGGTCAGCGTCAGCGGCTCACCGTCCCGCTCCACCGTGACGGAAAGCGGCACGCCTGCGCTCATCGACACGATACGCTGCATGTCGTTGAAACCTTCGATCCTCTGCCCGTCGATCTGGCGGATGATATCGCCCGTCTGGAAACCGGCCTCTGCCGCAGCGCTGTCCGGTTTGACTTCGTCCACACGGGCAGCGGTGATGGTTTGGCCGACAAACATGAAGATGCCGGCAAAGAGCACGATGGAGAGAAGGAAATTTGCGAAGGGACCGGCGGCAACCACGGCGGCGCGCTGGCCGACGGTTTTGGCGTGCAGCGTGTTTGCCCGCGCCGCCTCATCCAGCTTGTTCATGCTTTCGCGGTCCGGCGTACTGGCCGCGCTTGAATCGCCCAGGAACTTCACATAACCGCCGAGCGGCAGCCAGCCGATTTTCCAGCGCGTGCCTTTCTTGTCGGTCCAGCCGGCAAGCTCGCGTCCAAAGCCAATGGAAAACGTTTCGACGGTGACACCGCACCAGCGCCCGACGAGAAAATGTCCAAGCTCGTGGAAAAAAACCACGAGCGTGAGCACGAAAAGGAAGGGGACCACATATGACAGGAAGGACCCGCTTGCCCCGCCGATGCTTGCCAGCAATTCCATTTACTCTCCGGTCCTCCCTTGTCCGGCCTTTACTCATAAGGCGCGGACATTACTGTCTTGTTTCGGCCGAGCAGCCGAATCCTGCAAAAGCGCCTTAGCCTAAGTCAGACCGCGCATTTTTGCACCCGTTCCGCGGCTTTTTGCCTAACGAAACGGTCGATTTCCATCACACCTTCCAGTGTATCCGGCGCTGCCATCCCCCCGGCAAGATCGTCCATCAAGCGTTCGACGAGCTGGACAATATCCAAAAAACCCAGCTTTCCCGCCAAAAATGCCGCGACGGCGACCTCATTTGCAGCGTTGAGGATAGTAGGCGCGGCGCCGCCGCTTTGCAAGGCGTTCCGGGCGAGTGTGAGCGCTGGAAATCTTTTTAAATCAGGGGCTTCGAAGGTGAGCTTGCCAATTTGTGCGAGGTCGAGACGGGCCGCGGGCGTCTGCATGCGGGCGGGCCAGGCAAGGGTGTTGGCGATGGGAATGCGCATGTCGGGCGTGCCAAGCTGCGCCAGTACCGAACCATCCGCATAAGCCACCATGGAATGGATGATGGACTGAGGATGGACGAGAATGTCGATCCGCGCTTCCCCCACCGGAAAAAGGTGATGCGCCTCGATCAGCTCCAACCCTTTGTTCATCATGGTGGCCGAATCCACGGAAATTTTCGCGCCCATGTCCCATTGCGGGTGGGCGACGGCCTGAGCAGGCGTCGCCCGGCGCATCTCTTCAAGGCTCGCGGTACGGAAAGGGCCGCCAGAGGCGGTGAGCACGATCTTATCCACCCGGTCGAGCGCTTCCGCCTCCAGCACCTGGAAGATGGCGTTATGTTCGCTGTCGACCGGCAGCAGCCTCGCGCCGCTGCGGGCCACGGCCTGAAGAAAGAACTCCCCCGCACAGACAAGGCATTCCTTGTTGGCAAGCGCGACATGCGCGCCCTGCTCGACCGCTGCGAGCGTCGGATGAAGGCCTGCCGCGCCGACGATAGCGGCCATCACCCAGTCCGCCGGACGGCCCGCCGCCTCAATCAGCGCCGCCTCGCCTGCCGCCGCCTCGATGCCGGTACCGGCCAGCCCTTCGCGCAAGGGCTCATAAAGGTCCTCGCGGGCGATAACGGCGACCTCCGGGCGCAAGCGTAGAGCCTGTTCGATCAGCGCATCCACATTGGCATGGGCACTCAGCGCCACAATCTCATAGGCGGCACGGTCCCGTTCGATCAGATCGAGCGTGCTGCAGCCGACCGAGCCCGTCGCGCCCAGCACCGAAATGCGGCGCGGCACGGCGTGAGTTTGGGGCACGGGGTCCTCTAAGGCCATAAAATCGTCCTCGATACGGGCATGCCTTGAAGCTGGAACAGGAAGGCAAGGAGAGCAAGCGCGGCGCAGGCGAAAATCAGCCCGTCCACCCGGTCGAGCAGGCCGCCATGGCCGGGGATCAGCGTACCGGAATCCTTCACCCCGGCCCGTCTTTTCAGCGCGGATTCGGTGATGTCGCCGGCCTGGGCAATGGCGGCAAGAGCCGCGCTCAAGAGCATCAGCGGCAGATGCCCCTGACCGAGATAAGCGCCCATGCCAAGCCCCACCAAGCTGGCGCCCGCCATTCCGCCCAGGAGCCCCGCCCAGGTTTTATTCGGCGAAAAACGGGGGGCCAGCTTCGGCCCGCCGATCCCGCGCCCGGCGGCATAAGCGCCGGTATCCGTCGCCCAAACGGCCAGCACCAGCCAGAGCACCAAAAGAAGCCCGTAATCAGGCGCGGCCCTCAGCCAGCCAAGCGCCAGAAGCGGTAGGAGAAGATAGCCATAGGCAGCAAGCACGGGGAGAAGCGGTTTTGCGCGGGCGGCCTGAATGGCGGCTGCTAGAAAGGCAAGCGCACTCAGCGTGAAAAGTCCGGCAAGCCCGCCGAAAGCGCCCAAAACCGCAAGCCCGCCAATGCCGGCAGCGCAAAGCCCGGCAATCAAAACCATATCGTCTCCGCTGCCCGTGAGACCAGCCCATTCGCGGACAAGGATGACAGCGGCAAGCGCCAGCAGTGCCAGAAACGGCCAGCCGCCCAGCCAAAGCAGCAGCAGGACGGCGGGAATGAGCACCGCGGCGGACAGCACACGGCGGGTCAACTCGCTGGATTGGCCTGGTTTATCGTCCGCCAAATCGGCGCTCCCGGCTTTGATATTCCCGGAATGCGGCCTCCAGATCCTTCCGGCTGAAATCCGGCCAGAACACGTCGGTAAAGACCAGTTCGGCATAGGCGCTTTGCCAGATCAGGAAGTTGGAAAGTCGCTTCTCGCCGCTTGTGCGGATAACGAGATCGGGGCTCGGCACGCCCGCCGTATCGAGATGAGCTTCCACCGTCTCCGGCGTGATGGCCGCCGGGTCGAGTTCACCTCGCTGCGCCTTCGCAGCGATGCGGCGTACGGCATTCGTGATCTCGCTCTGGCCGCCATAATTAAAGGCAATAATCAGTTTCAGGCGGGAATTACCGGCGGTCAGTTCCTGCGCCTCATCGATCATTTTCAGGATATCGGGCTCGAGCCCTTCGCGGTCGCCGATGATGCGGATATTGACGCCGTTCTGATGCAGCTCGGCGAGGTCCTTGCGGATGAAGTAGCGCAAGAGTTCCATCAAATCGCCGACTTCCTCGGGCGGCCGCTTCCAGTTCTCCGAGGAAAAGCCGTAAAGGGTCAGATATTCCACCCCAAGCTCGCCGGCATCGCGCACAATCTTGCGCACGGCCTCGACACCTGCCTTGTGGCCGAGCTTGCGCGGCAAATGCCGCTTTGCCGCCCACCGGCCATTGCCATCCATAATGATGGCGACATGGCGCGGCGCGGGCGCATGCGCGCTGTCTTGGCTATGGTCGGCGTCCAGCATCAAGCTCGTTCATCCCGCTTCGGCTTTGCGGCGCGCGGGGGCCTGCCCCGCCCGCACCGGTCAAACCTGCATAATTTCCGCTTCCTTGGTGGCAAGGGCGGCGTCGACTTCGCCGATATATTTATCGGTCATTTTCTGCACCCGGTCGGAGGCGGATTTGTGCTCATCCTTGCTGATTGAACCGTCCTTCTCCAGCCGCTTCAACTCATCCATGCCGTCGCGGCGCACATTGCGCACGGCGACGCGGGCCTGCTCGGCATATTTGGCGGCGACCTTGGTCAGTTCCGCCCGGCGTTCCTCGTTGAGTTCGGGAATGGGAATGCGGATAAGCTGGCCATCCGTTGCCGGATTGAGGCCGAGGCCGGAGGAGCGGATCGCCTTTTCCACCGGGCCTACCATGCTCTTGTCCCAGATCTGAATGGTGATCATGCGCGGCTCGGGCACCGTCACGGTGCCGACCTGATTGACGGGCGTTGCCTGCCCGTAAGCTTCAACGGTAATGGGGTCGAGCAGGCCGGCAGAGGCACGCCCCGTGCGCAAGCCTCCGAATTCCGTTTTGAGCGATGCAACGGCCCCTTTCATGCGGCGTTCGATATCCGCAAAGTCCAGTTCCTGGTCGGCCATGTTTCTTTCTCCGGTATTTTCAAAGGGAAGGCGGTGTGCCCCGCTCCCCGCCTTAAACACGCGCCCTAAGCGGCGCTGCTTTTGACAATGGTGGACCGTCCGGTACCGTTCAGCACACTGACGAAACCGCCCGGTTCGTGAATGGAAAAGACCACGATGGGGATATTGTTGTCCCGCGCCAGCGCCACGGCGGAGGCGTCCATCACTTTCAAATCCTGCGACAGCACATCCATGAAGGTCAGCTCTTCATAGCGCTCGGCATCGGGATTGGTTTTGGGATCAGCAGTATAGATGCCATCGACCTGCGTGCCCTTCATCAGCGCGTCGCAGCCCATTTCGCTGGCCCGCAAGGCGGCCGCCGTATCGGTGGTGAAGAAGGGATTGCCGGTGCCCGCGGCAAAGATCACGACGCGGCCCTTTTCCATATGCCGCACGGCCTTGCGGCGAATGTAAGGCTCGCAGACCGACATCATGGGAATGGCCGATTGCACGCGGGTGGAAACGCCGAGCCCTTCAAGCGCGTTCTGCATGGCCAGCGCATTCATGATGGTGGCGAGCATGCCCATATAATCGGCGCTCGCCCGTTCCATGCCCTGCGCTGCGCCGGAGAGCCCGCGGAAGATGTTCCCCCCGCCGATGACGAGACAAACCTCGGCGCCGATTTCAACCGCCTGTTTGATTTCCCGGGCGATGCGCCCCACGGTTTCCACATCGATACCGTATTGCGCGGAGCCCATCAGCGCCTCACCGGACACTTTCAAAAGAACGCGCTTGAAGCGTAAGTCGCCTTTCTTTCCGCCGGTACTCACCTCGCCCACCTCTTCTCTGCCAATTCTCGCCTGAATAGCGGCATTTTAGCCGCGCCGCCCGATTCGCCGCCCCTTGCGAGCAAAGCCGCAAATGGCGGATATGGCAAGGGCGCCCTGGAGCCTTTCCCCTCGCGGGTCAGATCCAACGCGCCCCGGACACCAGCGCCGGCCCTCACCATAGCGGCGCGGGCGGCGGCTGGCGACACTCACCTGATCAGCCCCGCTCAGCCTTTGGCTGCGGCGGCGACTTCAGCGGCGAAATCCGCCTCTTCTTTTTCGATGCCTTCACCCAGCGTGTAGCGGACGAAGCCAACCACCGAAACCGGGGCGCCGATATCGCCTTCAGCTTTCTTGACCGCCTGCTCGACCGTGTTTTCACCGTCGATCACGAAGGTCTGCGCCAAAAGCACGACTTCCTGATAGAATTTGCGGATACGCCCTTCGATCATCTTTTCGATGATGTTGTCCGGCTTGCCGGATTCCTTGGCTTCCGCGATCAGCACGGCGCGCTCGCGCTCGACGATGTCGGCATCGAGATCTTCCGGGCTCAGCGCCAGCGGCGAGGTCGCGGCCACATGCATGGCGATCTGCTTGCCAAGTTCGGCGAGCTTGTCCTTGTCGCCCGCCGATTCCAGCGCAACGAGCACGCCGATCTTGCCGAGGCCGGGAACGACCTGGTTGTGGACGTAAGGCACCACGACGCCATTATCGACGGAGATGGCAGCCGTGCGGCGCACGGTCATGTTCTCGCCGATCGTGCCGATGGCTTCGGTCACGTAATCCTGCACCGATTTGGAAGAACCGGGATAGGTTGCCGCAAGCAGCTTGTCGAGGTCGCCGCCCGCTTCCTTTGCAGTTTCGGCGATGGCCGTCACCATTTTCTGGAAGTTTTCGTTCCGCGCCACGAAGTCCGTTTCCGAGTTCACTTCCACAAGCGCGCCCGAATTGCCCTCGGCCACAACGCCGACCAGGCCTTCGGCGGCCACACGGCCTGCCTTTTTGGCGGCTTTCGCCAGACCCTTGGTGCGCAGCCAATCAACGGCGGCATCCATGTCGCCGCCCGTTTCGGTCAGCGCCGTTTTGCAATCCATCATGCCCGCGCCAGACTTTTCGCGGAGCTCTTTCACCATGCCGGCGGTGATGTCAGCCATAATCTTCCTCATTCATTTGGGGGGCGCCGCGCGCCCTTACGATTGAAGAGGCGCCCGTCTCCGGGCGCCCATCTCTATCGTCCGTGACCAGCCGGAAATTACTGACCGGCCGGTGCCTGGGCTTCTTCGCTTGCCGGAAGTTCTTCGGCAAGCGGCTCGACGGCTGCCCCGATATCGACGCCCGACGATCCCTGGCTCTGGGAAATGCCTTCGATCACGGCCTTGGAAATCAGGTCGCAATAAAGCGAGATCGCGCGGGCCGCATCGTCATTGCCCGGGATCGGGTATGTGACATTGTCCGGGTTGCAATTGGAATCGACGATCGCGATGACCGGAATGCCGAGATTCTTGGCTTCCTTCAGCGCGTTCTCTTCCTTGTTCGTGTCGATCACGAACATGATGTCGGGAATACCGCCCATGTCCTTGATCCCGCCAATAGCGCGCTCGAGCTTTTCGCGCTCACGGGTGAGCTGCAGCAGTTCCTTTTTCGTGAAACCGCGCGTCTCGCCGGCGAAGAGCTCTTCCAGCTCGCGCAGGCGGCGGATCGAATGGGAAACCGTTTTCCAGTTGGTCAGCGTGCCGCCGAGCCAACGGTGGTTCATATAGTACTGCGCGCAGCGCTTGGCGGCATCGGCGATCGGCTGGGACGCCTGACGCTTGGTGCCGACGAAGAGCACGCGGCCGCCCGAGGCAACCACGTCGCGCACGGCGACGAGGGCTTGATGCAGCAGCGGAACGGTCTGCGCCAGATCGATGATATGAATGCCGTTGCGCGCGCCGAAGAGGAACGGCTCCATCTTCGGGTTCCAACGGTGGGTTTGGTGACCAAAATGCACGCCTGCTTCAAGCAGTTGACGCATGCTGTAATCGGGGAGTGCCATGACGCCCTATCTCCTTTTCCGGTTAAGCCTCCGCAGGCTGTGGCCATCTCCCGAACCGTTTCAGGAGGCAGCACCGGATCGACCGCTTTCTATGTTGGAGATGTGACCGGATGACGACGAAACGCCTATCCGTCCCACATATCCGGTGAAAGGGCCGGAGCCTGCGTGTGGAATGAGGCGGGGTATAGGCGCGTTCCCGGCAAAAAGCAAGCCCGGCCAGCGGTTTATCCGCTCAAAACCGCAGTTTCCCGGCAAGGCGCGGGCAGCGGGGCCGGTTTTGCTGGTTTTTGCTCCCAAAGCCCCTTCAAAAGTCCCGGAAAAGCGGCCTAAACGTCCTGCACCTCGACCACGCCGGGAATGGAGCGGATGGCGCCGCGAATGGCCGGGGTAATATGGAAGCGTTCTTTCAGCTCCATTTCCACTTCCCGGCCTTCCGTCATCAGCACCAGCGAGACGGCGCCCCGCCCCTTCTCCGACAAGCGGGAGCGGACGGCGGAAAGCGGCTCCGGCTGATCCAGGAATATTTTCAGGCCCGCGGCCGTGTTCGCCGCCACTTCCTCGATGGGGCGCACGGACTGGGCGCGCAGCCGCAGATCATCGTCCTGCCGGTCGATCTCGACGCTCATCACCACGGCCTGGCCCGGCTCCAGAAGATCGCCTGCCTGATTGAGCGCTTCGGAGAAGACCAAAATATCGAACTGGCCCGTCGCATCGGAAAGCGTCACGAAGGAATAGGCATTGCCGCGCTGGGAGCGCCGGTCGCGCCGGGCCGAGACGATGCCCGCCACCCGCTCGGCCTTGTTGCCACGCGCGGCAAGCTGCTGATAGGTCACGACCCCTGCCCGCTTCATCGCCACCTGATAATCGTCAAGCGGATGGCCGGACAGGAAGAAGCCGAGGGCGCCGAATTCCTCGTTCAGTTTTTCGATGGGTGTCCAGGGCTCGGCGTGATTGAGAGACGGATTGTCCAGCGCCTCCCCGCCATCACCGAAGAGCGAGTTCTGCTGGCTGCTGCGCTCTTCGGCAGCTTGCGCGGCAAGCCCCATCAGCTTGTCCACAGAAGCGAGAAGCTGGGCGCGGTGCGGGTTGAGGCAGTCGAGCGCGCCGGCCCGGATCAGGTTTTCCAGCGTGCGCTTGTTGACCCCGCGCGGGTTGATGCGCCGGGCAAAGTCGTAAATGTCCTTGAAGGAGCCGCCTTCCTTGCGCAAGGCCACCAGCTCTTCCATCGCCTGGGCGCCGACATTCTTGATCGCGCCCAGCGCATAGACGATCTCGCCGTTCTTCACCGAGAAACTGGCTTCGCTTTCATTGACGCTGGGCGAGCGGACATTGATGCCCATGCGGGCGGCATCCTGCTTGAAGATGTTGAGCTTGTCGGTGTTGTTGATATCGAGGTTCATGGAGGCAGCCAGAAACTCGACAGGATAATTCGCTTTCAGATAGGCCGTTTGATAAGCGATGAAGGCGTAAGCGGCGGCGTGGGATTTGTTGAAGCCGTAGCCGGCGAACTTGTTCACCAGCTCGAAAATGTAATCGGCCTGCTTGCGCTCCACGCCTTTTTCGACGGCCCCTTCCACGAAACGGACTTTCTGCTTGTCCATTTCCGCCTGGATCTTTTTGCCCATGGCGCGGCGCAGGAGGTCGGCTTCGCCCAGCGAATAGCCGGACAAGATCTGCGCGATCTGCATCACCTGTTCCTGATAGATGATGACGCCGTTCGTCTCGGTAAGAATGGGTTTGAGCCAGTCGTGCAGATAGTCCGGCTTTTCATGGCCGAGCTTACAGGCAATATATTTGGGGATATTGTCCATCGGGCCCGGGCGGTAGAGCGCCACAAGCGCGATAATGTCTTCCAGACAGTCGGCCTTCATCTTGCGCAGCGTGTCGCGCATGCCGGTGCTTTCCAGCTGGAAGACGCCGACCGTGTCGCCCTTTTCAAGCAGCTTGTACGTAGTCTCGTCATCGAGCGGCAGGTTGGAGAGATCGATATCGATGCCGCGCTGCTTGATGAAATTGACGGCGGTCGTCAGCACGGTCAGGGTCTTGAGCCCCAGAAAGTCGAACTTGACGAGACCGGCCGGTTCCACCCATTTCATGTTGAATTGCGTGACAGGCATGTCCGAGCGCGGGTCGCGGTAAAGCGGCACCAGCTCATCGAGCTTGCGGTCGCCGATCACCACGCCCGCCGCATGGGTGGAGGCATGGCGGTAGAGCCCTTCGAGCTTCTGGCCCGTCTCCAGGAGTTTGGCGACGATTTCTTCGCGGTCCCGTTCCTCGCGCAGCTTCGGCTCGCCCTCGATCGCCTCGTTCAGCGTGACGGGATTGGCCGGGTTGTTCGGCACGAGCTTGCAGAGCCGGTCCACCTGGCCGTAAGGCATTTGCAGGACGCGGCCGACATCGCGCAGCACCGCGCGGGCCTGCAGCTTCCCGAAGGTGATGATCTGTGCCACACGGTCATAGCCGTATTTATCCTGCACATAGCGGATCACCTCATCGCGCCGGTCCTGGCAGAAGTCGACGTCGAAATCCGGCATCGACACACGTTCCGGGTTGAGGAAACGTTCGAAGAGCAACCCGAAGCGCAAGGGATCGAGGTCGGTGATGAGCAGCGCATAGGCAACCAGCGAGCCGGCGCCTGAGCCACGGCCCGGCCCCACCGGAATATCGTGTTCCTTCGCCCATTTGATGAAGTCCGACACGATCAGGAAGTAGCCCGGAAAATCCATCCGGATGATGACGTCGAGCTCGAAATTGAGCCGTTCCCAATAGTCTTCTTCGGGCGCCGCCATCTCGATTTCCGCGAGGCGCTTTTTCAACCCCTCTTCGGCCTGGCGGCGCAATTCATCGGCTTCCGAGAGGCCCTCGCCCGTGTCGAAGCGCGGCAGAATGGGGCTGCGGGTAAGCGGGCGGTAGGCGCAGCGCCGGGCGATCTCCAGCGTGTTTTCCAGCGCCTCGGGCAGGTCGGCAAAAAGCTCGGCCATCTCCGCCTGGCTCTTGAAATAATGTTCCGGCGTCAGGCGGCGGCGCTCGTCCTCGGACACATAAGAGCCCTCGGCGATACAGATCAGCGCGTCATGAGCCTCGAATTCCTCGCGCTTCTTGAAGTAAGGCTCGTTGGTGGCGACCAGCGGCAGATCGAACTTATAGGCCGCCTCGACCAGCGGGCCTTCGGCGGCGATTTCCTCTTCCAGCCCGTGGCGCTGCAATTCCACATAAAGCCGGTCGCCGTAAATCCCGGCGAGCCGCTGCAACATCGCCTCGCCCGCCGCGACCTGGCCGCCCGCCATCAGCTTGTTGACGGGCCCGGCCGGTCCGCCTGTCAGGCAGATCAGCCCTTCGGACAATTCTTCGAGATCGGCCAGGGTGACATGGGGCTCGAGCGTCTGATCCGTCTCCAGAAATGCCCTTGAGGAGAGCTTCATCAGGTTCAGATAGCCCTGCTCGTCCTTCACCAGCAGCGCGAGGCGCCCGGAGGGCTCCCATTTCGCGGTACGTCCGGCAAGCGGATCGGCGGGGCTTTCATCCATATCCACCGCGAACGTGGTGCCGATAATCGGCTGCAGGCCCGCGCCCGCCATGGTCTCGGAAAATTCCAGCGCGCCGAAAAGGTTGCCCGTATCGGTCACTGCGACGGCGGGCATGGCCTGGGTCTCGCAGAGCCCGACCAGTTCCTTGATGCGGATCGCCCCTTCCAGGAGCGAGTAGGCCGAGTGAAGACGCAGATGGATAAACCGGCAGGGATTGGCGTCGATGCGTTTTAGGGCATCTTCCGCTGAAAGGGTGTCGGTTTGAGCATCGGACATGAGGGCTTCCTGCGTGCCTTATAAATTTCGGCCTTAGTCCCCTCGCAAACCGGTCCGGCCATCCCCTCTCCGGCCGGTCGCGCGGGGCCGTCTTGCGGCGCGTCTTTGCGCCCGCCAGTCAGCCTATTGTCGGCCCCGCATCGCCTCTTGTCATGCCCGGTCTGCCCTTAAGCGCCGGGTTTTCTGTGGATAGTTAGCTCAAAAGCGTGGCCGCGACCGAGGACCAGGTGAGCAGCATCCAGCCGAGCCCGGCAATCGAAATCAGGGCGGCGGTGTCCTGTGCCCAGGCTTTCCAGTTCTGGCGGCGTTCGTCGCGGTTCAGATCCGTGTACATGGCAGCTCCCCTTGAAGTGCTCCGGCGCTATTGCCGGTCCGTGGCCCGTGTTGGAAAGCAAATGTTCATGATTTGTTCTTTTCTGTCAACAAAAAGTTTCCGCCCGGCAAAGGGTTAAGAAAACGGCAGAAAAGCTAAGGTTTTAGAAGGCGGCGTCAGAGGCTGTGATAGTGCTTGGCGATTTCCGCGCCCTCGCGGATCGCCCCGTCATGGATCAGCACCAGCCGGTCCATCTGCCCCGCAAGATCGAGGTTATGGGTGGCGATAAGCGCCGCCGCGCCCTCCGTCCGCGTCACGTCCAGAAGCTCGGCGAAAACGGCGCGGGAGGTGCCGGGATCGAGATTGCCCGTCGGCTCGTCCGCCAAAACGACCTTGGGATGATTGGCAAGCGCCCGGGCAATGGCAACGCGCTGCTGCTCGCCGCCCGAAAGCTCCGGCGGGCGGTGGGTAAGCCGCGCACCGAGGCCGAATTTAGAGAGCAGCCGCTCGGCTTCCTGCATCGAGCTTGCCTTGGAATAACCGGCGATCATATGCGGCAGCGCCACGTTTTCCTGCGCGGTGAATTCAGGCAGCAGATTGTGGAACTGATAGACGAAACCGATATCGGCGCGGCGCACCGCCGTGCGCCCGGCATCATCGAGCGCGGTACAGTCCCGCCCGCCGATTTCAACGCTGCCCCCGGTCGGCCGCTCAAGCAGCCCGGCAATATGCAAAAGCGAGGATTTGCCTGCGCCTGAATGGCCGACAAGGGCCACCATTTCGCCTTCGCGCACTTCGAGATCGAGATCCTCGAAAACCCGTAGCGTTGCCCCGCCCTGTTCGTAAATCCGGGCAACCTTTTCCAGCCTCAGCGCCACACGCGCAATCGCTTCACTCATAGCGCAGCGCCTCCACCGGATCGAGGGAAGCGGCCCGCCAGGAGGGATAAAGCGTCGCCACCACCGAAAGGAAGAGCGACATGCCCACCACGGCCATCACCTCGCCCGGCTCCACCACCGCAGGCAGGCGCGAGAGGAAATAGATTTCCGGCGAGAAAAGCTCCGTGCCCAGGAGATTGGAGAGGCCCTGGCGCAGATTTTCGATATTCAGGCAGAAGACGAGGCCGAGCACGAAACCGGCCAGCGTGCCGCTTACCCCGATGCTCGCCCCGGTGATGAAGAAGACCCGCATCACCGAACCGCGCGAGGCGCCCATGGTCCGCAGCACCGCAATGTCGCGCCCCTTGTCCTTCACCAGCATGATGAGGCCCGAGACGATGTTGAGCGAGGCAACGAGCAGAATGAGCGTCAGGATCAGGAACATGACATTCCGCTCCACCTGCAGCGCGCTGAAAAAGCTCTGGTTGAGCTGCTGCCAGGTATAGACCTGCAAGGAGGGCCCGGCGGCCTGGGAAACGGGCAGGATGAAGTCGCGCACCTCGTCCGGGTTCTCGATCTTCACCTCGATAGCGGTCACGGCGCCCTCGCCGGTCTTAAAATAGCTCTGGGCATCGGCCAGCGGCATGAAAATGAAGCTCGCATCATATTCCGACATGCCGACTTCGAACACGGCCTTGATCGGATAGGAACGCACGCGCGGGGCGGTGCCGAACGGCGTTGCCGCGCCGCGCGGGGAAAGCAGCGTCACATTGTCCCCAAGCCTCAGCCCCAGCGAGCGGGCAAGGCGCGAGCCGATGGCAACGCCGCCGCCCTCATCGAAACCGTCGAGCGAGCCGGCCAGAATGCCGCCTGAAACGGGGCCGAGCGCCTTCAGGTCCTCCTCGCGGATACCGCGCACCAGCGCGCCGCTGCCGCCATTCGCGCTTGAGGCCATAACCTGGCCTTCAACGAGCGGGCTGACATAAGTGACCCCGTCCACTTGACGGATCGATGCAACGCGTTCATCGAAGTCACTGATATCACTTACATAACCGCGCACCATCATATGGCCGTTCAGGCCCAGGATCTTGCCCAGAAGCTCGATGCGGAAGCCGTTCATCACGGACATGACGATAATCAGCGTCGCCACGCCCAGCATGATGCCGACAAAGGAAAACCCGGCAATGACGGAGATGAAGCCTTCCCGGCGCCGGGCGCGCAGATAGCGCAGCGAGAGCAGCCACTCGAAGGGAGAAAACGGCGCGGTCGCCTGTTTTTTCAGCGCCTCACCCATGCCGTTTTCCGCCTCCTGCATTCCCGCTCCTCACGTAATACTTTAAGACCCGGCTGCTTACTCAGCCGATCAGCTTTTTGACAGCCGCATCCGCGCTCAGCTCCTCGCGGTTGCCGGTGGCGCGTTCTTTCAGCTCGACCACACCGTTCTTGAGACCGCGCGGCCCCACCACAAGCTGCCAGGGCAGGCCGATCAGGTCCATGCCGGAGAACTTGGCGCCCGCCCGCTCGTCCCGGTCATCGTAGAGCACCTCGACACCGGCCTTCGTCAGCGTCGCATAGAGCTTGGCGCAAGCGGCATCCGTGTCCGCATCGCCCGATTTCAGATTGATGAGCCCCACTTTGAAAGGCGCCACGCTTTCCGGCCAGATGATTCCATCCTCATCATGGGAAGCTTCAATGATGGCGCCAAGAAGGCGGGACACACCAATGCCGTAGGAGCCCATCTGCACCGGCACATCCTTGCCGTCGGGCCCGGCAACAAGCGCGCCGAGGGGCTCGGAATATTTCGTGCCGAAGAAGAAGATATGTCCCACCTCGATGCCGCGGGCGGACAGGCGGTTGCCCTCCGGCACATCCGCCTCGAATTTCGCCGCATCGTGCTTTTCATCGGTCGCGGCATAAAGCGAGGTGCGCTGCTCGATGACCGGCGTGAGATCGGCCTCGTAGTCCACCTCATCACCGGGCGCGGGCATATCCACCAATGTGCGGTCGCAGAAAACCTCGGATTCGCCCGTTTCCGCCAGAATGATGAATTCGTGGCTCATATCCCCGCCGATGGGGCCCGTATCGGCGGCCATGGGAATGGCCTTCAGGCCCATGCGCGAGAAGGCGCGCAGATAAGAGATAAACATCTTCTGGTAGGACCGGCGCGCCGCCGCTTCATCCAAATCGAAGGAATAAGCGTCCTTCATCAGGAACTCTCGCCCCCGCATGACGCCGAAGCGCGGGCGGATCTCATCCCGGAACTTCCACTGGATATGATAGAGATTGCGCGGCAGATCGCGGTAGCTCTTCACCTCCCGGCGGAAGATATCCGTGATCATTTCCTCGTTCGTCGGCCCGTAGAGCATCTCGCGCTCATGGCGGTCCTGAATGCGCAGCATCTCCTTGCCGTAGCTGTCATAGCGGCCCGACTGGCGCCAGAGATCGGCCGATTGCAGTGTCGGCATCAAAAGCTCGATCGCCCCTGCCCGGTCCATTTCCTCGCGCACGATCTGCTCGATCTTTTTCAGCACCCGGTGGCCGAGCGGCAGCCAAGCATAGATGCCGGCGCTCGTCTGGCGGATCATGCCGGCGCGCAGCATCAGCCGGTGCGAGACGATCTGCGCTTCGGCGGGATTTTCTTTCAAGGTGGGCAGGAAATAATTGGAAAGGCGCATGAGTTCTGACTGACCGGTTGGAGGGAGGCGGGCCCGCGCGGCAGCCGCGCGGCAAGTGGGCAAGTATTAGGGGCTAGACCGGCTTGAGGCAATGGGGCAAAGGCCGCCCTAAGCGGGTTGCTGACAGCCGGTATCCGCCGTCAATCAACCACGATCTCTGGCCCTTCTTGCGCCAGCGTGCCGCCGGAGGCGAGCTGCTCGGCTTTCAGCCGCGTGAGATAAGCCCGCATATCGACATCCGGCGGGGATTTGACGCCCCGGCCCGTATAGACCTCATGCGGCCCCGCCTCGAGTTCGGCGGGCGTATAATCCATGGAAACGTCATAGGTCCGGTCGATCTGGTTGCGCAAAAAGCGCTGGGCTTCGTACCAGCGCTGCTTGGCCGGCCCATCCGGGCAGGAGGAAAGCTCCTCGGCGCTTTGCGCGCCCCAGCGCCGCTCGACACATTGATAAGGATCGAAGGAAAGATCGAAGAGCCGGTTCATTACGTCTTCGGTGCTCAAGGTCACTGGCTTGCCGTTGGTGCGGATATAGGTGGTCTTGCAGCTTTCGCTCTGCGCCTCGAAAGCGGCGATGAGATCGCCTGCCAGGTCATTCCCCTCATAAGACACCGTGCTCACGCCCTGGCGGTGCATTTTCACCATGGCCTCGATCTGGTCGCGCATCTCCTTGAAGGAGGTTTTGAGGCGGGCATCGCGGGAAGGCGTCGAATAAAGCTCCCAATAGCCGTAGGTGCCGTAAATATTTTCCGGCAGGCGCGCGGGCGCCTCCATGCGGTGGATATTGTTCATCAGCGCCTGCTCGACCGCGTCTTTGCGCGCGCGGATGTCGTAGCAAAGCGAGCGCATCATGGCCTGCATCTCGCTGACCGGGTTCAGCGTCAGATCGCCCTTGGCCATGACCGAGCGGATATAATGGTAATAATCGAGCTCCTCGCCCTTATGGACGAACGTGGCATTGCGCCAATTGCCGCTCGGATTGGTCTCAGTACCCAGATATTGCTCAAGGGAAAAGTCTTCGAGCTCGCTATTCAGCGGCGCTTCGATATGCCCGCCCACATAAGTCCCGTCAGCCCGGCGCGTCGCCCCCACAAGGCGCTGGGGACGCCAGTTCTTGAAATTCGTGCCGAGCTCCGGCTTCGTGCGCAGGAAGTTGCGCCCGTAAAAAGAGCGGGAGACGGAATTGTCCGGGTGGGCGGAGATATTGAGAATGCGCCCGTCATCTTCCACCCGCCAGACCATGGCGACATGGCCGTTCACATCGTAAAGCACCGTGCCGGGGCGGATGCTCTCTCGGGTGATTTCGGGCGAATAAAAGTCGGTGAAATTCTGCGCGTCATCCGCGTCCGCATGATGGCGGTACATGGCGGTGGAAACCGCATTGCGCATCTCCACGATGAGCGGCAGCGCGGGCACGCCCTGCGCCGTTGCCGGCACGGTCTTTCTTGCCGTGACGCGGTTGCCGTTCGAGGTGTAGCGGATATCGGAGAAATAGCCGGTCGTGGAGTTCACACCGATCGCATAGGAAAACGGCAGCCCGTTCTTCCAGGCATAATAGGCGCGCAGTACATAAGGAAAGTCCGCGCAGTCTGAGCGGAAGCGCAGGCCCCGTGGGTCGGTGCTACGGTAAGGGTTCGCCGGGCTTCGCAGGCACTCATCCACCGTCCAGCAATCGGCAGCGCCAAGCGCCTCGACGAATTCGCTGAAGCCTCTCTCGTCCGCCGGGGACCATTCGGTCTTCGTGATCTTCCAATTATAGGAGCGGGCCGCCGCCTCGCCGGGGCCGCCCAAGGCGCCGCCCAGAAGAAGCGCGCCGCTCAACGCGGCTAATCCCGCCATGCGCGCCAATCTTTGGCTAAGACTTCTGGCCCCTTGCCCGCCTGATTTTTCCGGTCCTGCCTGCCCGGCCCTTCTGGCCGCGGCGATGCCTGTCGCGCGCATGATGCCCCCGCATGTGATGTGCAGGCAGGGTGCGAGGCTCACTGTCCCAAGTCAAGACAGTGGCTGCCGGTCAGGGCGGGCGGTGAAAACGATTATTTCTTGGCGTTGCGGGCCGCACACGCCGCATAAAGAGCCTTTTCGTGCAGCCAGACCATTTCCTCGCCATCGAGCAGGACTTTGCCCGTCTCCGGCTCATAGGTAATGGTGGCGACAGGCAGACCGGTCTGGCCTTTATATTTATCGGACAGGCTTTCCGGCGTGATTTCCACGTCGAACTGATAGATCGGCCGCAGGCTGTAAGATGACGGGTTCAGATCGGCGCTCGCCACCTGCTTGCCCGTGGTGCTGACGCCCGGCTGATAGGCCACATTGGCCGCCGGCACATGCTCCGTGACCAGAGCGCAGGCCGGATCGCTGATTTCAACGATTTCAGGGCGTGTACGTGAAGCTTCCAATTTACTGGCGCTAACGCCAGGTTCCGTGGAAGTGCCATCTCCTTGGGAGACCATGCCAGCGAATAGGATCGCGGCGAGCTGTGCTTGTCCGTTCATCATCCCCAGATTAATGCCGGTTCTTTAAAAAAGGCTTTGCCCCAGACGGCGCCTTTTCAAAAAGTATATGAAACACTTTCCGATAAAGCTAATCGATTCTGCCTGAACGGCAGATGAAAAGCCTCAGCGGCATATAAAAAAAGCCTAACGCGGGCGGGGACCGGGGGATATAAGTCAAAATGGCGCATGCTGATGATTTCCGCACATACTTTCAGATTTCTGCGCGCGGATCGGGCCTGCGGCAAGAGATAACAGCCGGTCTCACTACCTTTCTGACCATGGCCTATATCGTCGCCGTCAATCCGCTGATCCTGGCGGAGGCCGGTATGGACAAGAATGCGGTCTTCGTCGCCACTTGTCTTGCAGCTGCCTTCGGCTCCCTTTTAATGGGACTATATGCAAACTTGCCCATCGCCCAGGCGCCCGGCATGGGGCTCAACGCCTATTTCGCTTTCACCGTTGTACCCGCGCTGGGCGGCGACTGGCGCATCGCGCTCGGCTGTGTCTTTTTCTCCGGCCTCATCTTTCTGGCGCTTTCCGCCTCGCCTTTCCGCGAAAAGATGATCAACGCCATTCCCGCTTCCCAGAAACAGGCCATCGCAGCGGGGATCGGACTCTTTCTTGCTTTTATCGGGCTGCAGAATGCCGGGATCGTCACCGCCTCTCCGGCCACGCTCGTCAAGCTAGGCGATATGTCCCGGCCCGAAGTCTGGCTCGCAGCAGGCGGTTTTCTTGCCATGGGCGCACTTTATGCGCGCAAGCTGCCGGGCGCGGTGCTTGGCGTCATTCTGCTCCTCACGCTGATTGCCGGAACTACCGGGCTGAGCACGCCGGATGCGGGAGCGGATGGCGGCTTCATCTCCCTGCCGCCCTCGCTCCTGCCCACCTTCCTGGAGCTCGATTTGGCCGGCGCGCTTGGCGTGGGGCTCGTCACGGTCATCTTCGTCTTTCTGCTGGTCGATCTTCTGGACACAGCGGGCACGCTTGTCGCCGTCGCCGCCCGGGCCGGGTTCATCGACGGGCAAGGCCGCCTCATCGGCATGAAAAAGGCCATGATCGCGGATTCGGCGGCGACGTCCGTCGGCGCGCTGCTCGGCACCTCCACTACCACCTCCTATATCGAAAGCACCTCGGGCATCGAGGCGGGCGGGCGCACCGGCCTCACCGCCATCGTCACGGGCCTTGCCTTTCTGGCCTGCCTCTTCTTCGCGCCCCTGATCGGGGCAGTGCCGGGCTTTGCAACAGCCCCCGCCCTCATTCTCGTCGCCTGCCTGATGATGCAGGGCCTCGGGAAAGTCGATTGGGGCGAGACGAGCGAAGCTATTCCCGCCACCGTCACGCTGATTGCTATTCCCCTCACCTTTTCCATCGCGACGGGGATCGGGCTCGGGATCATCACCTATGCCGCGCTCAAGGCGCTGACGGGGCAGGCCCGGCAGGTCCATCCCGTCCTTTGGGGGCTGGCCGCGGCCTTCGCCATCAAGCTCGCCGTGGCATAAACTTACGCTGACACCCCTGTAAGTATGCCGCTTATTACCCGGAAAGTGTCATAGTTCTTTAAAAATTGCGTAGACACACTCTGCACCCCTCCATATACTCCCGGCATACAAAAAGGGGCCTGCCAAAGAGCAGTCCAAGTTTAGGGAGGAGAACACCCGGCACGAAACAAAAGTTTCGTCCCTCTTCTGAGGCCCGGGTGGGCGAGTGACTGGAGCAAGGCGCGGTATCCGCAGCCTTGCTTTCTTTTTTTGGGCGACACGTGTCTGCCAATTTCCGAAAATCTAGAGCAGCACCGCCCCGGCCAGCGCCGCCGCCGCCACGACCAGCCATTGCGGCACTTTGGCGAAATAAAGCGCGCCGAGACCGCCAATGGCGATGAGCGCTGCAGGCAGGCTCTTTACCCCTTCCAGAAGCACCGGGTCGTAAAAGGCCGCTGCCAGCAGGCCGACAACCGCCGCATTCACCCCGGCAAGCCCCCGGCGCAGCGCCGCATTCTCCCGCAGCCCCGCCCAGAACGGCAGAACGCCGAGCAACAACAAGGCGGAAGGCAGGAATATCGCGATAAGCGCCAGCGCCGCCCCGAGCGGGCCGGTAACCGCCCCTTCCGAGGCATATCCCAGAAACGCGGCGAAGGTGAAAAGCGGGCCCGGCACCGCCTGAGCCGCGCCATAACCCGCCAGAAAATCCGCCTCGCTCACAAAGCCGGTCGAGACCATCTCGCTTTGGAGAAGCGGCAGCACCACATGGCCGCCGCCAAAGACGAGAGAGCCTGCCCGGTAGAACTTGTCGATCAGCGCCGCCGCAGGGCCGCCCTCGATGGCCGCGAGCGGCAGAAGCGCCAGCAGCGCGGCAAAGGCGGCAAGGGCGGCGAGCGCCCCTTTGCGCGGCAGGGTATTGAGCACGCCCGGCGCCTCCCCCGCGCCATTCGAGTCTTCCTTAAGGAAAAGCCAGCCCAGCGCTCCGCCCCCAAGAAGTACCAGGACGGGGGTCATGGGATGGGGCGCGAGGACCAGCGGAAAGAAGCCAAGGATGGCAAGCGCGCCGCGCGGCAGATCCGGCGTCAGGCTTTTTGCCATGCCGATCAGCGCCTGGGCGACGACGGCGGCAGCGGCCGCTTTCAGCCCGAGGAGCCAGCCCGTCTCGGCCGAAGGCTGCAGCACGGCAAGCCCGGCAGCGAACCCGGCAAGCAGAAGCGCGGAGGGAAGTGTGAAGGCGGTCCAGGCCGCCGCCATGCCGGGAAGGCCGGCCCGGTGCAGGCCGATTCCCATGCCCACCTGGCTGGAGGCCGGGCCCGGCAGCACCTGGCAGAGCGCCACGAGATCGGCGTAAGCCGCCTCGCTCAGCCAGGCGCGCCGCGAAACGAATGCCTCACGGAAATAGCCCAGATGCGCCACAGGCCCGCCAAAGCTGGTGAGCCCCAAAACCAGAAATGCTTTGAAAACGTCCCAGGCGCTGCCTTGCGCTTGGGGTCCTGCCGCCCCTTCTGCCGCCATCTTCCCTCGCCGCTTTTATCCCTCTTGATAAGGCCCCAAGTATGACAGGCACATCACAGAGCGGGGATAAGTCTCTAGCGCACCGGTTCGAATTTCGGGAAGAAGGGAATGTCGTCCAGCGTCATGCCGGAATAATAAAGCAGCCAATGAACGGCAAGATAGATCACGGCAGCGGCAATGGTCGTCGCGATCACCTTGCGCAGCAGAAGCGGCCTGACCGGCGCGCCGTCTTCGGTGCCGGGCACCGTCTGCCCCATTTCCCCTTGCGAGCGCACGCCCCAGGGAAGCACGGCAAACAGCACCAGCCACCAGATCACCGCGTAAATGGCGGCAGCTTGAATGAAATCGGTCAGGCTCATTCCTACGTCCTTAAACCTGCTCCAGCTCGATCAAGGTGCCGTTGAAATCCTTCGGGTGAAGGAAGATCACGGGCTTGCCATGGGCGCCGATTTTCGGCTCGCCCGTGCCGGTGATGGTCGCGCCTTTTTCGCGCATCTGATCGCGGGCGGCCATGATGTCTTCCACTTCGTAGCAGACGTGATGGATGCCGCCTTTCGGGTTTTTCTTCAGATAGCTGAGGATCGGAGAATCGTCTCCCAGCGGCTCCAGCAATTCGATCTTGGTGTTTTCCAGTTCGACGAAAACGGTCGTCACGCCGTGGTCCGGCTGCGGCACGGCCTCGGACACTTTCGCGCCCAACGTGTCGCGGTAAACGGCGGCGGCTTCTTCCATATTGGGAACGGCGATCGCTACATGGTTCAAACGGCCCAGCATCGAAACTCTCCTTCAGAACAGCAAATATGTGTTGCCGCAAAACTAGAGCGCTTGGCCTAAAGGGGCAAGCACAGGCTCTCAGACCCGCGTCACGATCACTTCGACGGCGGCCTTCTTTCCCCACTCCCGGCGGATCGCCCCGCGCACCGCCCGGCGCAAAAGCTCGGCGACCGCTGCGTCATCCTTGCGTTTGCGCAAGGGAAGCCTGTCCAGCACATCGTCGATGGCATCGAGCGCGCGTTCCTCGAAGGAAATGCCGCTGCCATCTTCCTCTGGCAGACCGAGAAGACGCACCTGCGGCTCGCCCAGCACCTTGCCCTGCCCGTCAAGGACCAGCGTGACGAAGACGGAACCGGCAAAAGCAAGTTTCCGGCGCTCCTGCACCGCCGGGTCCCAGGAAGGCATTAGAATGTCGCCATCGAGATAAAGCCGCCCATTCGGCGCTTCATCGATGATCTCCGCCGGGCCGGGCGCAAGGCGCAGCATCAGACCGTTTTTCAAAACCATGGCCTGCGGCACCTGCAGCTCGCGGGCAAGTTCGGCATGTTCAAGCAGATGCCGCGCCTCGCCATGCACCGGAACGGCGATTTCCGGTTTGATCCATTGATACATGCGCGCCAGTTCATCCCGGCACGGATGACCGGAGACGTGGACAAAATGATCCTTCTCCGTGATCACGCGGATGCCGCGTTCGGCCAGCAGGTTTTGAAGCTCATAAATTTCCACGTCATTGCCGGGGATCATCCGCGAGGAAAAGATCACCGTGTCGCCTTCCGACAAGGTGACATGGGGGTGGTTGTCCATCGCAATGCGCGCAAGGGCGGCGCGCGGCTCGCCCTGGCTGCCGGTGCAAAGATAAAGCACGTTTTCCGGCGGCAGATAGCCCGCCTCATCTTCCGGCACGATGGGCGGCAGGTTTTGCAAATATCCCGTCTTGCGCGCCGCTGTCGTCACGCGGTGCATGGCGCGCCCTGCGAGCACCACATGGCGCCCGCAGGCTTCCGCCGCGCGGATAACGCTTTCAAGGCGGGCAACATTCGAGGCGAAGGTCGTCACCGCCACACGGCCCTTCATATCCTTGATGAGTTCCGTCAGCCCCTTGGCGACATCGGCCTCCGAGCCGGATTCGCCCGGCGAGAAGACATTGGTGGAATCGCAGACCATCGCCCGCACGCCTTCCTGCCCAAGCTCCGTCAGCCGCTTGATATCGATATCGCCGCCGACCACGGGATCCGGATCGATCTTCCAGTCACCCGTATGCATGACAAGGCCGAGCGGCGTGCGGATGGCAAGCGCGTTGGGCTCAGGGATCGAATGGGTAAGCGTCACCAGCTCGATGTCGAAGGGGCCGAGCGTGAACCGGCTGCCGAGCTCCACGATCTTGAGCGGCACTTCCTGCTCGATGCCCGCCTCGATGAGCTTGGCTTTGACGAGTTCAGCGGTAAAAGGCGTCGCATAGACATCGCAGCGCAGCGATGGCCACAAATGGGCAACCGCGCCGATATGGTCTTCATGGCCGTGGGTAAGGACAATGCCGAGCAGGTCCTCCCGGCGCTCTTCGATGAAGGCCGGGTCCGCCATGATGACATCGATCCCCGGCGTGCGCAGATCCGAGAACGTGACGCCGAGATCGACCATCATCCATTTGCGTGCGTCCGGCGGACCGAACCCATAAAGATTGAGGTTCATACCGATCTCGCCGGTGCCGCCCAGCGGCAGGAAGACCAGTTCGTTCGCCTCGCTCATACCCGTACCATCTGCCATGAACCGATCTTACCTTGTCCCGAAAAAGACGTCGCCCGCAGAAATAGCCCTTTCAGCGCCCGTGTCGAGCCTGAGGCGCAGCGCCCCGTCCTCATCAAGGCCGATGAAAGTGCCCGTCACCGTTTCTTCCGGCAGGCGCGCGGTGATGGTGCCGCCAAGCCCTGCGGCCCGCGCGGCCCAGGCATCGCGCAAAGGCTTGAACCCCTCCGGGCCTTGCCAGATTTTCAGCCATTTATCGAAGGCGTGGGCAAGAACCGCAACCGCCTCGCGCGGGCTGACCTGCTGCCCCGTTTCCGCCGCAAGCGAAGTGGCTGGAAATTCCGTGCCCTCAGGGAACTCAGCGAGGTTGAGGCCGATGCCGACGGCAAGCCAGCTTACCTCACCGCTCCCCTGCGTCGCGCTTTCCAGAAGGATGCCGCTTGCCTTCTTGCCGCCCAGCAAAAGGTCGTTCGGCCATTTGAGGCGGATGATATCGCTGAAGGCAGGCCCCGCGATAGCGGAGGCGGTATCATGCAGCGCCAGCCCCGCGACGAAAGAAAGCTCGCCCGCCTTGGCCGGGCTGCAGCGCGGCTGCAGATAAAGCGTGCACATCAGATTGCCCGAAGGCGAAGCCCAGGCCCGCCCGCGCCGCCCGCGCCCGGCAGTTTGCCGTTCGGCGACGATCCAGACAGGCCCCTGCTCGCCCTGCTCTCCCATCCGCCGCGCCTGCGAATTCGTGCTGTCCAGTTCCTCGAACCAGGCCAGCCTATATCCTTGCGGCAGAGCGGGTCCGTCCATCTATGGCAGCAATGCCCCGGCAGCGGCCTGCGCAAGCGCGATGAGCGGCGCCGGATAAACGAAGAAGAAGAGCGTGACAATGCTGGACGCCCCGAGCACCACGCGCAGCTCACTTGCAAGCGGCGCCTCGAATGGTTGCGCCGGTTCGTCGAAATAGATCACCTTCACCACACGCAGGTAATAGAAGGCGCCGACGACGCTCGAGAGCACGCCGATCACGGCCAGCGTATAAAGCCCGGCCTCGATGGCGGAGAGGAAGACGAAATATTTCGCAAAGAACCCGGCAAGCGGCGGCACGCCGGCGAGCGAGAACATCAGCATGGAAAAGAGGAAGGCCAGCACCGGCTGATGGCGCGAGAGGCCCGCCAGGTCCGCGATATCCTCCACCATGCCTTCTTCCTTGCGGCGCATCGCCAGGATGCAGCAGAAAACACCGAGATTCATGACGAGATAGATCGTCAGATAAATGATGATCCCGCGTACGCCCTCTTCCGTGCCCGCAGCAAGGCCCACCAGCGCATAGCCCATATGGCCGATGGAGGAATAGGCCATAAGCCGCTTGATATTGGTCTGACCGATGGCGGCGAAAGCGCCGAGCAGCATGGAGGCGATGGAAATGAAGACCACGATCTGGCGCCACTCAGCGCTCGCATCGGGGAAAGCCCCCATCATCACGCGGATGAAAAGCGCCATGGCCGCGATCTTGGGCGCGGAGGCAAAGAAGGCCGTAACCGGCGTCGGCGCGCCTTCATAAACGTCCGGCGTCCACATATGGAAGGGCACGGCGGAAACCTTGAAGGCCAGCGCCGCCAGAATGAAGACAAGGCCGAAGATGAGGCCGAGCGACATGCCCTCAGTGCGGATGATGCCTGCAATGAGATCGAAATTCGTCGTGCCGGTGAAGCCGTAAACGAGCGAGGCGCCATAAAGCATCATGCCGGAGGCGAGCGCGCCGAGAACGAAATATTTCAGGCCCGCTTCCGTCGAGCGCGCGGAATCGCGGTTGAAGGCGGCGATGATGTAAAGCGAGAGCGACTGCAGCTCGAGGCCGACATAGAGCGAGATGAGATCGTTCGCCGACACCATCATCAACATGCCCAGTGTCGCCAGCACGATCAGCACCGGAAACTCGAACCGGTCCATATTTTCCCGGCGGATGAAATTATAGGACATGACGATGGCGCCCGCCGAACCGATCAGCACCAGCACTTTCATGAACTTGCCGAAGCCATCCGTCACGAAACTGCCGCCGAAAGTCAGGACGCGGCTGTCGGGCTGGCCGATCACCACGATGGCAGCGACGGCGAAAAGCAGCACCGCGCCGATGCTGGCAAGGCGCGTGGTGCTGGCCTTGGTGTAAGCGCCAAGCATGAGCAGGCCCAAAGCGCCGACGGCCAGAATGATTTCAGCCAGCGCGGGGTTCAGATCGGGAACGGGCACGAGTGCGGTTTCCATATTTCTCTCTCAAACTCGGGCTATTGACCGCCCAGCAGGCCGGCAAGGTTGGTGAACCCTGTGGTGCCGCCCGCGGCCGTAAATGTTTCCAGCGCTTCTTCGTAACCGGCGATCAGGTTTTCCACCGACACGGCGGTGACGTCCATAATCGGGGCCGGATAAACACCGAAGAAGATGGTCGTGACGACAAGCGGCGCGAGGGTCAGAACCTCCCTGCGGTTCAGATCCATGATGTTTTTCAGCGTCTCTTTTTCCAGCTCGCCGAAAATCACCCGGCGGTAGAGAAAGAGCGCATAGCAGGCCGCCAGAATGACGCCGAGCGCGGCAACGGAGGCAACGCGCGTGTCCACCTGGAACGTGCCGACAATGGTCAGGAATTCACCGACGAAACCGCTGGTGCCCGGCAGGCCCACATTCGCCATGGTGAAGAGCATGAAGGCAAAGGCATAGAGCGGCATGCGCTGCACGAGGCCGCCATAAGCGGCGATCTCACGCGTATGCATCCGGTCGTAAATCACGCCGACGCAAAGGAAGAGCGCGCCCGACACCCAGCCATGGCTCAGCATCTGGAAGATACCGCCCTGCACGCCCTGCTCATTCATCGCGAAAATGCCCATCGTCACGAAGCCCATATGAGCGACGGAGGAATAAGCGATGAGCTTCTTGATATCCTCCTGCACCAGCGCGACAAGCGAGGTGTAAACGATGGCGATGATCGAGAGCGTGAAGACCAGCGGCGCAAAGAGGTCCGAGGCGATGGGGAACATCGGCAGCGAGAAACGCAGGAAGCCGTAGCCGCCCATCTTCAAAAGAATGCCCGCCAGAATGACCGAGCCCGCGGTCGGCGCTTCCACGTGCGCGTCGGGCAGCCAGGTATGGACCGGCCACATCGGCATCTTCACCGCGAAAGACGCGAAGAACGCAAGCCAGAGCCAATATTGCATCCCGTAAGGGAAGTCATAGGCCAGCAGCGTCGGAATATCGGTCGTGCCCGCCTGCCAGTACATCGCCATGATGGCGAGCAGCATCAGCACGGAGCCGGCAAACGTATAAAGGAAGAACTTGAAGCTCGCATAGACGCGGCGCGCCCCGCCCCAAACACCGATGATCAGGAACATCGGGATGAGACCGGCTTCGAAGAAGAGATAGAAGAGCACCAGGTCCAGCGCGCAGAAGACGCCGATCATCAGCGTTTCGAGCACCAGGAAGGCGATCATATATTCCTTCACCCGGTGCTGGATGGATTCCCAGCTGGCGAGGATGCAGAGCGGCATCAGGAACGTCGTCAGAATGACGAAGAGCATGGAGATGCCGTCGACACCCATATGATAGGTAACCGCGCCGCCCAGCCATTCGGCCTGTTCCACCATCTGGAAGTCGGCGGTGCTGGGATCGAAGCGCACCCAGATGATCAGGGAGACAAGAAACGTTCCGCACGTCACCCAGAGCGCGGCCCAGCGCACGTTCTGGTCGGACACTTCCGCCCGGCTCGGCACGAGCAGGATCAAGAGCGCGCCCAGCAGCGGCAGAAACGTTACGAGCGAAAGGATCGGAAACTGCCCGTCCAACATCAAAGCGCCCCTCCGAACATGAAGTAGGTGATGAGCGCGGCAACACCGAGCAGCATCGCAAATGCATAATGATAGAGATAGCCGGACTGCACCCGCACGACCCCGCGTGTGATGTCGGAGACGCGCGCGGCGATCCCGTCCGGCCCCATCCCGTCGATGATCCGCCCGTCACCCTGTTTCCAGAGCGTGCGGCCGAGGAAGAAGGCGGGACGCACGAAGATGAAGTCGTAAAGCTCGTCAAAGTACCACTTGTTGAGCAGGAACTTGTAGAGCGGCTCGTGGGTCTGCGCGAGTTCCTTGGGCAGATCCGGGCGGCGGATATAGAAATACCAGGAGACGGCGAAGCCGAGCACCATCGCCGCGAAAGGCGACCAGACGACCCAGCCCGGCACATGATGGAAGTGTTCCATCACCTCGTTGCCGCTGGCATGGCTGATCGTGCCTGCCCAGAAGTTGAGATAGGCATCGCCCACAAAGAAATTCGAGAACATCATCCCGGCGAAAATCGCGCCTGCCGCCAGAATGGCGAGCGGCACCCACATGACGGCGGGCGATTCATGCACATGCGAGAGCACTTCGTTCGACGCCCGGCTCTTGCCGTGGAAGGTCATGAAAATCAGACGCCAGGAATAGAAGGAAGTGAAGAGCGCGGCGACCACCAGCAGCGTGAAGGCATACATATGCGCGCTGGAGTGAGACGCGTAAGCTGCCTCGATGATCGCATCCTTGGAGAAGTAACCGGCGGTGAACGGGAAGCCGGTCAGCGCCAGGGTGCCGATGATCATCATGAAATAGGTAAGCGGAATGAGCTTATAAAGCCCGCCCATCTTGCGCATGTCCTGCTCGTCCGACATGGCGTGGATGACGGAGCCCGAGCCGAGGAAGAGCAGCGCCTTGAAGAAGGCATGCGTGAAGAGATGGAACATGGCCGCTTCATAAGCGCCGATCCCGGCAGCGGCGAACATGTAGCCGAGCTGCGAACAGGTCGAATAGGCGATGACGCGCTTGATGTCGTTCTGCACGAGGCCGACCGTCGCTGCGAAGAACGCGGTCGTTGCGCCCACCACGGTCACGAAGGCCAGCGCGTCCGGCGAATATTCGAAAACCGGCGACATGCGGCAAACGAGGAAGACGCCCGCCGTCACCATGGTCGCGGCATGAATGAGCGCGGAGACCGGGGTCGGACCTTCCATCGCGTCCGGCAGCCAGGTGTGGAGCAGGAACTGCGCCGACTTGCCCATGGCGCCCATGAAAAGCAGTAGCGCGATGGTGGTCACGACCGGCACGTCATAACCGAGGAAGCGGAACGTATCGCCCGCCATATCCGGGATCGCGGCAAAAATCGCATCGAATTCCACCGAACCCACCATCAAGAAGACGGTGGAAATACCGAGCAGCAGACCGAAATCGCCCACCCGGTTGACCACGAAGGCCTTGATCGCGGCAGCATTGGCGCTCGGGCGCTTGTACCAGAAGCCGATGAGAAGATAGGAGGCAAGGCCCACCCCTTCCCAGCCGAAGAAGAGCTGGATGAGGTTGTCTGCCGTCACCAGCATCAGCATGGCGAAGGTAAAGAGCGACAGATAGGCGAAGAAGCGCGGCTGATGCGGATCGTGGCTCATATAGCCGACGGAATAGATATGCACGAGCGAGGAGACGGAGGTCACGACCACCAGCATCACGGCGGTCAGCGTATCGATGCGCAAACGCCAATCGGCTTCCAGCGCGCCGCTATCGATCCAGCTGAGCACCTGCACCGTTTCGGCATTGCCCTGCAGTGCCACGGAGACGAAAGCCACCCAGGACAGGATCGCGGAAATGACGAGCAGACCCGAGGTGATCACCTGCGAGGCTTTGACGCCGATCTGACGGCCGAAAAGGCCGGCAATGAGACACCCGATAAGAGGCAGAAACACAATCGCGGAATACATCGGGTCAGCCTTTCAGAACGTTGATGTCTTCAACGGCAATGGAGCCGCGATTGCGGAAGTAGATAACGAGGATCGCCAGGCCGATCGCCGCCTCGCCTGCCGCGACGGTCAGCACCAGAAGCGCGAAAACCTGCCCCACCAGATCGCCCAGATGGGTGGAGAACGCCACCAGGTTGATGTTCACCGCCAGCAGCATCAGTTCGATCGACATCAAAATGATGATGACGTTCTTCCTGTTCAGGAAGATCCCGAAAATGCCGAGCGTGAACAGAATGGCTGCCACGATCAGATAATGTGCGAGGCCGATTTCCATCAGCGCTTCCCCTCAAACGTTCCCGGACGGGCTTAAATGCCCTGGCCCGGTTCAACTTTCTTCACTTCGACGCCCGTCTGCGGCGTACGGGCCACCTGGTCGGCAATGACCTGGCGCTTCACGCCTTCCCGCTTGCGCAGAGTCAGCACGATGGCGCCAACCATGGCGACCAGCAGGATCATGCCGGCCGCCTGGAAGTAATAAACATATTGGGTGTAGATGACCCGCCCCAGCGCTTCGGCATTGGTCACGCCGCTATCGGCGGCAGGCGCGGGTGCCGCGGCAAGGCTTGCGGCATCCGGCGCGAAAACCCAGGTGCTCGCCACGAGCCCAAGTTCCAGCAACAAAATGATGCCGATCATCCCGCCGAGCGGCAGATAGTTCAGCATTTCCGAGCGCAGGCTCTTGAAGTCAATATCGAGCATCATGACCACGAACAGGAAGAGCACGGCCACGGCGCCCACATAAACGATGACCAGGATCATCGCCACGAACTCGGCGCCCATCAAAACGAAGAGCCATGCCGAGCTGAAAAACGCCAGGATCAGGAAGAGCACCGAATGCACGGGATTGCGGGCGGAAATCACCATAAAGGCCGCCGCAATGGTCACCGCCGCAAACAGGTAAAACGCGATGGTCGCCACGATCATGTCCTATCCCCGATCCCTTCTTTCTCTCTCACGCGCTGCTTAACGGTAAGGCGCGTCGAGCGCGAGGTTTTTCGCAATCTGCCGTTCCCAGCGGTCGCCGTTCTCGAGCAGTTTTTCTTTCGTGTAGAACAGCTCTTCGCGCGTTTCCGCCGCAAACTCGAAATTCGGCCCTTCCACGATCGCATCCACCGGGCAGGCTTCCTGGCAGAAGCCGCAATAGATGCATTTGGTCATGTCGATATCGTAGCGGATGGTACGGCGCGTGCCGTCATTGTTGCGCGGTCCCGCTTCGATGGTAATGGCCTGTGCCGGGCAAATCGCTTCACACAATTTACAGGCGATACAGCGCTCTTCGCCGTTCGGATAACGGCGCAGCACATGTTCCCCGCGGAAGCGCGGCGAGAGCGCGCCCTTCTCAAAGGGATAGTTCAGCGTCGCCTTGGGCTTGAAGAAATAGCGCAAGGCCAGCCAGAAGCTCGAAACGAACTCTGTCAAAAACAGCGACCGGACCGATTGATCAAGCCAAGCCATAATCGTTTCCTTTCCCGATCCCTGCCTTACGCCGGCAGCAGATCGAAACCAACAAGAACACCCGCCGTCAAAACGACCCAGAAGAGCGAGATGGGCAGGAAAACTTTCCAGCCCAGCCGCATCAGCTGGTCATAGCGGTAGCGGGGAACGAACGCCTTCACCATCGCAATCAGGAAGAAGATGAAAAGCGTTTTGATCCAGAACCAGAAGAAGGGCGGTATCCAATTAAAGGGCGCCACATCGACCGGCGGCAGCCAGCCGCCGAGGAAAAGGATCGTCATGAGCGCGCACATGGTCAAAATCGCCACATACTCGGCCATGAACATCATCATGTAAGGCGTGGAGGAATATTCCACGGCATAGCCCGCCACCAGCTCCGATTCCGCTTCCGGCAGATCGAAGGGCGGGCGGTTGGTTTCCGCCAGCGCCGAGATAAAGAAGATCACGAACATCGGCAGATGCCAGAGCCAGTACCAGTTGAAAAGGCCCCAATTGCCATCCTGCGCGCGCACGATCTCGGAAAGGTTGAGCGTGCCCGCCGTCATGAGCACGCAGACGATGACGAAGCCGATGGAGACTTCATAAGACACCATCTGCGCAGCCGAGCGCAGCGCGCCGAGGAAGGGATATTTCGAGTTCGACGCCCAGCCGGCCATGATGATGCCGTAAACGCTGAGCGAGGAAAGCGCGAAGAGATAGAGAATGCCGACATTGATATCGGCGATCACCACGCCGTCCGACATCGGGATCACCGCCCAGGACGAGAGCGCCAGCACCACGGAGACGAACGGCGCGAGCAGGAAGACGCCCTTGTTGGCGCCTGCGGGCACGACCACTTCCTTGAAGATGAATTTTGCCAGGTCCGCGAAGGATTGCAGCAGGCCGAAGGGGCCCACCACGTTCGGCCCGCGGCGCAGCTGCACCGCCGCCCAGACTTTACGGTCGGCATAAAGAATGAACGCAATCAGCACGAGCAGCGGCACCATGAGCAGCAAGCTCTGCCCCGCCATGATCAGACCCGGAAGGCCGTATTCCCAAAAAATCTCAGCCATTGGTTCCGGTCGCCCCCTCGCCTTGCACGCTTTGCAGCGCGGCACATTCGGCCATTACCTTGCTTGCCCGCGCAATCGGGTTGGTGAAGTAGAAATCGCGCACCGCCGCATGGAACGGCGCATCGGCCATTTCCCGCGTGCCGCCTTGCGGCAGATCGCCCGCCTGCGGCTGCACATCGCGCATCTCGAAGCTCGGCGCATCACCGCAAAGCGCGGCGCGCAGCTGCGAGAGATTGTCGTAAGGCAGTTTCTGGTCCAGCACTTCGGAGAGCGCCCGCAGGATCGCCCAGTCCTCGCGCGCATCGCCGGGCGGGAATGCGGCCCGCTCGCCGAGCTGTACGCGCCCTTCGGTATTCACCCAATGCGCGCTCTTTTCGGTATAGGCCGCGCCCGGCAGGATGACATCGGCGCGGTGCGCGCCGCGATCGCCGTGCGTGCCCTGATAGACGACGAAGGCATTGCCGAGACGGGCCGTGTCGATTTCATCGGCGCCGAGCAGATAAACGAAGTCGATCTCACCGGCGCTTGCCCCTTCCAGAATGGCATTCGTGTCCTTACCGCCTTCGCCTGGCAGGAAGCCGAGGTCGAGGCCGCCGACACGGGCCGCTGCCGTGTGAAGCACGTTGAAGCCGTTCCAGTCGGCGCTGACGCCGCCTGCCGCCCGGATGATGCCGATGCAGGTTTCCAGCACCGCCTCGCCGTCGGGCCGGGCAAGCGCGCCCTGGCCGAGGATCAGCATGGGCTTTTCGGCAACCTGCAAAATGCGGGCGAAAGGATGCGTGCCGTCGGCGATTTCTTTCAGCGTCTGCGCGCCCGCGCCCAGATATTCCTTGTCGTAGGTCAGGTCCGCGTCTTCACCGATCAGCCCGACGGGGAAACCGCCTTCGAGCCAGCGCTTGCGGATACGCGCGTTCAGCACCGGCGCTTCAAGACGCGGGTTGGAGCCGACGATGAGCAGCGCATCCGCTTCTTCGATCCCGGCGATGCCGGAATTGAAGAGATAGGCCGCGCGGCCCTTGCCGCCGATCTTCGCCCCGTCCTGACGGCAATCCATATTGGCCGAGCCGAGCGCGCCCATCAGATCCTTGAGCGCCTTCATGCTTTCCGCGCAGGCAAGATCTCCTGCGATGGCCGCCATTTTTTCCGGCGCGCTGGCCTTCACTTTTTCCGCGATCTTGGCAAAGGCTTCCTGCCAGCTTGCGGGGCGCAGCTTGCCGTTCTCGCGCACATAAGGTTTGTCGAGGCGCTGCGTGCGCAGCCCGTCCCAGATGAAGCGCGTCTTGTCGGAAATCCATTCCTCGTTCACGTCGTCATTGTTGCGCGGCATCACACGCATGACTTCGCTGCCGCGCGCATCGACGCGGATATTCGAGCCGACCGCATCCATGACATCGATGGTTTCGGTCTTGCGCAGCTCCCAGGGGCGCGCGGTAAAGGCATAAGGCTTGGAGGTCAGCGCGCCGACGGGGCACAGATCGATCACATTGCCTTGCAGTTCGGAGGTCAGCGCCTTTTCCAGATAGGTCGTGATTTCCATATCTTCGCCGCGGCCGATGGCGCCGATTTCCGGCACCCCGGCAACTTCCGTGACGAAGCGCACACAGCGCGTGCAGTGAATGCAGCGCGTCATGATGGTTTTCACGAGCGGGCCCATTTCCTTGTCTTCGACCGCGCGCTTGTTCTCATCGAAGCGCGAGGTATCGACGCCATAGGCCATCGCCTGGTCCTGCAGATCGCATTCCCCGCCCTGGTCGCAGATCGGGCAATCGAGCGGGTGGTTGATCAGCAGAAATTCCATCACGCCTTCGCGGGCGCGTTTGACATATTCGGTATTGGTGCGGATCACCATGCCGTCGGCGGCAGGCATCGCGCAGCTTGCCACGGGTTTGGGCGAGCGTTCCATTTCCACCAGGCACATGCGGCAATTGCCGGCAATCGACAGGCGCTCGTGGTAGCAGAAGCGCGGAATTTCCGCGCCCGCATCCTCGCAGGCCTGCAGAACGGTGGCGCCCTGCTCTACTTCGACTTCAATGCCATCGACGGTCAGCTTCGGCATGTTCTACTCCGCAGCCACGGTTGCCGCGCCCTGGCGCGAGTCAATCCGTTCTTCGATTACATGGCGGAAATGCCGGATCAGCCCCTGCACGGGCCAGGCCGCCGCATCTCCGAGTGCGCAAATGGTGTGCCCTTCCACCCGCTTGGTCACGTCGAGCAGAAGATCGATTTCGCTTTTGTCCGCCTCGCCGCGCGCCATGCGCTCCACGACGCGCCACATCCAGCCCGTACCTTCGCGGCAGGGCGTGCACTGACCGCAGCTTTCGTGCTTGTAGAAAGCGGAAATACGGGCGATCGCCTTGATCACGTCGGTGGACTTGTCCATCACGATCACGGCGGCGGTGCCGAGCCCGGACTGCACTTCCTTCAGCGAGTCGAAATCCATCAGCACATCGTCGCAAATGCTTTTTGGGATCATGGGCACGGACGAGCCGCCCGGAATGACGGCAAGCAGATTGTCCCAGCCGCCGCGCACGCCGCCCGCATGTTTGTCGATCAGCTCGCGCAGGGAAATGCCCATTTCCTCTTCCACGTTGCACGGCTGGTTGACGTGGCCGGAAATGCAGAAAAGCTTCGTACCCGTATTATTGGGCCGGCCGAGACCGGCGAACCAGGTCGCGCCACGCCGCAGAATGGTCGGCGCAACGGCAATGCTTTCCACGTTGTTCACGGTGGTGGGCGCGCCGTAAAGACCGGCATTGGCCGGGAATGGCGGCTTGAGGCGCGGCATCCCCTTCTTGCCTTCCAGGCTTTCGATCAGCGCCGTTTCCTCGCCGCAAATATAAGCGCCGGCGCCGTGATGCACATAAAGATCGAAATCCCAGCCGGAAGCCGCGGCGTTCTTGCCCAGAAGCCCTGCCTCATACGCCTGATCGACAGCGGCCTGCAGACGCTCGCGCTCGCGGATGAATTCGCCGCGCACATAGATGTAACCCGCATTGGCGTTCATCGCGAAACCGGCAAGCAGGCAGCCTTCGATCAGCTTGTGCGGATCGTGGCGCATGATCTCGCGGTCCTTGCAGGTACCCGGCTCCGACTCGTCCGCATTGACGACAAGGTAATGCGGGCGGCCATCGGATTCCTTCGGCATGAAGGACCATTTCAGGCCGGTCGGGAAGCCCGCCCCGCCGCGCCCGCGCAGGCCCGACTGTTTCATCTCCTCGATGATCCAATCCTTGCCCTTGGCGATAATGTCCTTCGTGCCATCCCAATCGCCCCGGCGGCGGGCGCCATCGAGGCCCCAGTCGTCATAGCCATAGAGATTGGTGAAGATGCGGTCCTGATCTTTAAGCATTACTTGCCCCCCGCACCCGGCACTTCCGTCAGCGTGGTCAGCCCGCCGATCGGTTCGGATGTTTTGCGGCTCGATTGCGGCCCCGGTGTCACGTCCTTGCCTTCGCGCAGCGCCTTGATGATTTCTTCCATCTTCGCGCCGTCGAGGTCTTCATAATAATCGTCGTTGATCTGCACCATCGGCGCGTTCACGCAGGCGCCGAGGCACTCCACTTCCATCCACGACATTTTGCCATCGGCGGAAAGCGTTTTTTCCGGGCCGATATGTTTCTTGCAGGCGTCTTTGATCTCATCCGCCCCGCGCAGCCAGCACGGCGTCGTGCCGCAAACCTGCACGAAATGCTCGCCCACCGGCGTCAGGTTGAACATCGTATAGAAGGTCGCCACTTCCAGCGCGCGGATATAGGCCATGCCCAGCATGTCCGCGACATAGCGGATCGCCGGTTCCGGCAGCCAGCCGCCATGCTGTTTTTGCGCCTGCCAGAGCAGCGGAATGATCGCGGAGGCCTGGCGGCCATCGGGATATTTCGCAATCTGCCCTTTCGCCCACTCCAGATTTTCCGGCGTGAACTCGAAACTCTCAGGCTGGTTCGGGTCAAGCCTGCGCACACTCATCGGTCAACCTCCCCGAACACAATGTCGAGCGAGCCAAGCACGGCGGCAACATCCGCGAGCATGTGGCCTTTGCAAAGATAATCCATCGCCTGCAAATGCGCGAAACCGGGCGCGCGGATTTTGCAGCGATAGGGTTTGTTGGACCCGTCGGACACGAGGAACACGCCGAACTCGCCTTTCGGCGCTTCGACGGCGGCATAAACCTCGCCCTCGGGCACATGAAAACCTTCCGTATAAAGCTTGAAGTGATGGATGAGCGCTTCCATGGAGCGTTTCATCTCACCGCGTTTCGGCGGCACCACTTTGTTGTTCACGGCGCTGACGGGGCCGCCCGGCATCTTCTCGATGCACTGCTTCATGATCTTCAGCGACTGGCGGCATTCTTCCACGCGCACCAGATAGCGGTCATAGCAGTCGCCGTTCTTGCCGACGGGAATGTCGAAATCGAGCTCGTTATAGCACTCGTAAGGCTGCGACTTGCGCAGGTCCCAGGCCATGCCCGAGCCGCGCACCATGACGCCGGAAAAGCCCCAGGCCTGCGCTTCTTCCGCCGTCACCACACCGATGTCCACATTACGCTGCTTGAAGATGCGGTTGCCGGTCAAAAGCGCTTCCAGATCGTCCAGAACTTGTTCGCACGGATCGCAAAAATCATAGATGTCCTGCAGCAGCTTTTCCGGCAGGTCCTGATGGACGCCGCCGGGGCGCACATAGGCCGCGTGCATGCGCGAGCCCGACGCGCGCTCATAGAACACCATCAGCTTTTCGCGCTCTTCAAAGCCCCAGAGCGGCGGCGTCAGCGCGCCCACATCCATGGCCTGCGTGGTGATGTTGAGAAGATGCGAGAGCAGCCGCCCGATTTCCGAATAAAGCACCCGGATATATTGCCCGCGTTTCGGTACTTCGAGGCCGAGAAGCCGCTCGGTCGCGAGCGCGAAGGCGTGCTCCTGGTTCATCGGCGCCACATAGTCGAGGCGGTCGAAATAGGGCACGGCCTGCAAATAGGTTTTGTGCTCGATCAGTTTTTCGGTGCCCCGGTGCAGGAGACCGATATGCGGATCGACACGCTCGACCACTTCCCCGTCCAGCTCCAGCACAAGGCGCAGCACGCCGTGGGCCGCCGGGTGCTGCGGGCCGAAATTGAGGTTCATGTTCCGGATTTGCTGCTCGGCCATGCTCAGCGCTCCTCGCCCGTGGCCTTTTCATCGCCGGGCAGCACATAGTCGGGCCCTTCCCATGGCGACATGAAATCGAAGGTACGGAATTCCTGCTTCAGTTTCACAGGTTCATAGACCACGCGCTTGAGCTCTTCGTCATAGCGCACTTCCATAAAGCCGGTGAGCGGAAAGTCCTTGCGCAGCGGATGGCCGGAAAACCCGTAATCGGTGAGAATACGGCGCAGGTCCGGATGTTCGGAGAAAAGAATGCCGTAAAGATCGAACGCCTCACGCTCGAACCAGTCGGCGGCGGGAAAGACGCTGACGGTGCTCGGCACCTGGCCTTCTTCGTCCGTTTCCACCTTCACGCGGATGCGCTGGTTCTGCGTCATGGAAAGCAGGTGATAGACGACATCGAAGCGCTTCAGCCGGTCCGGATAATCGACGCCGCAAATGTCGATCAGCACCGTGAACCGGCAGGCCGGATCGTCCCGCAGGAATTTCACCACCCGGGCGATGCGCTCGCGCACCGCATGAATGGTCAGCTCACCATATTCGACCGAGAAACCGACGACGGAATCGTCCAGGCTGGCCGAAATATGTTCGCCGAGGTCTTGCAGACTTTCGTCCATCAACATGATCTCAAACTGTTTTGCGGCGCCGGATGGCCCCGCCGTGAGGATTAGCGTTCAATCGTACCCGTGCGGCGGATCTTCCGCTGCAGCGCCAGAATGCCGTAAAGCAGCGCTTCTGCCGTGGGCGGGCACCCCGGCACATAAATATCCACCGGCACAACCCGGTCGCAGCCGCGCACGACCGAATAGGAATAGTGATAATAGCCGCCGCCATTGGCGCAGGAGCCCATGGAGATGACGTAACGCGGCTCGGGCATCTGGTCATAGACCTTGCGCAGCGCGGGGGCCATCTTGTTGGTCAGCGTCCCGGCGACGATCATCACGTCGGACTGGCGCGGGCTGGCGCGCGGGGCAAAACCGAAACGCTCGCTGTCATAGCGCGGCATCGAGGTCTGCATCATTTCCACCGCGCAGCAGGCAAGCCCGAAGGTCATCCACATCAAGGAGCCGGTCCGTGCCCAGTTGATCAGATTGTCCGCCTGCGTCACCAGAAAGCCCTTGTCGGCAAGCTGGTCCGACACCTGCTTGAAATAAGGATCATCGGCGCCGATGGGCTGGCCGGTGCGGGGGTCCACCAAGCCCTTGGGGGCGTCTGCGATGACCGTCTGATTGTTCATGGCACCACTCATTGCCGCAAGTTCATCAAAAGACCCGGACCTTTTAGCCCGGGCCTGCCGTCACAACTATTCCCACTCAAGGGCGCCCTTCTTCCACTCATAGGCAAAGCCGATGGTGAGAATGGCGAGGAAGATCATCATCGACCAGAAACCGAACATGCCGATATCGCCGAGCGCCACCGCCCAGGGAAAGAGGAAGGCGACTTCCAAGTCGAAAATAATGAAAAGGATGGCGACGAGATAAAAGCGCACGTCGAACTTCATGCGCGCATCGTCGAAAGCATCGAAGCCGCATTCATAGGCGGAAAGCTTTTCCGTGTCGGGCTTCGACGGCGCCACGAGATAAGGCAGCACAAGAAGCGCAATGCCGATAACAGCCGCAATCCCCATGAAGATGAGGATCGGCAGATATTCGCTTAACAGCTCTTCCATTCCCAGCATCCTTGCCGCAGCGGCGAGGCCCCAATGATTCGGATGTCATAGAACGAAATAAGCCGATTGAAGGCTTATGTCGACTCTACTGCGTGCCACCCCTTGAAATTTGGCCGGAGTATATCCATGCCCCCCGCGCGACGCAAAGGGCGATTACCCTAAATCCTTTGTTCCCGTTCAAGTTTTTTAACTTCGCCGCATTCTTAGCGAAGCGTGAACAGAGCATCGGCATGAAGGATCGAAACGCGGATCGCGATCCCCTGTTCCGGGCAGGGAGAAACCCTCCGGATGCAATTTTTGAGAAGCATTTTCAGAGGTAAATTTCAGGGGGCAATGGCGGGAGTGACGGGGCTCGAACCCGCGACCTCTGGCGTGACAGGCCAGCGCTCTAACCAACTGAGCTACACCCCCCTGATTGGGGTCGCCGCCCTGAAGATGACGCGTCATGTACGTGAGCGCCGGACAGCTGTCAAGCAGCTAAAGCGCGTTTCGCGCGCCTTAGCCGTGGAAAACCCCTTAACGGCTCATTGAAGGATCAGTATCGCCGATCGGGAGGCATTTTCCAATGCTTGCAGGCGGTTTGAGGAGATTTCAAGCGCACCCGCTCGCCGCCCCGATTTGCGATTCGCAGCGTGTCTGCGCTTCAGGCGCCTTTCAACGATCCGGCGCTGCCAGGCCGGTGATGTCAGGGAGAAAATGGTGGGCGGTGACAGGTTCGAACTGCCGACCCTCTCGGTGTAAACGAGATGCTCTACCAGCTGAGCTAACCGCCCCCATGAGCGGGGCGAACATAACTTGCCCCGCGCCTGCGTCAACTGGAAAACGATAGGAACCCGCCGGCCCGGACATGCAAGCCAGGTCAACCCGCCCCGCATGCCCGCTCCGCCCCTCCTGCTACCTGCCGGGCCCTCTACCTGCCGGGAATACCCGCAATATCCGCTTTGAAGCGGTAAAGGTAATAAGGCGCGTGGCTTTCGATATGCGCCTTGCTTTGCAGCATCTGGTCCGGGATCGCGCTATCGGTGAAGTAGAAATAACCATCCCCCGAATAGGAGATGCCATCCGCCCAGCGTACCTTGTCGCTGGCGATCAGTGTTTCGAGGCGGCCCTGCGGCGACAGGCGCGCAATGCCGCCATGCTCCACATCGGTGATATAGACATTGCCCTGACGGTCGATGGAAAGCCCGTCACTGAGCGGTTTGCTGCCCACCCGCTCCACGGCGCGGGCGAGCGCCTCCGCGTCCGTCTCCGGCGCATTCAAAAGCGCCGCCGGCACACGGTAAAGCCCGTCATGGGTCATGGCAGCGTAATAGACATACTCACCGGCCTCATCGATCACGATGCCATCGACGCCTGGTTTCAGTGCAACCAGCCCACCGAAAAAGGTCATGCGCTTGACCGGGTTCTCGATAATCCAGTCCTGCGCGGTAACGGAAGGATGCCCTTCCAGCACGCGCCAGGCCTTGCCGCTCGCCACCTCGTAAACGACCAGCGCCGGGTTCTGCCGGAAGAAGCTGACATCGGCGATATAGACATAGCGCCCGTCCGGCGAGACGGTGAGATCGTTGAGGAAAGAGCCCGCCTCTCCCGTGTCGCCTAAGCGCTTGTCATGGACGATCTGGCCGCTTGCCAGATCGAAGGCCACGAGCCGCGCCCCGGCGAGCCCGTGATTGCCATGATCGATCACCCAGAGCCGCCCCTGCTGATCGACGCTGAGGCCGAGCGGGGTGACGAAGCCTTCCGCCGAGATGTTCTCATTGGGATAGGCAACCGCCTCTCCGTCCTTCCATTCGTAAAGGCGCGGGCCTGCCGGGCGCGATTCCGGATGGACGGTGAAAAAGAGGCGCCCGTCTGCCGAGGCCGCGACATTGCCGAAGGGTTCGGGAAAGACCGCCGCCACTTGCAGCGCTTCTTCGGGCAGGACCGGCGGCGTGCTCAAATCGGGATAAGGCTCCCCGCCCCCATAGCGCAGATAAAGCGCCGCGCACACCGCACCCAGAAATGCTGCCACCGCCGCGCCGCTCTTGATCCATACCCGCATAATCGGCTCCTTGCTCTTGATGATCACGGCGCTTAATGTCGGCGGTACGGTATGAAAATAAAAGTAGGTACCTTAAAGTGACTACCTCTTGGACCTCGGAAGACACTTTCTGGCAGAAGCTGGAGGAAGCGGGCGCCAATCCGGAATGTGATGTGCGCCGCCTGCTGCGTGTGGTGCTCAACCGCTGGGCACCGCTCATCCTGCTCAATCTCTCAAGAGAGCCGCTGCGTTTCGGGGAGCTGCGCCGGCGCATTCCCACTCTCTCGCAGAAAGTCATGACGGAAAATCTGCGGGCGCTCGAGGAAGCCGGCATTCTGCGCCGCGAAGTGACGGACAGCTCGCCCCCGCAAGTCACCTATAGCTTGCTGCCGGATGCGGCGCCTCTGATCGAGCGGCTGATGGGCATTGCCGACTGGGCCCATGCGCATAGCCTCTCCCATCCGCTGCCCCAGCCTGAACGGCCTCGAACCTGAGCGGGCGAGGGGCGCGAATTTGCCGCTTCCATGAAACCGTCATAGCCTGATCACCGTTCATCGGTTGAATAGCGGGGCCATCCGGTCCAGTTTGTCGGCCAGTTCGGCCACCCCGCCACCGGGGGTATCCCCGTTTCGTCCGCAGCTCTGCTCAGAGGTTTCCTTAATGGCGCGCAGCCTTGCTCCCCTTTTCTCCCTGCTTCTGGCGACCTCCATTCTGCTGATCGGCAACGGCCTGCAAGGCACGCTCATTCCGGTGCGCGGGGATATCGACCAATTCTCTGAAATGGCCCTGGGGCTGATCGGCGCGGCCTATTTCGCCGGTTTCGTTTTCGGCTGCTGGCATTGTCCGCGGGTGGTGCAATCGGTCGGCCATATCCGCTCTTTCGCGGTGTTCGCCTCGATTGCCTCGGCCACCCCGCTCATCCACCCGATCCTGCCGGACGAGACGGTCTGGTTCATCCTGCGCGCCCTTTCCGGCTATTGCTTTGCCGGGCTTTACATGGTCATCGAAAGCTGGATCAACGAAACCTCGACGAACGAGACGAGGGGCCGGCTGCTCGGCATCTATCTCGTCGTCAATCTGCTGTCGGTGACGGCAGGCCAGCTCCTGCTCAATCTTTCCGCGCCGGAAGGCTTCATTCTCTTCGCCGTCGCCTCGGTCTTGACGTCTGTGGCCCTTGTCCCCGTCGCCCTCACCAGCACGGTCCAGCCCGCGCCCATTGAATCGACGAAAATAGATTTCAAAGGCCTGTGGGCCGTCACCCCGGTCAGTACGCTGGGCTGTTTCATCGTCGGCATGACAAGCGGCCCCTTCTGGACGCTCGCCCCCGTCTATGCGCGCCAGGCCGGGCTCGACATTGCCGGTATTTCCTATTTCATGACGGCGGCGATTATCGGCGGCGCGGCCGCCCAGCTTCCCCTGGGGCGGCTTTCAGACCGGATGGACCGGCGCATCGTCATTGCCGGCATTGCCGTGGGCGGCGCGATCGGGGCGGTGCTCCTGGCTTTCTTCCAGATAGCCTCGAACCTTTTTTTCCTGCTCGGCCTCTCGACCTTTTTCGGCTTCTTCGCGCTGACACTCTATTCAATCTGCATGGCCCATGCGAACGACCACGCCAAGCCCAGCCAGTTCGTCACGGTCTCAAGCGGGCTGTTGCTGCTCTATGCGCTCGGCGCGGTGGTCGGTCCGCTCATGATCTCCTTTGCCTTGCCTTATACGGGCACCTGGTTCGTCTTCGGCTTTGCGGCGATCTTCTATGTCCTCTTCACCGCCTTCGTGGTGCTGCGCATCATGGTGAAAGCGCCGGTGCCCGAGGAGCAGCGAGAAGACTTCGTGGCCGTGCCCATCTCACGCACTGGCCCCGCCCCTGTCGAACTCGACCCGCGCGGGGAAGAAGGAGAAGAGCGGGAGAGCGAACTTGGCGAAGGCGATCTCGACGAGGCGGCGGAGCTCGGCCGGCAGGCTTGATCCCCAGTCTTTTCCCCGGCCTTTAGGGCAAATCCAGACACAAAAAAGGCCGGCATCGCTGCCGGCCTTTTTCATGGATAAGTCCGCGCCCTTAAGCGTTGACGGAGTCCTTCAGGCCTTTACCGGCTTTGAACTTCGGCTGCTTGGAGGCGGGAATCTGGATCTTTTCGCCGGTCCGCGGGTTACGGCCTTCGGACGCTGCCCGCTTGGACACGCTGAAGGTGCCGAAGCCGACGAGCCGCACTTCGTCGCCCTTGGTCAGAACGTCGGTGATGGAGTCAAAGACGCAATCAACGGCTTTCGTCGCGTCAGCCTTCGACAGGCCGGTATTGTCCGCAACTACAGCAATCAGGTCATTTTTATTCACGTTGGGCCCCTCTCTGGTCGAGAAAATCTCTGCGCAATTGGTAGGGAGACTCTAGCCCTCCGAAGGAAGAGCGGCAAAGCAAATCAGGCGGTTTTCCACGGGTTTCTGCCATTTTCCGGCGAAGTTCGACCGCTTTGGGGTGCGAAAAGGCAAAAAAGAGCCCCCGACACCGGTAAAAGCGTCAAGGGCTCTGTCCTACTTATAGGATGAACCGGCCTATCTGCCGGTCCCGGCTCAGTGCGCCGTCACCGATTCGACATTGTTGTCGCCCTTGGACGAGTGCTGCGCGAGATACGCTTCCTCATCCCATTCGATGGGTTCGGGCTGGCTTGTCAGCGCATGTTCGAGCACTTCATCCACGGTCGAAACCGGCACGATTTCCAGCGCGTTTTTCACGTTGTCCGGAATATCCGCCAGATCCTTAGCATTGTCCTGCGGGATCAGCACCTTCTTGATGCCGCCGCGCAGCGCCGCCAGGAGCTTCTCTTTCAGACCGCCGATCGGCAGCACACGCCCGCGCAGCGTCACCTCACCGGTCATCGCCACATCCTTGCGCACCGGAATGCCGGTCAGCGTGGAGACGATGGCCGTTGCCATGGCGACACCCGCCGAGGGACCGTCCTTGGGCGTTGCCCCTTCGGGCACGTGGACGTGAATGTCCTTGCGGTCGAAGAGCGGCGGTTCGACGCCGATCTTGGTGGCGCGCGATTTCACATAAGAATTCGCGGCCGAGATCGACTCTTTCATCACATCGCGCAGGTTACCCGTCACCGTCATGCGGCCCTTGCCGGGCACCATGACGCTTTCGATGGTCAAAAGCTCGCCGCCCACTTCCGTCCAGGCAAGGCCGGTCACGGCCCCCACCTGGTCTTCGCGTTCGGCCTCGCCGTAACGGTATTTCTGCACACCGGCGAAATCGGCCAGATTTTCCGCGTTAACGGAAATCGACTTTTTGTCCGTCGTCAGAATTTCCTTCACCGCCTTACGCGCCAGGTTGTTGAGCTCGCGTTCAAGGTTACGCACCCCTGCCTCGCGCGTGTACGTGCGGATCAGGAGGCGCAGCGCCTCGTCGTCGATCTCCCATTCGCCCTTGCGCAGGCCATGGTTCTTGACCGACTTGGGCAGCAAGTGCCGGCGGGCGATTTCCACCTTCTCGTCTTCGGTGTAACCAGCGATACGGATGATTTCCATACGGTCCATCAAGGGGCCGGGAATGTTCAGCGTATTCGCCGTCGTCACGAACATCACATCGGAAAGGTCGTATTCGACTTCCAGATAATGGTCCATGAAAGTGGAGTTCTGCTCCGGGTCGAGCACTTCGAGCAATGCCGCGGAAGGGTCGCCCCTGAAATCCGCGCCCATCTTGTCGATCTCGTCGAGCAGGAAGAGCGGGTTCGTGTGCTTCACTTTCTTCATGGACTGCACGATCTTGCCCGGCATGGAACCGATATAGGTGCGCCGGTGGCCGCGGATTTCCGCTTCATCGCGCACACCGCCGAGGCTGAGGCGCGCAAACTCGCGGCCCGTCGCCTTGGCAACAGACTTACCGAGCGAGGTCTTGCCGACGCCGGGCGGGCCGACGAGGCAGAGGATCGGCCCCTTCAGCTTGTTCGTGCGCTGCTGCACGGCAAGATACTCGACGATCCGTTCCTTGACCTTCTCAAGCCCGTAATGATCCGTGTCGAGAATTTTCTCGGCATTCTTCAGGTCTTTCTTCACGCGGCCCTTGGTCTTCCATGGAATGGAGAGCAGCCAGTCGAGATAGTTGCGCACGACGGTGGCTTCGGCGGACATCGGGCTCATCTGCTTGAGCTTCTTCAACTCGCCCAGCGCCTTCTCGCGCGCTTCCTTCGAGAGTTTGGTTTTCTCGATGCGCTCTTCGAGTTCGGCCACTTCGTCGCGGCCTTCCTCGTCGCCGCCGCCCAGTTCCTTCTGAATGGCTTTAAGCTGCTCGTTCAGATAGTACTCGCGCTGCGTCTTCTCCATCTGGCGCTTCACGCGGCCACGGATTTTCTTTTCCACTTGCAGGACGCTGATCTCGCCTTCCATCAGCGAATAGACGCGCTCCAGCCGCTCGGCGACGGAGGGCATTTCCAGCAATTCCTGCTTTTCCTGGATCTTGATGTTCAGGTGGCTGGCGATCGTGTCGGCAAGTTTCGAATATTCATCGATCTGCGTGACCGAGCTCAAAACTTCCGGCGGCACTTTCTTGTTGAGCTTCACATAGCTCTCGAATTGCGCAACGACGGTGCGCGCCAGCGCTTCCATCTGTTCGCCTTCCGCTTCGATTTCCGGAAGCTCGGTCACTTCGGCTTCATAGAAATTCGAATTGTCGGTGAATTCTTCGATGCGCGCGCGGCTCGTACCTTCCACCAGCACCTTCACGGTGCCGTCGGGCAATTTGAGCAGCTGCAATACCTGGCCGATCGCGCCGATATTGTAAATGTCGTCGATGGCGGGATTGTCGTCGCTCGCGTCCTTCTGCGTGACAAGCAGGATCTGTTTATCATCCTGCATGACCTCTTCCAGCGCGCGCACGGATTTTTCCCGGCCGACGAAAAGCGGCACGATCATATGCGGGAAAACCACGATATCCCGGAGAGGCAGAACCGGCAGCGGGCCGTTTTTCCGCGCGGTGCTTTCTCCCTCGTCCGTATTTTCCGGGAAGATGTCGTTGCTGTCGCTCATACTTTCATCCTGTTCTCGGACGCCCCGGGAGGCGGGGCGTTGCCGGTGTTTGTCGGCTCCCAGTCCATCCGTTCCATTATGACAATTATTGCTGAACGAATGCTGATCAAACTCTAGTCAGATTCGACGCCATCACGCCATGGATAGGCCGGAATTTACCGGAAAAACAGGGCTTTAGGAGTGGTTTCCGCCCCGTTTCCAATGGAAACCGTTAAATGAAAAATGGCCCTGAAAGCTAAAGTTTCAAGGCCATCTTCCAGATTATGGAAAATTTCAACCGCGGCCTATGAGGCGCTCGATTCCATGTCGCCCTTGCGTTCGGCATAGATGAAAAGCGGACGGGCTTTTCCTTCCACGACCTCGGCGGAGATAACGACCTCCTCCACCCCTTCCAGAGCGGGAAGCTCGAACATCGTATCGAGCAGAATGCCCTCCAAAATGGAGCGCAGCCCGCGCGCGCCGGTTTTGCGTTCGATCGCCTTTTTGGCAATCGCCACCAGCGCCTCGTCGGAGAAGGTCAGGCTGACATTCTCCATCTCGAAAAGCCGCTGATACTGGCGCACGAGCGCGTTTTTCGGCTCGGTGAGAATCTTCACCAGCGCATCCTCATCGAGATCGCGCAGCGTGGCGATCACGGGCATACGGCCGACGAATTCGGGAATGAGACCGAATTTGAGCAGATCTTCCGGCTCCAGTTCCTGCAGCAGATCGCCGGCGCGCCGCTCGTCCGATGCCTGCACCTTGGCGCCGAAGCCGATGGCCGAGCCTTTGCCGCGCTGGGCGATGATGCGTTCAAGACCGGCGAAAGCGCCGCCGCAGATGAAGAGGATATTGGTCGTGTCCACCTGCAGGAATTCCTGCTGCGGATGCTTGCGCCCTCCTTGCGGGGGAACGGAAGCGACCGTGCCTTCCATGATCTTCAGCAGCGCCTGCTGCACGCCCTCGCCCGAGACGTCCCGCGTGATGGAGGGATTGTCGGACTTGCGCGAAATCTTGTCCACTTCGTCGATATAGACGATGCCGCGCTGGGCGCGGTCGACATTGTAATCGGCTGCCTGCAGGAGCTTGAGAATGATGTTCTCCACATCCTCGCCCACATAACCGGCTTCCGTCAGCGTCGTCGCATCGGCCATGGTGAAGGGCACATCGATGATGCGCGCCAGGGTTTGGGCCAGCAGCGTCTTGCCGCAGCCGGTCGGGCCGATCAGCATGATGTTGGACTTGGCCAGTTCCACGTCCGAATTCTTGGCGGCGTGGTTGAGGCGCTTGTAGTGATTGTGAACTGCCACGGCGAGCACGCGCTTGGCGTCCTCCTGGCCGATCACATAATCGTCCAGCACATCCTTGATTTCCTGGGGCGTCGGCACGCCGTCGCGCGACTTCACGAGAGAGCTTTTGTTCTCCTCGCGGATAATATCCATGCAAAGCTCAACGCATTCATCGCAGATGAACACCGTCGGCCCTGCGATAAGCTTGCGCACTTCGTGCTGGCTCTTCCCACAGAAAGAACAGTAAAGGGTGTTCTTGGAATCGCCGCTACCGCCGCTGACTTTGCTCATGAAAACTCCTTGGCCCCTTTCTTTCGGGTCTAAAGTCTGAGATTGAGGCCGGTTTGCCGCCTATTAAAGCCTGAAACCGGCCGCCAATCCAAAGATGACTACCCATGATATGGGCCGACTCATGGCCTCTGTCACCTTTAAGACATACGACCATGTTACGGGCGGAGGGATCAAGAATTCATTAATGGCTTATTCATCAAGTACTTAGCCACAATGGCGGTTTTCGTATTCCCGTCTTGATCGCGCTCCGTTCCCCTTATTTCTCTTCTTCGGCCAGACCGAAGGCTTCGCGCGTTTCGCCAACCTGGTCGATGATGCCGAATTCCTTGGCCCGTTCCGGCGACATGAAGTTGTCCCGCTCCAGCGCTTCCTTGACCGTGTCGAAGCTCTGGCCCGTGTGTTTCACGTAGATATTATAAAGACGATCCCGAAGGGAAATCGTTTCACGGGCGTGAATCTCGATATCCGTGGCCTGGCCCTGATAGCCGCCAAGCGGCTGGTGCACCATGATGCGGGCATTGGGCAGGGCAAAGCGCATGTCCTTTTCGCCGGCAGCCAGCAAGAGCGAGCCCATGGAAGCGGCCTGGCCGATGCAGACGGTCGACACTTTCGGGCGTACATATTGCATCGTGTCGTAGATCGCCAAACCGCTCGTCACCACGCCGCCGGGCGAGTTGATATACATGGCGATTTCTTTTTTCGGATTGTCCGCTTCCAGAAACAGCAACTGCGCCGTGATCAGCGTGGCCATGTAGTCTTCCACCTGGCCGGTCACGAAGATGATGCGCTCTTTCAGCAGGCGCGAATAAATATCATAGGCGCGTTCGCCGCGGCTCGTCTGCTCGACGACCATGGGAACCAGCGTACTCATATAGGTATCGATCGGGTCTTTCATCTATTTGTCCTGCCAGTCGATTGAGGGCGCACCGCTTGAGGGGAAGGGTTGAAGGACGCCATCCCCGCCCTTCATTGAATAGTTCGATTCGGTAAATGGATCGTAGATCACTATACCTCAAGGGGCGATCACGCAAACTCGTGCACGATCCGGGCGGAATCATGCAAAATAGCCCCTTAACAAGAAACCTAGCGCAAGTCATGTGAGGGAGACGCAATGAAACCGGCATCCTCGACCTTTTCCATTCTGACCATGGGGTTACTTGCCGGTGGCTTGCTGACCGGCTGCGGTTCGGACCGCCCGGACGGGCGTCTGCCGGGCGAGCCCATTGCCAATCCGAAGGAAACGGCGGTCTTGCGCGCCGATGCCAATGGCGACCGGCACGTCACCACCGCCGAATATGATGCCTATGTGCGCCAGTTCTTCATCGATACGGATACGAACGGCAGCGGTTATATCGACGAAGATGAATGGAGCAAAGCCCAGGACGCCGCCGGCGGCTATGGCATCGCCCGGGCCGGATTTCTGGCCGTCGATCTGAACGGCGACGGGCGGATCAGCGTTTCCGAGCTGACCTCCCTGCCGCGGTTTGCGTTTTACGAAATCGATACGGACGGCGATGGCACGATCACACCGAAGGAACTTGCCGCCCTGCCCGCCATTCGCGGCAAGGAACGCGGCGGTCTTGCCCGGCCGGACGGTTCGGAAGGACGCACGGGAGATCCCGGCCTGCCTTATTAGAGGCAGACCGGACCCGTCATCAGCCCTTTAGAGGCAAATCGTCCGCAGCGGCGGAAAGCCGTTGAAGTTCACGGCCGAGTAGCTCGAGGTATAAGCGCCGGTGCTCAGAATATGCACCTTGTCGCCGATATTGAGCGCGAGCGGCAGGTGATAATCGGCCTTGTCGTAGAGCACATCCGCGCTGTCGCAAGTCGGGCCGGCAATCACGACGGGGCCGGTGGCTGTGCCGTCATGCGCCGTACGCAGACGGTATTTGATCGCCTCGTCCATCGTCTCCGCGAGGCCGGAGAATTTTCCGATATCGAGGAAGACCCATCGCCGGCTGTCGGCGCTGCCCTTCGTGGAGATCAGCACGACTTCGGACTGGATGACACCGGCATCGCCGACCAGGCCGCGGCCCGGTTCGATGATGAGGCGCGGCCAGTCGTCGCCAAACTCTTTTTCCACCGCCGCGCGGATGATGCGGCCATATTCCATGAGCGCCGGCACATCGCGCTGATAGCGGGCGGGGAAACCGCCGCCAAGGTTCATCAGCGTCAGGCGGATGCCGGAACGCTCCAGCGCTTCGAAGACGCGGGCCGCGCGGGCGATCGCGTTCTCCCACTGCGCCAGATAGACCTGCTGCGAGCCGACATGAAAGGAAACACCGATCGGGTCCATGCCGAGATCGGCGGCGCGGCGAAGCAGCCGCACGGCTTCTTCATCCGGACAGCCGAATTTATGCGAGAGCGGCCAGTCGGCGCCCGCGCTGTCGGTCATCAGCAGGCGGCAGAAGACCTGCGCGCCCGGTGCGGCCTGCGCAAGTTTCAAGAGCTCGGCTTCACTGTCGAAAGCATAAAGCCGAACGCCTTTTTCGTAGGCATAGGCGATGTCGCGCAACTTCTTGATCGGGTTGCCGTAGGATATGCGCGAGGGATCGGCCCCGGCATTGAGGCAGAGATCGATCTCGGCAGGGCTTGCCACATCGAAATTCGAGCCATGGGCTTCGAGCCGCCCGATGACTTCCTCGGCCGGGTTCGCTTTCACCGCATAGAAGACTTCCGTCTCCGGCAGTGCCTGGCGCAAGCCCTCATAGGTGGAGGAGATGATATCGAGGTCGACGACCAGCACCGCCTCGTCATGGACGTGGCTGGCCAGATAATGATCGACCTTGGCCGACAGGATCGGCTCCTTGCCGCCAGCGGCGGCATAGGCACCGAAGAGGTTCACCACCTCGGCGTCCAAATCGTGTTCGATATCGATATAAGTGGAATCAGGGCGCAGGACTGCCTCGCCCTCAGCGGTTGGTGACATTCGTCAATCCCTTTCAAGCATGGCTGCCTTACAGCCAATCGTTCGAGAGGGACGCCTTCCGTCGTTGCTTAAACCATCCAGGGGCCAGAGGCACGTGCGTGTGCGTCGCGAAGGCGGGATGTAAAGCCGCCGCCCTCCAATTGCAAGCGGCATTTTCGTCAAAGCGCAAAAAACTTTATGACGGCTCGCCCGCCGGTTCCTCACCGGGGGCAAGATCACCGGGTAGCGGCAACCGGGCAAGATGAAACTCGCGCAGAACCCGGACGGTCGGCTTGGCGGCAAAGGCGAGACTGCCGGCCAGAAGCATCCAGGTGCCGGGTGTCATGAGCTGGGGGAAGAAGAAACAAATACTGCCCGCGACGAAGAACAGCGCGGCGGAAAAATCCACCAGCGTGAATATCCGCTCATAGCGGCCATAGACTTCCCGGTGGCGCGGCGTTGCCGTGTAGAGCCTGTTGTTGAACATATCCGATCTCCTTGGCGCTTTCGTCCCCTCACGGAGCTTCAAGAAGTCAAAAGCCCGGCGCGAAGGCCGGGCTTTTTCATCGTAAGATCAAGGGATTGAGTCTCAATCCTCGTCTTTTTTCTTGGCCGCGGTCTTCTTTGCAGCCGTCTTCTTGGTTGCGGTTTTCTTGGCCGCCGTTTTCTTCTTGGCGGCGGGCTTCTTCTCGCCCTCGTCGCCTTCGTCTTTCTTCGCGGCGGTCTTCTTGGCAGCCGTTTTCTTTTTAGCGGCCGGCTTTTTCTTCTCGCCGTGATCGTGGTCGTGGTCATGATCATGGTCGTGATCATGGTCGTGATCATGCTCGTCCTGCATGCTGGCCAGCAGCTCGTCCTTGGAGACGGGCTTTTCGGTCACATCGGCCAGTTCCAGGATGAAGTCGACGACCTTCTCCTCGAAAAGCGGCGCGCGGATCTGGGCAATCGCCTGCGGGGTCTTGGTGAAATACTCATAGACCTGGCGTTCCTGGCCCGGGAACTGGCGCGCGCGCTCGGCGATCGCCTGGTTCACCTCGGCATCCTGCACCTGGATCTTGTTCTTCTCGCCCACTTCGGCAAGCACCAGGCCAAGGCGCACGCGGCGCTCGGCAATGCCTTTATATTCCTCGCGCAGCTTGTCTTCCGGCTCGTCCGCATCGGCAACGGTCTTGCCCTGATGCTCCAGCTCATGCTCGAACTGCTGCCAGATCTGCTCGAACTCCTGCTCGACCAGCGTCGGCGGCAGTTCGAAAGAATGCAGCGCATCAAGCTCGTCGAGCAGCACCCGCTTCACGTTTTCACGGGAAACGCGGTCGTAGTCTTTCTTGATCTGCTCTTCGATGGCCTCGCGCAGCTTCTCGAAATTCTCCATGCCGAAGCGCTGGGCGAATTCATCATCGAGCTTGGCGGCGGCCGGGGCCTGCACTTCCTTCACCTTCACCTCGAAGACCGCATCTTTGCCCGCCAGGTGTTCGGCGCCGTATTCTTCCGGGAAGGTGACTTTCACTTCCACGTCCTGGCCGGCTTCCGTGCCCAGAAGCTGATCTTCGAAGCCGGGAATGAATTGGCCGGAGCCGAGGACGAGACGGGCGTCTTCCGCAGCGCCCCCTTCGAAGGGCTCACCATCCAGCTTGCCGACGAAATCGATCACGACCTGGTCTTTTTCCTCGGCCTTGCCGTCTTTCTTCTCGTAGGAAACCTGCTGCTCGGCCAGACGGTCGATCGCTTCTTTAACGTCGTCTTCGGGCACTTCGGCCACCGGACGCTCCAGCTTCACTTTAGAGAAATCGGCCAGCTCGATTTCCGGCACGATCTCGAAGCTCATCTTGAAGACGAGGTCGGCCTTGCCTTCGACCATCGGCTCGACTTCACCCTCGATATCGATCGAAGGTTGAAGAGCCGGGCGCAAGCCCTTGTCTTCCAAAGCTTTTTGACTGCTCTCAGAAACCGTCTGCTGGATAACTTCCGTCATCACCTGCTTGCCGAAGGTCCGGCGCAGATGGCTCATCGGCACCTTGCCGGGGCGGAAGCCTTTCAGCCGCACTTGCCCTTTGAGCTCTTCGAGCTTGGCGGACAATTTGTCTTCGAGGTCCTGCGCCCCAACCGTAATTGTCAGCTCGCGCTTCAGACCGTCTGCACTGGATTCGGTGACCTGCATCTCTTCTCTTATCCATTTTGGCTGCCGGGGAGACTGTCTCGGCTTTTCGCCGCCTTACCGCTTTCGTGTGGTGCGGGTGGAGGGACTTGAACCCCCACGCCTTGCGGCACGAGAACCTAAATCTCGCGTGTCTACCAATTCCACCACACCCGCAATGGCACGAAAAGACGGCGCAATCCCGCCCGGGGAGCCCCCCGCGATCCGGGCGGCTCCTTGGAAATTGGCGCCCTCTATAGCAAGGGCGCCGGGCTATGGCCAGAGAAATACTAAGAGAATTGGCGCCTCCCGGGCTCCGGGAAGCGCCTTTTGCGCCTATGGCACAGCTATGGGCGCGCGTTGCGGGAAAAATCGTAGGTCTTGAGCCGCCCGGTGCGCTTGGCCCAGCGATAGACGGAGGCTCCGGCCGGGTTCTGATGCAGCCAAAGCGCCTTCGGAAAGCCTTCCAGATTGGGAATCCAAAACCGGTCCGGCGGGGCTTTTTTGGGCGAGGTGGCGCCGAGCTCGATCTCACCGCCGACAATGCCCGCCCCTTCGGTGTAATGACGCCGGGCGACCACCGCCCCTTCCCCATCAATAATCTGCGTCTCGCCCATAAGCTGGGTGCGGGTGGGCACGGAAATGCGCGTGCCCGGCAGCACCAGGAAACCGCCTTCGAGCATGCCCGTATGGCCTGCATGGAGCAGCGGCGCGCCAACGAGGGAAGCAAAGCGCGGCGGGGTAATCTCCATGGCCTTGCCATTGGCCTTGTGAAAGCGCCGCTCGAAGGATTTCCAGAAATTCCAGCCGGGCGCGCTCCACCAATGCGAGCCCGTCATCATCAACCCCACCTTGCCCGCCAAGCGGCGCACGGTCGCGGTGCGGATCAGCTCCCAGCAAACGGCCGTGCCGACCGGGCCCATCGCGGTTTCGAAATACCCGTCATCGCTGCCGCCCGTATAGAAGGCGTTTTCGACCATGGTGGGCCGGTCTTTGTCATGGCGGTGCACGGTGCCGTCCGGCTCGACCAGCGTATAGGTGTTGTAGACATCGCCGTCGCGCATCTCCAGATAGGAGCCGCCGATCATCGCGCCATATTTTGCGGCCTTGGCTTTGAGCATATCGAGGGCGGGGTTTTCCGGCGGCAGCGAGCATTCGAACAGCCGCTCGTCATAGACGATGCGGGTGGTGAAGAACTCCGGCAGCGCGATGATTTCCGCCCCCTTCGATCCAGCTTCATCGATGAGGCGGCTGGCCTGGTCGATGTTGAAATTCAGATCGGCGACTTTCGCTTCCATCTGGATTGCGGCAACGCGTGTCATCATATCCCTCCCAATACCGGCCCTTCCGCGCAGCCAATGCCGGCGCGGCAGACCTGTTTTCTCCTCAAAGACAGCTTGTCACTTAAGGAAGAGAGGGTGCGGTCACATTTTCTCTATCTGCGCAGGGCGCAGAAAACGGGAGATTGCGGAAGATGCGCTCTTAAAGAGCCCGCTCCATCCAAAGCACGTCCCAGTACCGCCCAAACTTGCGGCCTACCTCACGGAACAGGCCCGCCTCTTCAAACCCCATGGCCCGGTGGAGGGCGCAGGAGGCTTCATTCGGGAGCGTGATTCCGGCAAGGGCGCGGTGCGTGTCCGCCTGCCCGATCTCGCCGAGCAGCCTTTCATAAAGCGCCCGGCCGAGCCCCGCCCCTTGCGCCGCCGGGTCGAGATAGATGCTCACTTCGACGGAGGTATCATAGGCCTGTTTAGGGCGGAAGGGCATGGAACAGGCCCAGCCCAGCGTTTGGCCCTCCCGCTCGGCGACGAAACACTGATAACGGCCCTTATCGGTGAAAAGCGAAAACCAGTCCGCCTTGCGCGCGGCCAGTGTCTTTTCCTCGATATCGAAGGTGATGGGCGTCTCGCGGATATAATGATTGTAGATGCGAAGAAGCGCGGGAAGGTCCGCCTCTTTTACATGGCGTATGACGGTCATGGGGGCCGCGCTCTTTCAGCTTGTCTGTCTTTCTTGGGCACCCGCCGCAAGACGGGTCCCCACAGGACAGACTATCCGATCGAGCCATGGGAGGGTAAAGGGGAAAGACGGAATAGGGCCTTATTTCAGCGCGGCGGCCAGCTCATTCGGGTCGATCCTGAAGGCCTGCACCTTGCCCCGGCTTCGGCGGTAAAGCACGGTGGAGATCCGGCGGTAGGCGAGATAGGACGCGCCTTCGATCAACTCTTCTTCGGTTTCGATGTCGTAGCGGCCCGCGGGCAGCTCACCGCTGATCCCCGATAAGAACACCGGCTTCTTGAAAGTGACGGTGGTTTTTTGAATGCGCGTTTCCATGGAAAAACTCCGAGGAAAGGCTCGCAGGGCAGATTGCGGAGGAGACACTCTCCCCTCCGCATTGCCAAATTAGGACTTTGCGCCCTGCTGAGCGGGTTCAGCCGGCTGCGCTTCTTTCGGCGCGGCCTCTTTGGGTTCTTCTTTCTTTCCCTCGGGCTTGCTGCCTTCGGATTTCGTCTGATTGGAAGAGAATTTATTAAAGGACATAAAAATGCCTTTCAGTAAAGCGGCAATAATTTACCGCTCTCATTAATATGGCCCTCGTTTATTTATTAACAATACGCGGACCAATATTTATTTTTTCTTTGAAAACTAGGGTTATTGGAAGATTTTCTAAAATAAATCGCGCAAAACCACCGGCAGCATCTCCGGCAAATCCTCCGCGATCAATCCCGGCCCGAACGCCCGGCCCGCTTCACCGTGCAGCCAGACCGCGGCGCAGGCTGCCTCGAAGGGCGCCATGCTCTGGGCGAGAAGCCCGGTGATGATCCCGGCCAGAACATCGCCCGAGCCTGCCGTTGCAAGCTCAGGGCTCGCATTGGTGTTGATGGCGGCGCGCCCGTCCGGCGCGGCGATCACGGTATCGGGGCCTTTGAGCACGACAATCGCACCGGCTCTGCGGGCGGCAGCGCGGGCCCGCTCCAGCTTCGAGCCTTCGATATCCTTGAAGAGCCGCTTGAACTCGCCTTCATGGGGCGTGAGCACGGCGGGACCTGCAAAATATCCCTCGATGGCAACGAAGAGATCGCGCGGCACTTCCTCGAACGAAGTCAGCGCATCGGCATCGAGCACGACGGCGGCGCCTGAGAGAAGAATGGCGAGCACTTTTTCGCGCGTCGGCCCGCCAATGCCCGCGCCCGGGCCGATCAGCACCGCATTGCGGCGCTTGTCTTCCAGAAAAGCCGTCAGCTCATCCGGCGTGTTCACCGCGCGCACCATGACGGCGGTAAGCTGGCTTGCATTCACCATCAGTGCCGATGAGGGCGAGGCGAGCGTGACGAGGCCCGCGCCCGCCCGCAAGGCAGCCCGCGCGCCGAGCCGGGCCGCCCCCGTGGTGGACATGCCCCCGCTCACCACGACGCCGTGTCCGCGCGTATATTTGTGATCGCCGAACTCGGGGCGCGGAAAACCGCCGAGCCAGAGCGAGGGGCAGTTTTCATAGGTGTGCGGCAAAAGCTCGCCCAGCGCCTCTTCGCCGATGCCGATATCGCGCAGCAAAAGCTCGCCGCAATGACGCCGCCCGCCGAGCAGATAATGGCCGGGCTTCGCCCTGAAAAACGTCACAGTCAAAACCGCCTTGAAGGCCGCGCCCAGCACCTCGCCGGTATCACCGTGAAGGCCGCTCGGCATGTCCACCGCGACGACGGGAGTGCCAGCGCGGGCCGCCGCTTGAATAAGCTCGGCGGGGACGCCTTCAACAGGGCGCGAGAGACCCGCGCCGAAAATCGCATCGATGATGAGCCCGGCGCCGCGCACCGCATCGCCCGTCATGGGATGGATGGCGCCGTTCCAGCGGCGCGCCATTTCGGCGGCGTCCCCTGTCAGCTTTTCCCGCTCGCCCAGCAGGTAGAGAGTGACGGACCAGCCCGCCTCGCTCAAATGCCGGGCGGCGACAAACCCGTCCCCGCCATTATTGCCCGGCCCGCAAAGCACGGCGACGCTCGCGCGCTTGAAGCGCGCGGTAACCGCTTCGGCGACGGCGCGGCCGGCATTCTCCATCAGCGTGAGGCCCGGCGTTCCCTGCGCGATCGCCCAGCGGTCCGCCCGGCTCATTTCATCGACTGTCAAAAGCTCATGCATGGCTTCGTCTTTGCCTAGAAAAACGGCGGAAGGAAGGCGGCCCAGAAGGCTGCTTAGTTCACCTTCGTGTCCGCCTCCCGGCCCTGTTCGACAAGCGAGAGCGTGCCGCCCGCCGTCTCGAATACGGTAACGGAGCAATTGTCCGGTTTGAAGCAAATCACTCGCGGGTCTTCCACCGCATGGCCGAGCGCCACGTTGATGGCGATGAAATGGCTGAAGATGACGGTATCGCTTTCAAGCTCGAGCAGCGCATCGACCACGCTTTGCCGCCAGGCGAGCAATTTCGAATCATAAGCCGTGTGCTTGCCGTCACCGGCTGCCACCGCATCCGCCCAGGTGCCGGCCATGATCGAGCGCAGCCACTCGCCCCGCGCGCGCAGATCCTCCACCGGCGAGGGCACTTCGGCGACGCGCGGTTCGATTTGCGGCTGAAGACCCCAGCGCCCGGACAGCGGCTCGGCAGTTTCCCGGCAGCGGCGCAGCGGGCTGGAAAGCACGGGAAGCGGCGCATCGATGCGCTTTTCGATCTCATCGGCGGCAGCTTCCGCCTGCGTGCGGCCCAGATCGTCGAGCCCCGGATCGGCATCCGCGTCCCAGCCTGCTGCCGCTTTGCCGTGCCGGATCATGTAAATTCGTGGCATCCGCCTCTCCCTTGTCTTCCGCCGCCGCGCAGGCAGCCCTTTGCTTTTCTGTACCTATTTGTGCCAGCCCGATTTGTGCTAGTCGACACAATGACGTGAACTGGCTAGCCTTTTACCGGGTTTCACCATCAAGAGGCACGGCCATGTCCGATACTTCTCAAACGCCCGATCCTTCTTCCGGCCCCGCGGCGGGACCGGTGGAAGATGCTGACGGCGTCAAGCTGGTATATATCCTCAATTTCCTTGCTTTTGTGATCGGTATTTCGGCAATTGCCGGCGTCATCGTCGCTTACTTGAAACGCGGTGAGGCAGGCGCGGTTTCGGCGACTCACTACACGTTCCAGATTCGCACCTTCTGGATCGGCCTTCTCATTGCACTTGTCGGCGGGCTGACCTCCGTCATTCTGATCGGCTGGCTGGTGCTGCTCTTCCTCATTGTCTGGCTGCTGGTGCGCAACATCAAAGGCTTTATGGCCATAAGCGACAACCGGCCCATCGCCGAGCCGGAAACCTGGCTCTGGTAAAAGGGCCCGGCACCCACAAAGCAAAACGCCCCGCTTGAGCGGGGCGTTTTCGTTTCACGGCGGCTTGCTTACGCCAGCTTGAAATAATGAATGCCGTCATCGCCGGTGGAAACCGTGCCGGGGCGTCCGAGGCTTTCCTCGTTCATCAGGCTGAGCATCTCCGCCGGGTCCGTTACATGGGCAACGAAGCGGGCATCGTCCGCATCGAGACGGCCCATGATGATGGCGAATTGCGGGCCTTCATGACCGTGCATGACCGAGAAGGTTTCGATCTTGGCCGGGCCGGAGGGATTTTCCTCCATGCGCGGATGCGGGCCGTTATCGATATCCTTCTGATAATCGGCCGGGTTCTCACGCTGCCATTTGCCTTCCTTCGGCGCCGTCGAATAAAGGCCGATGGAATGTTTCGTCACGTACCAGCCATTCGCCGTGCACAGGCCCTTGGAGCCGGGTTTGGCGCGCAGCTTGTCCATCATCGTGGCGATGGAGTGGAGCACGTAATCGTTCCCCGCCCCGCCGAAATAAGGCAGGCCGCCCGTCACGGTGAGATCGCGTGGATCGTCCTCGGCAATGCCAAGCTCATCGCGGCCGATCTGCACGGCGGAGGGAAAGCAGGAATAAAGGTCCATGTAATCGATCTCATCGATCGACCAGCCGGACATGGCGAACGCCTTCCGGCCCATGGTGCGGATGGCGGGCGAGGAATAGAAATTCTCGCGCTCGGTCAGATACCAGATGTCATTGGCATCGCCGCAGCCATGCAAGTAGACCCATTTATCTTCCGGCACGCCGAGCTCGCGGGCTTTTTCCACCGACATCATGACGACGGCGGCAGCCTGATCGACCTGCATGATGGCATTCATATACTTCGTATAAGGATAGCCGACATAGCGGTTCTGCTCGCTGGGGGTTGCGATCTCTTCAGGCGTGCGCTCGATGGGGAACCAGGCCTGCGGGTGGCTGGCTGCAACCTTGGTGAAAGGCGCCATGAGCTTGCCGATTTCAAGCTGATGTTCTTTCACGCTCCGGCCCTTCTGGCCGCGAATGGCGTTTTCAAAGAGCGGATAGCAGTTCACCGGAAAATGCAGCTTGTGCTTCTTTTCCACTTCCGTGACGCCGATGCGCTCATTGCCGATATCGATGCGCTTGCCTTCCGGGTCATCGCCCCAGTCGAGCATCTTGCCCTGGCCGATGGCGCGCATCATGGTGCCGAAACATTCCGAGCCCGCGATCATGACGACGGACTGATCGCCCTCGGCGATCCGCTCGGCGGTGTAATTGACGAGATATTGCGGCGTGTTACCCCCGGTCGGCCCGTAGCAGGTATTGGCCGGCTGGACGCCGAGCCTGTTGGCCAGCGACTGGGCGACATTGCCATAGCGCCCGAAAGGCAGGCGCGCGGCATCGGGCGAATCCGTGATGAAGCGCACGCAGGTGATGGTGTCGAGCTTGCCGAAGAGCTGATCGCCGAGCCCCGTGTCCTGCGCGGCGCGCCTCACGGCATCTTCCATCAGACCGAGCGGCGATTTCGCCTTCTCGACATCTTTTTCCTTTTGCGTGATCTGGCCGCAGCCGACGAGAACGGGGGTACGCGGGTCCACCATGCTTGTGCTCTCCCTGGAGATTCTAAGGGTCCGCAATACGGACTCATCTGTTTTGCGCGACACCTTAACGGCTGGCGCGGGCCTGTCCAGATGGGGGCGAAGGACGCCGCGTCCGCCTTACTTTGCGAAAGACGGCGCCCGGCTCGCGCGCCATCAACCCGGCTCACATGCGCGTCAGCCCCCCTTTCCAAAGGTTGCGGCTGGTGTACATGGTTAACGCGTCATTAACCATATTTGCGAAAGCGACAGGAGCCCCCCTCGATGTCCTCTCCTACCCCCTCCGGGCCCGCTACCTCCCCCGAGCCCATCCGCATCACCGTTTACCGCTGGGCCGGCAAATGGGGTCCCTTCAAGATTAAGATCCCCTGCGGCGAATGCGCCGTCACCGTCGATATCGCCAAAGACACGATCGGGAAGGAACTGGCGGGCGTACCCGTCGAGCTCGATGTGCGCGAATGGCTGAGCGAATGGTGGAAGCCGCTGCGTCTCGGCGCCTGGCATGCGCCTATCACCGTGGTCGAAAAGGAAGTGGTGGCCGAAGGCGAAGCGCTGAACCGCGGCGTGCTCGCCGAGAAAGTCATGGCCGAGGCGACGAAACGCTTTGCCGTCACCGGCACGCGGCTTTTCGGCAAGGACAATTGCCCCCATTGCGAGCGGGCGAAAACCTATCTGAAGGATGCCGGCATCGCCTTCACCTATCACGATGTCGTCGCCAATCCCGGCGCCATGTATGAAATGTTCGCGCGGGTAAAGCCCATTGTCGGGCCGAAGACGCCGATCACCACGCCGCAGGTCTGGATCGACGGAGCCTATATTGGCGGCGCCGACCAAGTAGCCCGGCATCTGGGCATTGCGGAGGAGAAGAAACCCCGCAAGCGGCGCGGCTTTCTCGGCCTTCCCTTCTGGGCCGGACGGCGGGCGGCGGCTTAGGCCCCGCTCGGCCTCACAATCCTCATCCGGGGCCTCATCCTGGGCCCCATCCGGGGCAAGACCTGCGTCTTATTGTACAGTTTTCATTTTGCTCACGCCTGCGTTATCCTGCCCGCCAAGCCAGATGGCTCAGGAACCTCAAGCAAAGCGGGCCAAACCGATGAGCAAAGCGCTGCATGGTCTTGTCGATATACCGGTACGCAATGTCCGCCACGACCTGGCGGACAGCCTGAAGAGCTATTGGTATGGCGGCGATCCCGGCATCACCGCCTTTTACAATACGCTTTCCATCATCTTCCCCCATGCCGAGAAGATGGTGATCGACAGTGTCAAATATTACGAAAACGACATTGCCGATCCCGACATCAAGGCGGAAGTGAAAGGCCTTGTCGGCCAGGAAGCGGTGCATATGCGCGAGCACCATTCCTACAACAAGGAAATGGAAGCGCTGGGCGTCGATGTGGATGCCTGTGAAAAGCCTTTCGTGGCTTACATGGACAAGCTGCGCGAGAAGCGCTCGCCGCTGATGCGTCTCGCCATGACCTGCGCCATCGAGCATTACACCGCGATGATGGCCGGGCGGCTTCTGGAAGAGCCGGAATATCTCAAAGCCAACGCCCCGGACGAACAGTTCGACATGTGGATGTGGCACGCCGCCGAAGAGACCGAGCACAAGGGCGTCGCCTTCGACGTTTATCTTGCCGTCGCTTCCGGCCCCAGCGCCTATTTCCGCCGCATCCACGCGATGAACCTCGCCACCGTGCTCTTTTCCTGGTTCATGGTCCGCTGCATTTACATGCTCTTGAAAAAAGACGGCAAGCAGCGCTCGCTGAAAGCCTGGTGGAACGTCTTCGATCTCATGTGGATCAAGCCCGGCGTCTTGCGCAAATGCGCCGGCCGCTTCGCCGCCTTCTATCTGCCCGGCTTCCATCCCTGGAAGCACGACAACCGGGCGGACCTTGAACGCTGGCGCCAGAGCCAGACGCTGACGGCGGCTTAAAACTTCTATTCTTCGTCATCCCGCGACTTGATCGCGGGATCCATTGGCGTTTCAGCACATCATGAAAAGCGATACACGCTGCAGCAGCGCCTCTTGCTCTTTCATTGGCCTTTGCAAGCTGTCCGGCGAGTGGACCCCGCGGTCAAGCCGCGGGGCGACAAAGGGGCGGCATCGTTATTAAGCCACCTTCCGCTTCACCTCTTTCAGCCGGGCAATAGCCTCTTCCAGCGCGGCGGGCTGCTTGCAGAAGCAGAAGCGGATCAGCGTCTGCGGGACATTGGGCGAGCCCGGCGCATAAAAGGCGCTGATGGGGATGGCGGCGACTTTTGTCCGGGTCGTCAGTTCACGGCAGAAATCGAGATCCGAGCCGTCATAGCCGAGCGAACGGATATCCGTGGTCACGAAATAGGTGCCCTCCGCCGGTGTGACCGCAAAACCCGCCTCGGCAAGCCCCTTGCTCAGAAGATCGCGCTTGCGTTCCAAATCTTCAGCCAAATGCCGGTAATAGGCATCGTCCTGCCCAAGCCCCCAGGCCACCGCATACTGGAAAGCCGGCGGCACGGTGAAGGTGATGAACTGATGCGCCTTGGCGATGACGCCCATCAGGTTTTCCGGCGCGGTGATGTAGCCGATCTTCCAGCCGGTCAGCGAGAATGTCTTGCCCGCCGAGCCGATCTTCACGCAGCGCTCGCGCATGCCCGGCAGGCTCATCAGCGGAATATGCTCATGGCCGCTATAGATGAGATGCTCATAGACCTCATCACAGATGACATAGATGTCATGCTTGCGCGCCAGCGCGGCAATCGCCTCAAGCTCGGACTTCGAGAAGACATGGCCGGTCGGGTTCATCGGCGAGTTGAAGACGAGGAGCTTGGTCTTTGACGAGAACGCCCGCGCCAGCGCTTCTTCATCGAGTTTCCAGTCCGGCGCACGCAACTGCACATTGACGGGGGTTGCCCCTGCCGCCTCGATGATGGGCCGGTAGCTGTCATAGGCCGGTTCGATCAGTATCGCTTCATCACCCGGATTGAGAAGGCCCATCAGCGCGGCTGCCAGCGCCTCCGTCGCGCCCGCCGTCACCAGCACTTCGCGCTGCCAATCCACATTCAGATCGTAAAAGCGGTTGTCATGGGCGCCGACAGCCTCACGCAGTTCCGGCACACCCATCATTGGGGGATATTGGTTCGGGCCCTTCTCGATGGCCTCCATCGCCCGGCGGCGCAGATCCTCCGGCCCCTCATCGTCGGGCGCCCCCTGGCCCAGATTGATCGCCCCATGCTCCCCGGCCAATTGGGACATAACGGCAAAAATCGTTGTGCCTTGCGCCTCGAAAAGCCTGTTTACTGCGCGCATCGACGCTTGCTCCCTTTCATCGCTGCCGGTTTTGACGCCCCGGCCCGGGCGGGCGGAAAGTGGCTGAGAGAGTGGCAAAGCCTGCGGGCGCCAACAAGTCTGGCGATATGCCTATATATTGATCATTTTGCCCATTATTTGATCTTACCGCCTGGCGTAATTTTGGGCAGCACGCCGCATCCAAAAGCTATCCTTTTGATTTTGTTAATATTTTCGCTCGATTAAGGGTTGGCACGAGGTCTGCTATTCAATGAGCGCGGCGGGCACTCGCCCCCAACAGAAAGATGGATAGAGATGAAAAAAATTGAGGCGATCATCAAGCCCTTCAAGCTCGATGAAGTGAAAGAAGCGCTTCAGGAGGTTGGTCTGCAGGGCATTACCGTGACCGAGGCCAAAGGCTTCGGCCGGCAGAAGGGCCACACCGAGCTTTACCGGGGCGCAGAATATGTGGTGGATTTTCTGCCCAAAGTAAAAGTTGAGGTGGTGCTGAACGACGACATGGTGGATAAAGCCGTGGAAGCCATTCAGCAGGCAGCACGCACAGGCCGTATCGGCGACGGGAAAATCTTCATCTCCAATGTTGAAGAAGCCCTTCGTATCCGCACGGGCGAAACCGGGGCGGAAGCCATCTGAGGCGCTTCGGGCAAAATGCCCGTTTACCGGCTCCCCCCCAATAGGCAGGGTGGTACCCAACGGACATCCCCCACCCAAGTTTGAAGTCAATTAACCGAAGACAGCAGGGAAAGAGAACATGGCCGACGGCAAAGCTGTTCAGCAACTGATTAAAGAAAAAGACGTGAAGTATGTGGACCTGCGGTTCACGGACCCGCGCGGGAAAATGCAGCACGTGACCTTCGACATATCGCTGTGCGATGACGAGTTTTTTGCCGAAGGCACGATGTTCGACGGCTCCTCGATCGCCGGCTGGAAGGCGATCAACGAGTCGGACATGCTCCTGCTGCCGGACTGTTCGACGGCGACGATCGATCCGTTCTATGCGCAGACCACGCTGGCGATCTTCTGCGACATTCTCGACCCCTCGACGGGCACGCCTTATGACCGCGATCCGCGCGGCACGGCCCGGCGCGCCGAGGCTTATCTGAAAGAGACCGGTATCGGCGACACGATCGTGTTCGGCCCGGAAGCCGAATTCTTCATCTTCGACGATGTGCGCTTCTCGACCGATCCTTACAATACCGGCTTCATTCTCGACAGCGTCGAACTGCCGACCAACACGGGCACCGATTACGAGATCGGCAACCTGGGTCACCGTCCGCGCACGAAGGGCGGCTACTTCCCGGTCAACCCGATCGACAGCGGCCAGGACCTGCGGTCGGAAATGCTGTCCGTGATGGCCGAAATGGGCGTCGTCGTTGAAAAGCACCACCACGAAGTGGCCGCCGCTCAGCACGAGCTTGGCATGAAGTTCTCTACGCTGACGACCATTGCCGACCACCTGCAGATCTACAAATACGTGATCCACAACGTCGCGCACGCTTTCGGCAAGTCCGCCACGTTCATGCCCAAGCCCGTTTACGGCGACAACGGCACGGGCATGCACTGCCACCAGTCGATCTGGAAAGACGGCAAGCCGCTTTTCGCCGGCAACAAATATGCCGACCTGTCGGATACCTGCCTGCACTATATCGGCGGCATCCTGAAGCACGCCCGCGCGCTGAACGCTTTCACCAACCCCTCGACCAACTCCTACAAGCGTCTGGTCCCAGGTTATGAAGCGCCCGTGCTGCTGGCTTACTCGGCCCGCAACCGCTCGGCCTCCTGCCGTATTCCGTACGGCAATTCGCCGAAAGCCAAGCGTATCGAAATCCGCTTCCCCGATCCCACGGCCAACCCCTATCTCGCTTTCTCGGCGATGCTGATGGCCGGTCTCGACGGCATCGAGAACAAGATCGATCCGGGCGCACCGATGGACAAAGACCTTTATGCGCTTCCCCCGGAAGAGCTGAAGGACATTCCGACCGTTGCGCGCAGCCTGCGTGAGGCCATCGAGTCGCTGAATGCCGACCGCGCCTTCCTGACGAAGGGCGATGTGTTCACCGACGATCAGATCGATGCTTATGTCGATCTGAAGATGGAAGAGGTGGAACGTTACGAAATGACGCCGCACCCGGTTGAGTTCGACATGTACTATTCCTGCTAATACGTTTTCCGCAGGACGAAGATCGAGGCCGGAGCTTTGCTCCGGCCTTTTTCTTTTCCATATCATCCGTATAGAAACAATATGGCGAGAAGACTATATTCCGCGATAGGTCAGCATTGCTAACTCATTGATTTTGCACGATAATTATTGACAGAAGGCAGCGCCCTTCCTACATTCGAAGGGCGTCAACGAACCTAAGGAGGTTTATAAAGTTGGCTCCACCGACGTTCATTGGCGGTGACAATTGAATAGAGAAGTGGCTTTTGTAGACAGCTGGACCGGTGACGTTCCGCGGCAGCGAAGCAAAGGAGTTTAGGCCAGATAGCGCGAGAGAGACCTTAAGCTTCCCCCTGCCGGGAAATAGTTGGTTACAGCCTATCCTGCAAAGAAATAGCCCGGCTTATAAGTCAGGGCGGGTGCCAGATGGCACAACCAGACAGCAACCCCGTGCAGGGATGAAATCCTGCTTGACGGGGTTGCTTGATATGTCCCCTTCCCCTTTGGCCGACGCCCTCGGCAAAACGTTTCTTGCCCGCCTATCCGCGCGGCCCGGTTATTCAACCCGTCTGAAAAGCCCTGGATAGAGCGTCACAAGCCCTTGCTCATCCACCTCAATGTCCCGCGTGAAATCGCTGTCGAGAGAGGCATAGCGGTAAAGGGCATTTTTCTTCAGGCATGTATAACGCTGCGGGTCCGGCAGGACTTCCATCCCGGGAAAGGAGATATAGGCCGTCACGATATCTGCCGTCTCGCCCTCCTCCAGCCGCAGCCGGCGAATGGGCAGGGTATTGGTGAAAGGGGAAACGGCGAGATCTATGTCCACCGCATCGGAAAGGCCGTTCAACGTCTCGCCGGTTTCGTCCCGCCAATGGCCATGGCCGTCGCTTTCCAGCGTATGCTTGCAGCCCGTATCGACCACGGTGAGGTCCAGCCTTTGAAACCGCCAGGCTGCATCGCACCGGAGGGTATAATGCAGCCCGAATGCATCGCCGCCTGCGACGCCGATCACAACCGAGCGGGCAAGATAGCCATCCGCCAGTTCTTCCAGAACCAAGTGCTCGTGTCCTTGGCCCGACCAGCTTTCCCATCTGATACTGTCACGCCACATGACCGCGCTCCCATCTATCCGGCCTTGCGCAGTTTCGTTGCCGTCATTTCCTCGTTGCGCTGGTAATTGCGGAAGGCGGAGAAGACCCCCATGGCCGTGTCAGGATCAAGCCCGCGGCCCATGCGGATAAGCTGCAGGCAGAACCAGCCTTGCTGGCCCCAGCCATTCAGCGCCTTGATGAGGTTGATCGGGCTGTGCGGCCCCAAGAGCCAGGGGCCGATCTTCAAGGTTTTCTCGAAAGCCGGTGTTTCACTGATTTCCCCCGAAAGCAGTTTTGCCGGCACGTTGGGATCGACGCAGAGCGGGCGGCCGAGCCCCACCACATCCACCTCGCCGCTTTCCAGGGCCGCGTTCATGCCCGCCGCGCTGCGGAAGCCGCCCGTCACCATGAGCGGCATGGACGTGGCCTTACGAATGTCTTTTGCGTATTCCAGGAAATAGGCCTCGCGGGCGAGCGTGCTTTCGCGGCGTTTTTCCGCCTTCTCGGGCGAAAGCGTCATGTCGTCGGCGCCGACCATGCGCGGCTGCTCGTAAGTGCCGCCGGAAATCTCCAATAGGTCCACCGTCTCCTCGTTCAGCCAGCGGGCGACTTTAAGAGATTCTTCATGCGAAAAGCCGCCGCGCTGGAAATCGGCGGAATTGAGTTTGACGGAAATGGGGAAATATTCGCCCACCGCATTACGCACGGCACGCACGACTTCAAGAAGAAGCCGCGCCCGGTTCTCCAAACTGCCGCCCCATTCGTCGGTGCGGGTGTTCACGTCGGGCGACAGGAACTCGCTGAGCAAATAACCATGGGCGGCGTGAATTTGCACGCCGGTAAAGCCGGTATCCCTGGCAATGCGGGCCGCATGCGCGAAGCGGGACACCACATCCCAGATTTCCTCGCTGCTCAAAGCGCGCGGCTTGCCGAACTGGCCGCCCGGCATATTGAGCCCCTTGTCGGAGGGACCAGCCGGCGTGGTATTGACGAGCGCAGGGGTCTGGCGTCCGGCATGGGAGATTTGCATCCACAGATGATTGCCGCCTGCCGTGCCTGCCTGCGCATATTTTTTGAGCGCGGCGATCGCCTCGTTGGATTGGGGGCCGTCGATCGCCACATTGCCCGGCCGCTCCATATAGCGCCGATCCACCTGCACATTGCCGGTCAGCAGCATTCCCGCCCCGCCCAGCGCCCAGCGCCGGTAAAGGGTTGCCAATTCCGGCGTGGCGCGGTTCATCTCATCGGCCAGGCCCTCGGTCATTGCCGCCTTGACCAAGCGGTTTTTGAGCACCGCCCCGCATGGCAGCGTCAATGGCGTCTCGATCATGCCCATCCATCTCACCCCTTTTTATGCCGGCGCCGCCAGCATGAAATCCCCATTGCCGGCAACCTACCCTGGACACATGGCGGACGCCAGGGTACCGCTTCCAGAATCCTGCGAGAATCGACTAAGGTGGACGGGTATTCGCACATGGCACTTGGAGCCTTGTGCGGCTAAGGCGCCCCGCCGCTTCTTCTTTCAACCTTTCCTACAGGCTGCAGCAAGGTTCGCGTTTATGGCCCCTTCCAAACCTTCCACCCCGCGCAAAACGGATACGCCCGATCTGTTCACCGGCACCGCCAAGGCAGCCAGCGCAAAGGCGGCGGCGAAAAAGAAGACGGCCGCAAAAACCGCCGGCGCGAAACCTTCCGGCAAGGGCGATGCCTATTCCGCCAAGGACATCGAGGTTCTGGAAGGGCTGGAACCGGTGCGCCGGCGCCCGGGCATGTATATCGGCGGCACGGACGAGCGCGCGCTGCATCACCTTTTCGCCGAGGTGCTGGACAATGCCATGGACGAGGCCGTGGCCGGCCATGCCACCCGCATCGAGGTGGAGCTTTTGGAAGACGGCTCGCTGAAAGTCTCGGACAATGGCCGCGGCATTCCCATCGACCCGCACCCCAAGTTCAAGGACAAGTCGGCGCTCGAAGTCATCATGACGACGCTGCATGCCGGCGGCAAATTCGGCGGGGATGCCTATGAGACGAGCGGCGGCCTGCACGGGGTCGGCGTTTCGGTGGTAAACGCGCTGTCCGAATGGCTGGAAGTGGAAGTTGCCAAGGATCAGCAGCTTTATGCCCAGCGTTTCGAGCGCGGCCAGCCCAAGGGCAAATTACAAAAGAAGGGCGCGGTGAAAAACCGGCGCGGCACCACCGTCACCTTCCACCCGGACAAGGAAATTTTCAGCAAGGAGGCCGCCTTCCGCCCCGAGCGGCTTTACCGCATGGCGCGCTCGAAAGCCTATCTCTTCGGCGGGGTGGAAATCCGCTGGAAGTGCCCGGCGGAGATGCTGCCGCCCAAAAGCAGCGCGCCCGCCGAGGCGACGCTGCGCTTTCCCAACGGGCTCAGCGACTTTCTGGCCAGCCAGACGGAAGGCTATACGACCGTCACGAGCGAGGCTTTTACCGGCAAGGTCTCCAAGAAGGGCCAGAACGGCACGGTGGAATGGGCCGTGACCTGGTTCGGCGATGCGGACGGTTTCACGAATTCCTATTGCAACACGATCCCGACGCCCGAAGGCGGCACCCATGAGGCGGGCCTGCGCGCGGCGCTGACCAAGGGGCTGAAAGCCTATGCCGAACTTGCGGGCAACAAGAAGGCGGGCGGGCTGACCGCCGATGACGTGCTCACCTCCGCCGGGGCAATGCTCTCGGTTTTCATCCGCGAGCCGGAATTCGTCGGCCAAACCAAGGAAAAGCTGTCCACCGGCGAGGCGGCGCGCCTTGTTGAAAACGCCATCCGCGACCATTTCGACCATTGGCTGACCGCCCAGCCCCAGCAGGCCAACAAGCTGCTCGACTGGGTGCTCGACCGGATGGACGAGCGGCTGAAGCGCAAGCAGGAAAAAGACATCGGCCGCAAGACCGCGACCCGCAAGCTGCGCCTGCCGGGCAAGCTGGCTGACTGCGCGCAGTCCGGTGCGGCCGGCTCGGAGCTTTTCATCGTGGAAGGCGACAGCGCCGGCGGCTCGGCCAAACAGGCCCGCGACCGCAAGAGCCAAGCGGTACTGCCCCTGCGCGGCAAGATCCTCAATGTCGCCAATGCCACGGCTGGCAAGCTGGCGCAGAACCAACAGCTTGCCGATCTCATTCAGGCGCTCGGCGTGCGGCCCGGCAGCCATTACCGCGACGAAGACCTGCGCTATGAAAAGATCATCATCATGACGGACGCGGATGTGGACGGGGCGCATATCGCCTCGCTCCTCATCACCTTCTTTTACCAGCAAATGCCGCAGCTTATCCGCGAGGGGCATCTGTTCCTGGCCGTGCCCCCGCTTTACAAGCTCGCCCAGGGCGGCAAGACGCTTTATGCGCGGGACGATGCGCATAAGGACACGCTGGTCGCCAAGGAGTTCAATTCCCGCGCCAAGATCGAGGTGAGCCGGTTCAAAGGGCTCGGCGAAATGCTGCCCGCCCAGCTGAAAGAAACCACCATGCGCCGGGACACCCGCACCCTCCTCCAAGTCGTGTTGCCGGAGGACGAGCGCGAAGAAACGCAGCGCGCCGTGACCCATTTGATGGGCAACAAACCGGAGCTGCGCTTCCAGTTCATCCAGGAACACGCCGAATTCGCGACCAATCTGGACATTTGACGCCGCCCGCGCCGGGCGGCCGTCCAGCTTCCTTTAGAGCCCCGCACCAAGCCCCCATTCAGGGCACAGAGAATACGCAGTGGGCCTAATTGGCCACAGCCGCCAACTTAGGGAAACCGGCGCTGAGGGCGCTGTTGACAAGTTGTCGATATCTTCTATGGTCGCGGCAAATCCACGAGCCGTCCCCTTTTAGGCTGACGGCAGCTCACCCGGTAAAATCCGGATTTTCCGGCCGGTGAAGCGGAACCCAAAACCAAGCGTGCATGAAGTTTGATGAACTAGGGCTAGGCCCTAAAGTCCTACAGGCAGTTACCGAGGCGGGGTACGAAACCCCCACGCCCATTCAGGCCGAAGCCATTCCAAAGGCTTTGCAGGCCCGGGACATTCTGGGCATTGCCCAGACGGGAACGGGCAAGACCGCCTCTTTCACGCTTCCCATGATCGACATTCTGTCGCGCGGCCGGGCGCGGGCCCGTATGCCCCGCTCGCTCATTCTCGAGCCGACGCGCGAGCTTGCCGCACAGGTCTCCGAAAATTTCGAGACCTATGGCAAGTACCACAAACTTTCCATGGCGCTGCTCATCGGCGGTGTGTCCTTCGCGGACCAGGAAAAGAAACTGGACCGCGGCGTCGACGTTCTGATCGCCACGCCCGGCCGCCTGCTCGACCATTTCGAGCGCGGCAAGGTGCTGTTGAACGGTGTGCAGATTTTCGTGGTGGATGAAGCCGACCGCATGATGGATATGGGGTTCATTCCCGATCTGGAGCGGATCTGCAAACTCCTGCCCTTTACCCGCCAGACGCTTTTCTTCTCGGCCACCATGCCGCCGGAGATCCAACGCCTGACGGATACGTTCCTGCACAATCCCGTCAAGATCGAAGTGGCCCGCACCTCCTCGACGGCCGCAGCCATTACCCAGCGCGTGGTCTATACGTCGAAAGAAGACAAGCGCGATACGCTGCGCCGGATCATCAACGCGCAGGACCCGATCAAGAACGCGATCATTTTCTGCAACCGCAAGCGCGACGTTGCCGTGCTCGACCGGTCCATGAAAAAGCACGGCTTTGCCGCCGGGGCGCTGCATGGCGATCTCGATCAGCATGTGCGTATGCAAACGCTGGATAAATTCCGCAGCGGCGAGCTGACTTATCTCATCGCCAGCGACGTGGCGGCCCGCGGCCTCGACATCCCCGATGTCAGCCATGTTTTCAATTTCGACGTGCCGACCCATGCGGAAGACTATGTGCACCGGATCGGGCGCACGGGACGCGCGGGACGCAGCGGCCAGGCCTTCACGCTGGCGATGCCGGAAGAGCAGAAATATATCGCCGCGATCGAAAGCCTCATCCAGAGCGATATCGAGCGGGCGAGCGAGTTCGAGCCGGAAGATGTGGAAACGCTGCTGAAAGAAGGCGGCAAGCGCCGCGGCGGGCGCACCCGCGGAGGCAAGAAACCGGCTCCCGCCAAACCGGACGCTAAACCGGCTGCCAAAGCCGAAGCCAAACCGGTCGAAGAAAAAGCTGCCGCAGCACCGGAAGACGCGCCGCAAGCGGAAAAGAAAACCCGCACACGCAAGCCCAGGCAAGCTGCCAAGAAAGACGCGGCCCCCAAAGAGGAAGCCGCTCCTGAAGCTGCCAAAGACAGCCAGCCGGAAAAAGACGCCGCATCGCGCAAGAGCAAAGATGCGGAAAGCGGCCAGTCCCGGGGACGGCGCGGCGGCGGGCGCGGCTCCGACAAACAGGGAAACAAGGAAGTCGGTCTGGGCGATCACACGCCGGCCTTCCTGCTGCGCCCCGTGCGGAAAGCCGTCAACGCCTGACGGCGCCCCATTTCTCTTGAAATTCCAAAGAAGGCGCTCATCCGGGCGCCTTTTTGCATTTTGGGCTCTTCCCGCGGTTGCACGAGCCAGCCGCAGCGCGGAATGGAGTGGTCATTCTAGCCGTCTCATAGTAAAGTATCCTTACTATATAGGGAGGAGTTCAACGTGCGCTTATCAACACGGACAGGTTTGAAAAGCCTGCTCAGCGCCGGCACTTTATGCGCCGGTTTCATTTTCACCGGCTCTGCCGCGCTGGCCGAGGTGCCGGATGCCGTAGCTGCCCGGCTCGGCCAGGACCTGACGCCCATGGGCTCGGAAAAAGCGGGCAATGCGGAAGGCACCATTCCCGCCTGGACCGGGGGGCTGACCACGCCGCCGCCTAGCCTTGGCTATGAAGTGGGCATGCACCACGTCAATCCTTTCGCCAGCGAAAAGGAACTCTTCCGCATTACCCGCGAGAATATGGACCAATATGCCGGCAAGCTGACGGGTGCGCATAAGGCGCTGCTGAAGGATTACGGCGACACTTACTTCATGAAAGTGTTCCCGACGCACCGCACCTGCGCGCTGCCCGAACACGTTTATCAGGCGAACCGGCGCAATGCGAAAGTGGGTCTTCTGGCGGAGGGCGGCAACGGGGTGAGCCAGGCGATCATGGGCAAGCCCTTCCCCATTCCCAACAGCGCGCTCGAGATCATCTGGAACCATATGCTCGGGTTCATCAACCACAAGGCAACGCGGCAGTTCGCGGCGGCCATTCCGACCCAAGGCGGGGATTACACGATCTACACCGTGCAGGATGAAGCCATCGTCGCCTGGAACGATCCGACGAAAAAATCCGCCGAAGAGCTCGGCAATATCTGGGCGAAATATATCGCCCACACGGTGGCCCCTGCCCGGCGCGCGGGCAACGTCACGCTTGTGCATGAAACGATCAACATGGCCAAACAAGGCCGCCTTGCCTGGCAATACAGCCCCGGCACCCGCCGCGTGCGCCGCGCCCCCGACATCGCCTATGACAATCCGGGCACGAACTCGGACGGCATGACGACCGTGGACAGTTTCGGCGGCTATAACGGCTCGCCCGACCGCTATAACTGGACGGTGATCGGCAAGCAGGAAGCCTATGTGCCCTACAACAATTACGATCTGGGATCGGACAAGCTGAAATACGAAGACATTCTCAACCAGCGCCATATCAACCAGGAGCATTCGCGCTACGAATTACACCGGGTCTGGGTGATCGAGGCAAATTTGAAAGAAGGTATGCGCCACGTCTATCAGCGCCGCCGCTTCTACTTGCAGGAAGATACCTGGAACATCGTCGCCGCCGAACTATACGACACGCGCGGTGAGCTTTGGCGCGTGCAGGAGCATTTCCCCATCACCGCCTATGAGGTGCCGCTCTGCGCGGGCATTGCCGCCACCTATTACGACCTCACCAATGGGCGCTATCTGGCGGGCGGCCTGATCAACGAGGAACCGGCGATCAACTTCTTTGCCAACGAGCTGGATGAAAACCGCTATACGCCGTCGGCCATCCGCCGGATCGGCATTAGGTAGGCTTTCACTGCCGGGCACTCCTCCGACACTCCCGGCAAACAAAAAGGGCGGCCTCCGGGCCGCCCTTTTTTCTTTTTACCGAAAAGGCTTAGCGCTTGATCTGACTTGCCAGGAACTTGCGCGTTTTTTCCGTGTAAGGCGGGCGCATCATCTCGACGATGAACTTGGCTTTTGCCTGCGTGTAAACCGACTTGGCATGGCTGAAGGTGCGGAACCCGTCGATGCCGTGATAGGAGCCCATGCCTGCCGGGCCGACGCCGCCGAAAGGCAGGTCTTCCTGAGCCACATGCATGATCACATCGTTCAGCGTCACACCGCCCGCCGTGGTGCGGGTGAGCACTTCCTTGTGCTCGTTCTCGTCCGGGCTGAAATGATAAAGCCCGAGCGGACGGGGATGAGCGTTGATGTAATCGATCGCCTCGTCGACTTTCTTATATCCCTTCACCGGCAAGAGCGGGCCGAAGATCTCTTCCTGCATGATCTTCATATCGTCGGTCGGATTGATGACCAGCGTGGGCGGGATCTTGTTGTAAGGCTGCTGAGTAAAGTCTTCATTCGCCGGATTGATCTCGACGATGCGCGCGCCCTTCGTCTTCGCATCATCAAGGTAAGAGGTGATGCGGTCGTAATGGCGTTGGTTGATCACCGACGTGTAATCCGGGTTGTCCTTCAGCGTCGGATACATTTTCGAGACGGCGGATGTTGCCTGGGTGATGAACTGCTCAACCTTGTTCTCCGGCACCAGCACATAGTCGGGCGCAAGGCAGATCTGGCCCGCATTCATCATCTTGCCGGCCATGACCTTGGCGGCGGCGTCATCCATCGGCGCCTTGTCGGAAATAATGACCGGCGATTTGCCGCCGAGTTCCAGCGTCACCGGCACGAGATTTTCCGCCGCCGCGCGCATGACGTGATAGGCGATGGAGGTGGCGCCGGTGAAGATCAGATGATCGAAAGGCTGGCGCGAGAACGCCTCCCCGACCGCCGGGCCGCCGGTGACGACCGCGACTTCGGTTTCGTCATAAGCCTCGCGGAACATCCGGCTCATCAGCTCCGAGGTGGCCGGCGTGAATTCCGACGGCTTGATCACGGCGCGGTTGCCCGCTGCGAAAATACCGGCAAGCGGCGCCATCGTCAGGTTGACCGGGAAGTTCCAAGGCGAAATGACGCCGATCACGCCGAGCGGCTGATATTCCACCCGCGCTTTTGCCCCGAACAGGCCGAGCGGGAACTGCACCTTGCGCTTTTCCGGCTTCATCCATTGTTCCAGATGCGCCTTGGCGTGTTTCAGCGGCCCGATGGAGCCCATTACGTCCGTCAGCAAGGTCTGCTCATGGCTGCGATGGCCGAAATCGGCGGCAAGGGCCTCTACGATTTCCTTTTGATAATCGACCAGCAGCCCGATGGACCGGTCGAGCCAGTCTTTCCGGCGCTTGACGCTGGGGGGGCCTTCGGCCAAATGCGCCGCCTTTTGACGGTCCACGATCTGGCGGATCGAGGCGGCAATGGACGCGCTATCGCCATCCGGCAAGTTCGATTCGGCAACGCTCATGAATTTCCTCCGCTGCAGCTTTTCCCACCCCGCTTGCTGAGCCGATAAGTCCGGGCGCGGGTATGAAAGGTTTGTTTAAGGATTACGCAAATCCTACGCGCAAACTATAGCAATTAAAGCCTTTTTCGCCAGTTTTTCGGCTTGGCCGCCCCGGATGCGGGGAGGAACGCAGGGGCCGCGGCGGCTGGCCGGAGCTTTCTCAAACCGCCCGACTTAACGGAGACGTAACGCTCTTGGGCTAACTTTGACCATACGCGGGGTCCGGCGATCTGCAAATCCGGGCCATAAATCAAGTTTTGGTGGATGGGGTAGGACCGTGGAGAGGCAGAAAGACGAACGTCAGATGGTCGAGAAATTCGGCACGCAGGCCTTCGATTTTCTGCGCGGCCACAAGATCACGCCCACGCCCCGCCATTATGAAATAGCCTATGCGCATATGTCGGGCGCCAACCCGGCATTGAGCGAGGCGCTTACCCTGGCTCTGAAAGAGGGCGCGCAATGCGACGATGCACTGCTCGAGGAAATCGGCGCGCAGTTCCTGCACAATCCTGAGTCTCTGGCCGATACGACCAACGACACCAGCGCCCAGCTTCAAAACGAGATGGAGCGCGTCTCCAAATTGATCGAGACGGCGACCAACGACACGAGCCGCTTCGGCGACAGCATGCAAGGCGTCAGCCGGAACCTTTCGGCCAATACCAAGCCGGAAGATCTGGCCATCGTGATCGAGACGATCGTTTCCGCTTCCCGCCAGATGGAATCGCGCTCGCGCGAGCTGGAAGGCGAGTTGCAGGCATCCCAGGAAGAGATCAGCGAATTGCGCAAACGCCTTGAAAGCGCGCGCAACGAAGCCTTCACCGATCCGCTGACCGGCATCGCAAACCGCAAGGCATTCGACGAAGAGCTGCACAAAGCCTCGCGCGAGGCCATGGAAACCGGCACCAGCTTCTGCCTGCTGCTCGGCGATATCGATCATTTCAAACGCTTCAACGACACCTATGGCCACCAGACCGGCGACCAGGTGCTCAAGCTCGTTGCCGGCTGCATGATGGCCAATGTGAAAGGCCGCGATACGGCGGCCCGTTATGGCGGCGAGGAATTTGCCGTCATTCTGCCCAAGACCGCGCTGCGCGATGCGCAGACCCTGGCCAATTCCATCCGCGAGATGGTGCAGTCGCGCGAGCTCGTCAAACGCTCGACCGGCGAACAGCTTGGCCGCATCACCATGTCGATCGGGGCGGCGGAATTCCGTTTCGGTGAACCGTTGAACGAACTCGTCGAGCGCGCCGACACATGCCTTTATGCCGCCAAAGATAGCGGGCGCAATTGCGTCATCGCCGAAACCTCCCTGCCCGCGCAGAAAGCCGCCGCAAGCTAAGTTCCCGGCGCGCCTAAACAAGCGGCAATTGACGCTGCGTTTCCCGCGCTTTCTCACGCTCCGGTTTTGCGGGGCTTTACGCCCCCTTTCCCATGGATATGCTGACCGGCAACAAAGCCGGCCCGGCACTTTTGCGCGCGGCCTGGCGCTCATGGGAAAACGCGGAAGGTCTTATGGAAACGGTACTTTATGAAGTCGCAGGCGGCGTGGCGAAACTCACGCTGAACCGCCCCGATGTGCTCAATAGTCTCAACACATAGCTGATCAGCGATATCCGCGCGGCCATTGCCGCCGCAAATGAGGACAAGGATGCCGGCGCCATTTTGATGACCGGCGCCGGGCGCGGCTTTTGCGCCGGTGCGGATCTGGCCAGCGGCGGCCCGCGCAAGGAAGGCGCGAGCACGGGCGAGAATGTCGCTTACGGCATGGAGATCGCCTTCAACCCGATGGTGCGGGAAATCGCCGGCTCTGCGAAACCCGTCATTGCCGCCGTGAACGGTGTCGCGGCAGGCGGCGGCGTCGGCCTGGCGCTGTCCGCCGATATCGTGATCGCGGGCAAGTCCGCCTCCTTCGTGCAGGTTTTCGGGCCGCAGCTGGCGCTCATTCCGGATATGGGCTGCACCTGGTATCTGCCCAATCTCGTCGGCCGGGCGCGGGCCCGCGGGCTGGCGCTGCTTGGCGAAAAATTGCCGGCCGAACGCGCCGCCGAATGGGGCCTCATCTGGCAATGCGTGGAAGACGACGCGCTGATGGAAGAAGCGATGAAAATCGCCGCCAAACTGGCCGGCGGGCCTTCCAATGCCTTCGGGGAAATCAAGCGCGCGCTCGACAATGCGCTGACGAGCGATCTGAGCACGCAGCTCGATTACGAGCGCGACACGCAAGGCATGCTGGGCGACCACCCGAACTTTGCCGAAGGCGTCACATCCTTTTTGCAAAAGCGCAAACCGAATTTCCAGTGATAGGCTGCTCGACAACCCCATTCTTATAATCGCCACCAAAACAGGGAGAGAGAGATGGATTTCAACAGGGTAAGGCTCGATATCGAGGGCACGACGGGCATTCTCGTGCTCAACCATCCGGAAGTCATGAACGCGGTTTCCGATGAAATGCTCGAAGGGCTGATGGATGCCATGGACGCGGTGGAAGACCCGGCCAATGGCCTGCGCTGCCTGATCATGACGGGCGAAGGGCGCGGCTTTTGCTCCGGCGCCAACCTGCAAGGGCGCGGCGATAATAAAGGCGGCGCGCCGGATGCAGGCTCGCGCCTTGAAACCGCTTACCACCCCTTCCTGCGCCGCTTGCGCAATCTGGAAATGCCGTTCCTGACGGCGGTGAACGGGCCGGCTGCCGGTGTCGGCATGAGCTTCGCGCTGATGGGCGATCTCGTGCTCTGCGCCAAGTCCGCTTATTTCCTGCAGGCTTTCCGCCGCATCGGGCTGGTGCCGGATGGCGGCTCGACCTGGCTTCTGCCGCGCCTTGTCGGCAATGCCCGCGCGAAAGAGCTTTCGCTGCTGGCCGAAAAACTGCCCGCCGACAAAGCCCTCGACTGGGGCCTCGTCAACCGGGTCTATGAAGATGGCGACCTTCTCGGCGAAGCGAAGAAGCTGGCCGGCGAGCTTGCCGCCGGACCTACCGTCTCGCTTTCCATGATCCGCGAGCTTTACTGGGAGAGCACGGATAATACGTATGAAGAGCAGCTCAATCTCGAGCGCCAGAAACAGCGTATTGCCGGGCGCACGGACGATTTCAAGGAAGGCGTGAAGGCCTTTCTGGAAAAACGCCCGGCAAAATTCCAGGGCAAATAAAAAGAGGCGGGCTTGGGCCCGCCTTTTCTTTACCTCACATCATTGCCTCACGCGCGCGCTATTTCTTGGCGGCTGCTTTGCGCTTCTTCTTGGGCTTTGCCTTCTTGCCGCGCACCGCCGCCTCGATTGCATTTCGGGCCCAATGCGTCAGCTCTTCAGGCTCGTCATAAAGGCGCTCGGGCACTTCCCAATAGGACATGGTGATGGTTTTGCCCGATGGCGGGGCATAAACGAAGGCTTCCGTTCCTTCCGCCTCGAAATCCGGCCGGTTGATCTCATCCGCCTTGAAATAGAGAACTTCACCGGCGATCAGCCCGAACATGAGATCGCCGTAATAAACGCCCGCTCCGCCGAACATATTGCGGATGCGCACTTGTCCGAGCGGGGCAAGCTGTTCCAGCACGAAGGCTTTATACTCCGTGCTGACGGCCATGTTATTGAAGCGCGTCTTCGGGCACGGGCTGAATGGTGACGCTTTCACCGCAGCCGCAGGCATCGATGGCGTTCGGGTTGTTGAACTGGAACGTACTCGAAAGCTTGCCCACTTCGTAATCCATTTCCGTGCCGAGCAGGAAGAGAATGGCTTTAGGATCGATCAGCACACGCACGCCTTTATCTTCGACCACTTCGTCCATCGGGCCGATTTCCTCGGCATATTCCATCGTATAGGCCATACCGGCGCAGCCGCCTTTTTCCACGCCGATGCGCACCCCGACAATCTTCTTGTCGGAATTTTCAATGATCTCCTTGACGCGGGCAGCTGCCGCATCGGTCAAAGTAATCGCTTTCGGGCGCTCTCGCTTGGCCATGGATTTCTCCGTTATGCGAGGACTACATACTTAAATTGGTGGGTTTGCCCCGGAATGACAAGGCCCCATTATAACAAGGCAAACCTCAATACATGTTAAGGGCGACGCGTGCCTCATCCGACATGCGGCTCGGGTCCCAAGGCGGATCGAAGACGAGGTTGACCTGCACATCGCCCACCCCGTCGACGGAGCGCACGGCATCTTCCACCCAGCCCGGCATTTCACCGGCCACGGGACAGCCCGGCGCGGTCAGCGTCATATCCACCAGCACATCCCGGTCATCGGAAATGTCGATCTTGTAGATGAGCCCCAGCTCGTAAATATCCACCGGAATTTCAGGGTCATAAACGGTCTTGAGCGCGCCGATAAGATCGTCCGTCAGCCGCTCGATTTCCTCGGGCGGCAAGGCGGAGCCGGGCGCGGCGGGCGCATTTTCCACCGGCTCGGGCGCGGTTTCGGTTTTGCTTTCAAGGTCCATTTCGTCAGCCATCATCTTACCCGTTACCCGAAGAACCCGGCCGCATGATGGAGCGCATCCACCAGCCGGTCGATATCTTCTTTCGTATTATACATCGCAATCGAGGCGCGCGAGGTCGCCGGCACGTCAAATCTGTCCATCAGCGGCTGGGCGCAGTGATGACCCGCCCGCACGGCAACGCCGGAGCGGTCGATGATCATGCTGATGTCATGGGGATGCGTGCCCTCGATCACGAAGGAAAGAATGCTTCCCTTATTCGCGGACGTACCGATCAGCCGGAGCTTCTCCACTTCCTGTATCCGTTCCGTCGCATAAGCCAGAAGCGCGCTTTCATGAGCCAGAATATTTTCCCGGCCGAGCCCGTCCACATAATCGAGCGCCGCGCCGAGGCCGATGGCCTGCACGATAGGCGGCGTGCCCGCCTCGAAACGGTGCGGCGGGTCGGCATAGGTGACCCGGTCCATGGAGACCTCACGGATCATTTCACCGCCGCCCCGGTAGGGGCGCATCTTCTCCAGATGCTCGCGCTTGGCATAAAGCGCGCCGATGCCGCTCGGCCCGTAAATCTTGTGACCCGTCAGCGCAAAGAAATCGCAATCGAGGTCTTGCACATCGATGGGCAGATGCACCGCCGACTGCGAGCCGTCCACCATTACCGGAATGCCGCGCTCATGCGCCATTTTCACGATGCGCTTCATCGGTGTGATGGTGCCGAGCGCATTCGACATATGGGTGAGCGCCAGTAGTTTCACTTTCGGCCCGAGCAGCTTATCGAGCGCGTCGAGATCGAGATCGCCTTCATCCGTCACCGGCGCCCATTTCAAGACGGCGCCATGACGCTCGCGCATATAGTGCCAGGGCACGATGTTGGAATGGTGCTCCATGATGGAGAGAACGATTTCATCGCCCTCCCCGATCAAAGGCTCGAGATAAGAAGAAGCGACAAGGTTGATCGCATCGGTCGAGCCGGAAGTGAAGATGATCTCTTCCTGCTCCTTGGCGTTCAGGTAGCGGCGTACGCTTTCCCGCGCCGCCTCGAAGCGCTCGGTCGCAAGATTGGAAAGGAAATGCAGGCCCCGGTGGACATTTGCGTATTCCGCTTCATAGGCATGGCGCACCGCATCGATCACGGCGCGCGGCTTTTGCGCGGAGGCCGCATTGTCGAGATAAGTCAGCGGCTTGCCATAAACTTCCCGCGAGAGAATGGGAAAGTCGGCGCGCACGCGGTCCACGTTAAACGCGGACACCACATCCTTCACCAGGGGCATTTCGCTCATCTTGTTTCACTCCCTGCCAATGCGCTGGCGCGGAACCAGACATCGATCTGGCTTCCAATATCCTGCTTGACGCCGTCCAGCGGGATCGTTTCAAGCACCTCATCCAAAAAGGCGCGGATGAGAAGACTGCGGGCCGTGGCTTCGTCGATGCCGCGCGAGCGCAAATAAAAGAGCGCCGTCCCGTCGAGCTCGCCGATCGTCGAGCCGTGGGCGCATTGCACGTCATCGGCATAAATCTCAAGCTCGGGCTTGGCATTCATGCCCGCATCGCGCGACAGAAGCAGTGCGTTGGAAAGCTGGCGGCCATCCGTCTTCTGCGCGTCCTTGGCAACCAGGACGCGGCCTTGGAAAACACCCGTCGCTTCCTCGTCCAGCACGGACTTCACATGAGCATTCGAGCTGCAACCGGGCACTGCATGATCCACATAGGTGCTGATATCGCCGAGCTGTTTGCCGCGCAGCGCAAGCGCCCCGTGCATATCCGCATGGGCGCCCTCGCCTTTGAAAACAGCATCCGTTTCATGGCGCGACAGCCGCGCGCCGAGCGCCAGCACGAAACCGTAATATTTGGCGTTTGCCGCAAGGCGCAGATTGTTCGCTGCCACATGCAGCGCATCCTTTGCTTCATCCTGCAGCTTGATATGGGTCAGCGCCGCGCCTTCCCCCAAATGGGTTTCGGTGACGTGATTGGCAAGATAGCCTGCGCCGCCCTGGCCCAGATGGGTTTCCAAGAGGCAAAGTTTGGCGTCTTCTTCAAGCGCGATGACATGGCGCATATGCGCCGCCGAGGCCCCGGCAGAAGTCGTCACATGCACCATATGAAGCGGCTTGCCGGCATCTTTTCCCGCCTCGACGCGGATCACGAGCCCATCCTGCATCAGCGCGCTGTTGAGCGCATTGACGGGATGAAGATTGTCGTCCGTCGTCAAAAAATCTTCAAAGCCGGTTTCCTTCACCGCTTCGCTGAGCGGTTTGATGCTGACGCCATCGGGCAGATCCGCCGAGGAAAGATCGGGGCGGAAGAAGCCGTTGACGCAGACCAGCATATGCCGCTCGACATCGCCGAAGGCGGCCGCCCCCGGCCCGACCGTTTCAACGTCATAGGCAAGCGGGCCGTCATAACGCTGTGCCGGCACATAACCTTCTTTGGCAAGCGCGCGGCGCAGGTCCGTATAGCGCCAGGCTTCAACGCGCCGGTGCGGAAAACCCGCCGCAGCGAAAATGTCCCGCGCCATACGGCGGCGAGCCAAAAGCCAGGCCGGGTCGCCCTGCGGCGCGAGCGCGCTGAAAGCTTCCAGATATTGTTCTTCGATACTGGCCGTCATTTACTCTCAGGCCTCCACAATATCGGCGTAACCGGTTTCCTCGAGCTCATGCGCCAGCTCCTTGCCGCCCGTGCGCACGATACGGCCCGCGGAAAGCACATGCACTTTGTCGGGCACGATGTGATTGAGCAGGCGCTGATAGTGCGTGATCACGATCATCGAGCGGTCAGGACTGCGCAGGGCGTTCACCCCGTCGGAGACGACTTTCAGTGCGTCGATGTCGAGGCCGGAATCGGTCTCGTCCAGCACGGCAAGGCTCGGCTCCAACAGCGCCATTTGCAGAATTTCCGCGCGCTTCTTTTCCCCGCCCGAAAAGCCGACATTGAGCGGGCGCTTGAGCATATCTTCGGAGACATTGAGCGGACCGGCCTTCTCGCGCACAAGGCGCAGGAATTTCACGGCATCGAGCTCTTCTTCCCCGCGCGCCTTGCGCTGCGCGTTAAGCGCGGTCTTAAGGAAGGTCATGGTCGTCACGCCCGGTATCTCGATCGGATACTGGAAGGCGAGGAAGAGGCCGGCAGCGGCGCGCTCTTCGATCTCCATGGCGCGCAGGTCTTTGCCCTTGTAAAGGATCTCGCCCTTCGTGATCTCATAGCCCTCCCGGCCCGAAAGCACATAAGACAGCGTCGATTTGCCCGACCCGTTGGGTCCCATGATCGCATGGACCTCGCCGGTGCCAACGCTCAGCGTGATGCCTTTCAGAATTTCTTTGCCGTCCACATTGACGTGCAGGTCTTTGATCTCAAGCATTTGTCTTTCCTTATCAGCCCACGCTGCCTTCCAGGCTGATGCCCACAAGCTTCTGCGCTTCAACCGCAAATTCCATCGGCAATTGCTGCAGCACATCCCGGCAAAAGCCGTTGACGAGCAGCGCCACCGCTTCTTCTTCTCCAAGCCCGCGCTGCATGCAGTAGAAGAGCTGGTCTTCACTGATTTTCGAGGTCGTTGCCTCATGCTCCAGCACGGCGCTGGGGTTCTTCGACTCGATATAGGGCACGGTATGGGCGGAACACTTGTCGCCCACGAGCAAAGAGTCGCACTGCGTAAAGTTGCGCGCGTCCTCCGCCTTCTTATGCACGCTGACAAGACCCCGGTAGGTGTTGGAGCTCTTGCCCGCCGAAATGCCCTTGGAGATGATCCGGCTCGAGGTGTTCTTGCCCAGATGGATCATCTTCGTGCCGCTGTCCACCTGCTGGTAATTGTTCGAGATGGCGATGGAATAGAACTCGCCCACCGAATTGTCACCGCGCAGGATGCAGCTTGGATATTTCCAGGTGACGGCAGAACCGGTTTCGACCTGCGTCCAGGAAATCTTCGAATCCGCGCCGCGGCAATCGCCGCGCTTGGTCACGAAATTATAGATGCCGCCCTTGCCGTTCTCATCGCCCGGATACCAGTTCTGGACGGTGGAATATTTGATCTCCGCCCCTTCCAGCGCCACAAGCTCGACCACGGCAGCGTGCACCTGGTTCTCATCACGCATCGGCGCGGTGCAGCCTTCCAGATAGCTCACATAAGAGCCTTCATCGGCAACGATCAGCGTGCGCTCGAACTGACCCGTCTGCGCTTCATTGATGCGGAAATAGGTCGAAAGCTCCATCGGGCAGCGCACGCCCTTTGGGATATAGACGAAAGAGCCGTCCGAGAAGACCGCCGAGTTGAGCGTTGCATAAAAATTGTCGCTGACCGGCACGACCGAACCCAGATACTTGCGCACGAGATCGGGATAATCCCGGATCGCTTCGGACATCGGGCAGAAGATGACGCCGGCTTCCTTCAGCTTGCCTTTGAACGTGGTGGCAACGGAAACGCTGTCGAACACCGCGTCCACCGCGACACCGGCCAGCATCTTTTGCTCGGAAAGCGGAATACCGAGCTTCTCATATGTTTCCAGAAGCTTCGGGTCCACTTCATCGAGGCTCTTCGGCCGGTCTTCGTCCGATTTCGGCGCCGAATAATAATAGGCATCCTGAAAATCGATTTTGGGATAATTGACCTTGGCCCAGGAAGGCTCCTGCATGGTCAGCCAGCGCCGATAGGCATCGAGCCGCCATTCCAGCATCCATTCCGGCTCGTCCTTTTTGGCCGAGATGAAACGGATGGTGTCTTCGTTCAAGCCCTTGGGCGCTTTCTCGGATTCGATATCCGTGAAAAAGCCGTACTTGTACTTGCCGACTTCATCTACCGTTTCAACTGTCTCACGAACCGCCATGATCTGTTTCCCTTAAGATCGCTTAGCTTGCCATGACGGCGCCGGGGGCCGGCGCGTCATGTTTTACTGCGGCACCGGCCCATGTATCGGCCAGCGCCAGAACTTCTTCCAATGTGCTCTCCCGCCCAAGGCTCATGCGGATGGCCGAACGGGAAAGCCTGTCCTCCACCTGCATGGCGGAGAGCACATGCGAGGCGGCCACTTTGCCCGACGAACAGGCCGCGCCCGAGGAGACGGCAAAACCCGCCAAGTCGAGCTTCATGAGCAGCATTTCGGCGCTCACATCCGCATCCGCCAGCGCAAAGCAGCTTGTATTGGCAAGCCGCGGCGCGCTTTCGCCGAAGATGACGACACCGGGCGCATAGTCTTTCAGCTTCGCCTCGAAGGCATCGCGCAGCGCGCGCTGATCCTCGAGGCTTTCCATATCATTCAGCGCGGCCTTGGCTGCTGCGGCGAAACCGGCAATACCGATCACGTTTTCGGTACCCCCGCGCCGCCGCCGCTCCTGCCCGCCGCCATGAAGAAGCGGCGTGAGCGGCATATCTTCGGCCAGCACCAATGCGCCGACACCCTGCGGCCCGCCCATCTTATGGGCGGAGATGGCACCCATATGAATGCCGAGCGCCTTGATGTCGATCGCCGTCTTGCCCGCGCTCTGCACCAGATCGGAGGCAAGAATGCCGCCCGCCTCGCGCACGAGGCGTGCTGCCTCTTCAAGCGGCTGAACGACACCCGTCTCATTATTGGCGTGCTGCAACAGCACGAAGGGCTTTTCTCCGGCCTCTTTCAGCAATGCGCCGAGCGCGTCCAAATCTACCAGCCCATTGGCGAGGAGCGGAATGGGCCGGCTTTCAAGCGGGCTCGCCTCCGCCGCGCCGATGCCGCAGGCATGCTCGCTCGCCCCGTAAAGAACGGCGCTGCAGCCCAGCGCTTCGGCCTGCGCGGCGGCAAGGTTCACCGCTTCGGTGCCCGAACCCGTAAAGATCACCCCTTCGGCGGGCGCGCTTAAAAGCGCTGCCACATCGCGGCGCGCCTCTTCGACAAGCGCGCGGGCCTTGCGCCCTTCGCCGTGCACGGACGAGGGATTGCCCAGCCCCGTGCCCGAGGCTTTTTCCGCGGCCGCGATAGCACGGCGCATCGCTTCGCCAGCTTCGCTGCGCAGCGGCGCCGTTGCGTTATAATCGAGATATATGCGCGTGCCCGTCATCAGGTCCCGGTCTTCCCGTTCAGTGTCTTCCCGTTCAATTTTGCCCCCGGCTCACTCGGCCGCATGCACTTTAGGCTGCTGGGTAGCGGCGGCCGCTTCCGGCGTATCGCCGATAAAGTCCGGCACCTGGCTCGCGCGCTTTTCGCGCAGCCGGCCCGAAATCACATCGCCCAGGGAAACCGAAGCCAGGAAAAGATGGATCTGATCGCTCAGTGCGTCCCAAAGATCATGGGTCAGGCAGCGCGAGGAATCCGACATGCAGCCCTGCGGGGAGCCGGCATGGCAGCGCGTGGCTTTCAGCGGCTCGTCCACCGCCAAAATGATATCCGAAATCCGGGTGGCGTCCGGGTCGTGCGCCAATAAATACCCGCCGCCCGGCCCGCGCACACTTTTTACGAGGTCGTTCTTGCGCAGGCGGGAAAAGAGCTGCTCGAGATAAGACAGCGAAATTTCCTGACGCGAGGCGATATCGGCAAGCGAAACCGGGCTTCCCTGACTGTGGCGCGCCAGATCGGTCATCGCCATCACCGCATAGCGTCCCTTCGTCGTAAGTTTCATGGTCTCTATCTCCCATTCCGGCCAGCGCAATGTGCCCAGCCGGTAATCAGCTAAAGGGCTGAAAAATCTGCCTTATTCAGGACTTTTTGACCTCGGCGCGCGGTTAAACTTGCAAATCCAGCCGCAGAGTGTGCTAAGAAACGCGCCCAGGTCCGGTACCGGGTGGCCCTTTCGCTACCCAATTCCGAGCCCTGTAGTCAACTATTTAGTTATTTTCAGGCGGATTTCCAGCACAGAAAACCAACTAATTTAGTAAGGCTTTCCACCCAATAGCGCGGATGCCCCGTTTCGGGTTCCGCTGGAGAGATGTGTCCCCTATGCCCGACGTGATTTTCAATGGCCCGGCAGGCCGCATTGAAGGCCGGTATCACCACTCGAAAGTCGAAAACGCCCCAGTTGCCCTGGTTCTGCACCCGCACCCGCAATTCGGCGGCACGATGAACAATCCGGTGGCGTATCAGCTCTATCATATCTTCGTGGAGCGCGGCTTTTCGGTGCTGCGGTTCAACTTCCGCGGCGTGGGCCGCAGCCAGGGCTTTTACGACGGCGGCGTAGGCGAGCTTTCCGACGCGGCAACCGCGCTCGATTGGCTGCAATCCCAGAACGCCGAATCCGGCCGCTGCTGGATTGCCGGCTTTTCCTTCGGCGCCTGGATCGCCATGCAGGTGCTGATGCGCCGCCCGGAAATCGAGGGCTTCATCTCCGTCGCCCCGCCCGCCAATCTTTACGACTTCACGTTCCTCGCCCCCTGCCCCTCTTCCGGCCTTATTCTGACCGGCAGCGCGGACCAGGTCGCCCCGGAAGCGGACACGCAAAAGCTGGTCGAGCGGCTGAAGACGCAGAAGGGCATCGTCATTCAGCACCAGTCGATCCCCGGCGCGAACCATTTCTTCGAAAATCATCTCGATGTCATGAAAGACGCCGCAGGCAGCTATCTCGACAAGCGCCTGGCGGAGGTCGAGGCGAAGTAGCAGGCCTCACCCGTCATTTGCAAGCGCCCGGTCCACCGCTTCAGGCTCGCGCTCGATGACGCTCAAATAAGCCATTAAAGCAGGGTCGGGCCTTTTCCGGGTCCGGCCCTGTTCTATGTCCTTGAGCCGCGCAATATTGATGCGGAAACGGGCCGCGAAATCTGCCTGACTAAGCCCCAGTTTTTTGCGCACGCGTTTTACTTTCACGGACATCAGCTCGTTTTCGCTGAGAGGCGGATTATCCGCATCGGCAAGGGCACCCGCATTTATTTCGGCATCGCTCATCGCTCCGAGACGGCGCCGTTGCTCGTCCGTCAGTTCAGACGGCTTTCCCTCACTCAGTTTCACCCGTTTCGTCATCTGTAAGCCCGTGTCTCATTCATATTCGCGCGCCTTGCGGAAATGATCCGGCAAATGTCACCACGCATGGTGAATACGACCGTGAAGATCTTTCCTTCAATCTCTCCAATAATCTTTTGGCGCCGTTCACCATCCGCCTTCCGGCTGGCATCGAGCAGCACATGCCCTTCATCGAGAAAAACGCGGATCGCATATTCAAAAGGGACGCGATGTTTGGCTAGATTGCTCTTGGCCTTGGCTTCATCCCATTCGAACAATTCCGGCATATGTACTCCTCACGAGTGTACGGAATTTCCGTATATCCTCAAGCAATAAATACCTACCCCCTCGCCCGCTTGGCGCGGTGCAATATGCCACCGGTCAGGGGCTCCGGTACGCCCGTCGTGCCGGGCTCGCTGAGCGGCAGGCCCCGGAGAGAGCGGACGGCGAGGTAGGCGAAGGCTTCGGCCTCCACATCGTCCCCGCGCCAGCCCGCATCTTCCGCGCCGATCACCGCGCCGGGCAGGCGTGCCTTCAATTCATCCATCAGCGCCGGGTTGTGCCGCCCGCCGCCGCACACGACCCAGAGCCGGGGCTCCTCGGGCATATGTTCCATGGCCTTGGCGATGGAGGCGGCGGTAAAGGCGGTGAGCGTCGCCGCGCCGTCTTCCACGGAAAGCCCTTCGGCGTAATCGGCGGAAAAATCCAGCCGGTCGAGGGATTTGGGCGGCGTGCGCGCGAAATAGAGATTGGTAAGCAGCCGCTCCAGCACTTTTTCATCGACGCGGCCCGCCCGCGCCAGCGCCCCGTCCTTGTCGATCGGCGTTTCGGTATGGGTAAAGGCCCAATCGTCGATCAGCGCGTTGCCGGGGCCGGTGTCGAAGGCCAGCAGCTTCTTGTCACTGCCGATAAAGGTGACGTTCCCAACCCCGCCGATATTCACCACCGTGATCGGCCCGTCCGCATGAAGCCCGGCGGCAAGAGCGCGGTGATAAAGCGGGGCGAAGGGCGCACCCTGCCCGCCCGCCGCCACATCGGCGGCGCGGAAATCATTGACCACATCGATGCCCGCGAGATCCGCCAGCACCTCGCCCAGACCAAGCTGCACCGTGATGCCCTCTTCCGGGCGGTGCAGTACGGTCTGGCCGTGAAAGCCAATGATGTCGATCTCTTTGGCCTCCATGCCCGCCATCTCCAGCATCTTGCGCACGGCCATGGCATGGGCATAGGTGACGGCGCGCTCCGCCTCGGCAATTTCCTCCGGCATCAGCCCCTTGCCGCCCCAATCGGCGGCTACATCGAGGGCAAGGCGCAGAAAAGCCCGCTCCTCGGGCAGGTAAGGAAAGCTCGCGGTTTTGACGGGCTTCAGATAGGCCTCGCCGTCGGTTTCCAGGATCGCGGCATCGATCCCGTCGAGCGAGGTTCCGCTCATCAGCCCCAAGGCACGCACAAAGCCCATTTTCCGCTCCCCTTACCGCCGGTTTTCGCCCTTAAGCCCCTGCACGGGCCCGAAAAAGCTGATATACCACGCCCGCGCCGCATAGCGAGGGCGCGCCGCCTACGTACAGCCAACAGACCTAACCAGCAAACAACATACAGAAAGTCCGATGAGCCAGTTTAAATCCGAATTCCTGAAAGTCATGGACGAGCGCGGTTTCCTGAACCAGTGCTCGGATTATGCGCTGCTCGACGAGCGCGCCGGCAAGGGGATCGTCACCGGCTATATCGGCTTCGATGCGACGGCGGCCTCGCTCCATGTCGGCCATCTCATCCAGATCCTGATGCTGCGCCAGCTGCAGCGCACCGGCCACAAGCCCATCGTGCTGATGGGCGGGGGCACGACGCGGGTCGGCGACCCTTCCTTCAAGGATTCCGCCCGCCCGCTCCTGACCGACGAGCAAATCGACGCGAACCTTGCGGGCATCAAGGAAGTCTTCAAAAAATTCCTGACCTTCGGCGACGGGCCGACCGACGCCATTATGGTCAATAACCGGGACTGGCTGGATGAGCTCCATTACATCGACTTCCTGCGCGATTACGGCCGCCATTTCTCCGTCAACCGCATGCTCTCCTTCGACAGTGTGAAGCTGCGGCTGGAGCGGGAGCAGTCCTTTTCCTTCCTCGAATTCAATTACATGATCCTGCAGGCCTATGACTTCGTGGAGCTGAACCGGCGCTATGGCTGCGATCTGCAAATGGGCGGCTCGGACCAGTGGGGCAACATCATCAACGGCATCGAGCTCGGCCGGCGCACGCAAGATTCCGAGCTTGTGGGCCTGACGACGAACCTCCTCACCACCTCTTCGGGCCAGAAGATGGGCAAGACCGCGCAGGGCGCCGTCTGGCTGAACGAGGATATGCTTTCCGTCTATGACTACTGGCAGTTCTGGCGGAACACGGAAGATGCCGATGTCGGCCGCTTCCTGAAACTTTTCACCGACCTGCCCTTGGAAGAAGTCACCCGGCTCGAAGCGCTGGAAGGCGCGGAGCTGAACGATGCAAAGAAGATTCTCGCGACCGAAGCAACCGCCATGGTGCATGGACGGGAAGCGGCGGAAAAAGCCGCCGAGACCGCCCGCGTCGCCTTCGAGCAAGGGGCGATCAGCGCCGACTTGCCGACGGTGGAAGTGCCCGCCGCCGAGCTCGATGCCGGGATCGGCGTCCTTTCCGCCTTCGTCACCGCCGGGCTTTGTGCCTCCAACGGCGAAGCCCGCCGCCAGATCAAAGGCGGCGGCCTGCGCGTCAATGACGAGCAGGTAAAAGACGAAAAGCTCTCCCTCACCCGCGAACACGTGACCGGCGACGGCGTGGTGAAGCTGTCGCTCGGCAAGAAGAAGCATGTGCTGTTGAAGCCGGTGTGAGGGTTTAGTTTCCGCGTCTCCTCGAGTGCTCGCACTGAGACTGCGGCCGGCGGATAAGCTGCATGGACCCCGGCACGGGGGCCGGGGTGACAGCCTGCGTAAAGAGCGCAGCCCCGCCACATCCACTAAGTGTCACCCCGGGCTTGTCCCGGGGTCCATGGGCACCAGCACACACAAAAAGCCCGGGAGAACATCCCGGGCTTTTCGCATTCCATAAAAAGAAAATCACTCGGCGGCAGACGTCCCGCCCAACGCAAAGAGACTGCCGTCTCCGCCCGCGCCGTTGATTTCTTTCAGATATTTGATGCCTTCTTCGGCAATGGCATCGCCCACCATGCGGTCGCCTTCGGCATAAAGCTCTTCAAGGTCCACATAGGCGGCATATTTGGGCGCCGTGCGCTCGGTGATGATGCCGGCTTTCAGCAGCGTCTTGATCAGCGTACGGAAAATGCTGGTGCCGCTGCGCATTTCCTTGCGCATGCGGGTATCCGTCATCGCCTCCATCAAAGCGCCCTGCACCCAGCGCCAGTCGAGGCCGACTTTTTCATAAAGGTGCTTCTTCTGCTCGGGGCCGGAAGAATTGTTGAGAAGCCGCAGGAAGACCTCCAGCGCCCAGTCTTCGATCATGTCGCGCTCTTCCGGCGGCAAGTTCGGCACCGTGCGGTCCGCCCAGATCTTGCCGAACTTGTGATGGAAGGCTTCATCCGTCATCACAAGCTGCATGAGGCGCTTCAAAAGCGGGTCATGGGTGCGCGCATAGAAGGCGGCGAAGGTACCCATGGCGAGCCCTTCGAGCACCATTTGCATGCCGACGAGTTTCTTCCAGACGACGGGCGTGCCTACCAGCTCGACAAGCAGTTCCTCGAGCACCGCGCCGCAGGGCGCGGGCTTGCCCCAGCGGGCCTGAATGTAGCGGGAGAACCCCGTCACATGGCGCGCTTCCTCGCGTGTCTGGTTCGCCGCATATTCCTGCGCGCCCGGGTCTTTCATGATGTGGCAAAGGCTTGCGGAAAGATTGAGCGCGCCCTGCTCTCCGTGCAGGATGGACGACATGGTCCAGCGCACGGATTCATTTACGAGGTAGATTTTCTGCCCCTCGTCCAGCTTGTCGGAAACGGCGGTGCGCAATTCCAGATTCATATCCTCCGGAATGAGCATTTCCTTTTCCAAATCCCAAGGCTGAGAGAAGTCGATATATTTCGTGTCGAGCGGGTCCCAGAAATGATCATGGGTCGCTGAAATAATCTTGTCGAAAGCCGTGGACCTTTTGCCGTACCGGTCCACCTCCATCATCGCCGGGAAATCGTCCGGCGCCACCGCATCATAGGCGGGATCGATCGTGATCTGATTTTTCCCGGCCGATTCCGCTCCTACCGATTTCGACATGAGCTGTTCCTCCTCCAGACATTCGAAATGCATATATTTATGGACGGATGATGCCACCCATTAGCGCCCCTGACCAGCTTTGGCTGCATGAAGGCGCGCCGGTTCTAGGGTGCGGGGGCTCTGCCCTCATCGGGACCGGGCATCTCTTCCAGAGGTGCCTCAGCCGGTTCGCCCGCCTTTTCAGGGGCTTTTTCCGGTGCCGCCTCAGGGGCCTCGGCGTCCGTCTCCTCGGGTAGGGTGGAGCCGAATTCAAAGACCCGGCGCAGGAAGCCCGGCGCGAGCGCGGCCAGCGGGTTGACGATGATTTGCGGGTCTTCCGCCTTGCCCTTGATGGCATAGGTCGCGGCGAAAATTCCCTCGCCCTCGCGCCCGACAAAGAGATCGCCGAGGATCGGCACATTGCCGAGAATGGAATTGATCGTGTAAGCGGGAACGATGGTGCCCGCAAGTTCCATAACATCCGAGCGCTGATCGATTTCCCCGCGCAAGGTAAGCCCGATGGCCGGCCCGACCATATGCGCCTCGTCGATATAAAGCCGCGTCTCGGTGGAGCGGAACGGCACTTTCATCTGCTCAAAGCGGATACCTTCCCCGCCCATCGTGTCGGCAATGCCGGTGAAAGACCCCACCGTCAAAAGTTTCGCCAGAAGCGGCGCATCGATGACGCGCAGATCGGCGCCCGTCAGTGTGCCTTTGAGAACGGGGTTTGTTTCCTCGTTCTCGAAATGCCCATTGACCGAAACCTTGCCGCCTTCGATGGACTCGTAAAAGTCGATTGCCTTGAACGCGCGGCCAGCATTCTCCGTGCTGGCGGTCAGGCGGCGCACGCCAGCCTCATCGCGCGCGATCATGGCGAGGATGGGCGGACCGTCCTTCCAGGTCGCGGTGAGCTGCAATTCTTCGACGCGCTCTTCTTCCTGCCGCAAGAAGAAGACGACATTTTCCACCTCTTCGCCGTGATAGGCATGGGCTTTCTGAAAGGCCGCATCGATTTCGAGCGGCTCGGCGGGCTCATCCTCTTCCGGCTCATAGTCACTTTCCGGCATGCCTTTGACGCCGCCGCCGAAAAGCTCATCCAGAACGCCGCGCGCATCGAGGCTTGGCCCCCTTATCATCATGGAGGTCTTGCCGCTTTGCGCATCGCGCTTGGCGCTGAGTGTGCCGCGCGTGCGCTCGCCCAGGCGGAAGGTGGAAATATCCGCGCTCGCAACTTTGCCGTCCGCGGTAATATCGACCTTGCCTGCCGCCTCAAGTTCCGCGCCGCCAAGAGCGATGTCATTCAGCGCAAAGCCGCCGCCTTTTTTAAAGGCCAGATCGAAGGAGCCGTTTGCCGGGCTGCCCGCCGGTTTCCACCAGCCGATGGAGCCGATCTTGATGATCGTGTCCGTCAGGTCGAGTTTGACGGGCCCGCCCTGAATGTCCTGGCCATCGCCGGTAAAGACCGCGTCCACGCCGGTGGGTCCGATCACATACTCATCGAGCGAAATGCCGAGCGCCCGCCGGTCCGCCCCTTCCAGCGCCCCTTGCAGGCGGATGCGCGTGGCAGGCCCCGCCGCGCTTTTGGAAATCCGCTCGCGCCAAGCGGCGCGTACCCGCGCGCCGTTGAGCTTCACCGGCCCTTCGATGGTGAGCGCTTCCGGGTTCACCGCAATGTCGAGCATGCCCTCGCTGATGGAAATATTTTCGATAATCCCCGGCAGGCTCGCGTTTTGCGCCTTGGCGGTGCCTTTGTAGTTCACTTCTTCCAGCATGATGCCGTCGCGCAGCGGCAATTTGATTTCGCCCTTAAGGCTGCCCGTGCCGCCCGCGCTATCGGGGTCGAGACCGAAGCCGGAAATGAAGCCCAAAGGCTCATGATCGAAATAATTCAAAAGACCTTTGAGCGTGCCATCGACGGCAAAATAAATCTCCCCCGGCCCGCCTTTGACGTGGAGCGCGGGGGCGAAGAAGCGGCCCTCCGTCACGTTCAGCGTCTCGCCCGCCACCTCGATCGCGCCTTGCGGCACCAGCGCCTCGAACGTGTCGCCCGTCAAATGCCCCCGCGCCTCAGGCACCGCCATGCGCGGCATGGGGCCGAGATAGGACAGAGAAATATCTTCCAGCGTGAAGCGGAAATCGAGCGCATCCAGCGGCAGCTCGCCGTGATTGTCGGCAATGGCGATCATGCCGGGCTCAAGCGCGGCGGTGAAATCACCCGATGTTACCGTGCCCCCTTCGACATTTTCGAAGAACCATTTGCGCGCGCCTTTCGCAAGCCCGATGGGCCAGAGATGGCGCAGGTCCGCAACGGTAATATTCTCGACCTTCGCCGTGGCATGAACGGCGGGCGAATCCGGCGTCTCGGGCGCGTCTTCCACTTCCCCTTCGAAAGAAACGAAACCCGTTTCGGTACGCAAAGTAAGATCGGAGAATTTCGCCCGGCGCTCGGTGAAGAAGAGATCGCCCGCCACATGCACCGAGGCAAGGTTGAGCTCCCCGTCGATCACCTCCGGCACCGCGGCGGACAGATTGCGCGCCGTCAGGTCAACCTTGGCTGAGGTGACGGAAAAAGGCCCATCGCGTTTGAAGTCAGCGCGCCCTGTAACCTGTGCGCGGTTCGCGCCCGCTTTATAATCGAGCTCGTAAATGATCAGCGTTTCGGCAATGGGATCGAGCGCCACATCGAGCCGGGCCTGCTCGATGGCGATGGGCTCGGGCGACAGCTCGGGCACGTTCATTTCGCCGGGCTCGGAGGTCAGCTCCACCCGCGCGGAAAGCAGCGCGCCGTCTTTGAGAGAAATATCGACGAGCCCCGTTCCCTCGAAAACGAGATCGAAGGGCGCAAAGTCCGAAAACATCGGCGAGGACCGGCCAAGCACAGCCGGGTTGAAACCGGAAATAGCAAGATCGAGATTGGCATGATCGGCCTTCGGCTCCACCAACCCCGTCAGCGTCATATGCGCGCGCAGATCGCCGATCACGATGTCGGAATCGAAATTAGCCGACACCCCTTCCGCATCGCGCAGCGCCGCAAAGGTTGCCGAGGGCGCCTGCCAGGTTACGTTATTCACCTGATCGACGAAGGTCACTTCCGCCCGGCGGACCACCATGCGCTGGAGATAGCGGAAGGGAGAACCGGGCGCCGCTTCGTCTGCCAGCCCCGCCAGAAGCGGGCCGAGTTCCGGGCCGGTGCGCTCATCCCCGTCCTCGCCTTGCGAGACAAGCGCGATCTCGACGCCCGTATCCGGACGGCGCACCACTTTCGCCGAGACGCCGAAGAGCCCGATCTTTTGCGGCGCGAATTCCCCCAGCAGCAAGGAGCGCAGGCGCAAGTCGACAAAGGCGCGCGGCACGGATACAAGCTCCTCGCCGCTGCCGTCCTTCACCACCACATTGCGCAGATAGATCAACAGCTCGGTGCGGTCGTCCGACCAGTCCAAAATGGTCTCGCCAATATCGAGCTGGCCCGTCTCCAGGCGCTCATTGGCCAGGGTCTCCAGCGTCTCAGTCAGGAAGTTCAGGGAAATCGGGCCGGTGGAAAGCTGCCAGACCGTCACCCCGATGAGCAGCATTCCGGCGGCAAGAACGACGCCAAGCGCTTCAAGCGTATATTTCGTGGTACGGCGGATCACGTCTGGGCTGGCCTTTTCTGTCTCATTGCGCCCTTGCAGGCGGCGGTCATTTACCGCAGCTTGCTGTCCGGTTGCCGGACGCCCCTTCCCCCGTTAAACATTTGCCCACTAGACATTGGCAACGGAAATGTGACGTCAAGATGTTGATATTTTTGAAATATCTTCATCTTCCAAAAGGCCGCCGCGCGCAAGCCAAACCGCGCATTCCGGCCCCGTAAACGCCCCAGGAGGTTTCATGAGCGACATGCTGAGCGAAGGCGACAAGGCCCCGGCTTTCACCCTGCCGACGGACGAGGGAGGCAAGATCCGCCTCTCGGACCTTAAGGGCCAGAATGTCGTGCTCTATTTCTATCCGAAAGACATGACGCCCGGCTGCACCACCGAGGCCATCGACTTTTCCGCGCTGATGCCGAAATTCCAGAAGGCGAATACCGCCGTCATCGGTGTATCGAAGGACAGTATCGAGCGGCATGGCAAGTTCCGCGAAAAACACGATCTGAAAGTTACCCTCGCCTCCGACGAAGACGGCACAATGCTGGAAAAATACGGCGTCTGGGCCCTGAAGAAGCTCTATGGGCGTGAGTTCATGGGCATTGTGCGCGCCACCTACCTCATCGACGCCAAGGGCAAGATCGCCCGCGTCTGGCCGAAGGTGAAGGTGAAAGGCCACGCCGAGGAAGTGCTGGAAGCTGCCAAGGCGCTCGCCAAGGCCGGGGCATGATAGAGGGCATGACCCGAGCTATGACAGAGGCTTTGCCTGAAAGCCTCCATGAGGCCGTGCTCGGCGTGCTGCATACCGCCGATGCGGATGGGAAGGCGCGCGCCGCCGCTGCCGCCGCCAAGGCTTGGGCGGCGGGCCGCCTTGAGGCTGAATACCGGCCCGGCAGCATGCCCTCCCGCCCCGCCCGTCCGGCGCGCCCGGAACTGCTTTCCCCCGCCGCCATGCCCCGGCGCACCTTCAAAGGTGAGCGCGGGCGCTTTGCGCTGCTCCATTCCCTTGCCCATATCGAGCTCAACGCCATCGACCTTGCTTTCGATCTTGTTGGCCGCTTCGGCCATGACATGCCCCGCGCCTTTACCGATGACTGGCTGAAGGTCGGCGGCGAGGAAGCCAAGCATTTCCTTGCCTTGCAGGGGCGGCTGGCGGCGATGGGCGGCGCTTACGGCGACCTGCCCGCCCATGACGGGCTTTGGGAGGCGGCGGAAAAGACCGCCCATGACCTCACCGCCCGCCTCGCCGTCGTGCCCATGGTTCTGGAAGCGCGCGGCCTCGATGTGACGCCGAAAACCGTGGAGCGGCTGCGGGGGGCGGGCGACACCGAAAGCGCCCAGGTCCTTGAAATGATCTATGAGGAAGAAAAAGGCCATGTGCGGGCGGGCACCGTCTGGTTCACCCGGCTGGCAGCGACAAAAGGCGCGGAGCCGGCGGCGCTTTTTCACGATATGGTGCGCACCTATTTTAAAGGAGCGCTTAAACCGCCCTTTAACGCCGATGCGCGACATTATGCAGGGCTAGATGCAGCGTTTTACGAGCCGCTTGCCGGCGGGTGAGCCGTCATCAGGCGGTAAAAATTGGCGGCTAAAACGGCGCAAAACCGGGCCCGCGCGCGCGAAAAACGGAAACTGTCGTCAGTTTGTTAGGGTTAACACGATATGTTAACTCGTTCCTGTTGAAATTGACGACGGATTGAGATGAAATCAGACCTCTTAACAGGGGGTTAACGGGGGTTTCTGAGGGGTATGCTCCACAGCTCTGGCCATTGGCTTGATCGGCTTAGCAATTTCTGGGCGCGGTTTTATACCGAGCGTCAGATTTATCTGCGCAGCCACGGTCAAGTGCAGTTCATTTCGCTTTCGCCGCTCACCCAGCTCGGGTTGAGCGCCATCGCGCTGTGTTTCTTTTCCTGGGTCGCCTTCACATCCGTGAATGTGGTCTTCAAAGAGCAGATCATCGCGTCGAAGGACCGCAAATATGTGCGTATGCAAGCCGCTTATGAAGAGCGTGTCGCGCAGATGCAGTCCGCCTATGACGATCTGAACGGACAATTGGTGCTCGCGCAGGAACGCTTCCTGGCGACGACCAAAGAGCTTGAAAGCAAGCATCAGCAGATTTCCGAAATCCTGGCCCAGCGTGAAGCGGCCAGCAAACAGATCAAGACCATGCGCGAGCGTTTCGCGCAGACCAATGCCGAAGGTTCCGATAAGGGCCGCACCAATAAAGTGCTGATGGCGGCAACGGACCTGGCCGGCGCGCCGCGCCTTTCCCGCGTCGATCACGCCAGCCTCGACCAATCCGAGACGCGCCACCGCGACACGGACAACGCCTTCGGCCTTGCCTCGCTTTTTGCTTTTTCCTCCACACCCGCGCCTTCGGCTGCCGACATGGGCATCGAAAAGCGTCTTGAAGGGCTCGACCGGGCCCAGCAAGCCTTCGTCAATTCCATGGAAGAGACGACCGACCGGCAGATCCGCGAGATTGAATCCGTGATTTCCATGACCGAAGTCGTGGATGCCGAGGACATTCTCTCGCGCGTTGAAGGCGGTGAAGGCACAGCCTCGGGCGGCCCGCTTCTGACCCTGACCGAAGGGGACGAATTGGCCGGCGGTGCGGAAGAAGCAGGGTTCGGCCGTCAGGTCTACCGGATTTCGCGCAATCTCGACCGTCTTTCCGGCCTCAATGAAGCGCTGGCGAAAATGCCGCTTGGCTCCCCCCTCTACCACAACAGAATTACCAGTGACTTTGGCCGCCGCGTGGACCCGTTCACGCGCAAACTGGCCTATCACTCCGGTGTCGATATGGGGGCACCCAGCGGAACATCCGTCTATTCCACCGCCCCCGGCATCGTTACATACGCGTCTCACCATGGCGCATATGGCCGGCTGATCGAAATTGATCATGGAAATGGGCTGAAGACGCGTTACGCTCATCTTCGGTCCATTCATGTTAAGGTCGGTCAGAAAGTCGGCTTCCGGCACAAGGTTGGACGTGTCGGCTCGACGGGCCGCTCGACGGGTCCGCATGTTCATTATGAGGTCTGGTTCGACGGTAAAGTCCGCGACCCCTCCAAATTTATTGAGGCAGGGCGATATGTTTTCACGCAGCAAGGGTAACGAGAAGCAATCCGCAAGCGCGCCGGTTCCGGCGAAGCGGAGCGTCGCGCGCACCGCACCGTCGATCATTTCCGCTGACCTGGAAGTCCAGGGCAATCTGATTGCATCCGGCGATATTCAGATCGACGGCGTCGTGCATGGCGATGTGCGCTCGGGTTCGTTGACCGTCGGCGAAAAAGCCACCATCCACGGCGAAGTCATGGCGGACGATCTGGTCGTGCGCGGGCGCATCGTCGGCTCCATCCGCGGCCGCCGCGTGCAGCTTTGCTCCACCTGTCATGTGGAAGGCGACATTCTGCACGAAGCGCTGGCCGTCGAAACGGGCGCTTTCTTCGAAGGCAATTGCCGCCATTCCGACGACCCGCTGGCCCAGACCACGCCGGTCAGCAGCCAGAGCGCGGCCCGCCCGCAGCCGGCCCCTGCCCCGCAGCCCGCACCGGCTGCCGCGCAGAAGTCAGCCGCCAATGGCTCCGGTAAAGTCGGCGACAGCCCCGTTGTCGTGAAAGACGGCAATGTGGTGGTGAAGCGTCCGGCTGCTCAATAAGCATCCAGGAAGCAGCGCGCTTCCCGCGACAAAACAAAGGGGCCTCGAAGGCCCCTTTTTTTATTGTCTGCTTTTCTTCATCCTGCATCGCTGCCCTGATCGAGAGGCGGCATGAACCGGAGGGCTTAAGCGTGGCGCCAGCTTTTGCGCCTCTCCTCAGCTTTGTTGCCGGAGCCAGCCCAACAGATGCTCCAGACGGTCCTTATGAGGATGTGTAGGCAGGAACACCGCCCAATAAGTCAGACCTGGCAAAGCGATATCGGACAGTTGCACAAGCTCGCCCGCCTTCAGCAGATCCGCCACAAGATGCTGCGAGGCCAGCGCCGCCCCTTGACCGGACACCGCTGCGTCAATTGCGTGGATTTCTTCGGAAAAGCTTTGCGCCGCGGCTGGCAACGGCACTGTAGCGCCGGCATGGGCATGCCAGCGCCCCCAACTCGGCGCGTTGCTTGAGGCGGTTTTCCAGCGGTATTCCAGCAAGGGCAGCGACAGAACCTCATCCGGCGCGAGCGGCGGCGTCTCGACCAGATCCGGCGCGCAAACCGGTATGATTGCGTCGGCGAAAAGCCGGTGCCATTCCGCCTGGCCATCGGGCTCGGCGGCATAGCGGATTGCCATGTCGACATCCGATGCATGCAGGTCGGCGGGCAGATCGGCAGCTTCGACCGTGACGTTGAGTCCCGTTTCTGCGCGCAGACGCGGCAGGCGCGGCATCAGCCAGCGGCTGGCAAAGGCCATCGTGACCGATAGGCGCAGCGGCGCCCCAGGCGCGGTGACGGTCAGCTGATCGATCGTGCCTGCAATCTGGTCGAGCGCCGTGCATAGAACCGGGAACAGCTTTTCCCCCGCGGGAGAAAGCCGCACGGGGCGCGGAAAACGAGAAAACAACTCCACCCCGAGGATCGCTTCCAGCTGCCGCACCTGATGGCTGATCGCGGTTGGTGTCAGGCCGAGCTCGTCTGCCGCGCGGGCAAAATGCAAATGCCGCGCCGCAGCCTCAAAGGCGCGCAAGGCATGCAGAGGGGGAAGTTTGCGCATGGCAGCCTCGCATGATGAATCTCATTCACTATAGGCCTGAAATATTCGCTTTGGCCAAAATTTTTGACGGCTGCTAGCTCCTGGCGTGACGGGGACACACCGCCCCCACACACAGGAGGAAACCATGACCACCCTGCTCCGCATCGACGCCAGCGCCCAGCAGCAAGACCGTTCCCTGACGCGCATGCTGACAAATCTCTTTACGACCGAATTATTGCAGGCCAATCCGGACGTAAAAGTGATCACCCGCGATATCGGGCAAGACCCAGTGCCGGCTATTGATCACCGCTTTATCCACGCGGCCTTTACCCCGCCTGACGCACGCGAAGACTGGATGACCGACCGGCTGGCCCTTTCCGATGCGCTGATCGACGAGGTCGCAGCTGCGGATATCATCGTAATGGGGGCGCCGATGTACAATTATGGAATGCCTGCCGCTTTAAAAGGCTGGATCGATCACATTGCGCGGATCGGCCGGACCTTCTCGTTTGACCTGGCGCGCGGCGATTTCCCGATCGAACCGATCCTGAAGGGCAAGCAGCTGGTCGTGCTGTCGTCGCGCGGCGAGTTCGGATTTGAACCCGGCGGGCCGCGGGCGCATATGAACGCACTTGACCCCGCCATTGCCGCCTGCGCTCACTATTTCGGCGTCGACGCGGCGAACATCCATACGGTCGCCATCGAATATCAGGAGTTCAAGGATGAGCGGCATGAGCGGTCGGTCATCGCCGCAAAAGATGCGACGCGCGCCTTGGCGCGGCGGTTTGGACAAGCCCGCGGAACGAACGATGCCTGCGTGCCTGCGGGATAAGAGTAGCTCCATCCGCCACCGCCGCCCGGACCGGGGTCCACATGGCAGCAGTAACAGCCCAGGAGCCTTGAGGGCGGCGCCGTTAAAGGCGAACAGCCGCCCTACTCGATATCTTCCACCTCGGAGCTTGCGCCATGTACCCGCGCGGCAAGTGCGGCGGCCATGAACTCATCAAGCAGCGCGCCGTCCAGCATGCCTTGCGTGTTCGACGTTTCCACCCCGGTGCGCAAATCCTTCACCATCTGATAGGGATGCAGCACATAAGAGCGGATCTGGTGGCCCCAGCCGATATCGGTTTTCGAGGCCGCTTCCGCATTTGCCGCATCTTCGCGCTTTTGCAGCTCCAGTTCATAAAGGCGCGCGCGCAGCATGTCCCAGGCGGCCGCCCGGTTCTTGTGCTGGGAGCGCTCGTTCTGACACTGCACCACGATGCCCGTCGGCACATGGGTGATGCGCACGGCGCTGTCCGTCGTGTTGACGTGCTGGCCGCCCGCCCCGCTCGCCCGGTAGGTGTCGATACGGCAATCGCTTTCGGCAATATCGATGTCGATGGACTCGTCGATCACCGGGAAGACCCAAACGCTGGCAAAACTGGTGTGCCGGCGCGCACTGGAATCATAGGGCGAAATCCGCACCAGCCGGTGCACACCCGATTCCGTCTTCGCCCAGCCATAGGCGTCCTGGCCCTTGATCAGCAGCGTCGCCGATTTGATGCCCGCTTCATCCCCGTCATGGCGCTCCAGAAGCTCGACCTTGAAGCCGCGCGCCTCCGCCCAGCGGGTATACATGCGCAAAAGCATGCTCGCCCAATCCTGGCTTTCGGTGCCGCCGGCCCCGGCATGGACTTCCAGATAGGTGTCGTTGCCGTCGGCCTCGCCGGAGAGCAGCGTTTCCACCTCGCGCTTGGCGGCAAGTTCGCGCGCCGCCATAAGGGCGGCCTCGGCGTCCTTGACGACCTGCTCGTCCCCCTCGGCCTCTCCCATCTCGATAAGCTCGATATTGTCGTTGAGGTCCTGTTCGATCGCCAGATAGGCGTTCATGGATTCCTCAAGGCGCGTGCGCTCGCGCATCAGCGCCTGGGCTTCGGTGGGATTGTTCCAGAGGTCGGGGTCTTCGGCCTTGGCGTTCAGTTCGTCGAGGCGGCGCTGGGCACGGTCCCAGTCAAAGATGCCTCCTCAGCAGCGCCAACGAGCTCTTGATCTCGTCGACGACCACTTGGATTTCCGCACGCATGCGTGTCTCCTCAAGCTTTCCGAACGGTGGGTACGTTTCGGGATGAAGCCGGGGATGTCCCGGCGCGGGCGGACCATAGGCATAAGGCCCGGACCTGTAAAGACGGGAGCCCCGTTTCTAGTAGAGGCCGCCCGTCCCTGCGCCGAGCGACACATCCGGTTGCCCTTCGCTGTAAACGCCCTCGCCGCCGATCGCGCTATAAGGCTCGGCTTCGGGCGCCGACGGCTCGGTGCCGTCGCGGAAGGCTTCGAGAATGACATTGTCATCGCCCGGCTGGGCGATCTGCCCCGTCTTGGCATTGACCCGAACGAGATTGACACCGGGGGGAATGCGGAAAGGCACACCTGGCTCGTCGCCGATGGCTGCCTGCATGAAATCCCGGAAAATGGGCGCGGCGACACCGCCGCCCGTCTCCCCCTTGCCCATGGGTTTGGGTTCATCGAAACCGACAAAGACGCCGACGGCAAGGTTCGGCGAGAAGCCGACAAACCAGGCATCGCGCTCGTCATTGGTGGTGCCTGTCTTGCCCGCCAGCGGCACGCCGACGGAGGCGACCGTGCGGCCCGTGCCCCGCTGCACCACACCTTCCAGCATGGAGACGATCTGATAGGCAGTTTGCGGGGAGATCACTTGTTCGCGCAGGTCGGGCAATTGCGGAGGCTCCTGGCCAGTCCATTCCTGGGCATCGCATTTCTCGCAGACCCGCTTTTCATGGCGGTAGATGGTGCGCCCCCAGCGGTCCTGAATGCGGTCGATCAGCGTCGGTTCGATCTGCTTTCCGCCATTCACCAGCATGGCATAGGCGGTGGTCATGTCGAGCAGCGTCGTCTCGCCCGCACCGAGCGCCATGGAAAGAACCGGGGGCATATTATCCGTCACGCCGAAACGCTCCGCATAATCCACCACCTTGTCCATGCCGATATTCTGCGCCAGGCGCACGGTCATGACATTTCTCGACTTCTCGATACCGAGACGCAGTGTCGAGGGGCCATAGAACCGGTTGCCATAGTTTTCCGGTTTCCAGAGCGCCAGACCCGGCCCCTGGTCCATGACGAAAGGCGCGTCCAAGATAAGGCTCGACGGGGTGAAGCCGGAATCGAGCGCGGCAGCATAAACGAAGGGCTTGAAGGAAGAGCCCGGCTGGCGCTCAGCCTGCACGGCACGGTTGAATTCGGACAGATCGAAGCTGAAACCGCCCTCCATCGCCAGGATGCGGCCCGTATGCGGGTCGAGCGCGACGACGGCGCCGTTCACCTGCGGGATCTGGCGCAGCGCATATTTGCCCTCTTCGCCTTCCAGCGGCTCGACATAAACGATGTCCCCCACGGCAAGCACGTCTGCGGGCTTGCGCACTTCCGGACCCAGCGCATTCTCGCTTTTATACTCACGCGCCCATTTCATGTCGCTGAGCGCAATGGTGCCGGTCACGACCTTTTCGGAGAAGGAACCTGAAATAAGTTTTTCCGGGCGCAGGCCGATCTTGGCGCTTTTCTCGGTCAGCCCCACCACGGCGGCCAGGGTCCAAGGCTCGATATCGCCGGCAAGTTCCATTTCGGACAGCGCCTTGTGCCAGTTCTGCCCCGGCTCCAATTTGTCCACGGGACCGCGCCAGCCATGGCGCTGGTCATAGGCAACCAAGCCGCGGCGCAGCGCCATGCGGGCGGCGGCTTGCAGTTCCGGATCGAGCGTGGTGCGGACCGAGAGCCCGCCCTCGTAAAGGCGTCCCTCGCCATAGCGGTCGTAAAGTTCGCGGCGCACTTCCTCGACGAAGAAATTGGCATTCACGAGCTGCGCGCCGAAGGGCCGCGGGGTGACGACCAAATCCTCGCCGCGCGCTTCGGACGCGTCGAATGAGGTCACGAAGCCGTTTTCTTCCATCCGGCCGATCACCCAATTGCGCCGGGCGATGGCCCGCTCGCGCTGGCGGAAGGGATGATAATTGTTCGGCGCCTTGGGTAAGGCAGCCAGATAAGCTGCTTCTGCAACAGTGAGTTGGTCGAGAGACTTGCCAAAATAGTTCAAGGCGGCAGCCGCCACCCCGTAAGAGCCGAGACCGAGATAAATCTCGTTGAGATAAAGCTCGAGGATCTGCTGCTTGGAGAAAGCTTCCTCGATCCGCAGGGCCAGCAGTGCTTCCTTCAGTTTGCGCTCGACGGTGACATCGGAGCTGAGGAGGAAGTTCTTGGCCACCTGCTGCGTGATGGTCGAGGCGCCCTGCAAGCGGCGGTCATTGATGATATTGCCGATATTGGTCAGCACCGCGCGCATCACGCCCTGGGCGTCGATGCCGTCATGCTGATAGAAATTCTTATCCTCGGCGGCGAGGAAGGCATTGATCACATGGGGCGGAATGGCCTCGATCGGCACATAAAGACGGCGCTCGCGGGCATATTCGGCAATCAGGCCGCCATCGCCCGCATGTACGCGGGTCATCACCGGCGGCTCGTAGCGGGCCAGATGATCGTAATCGGGCAGGTCGTTCGACAACCGCCAGATCATATAGACCCCCGCCAGGGCGCCGCCGACAAGCAGCACCAGCGCTGTGGCACTCAAAACCGCGAAAACTCTTAGCATGCGTGTACGCCTAGCCCCCTTCCGCGCGAGCTCATCCTTGCGGGCCGCGCGGCGCCGTTGCCGATCACTATAGTGCTTTACCATGCTCTCGCCCACGCGGGAGAGAGATTGGCGCAATTTTACGAACAATTTGATGCCTCATGGTTAACAAAGGCGCCGAATTGTCCTGCTTTTAGCGGCGAAATGTGGCTGACAAATGACCAGCTTTAAGACAGCCGGGGGCGCTGCTGGGCCAGAAGCTGTTCCAGATGCTATTGGGCCGGCCCCGCATAAACCCCTTCGGCATAGCGGTCACCGAAATAGCTATCCACCGCGCGCACAAGGCTGCCTGCCACTTTGGTGCGCCAGGCAGCCGACATAAGGTTCTTCTCATCGGAGCGGTTGGTCAGGAAGCCGAGCTCCACCAGCACGGAGGGCACATCCGGCGCCTTGAGCACGCGGAAGCCGGCGAAGCGATGCGTGCGTTGAAGCAGCTTGGTGGATTTCCCAGCATAATCAACGACTTTGCGGGCGAAGTTCGCAGAAAAGTTCTTCGTCTCCCGCTGCGCCAAATCAATCAGAATATCCGTCACCTCGCCCGGCTCGCCGTAAAGATCGACCCCGGCAATGACGTCGGAGAGGTTTTCCTTGCGGGCCAGTTCCGCCGCTTCCTTGTCCGAGGAGGTTTCGGAGAGCGTGTAAACGGACATGCCGCGCACATTGCCTTTGCCCACCGCATCGGCATGGATCGAGATGAACAGGTCCGCCTTGTGCTGGCGGGCGATCGCCACACGCTGGCGCAGCGGAATGAAACGGTCCGTATCGCGGGTCAGGCGTACATGATAGCGCCCGGTTGCAGCAAGCTGGCGGTGCAGCTCTTTGGCGAAGGCCAGCACCACGTCTTTTTCCTGCACCCCGGTCGAGCCATGAGTGCCCGGATCGACGCCGCCATGACCCGGATCGATGACGACCACGCGTTTCGTGTCATGGGCGGGCTGCACCGGGACCGGCGTCTGTACGGGCGGTTTGACCGTGGGCTGGGCCGGCCACTCGCGGCCCTGCAGGAAGGCGCTGCGGGTCGTCTCGGTCAGATCGAGCACGATGCGGTAGCCGAAGCCGCTTTGCGGATCGAGGGCAAAATCCTTGGAAATGGCCACCGGCACCGTGGTGTCGATCACGATGCGCGACTGACCGGCCTGGAAAAGACCGTAGCGGTAGCCCTTGATGAAGCCGCGCCCGTCTTGCCCGGCCGATTGGGGCAGGTTGAACTCCACCTCGGGCAGATCGATCACCACCCGGTACGGGTCGGCAAGGGTAAAGGTTTTGTGTTTGACGGGCTGGGCGAGTTCGATGACGAAACGGGTACTTTTGCCGTGATCGCCAAGGCGCACGCTGTTGACGGCGGGCGAGGTGCCGAGCGCGGCGGGCACGGGCGCCTCCGCCCTCACGGCCGCCTGCCCCGCTGCAAGCGCGAAAAACGCAGCGGAGAGGAAAAGAATCACTTTCCCCCATGATGCGGCAGCCCTGGCCGAAACTTCCATCATGCCTGCTCAGAATCCCCGTAACCGAGACCACACCTAACTGCCGGTCCCCAAACGATATTCTCAATTCGCCTGGATATCCGGCTACTTTGCGGGAATTTAACCAAATATCAATGGAGAAATGGTTAATACGGAACGGCCTGCGCCAGGCGCTGCCTGCCAATGCAGCTTGCCAAGTCGAAGCAGGTAACGGTAAAACGAGTACCGGTAGAAGACCCCGGCAGGAGAGACAGTGATTCCTCTCCCCAGAAAGCCGGTTCCGATCCGTCTCCAATAGGAAAACGGTCCCTTCGGAACAGTTTGTCTCAGCCATGTGAAATCCAGGCCATTCCGGCCGGGGTTCACGTAAGCAAGAATTCGCCACGCGCCCGGCGATTAAGGGGCGCGGGAGCCAAGAGAATGCACGAGGCGCATATAATAACGACAACAGCGACCCCGGAGATGCGGTGCCTGGCAGTAGCAATGCCCCGCCCGTCCCGCAGGATCGCTTTGCCGTCGGCCCTCGGTACTTCACCCTTTATCACCAATCCGGATCGCCGCGCGCCCGCTGGACGGACGCGAAACCCGGCCTTCATCCGGAACCATACAATCAACGCCGCCACCTCCCGCCGCGGGTTAAAGACCACGCGCGAAGAGTTCCCGGGCCGGCGTTGCGGAGAAGAATTTAATGGGAAGCAAAATGTTGATCGACGCGGCCCACCCGGAAGAAACCCGGGTGGTGGTCGTGAACGGCAATCGAGTCGACGAATTTGATTTTGAATCGGAAACCAAAAAACAGCTACGCGGGAACATCTATCTCGCACGTGTAACCAGGGTCGAACCCTCGCTGCAGGCCGCCTTTGTCGAATATGGCGGCAACCGCCACGGTTTTCTTGCCTTTAGCGAAATCCATCCGGACTACTACCAAATTCCGGTGGCCGACCGCGAAGCGCTGCTCAAGCAATATTACGAAGAAGAGCGCCGCGACGAGGAAGAAGACGAACGGCAGGAGAAAACCGGCGACGCCAATGGCGAGAGCACCGGCGAAGGCCGGGACGGCGATCAGGACGGCGACCAGTACGGCGATCCGGGCGATGAGACGGAAAATGACGGCGAAGCTGTCGCCTCCGACGACACTGTCGAGGATGTCGGGGCGGGTGATGCGCTGGAAGAGATTTCCGCCAAGAAAGAGCGCCGCACCCAGCGCTCCTACAAGATCCAGGAAGTCATCAAGCGCCGCCAGATTCTGCTCGTCCAGGTCGTCAAGGAAGAGCGCGGCAACAAGGGCGCGGCGCTGACCACATATCTCTCGCTTGCCGGGCGTTATTGCGTGCTGATGCCGAACACCGCGCGCGGCGGCGGCATCTCCCGCAAGATCACCAATGCAGCCGACCGCAAGCGCCTGAAAAGCGTGACCAGCACGCTGGACGTGCCCGAAGGCATGGGCCTGATCGTGCGCACCGCGGGCGCCCAGCGCACCAAGGCGGAGATCAAGCGCGATTTCGAATATCTGTTGCGGCTTTGGGAGACGGTGCGCGAGCGCACGCTGGAATCCATCGCCCCCTGCCTTGTTTATGAAGAAGGCAGCCTGATCAAGCGCTCGATCCGCGATCTTTACAATAAGGATATCGACACCGTTCAGGTGGAAGGCGAGGAAGGCTACCGGGAGGCGAAAGACTTCATGCGCATGCTCATGCCGAGCCATGCCAAGAAGGTGCAGCCTTATAAAGAGAACCATCCTCTTTTCCAGCGCCATCAGGTGGAACAGCAGCTCGATGCCATGTTCAGCCCGATCGTGACGCTGAAATCTGGCGGTTATCTGGTGATCAACCAGACCGAAGCGCTGGTCTCTATCGACATCAACTCGGGCCGCTCCACCAAGGAGCGGAACATCGAGGCGACGGCGGTCAAAACCAATCTGGAAGCGGCGGAAGAAATCGCCCGCCAGCTGCGCTTGCGCGACCTTGCCGGGCTCATCGTGATCGACTTCATCGACATGGAAGAGAACCGGAACAACCGGGCCGTCGAGCGCAAGATGAAAGACTGCCTGAAAATGGACCGTGCCCGCATTCAGGTGGGCCGCATCAGCCATTTCGGCCTTCTGGAAATGTCGCGCCAGCGCATGCGCACCGGCGTGCTCGAAGGCTCGACCATGCAGTGCCCGACCTGTCAGGGGGCGGGCATCATCCGCTCGGTCGAATCGAAGGCGCTGCATGTCCTGCGCGAGATCGAGGCGGAAGCCATCAAAGGCCGTGCCCCGGCGCTCACCGCGCGGGTGCCCGATCAAGTCGCGCTTTACATTCTCAATCAGAAACGCGGCCATCTGCTTGAAATCGAAGAGCGTTACGGCCTTTCCATCTATGTGGAAGCCGATCCGGAGCTGGGCTCCGACGCGCACCGCATCGAAGCGGCGGGCGCGCGCGAGCTGACCCGCAAGTCCGCCGAAGCCAAGGCCGCCGATTCCAAAGCCATCAGCTACGACATGGCCTATACGAACGATGCGGATGGCGATGCGGACGGCGACGTGCAGGATGAAGAAGACGACGGCGACGAGGAAACCGGCGAAGACCGGGAGACCTCCGGTGATGGCGACGACCAGCCGAAGAAGAAGCGCCGCCGGCGCCGCCGCAAGCCCGCCCGCAAAGATGGCGATGAAGAAGGCGCGCAAGACGACGACGCCTCTGAAAACAACGATAAGGACAACGGCGACGCGGACGACAAGAACGAAGGTGATGACGGCGACACGGACGAAGACGGCAAGCCGAAACGCCGCCGCCGCCGGGGCCGCCGGGGTGGACGCCGCAACCGCCAGAAACGCGAGGGCTCGGATGAGAACTCGGGCGAGAGCGATGGCGAGAATGACGGCGATGAGCGGGAAAAATCCGGCGACACCGCCGCAGAAGAAGGCCGTCAACCGGAGGAAAGCGGGCCGGAAGACGGCGGGCTGGAGGATAATGGCGGCGGCGAGACGCCGCTTGCCGCCTCAAGCAGCGAAAGCGAACCGCCCGTGCTCGTTTCCTACACAAGCAGTGTGGAAGCGGTAGAGGAAGCCGCGCAAACGCCCGCCGCCGACGTGGTGGTCGAGACGCCGGCCCCAAAGGCTGAGGTTGAAGCTGAGGTTGAGGCGGAAGCCGAACCGGAAGCCACGACCGAACCTGCCGAAGTGCCCGAGGCGGAACGTGAACCTGAAATGGCCGAAGCGGCGCCTGCCGGTGAAGCTGATCAGGCTGAGGAAGAACCCGCGCAGAGCAAGCCGCGCAGCCGCAAGCGCGGCTGGTGGCAGCGCAAAACGGGCGGCTAAGTCAGAGCCAGGCTTTCAGGCGGCGGACGGCTTCGGCCATATCCGCCTCCGCCCCTGCGTATGAAAAGCGGACGAATTTGTGGCCGCGCACCGGATCGAAATCGAGCCCCGGTGTGGCGGCCACTTTCGCTTCATGCAGCATACGCTTGCAGAAGCCGATCGCATCGTCCGTCAGGTTCGAGACATCCGCATAAAGATAAAAAGCCCCGTCCGCAGGCGCGATATGGGTAATGCCCACCTCCGGCAGCCCTTCGAGCAGGATATTGCGGTTGCGCGCATAACCCGCCACGCGCCGGTCAAGCTCGGGCTGCGCATCGAAAGCGGCCATCGCCGCGATCTGCGAGAGGCTGGGCGCGGAGATGAAAAGGTTCTGCGCCAGCCGTTCGATGGTGCGCGTCACACGCGGCGGCACGGCAAGCCAGCCCAGCCGCCAGCCCGTCATGCAGTAATATTTCGAGAAGCTGTTGACCACGATGACATGATCGCCCTTTCCTGCCGCGCTGACCGCGCGCTGGTTGAAGGTGATGCCGTGATAAATCTCATCGGAAATGAACCAGCGCTCATGGGCCTCGCAATCGGCGATCAAGGCGCCCAGCGTTTCGGGCGATTGCATGGTGCCTGTGGGATTGGCGGGGCTTGCCACCATGATCCCGGCAAGGGGCCCATGCTTCTTTTCCGCTTCCTGCACGAGATCGACGGTGAGCTGCCAGCCCGTCTCGGGACCGACGGGAATGCCCACCGCCTCCACGCCAAGCGCCTTTAGAATGTTCCGGTAGGCCGGATAGCCGGGCTCGGCGAGCCCGACTTTATCCCCCGTCTCAAAACACGCGGTGAAAGAGAGAATGAAACCGCCGGAAGAGCCCGGCGTGACGATCACATCCGCCGCATCGGGCCCGTGGCCATAAGTTTCCTGATAGTGCCGGGCGATGCGGGCTTTGAGCGCAGGCATGCCCAGCGCATCGGTATAGGCAAGCCTGTCGGCCTCCAGCGCATGGGCGGCGGCTTTGCGGATTTCATCCGGGGCGGCCAGCGCGGGCTGGCCCACTTCCAGGCGCATGATGTCTTCACCCGCCGCGCTTAAGGCATTGGCATCGCGCATGATGTCCATGGCAAGAAACGCCGCCACATCGCTTCGTTGAGAAAGCTGCGACACCTGTCCGCTCCGGATTGGTCAGTTCCCTGCCGAAATCGCCTCTAGGCCGAGCCCGGCGCCTTTCGGATCGACGCCGAAGCTGCATTCATTCGCCCCGCGCGGCAAGCCTTGCGGACAAACCAGCGCCTGGACGCGCGGATCGGGCCCGGGATGGGCATTTTCAAGCGCGTTCGACAACGGCACATCCCCATCGATCAAGGTTTCCTTCAGCACTTTTTGCACCGAAGCGGTGGCGACCGGCCCGCCTGCCGAGGCACCAGCAAAGAACAGGTTGTTCGTGAAACGGTTCGTCACCAGAACGGGTGAGAGGAAGGCGCCAGCCAGCCCCGCCACCGGCGCGGCGGGCGATTTGGCCAGCACGATGCCCGTGCCGCGCGCCACCTTGCCGGTGCCGAACGGTCCGTTATTGGTCACCCCGCAGGCCACCGCATCGCCGTTCCCCGTGGCAACCACAAAGGAAGTCGAGCCCATATCATCGGGGATCGCACCCGGGGCGCCGAGGGCCGCGGCCGTCTGGCGGGCGGCGGCAAGGGCGTCCACATTGCCTGCCGCGACTTTTTGCCAAAGCTGGGCGGAAAAAGCGCCCGCGCCGAGCGCCGCGCTCGGCAGGTGCAGATATTCATTATCCATTTCAACGCGCTGGGAAATGGCGACGGTCGGGCGGTAGTTCTGCAAATCTTCCGCCGAAAGCCCGGCCCCCACCGCTTGCGCGGCATCGGCAAAGGTGCGCGCTTCTTTCGAGGCGTAAAGCCCGGCGGGCCCGCGCGCGCGCACCAGCGCCAGCGAAGCGGCAAGCTGGGGCAGCGTCACCATTTCATGTTCGGCAAGCGGCTGCCCGGCCCGGTTCAAATAAGAAGCGGCAAGCTCAGGATCGCCGCGCAGGAGCCCCGCATTTTCCACCAGGCGCTGGGCGCTGGCCCGCGTCAGTTTGAAACCGGTGGCGGCCATGGTTTCCGCAGGTGAGACGAGTTCCGCCCAGGCAAGGCGCCCGAAGCGGGCATGCATGAGCGAGAAGCCGCGCACATTGCCTGGAATGGCCGCTTCCCCGCCACTCAGAGTTTGCCGGGGCAGGAAATCGACGCTTTCCGTCGTGCCCTTTTCAGAATCATGCACGAGGCAGATGCCGCCGCCGCCCAGCGAGGCGGAGGCGGGATAAGTCACCGAAAGCGTGAAATAGAGCGCCGTTGCCGCATCCACCGCATTGCCGCCCTTTTCCAATATGTCGCGGGCGACAAGAGACGCATGCGGTTCCTCCGAAAGGACCACGCCGCCCAGAACGCCGCCATCCGCCCCCGAAAGACGGCCGGAAAAAGCCCGGTCCGACCGGCCGGGGCTGACACCGGAGGCGCTGGCGCCAAGGGGCGTGTCGATTGACGGATCGCTTTCACCGAAGACGCCGCAGGCGGAAAGGCCAAGGCTCAAGGAGCCTGCCAGCATAGCCGAACAGATGGATTTCACAGTCTTTTGCATTCTCATGGACACCGGTTTTCTCTTCACTCGCTGGGCTTTCTTCTTAACGGTCATTGGCGGAGCGGTCCAGTTATCTGCTTGAAACCGTTGGAGAAGGCATGAGAGGGAAGAAAAGGGAACAAAGTTTGGCCAGATTTGCTTGGTGTATTTATGGCTATACGGCCTGCCCGGCATTAAATTAGCCAGTGACCGGATATTGGCAGGGGCTGGCAAGCGGGCAGTCCGGCGCGCCAGCCCGGTGCGGCAGGATGGACGGTACCCGATGAGCGGTGAAAGAGTTGGTAGGATCATGATGACATCACGCTTGCGCGGCGGCTTTTCCCTTCTGGCGATCGCTCTGCTCACCCTTGTGACCTTTGCAGGGCCTGCCCAGGCCATCGGCCTCATCCGCGATGCGGAAACCGAGCATATCATCCGCAAATATTCCGAGCCGATTTTCCGCGCCGCCGGGCTCAACCCCAATGCGATTTCCATTCATATCGTCAACGATAACAGCCTCAACGCTTTCGTGGCGGGCGGCCAGCGCATGTTCGTCAATACCGGCATGATCCGCCGGGCCGACTCGCCCAATATGCTGATCGGCGTGATCGCGCACGAAACCGGCCATATCGCCGGCGGCCACCTCGTCACGCGGCGCAACGCCATCGAGGGCAATACGGCTGCCGCCATCCTCTCCTTCGTGCTCGGCATCGGCGCGGTTGCGGCTGGCGCGGGCGATGTGGGCGGGGCGATCCTTGCGGGCGGCACCTCCGTCGCCCAGCGCAATATCCTCGAATATACCCGCGTGCAGGAAGCCGCCGCCGACCAGGCCGCGATGACCTATCTCAATCAGGTCGGCTGGTCGGGCCGGGGCCTCGTTAAAACCTTCGAGCTTTTCCGCGGCTATGAAGTGCTCTCCTCGCGCCAGCAGGACCCTTATCTGCGTAGCCACCCGCTGTCGAGCGAACGCTTGAGCTCGCTTGAAGACCGGGTCGAGAATTCCCCTTACAAAGACCGTAAGGACCCCAACGACTGGCAATTCGAACATGACATGGTGCGCGCGAAGCTCGCCGGGTTTCTGGACCGGCCCGCCGTCACCTTCCGCCGCTATCCCAAAAGCGATGAAAGCGCCCCTGCCCGCTATGCGCGCGCTGTCGCCCATCACCATGCCAGCGACCTTGGCAAAGCGCTGGTGGAAATCAGCTCGCTGGTCGAGGAATTTCCGGACAATCCCTTCCTGTGGGAGCTGAAAGGCCAGATCCTCTTTGAAAGCGGCAAGGCCCGCGAGGCGATCGCCCCTTATGAAAAATCCGTCGATCTTCTGGGCGACTCGCCGCTGCTGCGCGTCGGCCTTGCCCAGGCGATGCTGGCGACGGACGACCCTTCGCTCACCAAACCCGCCGTCGAACATCTGGAAAAATCCCTGCGCTACGACCGGGAAAACTCCTTCGCCTTCCATCAATTGGCAATGGGTTATTCACGCCTTGGTGATAAGCCTTTGGCAGACTTGGCAACCGCCGAACGGTATTATTTGACGGGTGACATCAGGCAGGCCAAACAGCATGCCTACCGCGCGCAGGAAGGATTGCCCGAAGGCACGCCCAACTGGCTGCGCGCGCAGGACATTTTGAATTCAAAAGGGTAACCGGGTAATGACACACTCCGCCGCTTCTTCCACCAAACGCCTGCCGCTTTATCTGGCAGCCTTTGTCGGCGCGCTTTGCGTGGGCGGCGTCTTGTTCATCGCCGAATCCATGGCGGCGGACAGCAGCAAGCCAGCGCCCGCGCCCGCCGCTTCGAAAGATAAAGCGGAGATCGAACAGATCGTGCGCGACTACATTCTGCGCGAACCGGAAATCCTGCTCGAAGCGCTGACCATTCTGGAAGAAAAACAGGCCGCCTCCGCCAACCTGGAGCAACAGCGCCTGATCGCGGAAAATGCCGGCGCGCTGCAACGCGACCCCAATTCCTTCGTGGCCGGGAACCCGGACGGCGATGTGACGATCGTCGAATTCTTCGATTATCAGTGCGGCTATTGCAAACGCTCCGTCGAGCGCGTCATGAACGTGCTTGAGGAAGACGGCAATGTGCGCCTGGTGCTGAAGGAATTCCCGATCCTCGGCGAAACCTCGGTCTTTGCCTCGCGCGCCGCCATCGCCGCCATTCCGCAGGGCAAATATATGGACCTGCATGTGGCGCTGCTGACATCCAAAGGCGAGCTGACGGAAGACCGCGTTCTGCGCATGGCCGAAGACGTGGGCATCGATATCGCCCGGCTCAAGCAGGACATGAAAGACGCGCGGGTGAGCGAAACCATCGAGGCCAATTACGATATGGCCCGCCTCATCGGCGTTGAAGGCACGCCCGCCTTCATCATCGGCACCGCCTTCGCGCCTGGTGCCATCGACGAAGAAGAAATGACGCGCCTCATCGAAGAAGCCCGCGCCAGCGCGTCTTAAGGCTCAAGAAAATTCCCAAGCAAAAAGCCGGAGGCATACCTCCGGCTTTTTCTTTGTCTGCCAGTCCGCCTTTGCCCGCGCGGCCTTAAATCAGTCCGGCGAGCGGGGAGCTTGGGTCGGCATATTTCTTCCGGGGCATCCGCCCGGCAAGATAAGCATCGCGGCCCGCCTGGACGGCGTATTTCATGGCGCGCGCCATGCGGATCGGGTCCTTGGCTTCGGCGATGGCGGTGTTCATCAAAACGCCGTCGCAGCCAAGCTCCATGGCGATGGCGGCGTCCGAGGCCGTGCCGACGCCTGCATCCACCAGCACCGGCACCTTCGACTGTTCGATGATGAGGCGGATATTGACGGGGTTTTGAATGCCGAGGCCCGAGCCGATGGGCGCGGCAAGCGGCATGATCGCGCAGCAGCCCATGTCTTCCAGCTTCTTGGCCATGATCGGATCATCCGAGCAATAGACCATGACATCAAAGCCGTCTTTCAGCAGCATCTCGGCGGCGGTCAAGGTTTCGGCCATGTCGGGATAAAGCGTTTTTTGATCGCCCAGCACTTCGAGCTTCACCAGGTTCCAGCCGCCCGCCTCGCGCGCCAGGCGCAGCGTGCGCACCGCGTCCTGGCCGGTAAAACAGCCGGCGGTGTTCGGCAGGTAGGTGATTTTTTTCGGGTCCACATAATCCATCAGCATGGGCTGATTGGGATCGGAGACATTGACCCGGCGCACCGCGACGGTAACGATTTCCGCGCCCGATGCTTCGATGGCCGCCGCCGTCTCATCGAAATCCTTATATTTGCCGGTGCCGACAATGAGCCGTGAGGTGAAGCGGCGGCCCGCCACCTGAAAACTGTCTTCGGCTTGTCCGGCGCTGTTTGCGCCGCTGAGTGCCGCTTCGGCCATATTTCGCTCCTTTGGCATCGACTCACATCCGGGCTGTGCTGTCTGGCTCAACCGCCGCCGACGAAATGCACGATCTCGATTCGGTCGCCCTCTTCCAGCATCACGTCCTGATAGGCCGAATGGGGCACGATTTCGAGATTGCGCTCCACCGCCACTTTGCGCCCTTCAAGGCCGAGCTGGCTCAAAAGCCCTTCGACGCTGAGCGCGCCCTTCAGATCGCGTGGCTCGCCATTGAGGATAATCTGCATGCAAATTCCGGTCTTCAGGCCGCTTTCCCCTGCGTTCACCCCTTGCGTTCACTGGGGCCGGTCTTTTTGGCCCCCGCTCCCGCGCGCTGGAAAAGAGCCCGGAAAAGGTCTTGGATCGCCCCCAAAGCCTTGGAGGGCCGTAAGGCGGATATTGGTTAAAGAAGGCGGCGCGTCAAGGCAATGCTTTCCGCAGCCTTCCGCATTGCGTATAACATTTTCCACCCCTTGAGTCGGGGCCAAAAGCGGCCTTTTCCGGTCATATTTTGGCCTCTTTGCGCTCATAGACCCGGCGCTTGCCGGAGCGGGGCGAACGTGCCAAGAAAAGCCTTACGAAAGGCGGCGCGGCGCACCGGCCCGTCAAATGCCGCCCATCCGACGCCCGGGAGCACCCATGGCCACGTCCAAAAAGACACCGCCGAAGAAGACGGCCACCGCCAAAGGCCCGATTTATGTGCTGAACGGCCCCAATCTCAACCTGCTGGGCAAGCGGGAGCCGGAGATTTACGGCCGCGAGGGCTTGGCGGGTGTGGAAAAGCGCGTCAAGGAGCGGGCCGCGGCGCTCGGCCATAAGGTCGATTTCCGGCAGACGAATTCGGAAGGCGAACTTATCACCTGGATCCAGGAAGCAGGCACGAAGGGCGCCGGGATCGTGATCAACCCTGCCTCCTACAGCCACACCTCGATCGGCCTGCACGATGCCATCGCGGCGATCGATATTCCGGTTGTTGAAGTTCACATCTCCAACATTCATAAACGGGAAGCCTTCAGGCACCATTCCTATGTTTCTTCCGTGGCGCTCGGCGTGATTTGCGGGCTTGGCCCGCTCGGCTACGAGCTTGCGCTGGAAGCATTGGCACAGGCACTGAAAAAGGCCTAAGACAACAAGACACCAACGAGACAAGTTTCAGGGACAAAGGGCGGGGTTTCAAACGAGCCATGACCAAAAAGAGTATCGATCAGGAATTGATCCGCGAATTGGCCGATCTTCTGAAAGAAACCGATCTGACCGAGATCGAGGTTGAAGCGGAAGACGTGAAAATCCGCGTGGCGCGGCAGATCAATGCCCAGGTTTCCGTCGGCCATGCGCCGGCTGCGGCACCTGCACCGGCTGCAGCCGCCGCTCCGGCGAAAAGCGAAGGCGGCGCGCCTGCCGGCGCCGTGCCCTCGCCCATGGTCGGCACGGCCTACATGGCGCCTGAACCCGGCGCCGCGGCTTTCGTTTCGGTCGGCAGCCGCGTCAATGCAGGCGACACCTTGCTGATCATCGAAGCGATGAAGACGATGAACCAGATCCCCGCTCCCAGGGCAGGTACCGTAACCCAAATCCTCGTGGAAGATGGCATGCCGGTCGAATACGGCGAACCGCTCCTGGTCATCGAGTGAGGGGAGGCTCCCCGATGTTTGAAAAGGTTCTCATCGCCAATCGCGGTGAAATCGCGCTCCGTGTCCACCGGGCTTGCCAGGAGATGGGCATTTCCACGGTGGCGATCCATTCCACCGCCGACGAAAACGCCATGCATGTGCGCCTTGCCGACGAAAGCGTGTGCATCGGCCCGCCTTCGGCGGCAGATAGCTATCTGAATATTCCCGCCATCATCTCGGCCTGCGAGATCACAGGCGCGGATGCGGTGCATCCGGGGTATGGCTTTTTGTCCGAGAATGCCCGCTTTGCCGATATTCTGGACGAGCACGGCATCACCTTTATCGGTCCGTCGGCGGACCATATCCGCCTGATGGGCGACAAGATCGCCGCCAAGACCACGGTGAAACGGCTCGGCATTCCCGTCGTACCGGGCTCCGACGGCGCGGTGACGAACGATATCGAAGCGAAAGCGATTGCCGAGGAAATCGGCTATCCCGTTCTCGTCAAGGCCGCAGCCGGCGGCGGCGGGCGCGGCATGAAAGTGGCGCGCAACGCCAAGGAACTGCCCCACGCTCTTTCCAATGCGCGTACGGAAGCGAAAGCCGCGTTTGGCGACGATGCGCTTTACATGGAAAAATATCTCGGCCAGCCGCGCCATATCGAGGTGCAGGTGATCGCCGACAGCCACGGCAATGTGGCGCATATGGGCGAGCGTGACTGCTCCTTGCAGCGCCGCCACCAGAAGGTGCTCGAAGAAGCGCCCTCGCCCGCTCTTAACGCCGAAGCGCGCGCCAAGATCGGCGACATCGTTGCCAGAGCCATCGAAGGGCTCGGCTATCTGGGCGTCGGCACCGTCGAATTTCTCTATGAGAACGGCGAGTTCTATTTCATCGAAATGAACACCCGCCTGCAGGTCGAACACCCGGTAACGGAAATGATCACGGGCATCGATCTGGTGCGCGAGCAGATCCGCATTGCAGCGGGTCTGGAAATGTCCTTCCGCCAGGAGGATGTTACCTTTACGGGCCATGCCATAGAATGCCGCATCAACGCGGAGAATGCGCGCACTTTCGTGCCGTCTCCCGGCACGATCCGCGATTTCCACACACCGGGGGGGCTTGGCGTGCGCGTCGATTCGGGGGCCTATGGCGGCTACCGCATTCCCCCTTATTACGACAGCCTGATCGGCAAGCTGATCGTGCATGGGCGCAACCGCAACGAATGCCTGATGCGCCTGCGCCGCGCGCTGAACGAGTTCGTCGTGGACGGCGTGGACACCACCATTCCGCTTTTCAAGGACCTCATCAACGAGCCGGACTTCATGAACGGCGACTATCACATTCACTGGCTCGAGGATTTTCTTGCCAAGCTCTGAGGCACCTTGCCCCGGCGCACTGGCCAGCCGCGGATAAATCATGTCCGAACTGACTGCCGATGTACTGCTTCGCGCCTATGCCTACGGGGTCTTCCCCATGGCCGAAGACAGTACATCGCAGGAGCTTTTCTGGATCGATCCGGAAGAGCGCGGCATTCTGCCTCTCGATGCCTTTCACCTGCCCCGCCGCTTGCGCAAGACGGTCCGCCAGAACCCTTTCACCATCCGTGTGGACACCGCCTTCCGGCAGGTGATGGAAGCTTGCGCCGCCTCCCGGCCGGGGCGCGAGGGGACCTGGATCAACGATCAGATTCTGTCGCTTTACACCGAACTTCACGAGAAGGGTTTCGCCCATTCCGTCGAATGCTGGCAGGGCGGCAAACTTGTCGGCGGGCTTTACGGCGTGCGGCTCGGCGCGGCGTTTTTCGGCGAGAGCATGTTTTCCGAGGTCAAGGACGCAAGCAAGGTGGCGCTCGTCCATCTGGTCGCGCGGCTGCGCCATGGCGGCTTCCTGCTGCTCGACACACAGTTCGTCACCGATCATCTGGCGCAATTCGGGGCGGTGGAAATTCCGCGGGCGGATTACAAGATACTGCTGCAGCGGGCGGTCACGCAGCAGGGCGATTTTTACTCGCTGCCGCTCGATGCGCCGCCCGAGCTCGTTTTGCAATCGGTCAGCCAGACATCGTAAACCGGATGCTCGACGGCATTGAGGCCGGGGCTCGAAGCAAACATCCAGCCGGAGAAAATACGGTCGGGATGCTCGGGGTCGCGCACGCCGGCAGGCCGTCCGCCTTCTTTACCGCCTGCGGATGGCGGGGGAGGCAATTCATTGCCTCCTTCATATTCGTTGGGCGCCACATCACTCTTGGCCAGATCGGAAATGGAAGAGATGACGGAGCCGATGTCCGGCGCTTGCTGCAGCGCCCTATCGTCGCTGCCATTCGCCCCCGCATCATCGCCGGGCACGACGAGGCCCTTTTCGAAGACTTCCACAAAGGCCGTGGTCTGCGGCGGCTCCTCGGGCGGGCGCTTGTTGCAGCTATGGACCAGCACTTCCAGTGTGCCGAAGGTCACTTTCTTGCCAAGCGGGGCTTCGAGCTTCGAAATTTCCGCCGTGATTTTATCGAGGGCGGAAAAAACGGCAATGTCGTAAGTGGTCTCGGCCTGCGCGGCAGAAGAAAACGCCAGCGCGGCGGAAAAAACGAGAGCCGGATAGAAGACCCGGTGCGAAACACAATCCTTTTTCATCACCGAACTCTCCCTTTGAACTTGAGCGGCACCGCCGCATCCCCGCCTTGGCAGCGGCTTACGGCGCATCCTGGGCGCTGAAAATCGCCTGACCGACCAGCCCGATCAAATCGATCGAGCCTTGGGTAAACTGAATTTCCTCGCCGTTTTCCAAATAATCCTCGCTGCCTCCCGGCAGAATGGACACATAATTGCCGCCGAGCAGGCCTTCACTCGTAATCTTGGCACTGGAATCGGTCGGAAGTTTGATGTCCGAGCGGATTCTGAAGGTCACGCGCGCATAATAATTTTGCGGGTTGAGTTCCTGGCTGACCACGGTGCCCACCTTGATGCCCGACATCCGGATGTCCGAGCCGGTGGTCAAACCGTCCACCCGGTCGAATTCGGCCGTCAGCCGGTAGCCTTCCGTGCCGCCCACATCGGCAATGGAATAGCCGTAAGCCAAAAACCCCGTCGCCACCGCAATCACAGCGGCGCCCACCAGTGTTTCCACGAAATTGTTCTGCATTTGCCCTCCTGCCGCCGCTTGCCGCGCAGCCCCCTCGCTTTATTCCGGCTGCCAGGCGTCGTAATCGCCCGTCACGCGCGGGCGCCCGCCGCTATTTGCCAGGCTCCCGTCGGGCTTATAAGCGCCGGGTGTGCCCGTTAGATTGGCCTTGTGCGGCTTTTCCCAAGCGCGCGGCGTATAGGTCTCTTCGCTGGGCGGCACATCCACCACGTGATGCAGCCAGCCATGCCAGCCCGCCGGCACGCGCGAGGCTTCGGCCAAGCCGTTATAAATGACCCAGCGCCGGTCCGATCCGTCCTTGGAGACGAAATAGCGGTTGCCCTGATCGTCCTCGCCCACCAGGCGGCCCTTGCGCCATGTAAACAGGCGCGTGCCGATGGTCTGGCCGTTCCACCAGGTAAAGATCTCAGTCAAAAGGCTCATTTGGACCGTTTTCCGCAATTATGCTGTGTTTAACGTGCGGGGGAATATGGCACCCGCATGGCGGGGCGTCCAGCCCCTTCCCCCGGGCCTCACCGACGCTTTACGGCGCGTGTTGCCCGCCTGCATACCCTCCCGGTATCTGGCGGGCATGGCTGGCTAAACAGCTAGTCTATCAGGATAAAATCGTCTTTTGCGGGGCTGGGGGCAGCGGGCTTCTTGGCGATGGGGGGCTGGCGGTAAATCTTGCCCGCCCGCTCGAACGGGCGGTCGTCCTGCAGCACCCATTCCAGGCGTTCCAGAAGCAGCTGCGGCTTGACCGGCTTGACCAGAAGCTGGCTTGCCCCGCCGGCAAAGGCGGCCTTGATGAGCTTGGGCTCGGCATGGCCGGTCAGCACGACCACGGGCATGAAACAATGGGGCGTGTTTTCCACATCGCGCAGCTCGCGCAGGAAGCTCTCGCCATTTACCGGCTGCATTTCCCAGTCGAGCAGCACGAGATCGGGCATGGAGGGGCGGATCATATCCAGCGCCTCGGCGCCATTGCGCGCCTGAAAGACTTTGGCGCAGCCGAAGGCGCGCAGAAACGAGACCAGCAACAGGCGCATATGTTTGGAATCGTCCACGACCAAAACCGACAGCTCGGAAAGCCGCCGTCCATACGCGCTATGCCATCTCGCCCCGGTCATGAAATTGTGGCCTTGAAATCGCCCCGCCTGAAGCTGAAAGGTGCACCAGCCGGCTTAAATTTCCTTAAGCCCATAAGGGAGAATTTTAACGAATTGGGCGCTCGGCCCCCCTCTCCCCTGCGATTCGCATAAGGCCCGCCTCCCGGCCCGAAAGAGGCCCGGCGCGGATGCCGCGCCATTGCTCGCATTCCCGAGCATGCTTGACGGACCCCCGTTTCCGATACGACAGTTTGTGTCGGTCAGGGGACGATCCACACCATCTGGTGCTCACGGCAAAATGCCTCTTGGACCCGAAAACTGCTCCCGCGCTCGGCCCTTCCTCAAAAGGGCGGAAAACGGGGCGTCGGGTAACGGGCTCTTTTGCGCCCTAGAAGGGGGCGGGCAGGCACCGGCAAAAGGTTAAGGCCGGATCGAAACTTGGGGGAATGGCGGGCGCGGCGGCCCGCAACACAACGAACGGGGCCAGAAGATATGCGTATCCAGCGTTGCTTCACCGACGAAACCAAGTCGCCTTACGAAGGCATCGAGTTCCGGAACACGTCCAGCGAGATCCGCAATCCGGACGGCTCCGTGGTTTTCGCGCAAAAAGAGATCAGCGTGCCTGCCGCCTGGAGTCAGGTGGCCGTGGACATTCTGGCGCAGAAATATTTCCGCAAGGCGGGCGTGCCCGCCGAGTTGCGCCCGGTGAAGGAAGAAACCGTGCCGGGCTGGCTCTGGCGCCATGAGGCCGACACCGCCGCCCTGGAAGCCCTGCCCGAGGGCGAGCGCTACGGCGCGGAGACGGACGCGCGGCAGGTTTTCGACCGGCTGGCCGGCACCTGGACCTATTGGGGCTGGCAGGGCGGCTATTTCGATACCGAAGAGGATGCCCGCGCCTATTTCGATGAAATGCGCTACATGCTGGCGACGCAGATGGCGGCGCCCAATTCCCCGCAATGGTTCAATACCGGCCTGCACTGGGCTTACGGTATCGACGGCCCGGCCCAGGGGCATTATTACGTCGACTTCCGCACCGGCGAGCTTTTGTCCTCGAAAAGCGCCTATGAGCATCCCCAGCCCCATGCCTGTTTCATCCAGAGCGTGAATGACGATCTGGTCAATGAAAACGGCATCATGGACCTGTGGGTGCGCGAGGCGCGGCTCTTCAAATACGGTTCGGGCACGGGCACGAATTTCTCCTCCCTGCGCGGCGCCAACGAGGCGCTCTCGGGCGGGGGTAAATCCTCCGGCCTCATGAGCTTTTTGAAGATCGGTGACCGCGCAGCCGGAGCCATCAAATCCGGCGGCACCACGCGCCGCGCGGCCAAGATGGTGATCGTCGATATCGACCATCCGGATATTGAGGAGTTCATTTCCTGGAAGGCCGTGGAAGAGCAGAAAGTGGCAGCTCTCGTCACCGGTTCCAAGGTCAATGCCCGCCACCTCACCGCCATCATGAAAGCCGCGCATAATTGCGAAGGCGAAGGCGACGACTGTTTCGATGTGAAAAAGAACCCGGCGCTGAAACGCGAGGTGATTGCCGCGCGTAAGGCCGAGGTGCCGGAAAATTATATCCAGCGCGTCATCCAGTTCGCCAAACAGGGCTTCACGGAAATCGAGTTCAAGACCTATGACACGGACTGGGATTCGGAAGCCTATCTGACCGTCTCCGGGCAGAACTCGAACAATACCGTGCGCGTCACGGACGATTTCCTGCGCGCCGTGGAAGAAGACGGCGCGTGGAACCTTATCCGCCGTCTCGACGGCTCGGTGCAGAAGACCGTGGATGCCGCCGAGCTTTGGGACCAGATCGGGGAAGCTGCTTGGTCCTCCGCCGATCCCGGCCTGCAATTCCACACCACGATCAACGATTGGCACACCTGCCCGGCAAGCGGGGAGATCCGGGGTTCCAATCCGTGCTCGGAATATATGTTCCTCGACAACACGGCCTGCAACCTTGCCTCGCTCAACCTCATGCAGTTCCGCATGAAGAATGGCCGCTTCGATGTGGAAGCCTTCGAGCATGCGGTGAAGCTGTGGACGGTGACGCTCGAAATTTCCGTGCTCATGGCGCAGTTCCCCTCCAAGGAAATTGCCGAGCGCTCTTTCCGCTACCGCACGCTCGGCCTCGGCTTTGCCAATATCGGCGGGCTGCTCATGGCAAGCGGGCTGCCTTATGACAGCGATGAAGGCCGCGCGCTTTGCGGCGCGATTTCCGCCATCATGACGGGTGTTTCCTATGCCACTTCCGCGCAGATGGCGCGCGAGCTTGGCGCTTTCCCCGGCTACAAGGACAATGAGCCGCATATGCTGCGCGTCATGCGCAACCACCGCAACGCGGCCTATGGCAACAAAGAGGGATACGAAGCGCTGAACATGGCGCCCGTGCCGCTCGATCATGCCCATTGCCCGCAGGCCGATCTCGTCGAACATGCGAAAGCTGCCTGGGATCTTGCCGTTTCCATGGGCGAGGCCTACGGCTACCGCAATGCGCAGGCCACCGTGATCGCCCCCACCGGCACGATCGGCCTCATTATGGATTGCGACACGACCGGCATCGAGCCCGACTTCGCGCTGGTGAAATACAAGAAGCTGGCCGGCGGCGGCCATTTCAAGATCATCAACCGCATGGTGCCGCTCGCGCTGAAGACGCTGGGTTATGACGCAGACACCGTAAAAGCCATCGGCGATTACGCGGTCGGCCACGGCACGCTGAAAGGCGCCCCTCATATCAGCCACAAGGCGCTGAAAGCCAAGGGCTTTACGGATGAAAAGCTCGCGGTGATCGAGGAGAACCTTGCCACCGCCTTCGATATCCGCTTCGTCTTCAACCAGTGGACGCTGGGCCGCGAGTTCTGCACCGGAGAGCTCGGCCTTTCCGAAGACGAACTCGATAATCTCGATTTCGACATGCTCCGCGCCCTCGGCTTTACCCGCGGGGAGATCGAGGCGGCCAATCTTTATGTCTGCGGCGCGATGACCGTGGAAGGCGCGCCGGGCCTGAAAGACGAGCACCTGCCGGTCTTCGACTGCGCCAATCCGTGCGGGCGCATCGGCAAGCGCTATCTTTCCGCCAGCTCCCATATCCACATGATGGCGGCGGCCCAGCCCTTCATTTCCGGGGCGATTTCCAAGACCATCAATATGCCGAATTCCGCAAGCGTCGAGGATTGCAAGGAAGCCTATATGCTTTCCTGGAAACTCGCCCTCAAAGCCAATGCGCTTTACCGCGACGGCTCGAAACTGTCCCAGCCGCTCAATGCGCAGCTTGTGGAAGATGAAGACCTGGAAGACGAGGAGGCGCTGGCCACCTCGCCGACCGAAGCCCTTTACGCCCAGCCGCAAAGCGAACGCGTGGCGGCGGTTGCCGAAAAGATCACGGAAAAAGTGGTAGAGCGGGTGGTCGAATATCAAAACGGCGAGCGCTCAAAACTGCCGCACCGGCGCAAGGGCTACACTCAGAAAGCCGTGGTGGGCGGCCACAAGGTCTATCTGCGCACCGGCGAATATGACGATGGGCGGATCGGGGAAATCTTCATCGACATGCACAAGGAAGGCGCCGCCTTCCGCAGCCTGATGAATAATTTCGCCATCGCCATCTCCCTCGGCCTGCAATATGGCGTGCCGCTGGAAGAATATGTGGAGGCCTTCACCTTCACCCGCTTCGAACCGGCCGGCCTCGTGCAGGGCAACGACTCGATCAAGAATGCGACCTCCATTCTCGATTATGTTTTCCGGGAATTGGCGATCTCTTATCTCGGCCGCAACGACCTTGCCCATGTCGATCCCTCCCAGCTTGCGCCCGATGCGCTGGGCGGCGGCGTGGGAGAAGGCAAGCTGCCGGCCTCCGCCATTGCCAGCCCCGGCTTTACCCGCAACCCGCAGCTTCAGAACTTCTATGTGGTGCGCGGCGGCGGCGCGGTAAGCGCGGAAGCCTCGGCGACGGCCAGCACCGCCATGCGCGATGCGCAGGCGGCGGCCGAGGCGATCTCCGCGGAAGCCGTTTCCGCAGAGGCGCAGGGGCCGGAGGTCATGAGCACCTCGATGGACACGGTGGAAGTTGCCATGATGGCATCGGGCGGCGGGCGCAGCGCGTCTTTTTCCGCCGGCATGACCGCCATTACCCAGGCGCGCCTGAAAGGCTATGAGGGCGAGCCTTGCGGGGAGTGCGGCAACTTCACCATGGTGCGCAACGGCACCTGCCTGAAATGCGACACCTGCGGCTCGACAAGCGGCTGCTCTTAAGAACCGGCCATTCTTCCAGCGGCACCTTTGGGTTAAGCCCGAGGGTCCATTGGAACAATGAATAAGCTGGACCGTTATGTGGACCCCGGGTCAGGCCCAGGGTGACAAGTGTGCCTAGATATGAAGGCACCGCATCTCCCAAATGCAAAGTGTCACCCCGGCCTGCGAGCCGGGGTCCAAGCAGCTTTGCGGCTTACCTGTGTGCTTGAGATTTGGAGTGCGGGGCGGAAACGCCGCTCCCCCTCCCCGTCGCAATTCCGACAAAATGAAGCGTAAGGCTGAGTGAAGCGCAACCCGCAAAAGAAAGAGAGACCTCTTTATCATGGCCCGCTTGACGACCTTTTTGACCGCCTTTGCCTTTCTCGCCCTTGCCGCCCTGCCCGGCCAAGCGAAAGCGGCGGATATTTACGAGACCTTGAAAGCCGATCCTCAGTTTTCCATCCTGGTGCAGATCATCGAGGGGGCGGACCTCGAGTGGCGCTATCAGGACGAGCGCCCGCGCACCGTCTTTGCGCCCGTGAATGCGGCCTTCGAGAGCATTCCGGGCGGCTATGAAGACATGCTGCCCCCGCTCAACCCCTCCACGAAGGAAAATGTTTCCGCGCTCCTTCTCTACCAGATCGTGCCCGGGCGCGTGCGGCCCGAAACGCTGACCGGGCAGCTCACCAGCATGACCACCTTTCAGCGGGGCAAGGTTATGATCGACGGCACGAAAGACCCGCTGCGCTATGGCGGCCGCTTCGGCGGCAATGTCGCCGGGCCGGTTCAGGAAGCCTCGAACGGGCTTATTGTGCCGATCGATGCCATGCCCATTCCGCAATTCGAGGAAGTGACGCCGCCGAAACTGGAAGCCCCGGAAGGTCAGTAAAAAATGGGCTCAGGCGAGGAGCGCTCCCGCCCCTTGCCAGAACACGTAAAGCCCGGTTGCGATGACCAGCAGGGCAAAGAGCGTGGTGAGCAGTGCCTTTTTTCCGGCAAGGCGGCGGGCGAGAAGAACGCCCAAAATGCCGCCTGCCGCCCCGCCCGCCACAAAGAGCCCGGCCACCGGCCAGTCCACGAGCCCGGCAAGGCTGTAGGACGTCGCCGTCGTGGCGCCGAAAGCGGCGACGGAGACGAGGGACGAGCCCACCGCATTCAGCATCGGCATGGCGGTTGCGCCGATCAGCCCCGGCACGATCAAAAACCCGCCGCCGATGCCGAAAAAGCCGGAGAGCGCACCGACGCCGAGCCCGGCCAAGACGAGCTTCGGGGCAAGGCGCGGGGCGCTTTCAAAGGTGAGCCGGACATCCGGGTTACCCAGGACATCGCGCCGGCGCAGCATCATCGCGCCCACAACGAGCATGAGAAGGCCGAAAAGCGCGAGCAGTTTTTGCCCGTCCACGGCCTGGCCCGCCCGCGCGCCGAGCGCCGCGCCGATTATGCCGGAGAGCGCGAAGGTAAGCGCGCAAGGCCATTTGACGTTCGCCGCGCGCGCATGACCGGCGAGCGAGAAAAGCGCGCTGGCCGCCACCGCGACCGCGCTGGTGCCGATCGCGGCATGGGGCGAGCTTACCCCCACCACATAAACAAGGAGCGGCACGGCAAGGATGGAGCCGCCGCCGCCCACCAGGCCGAGCGTCAGCCCGACCAGGGCGCCGGAGGCAAGAGCGAGAAGAATTTGAGGGTCCATGGCCGCGCGCTCCTGTTTAAAACGGCTACCTGTTACGCGGCACGCCGGTTCCAGGGCATGATTGCAAGCAACCGCGCCATGCCGCACCATCCGGTGATCCCGGCCATCATCAGCCCCGCGCCCACGAATGCGGAGAGCAGGTAAAAGGCCGGGGAGGCGGCCGCGCCGAGCACGACCCCGCTCAGCACCAGCGCGCCCGCCGTAATCTGCACCTGGCGGTTGACTTCCAGGGGCTGGCTGGTGTCGGCGAGCACGGGCAGGCCCGCCTTCTTCCAGGCATCAAGACCGCCTTCCACGATGAAGGCTTCGCAGGAGGCAGCTTCCGCCAGTTTTTGCGCATTCGCGCCCGTGCGCATGCCCGTCTTGCAATGATAGACGATCATGCCTTTCGGGTTCGTCAGGCTTTTCGGGGCGAGCTGGTCGAGCGGCCAGTTTTCCGCGCCCCTAATACGCTCGCGGGCATGTTCATCCGCGCCGCGAATGTCGATGAGGCTCGCGCCTTCTTTCACAAGTTTCGCCGCCTCTTGCGGCGTAATGGTTTTAAGTGCGGTCATGGTCTTCTCCATCAAAGCCCGGCGCTTCGAGGCCGGGCATAACGTTCAAGGGCAATAAATTTCTTTCAGGACGGAAAGCAGCTTTGCGGCATTCGGGTCCGCAATGCGGTAGTGGATCACCTGCGCCGCGCGCCGTGTCGCCACCAGCCCGTCCGCCCGCAGCTTCGCCAAATGCTGGGAAAGCGCGGATTGGCCGAGCCCCACCGCTTCGGCAAGCGCGCCGACGCTCATTTCCCCATGCGCCACAAGCTGGCAGAGGATCAGCAGCCGGTTTTCATTCGAGAGCAGCTTCATCATCGCCGCTGCCTCGCCCGCCCGCGCGGCCAGTTCTTCCAGATCGTCCGGCATATGGGTGGCCAGGGTTTCCGCCATTTTTTTCCATCCTATATTTTAGGTGTTGCTAATTTAGTATTTTCTAATATATATGTCAAGACGAACAGCAAAGGAGGCGTCCCATGACCACTCAGCAGACGGCGCAACCCGAAATTGAAGCCTTTTTCGACGAACCCACCAACACGGTGAGCTACCTTGTGTGGGATCCGGCGACGCGCGAGGCGGCGATTATCGACCCGGTGCTCGATTACAATCACCGCTCGGGCAAAGCCTCCGCCCGCTCCGCCGACGCGCTGCTGAAGGCAGCAGCGGATAAAGGCCTCACCATCACCTGGGTGCTGGAAACCCACGCCCATGCGGACCATCTGACCGCCGCGCCCTATATCAAGGCAAAGACCGGCGCGCCCGTCGGGATCGGCGCGCGCATCCGCGAGGTGCAGAAAATCTTCCGGCCCGTTTTCAACGCCAAGGACGTGTCGGGCGAAGGCACGGAATTCGATCACCTTTTTGAAGAAGGCGAGACGTTCAAGATCGGCAATCTCACGGGCGAGGTCATCGCCACGCCCGGCCATACGCCCGCCTGCGTCTCTTACAAGATCGGCGAGAATGTCTTTGTGGGCGACACGCTTTTCATGCCCGACTACGGCACCGCGCGGGCGGACTTTCCGGGCGGGGATGCGGCAACGCTTTACCGCTCCATCCAGAAGCTTCTGGCCCTGCCCGCACGCACCCGGCTTTTCATGTGCCATGATTACAAGGCGCCGGGGCGCGATACTTATGCCTGGGAAACAACAGTAGAAGAAGAGCGCACCCGCAATGTGCATGTGCATGAAGGGGTGAGCGAGGCCGAGTATGTCGCCATGCGCCAGAAGCGCGATGCCGGGCTCGACGCCCCGCTGCTGCTCCTCCCCTCGATCCAGGTCAATATCCGGGCCGGCCATTTCCCGGAAGCAGAGGAAAACGGTGTGCGCTATTTGAAAGTGCCGCTCAAGCTGGAGGGGGCGCTGGAAAGCAGCACGCTAGAAAAAGACAGCGCCGCCTGACCCTTCCCTCTCACTAAAAAGAAAGGCCCGGAGCAACACTCTCCGGGCCTTTCAATTGAGCGGCTTCAGGTCTGGGGATGAGATTTACTGAAGTGCCACCCAATTTTCGTTCGCCTGTTCGATGTAACCGGGAATGTCTTCTTCCCAGGTGCTCTGAACTTTCGGGCTGTAATTGAGATAAAGTTTGCCGTCGACGATGGTCCACAGCTCGGGCTCCGTCGTCGCCTTGGCGCCTTTAGCCACGCCATAGGCGCACCAGCCGCCATATTGCGGGGCATATTTTTCAGGGTTCGCGGCGAAGAGGTCGCGGTTCTCCGCGCTGGCGAAACGCCAAGTCGCGCCCTTCCATTCATACGTATAATCGGCCGAGCCCTGCACAGGCTTGCTCTGCGTGAAATAGGCAACCGGGTCCGTGCCGTTGATCGCCACACCGTCCTCGGTATAGATCTCGCCCTTGCCGGCGGCCATGGCCGAGGGGGTCGCCCCGGCAACGGCAATGATCAGCGCGCCAAGCAGGCCGAAACTCACGGCAAAGCCGCGCACCAGATCTTTGAACCCGAAACTCTTTGCCGGATACTGATGTGTCATGGAATGTCCTTCCGCTTGCTGGTCGCTGAACGCCCCTTCGCGTGGGCAAAAGATGACCGCTGCGCAAAAGCTTTTCCAATCAAGCCAGCACAAAATTGCGTGAGGGCGCGTTAAGCTCTTGAGAGGGCGCAAAAGCGCTGCCAATGCCGGACGAAACGGCGCGGCGAGGAAAGAATCGATACCGCTAAGAGGACCGGAAAATGTCAGAATTTGCCGCGCTTTTCCTGGGGGCCGCCGTGCTTGTGCTCTACGGCGCCGTTTCCAGGCGGCAAGTCGCAAGCTATCTGACGGGGCCCATGCTTTTCGTCGCCATCGGCGCGGCGGCGGGCTTTGTGCTGCAAAATGGCGGCCCCCGGGCCGCGGATATTTCCCATATCCGGCTTCTGGGCGAGCTGACACTTGCCATTGTTCTGTTTACTGATTCGGCCCATCTCAAACCGAAACACCTGCTTCAGGAAGAAAGCTGGCCGGCACGCATGCTTTTCATCGGCCTGCCCTTGGTGATTCTCTCAGGCGCCGCCCTTGCCTATGTGCTCTTTCCCGGCTGGCCGCTTTGGCTCGCCGTTCTGGCAGGGCTCATTCTCTCCCCCACAGATGCGGCGCTTGGCCGCTTCATCCTGGAAGATCAGGACGTGCCCGAGCCCTTGCGCGAGACCTTGAATGCGGAAAGCGGGCTGAATGACGGGTTCGCCCTGCCGCCCATTCTCATTCTATTGGCCCTTGCCGGAGGCGGCATGGGGTTGGCCTATGACGAAAGCGCGTTGACGCTGGCCCGCCATCTTGTACTCGGGCCCCTTTGCGGCGTCGTGATTGGTTTTAGCGGCGGCAAACTGATTGATTATGCGGCGCGGCGCGGCTGGATGCAGCCGCTCTACCAGCGTCTCGCAGCGCCTGCCCTCGCCGTCCTTGCCTATGCGGGCGCCGAGCTGATCCATGCCAACGGTTTTATCGCCGCTTACGTGGCAGGGCTGATGATCCCGCTCACCGTTTGCCTCAGCGCGCAAAAATATCTCAAAGAGTTTTCCCAGACCGAGGCCGAGCTTCTGACCCTCATCATGTTCTTTCTTTTCGGCCTTCTCATCGTGCCTTTGGGCGCAGAAGCCTGGAGCGGCACCATGGTGCTTTATGCGCTGGCGAGTCTCACCATTATCCGTGTGCTGCCTATCATGGCCTCGCTCACCGGCACGGGGCTCGGCTGGCGCTCGAAGGGCATTCTCGCCTGGTTCGGCCCGCGCGGCATCGCTTCCATTCTCTATCTGCTTCTAGCATTCGAAACGCTTGGGCCGGGCAATGCCTTCACCGAGCTTGCCGGCCTCGTCTCCTTGACTGTGCTCCTCAGCATTTACGCGCACGGCCTTTCCGCCGTGCCGCTGGCGCGCGCTTACGCCGCCCATGCCGAACGCATCGAGCTGCCGCTGAGACGCGCGCGCAAGAAACCGGAATAGCCTTACCAGGTATCGATGAAGGCGCGACCTTTCAGTCCGGGCTCCATGGGCGGCAGCGATTTCAGCCCGCGCGCGATCCAGTGGCGCGTTTCGGCCGGATCGATCACCGCATCGATTTCCAGGAACGAGGCCATATTCGTCGCCTTGCCGTTCTCATAATATTTGGCGACCATTTTCTGGAAGAACGCCTCGCGCTCGTCCGGGTCCTCGATGGCTTCCATCTCGCGCCGGTAGCCGAGCCGCACCGCCCCTTCCAGCCCCATGCCGCCGAACTCGCCGGTCGGCCAGGAGATGTTGAAGAAAGGCGCATGGAAACTACCGCCCGTCATCGCCTGCGCGCCGAGACCGTAGCCCTTGCGGAGCACCACAGCGAAAACCGGTACGCGCACATTCGCCGCCGTCACGAACATGCGGCTGACATGGCGCACCTGCGCGGTCTTTTCGATTTCCGGCCCCACCATGAAACCCGGCGTATCGCAGAGCGAAAGAATGGGCAGACCGAAAGCATCGCAAAGCTGCATGAAGCGCGCGGCCTTGTCGCCCGCATCCGCATCGATCGCCCCGCCGAGATGGAAGGGATTATTGGCCATCAGCCCCATGGGCCGGCCTTCAACGCGCACAAGCGCGGTCTTGATGCCGATGCCGAAATCCTTGCGCAGCTCCAACACGGAGCCTTTATCCACGAGCCCGGCAATGACATTGTTCACGTCATAAGCGCGCAGCCGGTTTTCGGGAATGACATGGCGCAGCTTGCGCTGATCCTCCGCATCCCAGTCGCTCGCCGGGCCTTGAAAATAGGACAGGTATTTCTTGCAGGCCTCGATGGCTTCCGCCTCGTCCTTTACCGCAACATCGATGACGCCGTTCTTGCGCTGCACGTCGTAAGGACCGACATCTTCGGGCGCATAAACGCCGAGCCCGCCGCCTTCGATCATGGCCGGGCCGCCCATGCCGATATTGGAATCGGCGGTTGCGATAATCACATCGCAGCAGCCGAGCAGCGCGGCGTTGCCCGCAAAGCAGCGCCCCGAGGTCACGCCGACCAGCGGCACCTTGCCGCTCAGTTTCGCGAAAGTGAGGAAAGACGGCGTATCGAGACCGGCAACGCCCGCCACATCCGTGTCGCCGGGGCGCCCGCCCCCGCCTTCGGCCAAAAGCACGACAGGCAGTTTCTGCTCTTCGGCCAGAAAGAGCATGCGGTCCATCTTCTTGTGGTTCATCGCCCCTTGCGTGCCGGCAAAGACCGTAAAGTCATAGCCCATCACCATGGCGCGGGCTTTTTCCTCACCGAAAAGATCGCCGTTCACCGTGCCGATGCCGGAGACGAGACCGTCCGCCGGGCTCATCTTCAACAGATCTTCCATGGAGCGGCGGCGGCGCTGCGCGGCAAGCGCCAGGGCGCCATATTCGATTAAGCTGCCTTCATCGCACAGGTGAGCAATATTCTCCCGCACCGTGCGCTGATTGCGTTTCCGGCGGCGGGCAACGGCGTCGGGCCGGTTCTCATCAAGGCCCAGCGCGTGGCGCTCAATCACATGGGCAAGATCAGGGCGGATATAGTCGAGATCGACTTCTTCTTCCGCCACTTCCGCCGCATCCGCGCCTTCCGATTCCTCGATGAAGAGGATCGCCTCGCCGTCCATCACCGTGGCGTTCGGCACGGCGGCGATCTTGCGCACCGTCCCGCTGATCGGCGCTTTGATCGTGTGCTCCATCTTCATCGCTTCCAAGACGGCAATCTGCTGGCCTTTGGCGATATGCTCGCCTTCTGCCACATCGACGCTGATCACCTTGCCCTGCATGGTGGAGGAAACGGGCTCCGTCCCCGCCGGGCCTTCTACGGCATGGGCAGCATGAGCAGCGGCGCCATTTTCATTCGCCGTAAAATAAAGCGCGCGGTGTTCGGCCTCCCTCACAAGCTCGGCGGCGTGATCGGCAATGAAGCCGGTATAGACATCGTTCGCTTTCACCTCGGCGCGGGCGAGCAGGTTCTGCAAAAATGCCTTGTTCGTCGCCGCGCCTTCGATCTGAAATTCGCCAAGCGCGCGGTAGGCCCGGCCCAGCGCTTCGCTATAGTCGGGTGCGGGCGAATAAGCGATGAGCTTGGCGAGCAGGCTGTCGTAATGGGGGCTCGTTCGGTAGCCCGCATAGCCGAACGTGTCGACGCGGATGCCGGGACCCGACGGCGGCGCAAAGGCGCTGAGCGTGCCGCCTGCGGGCATCGCCTCGCCCCTCTCCGTCATCTTTTCCATATTGATGCGCAGCTGCACGGCATAACCGCGCGGCGCGGGCGGCGCGCCAAGCCCCACCTCGTCAAGCGAGGCGCCGGCGGCAATACGAAGCTGCGTTTTCACAAGATCGATGCCGGTCACTTCTTCCGTCACCGTATGCTCGACCTGGAGGCGCGGATTGGCCTCCATGAAGGCGAAGCTTTTCAGCGGGTCTTTCGCCTCTGCATCGATCAGGAATTCGAAGGTGCCAAGCCCCTTATAGCTCGCGGCTCCGGCAAGCTTGCGGGCCGCTGCGCAAAGCGCCTCGCGCAGCGCCGGGTCAAGTGAAGGACTCGGCGCGATCTCGACGAGTTTCTGATTGCGCCGCTGCAGGGTGCATTCGCGCTCGCCCAGATCGATGACGGTTGCGCCGTCGCCAACAATCTGAATTTCGATATGCCGCGCTTTGCGGATGAGCTTTTCCGCATAGACCGCATCATTGCCGAAAGCGGCCTTGGCTTCCGAGCGGCAGCGTTCATAAGCTTCGGCAAGATCGCCCGCATCCGTCACCGCGCGCATGCCGCGCCCGCCGCCGCCGGCCAGCGCTTTGAGCATGATCGCGCCGCCCTTGCCTTGCGCTTCCAGAAAGGCCCGCGCCTCCTCAAGGCTCGCCGCCCCTTTCGTGCCGGGGAAAAGCGGCACACCTTCTTTTTCCGCAAGCGCCCTTGCTGCCGCCTTATCGCCGAAAAGCGAGAGCGCCTCGGGCGAGGGGCCGACAAAGGTAATGTCTTCCTTAGCGCAGGCCCGCGCAAAGGCGGCGTTTTCGCTTAAAAAGCCGTAGCCGGGGTGAATGGCATCGCAGCCCATTTTCTTCGCCTCGGCCACGATCTGCGCAATGTCGAGATAGGCGCCCGCCCCTTCCCCGCTCAAAGCTGCCGCCTCATCGCAAACCCGCACATGCAGCGCGCGCGCGTCGTCCTCGGCATAGACGGCGACCGTGCGCAGCCCCAGCTCCGCCGCCGCCCGCGCGATGCGAATGGCAATTTCCCCGCGATTTGCGATGAGCACGCTTTTCATGAACCGGCCTCCCCAAGCGAATTATCTTTTCTGCTTTAGTAGAGAGGGCTTTACGGGGTGTCAAACGGCTGGGGAGCGACGTTCCCGCCGCCCTTCGTCACCCTCGGGCTTGACCCGAGGGTCCATGGAAAAGCTGCTGCAAGCGGCCAGGCGGCCTGGACCCCGGGTCAAGCCCGGGGTGACACTTGGAATCACATGAAAGGAATGCGCCGACCAGCTTGCTCAGGCTGTCACCCCGGCTTTATGCCGGGATCCATCCTGCCTGCGGTACGGGTAGCGATGCCTACTGGCCGCCGGTACATTGACCAGAGAAAGACAAGCCGCCCTTACTTCTTCTCCGGCTGCACCACGCGGATGTTCAATTCGCGCAGCTGCGCGTTCGAGACATCGGAGGGTGCCTGCATCATCAGGTCCTGCGCCTGCTGGTTCATCGGGAAGAGCGTCACTTCGCGCAGATTGTCCACACCGGCCAGCAGCATCACCATGCGGTCGATGCCGGGGGCAAGACCGCCATGCGGCGGCGCGCCGTATTTGAACGCGCTGAGCATACCGCCGAACTTGTTCTCCACCACGTCCTTGTCATAGCCGGCCAGCTCGAACGCCTTATACATGACTTCCGGGCGATGGTTCCGCACCGCGCCCGAGGAAAGCTCGATGCCGTTGCAGACGATGTCGTACTGGAAAGCGGTCATGCCGAGAATGGTGTCGGCATCCTTTTCCCGGTCCAGCTTGACGAATTCTTCATGCGGATAATTCGGCATGGAGAAGGGGTTGTGCGAGAAGTCGATCTTCTTTTCTTCCTCGTCCCATTCATACATGGGGAAGTCGACGACCCAGCAGAAGTTGAAGCCTTCTTTCTTCGGCAGAGTTTCAAGATCGGTGCCGATCTTGACGCGGGCTTGCCCCGCGAAAGAAACGAAATGTTTCGGCTGGCCGCAAACGAAGAACACCGCATCGCCGTCTTTCAGGCCAAGCTGGGTGCGGATCGCTTCGGTGCGCTCGGGGCCGATATTTTTCGCCACCGGCCCGGCACCCTGGATCTCACCGCCTTCCTCGCGGAAGAAGATGTAACCGAGGCCCGGCTGGCCCTCGCCCTGCGCCCAGGCATTCATGCGGTCGCAGAAAGCGCGGCTGCCGCCGCCCGGCGCCGGGATCGCCCAGACCTCGACCTTCGGGTCGTTGGCGATAAGATTCGCAAAGACTTTGAAGCCACTACCCGCGAAATGCGGCGTGACTTCTTCCATCTCGATCGGGATGCGCAGGTCCGGCTTGTCCGAGCCGTATTTGCGCATGGCTTCGGCATAGGGAATGCGCGGGAAAGGATAAGGCGTCACCGCCTGGCCGTTACCGAATTCCTCAAAGAGGCCATGCAGCACAGGCTCGATCGCGGCAAAGATATCGTCCTGCTCGACAAAGCTCATTTCCATATCGAGCTGATAGAACTCGCCCGGCGAGCGATCGGCGCGCGCGTCTTCGTCGCGGAAGCAGGGCGCGATCTGGAAATAGCGGTCGAAACCCGCCACCATGATGAGCTGTTTGAACTGCTGCGGCGCCTGGGGAAGCGCATAGAACTGGCCCGGATGCAGGCGCGAGGGCACGAGGAAGTCGCGCGCGCCTTCGGGCGAAGACGCCGTGAGGATCGGCGTCTGGAATTCCATGAAGCCTTCATCGGTCATGCGCCGGCGGATAGAGGAAATCACTTTCGAGCGCAGCACGATGTTCCGGTGCAGCGTTTCGCGGCGCAGGTCGAGGAAGCGGTAGCGCAGGCGCGTGTCTTCCGGATAGTCCGGCTCGCCGAAAACCGGCAGCGGCAGTTCTTCTGCCGGTGAGAGCACTTCCATGCTCTTCACCTGCACTTCAATGGCGCCGGTCACGAGGTTTTCGTTCACCGTCTCCGCGCTGCGGGCGATGACCGGGCCTTCCACCTTGATCACCGATTCCGCGCGCACGCGCTCTGCAGCGGCGAAAGGCTCGGCGAAATCCGGGTCGAAAACGAGCTGCGTAATGCCGTAATGGTCGCGCAGGTCGATGAAAAGCAGGCCGCCATGGTCGCGCTTGCGGTGCACCCAGCCGGAAAGGCGGACGGTTTCGCCCACTTGAGCCTTGGTCAACTCGCCGCATGTGTGAGAGCGATATGAATGCATCTGCCGATCCTGACGTCCCTGCCCTTGCCGGAATGCGAAATTCCGGCGGGCGAATCTCTGGAATGACCCGGCGCGGGCGCGCGCCGCATGGCCCTTTGGGGGCCGAAAAGCGCATGGAAAGGGGCGATTTGTCAAGCTTTCCCCGTGCTTTCTGGGTACTTTCTGGCGACTTTTCCGGGCTTTTGCCCCGCCCCTTGGAGCGGGAGGCGACAAGGGTTAAGGATTGGGGTATAGGATCGGCGCCATGGATATGATCACGACCACAAAAGACCTCGAAACCCTTTGTAAAAAGCTCGAAACGGCCCCTTACATCACGGTCGATACGGAGTTTTTACGGGACAAGACCTATTGGCCCAAGCTCTGCCTCATTCAGGTAGCGAATACGGAAGAAGGCTTCCTGATCGACCCTCTGGCCGAGGGCATCGACCTTGCACCCTTCTACAAGCTGATGGCGCACCCCAAGGTCATCAAGGTGTTCCATGCCGCCCGGCAGGATATAGAGATTTTCTACCATATGGGCGGGGTGATCCCCGATCCCCTTTTCGACACGCAGATCGCGGCCATGGCCTGCGGTTTCGGCGAATCCGTCGGCTATGAGACGCTGGTGCGCAAGATCGCCCGCGAAAAAGTGGACAAGACCTCCCGTTTCACCGATTGGAGCCACCGCCCGCTCAGCGAAAAACAGCTGGCTTATGCGCTGGCCGACGTCACGCATCTCAGGCCCGTTTACGAGGCTTTCGCCAAGCAGCTTTCCGATCAGGGCCGCGTGCGCTGGGTGGCCGAAGAAATGGCCATCCTGCAAAGCCCGGCGACCTATGACCTCAAGCCCGAAGATGCCTGGAAGCGGCTGAAAGCGCGCGTGAAGAACAAGCGCCAGCTCGGCGTTCTGATGGAACTTGCCGCCTGGCGCGAGCGCGAGGCGCAAAGCCGCGACCTGCCGCGCAACCGGGTGATGAAGGACGATGCGCTGTTCGAGCTTGCGACCCAGCAGCCCAAGGCGCTTAAAGATCTCGACCGTTTGCGCGCTGTGCCCAAGGGCTTCAGCGGCTCGCGCAGCGCCGCCGGCCTCATGGAGGCGATCAAAAAAGGCATGGCGACACCGGAGGAGGACATTCCCGAGCCCGGCAATAACCGCGTCATGCCGCCCGGCATCGGCCCCATCGTCGAGTTGTTGAAAGTGCTCCTGAAGCTGAAGGCGGAAGAGCACGATGTGGCCTCGAAGCTCATCGCAACGGTCTCCGAGCTTGAGGAAATCGCGGCGAGCGACAAGGCCAAGGTGCCCTCGCTCACCGGCTGGCGGCGGGAGATTTTCGGCGCCGACGCGCTTGCCCTCAAACACGGCAAGCTCGGCCTTTCCGTCAAGGGCAAGAAGCTCGTCGCCGCGCCGCTGCGCGAGGAAAACGAAGAAAGCACGGCAGCGGCGGCGGATTGAGGCGAAGGCCGAAGGACAGCCCTAGCCGATCACCACATCCGCCTCGCGCCCTGCGGCTTTGGCGAGCGCGTTGAGGCGCTTTTGCACCGTCTCGCCCATGAAGCTTTCGATCTTTTTGGGAAGTTCGAGCCGCACATATTTCTCGTCCATGCGCAGCCGGGTCAGCGGCAAAACGCCGAGCCGGGCCGCACAGAGCGAAAAAGCAAGCCGGAGCGCGAGGCCCAGAATGCGCGCCCTATAGGCTTCTTCCTTGCTCAAGCGGCTCGTCAGATCTCCCAGCACTTCGGCCTCCGCATTGCCCTCATGCCGGTGAAAGCCCACCCGCGCCAGAAACATGCGCCCCGGATGGTCGATGCCCACGACAGGGGCGAGCAGGATCTGCTGCATGGCGTGATGCGAGCGGTAATCGGGATGCACATACCAGCCAATGTCGGCAAGAATACAGGCAGCATGGCGCAGCCGCTTTTGCGCCGCGCTTTCCCCAAATCCGCCATCCGAAAACAGCGCCTCTGTCCAGGTGGCAAGCTCCTGGCCATGCTCGGGAAAGCGGGCAAGCCGCCCGGCCAGGTCCTTGCACCCCTCGATCAGCGGGTCCTTGCGCTTTTCTTCGGCATCCAGCGCGTCGTAAACCACCCCTTCGCGCAGGCCGAACGAAGAAACGATCACATGGCTTGCCCCCGCCGCCGCCAAAAGCCGCTCCAGCACCAGCGCCCCATAGGGGAGCGCCGGGATACGGCGGGAGGAAATATCGGGAATGCGCGCCAGGCTCTTCGGCCCCATTTTCTCTAAAAGCCCGGCGAGCTGCGCCGCATCGCGCTGCGGGATCACATAATTATGCAGCACGCGCACCGGATAATTGAACTGGGCCATGTGAATGCGCGCAAGGTTCCGCCAGACCCCGCCCACCGCATAAAGCGGGCGGCCTTTCATGGAGGAGAGCCAGCCGATCTTTTTCAGCTCTTCATCGACGATCTGCCCGGCGCGGGACAGATTACCCTCGCTTGCCGCTTCAAGCCGCAAGGGCCCAAGCGGCAGGGTAATGCCGGGCGCCAGCGTGCCGGAGGAAACCGCCACAAGCTCGAGGCTGCCGCCGCCCAAATCGCCGGCCAGGCCATCGGCATCCGGAATCGCCGATAAAATACCCAAAGCCGCCAGCCGCGCCTCTTCCTCGCCCGAGAGAAGGCGCACTTTCTGGTCGAAAAATGCCTCGATTTTCTTCAGAAACGCCTCACCGTCCGATGCGTCGCGCACGGCAGCGGTCGCCACCACATCGAGCTTCTTGATGCCGATTTCCCGTTTCAATGCCGCAAACCGGCGCACCGCCTTGATCGCCCGCTCCACGCCCTGCTCGTCCAGCTTGCCCGTGCGCGCTACAGAGCGGCCCAGGCCCGCCATGACCTTTTCATTGAAAATCGGCACGGGGCTGCGGGTTGCGCCCGCATATACGACCAGCCGAACGGAGTTCGAGCCGATATCGATGATGCCATAGGGCCCCTTGCGCGCATGCGGCGCCGGGGCTTTTTCGGGGGAGGTTGAGGTCACGGACTGGACTTGCGTTTATTTTCGGGACTTCAGTTCTACAGCCGGAGGCTCGTCCCGTTCAAGTGAGCTGCCGCGTCCGGACAGGCTCGGATTGTCCATAAAGAAATGGTGGGCGTTGAAAGGCTCCTCGCCCGGCGCCGGTTCGATGCGCTCATAGCTGCCATCTGGCAGCATCCGCCAGCTCTGCTGATTGTCTTTCAGGTTGGCGACCATGATCTGATCCATGATCTGCGCATGGACGGTGGAGTTGCGCACCGGCACCAGCACTTCCACCCGCCGGTCGAGATTGCGGGGCATCCAGTCGGCGGAGGAGAAATAAACCTTCGCATCGTCCGACGGCAGCCCGTGGCCGTTGCCGAAGCAAATAATGCGCGAATGTTCCAGAAACCGTCCGACAATGCTCTTTACACGGATATTTTCCGAAAGGCCCGGCACGCCGGGGCGCAAGCAGCAAATGCCGCGCATGATGAGATCGATATGCACACCAGCCTGGCTTGCCTCGTAAAGCGCGTCGATGACGATGGGATCGACAAGCGAATTCATCTTCGCCCAGACCTGCGCGGGCCGGCCGGCCTTGGCATGGGCGATCTCGCCGCGGATATCCTCCAGAAGCCGCGCGCGCAGCCCCGCCGGCGACATGGCGATCTGCTCCAGTTCTTCCGGTTCGGCATAGCCCGTCAGATAGTTGAAGATGCGCGCCACGTCGCGCCCGATCGCCGGGTCCGTCGTGAACATGGAAAGGTCGGTGTAAATCTTCGCGGTGATGGGGTGATAGTTGCCGGTGCCCAAATGCACGTAAGAGCGCAGCGCCCCGCCTTCCCGGCGCACCACCATGGAGAGTTTCGCATGCGTCTTCAGTTCGATGAAACCGAAGACCACCTGCACGCCTGCCCGCTCCAAGTTGCGTGCCCAGGCGATATTCGCCGCTTCATCGAAACGCGCTTTCAGCTCGACAAGCGCGGTGACGGACTTGCCCGCTTCCGCCGCCTCGATCAGCGCCTGCACGATGGGCGAATCCTTCGAGGTCCGGTAAAGCGTCTGTTTGATCGCCACGACATCCGGATCGTTGGCGGCCTGGCGGATGAACTGCACCACCACATCGAAACTTTCATAAGGGTGGTGCACGACAATGTCTTTCGCGCGGATCGCGGCGAAACAGTCCCCGCCATAATCGCGCACCCGCTCGGGGAAGCGCGCGTTATAAGGCGTGAATTTCAGGTCGGGCCGGTCGTCGACGATCAGCGCATTGGTCTGCGCAAGGCCCAAAAGCCCGTCCACCAGTACCACTTCCTGGGGAGAAACATGCAGCTCGGAGGCCACGAATTCGCGCAGCGAAGGCGGCATCCGCGCCTGCATCTTCAAGCGGATCACCGTGCCCCGGCGGCGGCGTTTCAGCGCGCTTTCATAATAACGCACCAGATCTTCGGCCTCTTCCTCGATCTCGATATCGCTGTCGCGGATGATGCGGAAGGCACCCTGCCCCATCACTTCATAGCCGGGGAAAAGCCGGTCGAGAAAAAGCCCGATCCAGTTTTCAAGGCTAAGGAAGCGAATACCCGACGCCCCGCCCGTCTGATCGGGCAAGCGCACGAAGCGTTCGATCTGCGCGGGGATAGGCAGAAGCGCTTCCATCGAGGTGCCGAGCCTGCGGCTCCTGAGCTGCAGCGCAAGGGTAAAGCCCAGATTCGCGATGAAAGGAAAAGGATGCGCCGGGTCGATGGCAAGCGGCGTGAGCACGGGAAAGACCTGTTCCAGAAAGCGCGTCTCCAGCCAGTCATATTCCTCGGCCGTCACTTCTTCGGGGTCGAGCACGGCAATACCGTTTTCGCGCATCTCCTGGCGCAGCAAATCCCATTGGCGCTGCTGCTCGGCCATCAGTTCGTTGGCGGCGGCGTTCACCCGTTCAAGCTGCTGAGCGGCGGTGAGCCCGTCCTGGCTCAGCGTTTCGACGCCCGCCGTCACCTGCCCGCGCAGGCCCGCCACGCGCACCATGTAAAATTCATCGAGATTGTTCGAGGAGATGGAAAGAAAGCGCAGCCGTTCCAAAAGCGGGTGATTGAGGTTGCTGCATTCTTCCAGAACGCGTTTGTTGAATTCGAGCCAGGAAAGCTCGCGGTTCATGAAGCGCGCGGCGGAAGCCGGGTCGATATGCTCGAAATTGGCGCTATCCACCGCGGCATGTTTCATTTCCAGCGGCCGGTCCGCCGCCACCACGGGCACCTGCTGAATGGCTTCGCTCGATCCTGAAGATGCGCTCATAATCGTTTCCCCGGCGCGCGGGTTTTCCGCGCCTTCCGTTAAATTCCTGATGTCATTGAAATTACGTCAAAATCGTAACCGAGTCATGACACGCCCGGCAGGTTTTAAGGCGGCCTTTATAGCCTAAAGGGCGCTTTCTTCCCTCTTTTTAAGGATTTCGGCGGCAAGCGGCACGGTGAGGGGCCGTTTCCCGGCAAGGGAGGCCCGGTCCAGCGCCTCCACCAGCACGCTCAAAGCGGCAAAAGAGCGCTCCATACGCGGCACAAGATAGGCAATCACGGGCGCGGGAACGGCAAGCTGGCGGTCGTCGAATAGCTTGATCATCAGCGCGGAGAGCAGCGCATCGTCCGGCGCGCCAATCTCAGCGCAGGGCACCGCCTTCAGCCGCGAGGACAGATCCGGCAGGCTCACCGGCCAGCGCGCTGGCGGTTCCTTGCCGGTCAGCAGCAAAAAGCCCTTGGTCTCGCGCACCAGATTGATGAGATGAAAGAGCGCGGGCAGCCCTTCACCTTGCAGGCTCTCGCCGTCTTCGACAATCACCGCCCCTGCCTTGGCAAGCTCCGGCACATCTTTTTTGGTGAGCTTTGCCGCCTCGATGCGCCGCGCGCCCGAACGCGTGCGCCACACTTCGGCCAGATGCGTCTTGCCGGTGCCGGGCGCGCCGGCCAGCGCCAGCACCGCATCGGACCAGTCCGGCCAGCGGTCGATCAGCGCCACAGCGTGTTCATTCGCCGGGGCAACGAGAAAGTCCTCCCGGCCGCGTGCGGGCCGGTGCTCCAGGTCCAGGGGAAGCTGCTCAGCTTTCACCCGTCTCTCCTTTACCCTTACTCATTGTCGCTCTTGTCTCTGTCCGGCTCCGGCAAGTCCTGACGCCCAAGACCGCTGCCTTGGTAAAGCGGGCTTGCCACATAGCTGCGCACGCCGAAACGCGCAAGCACACCGATGGCCGCTGCAATGGGCACGGCCAGCAACACCCCGACAAAACCGAAAAGCGCGCCGAACGCAAAAAGGGCGAACATCACCCAGACCGGATGCAGCCCGACGCGGCTGCCCACGAGCTTGGGCGTGAGGAAATTTCCTTCCACGAATTGCCCGATGACGAAGACCCCGACCACAAAGCCGATCGACACATAATCCTGCGGGCCGAATTGCAGGATGGCGAGCAGCGTTGCCACAAGAAAACCGCTGATCGTGCCGACATAAGGAATAAAACTGATAATCCCCGCGCCGAGCCCGACAACGAGCCCCAGATTGAGCCCGGCCAGCGACAGGCCGACGGCGTAGAACGTGCCGAGCACCAGGCAGACCGTGCCCTGCCCGCGCACGAAACCGGCCAGCACCGCATCCATTTCCCGGAAGAGCCCGCGAATGGTCATGGCATGTTCGCGCGGCAAAAGCTCATCCACCCGCGCCACCATATTGTCCCAGTCGAGCAGCATGTAAAACGCGACGATGGGCGTGATGACGGCGAGCGAGGCAAGGCCGATAATCGCCACGCCCTGTTTCCACACCTCTCCAAGCGCGCTCAGCGCCCAGGAGACGAGGCCCGCGCCGGCCTTGTCGATCGTCTGGCGGATATCGGTGGTGCCCGACAAGACTTCGCCGAGCCGGCCCTGGTTCAAATGCATCAGCCATTCCTGCACCCGGTCGGCAATCTTCGGCAGGCTTTCGACCAGCGCCACCGTTTGCTCGTAAAGCAGCGGCACGAGCAGCACCAAAAAAGCCACGATCAGGAGAACGAAAATTACCGTAATAATGCTGGTCGCCAGCAGCCGCGAAAAGCCGCGCTCCTCCAGCCAGTCGGCGAAGGGGTCGAGCAGATAGGCCACCGCCAGCCCTGCCACGAAAGGCAACAAAATGCCGCGCAGCAGCCAGAGCAGCAAAATGAAGACGAAAAGCCCGATGCCCCAGAAAAGTGCCTGGCGTTGAACGGTCATGGATTTTCCCTTTTTCCCTGCTCTTCGCTCACTGAAGCACTGGCCTGAGCACTGGCCTCTCCGCCGCCTCCCGGCAGGGTCCAGAGCCCCATATGCCCGCCCCAGCGCAGCAGATAGCCGAGCGCGGAAACACCTGTCGTTGCCGCTGTCACGATGACCAGCATATCGACCGCCGCTGCCGCCTCAAACCCGCTGCCTGCCACCGCCAGCACGAGCGCGGCGAGCGCAATCTGAGCGGCGGTATTCGCCTTCGAGATCAGCGCCGGGTCCATGGCAAGCGGCATAGCCATCACCCAGCCAAGCAGCACGCCGCCCACGATCATCACATCGCGGGAGACGACGAGGAGCACCAGCCAGTCCGGCAAGAACCCTGCCCAGCCGAGCGAGACGTAAATGCTGACAAGCAGCGCCTTGTCCGCTACCGGATCGAGATAAGCGCCAAGCTCGGAGCGGGCGGAAAGCTGACGGGCGAGAAACCCGTCCACCGCATCCGACAGGCCCGCCGCCACGAACAGCCAGAAGGCAAGCATCAGCTGACCGTTCAGGATCGAATAGATGATCACCGGCACCAGAAAGAGCCGCGCGATGGTGATGATGTTCGGCAGCTGGTTCATGGGCTAGCGCCGGTGCTCCGGGCAATCGTGAAGGCTTTAGATTACTGGCGCGCCGCCAGCACCCAATAGCCTTCCATTTCCATCAAGGAGAGGTTCTGCTGGGCAAGCGTCAAGCCCAGGCCATCCGCCGAGCCCTGATAGTCGATCTCCACCAGCGCCCCTTCCGTTGAAAGGCCGACCAGCGTCACCCGGTTTATGTTGGGCGACTGCTCGAGCTTGCGCTTGATGGACACCCACTCGCCCATGGAATTGAAGCGCACGGAGGCGGAAAGCGCTGCCGCTTCGCCTTTGCCGACCGTGCTCTGGGCTTTCCATTCCTCGGCCAGATGATCGAGATAAAGTTCGGCTGCCTGGCGGCCCAGCGCCTCCAGGCTTTCCTCGCCGCTCACCCGGCGGCTCCAGCGCCGCGCGGGCATGACGGAGCCTGCCTCGTAAAGCACCATATCGGCCTGCAGCCCGCTTTCGCCGGCGGGCGATGCTTCGGCCACGATGACGCGGTTCGTGCCATAGCGCTCGGCAAAGGCTTGCAGGGCCGCATCATCGCCCGCTGCCGCCTTATCCGCGCTCAGTGTCGTCAGGTCTTCCAGATCGCCGAGCGGCAGCGTGAGGGGGGTCAGCCGGTTGGCAAGGTCCATGCCCGACCAGGCCGCGCGCCAGGGATTGTCGTCCCACAATTGCCGCGTGCCGCCAATGTCGCGCCAAAGCGGCAACAGCAAGGCGGGCTTTGCCTGCGCATCGGCATAGGGAATATCGTATTGGCGCAGCAGGCGGCGCACGCCTTGGGGGTTGAAGGTCACGGTCAGTTCGGCGAGATAGCGCGTCGTGCTGGTTTTCTCGCCCGCCACTTGGAAAGAGCGCACCAGGCTCTGCGCCGTCGCCTCATCGGCGGGCGGCAAGCGCTGCCAGTCCTCGCGCCGCGTCACCTTGCGCAGCACTTCTTCAAAGGCGCGCGCCTGACCCTCGGCAACCGCCTTGGCCCGGGCCGCCGTCGCGTTCTCGGCGCTCGCATCCACGGGAATGCCTGTCACGCGGTACACGTCGCCCGCTCTGGCCGGCACCGCGGCAAGAAAGGCCGAAACGGCCAATACGGCCGCTGCCGCGAAAGTTGCAAAAAGGGAGCGCCGCTTGGTTTTCATCACCTGAGATGCCTTTAACTTGCTGAAACTTCCCGAAAATCCTTGAAAATCGGGCCGAACCCGCTTTTCCGTCATGCAGCCAGACCCTACACCAAGGCCGGGAGAGCCGGAAGGCGGCTGCGGCACTTTTCCCCGGCCCTATTTTAAGGCGGCGAAGCACTTGCTTTATGGCCGTTTTTCGGGTGGGTTAGCGCCCAGAAAGTCACTGGTCCCGTTCACGAACCCCCTTCATGGGCCGCATGCCGGGCCTCCCTCTCGATAAAGGCTTGAGATGTCCTCGTCCGACCGCCCCAACCGCTACACTTATAAAGACGCCGGCGTCGATATCGACGCAGGAAACGCGCTGGTCAAAGCCATTGGCCCGCTCGCCCGCTCCACCGCCCGCTCGGGCGCCGATGGCAGCCTTGGCGGTTTCGGCGGCCTTTTCGATCTCAAAGAAGCCGGTTTCAGCGATCCGGTGCTCGTCGCCGCCAATGACGGGGTGGGCACGAAACTGCGAATCGCCATCGAAAGCGGCATCCACGGCACGGTGGGCATCGACCTCGTGGCCATGTGCGTCAACGACCTCATCGTGCAGGGCGCTGAGCCGCTTTTCTTCCTCGATTATTTTGCCACCGGCAAACTGGCCGTCGGCATTGCCGAAGATGTGGTCGCGGGCATCGCGGATGGCTGCCGCCAGGCCGGCTGCGCGCTGATCGGCGGAGAGACGGCGGAAATGCCGGGCATGTACGCCGAAGGCGATTATGACCTTGCCGGTTTTGCCGTGGGCGCGGCCGAGCGGGGCACGCTCCTGCCGCGCGCCGATATCGGCGCGGGCGATGTGCTCATCGGCCTTGCCTCGAGCGGTGTTCACTCCAACGGTTATTCGCTGGTGCGCCGCCTGGTGAGCGATCACGAACTTTCTTATGGCGCGGACTGCCCCTTCGCCCCCGGCACCTCGCTCGGCGCGGCGCTGCTCACCCCCACCCGCATCTATGTGAAGCCGGTGCTTGCCGCGATCAGGGAAATGGGCGCGGTCAAAGCCATGGCCCATATTACCGGCGGCGGCTTTACCGAAAACATTCCCCGCGTCCTGCCCGACAATCTGATGGCTGAGATCGACGGCGCGGCCTGGCCGCTGCCCCCCGTCTTCCGCTGGCTGATGAAGCTCGGCGGCATCGAGCGCGATGAAATGGGCCGCACCTTCAATTGCGGCATCGGCATGGTCCTCGCTGTCGAGGCGGAACGCGCCAAAGACGTCACCGCCCTTCTGGAACGGGAAGGGGAAACCGTCTTCACCCTCGGCACGCTGAAAGAGCGCGCCGCGGACGCCCCCCATGTCGTCATTAATGGCGAGCTCGGCTCGGCGCCCGCAGGAGCTGTCTGATGAAAGTCGGCGTTCTCATTTCAGGGCGCGGCAGCAATCTTGCCTCGCTGATCGAGGCCTGTGCCGCGCCGGATTTTCCCGCCGAGATCGTAACGGTGATTTCCAACAATCCCGGCGCCAAGGGCCTTGAGATCGCGGAGAAAGCAGGCATTCCCGCCCGCGCCATCAATCACCGCGACTTTGCCAAACGCGACACGTTCGATGCCTGCCTCAGCGAAGCGCTGGAAGAAGCGGGCGCCGATTTCATCTGCAATGCAGGTTTCATGCGTATCCTGACGGACGGCTTCGTCGAGAAATGGTGGAACCGGCAGATCAATATCCACCCTTCTCTTCTGCCCGCCTTCAAGGGCCTCAATGTCCATGCCCGCGCCATCGAGGCGGGCGTGCGCATTTCCGGCGCAACGGTCCATTATGTGCGTCCGGAAATGGACGAAGGCCCCATCATCGCACAGGCCGCCGTGCCCGTTATGATGGACGATACGGAAGAAACGCTGGCCGCCCGCGTGCTGGAGGCCGAGCATAAGCTCTACCCCCTCGCCCTGCGCCTTGTCGCGGAAGGGCGCGTGCGCATCGTCAACGAACGCGCCGTCATCTCCCCCGCCCCCGAAGGCCTGCCGCCCACGCTGATCGTGCCGACAGTCTGAGCCTTGCGCAGTCTCCCATGGACCCCGGCTCGGAGGCCGGGGTGACGGCCGTGGTTGTTGACAGACCTACCACACACTCCGTGTCACCCCGGGCTTGACCCGGGGTCCATACAGCCTTTGCCGCACACAAAACAAAACGGGCGCCCCGAAGGACGCCCGCCAAACTTCCAAAACCGCCTGCCTTAGCCGACGATTTCTTCGTCCTTGAAGAAGAATTTGATTTCTTCGGCAGCCGTTTCCGGCGCATCAGAGCCGTGCACGGAATTGGCTTCGATGGACTCGGCGAAATCGGCGCGGATCGTGCCCGGCGCCGCGTCCTTCGGGTTCGTTGCGCCCATGACTTCACGGTTCTTGGCAACGGCATCTTCGCCTTCCAGAACCTGCAAAACGACGGGGCCGGAAATCATGAAGGAGACCAGTTCGCCGAAGAAGGGGCGCTCTTTGTGAACGGCATAGAAGCCTTCCGCCTGCTCCTTGGTCAGGTGAACGCGTTTTTGCGCGACGACGCGCAGGCCCGCGCTTTCCAGCCGGTCGATAATCTTGCCCGTGATGTTCCGGCGGGTCGCATCCGGCTTGATGATGGAGAAGGTGCGCTGAACAGCCATGTGAAGTCTTTCCCGTTTCCTGAGGGTCGAAAGGATTTGCGCGCCTTATAGCGGGCGGCGGGCGCGGCGGCAACAGCCCTCGCGGCTCAAAAAATCGCGCGGGTGCCGGAAATCCTTGCCCAGAGGCGCCCCGGCCATGCTAGAAGCCGGGTCCGAGGCGACAAAATGCTGCATATTAACGATCTGACATATCTCATCGAGGGCCGCCTGCTGCTCGATCATGCCACCGCGGCCATTCCCAAAGGCCACAAGGTAGGCCTGGTCGGGCGCAACGGGACGGGCAAATCCACCCTCCTCAAGCTCATCGCCGGTGAAATTCCCGGCGAGGATAGCGGCATATCCATCCCCAAATCCGCCCGTCTCGGCATGATGGCTCAGGAAGCTCCCAGTGGGCCCGACCGGCTGATCGACTATGTGCTCGCCGCCGACGAGGAACGCGCCGCGCTGCTCGCCGAGGCGGAAACGGCGCGCGATCCGCATCGCATTGCCGAGATCCAGACCCGCCTTTCCGACATCGATGCCCATGGTGCGCCTGCCCGCGCGGCGACGATCCTGGCCGGGCTCGGGTTCGACGAGGCGGCGCAACGGCGCACCTGCGCGGAATATTCCGGCGGCTGGCGCATGCGCGTCGCGCTTGCCGCCATTCTTTTTTCCCAGCCCGATATTCTGCTGCTCGACGAGCCGACGAACTATCTCGATCTGGAAGGCACCGTATGGCTGGAAAGCTATCTGAAGTCCTATCCCCATACCGTCATCATCGTCAGCCACGACCGCGATCTTCTGAACCGCGCGGTGAACGGCATTCTGCATCTGGAGAATTGCAAGCTCACTTATTACACGGGCACCTACGACCAGTTCGAGAAAGAGCGGCGCGCCAAGCTCGAACAGCAGATGGCTTATAAAAAGAAGCAGGAAGCCCAGCGCCGCCACATGGAATCCTTCGTCGAGCGCTTCCGCGCCAAGGCCAGCAAAGCGCGCCAAGCACAAAGCCGCCTGAAGGCGCTCGCCAAACTCGAGCCCATCGCCGATATCGTGGAAGACCGGGTGAAGCCTTTTCACTTCCCCGCGCCCGAGCGCCCGCTCGCCTCGCCCATCATCCGGCTGGAACATGCCAGCGTTGGCTACGAGCCCGGCAAGCCCATTCTGCGCGATCTCGATTTACGCATCGATCAGGATGACCGCATCGCGCTTTTGGGCGCGAACGGAAACGGCAAGTCGACTTTCGCCAAGCTGCTCTCCGACCGGCTGCGGGTCGAGACGGGCCATTGCTACAAATCGAAGAAGCTGCGCGTCGCGTACATCGCCCAGCATCAGCTCGACGAGCTCAAACCGAAGATGAGCCCTTACGATCATTTCCGCGAGCTGATGCCCGATGCGACGCAGGCGCAGGTGCGCGCCCGCGCCGGTTTTTACGGCTTCGGCGCGGAGAAGGCGGATACGCTGGTCGAAAATCTTTCAGGCGGCGAGAAAACGCGCCTCCTCTTTGCCGTGGCGACCTTCGACAAACCGCATCTCCTCATCCTCGACGAACCGACGAACCATCTCGACATCGATTCCCGCGAGGCCTTGGTCATGGCGGTGAACGAATACGAGGGCGCGGTCATTCTGATCAGCCACGACCCGCATCTGGTCGAAACCTGCGCGGACCGGCTCTGGATCGTCGCCGAAGGCGGCGTTTCCCGCTGGGAAGAGGACATCGAGGCCTATAAACGCTGGCTGCTCGACCGCAACCGGCGCTCCGGCGCGCGTAAAAATAATGTCGACGAAGAAGCGGCCGCTATCGTCGCAAAGAAAGACGCCCGCCGCATCGCCGCTCAAGCCCGCGCCGAACTTTCACCGCTGAAAAAGAAAATCGCGGCGGCGGAAAAAGAAATGGCCCGTCTGCAAAAAGGCGTCGAGAAGATGGAAACGGCGCTCGCCGACCCCGCCCTTCACCAGCAGAACCCGAACAAGGCCGCGCAGATCGCCAAGCTGCGCGCGGACACGCTCGCTACGATTTCCAAACTGGAAGAAGAATGGCTCGCCGCCAGCGAGGCCTATGACACCGCCCAGCAGGAAGCGAAGGCGGGGTAGCAATTACAGCTTCCAGATTCCGTGTCTGCATTGCGTCATTTCATGCCGCAACGCGCACGGAATGACGCCCCCCAAAAAAACTCGTCATTCCGGACATTAGGCAAGCCCGAAAGACGCCAGTCTTTCGGCCGCACGCCTTATGATCCGGAATCTCCCCGCCGTTTTCTCAGGCCCAAAACGATCAGCCGGCAAGCTCTTCGTAGATATCCCGCCACTGTGGATTATCTTTCTCGATCAACGCCACTTTCCAGGCGCGGCGCCATCCTTTGATCTGCTTTTCCCGTAAAATCGCATCCGGCATGATTGCGTGAAACTCCGCATAAACGAGCGTATGCAACTGATACTTTTTGCTGAACCCGTCCACCGCATCCGTTTTATGTTCCCAGACACGCCGGATCACATCGCGCGTGACACCGGCATAAAGCGTGCCGCCGGGCCGGTTGGTCAGCATATAGACGCAAGGCAAACGCGCTTCTCCACTCATCAATGCCTAGAACCCCGCGCGCAGTTTTCCTTCTTCGACATAGCCCTCGACCAGCGCCCGGTCGTGCCCCGCCATCATGATGATGCCGGGTTCTTCCTCGTGCAGGCGTTTGAGTTCCGCCAGTTCCCAATGCACCATGTCGCGGTCTTCATTGAGGAAATTATAGCTGACGAAACGGGGCCGCGCTTTCATCGTGGTCACGCTGTCGAAATGCCAGGCGATATCCCCGATCATCAAATACTCGCTGCCATTTTGAAGCTGAACGAAGATCATCTGGCTGCCCGGCGTATGGCCCGGCGCCTTGATCAACACCACTCCGGGCGCAAGCGCGTATGTGCCTTCATAGGCAAGCGGCTCATATCCTTCAAGCGCGCCCTCTTTAAATTGGGCCGGATCGCGGTAAGCGGGAAAGGCAAGCTGTTCTTCGGTAAGCGTCATTTGTCTGCGGAAACGCTCGCCATCGGCTGCCGCCGCAAGCCCGCCAATGTGATCCATGTGTTCATGGGTGATGACGATATGATCGGCGCTATCCATCGCCGCCATCATGCGCCCGTATGAGTCCATATTCACCGCCGTGGCGCCTGCCTCTTTCGCTTGGCTGGGCTCGGCTGCCGTATCGACCACGATATGTCCGCCCGGGAAGATGATCTTGTAGGAATAGACCGCCATTTCCCGCATGGACCATTCGCCGCCCGAGATCACGGCGGCGCCCGGAAATTCAAGCGAGCCCACATGCTCCACCGCGATCGCCGTGGGTTTTTCGCCGGAAACGGCATTCGCCTTCTCCCGCAGCGTTTCGATGTTGAGAGAGAATTGCGGATCTTCCGGCACATGGCTTTCCACCACATACCAGTAATAGGCCGCGCCGAGCACGATCACGAGCAGCGCGACAATGGCCGATATGAGCTTACCTTTGGACATGGAACTCCCCCTCCTATGCCGTGCCAATGACGTCTAACGCAAATGGCCATTTCCGCCCGCCATTCAAGCGGGGATAAAATATTTCAACCAAGCGTCAGGCTTTTTTCTCCCAGCGTCCTTGATCGCTTTGCTGCCAATAGGTGGCGTCATGGCCGCCGGCCTTGATCTGCTGCCAGTCGGTGCGGGCTTTCGTCACCGCTTCCGGGTTATTGCCGTCGAAAAGCAGCACCACGCGCTCGTACGGGGTCAGATCTCCCGCCGGCGCCCCGTCCACCAGGAAAAGCACATTCGCCGCGTTCGGGTTTTCATCCTGCGCGGTCAGGAAGACGGGCTGCATCTCGGGCGGTCCGTCCGCCCGCGTGCCATGGGGCAGAAAACTATCGTCCTTATACGTCCAAAGCACGCTGTTGAGCGGTTCGAGGCGTTCTTCGCTTCCCACTTGCACCACCGCGCGCCAGCCGCGCTGCAGCGAGCGCTCGAGCAGGTCCGGCAGAACCCGCTCGAGCGGCATTTGCATGAGATGATAGAAAAGCACCTCGGCCAAAGTCTCAGCCCTCGTAATGGCTGGCGACCAGCCGGTCGAGCAGGCGCACGCCATAGCCCGATCCCCAGCTCGTGTTGATGTCGCTGGCGGGCGAGGACATGGCCGTGCCGGCAATGTCGAGATGGACCCAGGGCACATCGTTGACGAAGCGCTGCAGGAACTGCGCCGCCGTGATCGAGCCGCCGAAACGGCCGCCGACATTTTTCATGTCCGCGAATTTGCTGTCGATCATCTTGTCATAGGCAGGGCCCATGGGCATGCGCCAGACCTTTTCGCCTTCACGCTCGCCCACATTGAAGAGCTGGTCGGAAAGCTCGTCATCGTTCGAGAAGAGCCCCGCATATTCCTGGCCGAGCGAGATCATGATGGCACCCGTCAGTGTCGCCAAATCGATCATGAATTTCGGCTTGAAGCGGTCCTGCGTATACCAGAGCGCGTCGCACAGCACGAGACGGCCTTCTGCGTCGGTGTTGATCACTTCGATGGTTTGGCCCGACATGGAGGTGACGATATCGCCCGGGCGCTGCGCATTGCCGTCGGGCATGTTCTCCACGAGCCCGATGACGCCGATCGCATTCACCTTCGCCTTGCGGCCCGCAAGCGCGCGCATCAAACCGGCCACACAGGCCGCCCCGCCCATATCGCCCTTCATGTCTTCCATGCTGGCGGCCGGCTTGATGGAAATGCCGCCGGTGTCGAAGCAGACCCCCTTGCCGATAAAGGCGATGGGCTGTTCACCCTTTTTGCCGCCTTCCCAGCGCATGACGACGAGCTGGCTTTCCCGGCGCGAGCCCTGCCCCACGCCGAGCAGCGCGCCCATGCCGAGTTTTTCCATCTGCTTTTCGCCGAGCACTTCGATCTTTAGGCCAAGCTCGCTCATCTCCTTCACGCGCGCGGCGAATTCTTCCGGATGAAGGATGTTGGCAGGCTCGTTGACGAGATCGCGGGCGAAGAAAATACCGTCGGCGAGTTTGGCGAGATCGGAGAAGGTACGCCGCGCTTTCGCCGTCGCATCCGACATGATGACGGCCTTGGCGAGTTTGACCTTGCCGTTCTCGTCTTTCTTCTTGGTCTTGTATTTGTCGAATCGGTAGGCGCGCAGCTTCATGCCGAAGGCGAGCCGGGCGACCAGTTCATCCATTTCCAGCGTGAGGCCTTTGGTCTCATCGAGCCAGATGGCAAGCTCCTTGTCCGTGCCCTCGGCAAAGCGGGCGGCGATCTTGCCGCCCAGATTTTCCGCTTCCGTCGGCGTCAGTTCCGCCGGATCGCCGAGCCCCAGAATGACGAGGCGCGCCGCCGAGACACCTTTCGGCGCCAAAAGCTCAACGAAACTGCCCTTTTTTCCGTCGAAATTGACCGCTTTCGCCGCTTTTTTGAGGGTTCCGCCGGTTTTTTTGTCGATTTCGGCCAGCCGGCCCTTAAATGTCGTTCCCTTGGGGGCGGTAAGCAGCAGCACGCCGGCGCGCGGCAGCGAATGATCGGCAAAAGAGATGTTCATGAGACCCTCATTGTTTTTGCACCAGGAAACCGCTACACGCGCCCTTAACGGACGGATGTCCAGGATAAGGTCGCGCGGCGGGCGCATTTATTTATACTAACCATTCCGGTCGCTTAGCGGGCTATCCTATCGGAATTCGGGGGGTAAAAAAGGGGCTCCTTGAAGGAGCCGGGATTTCCGCCGCAAGGCGGCCTGAAAAGCGCCAGCGCAGCCGAGACGGATACCGACTTAATGAAGGGCCGACAATGAGGGGTTTGTCCCGCTACATCATCACTCAGATTGCCGGCCCCTTCGCCGTGGCAACGCTCATTCTGACCGGCATCATCTGGCTCACTCAGGCGCTGCGCCTGCTCGACGTGGTCGTGATGCAGGGCCAATCGGCCGGGACCTACTTTGTCCTGACCATGCTCGCCATGCCGAGCGTCATCACCATCATTCTGCCCATCGCGTTTTTCTTCGCCGTTCTTTATGCCCTGCACCGGCTTTATTCGGATAGCGAGCTTGTGGTGATGTTCTCCGCCGGCATTAGCCGCTGGGGCATCGCCCGGCCCGTCATTTTCATCTCGCTTGCCGTTTCGCTTTTGCTCGTATCATTCAGCATGTTTCTCAGCCCCGCCGGACTTCGCGAAGTGGCGACACGCGTTCAGGAGATCCGCACCGATGTAATTACAGCGGTGATCCGGGAAGGACAGTTTAATAATCCCTCTCAAGGTCTGACCGTCTACGTGCGTGAGCAGGGCGCGGGCGGCACGATCCAGGGCATCCTCGTGCATGACAACCGTGACCCCATGCAGCCCGTGACCTACATGGCTGAAAACGGCCAGCTCCTCAAATCGGATGCCGGTCCGCGGCTTTTGATGTTCAACGGTAATATTCAGCGCACCATCAAGACCGATGAAGGCCCGTCCATCACGCTGCTTTATTTCGACAAATACACCTACGACCTTGCCTATCTCGCGGGCGATCCGGAGGACGTTTATTACGAGGCCTCGGAACGCTTCTTCCATGAGCTTCTTTGGCCCGCCGAGGACGACGTATATGGACAGAATTACTATCCCGAGCTTTTCGCTGAAGCGCATCAGCGCCTCTCAACGCTGCTCCATCCGCTCATGTTCGCCGCCATTGCGCTCGCCAGCCTGATTTCGGCGGAGTTCAACCGGCGCGGCTATGCAGTGCGGATTATCGGCGCGGTGACTGTCGCCATCCTGGTGCGCATTCTTTGCCTTGGTATACAGAACCTGACCGTCAAGACACCGCTTCTGGCCATTGCGCTTTACGCCGTGCCCATCGCGGTCATTTTGGTATCTCTTGCCATGATCCTCAGGCCCGACCTTTTCCGCAAAGCTGGAGTGAAGCTTCGCTTCTACCGGCGCCCAGTTACGGCGGAGGTCTAAGCCCCATGTTCGTTTCCTGGACGCTCACCCGCTATCTCAGCCGGCAGTTTTTCATGGCGGTCATGGCGGCCTTCATCATCTGCCTTGCCATCGTCTTTCTTGCAGATATGGTCGAGCTGTTGCGCCGCACGGCCAACAAAGAAGGCATCACCTTCGCGACCGTGCTGACCATGGCCTTGCTGCGGCTGCCCAATCTCGGCATCCAGCTTTTGCCCTTTGCCGTTCTTCTCGGCGGTATGGCCTCTCTCTTGCGCCTTAGCCGAAGCAGTGAGCTGGTCGTGACCCGCGCTGCCGGCGTTTCCGCCTGGCAGTTTCTTGCACCGGCACTCTGCGTGGCCTTTGCGATCGGGGTTTTCAGCATCACCGTCTACAATCCCGTTGCCGCCACTTTGACGGGCCGTTTCGAGCAGCTTGAGGCACGCTACATCAAAGGCAAGGCGAGTCTCCTCTCCGTAGCGGAAACCGGGCTCTGGCTGCGTGAAGCGACAAGCTCGGGGAAAACCGTCGTCCATGCCTTGCGGGGCAGCCAAGCCAATAAAATTCAGCTGCGGGAGGTCATCGTCTTCCAGTATGCGCCGGATGATTCCTTTGCCGGACGAATCGATGCCGAAGCGGCGGCGCTTGAGGCAGGTTTCTGGACACTAACCAATGCCTGGGTAACGCAGCCGGACCAGCCAAGCCGGTTCTATGAGACGTTCCGTCTTCCCACCGACCTGCAAAAAGAACAGGTGCAGGAAAGCTTTGCCGGGCCCGAGACCATATCTTTCTGGGATCTTCCCCATTTCATTGCCGTTGCAGACAAGGCCGGGTTTTCCGTGCTCCGGCACCGCATTCACCTGCACTCGCTGATTTCGAGCCCCTTCCTGCTCTGCACCATGGTGATCGTCGCCGCGATCTTTTCCATGCGCATTTCCCGTCTCGGCGGTTTCGGGCAGCTGGTCCTTGGCGCCATCTTTACGGGGTTTATCTTCTTTTTCTTCACAAAACTCTCTTTGGCGCTAGGGAGTTCTGGCATCATTCCGCCATTTCTGGCAGCTTGGGCGCCGGCCATCTTCACGGCCTTGGTGGGGCTTGCAGCATTGTTTCATTTGGAGGACGGATAGTGCGGAAAGCGTTTCCCGCACGCGGGGGGAAAAATGCGAAGAAGCGGCTGAAAGCCGTCTCGCTCTGGCTGTCGGCAGGGCTCTTCGTGAGCGCTGCGGCCCACGCCGCGCCGGTCCGGAATACCCCCGCCACACTCGAGGAAACGGGCGAGGTCCTGCTTCAGGCCGATGAACTGATTTACAATCGCGACACCGAAGTCGTGACCGCCAAAGGCAATGTCGAGATTGTCTACGGCCCCCGCATCCTCTTTGCCGATAAAGTTACTTACGAACAAAAAACCGGTATCGTCACCGCCGAAGGCAATATCCGCATATTGGAACCCACCGGCGATGTGTTTTTTGCCGACCGAACCCGGCTCTCCGACGAGCTCGGAGAAGGTTTTGCCGAAAGCCTCTCGGTTCTCATGGTGGACAATACCCGCATCACCGCGGTCGAGGCCAAACGCTCGGGCGGCAACCTGACGACCTTCCACAAGGGTGTCTTCAGCCCTTGCGAGGTTTGCGAGGCGGAAGGCGCAGAACCGCTATGGCAGATCAAATCCTATAAAGTCATTCACAACCAAAAAGAACAGCAGATCATCTACGAGGATGCGTTCTTCGAGTTCTTCGGTATCCCGGTCGCTTATGTACCGTTCTTTTCTCACCCCGACCCGACCGTCGAACGCCAGTCCGGCTTTCTTTTTCCCAGCCTCGGCTTTTCCGAAGATTTCGGCACCGAGGTCGAAATTCCCTATTACTGGGTGATTGCGCCCAATATGGATGCGACACTCGCGCCGCGCTATACGTCCAAGCAAGGTATTCTGTACCAGGCAGAATTCCGTCACCGCACGAACCGCGGTGAATACGAGTTCGACATTACGGGCACCAAGCCAACGGACCCCGAAGCCGGCACGCCGGCCGATACGGACTTCCGCGGTAGCTTCTTTTCGGAAGGCAAGTTCAAGCTCGATGAGACCTGGAACTGGGGCTTCAGAACAGAGCTTACAAGCGATGATACTTATCTTCGCCGCTACGATCTTTCCGATGAAACCGATCTGACGAGCCGTGTTTATGTGCAGGGCATTGACGGACGCAGTGAGTTTCTCGGCGAGAGTTTTTTCTTCCAAGGTCTGCTATCGAACGATGTCTCCGCCGAAACACCGATCATTGCGCCGTTGGTCAATTACTACTTTGAACCGGAACGTAAAATTCTAGGCGGCCAGCTGACCTGGGATACGAATATCATGTCCTTGACGCGCGCGCGCGGCACGGACTCGCAGCGTTTTTCCACAACCCTTGGCTGGGAAAGCCGTCATGTCACGAGCACCGGCGAAATCTTCCGGCCTTTTGTCGATCTGCGCGGTGACGTTTATTATACGGACGACGTTCAAATCACCCCTACCCGCCAAGCGAATAGCGAGACCGTCGTCCGCGGCCTGCCCACGGCAGGTCTTGAATGGCGCTGGCCTTGGGTGAGAAGTAGCGGTTCCACCCGCCAGGTCGTCGAACCTGTCGTTCAGCTCATCTATGCGCCGAATGGCGGCAACCCGGACGAGATTCCGAACGAAGACTCACTCAGCTTCGAGTTCGACGCCATCAATCTCTTCGAAAACAACCGCTTCCCAGGTCTCGACCGGTGGGAGGGCGGCGCGCGCGCCAATGTTGGCCTTAATTTTTCTCTCTACGGCGAGGATGGCGGCGTCTTTGACGCGCTGATCGGCCAAACTCTCCGCTTCAGGGAAAATACGGAATTCGATGCCAATTCCGGCCTGCGGGAACAAAAATCCGACTATGTCGGCCGGCTGCGCTACCGCCCGTCCGAGAACTTCTCCCTGGCCCATAGGTTCCGCCTCGATGAGGAAGATTTCTCATTCGCGCGCAATGAGGTCGATCTATTTACGCGACTCGGCCCTTTGTCAGTATCAGGTACATACGCATTCTTCGATGCATCTCAATCGGCGCGGCTAGGCACCCGCGAAGAACTCAGCGCATATGCGAATTACAGACTATCCGATTACTGGTCGCTGCGCGGCTACACGCGCCGGGACCTGGAGAACCAGCAGACGCTCAACAATCAGCTCGGTCTTTATTATCAGGATGAGTGCTTTGCGCTGGGGCTTGCCTACCAGCAGGAATTCTTCCGCGACCGCGACATCGAGCCGGATAATTCCATCATGCTTCAACTGACGTTCAAACATTTGGGTACCGCAGGCTTCTCCTCGGGCCTGTCCTCGTCTTCCGATCAATAAGGGCATTTGAAAGTCCGGCCCGACACGTTATTCTGCCGCCAAACGAATTTTCGGAAAAAGATTTCTTTTGAAAATCATGAACTTAGCCAGGTACCGTCCAGTGTCTTTTCCCAGCGCCCGCCGCATATTTCCGCTTAAAGCCGCCTTTTTCTGCGCCGGCCTGACCCTGGCAGGATCTTTTCTCCTTCCCGCCATCCCCGCCCTTGGCCAGGATGTGCAGGGGATTGCCGCCGTCGTGAACGACCGCGTCGTCTCGCGCTACGATGTCGAGCAGCGCATGAAGCTGGTGCTGTCCACCTCAAGCCTGCCCGCCACGCCGGAAAATATCGAACGGGTACGCTCGCAAGTATTGCGCGGCCTGATCGACGAGAAGCTTCAAGTAGCCGAAGCCCGCCGGCTGGAACTTGAGGTGAGCGAGGAGGAAGTCGATGAAGCGCTGGAGCGCGTCGCTTCCCGCTCGAACCGGAGTAAGGAAGAAATCACCGAATTTCTGAAAGCCAACGACATCGACATCGAAACCCTGCGCTCGCAAATCTATGCCGATATCGCCTGGAACAAGGTAATCAGCAACCGCTTCGCGCCCCTGGTCACGATCGGGGATCAGGAAGTGGATGAGAAGATGCGCCAGATCGAGCAGGAAGCCAATCAGGTGCAATATCATGTTGCCGAGATTTATCTCGGTTTCGAGAACGCGGCCCAAGAACGGGAAATGCAAAACGGCGCGCGCCGCCTCGTCGAGCAAATGCGCCAGGGCGTTCCCTTTCCCGCCGTGGCCGCGCAGTTCAGCCAGTCGGCAACGGCGGCCGCAGGCGGTGACATCGGCTGGCTTGCCGCCAGTCAGCTTCCCTCGCCGATTGCAGATGAAATCGTGAAAATGTCGCCGGGAGAAATTTCCGACCCGATCAAAACATTGAACGGTTTCTACATCGTCCAGCTTATCAACAAGCAGCAGGGCAACGGCCCCAACCCGCTGCGCAACCGTTTCGAAGTCATTCGCGTGCTCTTTCCGGTTGCGCCGGACGCACCCGCCCCGGCTGTGCAAGCGCGCCGGGCGCAGGCCGACGAACTCATTTCCAATTTCCGCACCTGTCCCCGCGTTAGCGAGCAAGCGGCTGCCTATCCGGGTGCCCAGGCGTCCCAGCCGACGGAAGTCGAGGCCGGGCAGATTCAGGAACCCTTGCGCGGCCTCCTGCAGGCCCGCGAAGCCGGTGAAATCGCTCCGCCTCAGCGCACGCCGCAAGGGATCGAAGTCTTCATCGTCTGCAATCGCTGGGACGATCAAGGCGCGCAGATCACCCGGGACAACATAGAAAACAACCTCTTCAATCAGCGTCTTTCCATGATGGCCCGGCGCCATTTGCGCGATCTTCGCCGCGACGCCATTGTGGAGATGCGCTAGTTTAGGCGCATGTTGCCCCTTGCCCTCACCATGGGAGACCCGGCCGGGATCGGCGGGGAACTCACGCTAAAAAGCTGGCTTGCCCGTAAAAGCGCGGCGCTTCCGGTATTTTTCGCGCTGGACGATCCGGCACGTCTTGCAGCGCTCGGCGCACAGCTCGGCCTCGATGTGCCGGTAAAGGAGATCGCCGCGCCCGAGGAAGCGGCCAGCATATTCGGCACGGCCCTGCCCGTCATTCCCGTTCAGCTCAGCGCACCGCCGCAGCCGGGCACGCCCGACCCGGCAAACGCGCCGGGCACGATCGGCGCGATCGAAGAAGCTGCCGCCCTCGCCATGGCCGGGCGGGCAGGCGCCGTCGTCACCAATCCCATTCATAAAGGCGTGCTCTATGCGGCAGGCTTCAAGCATCCGGGCCATACGGAGTTTCTGGCGGCGTTGACCGGCGGCACGCCCGTTATGATGCTCGCCTCCCCGCTTCTGAAAGTCGTGCCGCTGACGATCCATATCGCGCTGGCCGCCGTGCCGGCCGCGCTCAGCCGCGGGCTGATCGAAGAAAAGGCACGGATCGTCCACCGGGCGCTTCAGCAGAGTTTCGGCCTGGCCGCGCCGCGCCTTGCCGCAGCTGGGCTCAACCCCCATGCCGGTGAAGGCGGCAGCATGGGCACGGAAGAAGAAGAGATCATTCAGCCTGCGCTTGAAACCTTGCGAGGGGAAGGGATCGACATTAAAGGCCCGCTTTCCGCCGACACGATGTTTCATGCGAAAGCCCGCGAGACATACGACGCCGCGCTCTGCATGTATCACGACCAGGCCCTCATCCCGATCAAGACGCTGGATTTCGACCGGGGCGTCAATGTGACGCTCGGCCTGCCCATCATCCGCACCTCGCCCGACCATGGCACCGCGTTCGACATTGCCGGCAAAGGCGTTGCCAATCCCGCCAGCCTGATCGAAGCACTGCGTCTGGCCGGTGAAATGGCCGCGCGGCGGAGCGGGCCCAAATGACGCCGGACGATCTGCCGCCCCTGCGCGAGGTAATCGCCGCCCATGAACTGCGCGCCAAAAAATCGCTCGGGCAAAACTTCCTGCTCGATCTCAACCTGACGGGCCGTATCGCCCGCGCGGCAGGCTCGCTAGAGGATCACACGATCATCGAAGTCGGCCCCGGCCCCGGCGGGCTGACGCGGGCCCTGCTGGCGGAGGGCGCAAAAAAAGTCATCGCCATCGAGCGGGACGATCGCTGCCTTGCAGCGCTTGCCGAGATCACCGCCGCCTATCCCGGCCGGCTGGAGGTCATCGACGCGGACGCGCTGAAAACCGATATGGCGGCCCTTGCCGGCGGTCCGGTGCGGATCGTCGCCAACCTGCCTTACAATATCGCGACGGTGCTCCTTGTCGGCTGGCTGCAAACGGAGCCCTGGCCGCCCTGGTATGACAGCTTGACGCTGATGTTCCAGAAGGAAGTGGCGGACCGCATCATCGCCGAGCCCGGCTCGAAATCCTATGGCCGCCTTGCGGTGCTGGCTCAGTGGCGCACCAAGGCGCAAAAGGCCTTTGACGTTGACCGGGCCGCTTTCACGCCGCCGCCCAAAGTCACCTCCTCCGTCGTGCATCTTCTGCCCCGCCCCGCGCCGCTCGCCCCGGCGGACCCCAAAGCGCTGGAAAAGGTGGTGGCGGCCGCCTTCGGCCAGCGGCGCAAAATGATCCGCGCCAGCCTGAAAACCTTGGGCCTCGATACGCCCGCGCTGATCGAGGCGGCGGGCCTGCGCCCGGAAGAGCGGGCCGAGCGGCTTTCCATCGAGGAATTTTGCGCCCTTGCCCGCGCTTATGAGGCGATGAAAACCGCCTGAGCGCCGTCTGAGCGCCATGGGGTACTCCCCCTGCCCGAAGCGGGCATTGCCCCAGGGGCCGCGGCAATGTATTCACTCTTTAAACCACCGGCCCGCCAGGACCGGCAACAAACAGCCCACAACACGGCGCAGGAGGCGTATCCCGGATGAAATCGCAAGCAATCGTCGAATATGGTCAACCCCTTCAGGAAGTCACCGCCGATATGCCCGAGCCGAAAGGCGGCGAGGTGTTGGTGAAAGTCAGCCATTGCGGTGTCTGCCATTCGGACGTGCACCTGCATGACGGCTATTTCGATCTCGGCGGCGGCAACAAGCTCGATGTGCGCGGCGGACGCCAGCTGCCCTTCACGCTCGGCCATGAAATCGAAGGCGAAGTCGTCGCCGTCGGCCCGGACGCCAAGGGCGTTCAGGTGGGCGACCAGCGCGTCGTTTATCCCTGGATCGGCTGCGGCGAATGCCCGACCTGCAAGCGCGATGAAGAACAGCTTTGCAACAAGCCGCGCCAGCTCGGCATTCAGGTAGCCGGCGGCTACGCCACCCATGTCATGGTGCCGGATGCGAAATACCTGCTCGATTATAGCGGCGTTAAAGAAGGCCTTGCCGCCACCTATATGTGCTCGGGCCTCACCGCTTATTCGGCGATGAAAAAGCTCGGCGACATTTCCCCGGAAGAACGGGTGATGGTGGTCGGTCTCGGCGGCGTCGGCATGATGGGTCTGCAATTTGCCAAAGCCATGTTCGACAATGCCCCGCTCGGCGCGGATGTGGACGATCAAAAGCTGCAAGCGGCCATGGGCGCGGGTGCGCACCAGACCTATAATCCCAAAGACGCCGACGCGATCAAAAAGGTACTCGCCGACACGAATGGCGGCGTGCCCGCCGCGGTCGATTTCGTGGGCTCGGAAGCCTCGCTCAAATTCGCCTCCTCCATCGTGCGCAAAGGCGGTAAGGTAATCGTGGTCGGCCTTTTCGGCGGCGGCTTTGCCATGCCCATCCCGATGTTCCCGATGCGCGCCATTTCCATCGGCGGCGCCTATGTGGGCTCGCTCGGTGAAACCCACGAGATGATGGCGCTGGTGAAGGCCGGCAAGATCGACCCCATCCCGGTCGAAGAGCGCCCGCTCGATCAGGCCTCGAAATCGCTGGACGATCTGCGTGAGGGCAAAATCATGGGCCGCGTGGTGCTGAAACCTTAAGGGCGGCGCACACCGGATACAGAATCAAAGGGAGCCTTCGGGCTCCCTTTTTCGTTTGCCGATGTTCTTTATGCCGAGAGGCTGCATGGACCCCGGCATAAAGCGGGGCTTATATACTTGACGTACCATCCTTGGTTTCCTATATTTGGATCAAGGAGATACGCCATGTTCGATCTGACTAACGAAATCTACCAAGACGCCGACAAAGCCCGCGAGCATCTGGAGTCCATCCACTGGCCGGAAGGTCCGGTTTGCCCCCATTGCGGCAACTGCGATCAGGACCGCATTACCAAGCTGGAAGGCAAGTCAACGCGCCCCGGCGTCCACAAGTGCAAGGAATGCCGCAAGCCCTTCACTGTCACGGTCGGCACTGTCTTTGAGCATTCCAAAATCCCGCTGAACAAGTGGGTTCTGGCAACGCACCTCATGGCGTCCTCCAAAAAGGGCATGAGCGCCCACCAGCTTCACCGTATGCTTGGCGTCACCTACAAGACCGCTTGGTTCATGGCTCACCGTATCCGCGAGGCCATGAAGCCCGCGCCCAAGCCTTCCGGCTCGATGGGCGGCGAAGGCAAATACGTTGAAGCCGATGAAACCTTTATCGGCGGCAAAGAGAAGAACAAGCACAAGAGCAAACGCGCCAAGCGCCGTGGCGGCGCCTGGGGCAAGGAAACCGTGTTCTCCCTCGTTGAGCGCGGCGGTCATGTCCGCTCGCGCCACGTTGTCAGCGTCACGGCCCAAACCCTGCGCCCAGTCATCAAGGCTCAGGTGGATGCCGCTACCTTTCTGGTGACGGACGATGCAGGCCAGTACCGCCACATGAAAGAGGATTTCCCCGGCCATGAGGTTATCAACCACTCGGCTCAGGAATATGTGCGCGGCAACACCCACACCAACACGATTGAGGGCTATTTCTCCATCCTCAAACGCGGCGTGACCGGCACCTACCACCACGTTTCCCAGCAGCATCTCAAACGCTATCTGGCCGAATTCGATTTCCGCTACAACGAGCGCGAGGCCCTTGGGGTCAACGACACCATGCGCGCCCAAAACCTGCTTGCTGGGGCCCGTGGCAAGCGTCTCACCTATCGGCGGACTAGTGAAGCCGCGAACGCTTAGGCAGAGGGCGCGTCACTTCAAAAAGTGGCGCGACAGGCAGAAATGACTCCGTCCACGGGTCGGCCTATAGTGAAACGACAGATTCGGATGGAGAAAAGCATGGCCAGTCAAAAAGACGAAATCAGCGTCGTAATTGATGCGTTGGGCGCGGTTCGGATGATCAGAAACCATTACGCAAGCAGCGCCGAAGCAGCAACGCGGATATCGGACATTTGCGATATGCTCGAAACTGGGGATACCGACCAAACTCCGCGAGGGATTAGAACAACCGTCGCAAAAGCCATTAGAGAAAGCTACCTCTAGCGCCCTTCAATTATCGCTCGCACAGGGCCAACGGGCGGACGAGCCAATTTCACCCTAGAATCTATCGCATCAATAGCGATGCCATCATTCTCATCAAGGACAATATCGTTATCCAACACGAGAATGACCTTTCCGGGCGGATGGGCGTATGTGAGGGCAGAGCTGTGAATGGGGCTAAGGTCCAGTAGTCTTTTCATGCATCAAAAAAAGCCCGCTCATTCGGCGGGCTTCCTCTTAGGTTTGCGTTTGGTTGAGTCTTTCTTCTCCCCCTCTTTCGGTTGAGGGGGAGTGTTCAGCATTCGGCGGAGAACTTCGTCTCCTTTTTCTGTTTCGGTTTCATTTTCTTTCTTAGTCTTTGGCATCGGTGTTCCAAGCATAATCATTGAGGCTTTTGCGCATGAGCGACTTACCGCCGATCAAGCTTCCGCCTATCTCTGGCCCCTCAATAGAAGAATGCGACTATGTATTAGGCGTTTATATGAGGAAATGGGGTCAGGTGGAAATGGCCGTCGCATCCCTCATCCGTAAACTTCTGGATACAGATATTACCACATCTCAAATCGTCATTCGCGCACTTAACAACATGCAAGCGCAAAGGGAAATGGCCGCAGAACTAGGAAGGCATCGTTTAAAAAAGGCAGATCAAGAAAACCTAGAGAGATTACTGGAAAAGCTCAAAAAAGCCGCCACTCGCCGAAACCGCATTATTCATGGAACATGGATTCTGCAAATCGAAATGGGGCCAAAGCCACGCCCAAAACCTCTGACCGCCAAATCTGCAAAATGGTATCGAATCTATCATCCCTCCCAGGTAAGTGAGCAAAAAGCTCTCATGGGCGGGAAAAGCGAAAAACTGAAAGCCAACTATACTTTTTGGCCAGATCAAATTCGTAAAGACGCGAAGGACGCTGATAACCTCGCCAAAAAGATCAACGAACTTGCGGAGAAAGTAAGCTTACAACCCCCATCTGTTCCGCAGCCGCAAGAATGGTGAGGACAGCACTTCTGATCTCATAATTTCCCGCGCCATCGCTCAAGCTCTCTCCAAGATTTTCCCTCAGCAGCCAACAAAGCTCCTGCATATCTTGCGGCGTGACCTCAATCTCTGCGCTGGCCTGTCGCTTTTCAGAATCGCTGCTCATATCTGGTACGTCAAGTATATCATTCCCGCATAAAGCCGGGGTGACATCCTGAGGGAGTGGCAAGGCGGTGCTCCAAATACAAAGCGTCACCCCGCCCCCCGAGCCTGGGTCCACGGGAAGCTGCGGCAAGCCGAGAAGCCGAATGGATGCTCGGATCAGTCCAAACACGAAATAAGAGGCTAAAGCGCCTGCTGCAGACCGCGCACGAAATTGGAAAGGCCGACCTGGCGTTTCCGTTTCAGCCGCTCGGCGGTCAGGATGGATTTCAGGCGCGCCAGGCTCATATCCACATCCTCATTGACGATGATGTAGTCGTAATCCGTATAGTGAGAAATCTCGTCCGAGGCCTTGGCCATGCGTGAGGCAACGACCTCCGGCGGGTCCTGAGCGCGTTTCTTGAGGCGCATTTCAAGTTCCTGGCCGGAAGGCGGCAGAATGAAAACGCGGACAAGATCGTCCTCCGCGCTTTCCATCAATTGCTGCGTGCCTTGCCAGTCGATATCGAAGAGAACGTCGCGCCCGTCCGAAAGCGCCTCTTCCACCGGCCCGCGCGGGGTGCCGTAATAATTGTCGAAGACCTTGGCGTGTTCCAAAAACTCGCCGCGGTTCACTTTCAGGCCGAAATCTTCCGTCGAGAGGAAATAGTAATCGACGCCCTCTTCCTCGCCCGGGCGCGGTTTGCGCGTGGTGGCGGAAACGGACATGGTGATATTCGGATCATCGGCGAGCAACAGCCGCGACAAGGTGGTCTTGCCCGCCCCGGAAGGCGAGGAGAGAACGAGCATCAGGCCGCGGCGTTTGATTTCGGGATCATTCATTCGACGTTTTGCACCTGTTCGCGAAGCTGGTCGATAACGGTTTTAAGCTCAAGGCCGATCCGTGTCAGGGCCACATCGGCGGCTTTCGAGCAAAGCGTGTTGGCCTCGCGGTTGAACTCCTGGGTGAGAAAATCGAGCCGCCGGCCGACGGGCTCATCGGAGGCGAGAAGATCGCGGGCCTGCTCCACATGGGCGCCCAGCCGGTCGAGTTCCTCGCGCACATCCGCTTTCGTTGCCAGAAGGGCCGCCTCCTGCGCGAGCCGCTCTTCATTCAGCGAGGGAGACGCGCCGAGGAGTTCTTCCACCTGGCGTTTCAGGCGCTCGCGCATGGCCTCCGCGCTCGCTGCAGGCGATGCCGCCGCTTCGCCTGTCAGCTCCTCGATCCGTTTGACCTGAGCCTCAAGGAGCGCGCCAAGTTTTGCACCTTCCTCGTCCCGCGCGCTTGCAAGCGCCTTGACGGCCTCGGCGAAACTTGCCGCAAGCGCCTCTTCAAGCGCGGCGCGCGCCTCTTCGGTTTCTTCCGCCTCGCCCATTTCCATCACACCTTTGAGCGAGAGAATGCCCTCAGCCGTGGAATCGCTGAGATAAATCTGATGATCTCTGAGGCGGGAAACAGCGGCGAGCACGCCTTTCAGCACGTCTTCATTGAGGCGCGGGACATTGGCCGCATTTTCGCGGGTGAGCTGCAAATTCGCCTGCACATTGCCCCGTTTCATCGCGCTTTGAGCGATGGCTTTCAGCTTCGGCTCCAGCGCATCGAAGCCCGATGGCAGGCGCAGGCGCAGATCGAGGCCTTTTCCGTTCACGGAACGCAGCTCCCAGTGCCAGCGCGCGCCGTCCAGGGCGCCTTCCACGCGGGCAAAACCGGTCATGCTCGATAGGCTCATCAGGCGTCCTTCAGAATCAGTTCAATCACGAAACGCACTATAACAGGGCGGCGCTCTTTTGGTGATGATGCATTCCCGAGCGCCCTCCTCCTTTACAGCCATCATCCCGAGCCAACTCGTGCACCCAGAAGAGAGGCTTTATGGCCCCCGGGACAAACCCGGGGTGACGGCAGAGTGTGCTGCGAGGTCTGTGACCGGCAAGACTCTCTACCTCTCTCCCCGCTCCCGCTGAATACGCCGGAAGGCGGCGACGTTTTTCAGGTGCTCTTTCAGCGAGGAGGCGAAGGCATGACCGCCCGTGCCGTCCGCCACGAAATAGAGATCTTTCGTTTCGGGCGGATTGAGCACCGCTTCAATGGCCGCGCGGCCCGGATTTGCGATGGGCGTCGGCGGCAGCCCGTCGATCTGATAGGTGTTGTAGGGTGTGGCGCCGTCGATCTCCGAGCGGCGGATGCGCCGGCCGAGGGGGCCCTTGCCGCCGGTAATGCCGTAGATGATCGTCGGGTCGGATTGCAGGCGCATGCCGCGGTTGAGCCGGTTGATGAAGACCGAGGCAACGCGCGGGCGCTCTTCGGCAACGCCGGTTTCTTTCTCGACGATGGAAGCGAGAATGACCGCCTCTTCCTCCGTTTTGATCGGCAGATTTTCCGCGCGGGCGGGCCAAAGCTCTTCCATCACCGCGTCATGGGCCGCTGCCATGCGCGCCAGAATCTCATCCCGGCTCGTGCCGCGCTCGAAAAGATAGGTCTCAGGCAAGAGCGCGCCTTCTTCCGGCACCTTGCTTACCTCGCCCACCAGCACGGGATCGGCTTTGACGATGTCCACGATCTCGTGGCTCGTGCGCCCTTCCGGCACGGTCAGCTTGTGCAGAATCGCCTTGCCTTCATGTAGAAGTTTGGCGATCTCCTGCATGGAGGCATGCGCGGGAATTTCGTATTCGCCGGCTTTGAGCGTTGCCGAAAGCCCTTCAAGGCGCACGCCGAGACGGAAGATGAGCGCGCTGTCCACCGCGCCTTCTTCCTCCAGCACGCGGGCAATGGCGTTCAGACCCATGCCGCGTTTCAGGAAAACGATTTCCGGTGCTTCCAGCGGGCCTTCGGCCTCATAGCGGTGCTTGCCGTAAAGATAGAGCCCGCCCACGCCCGCCGCGCCGAGCAACACAAGGCCGAGCGCGCTGAGGAGTACCCAAAGCAAAAGGCGCCGCCCTTTGCCGGGCGCCGCCTTTTTCTGATCTATCGCTGTCGCCGTTTCGCCGGCGCCGTCACCCGTCATTGTGCGAGGCTACTCAATCCACCTTGCGCATCACGAGCGATGCGTTGGTTCCGCCAAAGCCGAACGAATTGGAAAGCGCGTAATTGACTTCCTTGTCGCGCGCCACGTTCGGCACCAGATCCATTTTCGTTTCAACCGACGGGTTGTCGAGGTTGAGCGTCGGCGGCAGCTTGCTGTCGCGCATGGCCAGCAGGCAGAAAATCGCTTCCACCGCCCCCGCCGCGCCCAGAAGGTGGCCGATCGAGGATTTGGTGGAGGACATGGAGACCTTTTCCACCGCATTGCCGAGCAGCCGCGTGACGGCGCCGAGCTCGATCGTGTCGGCCATGGTCGAGGTGCCATGGGCATTCACATAATCAAGATCGGAGGGGGAAATGCCCGCCCGCTTTAGCGCCGCCTGCATAGAGCGGAAGCCGCCATCGCCATCTTCGGCAGGCGCGGTGATGTGATAGGCATCGCCGGAGAGGCCATAGCCCACGATCTCGCCGTAAATCTTCGCGCCGCGCGCTTTGGCGTGCTCATATTCCTCGAGCACGACGACGCCTGCGCCCTCACCCATGACGAAGCCGTCGCGGTCCTTGTCGTAAGGACGGGAGGCCTTGGTGGGCGTGTCATTGTAAGAAGTCGAAAGCGCCCGGCAGGCGGCAAAGCCTGCAATGCCGATGCGCGAAATGGCCGATTCCGTGCCGCCCGCAACCATGACATCCGCATCGTCGAGCGCAATCAGGCGGGCCGCATCGCCAATGGCGTGGGCGCCGGTCGAGCAGGCGGTGACGACGGAATGGTTCGGGCCTTTCAGACCGTGCTGGATCGAGACATAGCCCGAGGCCAGGTTGATCAGACGGCCGGTGATGAAGAAGGGGCTGACGCGGCGCGGGCCTTTTTCATGCAAGATGAGCGCGGTGTCGGCAATGCCCTGCAGCCCGCCGATGCCCGAGCCGATCAGCGTGCCGGTGCGGCAGCGCTCGTCCTCGGTGGAGGGCTTCCAGCCTGCATCGCTCAGCGCCTGGGTGGCGGCGGAAACGGCATAGACGATGAACTCGTCCACACGCTTCGATTCCTTCGGGTCCATCCAATCGTCGCGATTGAACGCGCCCTCGCCTTCCAGCGGCACGTCACAGGCGATCTTGCAGGGCAAGTCGCTTGTATCGAATTTGGTGATGGTATTGGCGCCGGATTCACCGGCGATCAAACGTTTCCAGGTGGTGTCTACACCGCAACCTAGCGGGGAGACCATGCCCAACCCGGTGACTACGACCCGTCGCATGACATTCCTCCCGTGTGCGCGGCCCACCCGGGGCAGCAAACGCAAGTAAGGCCGCAGCACCCGATGTGCCGCGGCCTCATTTTACTTGTTTAGTTCGAATTCGCGTCGATGAAGCGAATGGCATCGCCAACCGTCTGGATGGTCTCTGCCGCATCGTCCGGAATTTCCACGCCGAATTCTTCTTCAAACGCCATCACGAGTTCGACGTTGTCCAGGCTGTCGGCGCCGAGATCGTCGATAAAGCTGGCATTGTCCGTCACCTTGTCGGCTTCGACACCCAGATGCTCCACCACGATCTTTTTAACGCGCTCTCCAATATCACTCATTTCCAGTCCTCAGATCCTCTCCAGGTTGACCAGCCTCGCGCCCCCCGCACTCACTAATAGATGGCGTCAAGGATGCAAACGTGGCGCTTTCCTTCATCAGGAAATTGAACAGGTTGTGGCCTGTCCCGTTACCCGCCGCAAGAAAAAATTCGCGGTTTGAGTACCACACTTTTCCGCAGTTTGCCAATAAGCTGCCAATTCTTCACGGGAATTGAAACTTGCCAGCAAGCCCTTGTTTTCACAAGGGAATTTCGTCAGATCATCACCATGCCGCCATTTACGTGAATGGTCTGGCCGGTGACATAAGCCGCTTCCTCGCTCGCCAGATAGAGGCAGGCGGCGGCAATTTCTTCAGAAGTGCCGAGACGCCCGGCAGGGATTCGCCCCGAAATGGCCTCCTGCTGCTTGTCGTCCAGCGCATCCGTCATGGCGGTTTTGATGAAACCGGGGGCGACGCAATTCACCGTGATGTTGCGGCTGGCAACCTCCTGGGCGAGCGATTTCGACATGCCGATCATGCCGGCCTTGGAGGCGGCATAATTCGCCTGGCCCGGGTTGCCCATGACGCCCACCACCGAGGTGATGCCGATGATGCGGCCCCAGCGGGCCTTCATCATGCCGCGCAAAACGGCGCGAGAGAGGCGGAAACCGGCGGTGAGGTTCACTTTCAGCACCTCTTCCCACTCTTCATCCTTCATGCGCATGAAGATGTTGTCGCGGGTGATGCCGGCATTATTGACCAGAATGTCGAGCCCGCCCATGGCCTCGCTCGCCTCTTTGGGCAGCGCGTCCACGGCTTCCAGATCGGAAAGATTGCAGGGCGTGATATGCACCCGCTCGCCGCCCAGCTCCGAGGCCAGCGCTTCCAGCGCTTCACGGCGCGTGCCGGAAATGGCCAGCGTTGCGCCCTGGCCGTGCAGCGCCTTGGCGATGGACGAGCCGATGCCGCCCGAGGCGCCGGTGATCAGAGCTTTTTTTCCGGTGAGATCGAACATGATCCCTCCCCCTTCGTATCGTTGAACCGGCGTATCGTTGAACCGGCGTGTCGTTGAACCGGGCAGCGCGCCCGCTTTTACAAAATCCGGCTTTATAAAACCTGGCTTCTATGTGCCGTTATTCGCCGAGGCTGCGCAAGCCTCAACTGTATTTATTTTGTTCTTGCCATCCGCAGCCGGAAAACATCAAAGCGAAGCCAGAAACGCTTCCACATCGCCGGGCGCGCCGACATTGGCCGCCGTCAGTTCCTTGGAAATGCGCTTGGCAAGGCCGGAGAGCACTTTGCCGGAGCCGACTTCCACCACGGATGTGACGCCATTTTCCGCAAGCCAGGCGACGCTTTCGCGCCAGCGCACCATGCCCGTCACCTGCTCGACCAGCAATTTGCGGATGGTTTCAGGATCATCCACCGGGCCTGCCGTCACATTCGCAATGAGCGGCACGGAGGGGGCGCGCATTTCCACCGTGCCCAGCGCTTCGGCCATCTTGTCGGCGGCAGGTTGCATCAGCGCGCAGTGGAAGGGCGCGGACACATCGAGCAGCATGGCCCGCTTGGCGCCTTTTTCCTTGGCAAGCTCGGCTGCGCGCTCGACGGCGGCTTTGGCGCCCGAAAGGACGACCTGTCCTGGCGCATTGTCATTAGCCGTCTGGCAAACGCCGACTTCGGAGGCCGCTTCCGCCACCGCTTTTGCATCTTCGAATTCAAGGCCGAGCACGGCGGCCATCGCCCCTTCGCCCACAGGCACGGCCTTTTGCATGGCCTGGCCGCGCGTTTTGAGAAGCCGCGCCGTATCCGCCAGCGTGAACGTGCCGGCGGCAGCAAGGGCGGAATATTCGCCGAGCGAATGGCCGGCCACGTAAGCGGCCTTATCGGCGAGCGCAAAGCCGCCTTCTTTTTCCAAAACGCGCATGGCGGCGAGCGAGACGGCCATCAGCGCAGGCTGCGCGTTTTCCGTCAGCGTCAGCTCTTCGCCCGGGCCTTCCCACATCAGTTTCGAGAGGTTCTGGCCCAGCGCCTCATTCACTTCCTCGAAAACCTCGCGGGCGGCGGGAAACGCCTCGGCCAGTTCCTTGCCCATGCCGACGGCCTGCGACCCCTGCCCCGGAAAAGTGAATGCGCGTGTCATGCTTGCTCCCTTTGACGCTGTGCTCCCGCGTCCCGCGCGGGTCCGTCATGGATAACGCGGACGGGCGCGGTGTCAAGCGGGTGGGGCCGCTTGCGGCATATGCGGGCCCCGCCCGGCGCCAAGAGAGCGCACTTCCTCGCCCCACACAAAAGCGTCACCCCGGGCTCGCATTGACGCACTGCTGCACTCCATAACAAAACGTCACCCCGGCCCCCGAGCCGGGGTCCAAGCAGCCTCACCGCCTGCCGCAGCGCTCCATGGACCCCGGGTCAAGCCCGGGGTGACGACAGAAGGTGGGACGGGCGCAGCGCGTCAATACGGCCGGGATCACGGCAGCGGGTGTGGTGGCGCCCCGCCCCCTCTACTTCTCAAAATAAGGATGCAGCACCTTATCCCCGGCCTTGGCGCCCATCTCCGCCGCGCGGCCGGCGCGCAGTTCGAGGACGCCGTGCGCGGGCCCGCGCGAGGGGATGAAGGCGTCGGAATTCGGCTCCGTTTCGGCGGCGATGGAAAGAATGCGCCCATCTTGGCCGAGATAAAGAATGTCGAGGGAGGCCGGCGTAGCGCGCATCCAAAAGGCCCGCTCGCGCGGCGCCTCGCCCGGCCATAAAAAGAGCATGCCTTCGCCGTCCCCCGGCGCGGGACGGTGCATCAGCCCGCGCTCGCGCTCTTCTTCCTCATCGGCAACTTCCACGGAAAAATCGAAGCGGCCTTTTTCCGTTACCAGCGTCAGCGGCGCGCGCGGCAGCTCGCCCTGCGCGTCGCTGTAAGTTTGCGGCGACGTGAAACCGGCAAGCGCAAAACTTGCCGCCAGTGCCAAAAGCAGCAGCGCGGCGGGGAGCAGAAAACGGAAAGAGAAAGATGCGCTCATGCGCGCAAGTCTAGCGCGGCGACTTTCTCCTGTCTGCGCTTTCCCCCACTTTGGTGCGCGCCCGCGCTTGATCTTTCGCACGCGCTCCCGATCTACAAAAGAACAAGGGAGATGAGAGATGGACGAAACGCCCCCCGTTTCTGCCGCGCGCGGTTTCACCACCCCCTTTACTGTCGCAAAGGGACTCGCCCCCGAGCATCGGGCGCTGGCCACGGCGTATTTCTGGGAGGCGTTTCAGGGCAAGCTCGGCCTGATGCTGAACCCGCCGGAAAAGGCCTGCCGCTTCATCGAAAGCGTGCTCGATCCTTCCTATGCGATCAGCGCGGTTTCGGATGAGGGAAAGCTGCTCGGCGTTGCCGGTTTCAAAACGCCGGAGGGCGCCTTCGTGGGCGGGGAGATGGGCGACCTTGCGTGCGTTTACGGCACTTACGGCGGGCTCTGGCGGGGGCTTTTGCTGCAGCTTCTGGAACGGCCCACCACCCAGGGCATTCTTCTGATGGACGGGATTTTCGTCGGGCCCGAGGCGCGCGGCCTTGGCGTGGGCACCGCACTGCTCAAGGCCATTGCTGAGGAAGCCCGCCAGCGCGGCCTTTCCGCCGTCCGCCTCGATGTTATCGACATCAACCCCCGCGCCCGCGCGCTCTATACCCGCTTCGGCTTCAAACCCGTCCGTACACAACATATGGGCCCGCTGCGCCTTCTCTTCGGCTTTTCATCGGCAACGGAAATGCAGCTGGAGGTGGGGTGAGGCCCATCACGCGTCACCCTCGGGCTCGACCCGAGGATCTAAAACGACCAAGCATAGTAAAACGATCATTGTGAAGAGTCACGGTTTGCACCTACTATACCAGCATCGCCATGCTCGGGGGGAGTGGAGGCCGTGACAAAAAAGAAGACACTGACGTTAC
>NZ_BBIO01000003.1 GCF_000739695.1 Tepidicaulis marinus
CTGATGCGAAGGAAGCGGTAAACGGCGCGCTCGATCTGCCCGCCGGCTATTCTATTTCCTGGTCCGGGCAATATGAATATCTCTTGCGGGCACAGGAGCGGTTGACGCTGCTGGGGCCCGTCATGGTGCTCATCATCGCCATGCTGCTTTATTTTGCCTTCAAGGATATCCGGGACGTGCTGATCATCATGGGCACTCTGCCATTCGCCTTGGTGGGCAGCTTATGGCTGATCGACATTCTGGGATACAACCTCTCTGTCGCCGTAGCAGTCGGGTTCATCGCGCTGGCAGGGGTCGCCATCGAGGTGGGCGTGCTGATGATCATGTATCTGAGGCAGGAGCTGAAGGCCTTGCGTGAACTTGCATTGAACGAGGGCCGCGCCCCATCGCGCGAAGAAGTGGAGAACGCCATCCGCCAGGGCGCATTGCGGCGCTTGCGCCCGATCGTCATGACCTTCCTGACGGTGATCGCAGGGCTCTTGCCTGTCATGCTCCTGGAAGGAACGGGAACGGAGGTCATGGCCCCCATTGCAGCGCCGATGATCGGCGGCATCCTGAGCGCCACGGCACTAGCATTGATCGTCATTCCATCGATCTATGCCCTTTGGCACGGCGGCGCAGCAGAACGCCGAGACGTCTAAACACGCGCGCCCAAGACGACGGAGGTACGCCTTATTCACAGGAACGAATGTCAAATCGTTGAGCACGGCGCAGCCGTGCGAATAAGCAGGAGGCCGCATTAGCGGCGGCGGGTGGGCCCACCCGCCATATCCTGCCCCCGAAACGACAGGGTAATTTCGTGCGATTTCATTCAAACTCGTGCGATCTAGTGCGAACCTATGCAAACTCGTTCAAACTCATTCAATCGCATGGAAAATCATACACTTAGAGCTTTGAGTGGCTTTAGACGGGCTAGCTATTCGTCAGCGGCCGCGCAAAGCGAAAGGGAGGGCGAGATTTGCTGACCAAGCCCTCCCATAAGTCACTCAAGCTTCCCTGGCGTGAGCCAGCCGGTAGATGGCAGGGAGCACGAGAAGCGTGAGAAGCGTCGAGGAGATGATCCCGCCGATCACCACGGTAGCAAGCGGACGCTGAACCTCGGCGCCTGCGCTTGTGGCGAGAGCCATGGGCACGAAGCCGAGCGAGGCAACCAGCGCTGTCATCAGCACCGGGCGGAGCCGCTTGGCGGCACCCTCCCAGATCGCTTCATCCAGCTCCTTGCCTTGCTGGCGCAGGTTCTTGATGAAACTGATGATGACGAGGCCGTTCAGCACGGCAACGCCGGAAAGCGCGATAAAGCCGACCCCTGCCGAGATGGAAAGCGGCAGGCCCCGCAAGGCGAGGGCGGCCAGCCCGCCGGTCAGGGCGAGGGGAACGCCGGAGAAGACGAGCAGCGCGTCCTTTGCGTTACCAAGGCTGGCAAAAAGAAGCGCAAAGATGAGCACCAGCGCCGCCGGAACAACGATGCTGAGCCGCTGCGCTGCCGAGACGAGTTGCTCGAACTGCCCGCCCCATTCGAACCAATAGCCGGGGGGCAGGCTTACTTGGGCATCGACGGCGGCTTGTGCCTCCTCGACAAAGGAGCCGAGGTCCCTGTCTCTGATGTTGGCGGAAACGGTGATGCGGCGCTTGCTGTTTTCCCTGCTTATCTGGTTGGGGCCGGGTACGAGGCGGATATCCGCCACGGCCTGGAGCGGCACGACACGCGGCATCGCCCCATCGAACGGCGAATAGGAGACAGGTTGCGCCGTTTCATCCTGATGCTCCGGCGGCAGGGGAATGGGCAGGTCCCTTAACCGGTCGATATCTTCCCGCAGATCTTCGGGAAGGCGGACGATGACGGGCGTGCGCCAATCTCCCTCATAAAACGTGCCCGCGCGCGCCCCGCCCATGGCAGCACGCACCACCTCCTGAATATCCGCCACATTGAGGCCGAAGCGGGCCGCCATGTCCCGCTTGATCTCGATGGACAGCACCGGCAGGCCTGAAACCTGTTCCACATTGACGCCCGAGGCGCCCTCGATCTGCCGCATGACCGCTGCGACTTCATTGGCTGAGGCCAGAAGCGTGTCCATGTCATCGCCGTAGATCTTGATGCCGAGATCGGCGCGCACGCCGGAAATCAACTCATTGAAGCGCAGTTCGATGGGCTGGGAGATTTCGTAATTATTGCCAGGCAGTGTTGCCAGGATCGCATCTATCTCTTCCAGCAGCGTTTCCTTAGACTTGCCGGAGTCCGGCCATTCGTCTCTCGGCTTAATCATGACATAGCCGTCGGAGATATTGGGGGGCATGGCATCTGTTGCCACTTCAGCCGTGCCGGTTCTTGCAAAGACTTCCCGCACCTCCGGCAGTTCCAGCAACGCCTTTTCGATTTTCTGCTGCATCTCAACCGATTGGGTGAGGCTGGTGCCCGGTGCACGCAGCGCCTGGACAGCGACATCTCCCTCATCGAGGCGGGGGATGAACTCCGTGCCGAAGCGTGTTGCACCCAACGCCGCGATAACGACAAGCACGACGGCTCCGGCCGCCACGGCCTTCTGATGCCGCATCGCCCATCCAAGCGCCGGGTCATAACCCCTTTGCGCCCAGCGCATGACAGGACTTTCTTTCTCCACCACATCACCGCGAATGAAGATGGCGATAGCAGCTGGCACGAAGGTGAGTGCCAGCACCATGGCCGAGAGAAGCGCGATCACGACGGTGAGTGCCATGGGGGTGAACATCTTGCCTTCAACGCCGGTGAGGGTGAGGACGGGCAGATAGACCACCGTAATAATGAACGAACCGAACATAGCCGGTGTCATCACCTCCCGCGTTGCGTCCGTCACAACAGCAAAGCGGTCCTTTATGCTCAGTGTATGGCCGAACCGTTTCTGCTCGTCCGACAACCGCCGCAGGCAGTTTTCGACAATGATAACGGCGCCGTCGACAATTAGCCCGAAGTCGATGGCGCCGAGGCTCATCAGGTTCGCGCTGATCTTGTATTCCACCATGCCGCTCACCGTAATGAGCATGGAAAGGGGAATAACCGCTGCCGTAATGAGCGCTGCACGGAAATTGCGCAGCAACACGAAGAGCACCACAATGACGAGGGCTGCGCCTTCCACCAGATTGGTGCGGACCGTGGCAATGGTTTTTTGAACCAGAGAGGTTCGGTCATAGAGCGTGGTGATCTTCACGCCGGGCGGCAGGCTCTTTTGTATGGATTCGAGCTTCGTGCCGACATCCGCCGCCACGTCCCGGCTGTTTTCACCGATCAGCATGACTGCGGTGCCCAGCACCGTTTCTTTGCCATTATGCGTTGCTGCGCCGGTACGTAGCTCCTTTCCGAACGTAACGTCCGCCACATCATGCACATAGATGGGGCGTCCTTTATGTGTACCGAGCAGGATTTCGGCAAACTCATCCGCTTTTTCTGCCTGACCCGGTACACGGATGAGATATTGCTCGCCGCTGCGCTCGATATAGCCTGCGCCGACATTGATATTATTATGTTCGAGCGCACGCACCACGTCGTGGAAACTGAGATTATATGAGGTGAGTTTATAAGGATCTGGCACGATATGAAGTTGGCGCTCATACCCGCCAATCGCATTGACTTCGACGACACCGCCTACGGTGCGCAGCTGCGGGCGCACCACCCAGTCATGCAGCGCCCGGAGGTCCGACAGCGTATAAGGCACGCCTTCTTCAGTCAGCACACCAGGTTCAGCCTCTACCGTGTACATGTAGATTTCGCCCAGGCCTGTTGAGATGGGCCCCATGGAGGTTTCGACATCGGCAGGAAGTTCGCCTGATACAGCCTGAATGCGCTCGCCGATCAATTGACGCGCGCGGTAAATATCCGTTCCGTCCTCAAAGACAACCGTAATCTGGGAAAGGCCGTAGCGAGAAAGAGACCTTGTGTAGTCCAGCCCCGGAAGGCCGCCCATTGCCGTTTCAAGCGGGAAGGTCACGCGCTGTTCCACCTCCACGGGGGAATAGCCGGGAGCGGCGGAATTTATCTGCACCTGGATATTCGTGATATCCGGCACGGCATCGATGGGCAGGCGTGTGAAGTTGTAAATGCCGAAGGCGGCGACAAATGCTGTGGTCAACAGGACCAGCCAGCGATGTGCCACACAGAAGGAAACGATACGGGAAATCATGCGCGCCTCCCTTAATGCGAATGGGAGGCGGCATTTTTGCCCGCCTCGGCTTTGAGAATGAACGCGTTGTCCGCCACATAGGGCTCGCCAGGCGCCAAACCATCAAGAAGTTCGACATGGGTGTCGTCCGCCTGGCCGAGTGTGATCCGGCGCTCTTCGAATTCCCCCGCTCCGGCAGGCACATATATGACGGGATCCGGCCCTTCATACTGGACGGCACTGCGTGCAATCACGATGGAAGCTTCGACCGGCTGCAAGCTAACCTTGGCGGTGACATAAAGACCTGGATTGAGATGGCCTTCAACATTTGGAATAACAGCGCGCGCTAACAGGCTTTGCGTGTCCTGCGCGGCAATTGGCGATACGTAACCGATTTCCGATGTAACGGGCTTGTCATCCACGCGCCCTTCGAAGGTGACGGCCTGCCCCTCCCGTATGAGATCAGCATCATGCGTGTGGATCTGAAGATCAAGCCAGACTGAACCGAGGTCGGCAATCACCATCAAGGTGTCGCTGGTGCCCGCATATTGGCCTGGTGCAACATTCCATTGTACGATCTGCCCGCTGCTTGGCGCGCGCAGGGTATAGGCGCGCAGGCTTTCATTGCTTTCCATCACGGCGAGCGCATCGCCTTCTTCGACCTTTTCGCCGAGCCGTTTTTTCACATCCAGAACGACACCCGAAAAGCGCGGCACGATGTGAACCAGTTTCTCCTGATTGGGGCGGATGAGGCCGAACACATTCAGTGAGGGGGTGATTGTTCCTGCCTCGGCCCGGCGGATGCCGAGCTCCGCCGTTGCAAGCTGATCTTCGGAGAGATGGATTGTTCCTTCCTCATGCTCTCCTTCTTTGTGCTCTTCTTCATGCTCCTTATCCTCGTGGTGGTCATCTTCTTCTTCGTGTGGCCCGCTGGCGTAGGCTGGAGCGGCAAGAAGGAGCAGAACGCTGAGGAACAGGAACATCTTCTTTGGGGTGGTATTTTTCATGTCAATTACTCTCCGGCTTTGCGGCGGGATGCGGCGCCGGTATTCAGAAGGTCGAGACCGGTTAGCCCGGCGATTTCGGCAGCGGCATTGCGGCAAGCGAGCACAGCCTCTACAGCCTGAATTTCGCTTTCTATCTCCGTTTGCGTAGCACCTAGAAGATCGAGCACGCCGAAGCGCCCCCGGATATAGCCGTTGCGAATGGTCCGAGACGTCTGCTCTGCGGCAGGCAGGACAGAGCGGTGCAGGCGCTCCGCTTCACCACACCGGCCAGTATAGGCCTGATAGGCTTCCTGCAGTTTCCGGCTCAACTCTGCGTGAGAAAGCCGTACACCAAGATCAGCTTGGGTAATGCGGCTCGCAGCTGCATCGATATTGCCTCTGTTCCGGTCGAAAACGGTGAGGGGGATCGAGAAGGAAACCAGAAAAGCGCTTTCATCCGTCGCATTGAAATACCTCGTGCCGGCACTGATAGTGGGGTCCGGTACGGCCTTTGCCCGTTCAAGGTCGAACGTGGCCCGGCGCTGCTCGACTTCCGCGCGTCTACTCTCAAGCAGGGGGTTTTCTTCAAGACGCGTATTCAGTTCCTCAAAAGACGGTAGATTACTGTCAGGCACGCCAAAGGTCCCGGCTGCCTCTACGGGACGGTAGGCAGGCTCGGACCACAGGGCCAGAAGCGCCTGCTGCGCTGTGCGCAATTGTGTCTCGCTGTTCGATAACCGGATTTCGGCCAGATCGAGCGCGAGCTGTCCCCGGTTCAAGTCTGCTTCTGAAGATGCGCCCCGTTCCACCTTTTCGCGCAAGGCAGGCAAGAGACGCTTGATGGCCTCCGCTGCTTCTTTGGCGGCTTTTACCTGTTCCTGGGCGGCAAGCAGGTGATTGAAGGCAATCGAGACATCTTTCTGGAGGGCCCGTTCGGTTGCGTCCCGGGCCGCTTGCGATACGGCTTCGGCTTGTTGTGCCGCTTTCACGCGCGCCGCGCGTTTACCGCCAATCTCGATGCGCTGGGACAGGCTTACGGTAAAATCAGCTTCGTCCAGGCCCTCATAAGGGCCGGAGCCGAGAATGTTTTCCGCCTCTGCCCCGATTTCGGGGTTGGGTAACACGGCAGCTTGCTGGGAGAGGGCTTTGCGCTCCTCAAGTCCCTGTGCCGCTCTTTCAACAGAGAGGTTCTGAGTGAGGGCAATTCGGACGGCTTCAGAGAGAGTGATGGGGTGAGCGGCAAGCGCGGGAACTGTCTGCGCAGAGAGCAGACACGCGCCAAGCAGCCCCTGCCGCAATAAGCGGGTACTGGCTTTCATGGATCACCTGTAGATAGAAGGATATCTCAGAGCGCCCAGCGTGGGGCGCAGTGCATTCAGGCGATCAAATCTTGAGGAGGTGGCCCATCGGGAGTGTGGGCAAGGCTTTCAGCATCAGCTGCACGACCTGGGGATACGCAGGCTTCACCGAAAAAAGCCCGCGCAAGCTGCGGGGCCGGCACGTCCATGTGCTGGAAAATGTGGCAGACTTCGCATTTATCGGCACCGGGCGCAGCATTGCTGTGGTCAACACTTTCGCCACTGGCGCTTAAGCCCTGCGTCGTTCCGTCAAGAATCACATCATGCGCGCTAGCCAGCGAAAGCAGGCTGAGCAAAATGCTGATCATAACGATTCTAGAGGTTAGCCTGACCATGGCAATCATTATGCGCAGCAGCCCGCCAAAAGCAATATGAGTCCTTTGCTGTGGCTAACGGTCGCAAGTGCGAACTCCTCATGGGAATAGCTCTGAACACTTTCTGGTGTGCTGCCTATATCGTGCGCAACGGACCGTGATCTCGTGCAATGACATGCAAACTCATGCAAGCACATTCAATCTTGTGCAAACTCGTTCAATGGGTTCGAGAAAGCGTGCTTAGAAAATTCGAAAGCAATGGTGGGTTTGTTTGGTACCTATCTTCCCTATCAGAGCGGAATCGCTTATTTAGGATCACGTCCCCAGCTCATACCCCCGCTGCATGAGCCAGGCATCACATCAAAAGCAAGTTGTGGCCCAGCGTAATCCGGGCCGGTGAAGCCATGCGCATTGCAATCTACGCTCGATATTCGAGTGACCTTCAGAATCCTGCATCCATTGAGGATCAGGTTGCCCTTTGTACCTCCTTGATGGAGCGTCATTTCGGCGAAGCGAAAGCCAAAGCTGTCTTTAGTGATGCGGCGCTTTCTGGCTCTACAATGTCGCGCCCTGGCTTAACTGCTTTGCTTGAAGCTGCGGAAAACCGTGACATTGATCTTATTGTTGCTGAAGGGCTTGACCGTATATCGCGATCCCTGTCGGACATTGCGTCGATCTATGAGCTTTTGCAGCATTATGGCGTAAAGGTTTGGACGGCACACGAGGGTGAGGTGAGTGATCTGCATGTTGGGTTCAAGGGAACGATGAATGCGCTTTATCTGCGCGACATGAAAGACAAAGTGCGCAGAGCACATAGAGCGATAGCGACGGCCGGAAGGGCAACCTCAAGTGTGGCTTATGGATATAGAGCTGTTCGCGGGGTTGTGGATGAGCGCGGTAAATACGTAAATGGCCTGCGCGAGGTGGACCCAAATCAGGCTGTGATTGTGCGCCGAATTTTTGAAGAATTTACCTCCGGTATCCCTGTCAGGCAGATTGTGCAATCGCTGAATGATGAGGGCGTTCCCTCGCCGGGTGGAGGATTGTGGCGTACGGCTGCGATAAGTGGGGAGGCAAGCCGGTTTCGCGGCATTCTGTATAATGATCTTTATCGTGGATTGCTGGTATATAACCGAACGCATCGAGTCATGGACCCGCGCACCGGGCGGAAAAAGTATGTTGTCAATCCAATCGGAGATTGGGTCAAGGTGCCGGTTCCGGAATTGCGGATTGTTTCTGATGGTCTTTGGTCAAAGGCGCAGAAGATTATTGGAGAGCGGCGGCGAAATCGAAGTGTTTCCAATAAGGCTTCTGTTAGGCGGCATAAGGTGCCCGTCAAGGGTGCGCAAAATGTTCGCCCTCTGACGGGATTGGTCAAGTGTGGATGGTGTGGTGGTATAAAGAACCTGGCTAACAGCACAAGATATGTTTGTGTGACGCATAGGTTTGAGAAGAAATGCAAAAACTCGCGTGGATGGCGAGAGGACCGGCTCGCGTCGGTGTTTCTTGCTGAACTTTCCAACTTTATTGCCAGTGTCGATGATTGGAATGCGATGTTTTCGGGCGGTATTGAACGAGAGCTAAGAGAGCGGCGTGAGCTGGAAAAGGAGGCGGCAGCGCTTGAGCTTCGTATTGCCAGGCTTCTGGATGCTATCGAGCATGGCGTCAAAGTTGACTATAATCGGCTGACGGAGCTGCAGGAGCGACGTGATTATATTTTGGCATTGCCGCCAGTGCCAAAGGCTGGCGTATCGACAACCACAATCAAGCGTCACCTTGTGCGCGCGGTCGATGTGATTGGATATGAGTGGGGTAATCGCAAATATGCTGCATCAATTCGGATGCTTTTGCATTTAATCACGGACAAGATTGTGTGCACGCCGATAAAGGACAAGCGGACGGGTGAGCACGTTGAAATCATGTTCAAACCGCCTGCACAATGGCTTCAGTTTTACATGCGCGTTCATGCTGATTGGCCGTATGTCGGCAAGACATCTTCGGGAGAGGTTATTAAGCGTCCGGCGCCCGCACGCTCAGTTCTGCGCAACACATATCTGGCAGTACCGGGAGATTAGAAACTGCCCCGGAGACAAGCTCCGGGGCCAGGCTCTGATCATTCCTCGTCGTCTTTCTCGATGCGGCGGATGACCATGCGGCCGTCGAGAGGAAAGCTGTTCAGGCTCAGATTGAAGCCGTCGCCGTCTTCATGCTCCCAGGCGCCGCCAATGCGGTTCCAGAACTTCTTGCCCTTGCCGGTTTCGATCACCTGAAAGACGCGGTGTGTCGGTTTGTTGCTCATGTTCGTCTCCATCGAATGGGGTGTCCGTCTATGGCTGCCGGAAGGGCGGACAGCGGGACGGGGCTCAAGCGACGGCAGGAGCGGCCTCAAAATGGCGCCTGGCGCGGGCAGCGGCCGGAACGGCCGCAACACGGGGCGCCTCTTTGGGGTTGAGCACCGGCACGGGAGCGCCCAAGCAGACAAGCCGGGACGGACAGCCCGATGTGAGGCGCAGCTGACATGAGCCCGACAGCGGAATTGCTGACCAGATCGCGGCAAGCAGCACGACGACGCATAGGCGAGGCATGGGGCAAGAGGCTGGATGAGAAATAATCAGCCAACCGGCCGTTCCGGCCCGCTACGCGCCATCTCGCGCAGAATGGCATCGATCCGGGCCTTCTCCTCCGCCCGCTCCTCGGTAGGCGGCTCCTCAAGCTCCCAGAGCAGGGGCAGGCGCTGCAGAACCGGGTCCAGATCGACCGCCACAAGGTTCTTGCCTGAGCGGTCGTAGATGCATCTCAGCCATCGCCGCCGCTCGAGACGGCGCAGTGTGCGGCGGATCGCTTTGGGTGTCTTGCGGTGTAGCCCGCTCCAATACCGAAGCCGTGCCGGAATCACCAGGTCCCGGCGGCGCCACTTCTCCTGATCCTCTTCGAGCGTTACCAGAAGCGTCAAAAGGTGCCATTCCTCATCGGATTGCCAGCGGGAGACCTTGGAGAAAGTCAGCACCAGCATCCGCATCAGCTCAAGCTGAGGATTCACCACGCGCAGCATATGCTCAAGCTCATGCATTGCCGCCTCCCTGCCTGCAAAGCGATCGCAGGTTGTGATGGATCGTTTGTCTCAAAATCGAGGATTGCAGCATGGAGAAGAGGTAGGCCCCGGGGTTTTTGATCCCCTGCCGGTCCACGGCCACCAGAACGGCCGCAAGCGCCGCCCAGCCATGCCGCTCGACGGCTTTCTGCCAGGCGTCCGGCCTGATCCGCACGTATTGGCGCACCAGCCAGCCGATGGACCGCGATACGTCCTGCAGGGCCGTATGCGAGGGTTCTCCGCAAAGCAGCTCCTCCAGATGCGCTGACTCAAGCTGGCGCTGCAGGGTGGGGGAGGCCTCCGCCATGAGGCAAACCAGATCCTTGTCGCTGGCCAGAGGCTCTGTCTGCGAGGGGGCTGGAGGAGGACACGGCCGGCACCCTTCTGCCTGCTCTTGTACAAGGTCTGTAAGACCAGAGGTTTTATTGTAGAGGTTTAGGTTGTCCCTCATGTCATGTCTGGATGCACTGGTAACCTTCCCGGGTTCCGGATCCTCTGCACTTTCCACAGGGGCCGGGATATCGAGGCGCTCCTCGTGCAGCCGCTCCCGCTCTTCCCTCAGCTCCTCATTGAACCGCGCATAGGCCGCCTCGAGCTCCGGCAGGCGCCGGGCGAGGGGGCGCAGGTCAATGCCGCCCGCCCCGTAGCGCTGATTCGCCCTGGTATAGCGGCGCACCAGCCAGCCGCGCTCTTCCAGCAGGGCCAGCAGGCGCACAACGCTGCGCTTGTTGAGGCCGCACAGCCCCGCGATTCGTGCGTTGCTCAATGTGCATTTGATGGTCTTACCGCTCTTCCAGGCCTCGCGCGGCGTGTGCTGGACGAGCACATGCAGGACCTTTTCGGCTTTCCCCGGCAAGTCCGGTTCCACAAGCACAAAGGCTGACCCGACCAGTGACCCTGCCCTGATCGATGCGTAGTGGGGATCCCCCTCAAACTGTTCGGCAAGCATGTTCACGCTCTCGAAATTCTCCGCGCGCTTGGCGAAGCCCCTTGCATGAACAGCTTCGTGTCCGACGTGCGTTTCAGTTGCAGCTACTTGTTCCATATGCATTTCGGCATCGGCTTAATGCCCTGCGCACTGCCCAGGCAGTTGACAACAGGGTTCCGTCGCCTAAAATGCACTCACAGTTCAGGCGAGCGCATTCAAAGCGTTTCTCAAAGCCCCGCAGTTCCCGCTGCGGGGTTTTTACTTTTCGGAAAGCATCAAGCCTAAATCACAGCCGTTCCCTCATTTAGGGCTTGTCGGCTCCAAGGTGGTTCATGCTAGAATCACCATGTCAGCGCGTGATGCGACGGGGATATGGTGGAGCCGAGGGGAATCGAACCCCTGACCTCGTCATTGCGAACGACGCGCTCTCCCAACTGAGCTACGGCCCCATAAGGCGGGCGGCGGGCGCCCGGAATTCGGGTTCTTTAGGGCCGGGAGGCGGGCGCTGTCAAGAGGCGAGGCAAGAGCGTGCGCCCGCCAAAGCGGCGCCAGGCGCGGCGGCGGGCATCTTGCGCAAGGGGGCCAGCGCGTTTACATCTAAGCCTCGGGATTTTCTCACAGATTCGCAAGGCGGCGGCATATGCCCTTTCTCAATATCATCATGCTCGTTATCCAGCTTTACATCTGGATCGTGATCGCGAGCGCTATCTTAAGCTGGCTCATCGCCTTCAATGTGGTGAACACGCAGAACCGTTTCGTCTTCACGGTGGCCGATATGCTTTACCGGATGACGGAACCTGCCATGCGGCCGATCCGCCGGGTCTTGCCGGATCTGGGCGGCCTCGACCTTTCGCCAGTGGTGCTCATTCTGGGACTTATCCTGCTGCAGGACATCATCGCCTATTATGTCGCCCCGGCGCTGATGGGCTATTGAGCGGCGGGCCGGAGAAAGCAGGGGAGAAGGGCGCGGGGCTGCGCTCTCATCCCGAAGGCCTCGCGCTTACCTTGAAAGTAGTGCCGGGGGCCAAAGCCAGCCGGATCGATGGCTGGGAGGAAGATGCGGACGGGTCACCTCTCTTGCGGCTGCGTGTGAGCGCGGCGCCGGAAAAGGGAAAAGCGAACGGGGCCGTTTTGAAACTGCTTGCCAAGTCGCTCGGTCTGCCCGCCGGGCGTCTTCGCGTTTTGAGCGGGCAAACGGGCCGCACGAAAGTGGTATTGATTGAAGATGCGCAGCGGCAAGAGGGCGGGGCTCTGACGGCCCGGCTCGAGGCGGCTGCCAGGAAAAAATGACGGAAGATGGGATGACGGCACGGATCATCGACGGCAAAGCCTATGCGGCGGGCCTGCGCGGGCGCATCGGCGACCATGTGGCGCGGCTTCAAAAAGACCATGGGCTGACGCCGGGCCTTGCGGTTGTGCTGGTGGGCAACGATCCGGCAAGCGAGGTCTATGTCCGCAACAAGGGCATTGCGACGAAGGAAGTGGGCATGAACTCCTTCGAGTTCAAACTGCCTGCGGATACGAGCGAAGAAGACTTGCTTGCGAAAGTCCGCGAGCTCAACGCCGATCCGTCCGTGCACGGCATTCTTGTGCAATTTCCGGTGCCGGATCAGATCAGCCAGCAGAAAGTCATCGATACGATTTCGCCGGACAAGGACGTGGACGGGCTGCACCCCGTGAATGCCGGGCGCCTTGCCAGCGGGCTTGACGGGCTTGTTTCCTGCACGCCGCTTGGCTGCCTGATGCTGATCAAGGATGTCATGGCGGATATTGCAGGCAAGAACGCGGTGGTGATCGGCCGCTCCAATCTTGTCGGTAAGCCGGTGGCGCAGCTGCTTTTGAAAGAGAACTGCACCGTCACGATCGCTCATTCGCGCACGGCGGATCTTGCCAAGGTGGCCGCCAGCGCGGACATTCTCGTTGCCGCGGTCGGACGCGCAAAGATGGTGAAAGGCGACTGGGTGAAGCCCGGCGCAATTGTCATCGATGTCGGCATGAACCGCATTCCCGCGCCGGAAAAAGGCGAAGGCAAAACCCGCCTTGTGGGGGATGTGGATTTTGAAGCGGCAAAGGAAGTGGCCGGCGCCATTACGCCGGTGCCCGGCGGCGTCGGTCCCATGACGATCGCTTGCCTCTTGCACAATACGCTCATTGCCGCTTGCCGCCAGGCCGGGATCGCCGCGCCAGAAGGATTGTAAGGAAGGCCTATCGATATGGAACAGCGCCCGCTCGGCTCTTTATGGCCCGTCAGTCTGCTCACCCTCGGGGGCGGAGGGCTCGGTCAGGTCTGGGGTGAAACGGACCGCGAAGAAGCGGTGGCAACGGCGCGCGAGGCGGCCGGTCTCGGCATTACGCTGTTCGATATGGCCCCGCTTTATGGGCGCGGGGAAGCGGAAGCCGTCATGGGCGAGGCATTTGGGGGAAAGCTGCCCGAGGGCACGCGGGTGACGACGAAATGTTTTCTGGGCTCGCCAGAGCCCGGCGATGTTTACGGCAAGCTCGAAGCCTCGCTCCGCCGCAGCCTTGACGCGATGAAGCTGGAGCGCGTCGACCTCTTTTTCCTCCACACGAATATCTGTCCGGACGATTACGTCTATCAGCACGATGCGCAAACGCAGACGCGCTGGGCAACGCGCTGGAGCCTTTACGTGGACAGCGTTATTCCGGCGATGGCGAAGCTGAAGGCAGAAGGACTGATCGGCGATTGGGGGATCACGGGCACGGGCCTGCCGAAATCCATCATGGATGCGCTGCGCCATGAGGAAAAACCCGCCGCCGTCCAGGCCGTAACCAATCTTCTCGATTCTCCTGGGTCCATGCGCCGCTATGACGAGCCGCCGGAGCCGCGCAATATCATCCGCACGGCGAAAAATAACGGTGTCGGGGTGATGGGTATCCGGGCGGTGCAGGCCGGCGCGCTGACAAAGGCGCTCGACCGGGACTTGCCGGCCGATCATCCGGAAGTGCGCGATTATGAAAAAGCGGCCCCTTTTCGCAAATTATGCGCGGAGCTTGGCGGGGACCCGGCGATCCTTGCGCATCGCTATGCGCTTTCCATGGACGGGGTGGATACGGTCGTGCTCGGCGTGAAAAACCGCGAGGAGCTGCGCGCCTGCGCCAAGGCGGCGGAGGCGGGCGTTCTGGAGCCGGAGCTGCGCCAGAAGATCGACGGGCTGCGGCTCAATTTTCAAATCCCGCGCATGCCGATCGATTGAGCGGCATCGAGGGGTAAGGATGAGGGGGCCAATGGGGCGGATTTTTTCAGCGGGTTGTGCGCGCCTCTCACCGGTGCTGTCCTCTTTTCTGTTTCTCGCGTTATTCACGCTGGCCTTGCCGGCCGCCGCCGACCGCTACCGCGAGGGGCAAGGCATGCTTTCCTGGCCCCAGGAAGAGATGGTTCAGGCGATGGAGCTTTATGTGCCCCGCCGCCTTGCCGAGCTTGATGTGCCGGGCGCGGCCATTGCCGTGGTGCGGGACGGGCAGCTTGTCTATGAAGGCACGTTCGGCCTTGCCGACACCTGGAACGGCGCGCCGGTGACGAAGAAGACGCTCTTCGAGGCGGCCTCGCTCGGCAAAAGCGTCAGCGCTTACGGCATTCTCATTCTGGCGCGGGAAGGTTTCCTGCCGCTGGATGCGCCGCTTCAAAAAGCACTGCCCCGGCCCTGGCCCATGGAAGGGGGCGATGTTTCCGCCCTGACGGCGCGCCAATTGCTCACCCACACATCCGGTCTCGGCAATAATACCGCCGCGCCCGACAGCGAGCTTGCCTTCGCGCCGGGGCGCAAGTTCTCCTATTCCGGTATCGGCTATATGTATCTGCAACATGCCGTGGAAGAGATTGCGGCGGCGGATTTTCAAACCGTGATGCGCGATCTTGTCTTCGCGCCTTTCGGCATGGAGGAAAGTTATTTTGCGCTGCCGCCGGCCTCGCTCGGAGCCCTGGCGCGCGGCTATGTGCCGGTGCTGCAGCCGGTGCTGATCATTCTTCTGCCTTTCCTTGCTCTCAGCCTGATCTTTATCGGCGCGGGCTGGGCGCTTTACCGCTTCGCGCTCGACCGGCCCAAATATTATTGGACGGATGCTTTACCGCCTGCAGGCCTTGCCTTTGTCACTGCGGTGGCGCTGGTCTGGCCCTATATCGGGACGGGGCGCATGCCGTTCATCCTGATCGTGACGATCGCTTATCTTGCCGCCCTTGCCGTTCTCTATTTTATTGTCAGTTTTCTTGCCGGGGTGCTCGGCTTTTACGGACCGCGCGACGGCACGCTTTCGCGCGGGGATGAGGGGAGCGGGCGGCTTGTCAGCGCTGTTTCCTTTCTTATTGCCATTGGTCTCAGCGTCGCTCTTTTGAGTCAGCATATTCCGGTGCCGCGCATGCCGGCGGGCGAGCTCAATGCGGCAAACTCTTTGCGCAGCACGGCGGGCGATCTTGGCCGCTTCGTGGCGGGCTTCATTCAGGCGCGCCGTCTGGGGACCGAATGGCGCGAGCGGATGGTAAGCGAAACCGTACCCGTGAGAGATGGGATGGAATGGGGGCTCGGCATCGGCATGCGCGAAGCGGAAGGGCGCAAGACCTATTGGCAGTGGGGCGCCAATCCGGGCTTTGCCTCGCTCATGGTGATCGATCCGGCGCGCCGGGGCGGCGTTGTCATTCTCACCAATTCATCCGATGGCGATAAGCTTGCTCAGGAAGTCGCGGGCCAGGTGCTGGGGCTTCAGCCGGGCTGGGAATTGCCCGCTGCCGCCGTTCCCTTTTAAGAAGGGGGCCTTCCCTTTTCCAGCGCCGCCTTTGCCTTCGTCACTGCCTTTTCCATGCGCGCGCGGAAAAGCGCGCCGGCATTCGGCGGGCGCAGCATCACCTCGATCAGTTTGATCTTATTGTCCTCGCCCAGCGTGATGAGGTCGATGCCTTTGAATTCAATGTCATCGATCTTGCCGGAAAATTCGAGCGCCCAGTCCTTGCCGTCGATCCATTCACGCACATACTTGATGGGGCCGAGCGCTTCGGGTACGCAGCTCATGATGACGAAAACCTCGATGCCCTTGCGCTCTTTCCAGTAAACCGGCGTGCGCAGTACCGCATCTTCGGCAAAGAGCGCGGGCAGAAATTTCGCATCGCCCGTTTCGACGAATTGATGCCAGAGTTTGTAGGTCTCTTCGGCGCTTTGCGGCATGACTTTCTCCCTTCAGCGGATGCAAGCATGCGCAAGAGGGCGCAGGCCGCGCAAGGGGGCGGGCGGTTCAGTTTTGCAAAAGTACAAGTGCGGGGGCGGGCAACAAAAAACCGGCCCGTTTTTCAGGGACCGGTTTTCAAATCTTTAAAGAAGCCGGACTTACTCGGCGGCTTCTTTTGCGTTCTTCGCCGCTTCGATGCCGGTGACGATGAGGCCCGCGGCTTCTTCCGGACCGCCCCAGCGGTTGACCTTCACCCATTTGCCGTCTTCGAGGTCTTTATAATGCTCGAAGAAATGCGCGATGCGTTTGATCAAAATTTCCGGCAGGTCTTCGTAAGACGCAACATTCTTGTAATAAGGATTGAGCGCATCGACGGGCACGGCGAGAAGTTTTTCGTCCTGGCCCGCTTCATCTTCCATCATCAAAACGCCGATGGGCCGGCAGCGCATGATGGCGCCGGGCACGACCGGAATGCGCGAGACGACGAGCACGTCCACCGGATCACCGTCATCGGACAGCGTGTGGGGCACGAAGCCGTAATTGCAGGGATAATTCATGGAGGTGTGGAGGAAACGGTCCACCACCAGTGCGCCCGATGCCTTATCAAGCTCGTACTTCACCGGATAGCCGCCATGGGGGACTTCGATCACGACATTGATGTCGTAGGGCGGGTTCTTGCCAATCGGGATGGCGTCTAGACGCATGATACCTCTGCTATGACTTTACGCGGTTGTTACGGGAGCGAAGAAGACGCAGGCGCAGCGCATTCAGCTTGATGAAGCCTTCCGCATCGCGCTGGTCGTAAACGCTGTCTTCTTCGAAAGTGACGTGCTCCATGGAATAGAGCGAATAGGGCGAGGAACGCCCGACAACGGTGGCATTGCCCTTATAAAGTTTGACGCGCACGGAGCCCGTCACCATTTCCTGGCTCTTGTCGATCAGCGCCTGCAGCATCTCGCGCTCCGGGCTCCACCAGAAACCGTTATAGATAAGCTCGGCATAGCGCGGCATGATTTCATCTTTCAGATGCATGGCGCCCCTATCGAGGGTCAGACTTTCCATGCCGCGGTGGGCGGCAAGCAGCACCGTGCCGCCCGGCGTTTCGTAAACGCCGCGGGACTTCATGCCGACGAAACGGTTTTCCACAAGGTCGAGCCGGCCGATGCCATTGTCCCCGCCTAGCTTATTTAGCTTGGTGAGAAGGGCGGCGGGGGACAGCTTTTCCCCGTCGATGGAAACGGGATCGCCTTTTTCAAAACCGATCTCGATATAGGTCGGCTTGTCGGGCGCCTCTTCCGGGGAGACGGTGCGGCTGTGGACGTATTCGGGCGCTTCTTCGGCCGGGTCTTCCAGCACCTTGCCTTCGGCGGAGATGTGCAGAAGATTCGCGTCCACCGAGAAGGGCGCTTCGCCGCGCTTGTCTTTGGCGATCGGGATCTGATGCTTTTCGGCGAATTCGATGAGCCGCGTGCGCGAGGTCAGGTCCCATTCGCGCCAGGGGGCGATGACCTTGATCTCCGGGTTCAGCGCGTAATAGCCGAGCTCGAAACGGACCTGGTCGTTGCCCTTGCCGGTTGCCCCGTGGCAGACGGCATCGGCGCCCACTTCGCGCGCAATTTCGATCTGGCGCTTGGCGATGAGGGGGCGGGCGATGGAGGTGCCGAGCAGGTAGATGCCTTCATAAAGGGCATTGGCGCGGAACATCGGGAAGACGTAGTCGCGCACGAATTCCTCGCGCAGATCCTCGATATAGATTTCCTTGATGCCGAGCATTTCGGCCTTCTTACGGGCCGGCTCCAGCTCTTCGCCCTGGCCGAGATCGGCGGTGAAGGTGACGACCTCGCACTCATATTCTTCCTGAAGCCATTTCAGGATGATGGAGGTGTCGAGCCCGCCGGAATAGGCGAGCACCACTTTATTGACGTTTTTCTTGCTGTCGCGCATGGCGTGTCCCTTCGCTAAGGGTGGCGGCTTGCCGGTGTTTCCGGCCATGTCCCTAAGGCCGGTGCCGGGACGCTGGGCGGCCCTTCGTGTTGCGGCGCACTATAGGCAAAAGCCCCCTAGAGACAAGGGGGCGCAAGGTCTTTCAGCGTCTTTCCGGGGCTTTCGTGTGCCGTTTGGCCACTCTTTCAGCCGCGGCGGGCCGGAGGGCCGCATTTTTTCCTCACTCAGCTACCTTTCAGGCGTTTTCTCACCGAGCGCACGCCCAGATAAACCGCCACCAGCATGAGGGGGGCGAGGATGCCGACCGCCAGATTGGGATGGACGGGCAGGCCCGCCTCATGGGCGGCCTCAAGCGCATAGTGAATGATGCCGAGCAGGTAATAGGAAATGGCGACGGCGGAGAGCCCTTCCACCGTCTCCTGGAGGCGCACTTGCAGGCGCACGCGGCTTTCCATGGATGACAGCAGGCTCTGGTTCTGTTCCTGCACCGCGATTTCCACCCGTGTGCGCAAGAGGCCGCTCGCCCGCGCGATATGCTGGGAGAGCGTATCGAAGCGGCGGTCCATCGCCTCGCTGGTGCTCATAGCCGGCGCCAGGCGGCGCTCCATGAAGGTGGAGATTTGCTGGATGCCGGGCAGCTTTTGCTCATCGAGCTCGCCGATGCGCCGCACCACAAGATCGTAATAGGCCCGGCCAGCGGAAAAGCGGAAATCGGTGCGTGCGGTCAGCTGCTCGACGCGGGCGGCAAGGGAGGTAAGCTCCTGCAATTGGCGCTGCTCGTCCGCCAGGCCCTTGATCGAGGCGGTTTCCGTCGCGATCCGGGCAAGCTCCTGTTCCATATTGGAAATTTCAGGGGCAAGCGCGCGGGCGAGCGGGAAGGCCAGAAGCGCCATCATCCGGTAGGTTTCGATTTCCAGAAGCCGCTGCACGAGGCGGCCCATGCGCCCCGGCTTTAAAGACTGGTTGGCGATGAGAATGCGCGACAATCCGTCTTCATGCAGCGTGAAGTCGGTCCAGGCCGCCGCTGCGCCGCCCGCCACCCGCGCGCCGATGAGGCGCTGGGGATCGAAAAGCGTATTCAGATGCGGGTCGATTTCTTCGCTCGGCGCGCTGACCACGGCGAGATTAATGGCGACGAGCAATTCGCCGGAGAGTTTCTCTTTCCAGTTTTCCGGCAGCGCGCTTAAAGGCGGATGGGCGAAAGCCTCTTCCGGTTTCCGGTTCTCGCTCAGATATTCGAAAAACGTATAGGTGGAAAATTCCGTATGCCGCTCCCAGACGAGCTTACGGTTGCCGAGCTCCAGCACCAGGTGGTTGCCGAATTTTTCCGGGGCTTTCGCGCCGAACAGCGCGGCCAGTTCGCGCAAGTGAATGCGCTCGCCTTCAAAGCCGTTTTCCCCGGTGAGCAGCGCCAAATGGGTGCAGATCATCGGTCCCGGCACTTCGGCGGGCGGGCGCGAATGCACTTCGTTCGTCAGCTTCTCGCGCTGGGGATGTTCGTGAAACGGGCTGAGTTTGACCACGGCAGGTGTTCCGGTGGGGTTGAAGGCCGGTGGGGTTGAAGGAAAGGCCGGTATAGAGCGGATCGGGTGCTTTCCGCAAGGGCGGGCTGGTGATGCCGCGTGGGCGTTGCATACGTTCTTCTTCATTTCCGCAAGTCAGGCGGCGCCCTTGAAGGATCGCCGCGCAGGGCTCCGCGTGCTAGGAAAAGGGCAATAGTGAGCCTTTAGTAAGCCTTTTGCGGGGATGGATATGGCGAAAATCGAGTTCTGGTACGAGTTTGCGAGCACCTATTCTTATCCTGCCGCGATGCGGGTGGATGAATTTGCCAAAAAGGCGGGGGTGGAGGTTATCTGGCGGCCCATGCTGCTCGGGCCGATCTTTTTCGAGCAGGGGCTGCAGGATTCCCCATTCAATGTCTATGAGGTGAAGGGGCGCTATATGTGGCGCGATCTTGAGCGGCTCTGCGCGGCTTATAAGCTGCCCTTCAACAAGCCCTCACACTTTCCGCAGAATGGGCTGAAAGCCGCGCGCCTCGCGCTTGCCGGCATGAAGGAAGGCTGGGGCGAGGATTTTAGCCGCGCCGTTTACCGGGCGAATTTCGTCGACGGGCTGACGATTTCCGATGACGCGGTGCTCGCCGAAGTGCTCGATCTTGTCGGCGTCGAGCCCGAAGAAGCCTTTGCCGCCGCTTTCACGCAGGAAAATAAAGACGCGCTGCGCGCGCAGACCGATGAAGCCTGGGAGCGCGGCATTTTCGGCGCGCCGAGCTTTACGGTCGCAGACGAGCTCTTCTGGGGCCATGACCGTATGGAGCAGGCCTTCAACTGGGCGAAGGGGAAGTGAGGCGTCTATGCCTCGTGATGCAGGTGCCGAATAAGAGGCCTCTGCCGGCTTTCGAACTTGCAGCAAGCATTGGTATGGACCCCGGGACAAGCCCGGGGTGACAGCATCGGTAAGATAACAGGCACTGTCTGACTTCACATACCAAGTGTCACCCCGGCCCCCGAGCCGGGGTCCATGTGGCGTCTCTTCTCATTGCAACTTCTGCATGGGTTCTTCGTGCCGAGCGCTGAGGCGAGGTTATACCTGCACCTCATCCCCAACCTTCACCGCGCCGGGGCTTGCGACATTCGCATAGACGGAGAGATTGTGTTTCGTCTCGCGCACCAGCGTGCGCATGATTTCCGGATCGCGCGGAATGGCACCTTGTCCATGCGGGGCCTGCTCGCGCGTCGTCATCACGCAGCGCATGCATTCGATGGCAATGTCGAGAGCCGCGCCGCCGAGCGTGACCTTGTTGCCCACCCAGGAAAATTCGGCGAGCGATGAAAGTTTTTCATCGTCGGCGATCAGAAAGTTCGGGCGGAAGCGGCGTACATCGAGCTTCGAGGAAGGGGTGAGTTCCTGAAAGCGGCGCAGCGAGGCTTCGGTGAGAAGGTTCACCGGATAAAGATCGAAATAGGTGCCGCGCGGGCTTGCATATTCCATGACTTCCGACAAAAGCTCGCCCGGAATGGCGCTGAGATCGGGCAGTGTTTCATCTTCGCGCACGCCGAACATGGCGCGCATATTCGCCTCGAGCTCTTTCTGGGAAGCTGCCGTTTCATTGATGCGGTAATGGGCGCTGTCTTCGGCCGGCTGCAGCGGCCAGAGCGTGACTTCCCGCTCCAGCGCTTTGGAGAGACGGGCATTGACGTCTTTTTCCTGCGAGCCCGTCTTGCTGCCGTCGGGCAGTGTGATTTCGACATGCGGCACGGTGCCTGCCGAGGTGCCTTCAAGGTAGCGGGCCGAGCAATGCAAGAGGCCGGGAATATGTTTGGCGCCGCGAATGGTCCGGCTCTGCTCATCGCGCACCGCCCAGCCCCGGTCGAAAGGAATACCGCCTTTCGTGAGCACGGTTTCCTCCAGCCGCTCGCCCTGCATGGACTTGACCGGATAGCGCCAGATTTCTTTCACACTGAATGCGGTCATGACGGCCTCCCTCCCTTTTCTCTTCGCGTTTGGCGGAGCGTAACGCGGAAAAAGGGGTGCTGTCGCCTCACAATCGGGAAAGGACCTGTTGCCGGAAAGGAAAGATAGGGCCTATTGCGCCGCGCGCAGGCTGGCTTTCAGCCGTTCGCTTTCGGACTTTAGCTGGCCGCAGGCGGCCATGATGTCGCGCCCGCGCGGGGTGCGGATGGGGCTGGCATAGCCTGCGCGGTTGACGATATCGGCGAAGGTTTCGATCGCCTCCCAGTCCGAGCATTCATAAGGCGCGCCGGGCCAAGCATTGAAGGGAATGAGATTGATCTTAGCCGGAATGCCTTTCAGAAGCCGCACGAGTTCTTTTGCGTCTTCCTTGCTATCATTCACGCCTTTCAGCATCACATATTCGAAGGTGATGCGCCGGGCGTTGGACAGGCCGGGGAAGTTCCGGCAGGCGTCCAGAAGCTCCGCAATCGGATATTTTTTGTTGAGCGGCACCAGCATGTCGCGGGTGGGATCGTTCACCGCATGAAGCGAGATGGCGAGCATGCAGCCGATTTCCGAGCCCACTTTCTCGATCATCGGCACGACGCCGGAAGTGGAGAGCGTGATGCGGCGCTTGGAAATGGAAAGGCCTTCGCCGTCGGAGAGAATGTCGATGGCGTCTTTCACATTGTCGAAATTGTAAAGCGGCTCGCCCATGCCCATGAGCACGATATTCGTGATCTTGCGCCCTTCCTTCGGCGTCGGCCATTCGCCGAGCGCATCGCGCGCGATGAGGATCTGGGCGACGATCTCCTCGGCGGTCAGGTTGCGCACCAGCTTTTGCGTGCCCGTATGGCAGAAGGTGCAATTGAGCGTGCAGCCGACCTGCGAGGAAATGCAGAGCGTGCCCCGGTCGGGTTCGGGAATATAGACGGCCTCGACTTCGGGCGCCGGTGCCCGCGGGTCGCTGGAGGCAAGACGGATCAGCCATTTGCGGGTGCCGTCGCTGGAAATCTGCTCGGTGACGATTTCCGGGCGCTTCAGGGTAAAGCGGCTCGCCAGCTCCTCGCGCAGCGCCTTGGAGAGCGTGGTGATCCCGGCGAAATCGGTGAGGCCCTGATGGTAGAGCGCGGTCCAGAGCTGGCCGGCCCGCATCTTTGTCTGATTGGCGGGAATACCCGCTGCCTCGAGCGCTTCTTGGAGTTTGGGGCGCGGCAGGCCGATGAGGTTCGCGCGGGCAGCTTGATCCGCCGGCGGGCTTTCGCCCGCGCCTTGCACTTCATGGGAAATGTCCAGTGTCACGCTCATTGGTCTACCCGGTGCCTATACGGCATTTTCTCGAGGAGTTGGGGAGGCGGGGCTTTGCCGGAATTCTGCCGGTTTTTGGGCCCGCGCGCCTGCCACTTCACTTGGGGCTGCTATAGCACAAGAAAAGGCCGCCGCGCCATCTTTCGAGGCGCGGCGGCTTTTCGGGGCCTTTCAGGCCCTTAATTCAGGCGCTTAGCGGCAGGCGTCGTCGATCTTGCCGATGGCGGCGGTGACGCCGGACAGAGAATAGGTGTCGGTCGTCAGCGTGCCCCGGTTCGAGGTGCCTTTGACGATCATGTCCGAGCCGCGCTTCATGGCATTGACCATGCGGCTTTCATCGGAGGAATTTTCCAGCCAGGCCCAATGGCGCGCTTCCCCGCCTTCATTGACGCCGGTGAACATCTGGAAATTGTCCGAGCCGATCTCCGAATAGGGCCGGCTCTTTTCATCGAAAACATAGCCTGCGCGCATGGAGATCTCATTGCGCACGTTCTGGCCCGGCCGGTGCGTGACCATCACGAAGACGTCGCCGCGGTTGGCGCCGCGCGGGCGCTGTTCCTTCGGCTCCGACATGACGTAGCAGATCCGGTCCTTGCCGGAGTCATAGGTATAAGCCGTCCAATCGTTGAACTTGCCGAGCAGTTTGGGCGCTTCGGCTAGCGCCGGGGCCGCGCTCATCAGCAGGGCCGCTAAAATCGTACCTTTAAGGAAGGCTCTTTCTCGTTTGCGCATCTTCTTCCGACTCGATTCTTCCAATGGGGTCCGGGCGCAGCTTACCCAAGCCCCTCATACTTTTCCACCTATGTCCCCGATCCGCCGCCGCCGCGTTAAGGGGCGGGCCTCAAGCGGCGTCCGGAGAAAGCTTCAAAGGCGAAGCTGCAGGCGGGATGCGGCCAAAATATGTCCGCACCGGGTGAGCGCCTCATCCGGCCATAAACTTTCCGGGAGTAGCTAGTCCGCGTCCTTTTCTTCCTCGTACGGGCGTTTCATCGGCATTTTGATGCCGCCGCGCCGCATGATCGGGCCGCCATGGGTGTGCTCGCGCGCGCCGTCCACGGGCCCGCCCGGCATCAGCGCTCTTGGGGCGTAATTGCCCATGGAGCGCAGCCGGTCATACATGATGACGGCGCCGGCGATCTGCACGTTGAGGCAGAATTTCGTGGGGATCTTGACCACGAAGTCGCATTTTTCCGTCATTTCTTCCGAAAGGCTGCCGCGCTCGGGTCCCATAATATACGCCGCATTAAGAGGATGGCGGAAACTGGGCAGATCGACCGCCTCCTCGGTCAGCTCCACCCCGACAAGATGGCAGCCGCGCGGCAGGATCATGTCGCCCGCCCGGTCCCATTCATAATAGGGAACATGCTGCGGAGTTTTGGAGGTATCGGATTTGGCGGCCCGCACCTTGTGCGCCGCGCCCACGGTGAAAACGAAGCTTGCGCCGAAGGCATGGGCGGAGCGGATGAGGCTGCCCATATTCATCGGCTTGGAAATGCCTTCCACGCCGAAGCCGAAATATCCTCTCGGTCCTTTTTGGCTCATCTCTTCTTGCCTGCTCGTTTCCTGCCGCAGCAAGGGATAAGGGCTTGGGCGGGGCTTGGCAAGAAGGGCGGGCGTCAAGGACCCGAACGAGAAGAACCGGAGATGCGCCCCCCGCATCTCCGGTTCCCTTGAGCGGCGGCGGCATGATACGCAACCGCGCCGCGCTTCCCCTGCTTGGCAGCAGGATTACTTGCCCACGATCACACTGTTGCCGACGGCGCTGGAGGAGGCATTGAGGCTGCCTGCATAGCCGACATAGATGTTCGAGACGGCGCTCATCTTGGAATTGTTGATCTGCTGGGAATTGATGTTGGTTCCCGGCGCGTTGTTATAGACGTTCAGCGAGTTGGCAACGGCGGTGGTGGAGCTGTCCAGCGTGCCCACGCCGTCAACGGCGATGAAGGTCTTGGCATCGTCATAACAGGAATCGCAGCTCGGATCGGCTTCCTGATAATTGTTCACGGCTACGCCGCCCGTGCCATCGCCTTTGATCGTGGCGGAGTTCGTGAAGGATTGGGAGACCGTCGTCGCCTCGCCTTCGATCCAGCCGGCTTCGAGGTTGAGGTCCGCTTCGACGTTGGAATGGTTGATCTGGTAGGTGTCCACTGCGGAAGCGCCGTCCAGTTCCGCTTCGAAGCTGTTGCCCTGGGCGCTTGCGGTCTGGCCGAGCGAACCGGCGTCATCGATATAGATGTTCAGTTCACCGACGATGTTCTTAAGGTTGATCTGACCGTTCAGCACGGTGTGGTCCGGGTCCCCGGCCAGAGCCGGCGCGGCGCAGAACGTTGCGAGGGCGGCGCTGAGAAAAAGACGGGTCGGTTTCATGTCGTGCCTCCAATAGGGCGGCTGCTGTTTCAATATGAGCCTGAGAGCGGGCCTTGATCACGGTATTGCGAGAGCCGTGCCAAGCGCCGAAAACTGCGGAAAATCGGGCCGAGTCCCGAATTGGGACGGGCATTTGGGTAAAAGAAAACCGGGAACCTCCAAGGTTCCCGGTCTTTTGCGCGCCTGAAATGCGGGCGGTTTACTTGATGGCGATCGGGGCGATGGAGACCTGATTGCCGATGGCAACGCTCGAGCTTTTCAGCGCGTTCGTATAGCCGATGCTGACATTGGAGACGGCGGTGGTCAGCGAATTGTTGAGCTGCACGCTGGTCAGATTGATTTCCGGCGCATTGCTTTCCAGCGCAAAAGCGTTGGAGACGGCGAGAGCGGAGACGTCCACCTTCGCGGCGTTTTCGATGATGACGTTGGAGACCGCTTCCGGGTCGACCGGGCGCGGGGCCTGCCAGCCGGTCACTTGCGAGTTGTGCGCGTTCACGAACTGCGCGTCCGCGACGGAGGCGGTGACATTGTTGCCGATCGCCTGGGTGTTGATGGTGGCTTTGCCGCCGATCCATTCCGCTTCCACGAGGGTTGCCGCTTTCACATCAGCTGCTGTCCCCAGCACCTGGCTGTTTTCCAGATAGGTATTGCCTTTCAGCTCGGCGGAGAGCGAGTTGGCAATGGCAGCGGTGGAAACATCGACTTTCGTGTCGACGGCTTTCACCCACAAGTTCGTGTCGGCGGTGACATCCTGCAGCGTGGTCTGGCTGTTGGTGATGGCGTTGTTGAGATCGTAAGCCCCCGCACCGCCCGTCAGCGCAACGGTCACAAGACCGGCAATGGCAGTGCCTTTCACAATCGAATTCATCTTATTCCCCTTGGGTTGTACCGTTCTGAGCCACGCCCTTGCGGATTGTCCGGGCTCGGGGGCGAAAGAGCGATTTTCGTGCCAAGGGGATAAAATGACCCGTGCCGGGAGCGCGCCTGCTAGCGGCCATCGGGCAGGCTGTGCTATGGGAAGGTTAACGGGAATTTCCAAACGCAATCCTGGCGCAATCCTGGAAACAACAGTCAAAACAGGGAGAAAGACATGAAAGCCGTCCTCTGCAAGGAATACGGGCCGCCGGAAAAACTGGTCATCGAAGATGTGCCGAGCCCCGAGCCGAAAGATGGGGAAGTGGTGATCGAGGTGCATAGCGCCGCGGTGAATTTCCCCGACGTGCTGATCATTCAGAACCTTTATCAGTTCAAGCCGCCGCTACCCTTCTCGCCGGGCGGCGAGGTGTCCGGCAAGGTGACCAAGGTCGGTGCCGGCGTGAAAAAGATCAAAGTCGGCGACCGGGTCATCGGCTCGTGCGGCTGGGGCGGCTTTGCCGAGGAAATCGCGCTGGAAGAAGCCCGTGCGCTGCCGATTCCGGATGAGATGGATTATGAGACGGCTTCCGCCTTCCTCATGACCTATGGCACCTCGCACCATGCGCTGAAAGACCGCGCCGAAATCAAGCCCGGCGAAACGCTGGTCGTTCTGGGCGCGGCCGGCGGTGTCGGCCTTGCCGCCGTCGAGCTTGGCAAGGCGATGGGCGCGAAGGTGATTGCCGGGGCCTCGTCGGAAGACAAAGTCGCGGTCGCCAAGGAACACGGCGCCGATGACGGGTTTGTCTATCCTTCGGGCCCGCTCGACCGGGATCAGCAAAAGGCGCTTTCGGAAAAGATCAAGGAACTGACGGGCGGCCAGGGCGCCGACGTCCTCTACGATCCGGTGGGCGGCGATTACGCGGAACCGGCGCTGCGCGCCATGAACTGGAACGGGCGTTATCTCGTGGTCGGTTTTGCCGCGGGCGACATTCCCAAAATTCCGCTCAACCTCGCGCTGCTTAAAGGCTGCCAGATCGTCGGCGTTTTCTGGGGCGCCTTCACGGGCCGTGAGCGCGCGCGCCACGAAGAAAACCTGCGCGAGCTGATGGAGATGTTCAAGGCGGGCAAGATCAAGCCGCATGTCTCCAAAAGCTACAAGCTCGAAGACGTGGCCTCCGCGCTGAACGACATGGCGGGCCGTAAAGTGAAGGGCAAGGTCGTCCTTCGGGTCCGCTAAGCGGCGGGCTGAGGCACGAGAGGGAGCGGCGGGCATATGGGGCGCATCGCAATCAGTTGGGCCGCGCTTATCGGCGGCACACTTGTGCTTCTGTTCGGCTTTCTCGTCTATGTGCTCTTCGCCTCCGGCGAGCCTTCTTACTGGGAAGGGGATATCGCGGCCTTCGAGCGCCGCGATATCTCCAACCCGCCGGAGAAGGGCGCGGTGCTTTTCATCGGCGGGCGCGATGTCCGGCTATGGGAAACGCTGGGCGCCGACATGATGCCTTTCGATGCGCTCAACCGCGGCTTCGGCGGGGCGCGCATCGCTCATCTCACCCATTATGCCGCGCGCATCGTCAAACCTTATGAGCCGAGCCTCATTGTAGTGATGGCCGGCGATGAGGACCTTGCGGATGTGCGCGGGCGGCGGCCGGAAGACGTGCTTGCGCAAATGCAAATCTTTCTGGCGGCCATTCGCGCCCATGAGGTGGAGGCGCCGGTGCTGATCGTTTCCGTGCCGCCCGCGCCGATGCGCATGTCGCGCTGGCCGGGCGCGAAACGCACCAATGCGCTGCTCCGGCAGCTTGCCGAGGACCGCGCGCCGGTTCATTTCATCGATTTGACGCCCGGTTTCTTCACCGAAGAAGACGAGCTGAAAGACGAGCTTTTCCGCTGGGACGGCATGTCGCTGTCAAAGCAAGGCTATGCCTATCTGACGCGGCAGCTCAAACCGAAAATCAGGGAAATTCTGCAAAGCCGGAAATCCGGCGCGCAAACACAATAAGGCGCATGAAGGCGCTGCAGAAACGGGGAAACGTCATGACCATGCAGAAGATCGAGCAAGAGGCCGGCAAGGCCGTTATCCGGGGCAGCTGCGCCAGCGGCTTTGAAGGCGTGGCGGCGGCCTTTGCGGAAAATTTCATCTCGCGCGGCGAGGTGGGCGCGAGTGTCTCTATCACCCATGAAGGCAAGACCGTTGCCGATCTATGGGGCGGGCATAAGGCAAAAGACGGCGCGCCTTGGGAAGAAGACACCATCTCCGTCGTCTTTTCCTGCACCAAGGGCGCCGCGGCGCTTTGCGCGCATATGCTCGCCGACCGGGGCGCGCTCGATTTCAATCAGCCGGTAAAAGAAATCTGGCCCGAATTTGCGGTGAATGGCAAGGAAGAGGCGACAGTCGGCATGATGCTCGATCATTCCGTCGGCGTGCCGCATATCCGCGCGCAACTGAAAGACGGCGCCTATTACGACTGGGATTATATGACGGATCTCGTGGCGCGCGAGGAAGCCTTCTGGAAGCCGGGTACGCGCAACGGCTATCACGGCGTCACCTTCGCCTGGACGGTGGGCGAGATCGTGCGCCGCGTGGCGGGCAAGCCTTTGGGGCAGTTTTTTCAGGAAGAAGTGGCGGGCCCGCTCGGTCTCGATTTCTGGATCGGGCTGCCGGAAGATAAAGAGCCGCGCGTGGCGGGCATGATCAATGCGCCGCTCGATCCTGAAGCGCCGGTCGGTAAATTCACGCAGGCTATTCTTTCCGATCCCGCCTCGCCCTCTTCGCTTTTCCTGATGAATAACGGCAAGGCGGATTTCAATTCGCGCGCCGCCCATGAAGCCGAAATCGGCTCGGCCAACGGCATTACCAATGCGCGGGGCCTTGCGGGCATGTATGCGCCCCTTGCCAATGGCGGCACGCTGGGCGGCGTCAAACTCGTTTCACCGGAAGCCGTGACGCGCATGAGCCGCGTTTCCATGGCAACGCGGGAGGATGCGACATTGCTCATCCCGACCCGTTTCGGGCTCGGCTTCATGAAGTCGATGGACAACCGGGGCGAGACGCCGGGCAATCAATCCTCGGTCATTCTTTCCGAAGCCGCTTTCGGTCATGTGGGCATGGGCGGGTCCATCGGCTTTGCCGATCCGGAAGCTGGTATGAGCTTTGGCTATTCGATGAACCAGATGGGCATGGGCATTTTGCTCAACGAGCGCGGCCAGGCTGTGGTGGATGCCGCCTACCGCGCCATCGGCTACCGCACGAATGAGGGCGGCGCCTGGACGCGGTAAGGACAGCGGCGCCTATTTGCCGGAGGGTTTGCCGGAAAGCTTATAAGTGACCGTCGCGTGGGCAATCTGCTTTCCCGCCTTGTCGCTGACCATGACGGTCGCCACATGCACCGAGCCGCCGCGGCGGATGACGCGGGCATCGGCGGTAAGGTCCGCACTCAAAGCGGCATCGAGATAATTGATGGAAAAGCCGATGGTCGAGCCGCGCGGATTTTCCGGCAAATGGGACGTCGCCCAGCAAGCGGCGGTGGCGGCGGCATCGACGAGCGAGGCGATCGCGCCGCCATGCACCATGGTGCCGATCGTGGTCAGGTCCTCGCGGTAGGGCAGGGAAAGAAGCGCGCGGTCTTCTTCAAGACCCGTCAGCTCAAAGCCCAGGGTCTTGCCGTAAGGCGCGCCGGCAACGGCGCCGGCGATCATGTCTTGGAAGGTCTCGTCCATGGGATGCGTCCTCATGTTCGTGAGGCTGATCTTGTGAAATGTGTGAGCGTTATGGGCCGTGCGCGTGTTTGGCGGCAATAACCTCGCAGGTAAGGAAAAGCGGAAATACATGAGCCGACGCGAAGAAATGACCGCCCGCCTCACGGCCCTGCCCGCCAATGTGCAAGGGGCGCTCTGGCTCTTGCTTTCTGCCGTGCTCTTTGTGGTGATGGCGGTGCTCGTCAAATATCTCGGCCAGACCTTCGATCCGTTTCAGGTCTCCTTCTTCCGGCAGCTTTTTCAGATCATCGTTATTCTGCCTTTCCTTATCCGGGCGGGCGGCGCGGAAGGCGGCATCCGCACCAAAGTGCTGCCGCTGCAAATGCTGCGCGGCTTTGTCGGCTCCTCGGCAATGATCTGCGGGTTCTATGCTTTTGCGCATTTGCCTTTGGCGGACGCTCAGGCCTTGAATTTCTCGCGCACGCTTTTTCTCGTGCCGCTGGCGGCGCTGCTGCTTTCTGAACCCATCGGCAAGCGGCGTGTCATCGCCGCCCTTGTCGGCTTTGGCGGCGTCCTCATCATGCTGCGCCCTACCGGCGCTCTCGACCCGGCGGCGCTTGTGGCGCTTTTGGGCGCAGCGCTTGTGGCGCTCGCCACGGTGCTCGTCAAAATCGCCTCGCGCTACGACCAGCCCATCACGCTGATGTTCTATACCGGCGTGGGCGGGCTCATCGTCACGTCCATTCCTGCCTATCTCGTTTGGATCATGCCGAGCTGGGAGCAATTGGCGCTGCTTGCGATTATGGGCAGCGCGGGGGCGGCCTCGCATAATTGTTTCATTCGCGGCTACAGGGTGGGCGAGGCGACGGTGATTGCGCCGTTCGAATATTCCCGCCTCATCTTCCTTGCGCTTGCCGGGATCGTGATCTTCGGCGATATCCCCACGATTTGGACGCTTGCAGGCGCCGCCGTGATTATCGGCGCGGCGCTTTACATCGTGCGGCGGGAATCGCAGGCGGCGAGGGAAGCCAGGGCTGCCGAAAAGACAGTGGAGCGCCTGCCCGAGTAAGCGGCGCTTCTAGCGGGGCTGGTTTTCCGAATTTTCTTGCGGTTCGTGCGGCGGCGTTTTGCCGAGCGCCTTGCGGGCTGCCGCCCGGTGCTTGTCGGTCAGATGGCCGGAGACGAGCGAGAGTGCCATCATCAGCACGGTCGCATCGTCGGTGAAGCCAAAGGCGGCGATGACATCGGGAATGAAATCGGCCGGGGTGACGAAATAGGCAAGCGCTGCCAGCAGCGTTGCGCGCACCCGGGTGGGTGTCTGGGGGTCGAGCGCGCAATAATAAGCCGCCGCCGCTTCTTCGGCGAAGGGCACGCGCCCGGCGACGCGCAGCAATTTGCGCCAGAAGCCTTTTTTCACGCGCGTGCGGTTCTGCGCCACGGTGGCGGGCAGTTGATAGGCCGGATCTTCGAAATCCGGCAGGGCAGCGCTGTCGGGCCGTTTGCTCATGGGGTGAAATGTGGGCCCGCAAAATGGCAAAGACAAGGCTGGGAAGATGCGGGGAGGGCGGCGGTCTTGACATTCCGCTAATTAGGTGTATATACACTTTTATGAGCTTGAAAACCGCCGATCTGGCCTCGCCTGCCGCCTGTCTTTGCTTCAACCTGCGCCGCGCGGCGCGGCTGATTGCGCGCGATCTTGACGGGGCGCTGAAACCGGCCGGTCTTAGCTCGGCCCAGTTCGCCGTTCTTGCGGTACTGGAAGAGGCGGGGCCGCTCCCCATCGCCCAGCTTGCCGAGGCGCTCGGCACGGACCGCACGACGCTGACGCGCAATCTGGCACTTTTGGAGCGGGACGGGCTGATCGCCTACCGGCAGGGCCGTGACAAGCGCCGCCGCATCGCAGCTTTAAGCGCTGAAGGTGAGAAGGCCTATCGCGCCGCGCTGCCGCTTTGGCGCGCCTTTCAGGAAAAGAAAGTGGCCGGGCTCGGCCCGGAGCCTGCCCGTCAGCTCCTTTCGCTTCTGTCTCAAGCGGCGGGCTGAGCCCCGCTTTTTATTTACCCCTAAATGTGTATCTACACTTAATGGAGCCGCTCATGACCGACACCAATATGCAAGCCGCCGCGCCTGCCTCCGGCCAGCCGCTTTTGAAACCGCTGGTCCTTATCCTGCTTGCCATTTGGGGCGTGACCGTCATGACCGCCGCCAAGAACGGTGTGTTCGATGCGGTGGGCGACCGGCCGCCCTTCGCCATCGTGGTGGCCGCACTTCTGCCGCCCTCGCTCTTTCTTCTTGCCTACCGCATGCTTGGCGGGGTGAAGGCCTGGGTCGGCGCCATCGATCTTGGCCTTGTGACCGCCGTTCAGGGCTGGCGGGTGGTGGGCGCGGCTTTCGTCTTCACCTGGGGCTATGGGCTCCTGCCCGGCGCTTTCGCCATTCCGGCGGGTTATGGCGACATTCTGGTGGGTCTCGCCGCCCCTTTTGTGGCGCTGATGATCTGGCAGAAAAGCGCGGGCTGGCGCAAAGCCGCCTATGGGCTCGTCATTATCGGTTTTCTCGATTTCATCAGCGCTTTTGCCATGGGCGTTGTCTTACGGGAAAACGGGCCGGTCTATCAGGCAGGTGATCTGCATACGGGGCTTCTGGCGGAATTTCCGCTCACCATGATCCCCTCCTTTCTGGTGCCGGTCTTCATGATCCTGCACATCATCGCGATCTTGAAACTGCGCGGGCGCTGATCGCCCGCCTTCCGGCTTGAGCCCGGCCCCCGCACTTTTGCAGGGCCGGGTTCTTTGCGAGGGGAACGTTGCGTCAAGCCGTCAAATGCGCGCTTTCGGGGCTGAAAAACTCGCCAAGCGCTTTGAAAATCTGCTAAATCGCATGCCAGCAAGAGCCGAAATGAATGAAAGCCGCCGCCGGGTTCCGGAGCTCTCCGGGCCCAAGCGCGGCAGAACAGGGAGAAGCAGATGAAACTCGATTCCACTATCAGCGCCGTGATCACCGGCGGGGCCTCGGGCCTTGGTGAAGCGACCGCCCGCGCGCTGGCCGAAGACGGCGTGAAAGTCGCTATTTTCGACCTCAACGAGGAAAAAGGCGAAGCCGTTGCCAAGGAACTGGGCGGCGTGTTCTGCAATGTGAACGTGACGGACGAAGCCAGCGTCGATGCCGGTTTCGCCAAGGCGCGCGCCGCCATCGGCCAGGAGCGCATTCTGGTGAACTGCGCGGGCACGGGTAACGCCATCAAGACGGCGAGCCGTAACAAGGAAACGGGCGCGATCGACCATTTCCCGCTCGATAAGTTCAACCTGATCATCCAGATCAACCTTGTGGGCACGTTCCGCTGCATCGCCAAATCGGCTGCGGGCATGATGTCGCTGGATCCGCTGGAAGGCGGCGAGCGCGGCGCCATGGTCAACACGGCTTCCGTTGCTGCCGAAGACGGCCAGATCGGCCAGGCCGCTTATTCCGCTTCCAAGGGCGGCGTTGTCGGCATGACGCTGCCGATCGCCCGCGACCTGTCGCGCGAAGGTATTCGTGTGAACACGATCCTGCCCGGCATCTTCAACACGCCGCTTCTTGCCGGCGCGCCGGAAAAAGTGAAACAGGCGCTGGGCGCGCAGGTGCCGTTCCCGCCGCGCCTGGGTGAGCCGGCCGAATATGCGGCGCTTGCCAAGACCATGATCACCAATGGCTATTTCAACGGTGAAGATGTCCGCCTGGACGGCGCCATCCGCATGGCGCCGCGCTAAGCGGCGCAGGGAAGCCGCGCTTCCCGCGACCCCAAGAAAAGACAAAGGCCCGCGTCGAACGCGGGCCTTTTGCATTTTTATATTTGCTTTTCAGGCGTGCTTTAAGCGGTCACATCGACCTTGCCGCCGACACCGGGCGGTGTTGCCGCCTGCAGCGCCTCGGTGCTTTGCTGCAGAAGCGCGACCAGCGAGGCATCCGCCTGATGCTGCTGCTTTTGAATGATCGTCGCAAGCTGGGCCTTGGTCTGGGCCTGATTGACGGCGACGGCGGTGGCGGCAAGTGAGCTCATGGGCCCAGCATGAAGGGGACCTCTTAAGACGGTCTTAAACCGCCTTGCCGGCTTTGCCCGCGAGCTTGTCCATGGCGCGGGCAAGGTGGATGTCCTTGTCCGTCACGCCGCCTGCATCGTGAGTGGAGAGCGTGACTTCCACAGTCTTGAAGACGTTGAACCATTCGGGGTGGTGATCCGCCTTTTCTGCGATCAGCGCGATGCGGCTCATCCAGCCGAAGGCCTCGTTGAAATCCTTGAAGACATATTTCTTCGTGATCGCCTCGCGCCCGCGCACCTTGCTCCAGCCTTTCAGGCCGTCAAGCGCGGTCTTGAGGGCGGGGCCTTTCATCTTTTCCGGCGGCTGATTGGCTTTGTTCGGGACGCTCATGACTGCCTCCTTGTTTTCGCATTAGGGTGAGGTTTTCGCATTAGGATGGGTGTGTCTTAGCCATCCTTCTATTCATCCTTTCAGGGGAACGTCAAAAACATGGTCCGGGTTCTCTTTGTCTGTCTTGGCAATATCTGCCGTTCGCCCATGGCCGAAGGGGTGCTGCGCGTGAAGGCGCAAAGCGCGGGTCTTGCACTCGATGTCGCCTCCGCCGGCACCGGCGACTGGCATGTGGGGGAAGCGCCGGATCTGCGGGCGCAGGAAGCGGCGGCCGCGCGCGGCTATGATATTACCGCGCTGCGGGGCCGCCTGGCCGTTCGCGCCGATTTTTCGCGCTTCGATTATCTTTTGGCGATGGACCGTAAGAACCTTGCGCATTTGCAGCGCCTTGCGCCGACCAGCTTCAACGGCACGCTGCGGCTCTTTCTCGATTATGCGCCGGATGCGCCTGTGCGCGAAGTGCCGGACCCTTATTTCGGCAGCGAGGATGGCTTCGCGCCGGTCCTCGATCTTATCGAAGAAGCGGCGGACGGGCTGATCAGGCACCTGCGAACATAGCTTCGAGAAACGCCTCTTCCTCTTCCAGCTCTTCTTCATCCAGGCCGCCCGGATTGGTGAAATCATAGTCGCGCTCGGTGATGTAAGGCCCGCCGCCCTGGCTGAGGCGGGAGGACATGAGCACGAAGCGGGAAACCGGAAAAGGCCCGGCGCGGAAGAGATTGTTGCGTTCGATATAGCGCATGACGTCCGCCGGGTCCGTGCCGCGCCGCAAACGGGCAAGCGTGGCATGGGGCGTATATTTGCGCCGGTCGGGGGCAAGGCCTGCGCGCTGCAGCGCCGTTTCCTGGCGTGCCTGCAATTGCATGAGATCGGGACTGTCGGCAACGCGGGCCCAAACCGCATGGGGTTTGCGCCCGCCGAACTCGCCGATGCCGTCTAGCGTGAGGTCGAAAGGCGCGGCATAGATGCCGCTCAAGGCCCGGTCGATATCATGGGCCATATCTTCGGGCACCTCGCCGATAAAGCGCAGCGTGATATGCATCGCCTCCGGATCGATCCAGCGTGCGCCTTTCAGTCCGGATTGCAGGGCCGTTAATTGACCGGCAATGGCTAAGGGAATTTCGAGGGCAGTAAAAAGACGGATCATGGGGCCCTCCTCAAGAAATGCTCAAGGGATGCGGGCCTTGGCAGCCCGCGAATCAAAAAGGGACCTCTCGGTCCCTTTCAGAGTGCGCTTTGGCCATGTCGTTTTCAAGACAAAACCCGCGCGCCTTGCGCTCTCACTCAAGATGATGCGGGAACTGTCTCCATCAGGGGCAAGGGTTGGGCTGTTCCTGATGGACGGCATTGATTTCTTTTTCAAGTTCATCCGTCCACGGTATATCCGCCGAGCCGATGGCGAGCTTCAGCTGCTCCATGCTGGTCGCCCCGATAATATTCGAGGTGACGAAAGGCCGGGTCGTGGCGAACTGATTGGCAAGCTGGGAAGCATCGAGCCCGTGCTTTTTCGCAATCGCCAGATATTTGTCGATGGTTGCCTCGGCAAACGGCGTTTCATAGCGCTGCAGGCGGTTGAAAAGCTGTTTGCGCGAGCCTTTGGGCAGCGCGCCGTTCTGATATTTGCCGGTGAGATACCCTTGAGCGAGCGGTGAATAAGCCAGAAGCCCGACCTGTTCGCGCAAGGCAATTTCGGAAAGGCCGATCTCGAAGGTGCGGTTGAGAAGGTTGTAGGCGTTCTGGATGGACTGCACGCGTGGCTGGTTTTTCATTTCCGCATGATGCAGGAATTTCATCGTGCCCCAGGGCGTTTCGTTGGAAAGACCGATCCAGCGCACCTTGCCGGATTTCACCACTTCATCCAGCGCGTCCAGAATTTCCCCGATTGGATTTTTCTCTTCGCCCAAATGCTGATAGCTCGTGCCGCCCGCACCGAACATGGCCATGGGCCGGTCCGGCCAGTGCAGCTGATAAAGGTCGATATAATCCGTCTGCAGACGTTCAAGGGAGCTGTTCACCGCTTCCATGATCTGCCCGCGGGTTTGCTCGGTGGGCGAGCCGTCCTTGCGCAGCCAGTCGAAGGGCGCGCGGCCTGAGACTTTCGTTGCCAGAATGATCTTGTCGCGGTTCTTTTTCTTTTTGAACCAGGTGCCGATGATGCGTTCCGTCGCCCCTTGCGTTTCTTTGCGCGGCGGCACGGCGTACATTTCCGCCGTGTCGAAAAAGTTCACGCCCTGCTCGACGGCGTAATCCATCTGCTCGTGGCCTTCGGCCTCCGTATTTTGCTCGCCCCATGTCATGGTGCCGAGGCAAATAGCGGATACCTTTTGGCCGGTGCGGCCAAGCTCGCGATATTCCATGAATGTCCCCCTGTAGGTCTTATATTTATCGTTGATGTTCGTTGCGGCGGATGCGGCGCTCAGCCTTCCCCGTCTTTATGCGTGATTTCTTTTGCCGTTTCACCGGCAGGGGCGGCTTTTTCCCGCGCCCGCGCGATCAATTTTTCGACGGCGGGGAAAATGCGGTCCACCATCACCTCGATGCCTTCCTCATTAGGATGCATCCCGTCGCCGAGATTAAGCTCCGGCTCCGCCGCCACGCCGTCGAGAAAGAAGGGATAAAGAAGCACGCCGTATTCCTCGGCGAGACCCGGATAGATGGGATTGAAGGCCCGCTCATACTCGGCGCCCATATTGGGCGGGGCGAGCATGCCGGCAAGCAGCACGGCAATGCCGCGGCTTTGTAATTCCTCGATGATCGCGGCAAGGTTTTGCCGGGTAAGCTCAGGATCGATGCCGCGCAGGGCATCGTTCGAACCGAGCTCGAGAATAACGGCATCGGTCTCAGGCCCCACGGCCCAATCCAGCCTTGCAAGCCCGCCCGAGGAGGTGTCGCCGGAAACACCCGCATTCATCACGCTTGCGTTATAGCCTTTCTCGGCAAGAGTTTTGCCGAGCTGTTCGGCAAAGCCCTTGCCCGGCGGCAATTGATAGCCTGCCGTCAGGCTGTCGCCCAAAGCCACGATTTCCAAGGGTTCTTTGGAGGTTTCGCCCGGCGTTTCTCCGGCTTCCGCCCAAACTGGACCGCCCGGTATAATCCAGATCAGGGCGGCCAGCGTAAAAGCCAATGACTTTAAGCACTTGCCTGAATACTTGTATGCCGCTTTCAAGGCGCCATATGCGCTAGGATGCGGCGCGGCTTTGGCGCGGTATCCCGGAAGATGCGGAGGAGAATGGGTCACGTGGCGAATTCCATTATTGAACTGACCGGTGTCACTTTGACCCTGCCCAGCCTTGCAGGCGAGGTCAATATTTTGCGCGGCATCTCCCTTGATATAGCGCCGGGCGAAGCGGTTGGCATGGTCGGGCCCTCCGGATCGGGCAAAAGCACGCTGCTCATGGTGCTGGCGGGGCTCGAAAGCCCGTCCGGCGGCTCCGTCAAGGTAGCGGGCGCGGAGCTCACCAAGCTCGATGAAGACGGGCTCGCCCGCTTCCGCCGGGATCATGTAGGCATTGTCTTTCAATCTTTCCACCTGGTGCCCACCATGACGGCGCTGGAAAATGTCGCGGTGCCGCTGGAACTTGCCGGCAGAGCGGATGCTTTCGAGCGGGCCGAGGAAGAGCTGAAACTCGTCGGCCTTTCGCACCGGCTCGATCATTATCCCGGCCAGCTTTCGGGCGGCGAGCAGCAGCGCGTGGCGCTTGCCCGCGCGGTGGCGGGGGATCCTGAAATTCTGATGGCGGATGAGCCGACCGGCAATCTCGATGCGGCAACGGGCGAGCAGATCGTCGAGCTGATGTTCGATCTGCACCGCAGGCGCGGCACGACCATGGTGCTCATCACCCATGACAATGAGCTTGCAGGCATGTGCGACAAGGTGGTGCGGCTGAAAGACGGCAAGGTCGAGAGCGTGCATCCGGGCGCCCGCCGCGCCGCCGCGCAATAGGCGCGGGATCATGGCAGCATCTCTTTCCTCTTTCGATGAATTCAAGATCGCGGCCCGTTTCGCCCGGCGCGAGCTGCGCGCGGGGCTGAAAGGCTTCCGCATCTTTCTGGCCTGCCTGATGCTCGGTGTTGCGGCAATTGCCGGTGTGGGCTCGGTTTCCTCCGCCCTTGTCGAAGGGCTCTCGCAGGAGGGTCAGACGATTTTGGGCGGCGATGTGAGTCTGCGCCTCATTCACCGGGAGGCGCGCGAAGATGAGCTTGCCTATTTGCGCGCAAGCGGCGAAGTCTCGCAGGTTATTGAAATGCGCGCCATGTCCCACGCGCCGAAGACCGATGAGCGCTCGCTGGTGGAGCTGAAAAGCGTCGATGATCTTTATCCGCTTTATGGGACGCTTTCTCTTTCAAACGGCGCGCGGCTGCAGGAGGCGCTTACCAAAAAAGAAGGGGTTTGGGGCTCGGTTGCTGAGCAGACCTTGCTCGACAGGCTCGGTGTCGGCCTCGGCGACACCGTCAAAGTCGGCGATCTTGAAACGCAGATCCGCGCCATTATCGAGCGTGAGCCCGACAAGCTTTCCGGCGGCATGGCTTTCGGCCCGAGGCTTTTCGTAAGCGGGGAGGCGGTGCGCGCGAGCGGGCTCATCCGCCCGGGCTCGCTTGCTCAGTTCCATTACCGTGTGAAACTGCCCGAGGCGCAGCGCTCCAATGCCGCCGTTGCCGCCTTCGTCGATGAAACGGAAAGCCGTTTTCCGCAGGCAGGCTGGCGCATTCAGGACCGCTCGGATTCCGCGCCCTCCGTGCGCCGTTTCGTCAAACGCGTCGCGCTTTTCCTTACGCTGGTCGGGCTGACCGCGCTGATCGTCGGCGGGGTCGGCGTCGGCAATGCGGTGACGAGCTATCTCGATTCCAAGCGCGAGGTGATTGCGACGTTCAAATGCCTCGGCGCGCCGGGCCGGCTCGTCTTCCGGCTTTATCTTCTGCAAGTGGTTGCGCTTTCGCTGATCGGCATCGTGCTGGGGCTTGGGCTCGGCGCGGCCGTTCCCTTCATCGTGCAAAGTGCGGCGGGTGATCTTATCCCCGTGCCCGCGCGCTTTGCGATTTATTCCGAGCCTTTGCTGCTGGCGGCGGCATACGGATTTTTGACGGCGCTTGCCTTTGCCATCTGGCCGCTTGCGCGGGCAAGGGAAATACCAGCGACGGGGCTTTTCCGCGATATCGTCGCGCCCGTGCGCCGCTGGCCGCGCCCGCCTTATGTCATTGCGACGGGCGGGGCGCTGCTTCTGCTTGCCGCCCTTGCCATTGGGCTCACCGATGAGCGGCTCTTTGCCGCCTGGTTCGTTGCGGGCGCGGGGCTGAGCTTCATAGTCCTGCGTTTTACCGGCCAGGGGCTGATGTGGCTTGCCCGCAAAGCGCCCCGCGTGCGCCAGCCGCAATTGCGCCTTGCGATCGCCAATCTGCATAGGCCGGGGGCGGCTACGCCGAGCGTCGTGCTCTCTCTCGGCCTCGGCCTCACGCTGCTTGTCACGGTCTCGCTCATTGACGGCAATATCGAAGCGCAGGTCCAAGGCGAGCTGCCGGACCGCGCGCCTTCCTTTTTCTTTGTCGATATCGGCCCGGAGCAGGTGGAAGAGTTCGAGCGCATCGTGAATGAGACACCGGGTGTCGAAGCGATGAACCGTGTGCCCATGCTGCGCGGGCGGATTACCGAAATCGCAGGCACGCGTTCGGAAGACATGGAAGTGCCGCCCAATGTTGCCTGGGCGCTGCAGGGTGACCGGGGCATTACCTATGCCGAAGATCTGCCCGACAATTCCACCCTGGTGCGCGGGGAGTGGTGGGGCCCTGGCTATGACGGTCCGCCGCTTGTCTCGCTCTCCGAAGAGCTGGCCGCCGGGTTCGGCATGGAAGTCGGCGATATGCTGACCGTCAATGTGCTGGGCCGGCCCTTGAGTGCGCGGCTTGCCAATACGCGCGAGATCGACTGGCAGTCGGTCGGCATCAATTTCGTGCTCGTCTTCTCGCCGGGCGCGCTTGCCGGCGCGCCGCATACGCATCTGGCGACCGTCACCATGGAAGCGGAAAACGAGCTGCAATTGCAGCGCGATGTCTCGCGCGCCTTTCCGAATGTGACGAGTGTGCGCGTCAAGGAAGCGCTGGAGACGATCAATGCCATGATCGAAAACTTTGCCGTGGCGGTGCGCGCCACCAGCATCGTGACATTGAGCGCGGGCGTTCTCGTGCTGGCGGGTGCCATGGCAGCGGGGCACCGGCGGCGGGTCTATGACGCGGTGATCCTGAAGGTGCTGGGCGCTACAAGAGGCCGGGTGCTCGGCGCTTATGCGATGGAATATCTGGCGCTCGGGCTCGGCACGGCGGTCATTGCCTCGGGCGCCGGGGCGCTTGCCGCCTGGCTCGTCATCACGCAAGTGATGGAAGCGCCCTGGACTTTCCTGCCCTGGACCTTGGCGGCGACGGTGCTGGGCGGGGCTGCGGCGACCCTCGGGCTTGGTCTTCTCGGCACTTATAGCGCGCTCTCGGCAAAGGCCGCTCCCGTGCTGCGGGCGGAGTAGCGGTATAACTATCTGAAAAGAAAGAGTTTTAAGCCGGGTTTCGTACCCGGTTTCTTCTCCTTGAAAAACATAGATATCTATTTTATATATACCTATGAAACTACACAGGAGCTTGTCATGATTACCCGCCGTGCCCTTCTTCTTACGGGCGGCGCCAGCCTTGCGGTTCTGGGCGGCGCCGGTACCTATGTTCTTTCCAAGGATATCGATCCTGCCCGCGCGCCCTGGGAAGCAGCGAGCCGGGGCTTCGGGGATATCCGCCTCGATGCGGCGGCCTATGCCATTCTCGCGCCCAATCCGCATAACAGGCAGCCTTGGGCAATCGAGCTGAAGGGTGAGGACCGGTTGGTGCTGACCTGCGATCTTGATCGTCTTCTGCCCGAAACCGACCCGCCGAACCGGCAGATCACGATCGGGCTCGGCGCGTTTCTGGAGCTTCTGCGTCAGGCGGCATCGGAAAAAGGATATGAAGCGCGCATCACCCCTTTCCCGGAAGGCGAACCTTATCCGCTGCTCGATGAGCGGCCCATCGCCGAGGTCGTCTTCACGCGCGCGAAAGTGAGGCGCGATCCTCTCTTCGGAGAGGCGCTTGCGCGGCGCACCTTGCGGGATAATTTTTCATCGAAGCCGGTTTCGCCTGAGGTGCTGGAAAAACTCCGGGCACTTGCCTTTGACGGCGCGCCGGATTGGGCGGGCGCGGCGCCCGGCCGCTTTGCCTGGAGTGTGGAAGAAGAAAGGGTCGAGGCGCTGAAAGCGCTTTGCCGGGAGGGCTGGCTTGCGGAAACCTCGGCGCCCGCGCCCCATGCGGAAAGCACGAAGCTGACGCGGATCGGGGCAAGCGAAGTCAATGCCAACCCCGACGGGATTTCCCTTACCGGCCCCATGATGGAAGCCATGCAGCTTACAGGGCTCCTTAGCCGGGAAAAGATGGATGAGAAAGGCAGCCTTGCCCATCAAGGCACGCTCAATTTTTATAACGGGCTCATCGACAGCGCCGCCGCTTTCGGCTGGCTGACGAGCCCGGCAAACACGCGGGCCGATCAGCTCCAGGCGGGGGCGGACTGGCTACGGCTCAATCTCGCCGCCACCAGGCTCGGCCTTGGGTTTCATCCCTTGAGCCAGGTGCTGCAGGAATTTCCGGAAATGGCGCCGCATTACGAGCGCTGCCACGCCATGCTCGGCATTTCTGCGCCCGCACGCGTGCAAGGGCTCTTCCGCTTCGGTTATGCTGCCTTTCCCGAGCCCGCGCCCCGCTGGCCGCTGCAATCGAGATTGATCGCCTTATGACCGGCAAAGACAAGCCCTCCAAGCCGGAGCCCTCACATAAAGACGCGGCCCCCGCCGGGCTGCCGGGGGACCCGCGCGCCTTTGCGGTGATGACGGAAATCAGCATCATCGCGCATCTGGCCGACAATCTTTTTGCCCGGGTTTTGCCGGACGGGCTGACGGTCGCCCAGTTCGCGGTGCTCAATCATCTTCTGCGCCTCAAAAAAGAAGAAACGATCGGCGAGCTGGCAAGCGCCCATCAGGTCTCCCAGCCCACCATGTCCTCCACCGTGCGCAAGCTGGAAGACAAGAAGCTGGTGCGCCTCGTGCCGGACGCGGGGGACCGGCGCATCAAGCGTGTGGCCGTAACGAGGGCGGGCGAGGCCATGCGCGGGGAAGCGGTTGCCCGGATGCGTCCTTTGGCAGGCGAACTTCTCGGCCAGATAGGGGAAGAAGACTGGGCGCGCATTCACCCGGTGCTCACCCGCCTGCGTATTCTGCTGGATAAGGCGAGGTGAGTGGAGCCGGATGAGGCACCCGCCCCGGCGGAAATCTTCAGAAACCTTTAAAAATAAAGGGCTTTTTCCTTCTCCCTTGCCGAAGTTTCATCCGCTTGAGCTTGAAACGGCCACAATTCCAGACAATATTACTTGGGATTTCTTTCACTCCATGCAGAGAGGTGAAACACGCATGGCTGGTTTTGACGAACGCAGAGTCTATTCGGGCGCTGCAGGCACGCGCGCGCAGGGCGCTGAAATCGATGCGGGCCTGCGCACCTACATGCTGCGGGTCTACAACTATATGGCTGGTGCGCTCGCGCTGACGGGTGTGGTTGCTTACGCCTTCTTCCAGATGAGCGTGGCGCCGAGCGCCGATGGCGGCCTTGCCCTGACGCAGCTGGGGCAGACGCTCTATGCAACGCCGCTGAAATGGGTGGTGATGCTGGCGCCGCTTGCCATGGTGTTCTTTCTGTCTTTCCGCATCCATAAAATGAGCGTGGGCGCGGCGCAGACCACCTTCTGGCTCTATGCCGGCATGGTCGGCGTGTCGCTGGCCACGATCTTCATGATCTATACGGGCAACTCCATCGCGCGGGTCTTCTTCATCACCGCGCTCTCCTTCGGCGCTCTTAGCCTTTACGGCTATACGACGAAGCGGGACCTGTCGGGTATGGGCTCGTTCCTGTTCATGGGGCTGATCGGCATCATCATCGCCATGGTGGTCAATATCTTCCTTGAAAGCTCGGCGCTGCAATTCGCGATCTCCGTGATCGGCGTGCTGGTCTTCGCGGGTCTGACCGCCTATGACACGCAGTCGATAAAGGAAATGTATTACGAGGGCGATGGCCATGCGGTGGCCGCGAAAAAGTCGATCATGGGCGCGCTGCGTCTCTATCTCGACTTCCTCAATATGTTCCTCTTCCTCTTGCAGCTTTTCGGCAATCGGGAATAGCGCCAAGGACACACGAATGTGAGGAAAACCCCGGCATATGACCGGGGTTTTTCTTTATCATCCCGCCATCTGCCATTCACCGAAACGGGGAGACCACATGATCCAGGTGCACCATCTCAACGAATCGCGCTCGCAGCGCATCCTCTGGCTTCTGGAAGAGCTGGAGCTGCCTTACGAGGTCGTGAAATATGAGCGCGACGCCAATACGCGCCGCGCGCCCGACAGTCTGAAAAAAGTGCATCCGCTCGGCAAATCGCCGGTGATCACGGACGGGGAGAAGACGGTTGCCGAAACCGGCGCGATCATCGAATACATCTTGCGCAAATACGGCAAGGGCAGGCTCATGCCGGCGCCCGACACGGAAGACTATTTCACTTACGCTCAGTGGCTGCATTATGCCGAAGGCTCGGCCATGACGCCGTTCCTGATGACGCTCTTCAACGGCTTTCTGGGTGAGGCGGGCGCGCCGCTGCAGCCGATCCTCGATGCCGAATGTAAAAAGCAGCTCGACTATATCGACCTGACGCTCTCCAAGCAGCCTTACCTGATGGGCGCGGAGCTGACGGGGGCGGATATCAATCTTTCCTTCGTGCTGGAAGCGGCGGGCTCGCGCGGCTGGCTGAAGGACTATCCCGCGCTCACCGAATATGTGAAACGGCTGCAGGCCCGCGCGCCCTATCAGCGCGCGCTTAAAACCGGCGGGCCTTACAGCTTCGTTATGCAGGCGTAAGGCTTGGCATCCGTTCGAAAAAAGACGGCCCGGAATTCCCGGGCCGTTTCTTTTTGGGGATTGCCTCTCACGCGCCGATGAGGCGGAACGTGTCTTTTTTCTTTTCCAGGACTTTGAGCACCTGGGCAAGGTCATGCCCGCGTTTCAAAATCGCGCCCGTCATGGAGATCACGCAATAGGCGCCTTGTTTGGCGGCCAGCGCCGGGCGCTTTTCGACACGGTAAAGCGGCATTTCGGCGGAGCGGCGGAAAATGGAAAAGGCGGCCCGGTCGCGCAGCATGTCGATGGCATAGTCGCGCCACTCCCCGGCGGCGACCTGGCGGCCATAAACGCGTAAGAGCAAATCGAGTTCCTTGCGCGTCCAGGAAATTTCGCGGTCCGGGGTTGCCGTTTCCCCGCTTGCCGCCCGGTAGCCGTTGCCGACGATCACAATGCTTTTTGCCATGGCCGAATGATCGCCCGCTTGCCGCTTGCTGACAAGTCGGAAGAGGTGCTTGCGTGCCGCTTTGGAACAGCGTGGGCAGCGCAGTTTTTTGCAATTGGCAAAAGGATTTAGCGCCAAAATCGCGCGCCATGTGCGCAATCACAATATTGCCTTTTTTCAGCCCTTGGCCCGCCACATAAGACCGCCATCTTGCAATCGTTGCCTCACTGGCCCGGTTCGAGAGTGGTTCGGAATAGTCAGCCCCCCAGCCCCACCGAGCTGCAAACGAACCGGGTCAACCCTCTTTCCCAATAGAGTGGCCGTTAAAAGCATCGGGCATATGCCTCACGCCCGGTGCAGGTCAGGCAGCAAGAGGAAAGGCGTTCCGATGGAGCGCCTTTTTTCATGCGCGCTTTCTGCTCCCTGCTTTGCCTATCCTTTCGCTTTTCTGCTTCCGGGTCTTCTCGCGGACGCGTCCTGCGTTATGCTGCCGCCAACGAAAAGGAAAAACAGGGGAGGTGGCCATGCGGCTGCAAGACAGAGGCGCCATCGTGACGGGTGCGGCATCGGGGATCGGCAAGGCGGCAGCGGAGCTTTTCGCGTCCGAAGGGGCGAAGGTGCTCGCCGTCGATCTCGATGCGGATAAGGCCGCCAAGGCCCATGAGGGCAATGAGCGAATCACGCCGCTCGGCCAGGATGTTGCCGCGCCGGATGCCGCCGAAAAGATCATCGGCGCAGCGCTCAAAGCCTTCGGGCGGATCGATATCCTGATGAATAATGCCGGGGTAGCGCTCGGCGCGCCGGTGGAAGAGTTTCCGGACGAGTATTGGGACAAGACCCTGGCGGTGAATGTCACCGCGCATTTCAAACTCGCCAAGGCCGCGATCCCGCATCTCAAAGCCTCCCCTGCCGGGCGCATCATCAATGTGGCCTCGGTCATGGCGGATGGCACCGATTACGGGCTTGCCGCCTATTCCGCCTCCAAGGCCGGGGTGGCGGGCCTCACGCGCAATCTGGCGCTGGAGCTTGGGCGCTACGGCATTACCGCCAATTACATTCTGCCCGGCGCCATCCAGACCGGCATGACGGTGAATTTCGACGATCCGAAGATTGCGGAAATCTGGGCCAAGAAATCGCCGCTGAAACGGCTCGGCCAGCCCATCGATATTGCCCGCGGCGCGCTTTTTCTCGCCTCGGACGAGGGCGGCTTCGTCACCGGGCACGGGCTCAATGTCGATGGCGGGCTGATGCTCAGGGTTTGAACTCTTCCGCATCATGACCGATTGTTCACTTGAAGGGGGCAGGGGGCTCCTTTATCAAGATTTTCAATAAACTGTCCCGGTTTGCACAAGATTCGGGACCGGAAACAAGGCGGGTCTGACCGCCGGGGAGCGGGTTCTTTTGACGGCAGCGTCCAACTCCATGATCGCTATCGGTAATCTGGTAAAGAAGTTCGGGCCGTTCACGGCGGTGGACGGGGTCAGTTTTTCCGTGGCGAAGGGAGAAGTCCTGGGCTTTCTGGGGCCGAACGGCGCGGGCAAGTCCACCACCATGAAAATGGTGACGGGCTATCTTGCCCCGACCGACGGGACGATCTCGGTCTGCGGTCACAAGATGGATGAGGAAACCCTCGCCGCTCAGCGCCTGATCGGCTATCTACCCGAAGGCGCGCCTGCCTATACGGATATGACCCCGCTGGAGTTTTTGCGCTTCATCGCCAATGTGCGCGGTCTGAAAGGACCGGCGGCGAAAGCGGCGATCGACAAGGCCGTGGCGCGCACGGAAATCGGCGGCGTTTTGGAACAGGCGATCGACACGCTCTCCAAAGGGTTCCGCCGCCGCGTCGGCCTTGCCCAGGCCATCCTGCACGATCCCGCCGTTCTCATCATGGATGAGCCGACGGACGGGCTCGATCCCAATCAGAAATATGCGGTGCGCAGGCTCATCGCGGAAATGGCGCCAGAAAAAGCCATCATCATTTCCACGCATATCCTGGAAGAAGTGGATGCGATCTGCACCCGCGCGCTGATCATCGACCGCGGGCAGATCGTGGCCGACGGCACGCCGGCACAGCTCATGGCGCGCTCGCGCTATCACAATGCCGTTTCGCTGATCATGCCCGCTGCGCAGTCGGGCGGTGTCGCGGAAGTTCTGGGCGCGCTGCCGGGCGTTGCCGCTGTCGAAGCGCAGCCGCGCGGGGAGGATGCCGCTTTCACCGTCTTCCAGCCGCAAGGGGCCGAAGGCGATACGCGCCTCATCGATGAGATCGCCAATCTTGCAAAGGAAAAAGGCTGGACGCTGCGCACACTTTACCGCGAGCCCGGCCGTCTCGATGAAGTGTTCCGCAGGCTCACAAGGCCCGATACGGAAACGGATGCGAGCGGGGAGGCGGCCTGATGCGGGAAATGTGGGCGATCTTCAAGCGCGAGCTGCAGGGCTATTTCGCAACGCCGCTGGCTTATGTCTTTATCATTATCTTTTTGTTCTGCACCGGCGCTTTTGCCTTTTATCTCGGCGGCTATTTTGAGCGCGAGCAGGCGGATCTGAAAACCTTTTTCGATTTCCATCCCTGGCTTTATCTCTTTCTCATTCCCGCCGTTGCCATGCGGCTTTGGGCGGAGGAGCGCCGGGTCGGCACGATCGAGCTCTTGCTCTCGCTGCCGGTGCCGCTTTGGGCGGCGGTGCTGGGCAAGTTTCTCGCCGCTTGGGTCTTTATCGGCATCGCGCTGACGCTGACCTTCCCGATGTGGCTGACGGTTTCTTATCTCGGTGATCCCGATCACGGGGTGATTCTGGCAAGCTATATCGGTTCCTTCCTGATGGCGGGCGGCTATCTGGCCATCGGCTCGTGCCTTTCCGCGATCACCCGCAATCAGGTCATCGCCTTTGTCGTCTCGGTCGTTGTCTGCTTCCTTTTCACGGTAAGCGGGCTTCCCATCGTCATCGACTTCTTTGCCGTCTGGGCGCCGCAAGCGGTCATCACCACCATTGCCTCTTTCAGCTTCCTCACCCATTTCGATGCGATTACGCGCGGCGTGATCGATCTGCGCGACATGCTTTATTTCGCCTCGCTGATGGGCGTCTGGCTGGTGGCGACGGCGGTCATCGTCGATATGAAGAAGGCGGGGTAGGGATATGAAACTTTCTCTGACGCGCCGGAACGTTTCGCTGATCACGCTGGCATTGCTCGCGGTATTCTTCGTCTCCTTCAATCTCTTCGCCAATCTGACGTTTCATTCGGCCCGGCTCGATCTGACCGAAAACCGTCTCTTCACGCTCTCGGAGGGCACGCGCGCGCTGCTCGAAAACATCGAAGAGCCGGTGACGCTGCGCTTCTTTTATTCCGAAAGCCTCGCGACCGATTATCCGCGCATCCGCACTTATGCGGGCCGGGTGCGCGACATGCTGGAAGAAATGCAGGCGGTGGCGGGCGATGAGCTCATTCTGGAAGTGATCGACCCCGAACCTTTCACGGAGGAAGAAGACCGGGCCATGTCGCTCGGCCTGAAAGGCGCGCCGACGACGGAAGGCGAGGTCATTTATTTCGGCCTGGCCGGCACCAACCTTGTCGATGGGCGCGAGGCCATTCCTTTCTTCTCGGACGAGCGCGAGGAATATCTCGAATACGATCTCATCCGCATGATCCAGAACCTCAGCGAGGCGGAAAAGCCGGTGCTGGGGGTGGTGACGAACCTGCCGCTCGATACCGGGGCAGGCGGGCTTCTCGCCGCCATGAAAGGCCAGTCGGTTTCCTTCATGATCTATGAGGAACTGCGCAGCCGCTTCGACATCGAATTTCTGGAGCAGAAATTTTCCCGTGTGCCGGACCGGGTGGACACGCTGCTCATCGCACATCCGCGCGATTTGAACGAGACGACGGAATATGCGGTCGATCAGTTCATCGTCAAAGGCGGTAAGGCGCTGATCTTCATCGATCCCCATTCCGAGGTCAGCCTGACGGCGGGGCCGAACGGGGAGCCGGTGCGCGGGTACACCGAAGCCTCCAATCTGCCGCGCCTCATGGACGCCTGGGGTGTTGAGATGCCGGCCGATGAAATCGTCTCGGACCGCGCGCTTGCCCAGCGCGTGCAGGCCGGCTTCGATGTGCGCCGCCAGGAAGTGGATTATCCGCTCTGGCTCGCCATCGGTCCGGAGCAGATGGATGAGAACGATCTTGTGACCGCGGATATCGACCGGCTCAATCTCGGCACGGCCGGCCATCTCGTCAAACGGGAAGGCGCCGAAACGCGCCTGACGCCGCTTGTCACCTCGTCCAAGGATTCCAAACTGCTCGATCTTGAATATGTGAAAAGCGGACCGCGCCCGGACGAGCTGGTGCGCGATTTCGCTCCGACGGACGAGGCTTATATTCTAGCTGCCCGTGTGGATGGGGTTGTCTCTTCGGCTTTCCCCGATGGCCCGCCCGATCCGGCAGGCGATGAGGAGGCGGCGCGCGAGCAAACCGCCGATGCGCATGTGGCTAAGGGCACGGAAGAGGCCAATCTCATCATCGTCGCGGATTCGGATATTTTCGATGACAGGTTCTGGGTGCAGACGCAAAGCTATCTCGGCGAACGGGTGGCGCAGCCCATCGCGGATAATGCGAAATTCGTTTTGAACGCGGCGGAGAATCTTTTGGGTGCCGATGAGCTCATCTCGCTGCGCACGCGCGAGCGCTCCGAGCGGCCTTTCCTTGTGGTGCAGGACCTGCGGCGGAAGGCCGAGGAACGCTTCCTTGAGGAGGAAGAAGCGCTGCAGGCCGAAATCCGCGCGGCGGAGGAACGCCTCACCCAGCTTCAAACCCGCGCGGGCAGCGAGCTTGGCGGACGCGATGTGCTCTCTCAGCGTGAGGCCGAAGAGATGCGCCGCATCCGCCATCAGCTTGCCGAAAGCCGTAGCGACCTGCGCCAGGTGCAGCGCAATCTGCGCCGGGAAATCGAGGTGCTGGGCGGCCAGGTGCGTTTCATCAATGTGGCGCTGATGCCGATCCTTGTGGCGTTTGCCGCGCTTGGCGTTGCCTGGTACCGGCGCCGGCGCCGGCTGAAATATTCGGGCCGCTAGGGCCCCGCGAGCAGGAGAAGTCATGGCCGATCAACCGCAAAAGAGCGCGCTTCGCTGGCTTGCCGGTCTTGCTATTGTGACGGGGCTGAGTGTCCTTGGCGCGGTGACGGCGGTTGTCACCCAGCAAAGTGCAACAGAGGTGCGCTTCGAACCCAAGCCGTTTTTCGAAGATCTGGAAACCGGTATCAACCGGGCCGAACGGATCGTTTATACGGTCGGCAAAGGCTTGAGCGGGGAATCCAAGATCGCGCTGAAGCGCAAGGAAGGCGAGGGCTGGGTGCTCGAGCAGCGTTTCGATTTTCCGGCGAAACCCGAACTGGTGCGCAAGCTCATTGTGGGGCTTGTCGAGCTTGAAGCGTTCGAGCCGCGCACCGCCAATCCCGAATGGCACCGCCCGCTCGGGCTGACGGCGCCTGAAGATCTGGGCCGGGCCATCCGTATCGAGGTTCTGGACGGAGAAGGCGAGCGCCTTGCCGCGCTGCTTGCCGGCGAGGTGGTGGAAGACACGCAAGATGCGCAGGGGCGCGGGCTGCTCTATGCGCGCAAAGACGGGGAAGATCAGGCGTGGCTGGCGCGCGGACGTCTGCCGCTTCTCAAAAACGTTTCCGAATGGCTGGATCTGAAAGTGTTCGAGCTGCCGCGCGAGGAGGTCAAACGCACCGTGCTCTGGGCGGAAAGCGAGGAGCCCGTCATTATCGAGCGGGCAAGTCCGGAGGAGACGAATTTCACGCTGGCCAATGCGCCGGACGGGCGCGTGGGGCGCGGGGCGGCCATCGTCAATGGCAGCGCGACGGCGCTGGTCGGGCTCGTGCCGGAAGATGTGATCCCCGATACCAATCTTTCCTTCGAAGGCGGTCCGCTTGCCTATAGCGAAACCTTCAGCGGGCTGCGCCTCAATGTGCGCATGACCGGCAGCGCCGATGTGCTTTGGGCGAAAATTTCCGCCGAAGCGGACCCGGCGCTGGTGCCCGAAGGCGGCGATCTTGCAGCGGTGCGCGAGAGAGCCGAAGCGATCAATGCGCGCACTGAAGGATGGGCTTTCCGGCTCGATCAGCCGGCGGCGGTCAAGCTTGCTCAGTCCATGCAAGCAATCACGCGCCCTGCGGATGCGGACGGCCTGAAGAAATAAGCGGTGTAATTGAAGCTGTAAGAGCCGGGTAGCCGTGTCGCCGGGACTATGTGCTTTTACATATCCAGCTTGGCGGCGCCCAAAATGGGGCCCTGGCCGTCGGTCTGCAGGATAAGGGCGCAGCCGTCATAACCCGGAGAGGCAAGGCTTTCCATCGCCACTTCCATATGCAAGGGCTCTCCCTTCCACATGCCGATGGGCACCATGTCGCGCACGACATTGGTATAGGAAAGCTCGCGGCCGCGGTTTTCTCCGCGTTTGATTTCGACCGTCGCCTGGTCTTCGAAATAGACCATCCAAAGCGTCGCCTCGACATTGCCGATGAGCGGATTGGCGCCGACGGAAATCTGTACCGAATTGCCGTCCTGCGTCAGGCTGACGGGGACCACCTCGCTCGGCGGGCGGCTTTGCTGGGCCTCGATGGCGCCGGTCACTTCCCCGCGCCGGGAGCCGACCACGTCTTCCATGCCGTTAATCACCATTTGCGGCGTATAGACCGTGCGTGCGCCCATATTGGCGGCATAGGTCTTCTGGCGGCGGGTATTGGAGGGCGAGGCGAGTGTGTCTTTCCAGCCCAGATAATCCCAATAATCGACCGGCAGGGACAGCGCCAGCACGTCCGGGCGCTCGGCCAGCTCATGCAGGAGCGCATCTGCGGGCGGGCAGGAAGAACAACCCTGGCTTGTAAAGAGTTCCACAACAACGGGCATGGCCGTACTCTCCGCCGCGCTGGCGGCGGGGCCGGAGACGGCGGCGGCAAGCGGGCGCGGTAAAAGCGTCAAGGCTGCGCCGCCACCCAATCCGCGCAATATGGTACGCCGGGACATCATCATGGTTGTTAACATAGGTCAGGCTCCCCACACGGGCGAGTCAACTTGGCTTGATGGCAAAAAGCAAGTGATCTCAAAGAAAACGGGGCGCTTTTTGAGCGCCCCGTTCTTTACCTTGATTTTGCGTGATCGCGGGAGGATCAGTCCGCCGCCAGGCCCCGCAGCACATAAGGCAGGATGCCGCCATTGTTGAAGTAGTCGACTTCATCCTGCGTATCGATGCGGGCAAGCAGCGTCACGTCCTTGGTGCTGCCATCTTTGAAGGTAATGGTGGCCGTCACCTTCTGTCGCGGTTTGATCGAGGAAAGTCCCTCGATCGTCACGGTTTCCGACCCGTCGAGGCCCAGCGACTGCCAGCTCTGGCCTTCTTCGAACTGCAGCGGGGCGACGCCCATGCCGACCAGGTTCGAGCGGTGAATACGCTCGAAGGACTGGGCGATCACGGCCTTCACGCCGAGTAGGTTCGTGCCCTTGGCCGCCCAGTCGCGGCTGGAGCCGGTGCCGTATTCCTTGCCCGCGAAGATGACGAGCGGGGTGCCGCGCTCTTTATACTTCATGGCGGCATCGTAAATCGGCATCTCCTCGCCTTCCGGCTGCAGCTTCGTTACGCCGCCTTCCACGCCCGGCACCATCTGGTTCTTGATGCGGATATTGGCGAAGGTGCCGCGCATCATCACTTCGTGGTTACCGCGGCGCGAGCCGTAGGAGTTGAAGTCCTGCACGCCGACCTGGTGACGCGTGAGATAGCTGCCTGCCGGGCTTTGCAGCTTGATGGAGCCGGCCGGCGAGATGTGGTCGGTGGTGATCGAGTCGCCGAAGAGGCCGAGAACGCGGGCATCCTTGACGTCCTCGAAACCGGGCGCTTCCGGGCGCAGACCTTCGAAATAAGGCGGGTTCTGCACGTAGGTCGACTCGCCGTTCCAGGCGTAGGTCTGGCCGCCCGTCACTTTGATCGCCTGCCAGTGCTTGTCGCCCTTATAGACGTCCGCATAGCGCTTGCGGAACATCTCCGGCGTCACGCAGGAGCGCACCGTCTCGGCCACTTCCTTGTTGGTCGGCCAAACGTCTTTCAGATAGACGTCCTTGCCGTTCTTGTCCGTGCCGATCGGGTCCTTGGAAATGTCGATCGTGGTCGAGCCGGCAAGGGCGTAGGCAACGACGAGCGGAGGCGAGGCGAGATAGTTCGTCTTCACATCCGGGCTCACGCGGCCCTCGAAGTTGCGGTTGCCGGAAAGCACGGAGGAAACGACCATGTCGTTCTCGTTGATGGCTTTCGAGATCGGCGCGGGCAGCGGGCCCGAATTGCCGATACAGGTCGTGCAGCCATAGCCGACGAGATCGAAGCCCATGGCATCGAGATCGTCCTGCAGGCCGGCTTTTTCCAGATAGTCGGTGACGACCTGGGAGCCAGGGGCCAGCGAGGTTTTCACCCAGGGTTTCACCTCCAGGCCGAGCGCGCGCGCCTTGCGGGCGACGAGACCGGCGGCCACCAGAACCGAGGGGTTCGAGGTGTTGGTGCAGGACGTGATGGCGGCGATCACCACATCGCCGTGGCCGAGGGTGAAGTTTTCCCCTTCCACTTCGACGCGGCGGTGGGCTTCATCGCCCTTGCCGAATTCATCGGCCAGCGTCTTGGAGAAGCTCTGCGCCACATTGGAAAGCGCCACGCGGTCCTGCGGGCGTTTCGGGCCGGCAAGGCTCGGCTCGACGTCGGAAAGATCGAGTTCCAGCGTGTCGGTGAAGACCGGATCGGGCGTGTCCTTGGTGCGGAACATGCCCTGTTCCTTGGCATAGGCTTCCACGAGCTTGACGCGGTCCTCGTCGCGGCCGGTGGCGCGCAGATAGGCAAGCGTCTGCTCGTCTACCGGGAAGAAGCCGCAGGTCGCGCCATATTCCGGCGCCATGTTCGAGATCGTGGCCTGGTCTTCCAGGGTCAGATGATCGAGGCCCGTGCCGAAATATTCGACGAACTTGCCGACGACGCCCTTCTTGCGCAGCATTTCGGTGATGGTCAGCACCATGTCGGTGGCCGTCACACCTTCTTTCAGCTTGCCGGTCAGTTTGAAGCCGATCACTTCCGGGATCATCATGGAAACCGGCTGGCCGAGCATGGCCGCTTCCGCCTCGATGCCGCCGACGCCCCAGCCGAGAACCGAGAGGCCGTTGACCATGGTGGTGTGGCTGTCCGTGCCCACGCAGGTATCGGGATAAGCCATTTCGATCAGGTTGCCCGCGCCGTCTTTTTCCTGGCGGGTCCAGACCGTCTGCGCCACATGCTCCAGGTTCACCTGGTGGCAGATGCCCGTGCCGGGCGGCACGACGTTGAAATTGTCGAAGGCCTGGCTGCCCCAGCGCAGGAACTCATAGCGTTCCTTGTTGCGCTGGTATTCCAGATCCACGTTTTCCTTGAAAGCGGTCGGCGTGCCGAAGCTGTCCACCATCACCGAGTGGTCGATGACGAGGTGCACCGGCACTTGCGGGTTGATCTTGTCGGCGCTGCCGCCGAGAGCGGAAACCGCATCGCGCATCGCGGCAAGGTCCACAACGGCGGGCACGCCGGTGAAGTCCTGCATCAAAACGCGGGCCGGGCGGTAGGCGATTTCGCGCGTGCTCTTGCGCGTTTCCAGCCAGTCCTTCAGGGCCTTGATGTCATCGGCCGTGACCGACCGGCCGTCTTCGAAGCGCAGCAGATTTTCCGCCAGAACCTTGAGCGAGAAGGGCAGGCGGGAGATCCCGTCCAGACCGTTCTTCTCGGCCTCTTTCAGGCTGTAGAACGTGTATTCTTTCGAGCCCACTTTCAGCGTCTTATAGGCGCCGAAGGAGTTCTTACCGAGGGGCGACAGACTCACTTTACTCGTTGTCCTTTTGACTGAGGGTTTCTTGGTTTTGGGCGCGGCCTTCGTCTTGGCCTTTGCTTTGGACTTGGGCGCCGATTTTGCCGCCGTCTTGCGGGCGGCGGGCTTTTTCACCGTGGCTTTTTTCGCTGCGGTCTTCTTTACGGCTGTCTTCTTGGCAGCCGTTTTCTTTTTGGCCGGGCTCTTCTTCTTGGCTGCGACCTTCTTTTTTGCGGCCTGTTTTTTGGCGGCGGCCTTGCGCTTGGTCGTGGCCTTGCCGGCGGTCTTCTTCACCGCTTTTTTCTTGGCGCTTGTCTTACGCTTTGGCGCTGCCTTCTTCGCGGCTGTTTTCTTTTTGGCGGCGGTTTTCTTCCCTGCCGTCTTCTTCTTGGCCGCTACTTTCTTTTTGGCAGCGGTCTTTTTCTTGGCGACGGTTTTCTTTTTCGGGGCGGCTTTGCGCGAGGCGGTTTTCTTCGCAGCGGTTTTCTTCTTCACGGCAGCTTTCTTGGCCACCTTTTTCTTGGCAGTGGTTTTCTTTGCCACCTTTTTCTTGGCGGATTTCTTCGCCGTGGTTTTCTTGGCTTGGGCTTTGGCCATGGTCCTCATCCTCATGCTTGATGCCGTCTGCGGGAGCGGCGCAGACATCGGTCTCGTATGCGTTCCCCATTGCCGCTTATGATGGCCGGAAACCGGTTTTAAGGTGACCGGCCAATGGGGCGCGGAAATCTTCAGCGGAGCTTTCGGGCTGCTATAAAGCCCAAGCTCACGCGCTTGTCGATATACGCGGCGCGAAAAGACGGAAAACTCGTGCTAAAACTCATAAAACAAAAGTCTTTGCGCGGGCGCGACTATAATAAGTTTCTCCGGCGGATGCTACGTCTGAGAGGATGAAAATAGACCGGCAAGGCATGGCGGAACGATGACATGCAGGCCGGTTTTTGACGAAGCCGCGCCCGGCCAGTTGCGAGGGAAATGCATGACGACATCACAAGCGGTTCGTGTCGAGAAGAAGGGCCCCGTCACCACCATCATTTTGAACCGGCCGGAGGTGAAAAATGCCGTCGACCGGCCCACTGCCAAGGCGCTGGCGGAGGCCTTTGCCGCTTTCGAAGCGGATGAAGAGGCGTTGGCCGGTGTTTTTTGCGGCAGCGCGGGAACATTTTGCGCCGGCGCGGACCTCAAAGCCGTCTCGCAAGGGGGCGGCAACCGCGTGAGCCCGGTTGCAGCGGGAATGGAATTCGACCGTCTGTCGCAAGAAGGGCCCATGGGCCCCTCGCGCATGCTGCTCTCAAAACCCGTGATCGGCGCGGTATCGGGCTATGCGGTGGCGGGCGGCATGGAGCTTGCCCTTTGGTGCGACATGCGCGTCATGGAAGAGGATGCAACCTTCGGCATCTTCTGCCGCCGTTGGGGGGTGCCGTTGATCGACGGGGGCACGGTGCGCCTGCCGCGCCTTATCGGCCAGTCGCGGGCCATGGACCTTATTCTGACGGGGCGGCCCGTGGGCGCGCGCGAGGCGCTGGAAATGGGCCTTGCCAACCGCGTGGTGCCGCCGGGCAAAAGCCGGGAAGCGGCCGAGGAGCTGGCGCGGGAGATCGCCAAATTCCCGCAGCTTTGCCTGCGCCATGACCGGTTCTCGGCCTATGAGCAATGGGACATGCCTTATGCCCAGGCCATGGCCAATGAAACGCGGCACGGGCTTGAGGTACTCTCCTCCGGCGAAACGCTGGAAGGGGCCAAGCGCTTTGTAGGCGGTAAAGGACGGGGCGGGCGTTTTGACGATATTTGAGGCAGAGCGCACTTATCCGCCGCTGGTTCTGAAGGGTGACAATCTTGCCTGCGAGAGGGGCGGACGGCTGGTTTTCGATGGGCTTTCCTTTGAGGCGCGCTCAGGCGACATCCTGCTTGTGACGGGGCCGAACGGTTCGGGCAAGAGCACGCTGCTGCGCCTGCTGGCCGGGCTTTTGGAAAAAAGCGCGGGCGAGGTATCGCTCGGGGGCATGGCGCCGGAAGGCGAGGTAAGCGATTATCTTCTTTATGCCGGCCATCTCGATGCGGTGAAGGGCGGGCTATGCGTTGCTGAGAATCTGGCCTTTTGGGGCGCGCTTTATGGCAGTGCGGTGCCGGGCGCGGCCCTTGATGCAGCTTTGGCCGTCTTTGCGCTCGATCACCTTGCCGATCTGCCTGCCGATGTGCTCTCCGCCGGGCAGAAGCGGCGGCTGGGGCTTGCCCGCCTTGCCCTGATCGAGCGGCCTCTCTGGCTGCTCGACGAGCCTTCCGTCTCTCTGGATGCGGAAAATGCGGGCCGTCTTGCCCGCCTCATTGAGGCGCATCGCGCGCGCGGCGGCATCGTGCTTGCCGCCACCCATGCCGATCTTGGCCTTGGCGGTGTCCGGCGGCTCGATCTCGGCGCGCTTGCGAGCGGGGCTGCGGCATGAGCGCGGTACTGACCCTTTTGCGCCGCGAGTTGAAGCTTGCTGCCCGGGCGGGCGGCGGCGGGGGCATGGCGGTTGCCTTTTTTCTCATTGCCGTTTCCATCGTGCCTTTGGGGCTCGGGCCCGATCTCAATTTGCTGGGGCGCATCGCGCCGGGCTTTCTTTGGGTGGCGCTTTTGCTTTCGGCGCTGTTGACGCTCGACCGGCTATTCCAGGCCGATCAGGAGGACGGTTCGCTCGATCTTTTGATGCTGGCGCCGCTTTCCCTGGAAGTGACGGTCTTCATCAAGGCGCTCGCCCATTGGCTGACGACGGGCCTGCCGCTCATTCTGGCCGCGCCTTTTTTGGGGCTGATGCTCAACCTGCCGGAAAATTCCATCCTGCCGCTTGTCGTCGCGATGCTTGTGGGCTCGCCTGCGCTATCGCTTTTGGGGGCGGTGGGGGCGGCGCTCACCGTTGCCATCCGCCGGGGCGGGCTTTTGATCTCGCTCCTCGTGCTGCCGCTCTATGTGCCGACCCTGATTTTCGGGGTGAGCGCGGTTTCCAATGTGCTGATTTCCTCGCCGGGCTCCAGCGGGCAGGCCAGCCTCTTGCTCCTCGGGGCTGTGTCGCTGGTTGCCCTTGTGGTCGGGCCGCTGGGCGGGGCGGCGGCGCTCCGGGCGAATTTGCGGTAAAGGGGGGAGTTTTCATGATCGCGGCAAAATGCCCTCTCACACCCGCTTGTCTTGCCGGAGGGGCGCTGCGGCGCTAAACCAGACCCCATGGTCAGAAATCTTCATGCCCTTGCCAATCCGACCCGCTTTTTGCGGCTTTCCGGGCTTTTGCTGCCGGTGATCTGGGTTTTGGCTTTGGGGCTTCTCGGCGCCGGGCTCTATATGAGCTTTTTCACCGCGCCGCCGGATTATCAGCAGGGCGAAACGGTGCGGATCATGTTCATTCATGTGCCTGCCGCTTGGCTTTCGCTTTTCGGCTATACGCTGATGGCCGGGGCGAGCGCGACGGCGCTGATCTTCCGCCATCCGCTCGCTGATGTCGCGGCAAAATCCGCTGCTCCCGTCGGCGCGGCCTTCACCTTTCTGGCGCTCGTCACCGGCGCGCTCTGGGGCAAGCCCATGTGGGGCACCTGGTGGGTCTGGGATGCGCGGCTTACCTCCGTGCTGATCCTGTTCTTTCTTTACCTCGGCTATATGGCGCTTTGGGCGACGATCGAGGAGCCGGTGCGCGCGGCCCGCGCGGCAGCCGTTCTGGCGCTGGTGGGCTTCGTCAATGTGCCGATCATTCACTATTCGGTCGAATGGTGGAACACGCTGCATCAGGGCGCGAGCGTGCTTCGGCTCGATGGGCCGGCGATCCACCCTTCCATGCTCTGGCCGCTGCTCGTCATGGCGCTGGGCTCGACCTTCTTTTTCCTCGCCGTCATGCTGACGCGGATGCAGGCGGAGATTTACCGCCGCCGCGTGCGCCAGCTGCAGCTTGCCCGCGCCAGCACGGAAGCGGGAGCCTTTTGAGCATGGCCGAATTTTTTCACATGGGCGGCTATGCGCCTTTTATCTGGCCAAGCTTTGCGCTCTGGGCGCTGGTGATGACGGGCCTTGCGCTTTGGGGCTTGGCCGACAAGCGCCGGCAAATGGCCAAGGCGAAAGAGCTTGAAGAAAAGCTGGGCGGGCGCCGCCGCGTATCAGGCTCGATGGCTCCCGGTCCCGGTGCTGCAAATTCCGGCGAAACGGGAGGGCGCTGATGCGCTGGACGGCCTTCATTCCCGCCGCGCTTTTTGCCGGTCTTGCCGCGCTTTTCTATTTTGCGATTTTTGCAGGCGACCCTTCCAAGCTGCCTTCCGCGTTGATCGGCAAGCCGGTGCCCGAATTCGATCTTCCCCCCGTCGAGGGGCTGGAGACGCCCGGCCTTGCCACCAAGGATCTGAAAACCGGCGAGATGACGGTGGTCAATGTCTGGGCTTCTTGGTGTGTGCCGTGCCGCCAGGAACACCCGCTGCTTGAAACGCTGCGCCGGCGCGGGGCGCGCCTTGCCGGTCTCAATTACAAAGACCAGCCGGAAGCCGCCCGCCGCTTCCTCGGCACGCTCGGCAATCCTTTCGAGCGGGTGGGGGCGGACCGCTCCGGGCAAGTCGGCATCGATTGGGGTGTTTACGGGGTGCCGGAAACCTTCGTCGTCGATGGCGAGGGCAACATCATCCATAAGCATGTGGGGCCGCTCGCACCGAAGGATATCGAAGAGACGCTGCTGCCCCTCATCGAGGGCCGCGCCCGTTAAAGCTCTGTTAGTCCTATTTGTTTATTAACCGGGTATCGCCTTGGTGAAACCATGGATGCGTGCGCGTGCCGATAAAACCCTTCGTCAATCCTGTGCATATCGCGGCTCAAGCCTATGCGGGCCGGACCGAGCGTCCAGGCGTGCCGGCGGCCCGCGGCCAGGTGCCTGCGCAGACCCAGCGGGGGGATCAGGCGCAGGGGGCGGCCCAAGCCCAGGCTCAGAGCCAGGGATTGCGCCACAGCACCTCCGGCGTTCAGGTGGAAATCAGCGCCGCCGCGCTTGAAGCGGCCAAGCGCCAGCAGGTGCGCCTGCACGGCGATCAGCCGCGCCAGGCGGCAGAGGCGCGGGAAGCCCGCGAGGCCCGGGAGGCAAGCGAGACCCGTAAGGCCGAGCGCGCCGAACGTGCCGAGGAAGCCCGTTTCGAGGCCAGCCGCGAGGCCGGGCGGCGCGAGGCGCCTTTCGCGCATCTGCGCGGGGAGACGCCGGCGCCGCGTTCCAAGCTTGGGGCGCTTCTAGATATTACGGTCTAGGATTTGTCTTTGCCGGTCCGGCTTCACGTCCCGCTTCACGGCATTTTGTTCAGAAAATTTCCAACGAAAAACCGGCCCCTGTTTCCAGAGGCCGGCTGCTTGCGTTACCGCCGCGCCCGTCAGGCTTTTTTGCGGGCGGTCTTCTTTTTTGCGGCGGTCTTCTTTTTTGCGGCGGTTTTTTTCTTCGCCGCGGTCTTTTTCTTGGCCGCTGCTTTTTTCGGCGCGGGGGCCGCAGCTTCATCGGCCGTAACTTTTTCAGCCGAACTGACGAGCTGGCCCAGCGCTTTGACGAGATCGCGCTGCACGGTTTTGGAGATGAGACCGTTCAGCGCCTCTTCGGCTTTCGCCGCGCGCGGCATTGCCGCTTGCAGGGCTTTACGGCCTGCCGCCGTCAGGCGCACGGAATTGGCGCGCGCGTCTTCGGCGGTGCGCTTGCGGGCCAGATGACCGCGCTTGATCATGCGGCTGATCATATCGGCGAGGGTGGAGCGGTCGATGCCGGTGCGGTTGACGAGATCGGTCTGGCTCAGACCTTCTTCTTCGCTGACAGCTAACAGCACGATGAACTGGCGTGACGTCAGGCCGGTATCTGCAAGATGTTGCGTATATTGGTCATAGGCGAATTGCTGTGCCCGCCGGAGAAGATGGCTCAGCGAGCTATCAAGCTCAAAGCCGGTGGATTTACGCGGTGCCATGCGGTGGAGACCTCCAACGTGTTTTTTGGGATGGGCCGTGAGACGGCGCGCAGAGAATTTTGACGGGCAAACATATGCACATTTATGGCGTCCGCGCCAAGTGTTTCGCGAAACTGCATCGCCGATTGCGGTCACTTTCATGATATTCTGCGCGCGAAGTGGTGCCATATTACAACGCGGGCACGGTCCAGGTGATGAGCGGCGTTTAATGTCCGTACCCGGAAAAGAGGTATTGGGGCGGACACGGCATTGTTTTACTGCATTGTTTTTATGCGTCCGCCCATTCGGCAGGCACCGGGTTCGAGAATCACGCAGCGGAAGATTTAATGCCGGGCATGTGAACGGTCATGTGAACAAGAGGCAGGATCGGCTGCCTGCGGGCCTGACTTTTTGACAAAGGCATCTATAAAAAAAGGCATCTATATAAAAAGATGTAGAAGCGCGGGAGAAACGATATGGCGTGGCGATCAGAAATCCCCGAACCCAAAGTGGATGTGTCTTTTACCGAGCGGGTGCCGGAGGGGGACGATGTCGCGCGCGATGTATGCGACACATGCGGTTTCATCCATTACGTCAATCCGAAGATCGTCGTCGGGTCCGTGGTCGAACATGAGGGCAAGATTTTACTGTGCCGGCGCGCCATCGAGCCGCGCAAAGGATATTGGACATTGCCGGCCGGCTATATGGAAAAAGGCGAGACGACGGAAGAAGGCGCCAAGCGCGAGGCCCATGAAGAAGCGCTTGCGCATATCCGCATTCACGATCTGTTGGCCATCTACAATATTCCCCGCATCTCGCAGGTGCAGCTCATGTACCGGGCGAGCCTTTCGGTGCCGGAAATCGGTGCGGGGCCGGAGAGCCTGGAAGTCGCGCTTTATGATTGGGACGACATTCCCTGGGACGAGCTTGCTTTCCCCTCCGTCCATTGGGCGCTCACCCATTACCGCGCGGTGCAGGGTCAAGAGCGGATCGTGCCTTTCGGCAATCCGCCCGGCGAGCGCGGCAACCGGATGCCGCTGAAATCCGGGTGAGGACTTATTCGGCGGGGCCGTGTGCGGGCGCTTCTTTGCCCGTTTCTTCGTCTTGAAGCTGATGGCGGCTGACCACGGGCAGCTGCGCCAGCGCGAAGACCATGGTGATCGGCATGATGCCGAAGACCTTGAAGCTCACCCAGAAATCGGTCGAAAAATTCCGCCAGATCACTTCGTTGAGCAGAGCGAGGAACAGGAAGAAAAGTCCCCAGCGCAAGGTGAGCGTGCGCCAGCCTTCTTCGGTCAGGCTGAACGCGCCGTCGAAAAGATATTTCATCGAGGCTTTGCCGAAGGCGAGCCCGCCCAGAAGCCCGGCGGCGAAGAGCACATTGGTCAGGGTGGGTTTCAGCTTGATGAATTGATCGTCCTGCAAAAAGAGCGTCAGCCCGCCGAAGACCAGCACGAATGCGCCGGTTACGAGCGGCATCATCGGAATGCGGCGATGCAATGCGTAAGAGGCACTGAGCGAAATGACCGTCGCGACCATGAAGGCGCCCGTCGCATAAAAGATGCTGGCCTTGTCCGCTACACCCAGCCAGTCCGCCGCTTTGGCATTGACCAGGAAAAACACCACAAGCGGGCCCACTTCCAGCGCCATGCGCAGCCATTGGCTGCCGGTCATGCCGGTTCTGTTGGCAGGCGCGGCTGTTTTTTCGTCCGCCGCAGGGCTGTCGCCTGCGGGGGCCGGTTCCGCCATATCGTGCGGGCGCGTGTCATGCTTGTTCATGGCAGGCAATATAGGGTGGAGGAGCGGGGGCGGCAATGAAGGGCTGAAAAGAGCCTTAGCAGCGGTGCGGCGGGGGCGCGGGCGCGCGGACGCAAGGCCCCGTGAATGCCGGTCATATCGCAGGGACCGGTCATGTCGCAGGCAAGAGCGCGGAGGGGAAGGTGATCAGGGCTGCGCCGCCAATTCGGTGCCCTCCGCAAGGTTTTCGGAGGCGGCCTCTTCGGCGGCGCAGAAGCGTTACTTACTTCTTGGCCTTTTTCGCTTTGGAAGCGGCGGCGCCGGCTTCCTTGGCGGGGGCTTTTGCGGTCTTGGCACCGGCGGCCTTGCCGCCTGCCTTCTGAGTCTTCGCCATATCTGGCTCTCCAGTAAAGGGGCCCGCGTCCCTGGCACCATGCCGGCCGGAGGCCCGCTTAGTCATGCAGCATTCCGGGGCGTTGACGACGTGCCGCCCGGAAAATGCCACCAGATGATTTCGCCTTTAAGTTGATGATTCCGTCAATCGGAAAATGCGTAAGCGGAGCTTTTTTCGCGCCCGGACAGTGGCCGCGGGCAAAATAAAAAGGGCCCGGCTGGCGGGCCCTTTTTTGGAAAGACGGAGTGTCTTAGACGGCGGGGGCGGCGGGCGCTGCCGGTGTGTCCATTTTCACCGGGGTCTTTTTGCGCACGGGGCCCTTTTTCTTCGCTGCTTTTTTCTTGGCGGCGGGCTTTTTCGGAGCGGCTTTCTTTTTGGCGGCCGCCTTTTTCTTCGGCGCTGCCTTTTTCTTGGCTACGGTTTTCTTCTTTGCCGCCGCCTTTTTCGTGGAAGCCTTTTTCGTTGCCGTTTTCTTGGCCGCAGCCTTCTTGGCTACTTTCTTTTTGGCGGTCTTTTTGGCCGGGGCCTTTTTCACCGCTTTCTTCGCTGCCTTCTTGGCAGCGGTCTTCTTTGCTGCCGTCTTCTTTTTCGGGGCTGCTTTCTTGGCAGCCGCTTTCTTCGTCGCCGCTTTTTTAACCGTCTTCTTGGCCGGTTTCGTTGCCATCGTCGTGGCCTCCTATAGAGGGGGGTGTCGCGCCACGCATGGCCATCCTGCCCCCGCAAGTCACAGTGACTCACCTCTCAAAAAATTCTGAGAGCTGCGGAATAAATTGGCAGTTACTTCTGCGAAGCTGTCAATCAAGAAGTGCCGGTCAGAGAGCCGATCGATGCTTATTTTTGCGCACCTGTGATCGCGCGAGCAAAGTTTTTGGCATTGAAGCTTTGAAGATCGTCGATGCCCTCGCCCACACCGATGAGATGGACGGGCAGGCCGAAGCGTCCGGCGAGCGCGACGAGAATGCCGCCGCGCGCCGTGCCGTCGAGCTTCGTCATGATCAGGCCGGTCAGGCCGGCGGTCTCTTTGAAGACTTCCACTTGGTTGATGGCGTTCTGGCCCGTGGTCGCATCGAGCACGAGAAGGGAGAGATGCGGGGCTTCCGGATCGCGCTTCTTGATGACGCGCACGACCTTTTCAAGCTCGGCCATGAGGCCCGCTTTGTTTTGCAGGCGCCCGGCCGTGTCGATGAGAAGGACGTCGGTGCCTTCCGCCTTTGCCCGGTCGATCGCCTCGAAGGCAAGGCCGGCCGCATCGCCGCCGACTTTCGTTTCAACCACCGGGGCGCCGATGCGCTCGCCCCAGATTTTCAGCTGGTCGATGGCGGCGGCGCGGAACGTATCGCCTGCCGCGAACATGACGGATTTGCCCTCCGCCTTCAGCTTCGCGCCGATCTTGCCGATCGTGGTGGTCTTGCCCGAGCCGTTGACGCCGGTCACGAGCACGATGAAGGGCTTTTTGGAGCTGTCGATCTCGAAGGGCTTTTCGACGGGCGCGAGCACCGCGGCGATTTCTTCGGCGAGAATCTCGCGGATCTCTTCCGGGCTTACTTCCTTGTTGTAGCGGCCCTTGCCCACGGCCTCGGCAATCGCAGCGGCCTGATCGAGGCCCATATCGGCCATGATCAGCAGGTCTTCGAGTTCCTGCAGCGTCTCCCCGTCCAGCTTGCGCTTGGTGAAGATGCCGCTCACCCCCTCGCTCAAGGCCTGGGTGGAGCGCTGAAGCCCCTCCTTCATGCGTTTGAAGAGGGATTTCTTTTCCGGTTTTTCAGGATTGGTCTCGTGCTCGCTCATGCGGGCAACATACCGATGAGCTTGCCATCCTCAAGCCCTTTGATCGTGAGCGGCAGGATTTCGCCTTCCCTTGCCAAAGCCGTCGCAGCGGCATCGGGCACGACCTGGAAGAAGTGCGGCGTGCGCCCGAGGCCGGGCTTTTCCATCAGCACGTTCTGCGTGGTGCCGAGTGCGCTTTGCAGGGCGCTTGTCAGGCGCGCTTCGCCTTTTTCGCGCAGGCGCCGGGCCCGTTCCTTGATGAGCGCGCCGTCCACCTGCGGCATGCGCGCCGCAGGGGTGCCGGGGCGGGCGGAGTAAGGAAAGACATGCAGGAAGGTCAGCTCGCACTCGTCGACAAGGCGGAGGGAGTTCTCGAACATCGCCTCGCTCTCGGTCGGAAAGCCCGCAATGATGTCGGCGCCGAAGGTCATTTCCGGGCGCAGGCGCTTGGCCTCCTTGCAAAAGGCGATGGCATCCTCGCGCGAATGGCGCCGCTTCATCCGCTTCAAGGTCAGATTGTCCCCGGCCTGGAGCGAGAGGTGAAGATGCGGCATGAAGCGTTCTTCTTCCGCGATGAGCCGCATCAGCGGTTCGTCCACTTCGATGGAATCGATGGAGGAAAGACGCAGGCGCTCCAGCTCGGGCACCAGCTTGAGGATGCGGGCGCAGAGATTGCCGAGCGAAGGCGTGCCCGGCAGGTCCGTGCCATAGGAGGTGATGTCGACGCCGGTAATGACCACCTCGCGGTAGCCATTGGCCACCAGCTTGCGGATCTGGGAGACGACTTCGCCCGCCGGCACCGAGCGCGAATTGCCCCGCCCGTAGGGAATGATGCAGAAGGTGCAGCGGTGGTCGCAGCCATTTTGCACCTGAACGAAGGCGCGGGCGCGCCCCTCGATGCCTTCCACGAAATGGCTTGCCGTCTCGCTGACCGACATGATGTCGTTGACGCGCACTTTCTCATTCTGGCCGAGGGAAAGGCGGGTGAAGCTTTCACCCTTCAGCTTTTCCTCATTGCCGATCACCGCGTCCACCTCCGGCATGGCGGCGAATTCGTCCGGGTCGATCTGCGCGGCGCAACCCGTCACGACGATGCGGGCGAGCGGGTTTTCGCGGCGCGCCTTGCGGATCGCCTGGCGGGCCTGGCGCACGGCCTCGTTCGTCACCGCGCAAGTGTTGACGATGATGGCGTTTTCGAGCCCAGCTTTTTCGGCATGGCCGCGCATCACCTCGGATTCGTATGTATTGAGGCGGCAGCCGAAGGTGAGGATTTCGGCAGGCTTTACCTCCCGTTCCTCATCGCCGCCCTTGTGAAGATGCGCGCTCATGAGGCGCTCCTTCCGGCATAAGCTTCCCAGTCGAGCTCGCCTTTATAGTCGAGCTCGGCGGGGCCGGTCATATAGACGTGATTGTCCGCCTCGCGCCATTCGATGGTGAGCTCGCCGCCGGGCAGTGCGACTTGCACGATGCGCTCGGTCAGGCGCTTGCGGATCGCGGCGACGCCCGCCGCGCAGGCAGCGGTGCCGCAGGCCCGTGTCAGGCCTGCGCCGCGCTCCCAAACGCGCAAGGTGATGTGGGTGCGGCTGTCGACCTGCGCGAGCGAGATATTGGCGCGCTCGGGAAAGATCGGGTGATGTTCGAGCATCGGTCCGATCTGCGCGAGGTTATAGGCGTTCACATCCTGCACGAAAAAGATCGCGTGGGGATTGCCCATATTCACGGCGGCGGGCGTATGCAGGATCGGCGCGTCGATGGGGCCGATCTGCAATTCGATGCCGCGCGTGTCGCGGATTTCTTCTGAAAGCGGGATCTGGTGCCATTCAAGGCGCGGCTCGCCCATATCGACGGTGATAAGTCCGTCCCCGCCCGGCATGGCGCGCAAGGTGCCCGCCACGGTTTCGACCGCCACTTCTTCCTTGCCGCTTTCCTGCATCAGAAGATCGCCGATGCAGCGCGTGGCGTTGCCGCAGGCTTCCACCCGCTCGCCGTCATTGTTCCAAATATCCATGAAGGCATCGCCGCCATCCCGCGCCGGTTCGATGACGATGAACTGGTCGCAGCCGATGCCGTTTTCGCGGCTCGATATGGCGGCGACGATTTCCGGCGTCAGCTCCAGCGCGCGCGCACGGGCATCCAGCACGACGAAGTCGTTGCCGAGGCCGTTCATCTTCAAATAGGGCACGCGGGTTGCCATGGCTGCGCCTTTGATCTCGTAAAGCCCTGTTCCTCAGGGGTTCTATGCGCGTTATATGGCGAAAGAGGGGTAAATTGCCAATAAAGCCTTGCCGCAACCTTGTCGCAGGGCTGGGTCGCAGGGCTGGGTCGCAGGGCTGGGTCGCAGGGCTGGCGCGGAAGGGAAAAGGACACGCGATGGATGAGTTAAGAGAGCTGGCGGGCCGGGCAGGCATGCTCTTGAAAGCGCGCGGAGAGCGCCTCGCGGTCACCGAATCCACCTGCGGGGGGCTGCTTTCCGCCGCTTTCGTCGCGCAGCCCGGCGCTTCCGGCTTTTATCTCGGCGGCGCGGTCATTTATACGCGCGAGGCGGGACGAGCTCTTTACCAGATAGAGGCGGCGGCGCTGAAAGGTAAAAGCCCGCTCACGGAAGATTATATCGCTGCCCTTGCCGAAGGTTTCCGCGGCCAGATGGGGGCGGACTGGGCGCTCGGGGAAATGGGCGCGGCCGGGCCCGATCCCTCGCCTTACGGGCCCCCTGCCGGCACCGCCGCCATCGCCCTTGCGGGCCCCAGCCCCTCTGCCCGCATCGTTTCGACCGGGGTCGCCACGCGGGCTGAGAACATGCGCCTTTTCGCCAAAGCCGCGCTGGAGCTGCTGATCGAGGGGCTGGAAGGGGCTTAGGGTACCGCTACTGTCGTCACCCTCGCGCTTGACGCGTGGGTCCATGAGGAGGCTGCGATCTGTGGAGACGCTGTTTGGACCCCGGCTCGCAGGCCGGGGTGACGGGCGGTGATAGTGGAAAGGCCCTGCCTCAGGAAAGAATATCAATCACCTCCCGCTCCGTCTCGGAGACGGCGGCGAAGACCTTGGCATTGGCCTTATAGGCGTGTTCGGCCTGGAGAAGGTCGAGCGTGCCGGTGAGGAGTGTGTCCTCCGGCGGCCGGGAGAGGGGCTGTGTGCCCGTCAGCGGGCCCGCCTGAAGCGTCTCGAGGGGCGTCTCGGAGGTATTTTCGGGCCGGGAGACGGGGGCGCGGGCAATCGTCTCCGCTGCTTTTGTGAAAGCGGCGGCGGCGGATTTAAGCCCTGTCAGGGCGTGGGAAAGCGCGCCGATCATGGAGCCAAGGCTAGCGAGGGCCTTTTACCGGGGCCTAAAGGAAATCGGCGGCATTTTAACGGCTTGGCGCTCCCTGGGCGCTCCCATCCGGTTCATGCCCCTCAAAATGGCGCGATAGAGCGATTATCTTGACTCTCAGCCTGCCTTCAGCCTAATTTCCGGCCACCTTTCGGAACAATCTGTCCCGAATGGTCCGGATGAGGCCAATTGGCCAGGATCACCACCTGTCGGCGAGGGTTCGCTCACAGGTGCAAATTTCTTTTGCGTATAAGGGTTTAGCGCAAGGCATGTTCGAGAATCTTCAGGACCGGCTTTCCGGCGTCTTCGACAAACTGACCGGGCGCGGCGCGCTGTCGGAAAAGGATGTCGATGAGGCGCTGCGCGAGGTGCGCCGGGCGCTGCTCGAAGCCGATGTGGCGCTGCCTGTCGCCCGCGCTTTCGTGGAGAAAGTGCGCACGCGCGCGGTGGGCCATGAAGTCCTGAAATCCGTGACGCCCGGCCAGCAGGTCGTCAAGATCGTCCATGACGCGCTGGTCGATACGCTGGGCGCGGAGGCGGCGGAAATTTCGCTCAATGCCCCGGCCCCCGTCGCCATCATGATGGTGGGCCTGCAGGGCTCGGGTAAGACGACCTCGACCGCGAAGATCGCCAAGCGGCTGATGAAACGGGAAAAGCGCAAGGTCCTGATGGCCTCGCTCGACACCCGCCGCCCGGCTGCCCAGGAACAGCTCAAAGTGCTGGGCGAGCAGAACGATATTCCCACCCTTGCCATTGTCGAAGGCCAGGAGCCTGTGGCGATCGCAAGGCGCGCGATGGAAGCGGGCCGTCTTGGCGGCTATGACGTGGTCTTGCTCGACAGCGCCGGCCGGCTGCATGTCGATGAAGCGCTGATGGCCGAGATCACCCAAGTGCGCGATCTTGCCCATCCCCATGAAACGCTGCTCGTGGCCGACAGCTTGACCGGTCAGGACGCGGTGAACGTCGCCGAGCAGTTCCAGTCCCGCATCGGGCTGACCGGTATCGTGCTGACGCGGACGGATGGTGACGGGCGCGGCGGCGCTGCCCTTTCCATGCGCCATGTCACGGGCGTGCCGATCAAACTTCTGGGCACGGGCGAGAAGATCGACGAGCTGGAGGATTTCGATCCCCGCCGCATCGCCGGGCGCATTCTCGGCCAGGGCGATGTCGTCAGCCTGGTGGAAAAAGCCGCCGAGACCATCGACGCGGAAAAAGCCGAGCGCATGGCGCGCAAGATGAAGAAGGGTCAGTTCGACCTCGACGATCTTGCCGAGCAATTGCAGCAGATGGGCAAGATGGGCGGCATGGCGGGGGTGCTTGGCATGTTGCCGGGCATGGGCAAGATCAAGAAGCAGCTCGGCCAAGCCCAGCTCGATGACAGCATTTTCAAACGTCAGGCGGCGATCATCTCCTCCATGACGAAACAGGAACGGCGCAACCCCAAAGTGCTGAATGCCAGCCGCAAGAAGCGCGTGGCCGCCGGCTCGGGCACGTCGGTGCCGGAGATCAACCGCCTGCTCAAGATGCACCGCCAGATGGCGGACATGATGAAGCAGATGGGCAAGAAGGGCATGAAAGGCCTTTTCGGCGGCATGGGTGGCGGTATGGGCGGCCTGATGGGCGGCGGCATGCCCGAGATGCCGAGCGATCCGAAAGAGGCCGAACGGCTCTTGCAGCAAATGGGCGGGAGCGGCGGTTTGCCGCCCGGCCTCGGGTCGAACTCGATCGCCGGCGGCGGCCTGCCGGGGCTTGGGGGTCCGGGCGGTCTTCCCGGTCTGCCTTCAGGGCGCGGCAAAAAGAAGTGATCTTGAGATTTTGAATTCAGATTTTTGAGTTCAGAGATCGGTTTTGAGAATTAACGGGCGCAAGCCCTTGAGTTGAGCGAAGAAAAGGAAGTTCAAATATGGCAACGAAAATTCGTCTGGCCCGTGGCGGCACCAAAAAGCGTCCCTTCTACCGGATCGTGGTCGCCGATGTGCGCTCGCCCCGCGATGGCCGCTTTATCGAAAAGATCGGCACGTTCAACCCGCTGCTGCCGAAAGATCATGCAGAGCGCCTGAAGCTCGATACCGAGCGTGCGCAGCATTGGCTCGGCCAGGGCGCCAAGCCGACCGACCGTGTGGCCCGTTTCCTCGATGCCGCCGGCCTCATCAAGCGCGAAGCCCGCAACAACCCGAACAAGGGCAAGCCGGGTCAGAAAGCGCAGGAGCGTCTGGAAGCCGAGCGTTTGAAAGCGGAAGAAGCCAAAGCTGCTGCCGAGGCACCGGCTGAAGAAGCGCCTGCCGAGGAAGCTGCGGCAGAGGAATCTGCCGAAGCCTGATTGGGGCCTGATTGGGTCAAGGCGGCAAGAGCCCGGTGCGAGAGGATTGAGGCATGAGCCCAGATGATGCGGGAGAGGGAGCCGGGGAGACGAAAGTCTGCCTTGGCGTGATTGCCTCGCCGCACGGCGTGCATGGGCGCTGCCGCATCAAGACCTTCACCGCCGAGCCCGAAGCCATTGGCGATTACGGGCCGGTGGAAACGGCCAAGGGCAGCTTCGCGCTGAAAGTGACGGGCACCGGCAAGGGCGAGGGCATTGTCATCGCCGAGCTGGAAGGCGTAACCCGGCGCGAGCAGGCCGAGGCGCTGCGCGGGCTGGAGCTTTATGTGCCGCGCGAGAAGCTCGGCGTGCCGGAGACGGGCGATGGCGAGGAAGAGGCCTTCTTCCATGCCGATCTCGTCGGGCTCGAAGCTTGGGCCACGGACGGCAAGCTGCTCGGCCGGGTGATCGCGGTGCATGATTTCGGTGCCGGCGATCTTCTGGAGATCGAGCAGCCGAACGGCAAAGCCGAGCTTTTGCCCTTCACCAAGGACAATGTGCCCGAGGTGAAGCTTGCCGAAGGCCGGCTCATTGCCGATCCGCCCGCAGGCCTGTTCGAGCCGGACAAGCCCCGCGCGAAAAAGCGCCGCCGCAGCCCGCGCGCCAAGGCGAAAGCCGAAGCGCAAAAGGCGGAAGCGGGCGCTGAAGCCGGTAAGGCGCCGGGCGATGGCTGAGGGCCGCACTGCCTCTTCAGGATCTGCCTCTTCAGGTTCTGCTTGGCGGGCGAGCGTGCTGACGCTCTTTCCGGAAATGTTTCCGGGGCCGCTCGGGTTTTCGCTGGCGGGCAGGGCACTTGAAGAAGAGCGCTGGGCGCTCGAAACGGTGGACATTCGCGGGTTTGCGCGCGATAAACACCGCTCCGTGGACGACACCCCCGCAGGCGGGGGCGCGGGCATGGTCATGCGGGCGGATGTGCTTGCCGCCGCGATCGACGCCGTTCACGGGCCCAGCGACGAGAGGCCGCTCATCTATCTCAGCCCGAGGGGAAAGCCCCTCGATCAGGCGAGAGTGCGTTCTCTGGCGGAAGGTTCCGGCGCGGTGCTCTTATGCGGGCGCTTTGAAGGGATCGACCAGCGGGTGATCGAGGCGCGGGGGCTCGAAGAGGTGAGCCTTGGCGACTTTGTTCTTTCCGGAGGAGAGCCGGCGGCGCTGGCGCTTCTCGATGCCGTGATCCGGCTTTTGCCGGGGGTCATGGGAAAAGAGGCCTCGGGCGAGGAAGAAAGCTTCGAGACCGGGCTTCTGGAATATCCGCATTACACGCGGCCGCCCGTCTTCGAGGGCCGGGAAATCCCGGAAATCCTCACTTCCGGCCATCACGGCCGGATTGCCGAGTGGCGGCGGCAGGAAGCGGAAAAGTTAACGCGCGAAAGGCGTCCGGATCTTTGGGAGAAATATCTCAAAGCCTCTCGCCATCGCGATTGAATTATGTTAGGGAAGCGCGCCCGCAGCGATGGGATTATCGGGGCGGCGCTTATATAGAAATGAGGACAGGCCGATGAACATCATTCAGGAACTCGAAAAAGAGCAGATTTCCGCTCTTTCCGAGAAGAAAACCGTGCCGGAATTCGGCCCTGGCGATACGGTGAAGGTCAATGTGAAAGTGACCGAAGGCACCCGTGAGCGCATCCAGGCCTATGAAGGCGTGTGCATTGCCCGCTCCGGCGGCGGCCTGCAGGAAAGCTTCACGGTACGCAAGATTTCCTACGGTGAAGGCGTGGAACGCGTGTTCCCGATCTACTCGCCGCTGGTCGATTCCATCGAGGTTCTGCGCCGCGGTAAAGTGCGCCGCGCGAAGCTCTATTACCTGCGCGGCCGCCGCGGCAAATCCGCCCGTATTGCAGAGCGCCAGGATAAGACCCGCACCAAGGAGAAGGCTGCGGAGTAACCCTGCTCGCCCATTTATCCGAGCATCCGAAAAGCGGGCAGGGCGACACGTCCAGGCCCGCTTTTTGTTTGCCGCTATACCCGTTTGAGAAATGAAGACGGGGCCCGATCCTGAAGGACCGGCCGCAAGGCCAGGATGGGAGCCCCCAAGAAGAAGCAAGATAGGAGCGTAGAGAAATGTCTGCCCGCACCACGCCCAGAACTATGTATGACAAAATCTGGGATGCGCATCTGGTCGATGAGCAAGAAGACGGCACCTGCCTCCTTTATATCGACCGCCATCTCGTCCATGAAGTGACGAGCCCGCAGGCCTTCGAGGGCCTGCGCATGACGGGCCGCAAGGTGCATGCGCCGGGCAACACGCTGGCCGTGGCCGACCATAACGTGCCGACGGCGGGCCGGGCGAACGGCATCGACGATCCGGAATCGAAGCTGCAGGTCGAAACGCTGGAAAAGAACGCGGCCGAGTTCGGTGTGGAATATCTGCCCATGCTCGATATCCGCCAGGGCATCGTGCACATTGTCGGCCCCGAGCAGGGCTTCACGCTGCCGGGCACGACGATCGTGTGCGGCGACAGCCATACCTCGACCCATGGCGCGTTCGGCGCGCTGGCCCACGGTATCGGCACCTCGGAAGTCGAGCATGTGCTCGCCACGCAGACGCTCATTCAGTCCAAGGCCAAGAATATGCGCGTGACGGTGAACGGGCAGCTGCCGCCCCATGTCACCGCCAAGGATATCATTCTGGCGATCATCGGCGAGATCGGCACGGCCGGCGGCACCGGCTATGTGATCGAGTTTGCCGGCGAAGCGATCCGCTCGCTTTCCATGGAAGGGCGCATGACGGTCTGCAACATGACCATCGAAGGCGGTGCCCGCGCCGGCCTCATCGCGCCCGATGAGAAGACCTATGAGTATCTGAAAGGCCGCCCGCGCGCGCCGCAGGGGGAGATGTGGGAGAAGGCGGTCGATTATTGGCGCAGCCTGCCCTCCGATGAAGGCGCGCATTTCGACAAGGAAGTGGTGCTCGATGCGGCCAGCCTGCCGCCCATCGTGACCTGGGGCACGAGCCCGGAAAACGTCGTCTCCATCGAAGGGGCGGTGCCGGACCCGGCCAAGATCGCCGATGAAGCCAAGCGTACGGCCATCGAGCGGGCACTGAAATATATGGGTCTTGAGCCCAATACGAAGATGACGGACATCAAGCTCGACCGCGTCTTTATCGGCTCGTGCACGAACGGGCGCATCGAGGATATCCGCGAGGTCGCCAAGATCGCCAAGGGCCGTAAGGTCGCTGCGCATGTAAATGCGATGGTGGTGCCGGGCTCCGGCCTGGTGAAAGAGCAGGCGGAACAGGAAGGGCTCGACAAGATCCTCATCGAAGCCGGTTTCGACTGGCGCGAGCCGGGCTGTTCCATGTGCCTTGCGATGAATGCCGATAAGCTCGCGCCGGGCGAGCGCTGCGCCTCGACCTCGAACCGCAATTTCGAAGGCCGTCAGGGCCGCGGCGGGCGCACGCATCTCGTCTCGCCGGAAATGGCGGCGGCCGCAGCCATCGCCGGTCACTTCGTGGACGTGCGCAAGTTCAGCTAAGGAGAGCGACAATGGATAAATTCAAGAAACTCGAGGGCGTTGCCGCTCCCATGCCGCTGATCAATATCGACACGGATATGATCATCCCGAAGCAGTTCCTGAAGACGATCAAGCGCACAGGGCTCGGCAAGAACCTGTTCGACGAGATGCGCTACAAGGATGACGGCTCGGAAGTCGAGGATTTCGTGCTCAACAAACCGGCCTACCGGAATGCGGAAATTCTGGTGGCGGGCGACAATTTCGGCTGCGGGTCGAGCCGCGAACATGCGCCCTGGGCGCTGCTCGATTTCGGCATCCGCTGCATCATTTCCACGAGCTTTGCCGACATCTTTTATAATAACTGCTTCAAGAACGGCATTTTGCCGATCCGGCTGCCGCAGGAAGATGTGGACAAACTGATGGACGATGCCGAGCGCGGCGCCAATGCGCGCCTCACCGTCGATCTGGAAGCACAGGAAATCCGCGGGCCGGATGGCGGCGTCATTAAGTTCGACATCGATCCCTTCCGCAAGCATTGCCTGATGGAAGGGCTCGACGATGTGGGCCTGACGCTGCAGAAGAAATCGGCGATTGAAACGTTTGAGGCGAAGCGCGCCGAAGAACAACCCTGGCTTTAAAGGCATTTGCGCAGGGCCGTATTCGCAGCCGCATATTCCGCCGTCATCCGGCCTGCGAGCCGGGGTGACAGTTGAGATAAAAGGATAGGCCGTACTCCGTCGCTGGGCGCCGAGGCGGCAAAACGGCGAAGAAAAAGAAACGAGAGACGCATGACGAAGAAAATTCTGATCCTGCCCGGCGACGGCATCGGCCCTGAAGTGATGGGCGAGGTCGAGCGCATTATCGACTGGTTCAACAAGGAGCGCGGCTTGGGTGCCGAAACCGAGCGCGACCTTGTGGGCGGCTGCGCTTATGACGCGCATGGTCAGGCCGTGTCGGATGCGACCATGGCAAAGGCTCAGGAAGCCGATGCCGTGCTGCTCGGTGCCGTGGGCGGGCCGAAATGGGACGGCGTGCCCTTCGATGTGCGCCCGGAAGCGGGGCTTCTGCGTCTCAGGAAGGATCTTGAACTTTTCGCCAATCTGCGCCCGGCGCTTTGCTTCCCCGCGCTTGCCGATGCGTCTTCCTTGAAGCGCGAGCTTGTGGAAGGGCTCGACATCATGATCGTGCGCGAGCTGACGGGCGGGGTTTATTTCGGTGAGCCGCGCGGCATCGAGGATTTGCCGAATGGCGAGCGGCGCGGTTTCGACACGCAGGTTTATTCGACGCATGAAGTGCAGCGCATCGGGCGCGTGGCCTTCGATCTTGCGCGTAAGCGCGGCAACCGCGTCACCTCCGTTGAAAAACGCAACGTGATGCATTCCGGCGTCTTCTGGCATGAAGAAATGGTCAAGCTGCACAAGGCGGAATTCTCCGATGTGACGCTCGATCATATGCTCGCCGACAATTGCGGCATGCAGCTTGTGAAACAACCCAAGCAGTTCGACGTTATTGTCACCGACAATCTCTTCGGGGATATGCTGTCCGATGTCGCGGCCATGCTGACGGGCTCGCTCGGCATGCTGCCTTCCGCCTCGCTCGGCGGCAAGGATGCCAACGGCAAGGCTAAGGCGCTTTACGAGCCCGTGCACGGCTCGGCACCCGATATCGCGGGCCAGGGGCTTGCCAATCCGCTTGCAACGATCCTCTCTTTCGCCATGGCGCTGCGGTACACGTTCGATCTTAGCGCCGATGCGGATCTTCTGGAGAAAGCCGCGGAAACGGTGCTCGCCGAAGGCTACCGCACGGGCGACATCATGCAGCCCGGCATGAAAAAGGTCGGGACGAAACAAATGGGCGACGCGGTGCTTGCCGCACTCACCAAACTGTCCGCTTAAAATATGACCGTCTGACTTTTCCGGGATCGCAAGTCAGACGGTCCCATGAAAAGGCGATCCGCAAGAAGGAGCCGCTTAAGGCTTCAGGAGAAACACATGGGTTATAAAGTCGCTGTCGTTGGCGCCACGGGCAATGTGGGCCACGAGATGCTGAACATTCTGGCGGAACGCAAGTTCCCCGCCGATGAGGTGGTGGCGCTTGCCTCCCGCCGTTCTCAAGGCAAGGAAGTTTCGTTCGGCGACAAGACCCTGAAGGTCAAGGCGCTGGAGAATTACGATTTCTCCGATACCGACATTGCGCTGATGTCGGCGGGTGGCTCGGTGGCCGAGGAATGGGCGCCGAAAATCGCCGCGCAGGGCTGCGTCGTGATCGACAATTCCTCCAAGTTCCGCATGGACCCGGATGTGCCGCTCGTTGTGCCGGAAGTGAATGCGGAGGCGATTGCCGGTTACACGAAAAAGAACATCATCGCCAACCCCAACTGCTCCACGGCGCAGATGGTGGTGGCGCTGAAGCCGCTGCATGAGAAAGCCACGATCAAGCGTGTGGTCGTCTCCACCTATCAGTCGGTTTCCGGCGCCGGCAAGGCGGCGATGGACGAGCTTTTCACGCAGACGCGCGCCATCTATGTGAACGATCCCATCGTCAAGGAACAGCTGACGAAGCAGATCGCTTTCAACGTCATTCCGCATATCGACGTCTTCATGGAAGACGGCGATACGAAGGAAGAGTGGAAGATGATGGCCGAGACGAAAAAGATGCTCGACCCGAAGATCAAGCTCACGGCGACCTGTGTGCGTGTACCGGTTTTCGTCGGCCATTCCGAAGCGGTGAATATCGAGTTCGAAAACCCGATTTCCGATGACGAGGCGCGGGACATTCTGCGCGAAGCGCCGGGCATTCTCGTCGTCGATAAGCGCGAGGACGAAGGCTATGTCACGCCGGTCGAATGCGTGGGCGATTACGCCACCTTCATCAGCCGTATCCGTGTCGATCCGACGGTGGAAAACGGCCTGAACCTTTGGTGCGTGTCGGACAATTTGCGTAAAGGCGCCGCGCTCAACGCCATTCAGATCGCCGAAGTGCTTTGCTCGGATTATCTGAAAAAAGCCTGATTGCCCGCCGATTTGAGATTAAAGACGCCCTTCCGGCCAGCCGGGAGGGCGTTTTTTCATAGGATAGACTGACCGTTTTCCACTTATTAAGACTAGTGAGTGATAACTATACCCCGCGCGTGGTGGCGTCTTTTCATTGGCCGGGACAAAGCCGTTCCGGCACATCGTTGCGGGGGCAATGGCAATGGCGCCAATGAGCGGGCTCGATATCGCCTGGGTTCTGATCTGCACCGTTTTGGTGCTGCTCATGCAGGCAGGCTTCACCTGTCTTGAGACCGGGCTCATCCGGGCCAAAAATTCTATCAATGTCGCGGTGAAGAACGTCGCGGATTTCTCGCTCGCCAGTCTTGTCTTCTGGGCGGTGGGGTACGGACTGATGTTCGGCCCGAGTGCTTTCGGTCTCGTGGGCCATGACGGCTTCATGCTGGCGGGCCAGGCGGAAGTTACGCCCGAGCGTTCCAGCGAGATGGTGTTCTTCTTTTTCCAGCTTGCCTTTTGCGGCACGTCAATCACGATTGTCTCGGGCGCTGTTGCCGAGCGGATGAGCTTTAAAGGCTATCTCGCCGCAACCTTCATTCTCTCGCTTCTCATCTATCCGATCATCGGCCATTGGGCCTGGGGCGGGCTTGACTCGGGCTCGGCCACGGGCTGGCTTGAAAAACTCGGCTTTATCGATTTTGCCGGCTCGACGGTCGTTCACAGTGTCGGCGGCTGGGCGGCGCTTGCCGCGATCCTCGTTATCGGCCCGCGCCTTGGCCGCTTCGGGCAAGGCGGGCGCGCCATCGAGCCGCATAATCTGCCGCTGGCGGCCCTTGGCATGTTCCTCATCTGGATCGGCTGGTTCGGTTTTAACGGCGGCAGCACGCTCGCCGTCAATCATGTGGTGCCCGTGGTGCTCGTTCATACGCTGCTTGCCGCCTCCGCGGGCGGTATCGCGGTGATGGGGCTGACCTGGGCAATAGATCAGCGCCCGGATGTGGGCGCGACCGTGAACGGCGTTCTGGCCGGGCTCGTTGCGATTACCGCAAGCGCGCATATCGTCAGCACGGGCGGTTCCGTTCTCATCGGCGCCATGGGCGGTTTCGTCTCGGTGCTTGCCGCCAAGCTGCTCGAGCGGCTGGAAATCGACGACGCAGTGGGCGCGGTGCCGGTGCATCTGGCCGCCGGTATTTGGGGCACGCTGGCCGTCGCGCTTTTCGGCGAGATGTCTTATTTCCCCAATGGCGCAAGCCGGTTCGAGCAATTCACCGTGCAGCTCACCGGCGTTGCCGCGGCAGGGGCCTATGCCTTCACGCTTTCCTTCGCGCTGATGAAACTCATCGATCCTTTCCTTGCCATGCGTGTGCGCGCCCGGGCCGAGCGTGAAGGGCTCAATATTTCCGAACATGGGGCAAGCAGCGCGCTTTCCGAACTTTTGGGGCGGATGGAAGACCAAAGCCGGCGCGGGGATTTTTCCCACAAGGTGCCCGTCGAGCCTTTCACGGAAGCAGGCGAGCTTGCCTTCCGCTATAATCTCGTTCTCGACCGCTTCAACAGCGAGGTCAGCGCCCATGAAAAAGCGGCGGCGGCGTTGCGCGAAGCGCGCGATGCGGCCGAAATCGCCAATGCGGCAAAGTCCGAATTCCTGGCCAATATGAGCCACGAGCTTCGAACGCCGCTCAATGCGATCATCGGTTTTTCCGAGATCATGACGGGCGGCATGTTCGGCGAGATCGAGAACCCGCAGTATAAAGAATATATCCACGACATTCACCGTTCCTCCAACCATCTGCTCAGCCTGATCAACGACATTCTCGATCTCTCCAAGATCGAGGCGAACAAGATGGAGCTCGCGGATGAAGATCTTGATCTCGGCGAGGAAGTGCGCGGCTGCGAGCGGCTGATCCGCTGGCGCGCGCAAGAAGCGAAACTTGTTTTCGATGTGCTGATCGACGAAGATCTGCCCCGGCTGATCGCCGACCGGCGGGCGCTTCGCCAGATGATCCTCAATCTCGTCTCCAACGCGGTGAAGTTTACGCCGGAAGGGGGCCGTGTGGTCCTCTCGGTGGAGCGGGAAGTGGATGGACGCATCGCGATTTCCGTCGCCGATACCGGCATCGGTATTGAGAAATCGGATATCCCGAAAGCGCTGACGCCGTTCCAGCAAATCTCCACCGGCGACACGGTCTATATGGCAGATGGCACGGGGCTCGGCCTGCCGATCACCGCGGCGCTCGCGCGGCTGCATGGGGGCACGGTGGTGATCCGTTCGGAGCCCGGGCGCGGCACGGAAGTGACGGTGCGCCTTCCCGCCTCCCGTCTTCAGGAACGGCCTGCGAAGAACAAGATCGAATTCGTTTAAGCTGTCATCTGCGCTACGCGGAAATTTCCATGCGCAAGCCCTCTGCATTGAAGCGGGGCTCAGCGGGCAGGCGGATTTCTGCCCCTTGGCTCATGCGCCAGGCGCTCCAGGTGCAGGCGCAGGCATCGAGAATATCGTCTTTTCCCACGTCCTTGCGTTTGAAGGCGGGGGCGCGCAATTGCGTGAGCGGAAAGCCTGCTTTTTCAAGCAGGCCGCGGCGGAGCGCGAGGCCGGGTTCCGCCGGCGCGCTTTTGACTTTTTTCGGCAAGTGCAGCGGTATCTCCCCGTTCATTGCCCAGAACGCCAGCTCCGGGTGGCATTCGCGCAGCCAGCTTTGCGTTTCCGGCGTTACAAGCGCTGCAAGCTCGCGAATCTTCGGGAAGATGTTGAAACATTGTTTGGAGACACCGCGCGGCGGTTCCGAATGCGCGCGATTGAGACGGCAGGCCTCCTGAAACTCCTCAGCCGCAAGCGCGGCGCGCGCCGGGGTGGAAAAGACGGAGGATTGGCGCTGGCCGAGCCGGGCGCGGGCTTCGCGTTCGCAGTGCCGCCCGCCGCGCTCGGCTTTTTCCGGCAGGCCGATCGGCATATCGACGGCAAGGAAGGCAGGGCGCTCGTCCCATTTCAGAACCTCGGCAAGTTTTTTCACCAATCGGGCCTGCGGCGGCGGGCCTTCCGGTCCCTGCCAGAGCACGAGAACCCAGCCTGCCGGGCAGCCATCGGCGCCTGCCACGATCATGGCTGAAGATCCTCAAGCTCAAAGCGCGGGGCGTTGGGGCGGAGCGCGTCTTGATTGGCAATGAGCCGCAATTCTTCGGCGCCTCTACTCGCCGCAATGATGGCGGCAGCCGCATCCGAGGCGAGGGCGAGGGCATGAGCCGGCTCATTTCTTTCCAGGAAGTGGCCGAGAAAGAGCGCGCTGATCAGATCGCCCGTGCCTTTCGGCACGTCTTCAATGAAAGGCGTGCTGCAGCGCCAGGCATGGAAGGGGCTCACCAGCACACTTGCCGCAAACCCGGGTTCCGGCGGCGGCGCGGAGGTGGCAAGCACATAAGGTGTTTTCAGCGCGCGGGCTGCGGCGCGCGTCTGCGCCATGTCCTCGCAGGGCAATCCGGCAAGGTGTGACAGTTCGAACGGGTTCGGCGTCAAAATATCGGCAAGGGCGCCGAGTGCACGCATGCCCGATGCGATATTTTCAGGGACGTAAAGCCCCGTGTCTTCGTCGCCGAGAATGGGATCGCAGAGATAAAGAAAGGGCCGCTTGCTTTCTGCCGCCTCTTTGCGCCGCCGCGCAATGAAGCGGGCGGCGATATCCAATTGTTCGGGATGGGCGAAATAGCCGGTGAGCACCGCATCGCAGTCCGCAAGCCAGCCCTTTTCTTCCAAGGAGGAAAGCGCGGCCTCCAGAAAGGCAGGCTCGCTCACCCGCGCGGCAGGTCTCCCATGGCCCGGATGATGGGATAGCAGCGTGGTGGGCAGCGCCATCACTTCATGGCCGAGGCGCTGCAATGTGAAAACGGCGGCGGAATTGCCCACATGGCCCCGGGCGACCTGGCTGGAGAGACAAAGAATGTTGGCCATCCGGTATTCCTTAGAGCGTAAGCCTTGGCTGCGGAACCTCAGGGCGAATCGCTGCTTGGCAGCGGGGCACGGGCTTTATAGTCTGCCGCCAATTCAAGCCTTGCAGAAGACCATTGGAGAGAGTTTATGGCCGATCAGTCCGCCCGCCCGCGCCGCAGCGTGCTTTATATGCCCGGATCGAACGCCCGGGCGCTGGAAAAAGCAAAGAGCATTGCCGCCGACACGCTCATCCTGGATCTGGAAGATGCGGTGGCCCCCGATGCCAAGGAAGAAGCGCGTGCGCAGGTGACCTCCGCCGTTGCGGGCGGCGGCTATGGCAAGCGGGAAATCGTGATCCGCGTGAATGGGCTCGACACGCCCTGGGGCGCGGCCGATATCGAGGCGGCGGTTGCCGCCGGGCCGGACGCCATATTAGTGCCGAAGATCAGCTCGCCTGAAGATGTGACGCGCGCGCATGAGGCGCTTGAAAAGGCGGGCGCGGGCCCCGAGCTGCAGCTTTGGGCGATGATGGAAACGCCGCTCGCCATGCTGCGCGCCGAAGCTATTGCCGCGATGAGCCAGACGACGCGGATGAGCGTCTGGGTAATGGGCACGAACGACATCGCCAAGGAGCTGCGCTGCGCCCATACGCCCTTGCGGCTGCCGATGATCACGTCGCTCGGGCTTTCCATGCTGGCGGCGCGCGCTTATGGCATTGTGATGCTCGACGGCGTTTATAACGACATCAAGGATGAGGACGGCTTCAAGGAGATGTGCGTGCAGGGCCGCGAGCTCGGCTTTGACGGCAAGACTCTGATCCATCCCTCGCAGGTCGGTCCCTGCAACGAGATTTTTGCGCCCGATCCGGAAGATGTCGCTTTCTCGCGCGCCATTATCGAAGCCTTCGCCCAGCCGGAGAACAAAGGCAAGGGCGTTTTGAAGGTGGAAGGGCGCATGGTCGAGCTGCTGCATGAAGAAATCGCCCGGCGCACCGTTGCCATTGCCGAGGCGATCGAGGAACTTGAGAAGAGCGCATAGGCCTTCGTGCGCTGGGTGCCAAACACTGCCTCAAGAGAGGACAAGATGAGCAAATCTATCGAGGACTATGTGGTTCGCACCGGCGCTTTCAGTACCGAAGGCGGGTTCCGGTTTGCTCATCCGCTCAATCCCAATTCACGCATCGAGATGCGCCAGCTTTCCCGGCAGGCAGGCATGGAGCGGGTACATCTTACCCTCGCGCGCGTGCCGGCAGGCAAGGAAAGCTTTATTGCCCATGCGCATACGACCGAAGAAGAGTTTATCTTCATTCTGGAAGGTGAAGGGTTGCTGCGGATCGACGGCGAGACGACCATGGTGCGCAGCGGCGATTATGTCGGCTTTCCGGCGGACGGCGCCGTGCATCATCTCTCCAACCCCGGCACGAGCGATCTTGTCTATCTGATGGGCGGTGAGCACCTGAAAGCGGATGTCTCCCGGTTTCCCGATATCGGCAAGGTTGGCTTTTGGGCGGACGGCATTATGACCTATGTGGATGAAGATGCGGGCCAGCGTTTCGTGCCGGATGATTTCGTCGCGAAGGACTGAAGCGCCGCCATGCGGCAATGACGACAAGCCTAAAGCAGAAAGAAAACGATGACGAAAACCAATCCGGGTAATTTCTTCGAGGATTTCAAGATCGGGCAGGTGCTTGCCCATGCAACGCCGCGCACGGTGACGGAAGGCGATGTCGCGCTTTACACCGCGCTCTTCCCGGTGCGTTTTGCGCTGCAATCTTCCGATGAGTTTGCCCGGGGCGTCGGCTATGCCCGCGCGCCCATCGATGACATGCTCGCCTTTCATATCGTCTTCGGCAAAACCGTTCCCGATATTTCACTGAATGCGGTTGCCAATCTCGGCTATGCCGATTGCCGTTTCCTAAAACCCGTCTTTCCGGGCGATACGCTCTCGGCGAGTTCTGAGGTGATCGGCCTGAAAGAAAATTCCAACGGAAAGACCGGCGTCGTCTATGTCCGCTCCACCGGGCGCAATCAAGCGGGCGAGGCCGTGCTCGATTATGTGCGCTGGGTGATGGTGCGCAAACGCGATGAGGCCTCCCCTGCGCCCGCACCCCAAGTGCCGGAGCTGCCCAGTGCGGTCGGCCCTTCGGCTATCGCGCTGCCCGAGGGTACGGATTTCTCCAGGATCGACCTTGCCGCCACCGGCTCGCCTTTCAAATGGGGCGATTATGAAGCCGGTGAAAAGATCGACCATGTGGACGGTGTGACGATCGAGGAAGCCGAGCACATGATGGCGACCCGGCTTTATCAGAACACCGCCAAAGTGCATTTCAACCAGTTTACGGAAGGCAAGGGCCGTTTCGGGCGCCGGCTTATTTATGGCGGCCACGTGATTTCCCTTGCCCGGGCGCTTTCCTTCAACGGGCTCGGCAATGCCTTTCTGGTTGCCGCGATCAATGGCGGACGGCATGTCGCGCCCTGCTTCGGCGGCGATACGGTGTTCGCCTGGTCTCAGGTTCTGGAAAAGGCGCCGTGCCCCGGCCGGAACGATCTCGGGCTCCTGCGCATTCGCACCATTGCCGCCAAAGACCGGCTGTGTCACGATTTCCCCGGGATGGAGAACGAGGGGGATGGCGAGGGTATCATTTTGGACCTTGATTATTGGGTTCTGATGCCCCGCTAGGGCAGCATGAAGAAATTCACTTTCTACGAAGTGAAGATCGAGGAAATCGAGCCCGGTATCGTCGTCACCGATTACGGCAGCCAATTGGTTACGCCCGTCCTGCTTGCCGATCTCCTCGACAGGCTTGCCCGCGAATGGGGCGATACGAAAATCGCCATGTTGACCATCGCGCCCAGCGCCACGGAGATGGGGAAATTCACTTCCGTGGTCGAAGAGAAGAACGCCTCGGGTTTTATCATTGCTTCCGCCGTTCTGGCCTCGAACCAGCTGCAGAGAGAGCTTATCCGCGTCGTGCACGGGCAAAAACAGACGGCTCACCCGCGGCGCATTTTCGAAGACAAGGAAGAAGCGATCGCCTGGCTGCGTGAAGAGCTGCACGGGCGGTGACAGGCGCCCTGTCAATGATGCAATTCTTCTTCTACCATTTGTTTCGTACACAGTTTTGTGAGAACACGGCGTAAGGCAGCTTTTGTCGTATTGCCGTGATTGCCGCGCGAAAAAGATTCGGCCAGTCTTTTTCTATCGATGGGGCAAGGGGGGTGCGGGCGGCGCAGAGAACTTGAGGCGGTTCCCGGTCTGCCGGCAGAAGACAATGAAGCAATTCCGGTTCTACGAAGTCGAGATCAATGAAATCGAGCCGCGGATCATTTCCCTCGATTACGGCAATTATCTTGTAACGGCGGATATCGTCCGCTCGCTGCTTCTGAAAATCAAAAAGGATTGGCCGGGGCAGAAAGTCGCTTTGCTGTCCGCGGCAGAAGCCATCTCCAACCTCGACAAGGTCGCGTATGTGCTCGAAGAGCTGAAGGCTTCCGAGTTCATCTGCGCGGGCGGCATTCTGGTCCGTAACCGTCTGCAGGCTGATATTGCCCAGGCGTTCGTCAAAATACAGGTAGCGGGAGCATATGCGCAGAAAATCTTCGTCGACAAGGAGGAGGCACTTGTCTGGCTGAGGGAGCGGCTGGGCGACTGACCGGCTTGCTGAGCGTCCGCCGCTGTGTCACTCTTTTAATCAGGGTACTGCGCGGTGGATGAGCCTTCATGGGTACGGCACTAAAGCAGCTTCGGTTCTATGAGGTTGAGATTCGCGAGCTCGAGCCGCGGATTTTGGAAATCGATTATGGAACGCAGATCATTACCGCCGAGCTTTTGGAGGCGGTGATCGAGAAAGTGCACAAGGAATGGCCGGATTATAAGGTGGCTATTCTCGTGCGCGCCGCTTCCGCCGTGGATCTGGGGCGTGTTGCCAAAGTGGTGGAGGCGGAAAAGCTCGGCCGGACGACAGCCGCCGTTGCCATTCTCGGTCATAGCAAGCTGGCGCAGATGCTGGGCAATCTCTTCATGCGTTATGAGCGCAGTCCTTATCCCAACCGGCTTTTCACTGACCGGGAAGCGGCCATTGCCTGGCTGCGCGCGCAGCTAAGGGATGCGTGAGCCGTTCGGCCTTGATGTCTGGCTGCGCGCGGGCAGTCTAGATCAGCGTTACCTTGCGCTCTTTCTGAGCGGTGCCCGTCTGGGTAGCCGCCTGGGTACCCGTCTGCATGCCCGCCTGGATGGTTGCCGCAAGCACCCGCCCGGCCGGAAACACCAGGCTGACGCAGGTTCCCACACCCACTTCGCTCTCCAGTTCCAATCTGCCGCCATGCAATTCCATCAGCCGGCGCGAAAGCGGCAACCCGAGGCCCGTGCCTTCATATTGCCGGTGGAGCGAATTGTCGATCTGACCGAAGTTTTCCATCGCCAGCGCAATGTCTTTCCGGGCGATGCCGATACCGGTATCGCGTATGTCGATGGAAAGCTCGCCGGTGTCGCGTAACTGCGCGGAAATAGCGACCGACCCGCCTTTGGGCGTGAACTTCACCGCATTGGAGAGAATGTTGAGGAGGATTTGGCGCACCCGCCTCTCGTCCCCATCGATCAGCGGCAAATGCGCCGTCTCCGACACATGAACCGATATCTCGCCGCTTTCGGCCAGATGCGAAATCATGCGGTGCGCGGCGTCGATGGCCATACCCACTTCCAGCGGTGCCTCTTCAAGCTCCAGGCGGCCCGCATCGAGCTTTGAGAAATCCAGAATGTCGTTGATGAGAGCGAGTAAGTGTCTGCCGCTTTCGTGAATATGACCGGTATATTCCCGGTAATGATCATTGGGCAGCGGGCCGAAATGCTCATGCGCCATCATCTCGGAAAAGCCGATAATGGCGTTGAGCGGGGTTCTGAGTTCATGGCTGATGGCTGCCAGGAATTGCGATTTGGCCTGGCTGCCGGCTGCCGCAGCTTCCAAAGCGCTTAAGAGATTGTCGCGCACCGCTTCCAGCTCGTCCCGCGTGATCTCCAGTTCTTCGGCATAGCGGCGCATGCGTTCGGCTTCTTGCGCGTTGCGCCCGGCAAGATGCTTGTCGAAAACGGCCATCAGAAAGGCTGTGCTCAGGATCATTGCGGAGAGCATGGCGGTGAAAACCGCCAGCCATTTGGGATCCACCGTGGCATAGGAAAAAGGCATTGCCGGGTCCGGCACCAGCGTGACTGCCGTCATGCCGGTGAAATGCAGCCCGCAAATGGCGAGGGTGAACAGCGCCGTGCCGACGAGATGCCGGCTCACCCCATCCAGAATGCGAATGAGATTGAAAGCCAGCGCCATGACGGCGAGCCCGATGATCCAGGAGGCGGCGACATAAGCGCCGTCCCACTCGATATGACCTGAAAGGCGCAGTGCCGACATGCCGGTAAAATGCATGAAGCCGATGGCCGCGCCGACAGTCAGCCCGCCCAGCGTCAGCCGGTTCATATAAAGGGCAATGCCCGCGCCCAGCGTGCAGAGCGACACGGAAATGAAAACGGAAAGCACCGTCAGCGGAACGTCATAAGCAACAGGCAAGGCGGACTGGTAAGCCAGCATGGCGATGAAATGCGTCGCCCAGATGCCGGCGCCTGCCACAAGCCCCGTGCCTAGCAGCCAATAAAATTTAGGGCGGCCTTCGGCAACCCACGCCCGGAAGAATAGATCGATGGAGGTAAAGCATGCGATCAGGCAGACCGTGGCGGCGAGGCCAACGAGCCAGAGATTGTGCTCGTTCGTGATGCACTCCAGTACCGTAATCATAAATGCCGACCGCCTGATCTTTCCCGGCCGCCTGCAGCGCAGCCCGGCCTTTCTTGATAAATGCTACAGCGTGTATGGCGGGTTAATTTCCAGGCAGGGGTTTTGCGCAGGGGAAAGCGTTCTCTTGCGATTCATTCGCAAATATTGCGCTTAAGTGCCTGATTTTTCTTCTGCATTTGCCTTGACGTCCCGGCTCGGCTAAACACTTTCTCCAAAAGCAACCCTTTGAGTAATCAATTTCAGGGGCAGGTCCTCAATGGCTGACTCACCTTCCGCTTCCCGGCCGCTTTCGCCGCATTTGGGCATTTACCGCAAAATGCTCACCATGATGATGTCGATCGTCCATCGCATTACCGGCGCCGCGCTCTATTTCGGTACTTTGCTGCTTGCCTGGTGGCTGATCGCCGCGGCGAGCGGCGCGGAGGCTTACGACGTCTTCTCGGCCCATGCCGGTTCCTGGTACGGGCGGATCGTGCTCTTCGGTTACACCTGGGCACTGATCCACCACATGCTGGGCGGGCTGCGCCATCTGGTCTGGGACATGGGCAAAGGCTTCGACCTGCGCCTTGTCGAATGGATGGCGCGCGGCACGGTTGCAGGTTCGGTCATTCTCACCGTGGTGGTCTGGGTGATCGCCTATCAAATGATGGGAGCGCTTTGATGAGCGATATGCGCACACCTTTGAGCCGCGTGCGCGGCCTTGGTTCGGCAAAAGCCGGGACGGAACATTTCTGGCTGCAGCGGCTGACGGCGATCGCCAATATTCCGTTGGTGATTTTTCTTCTGGCCTCGCTCGTGGCGCTGGCCGGGGCGGACTATGAGACCGTGCGGGCCTATCTTTCCATGCCGCTCGTCACCGTCATCGTGCTGGCGCTGATCGTCTCCGGCATCTGGCATATGCGCCTCGGCATGCAGGTGGTGATCGAGGATTATGTGCACGGCGAGAATCTGAAACTGCTCTCGATCATCGGGAACAATTTCTTCGCGCTCGCGGTCGGGCTTGCCTGCGTCTATGCGGCGCTGAAGCTCGGCTTCGGTTCTTAAAATTCGGGCGCTGATGTCCGGTCCTTGCGCCGGCTTTCAGGGTCATTTGACGTTCAATTCATAAAAGGCAGTGTCCGGCATGAGTGCCTCAAAAGCATATGAATTCCAGGATCATTCCTTCGACGTAGTGGTGGTCGGCGCCGGTGGCGCGGGGCTTCGCGCCACGCTTGGCTGCGCTCAGGCCGGTTTGAAGACCGCCTGCATCACCAAAGTGTTTCCCACCCGCTCGCACACGGTTGCAGCTCAGGGCGGCATTTCCGCCTCGCTCGGCAATATGGGGCCGGATGACTGGAAATGGCATATGTACGACACCGTCAAAGGGTCGGACTGGCTGGGCGATCAGGACGCCATCGAATATCTCTGCCGCAATGCGCCGAAAGCCGTTTACGAGCTTGAGCATTTCGGTGTGCCGTTCTCGCGGACGGAAGAAGGCAAGATCTATCAGCGCCCCTTCGGCGGCATGACCACCGAATACGGCAAGGGCATCGCGCAGCGCACCTGTGCTGCCGCCGACCGGACGGGCCATGCGATCCTGCACACGCTTTATGGTCAGAGCCTGCGCTATGACGCGGAATTCTTCATCGAGTTTTTCGCCATCGACCTCATCATGAGCGATGACGGGCGCTGCGTCGGTGTCGTCGCGCTGAAAATGGATGATGGCACGCTGCACCGCTTCTCCGCCAAGCAGACGATCCTGGCGACGGGCGGTTATGGCCGCGCTTATTTCTCCGCAACCTCGGCGCATACCTGCACGGGCGACGGCAATGCCATGGTGCTGCGCGCCGGCCTGCCGTTGCAGGATATGGAATTCGTGCAATTCCACCCGACGGGGATTTACGGTGCCGGCTGCCTGATCACGGAAGGCGCGCGCGGCGAAGGCGGCTATCTCGTCAATTCCGAAGGCGAACGCTTCATGGAGCGCTATGCGCCGTCCGCCAAAGACCTTGCCTCGCGCGACGTGGTCTCCCGCTCCATGACCATGGAAATTCGCGAAGGGCGCGGTGTGGGCGCAGGCAAAGACCATATCTTCCTGCATCTCGATCACCTGGACCCGGATGTGCTCGCCTCGCGCCTGCCGGGGATTTCCGAATCGGCCCGCATCTTTGCCGGTGTCGATGTGACCAAGGAACCGATCCCGGTGCTGCCGACCGTGCACTACAATATGGGCGGTATCCCGACGAACTATCATGGCGAGGTGATCTCGGGCAAAGGCGGCGCGGACGATATCGTGCCCGGCCTGATGGCGATCGGGGAAGCGGCCTGCGTTTCCGTGCACGGGGCGAACCGCCTCGGCTCCAACTCGCTGATCGACCTTGTGGTGTTCGGCCGCGCGGCGGGCCTGCGCGCCGCCGATGTGGTCGATCCTGCCGAAAAAGCACCGACGCTGCCGAAAGGCGCGGGCGAGAATTCCATTGCCCGTCTCGATCATTTCCGCAACGCGAATGGCTCCACGCCGACCGCCGAGCTGCGCCTTGAAATGCAGCGGACCATGCAGAATAACTGCGCGGTTTACCGCACGGGCGAGGTTCTGGAAGAGGGCGTCAAGCTCATGGAAAAAGTCCATGCCGCCGCCGACGACATCAAGGTCACGGACCGCTCGCTGATCTGGAACTCCGATCTCATCGAAACGCTGGAATTCGACAACCTGATCGTTCAGGCCCGCGCGACGATGAACGGGGCGGATGCGCGTAAAGAAAGCCGCGGCGGCCATGCCCGTGAAGATTTCCCGAACCGGGATGATGAAAACTGGATGAAGCACACGCTCGCCTGGGTCGATGACAACCGCAACGTCACGCTCGGCTACCGCGAAGTGCACAATTACACGCTCTCCAACGAGATCGAGTACATCCAGCCGAAAGAACGTGTCTATTAAGGCTTGAAGGTAAGGGTTTACGCAAATGGTTGAACTTGCACTGCCGAAAAATTCCCGCGTCACCAAGGGGAAAACCTTCAAGGCGGCACAGGGCGCAAAGAAGGTCCGTAAATTCCAGGTCTACCGCTGGGATCCGGAAGGCGGGGAAAACCCGCGCATGGATACCTATGAGGTCGATCTCGACAATTGCGGCCCGATGGTGCTCGACGCGCTCATCAAGATCAAAAACGAAATCGATACGACGCTGACTTTCCGCCGCTCCTGCCGCGAGGGGATTTGCGGGTCCTGCGCGATGAATATCGACGGCACGAACACGCTGGCCTGCACGAAGGGCATCGACGAGATCAAGGGTGAGGTGAAAATCTACCCGCTGCCGCATATGCCGGTGGTCAAAGACCTCGTGCCGGACCTGACGAATTTCTATGCCCAGCACGCCTCCATCGAGCCCTGGCTGCAGACGCGCACCGTCGAGCCGGAAAAAGAATGGAAGCAGTCGCCGGAAGACCGGGAGAAACTCGACGGGCTTTATGAGTGCATTCTGTGCGCCTGCTGCTCGACCTCGTGCCCCTCTTATTGGTGGAACGGCGACCGCTATCTCGGCCCGGCCGTGCTCCTGCAGGCCTACCGCTGGCTGATCGACAGCCGCGACGAGGCAACCGGCGAGCGGCTCGACAATCTGGAAGACCCCTTCCGGCTTTACCGCTGCCACACGATCATGAACTGCGCCAAGGCCTGCCCGAAGGGCCTCAACCCGGCCAAGGCGATTGCCGAAATCAAGAAGATGATGGTGGAACGCCGCGTCTGACCTTGCCGGCATCCGGAAAGTTGTAAAGGCCGTCCTTCGGGGCGGCCTTTTTCGTTTGTCTTTGTTTTGTCCGCGCGCTTGCGCTTGCTGCGGCAGGCTGCGTGGACCCCGGCTCGGGGGCCGGGGTGACGGGAAGAGCAAGCGGTGAGGCAATGCCTTTCCCTTAACTCCAAGTGTCACCCCGGGTTTATCCCGGGGTCCATATAGCGGTTGCCGCAAGGAGTGGAGCCGCTGGACCCTCCATCAAGCGGACATGTGAGGGCGAAAAGCGAGAAGGTTCATGCAATTTCTCATTCTGCCTCTTGAAATGCTTCGATAATTCCATAATTATCGAACTATGAAACAGGAAGATGTCATTCTCGCCCTTGGCGCCCTTGCTCAGGAGACCCGGCTTCAGGTTTTCCGGGCCCTGGTGCGCGCCCATTCGCCGGACCCGGCGGCGGGCGGGCTTGCCGCCGGCGCGCTCGCCGAGGCGCTGGGCGTTGCCCAGCCCACGCTTTCCTTTCACCTGAAAGAGCTGGCGCGGGCCGGGCTCATCCAGGCACGGCGGGAAGGGCGCTCGATCATCTACCGGGCCGAGCTCGGCGCCATGCAGGCTTTGACGCAATACCTGCTCGAAGATTGCTGCGGCGGGGCCTGCGGCTCGGTTCAAACCCTTTCTCTGGAAAAGGAGTGTGTGTGATGAAACGCCTTCACGTCAGCTTCAATGCGAGCGATCTGGAAAAATCCATCGCGTTCTACACGGAACTTTTCGGCGCCGCGCCCAGCGTGCGCAAAGACGATTACGCCAAATGGATGCTGGACGACCCGCGTGTCAATTTCGTCATCGAAGGGGGCGGCGGCACGCCGGGCTTCACCCATGCCGGCATTCAGACCGAAAGCGAAGAAGAATTGCATGAAGTCTTTGACCGCCTGAAAGAGGCCGAAGCGCCCTATCTACCCGAAGGCGTGACGACATGCTGCTATCACAAGTCCGAAAAAAGCTGGACGTCCGATCCGGACGGTGTGGCCTGGGAAGCCTTCTATACGTTCCACCAGACCGAAGAGCGCGGGCATTCCAACTTGGAAGCGGACGCTTATGACGTCCCGCCCGCAAAGGCGGAAAACATCACCGGCTGCGGCCTTTCCGGCTGTTGCTGAGACCAGCCAAGAGTATGATCCGATGAGCGATACCAAGCGTCAATTCAACGTGCTTTTCCTGTGTACGGGAAATTCCTGCCGCAGCATTCTAGCGGAAGCCTATCTCAATCATGCCGCCGGCGACCGGTTCAAAGCCTATAGCGCGGGCAGCCACCCAAAGGGACAAGTACACCCTTTGGCGCTTGAGACATTGCGCGTGGCAGGCCTTCCTACTACAGGACTGTCCAGCAAGGGATGGGAAGCATTCGAGGGGCCGGGCGCGCCGGCCCTCGATTTCGTCATCACCACCTGCGACAGCGCGGCGAATGAGGTCTGCCCCATCTGGCCGGGCCAGCCGATGAATGCCCATTGGCCCTTCCCGGACCCGGACGCTTTCCAAGGCACGGAGACGGAGACGAAGGCGCACTTCCTCGATGTTTTCCGGCAGATCCGTACAAGGATCGATATTTTCGCCAATCTGCCGCTGGCCAGTCTCGACAAGCTTTCCTTGCAGAAAAAGCTCGATGAGATCGGCAAGACCGCGCCGGCCCCTTCCCTTTAATTTGCTTCAGGATCGTTTCCATGGCCGATAGTCAGCCCAGCCGTCTTTCGTTTTTGGACCGCTATCTCACTTTCTGGATTTTCGCCGCCATGGCGGCGGGCACGCTGCTGGGAACGTTCTTTCCGGGCGCCGCCCATCTTTTCGGCTCGTTTTCGGTGGGCTCGACCAATCTGCTGATCGCCGCCGGGCTCATTCTCATGATGTATCCGCCGCTTGCGCGGGTGAAATATGAAGAGCTGCCGCGTGTTTTCGAAGACAGAAAAGTTCTGGTTCTCTCGCTCATTCAGAACTGGCTGATCGGGCCTTTCCTGATGTTCGCGCTGGCCGTGATTTTTCTGCGCGATGAACCGGCCTATATGACGGGCGTCATTATCATCGGTCTTGCCCGCTGCATTGCCATGGTCATCGTCTGGAACCAGCTGGCGCGCGGCAGCAACGAATATGTGGCAGGCCTCGTTGCTTTCAATTCGCTCTTCCAGCTTCTGTTCTTTCCCGTTTATGTCTGGTTTTTTCTGGGCGTTTTGCCGCCGCTTCTCGGGCTTGAGGGGCAAATTCTCGATATCGGGTTCTGGACCGTGGCGGGCGCCGTTTTCCTTTATCTCGGTGTGCCCTTCGCGGGCGGCTATCTGACGCGCAAGGTGCTGCGCGCGCGCAAGGGTGAGAACTGGTACACGAATACTTTCCTGCCGCGCATCGGCCCCATTACGCTTGCCGCGCTGCTCTTTACGATTTTCGTCATGTTCGCCATGAAAGGCGAGGCGGTGCTGGCCCTGCCGGTCGATGCGCTGCGCATCGCGCTGCCGCTTGCGATTTATTTCTTCCTCATGTTCGCGGTGAGTTTCGTGATGGGCAAGCTCTTGGGGGCGGATTACGCGCGCACCACCTCGCTCTCGTTCACGGCGGCCTCCAATAATTTCGAGCTCGCCATTGCCGTTGCCATCGCCACGTTCGGCATTGCCTCGCCCGTCGCCTTTGCCACGGTGATCGGCCCCCTGGTGGAAGTGCCGGTGCTGATCTCCCTCGTCTCCGTGGCGCTTTGGCTGAAAAAGCGCTGGTTTACCGGCGCTGAGGTCCGCCAGCCTGCCTGACGCAGGGGCGGGCTTTACCTTTCCCGGCCGCCCGCCTGCCGCTGGCCCGTTCGTTGGCCAATATACTCGACAAGGGACACAAGAGACCGTGAGCGGGGCTTGCGGGCGCCGGGCTGCGGCGTTAAGCAGACAGGCAGGAAGGCGTCTGCCCGGACCCTCGGGCCCCAGCCGGGAGCAAAAAATGACCAAAGAACTCATGCATTTTATCGGCGGCAAGGCCGTGAAGGGCCAGAGCGGCCGTTTCCTCGATGTTTACAACCCGAATACCGGCGAGGTTTCCGCGCGCACGCCGCTGGCAAGCGCCGATGAAGTGCGCGCCGCGATCGCCTCCGCCGAAAAGGCGTTTCCGGATTGGGCCGCCGTCAACCCGCAGCGCCGCGCGCGGGTGATGTTCGAGTTCAAGCGCCTGGTCGAGGCCAATATGAACGAGCTTGCCGAAATGCTCTCCAACGAGCATGGCAAAGTGGTCGCGGATTCCAAGGGCGATGTGCAGCGCGGGCTGGAAGTCATCGAATTTGCCTGCGGCATTCCCCATCTTCTCAAAGGCGAGTTTACCGAAGGGGCGGGGCCCGGCATCGACATGTATTCGATGCGCCAGCCGCTCGGCGTTTGCGCCGGCATCACGCCCTTCAACTTCCCGGCCATGATCCCGATGTGGATGTTCGGTGTCGCCATTGCCTGCGGCAACACCTTCGTGTGCAAACCTTCGGAAAAAGATCCCTCCGTGCCGCTGCGCCTTGCCGAACTGATGATGGAAGCGGGCGCGCCCGAAGGCGTGCTCAACGTCGTCAATGGCGATAAGGAAGCGGTGGACACGCTTTTGACCGATCCTGGCATCGAAGCGGTGAGCTTCGTCGGCTCCTCGGCGATCGCCGAATATATTTACGCCACGGCTGCTGCCCACGGCAAACGCGTGCAGGCCATGGGCGGGGCGAAGAACCACGCCATTATCATGCCCGATGCGGATATGGACCGCGTGGTCGACGATCTCATCGGCGCGGGCTACGGCTCGGCGGGCGAGCGCTGCATGGCGATCTCCGTTGCGGTGCCTGTGGGCGAGGAAACGGCGGACCGGCTCGTCGAAAAACTCGTGCCGCGCGTGCAGTCGCTCAAAGTCGGTCTTTCCACCGATCCCGATGCCGATTACGGCCCCCTCGTCACCGCGCAGCACCGCGAGAAGGTGAAGGCCTGCATCGATCTCGGTGTGAAGGAAGGCGCGGAGCTTCTCGTCGATGGCCGCGACTTTTCCATGCAGGGCTATGAAAACGGTTTCTTCCTCGGCGGCTCGCTCTTCGACAAAGTGACGCCGGACATGTCCATGTATAAGGAAGAGATTTTCGGCCCGGTCCTCCAGATCGTGCGGGCGAAGGATTTCGAAGAAGCCGCCGCATTGCCGACGAAACATCAATACGGCAACGGCGTTGCGATCTTCACCCGTGACGGGGATGCGGCGCGCAGCTTTGCCAGCCAAGTGCAGGTCGGCATGGTCGGCATCAATGTGCCGATCCCGGTGCCGCTTGCCTATCACTCCTTCGGCGGCTGGAAGCGTTCGGCCTTCGGCGATACGAACCAGCATGGGCCCGAAGGCGTGCGCTTTTACACGAAAGTGAAAACCGTCACCTCGCGCTGGCCGACCGGCGTCAAGGAAGGCTCGAGCTTCGTCATCCCGACCATGAAATAGAACCTGATTGGTTCTTGCGCAAATTGAAGGCGTTGCCATCTAATGGCAGCGCCTTTTTTCTGGAGCTTGCCCATGTCCGCCCAAGCCAATCCGCCGCTGCCCGAAGAAACTCCGATCGATCTCGACGCTTACTTCGCGCGGATCGGCTATCAGGGTCCCCGCCAGCCGGACCTTGAAACGCTGAGCGGCATTCAGTTTGCGCAAGCCACCTCCGTGCCCTTTGAAAATCTAAACATTCTTTTCGGGCGCGGCATCGCGCTCGATCCGGAAAGCCTGCAGCGCAAGATCGTGCGTGAGCGGCGCGGCGGTTATTGCTTCGAGCAGAACGGGCTCTTGTTGCGGGTGCTGCGGCAGCTCGGTTTCAAAGCCGAAGGGCTGATCGGGCGCGTGCGCTGGATGCAGCCGGCGGGCGCGCCGCCCACGGGCCTCACCCATATGCTGATCCGCGTGCATTTGCCCGAAGGGCCCTATCTGGTGGATGCGGGCTTTGGCGGTATCCGCCAGACGGTGCCGCTCAAACTCGTGCCGGGTCTCGTGCAGAAGACTTCCCATGAAGATTTCCGCCTGGTGGAGGAGGGCAGCAGCCTTCTTCTGCAGGCCGATCTTGGCGGCCGCTGGGGCGACATTTGCGCTTTCGGGCTGGAGACGGCAGCGGGCGCCGATTACGAGCTCGGCAATTGGTTCACCTCCACGCACCCTTCCTCGCTTTTCGTCAATTACCTCATCGCCGAGCGCCCGGCGCCGGGCCTGCGCAAAATGCTCTTCAACGACATGTTGACGGTCCGCGTGGTGGGCAAGGAACCGGAAACGCATATGCTTTCTTCCGCCGAAGAAATCGCCGCGGCGCTCGATGAGCATTTCGACCTGCCCGTCGCGCAGGACAAGGTGCCGGTGCTGGAGAAGTTCGTGGGGCTCACCGCCTCGCTTTGAGGAAAGTGTTTGCCGCGCCGCTTCATGGACCCCGGGTCAAGCCCGGGGTGACAGCATGAGTTTGGGGTGGGCACTGAACCGTCCAAATACGCCCCGCGTCACCCCGGCCCCCGAGCCGGGGTCCATGCAGCCTCGCTATATACCGCAGCGCCGGAAACGGCGTCCTGCCACAATGCCCACCCAGTTCGTCAATTGTTCTTCCCTGCGAAGCGATTGCTTTCTGCGGCATATGCGCTAAAAGCGCCTCATGAGCGAGGGGCCATTACAGGCATACCGCGCGCGTGTCGCGGCCGGTGAGATCGCGCATGACCCGGCGCAGGAACGGGCGGCGGGGCATTTGGCGCGCCTGCATGACGAGCTTTTATCCTGGCGGCCGGGCAAGAAGGCGGGGCCGCTGCGCCGCTTCGGCATCGGCAAGCCGGTCAGCCCGCCGGAAGGCATTTATCTTTGGGGCGATGTCGGGCGCGGCAAATCCATGCTGATGGATCTCTTCTTCGAGGGCGCGCCCCTTGCCCAAAAGCGCCGGGTGCATTTTCACGCTTTCATGTCCGAGACCCATGAGCGCATCTTTGCCTGGCGGCAAAAAGAAAAGGCAGGCAAGGCCAAGGGCGATGATCCCATTCCCCCCGTCGCGGACCTGATCGCCTCGGAAGCCCAGCTTCTCTGCTTCGATGAATTTCAGGTGCATGACATTGCCGATGCCTCGATCCTCGGGCGGCTTTTCACGGCGCTTTTCGAGCGGGGGGTGGTGGTGGTCGCCACCTCGAACCGGGCGCCCGACGGGCTTTATGAAGGCGGGCTCAACCGGCACCGGTTCCTGCCCTTCATTGCGCTCATCAAGGAAGAGATGGAAGTACTCAGCCTTGAAAGCGAGCGCGATTACCGGCTCGACCGGATGATGGGGATGCAGGTCTATCACACACCGCTTGGGCCAGCCGCTCGCGCGGCGATGGACGCGGCTTTCAGCACCTTGACCGACGGGGCGCAGGGCCATGCGCGGCGCCTTGCAGTCAAGGGGCGGGCGGTGGAAGTGCCCTGCGCGGCGCACGGTGTGGCGCGGTTTTCCTTTGCCGATCTTTGTGAAAAGCCGCTCGGCGCCGCCGATTATCTGAAAATTGCCGAAACGTTCGACACGGTGCTGATCGACGATATTCCTCAGCTCGGGCCCGCGCGGCGCAATGAGGCCAAGCGCTTCGTTACGCTGATCGACGCGCTATACGAGGCGCGGGTAAAGCTCGTCGTCTCCGCCGAGGCCGCGCCCCAGGCGCTTTATCCGGCAGGGGACGGGGCGTTCGAATTCGAGCGCACGGTGTCGCGGCTGATGGAAATGCAATCGGCGGAGTATCTGGGCGAAGATGCCGCCCTTCACGCCGCCGATTGAGGGCCTTATGTCTTTTAGCGGGTAATCGGGAAAATCACCTTGCCATCCGAGCGCTGGGCCGGCAGCGGCTTCGGCTCGGGCCGGGTGTTCACGGCGGCCGTTTTCACCGGCGCGTTGTCCCGCTTTGCTGCTTCGCCTGCCGCTTTGGCTTCGGCTACTTGCAGCTTCTTTTCCGCCGTCAGCTCGTAGCTCCAGGTCTGCCCGTAGGAGGCCTGCAGAAAGCCGAAGGAGAGCCGCTCGCCGCGGGCCTTCGTTTCGGCGGGCACGGCGGCCCGGTCGAGGGTGAAATTGCGCTCCAGCTTCTGCCGGTCGATGGGGCGGAAGCCGTGGATTTCAGCGGCGGCAAGACGCGGCTGATGGGCGCTGGCAAGCGCCGTCGCGGTGCCCGCGGTGTCAGGCTCCAGGAGGGCCATCAGCCCGCCGAAATCCTCTTTCGTGGCGGTGGAGCCATGCTCTTCGCAAAAGCCGCGGTCGGAGCGCAGAACGCTTTCCAGCATCCGGCAATCCTTGCCGGTGGCGGCGGAAAGCGCGTGTTCGGTCAGATCGCGGCCGGTAATGAAGCTGGCGGAAATCCCGGCGATGGTGAGCACTTCGCCCACCGTCACGGCGCCGATCAACGGCGCGCCGCAGCCGCCCAAAGACAGGCCGAGCGCGGTAATAATGGCCGTGTTCTTAAGCCTGCGCCCGCTGCCGGATTGGTTGAAAATAGAAGATTTAACGATACTCACGAACCCCTTCGGCATTGCTGCCCGCCCCCATGTTACGCGTTAACGCCTCGCGCCGGTTCCGGATCTTGCCCCCGTCCTTATGGGACCTGCGCGGGTGCCCGGCCCGCTGCTTCCTCTCTTACGCTCATTCCTTGACAGGACGGCGAATAAGAGAGATGGCAACGTGGCTTTTCAGACTTTTTTATCGTGCGCTTCCTTGCTTCCTGAGTCAATCTGGCACGGGCGTCATGGTTAATGGCAGGCGGCAGGCCAGGAGGGCGTACAAGTACCGGGGCAGGCCGAAATACGGTCTTTTGAGGGGCGAAACCATTGCGGGCGCAGCGATTTCACGCTACTAGGCACGCGGATTAACGATGTGCGGCCCCCAACCCTGAACTGGGTCCTCAACAGGCCCCGAACGCCGCGCACACTCAACGCTCGCTGCCAACGCTTGCTGCTTGGCAGCTTATAGGCATCATTCCGGAGGCATTTTCATGGCGCGCAAAAAGATTGCACTTATCGGCGGCGGGCAGATCGGCGGCACGCTCGCCCATCTTGCCGGCCTTAAAGAACTCGGCGACGTGGTCATTTTCGACATTGCCGACGGCATTCCGCAGGGCAAGGGGCTCGACATTGCCGAGTCCTCTCCCGTCGATGGTTTCGATGCCGCCTATTCCGGCACGACCAAGTACAAAGACATCAAAGGCGCCGATGTGGTGATCGTGACGGCCGGCGTGCCGCGCAAGCCGGGCATGAGCCGCGACGATCTTCTGGAAATCAACCTCAAGGTGATGCAGCAGGTGGGTGAGGGCATTGCCGCCCATGCGCCGAACGCTTTCGTCATCTGCATCACCAACCCGCTCGATGCGATGGTCTGGGCGCTGCGTCAGTTCTCCGGTCTGCCGCACCACAAGGTCGTCGGCATGGCGGGCGTTCTCGACAGCGCGCGCTTCCAGTATTTCCTTGCGCAGGAATTCAACGTGTCGGTGAAAGACGTCAGTGCCTTCGTGCTGGGCGGCCACGGCGACACAATGGTGCCGCTGACGCGCTACTCGACCGTTGCCGGTATCCCGCTTCCCGATCTCGTGAAGATGGGCTGGACCACGAAAGAACGCCTCGATGAAATCGTGCAGCGCACGCGCGACGGCGGCGCGGAGATCGTCGGCCTTCTGAAAACCGGCTCGGCTTTCTATGCGCCGGCCGCTTCCGCCATCGCCATGGCCGAGTCGTACCTGAAAGACCAGAAGCGCGTTCTTCCGTGTGCGGCTTATCTGGACGGCCAGTACGGCGTGAAAGACATGTATGTGGGCGTTCCCACCGTGATCGGCGACAAGGGCGTGGAGCGGATCGTCGAGATCAATCTCAACGCGTCGGAAAAGAAAAACTTCGACAAGTCCGTCGGCTCGGTCAAAGGCCTGGTCGATGCCTGCAAGAAGATCAATCCGGCCGTTGCCAAGGGCGCAGCGCCCAAGGCCAAAGCCAAGAAGAAATAAGTTTTCGGCATTGCCGGAAAGTTCAAAGGGGCTGCCGCGGCAGCCCCTTTTCTTTTGCCTCCTGTTCGCCGGGGCGTCTTAAAGACCAAGATAGGCGCAGGCCATGCGGGTAAGCTCGCGCTCCAGCGCGTCGTCACGCAGATGCAAAGGCCCCGGATCGTTGAGCAGCGTATTGGCCGCGGTGCTGAAAATGAGCTGCAGCGCAAAGCCGAGCGCGAGGCGCGGGTCGGGATGAGCGATCTCTTTGAGGCGCGGGCCAAGCTCGCCGGTCAGGCGGTGCTGCAGGCGCTGCACGAGATCGCGGAAGCTCAGCCATTCATCCGGCGCATTGGCCGAGCGGGCAAGGGCAGCGCGCAAAAGCCCTTCATTGGCGCGCAAATCGGCCAGAATGGCGCGCACGATTTCGCCCATGACTTCGGCAAGGGGCGCGCGTGCCAGTTCCGTGCGCTCGCCCAGCGCGTCGATCTTGGCGTTCATTTCCTCCGTGAAGCGCTCCTTCAGCGCCCGGAAGAGGCCTTCCTTGTTGCCGAAGAGATAATAGGCGGTGCCGACCGCGCAGTCCGCCCGCGCGGTGATGTCGCTCATCTTCACATCCTCAAAGCCGCGCTCGGCGACGAGGGTGAGGGCGGCGCCGAGCAGCTTTTCCTGCTTGTCGCGGGCGCGGGCCTGACTGGCACGGCGCATGGCGGGGGCAGGCGAGGAAAGGGGCTCTGGCATCTTGTCTCCAGGTAAAGGATGGCGCTTGACGCGGGGTTTATTCTGAAGGAATATGAATTTGAATTCAAGTTCATGTTTATAGGAGTGGGCATGACAAAGCGTGGAAAAGTGGTGGTTGGCGTTCTGGGCGTGGCGGTGCTTCTGGCGGGCGCGCTCTATGGGGCGCTGCAGGTGCCTGCCGTGCAGGATGCGCTTTTCACGCGGGCGGTGGAGGCGCGGGCAGGGCATGTGCGCACTGAGCTTCTGGAAGATGACGCGCTCCATATCGTCTTTTGCGGCACGGGCTCGCCGCTGCCCGATGCGGAGCGGGGCCAGGCCTGTATCGGGGTGTTTGCGGGCGGGCGCTTTTTCCTCATCGATGCAGGCGGCGGGGCGGCGGAAAAGATCGCCGCGCTGCAAATGCCCATCGGCGCGCTATCGGGCGTGCTGCTTACCCATTTTCATTCGGACCATATTGCGGGCCTGCCCAATATCGTGCTGCAGAGCTGGGCGCAGGGGCGGCATGAACCGCTCAAAGTCTATGGTCCTGCCGGCGTGAAACAAGTGACGGACGGGTTTTCGGCGGCTTATGCGCTCGACAGCGTTTACAGAACCGCGCATCACGGCGCGGAAATCATGCCGCCCTCCGGCGCGCGCTATGCGCCCGAGCCCGTGCCGCTGCTCAATGATTTTTCGGAAGCGGTGGTGCTTGAGGAAGACGGGCTGAAGATCACCGCCTTCCGCGTCGGCCACGCGCCGGTGGACCCGGCCTATGGCTACCGGATCGATTACAAGGACCGTTCCGTTGTTTTTTCAGGCGATACGGTGAAGCATCCCAATGTCGTGCGTCATGGCAAGGACGCGGACGTGATGGTGCATGAGGCGCTTGCCCCGCACATGGTCGAAACGCTGGCGCGCGGCATCGAGCCGCGCCTGCCCGATACCGCGCAGATCCTGCGCGATACGCTGACCTATCACACGAGCCCTGTGGAGGCGGCGGAGGCGGCCAATGAAGCGGGGGCGGGGCTTCTCGTCTATTCCCATGTGGTGCCGCCGCTGCCCAATGCGCTTGCCCGTTCGATTTTCTTGCGCGGTGTCTCCGAGGTGCGTCCGGCGAATGTCAAAATTGGCCGGGACGGGCTCTATCTGAAATTGCCGGTGAACTCTTCTGACATTCAGGAGAGCCAGTGGTGAGGGGACGCTGACAAAGCGGCGATGGATACCTTTATAAGGGGCAGCTTCGGTTGCCCCTTTTGCATTGGCGCTTTGTGTTGCAGGGTAGGCGGCGACGCGGCTGCGAGCTGAAAATGCGTTCATTTTTTCTCTTTGCGCCGCGTCACGCTTGGCTGCGGCAAAGGACCGCAGTTCGCGGTTGCTATCGGAGTGACGAGTGCTATAACTCGGCACCGATTAGGCAATTTTTATAACCCTCGCATGTGTGGGTCCCGCGCATGCCTCAGCCGGTCGAGTCCATATGAATATTCACGAATACCAGGCGAAAGCTGTCCTTGCGAAATACGGTGTGCCCGTTGCCAAGGGCATTCCGGCATTCACGGCAGAGGAAGCTGTGAAGGCGGCGAAAGAACTCGGCGGTCCCATCTGGGTCGTCAAAGCGCAAATCCACGCGGGCGGCCGCGGCAAGGCAGGCGGTGTGAAAGTCGTCAAATCGATCGAAGAGGTCGAAGCCGAAGCCAAGCGGATGCTCGGCCTGACGCTGGTCACGCACCAGACCGGGCCGGAAGGCAAAGAGGTCAAGCGCCTTTACATCGAAGACGGCTCCGCCATCGAGCGCGAGCTTTATCTCTCCTGCCTCGTCGACCGCGCCACGGGCCGCGTCGCTTTCATCGCCTCCACCGAAGGCGGCATGGATATCGAGGAAGTGGCGGCGAAAACCCCTGAGAAAATTCTTACCTTCTCGGTGGACCCGGCCTCCGGCGTTTCCGGGTTCCATGGAAGACGCATCGCTTTCGCGCTCGGCCTTAAAGGCGATCAGGTCAAGCAGTGCACGGCGCTGATCCGGAACCTTTACACGGCCTTTGTCGACGCGGATATGAGCATGCTCGAAATCAATCCGCTCATCGTCAACAAGGACGGCGATCTGCTCTGCCTCGATGCGAAGATCAATTTCGACTCGAACGCGCTTTACCGTCATGCCGACATTGTCGAGCTGCGCGATCTGGATGAAGAAGACCCCAGCGAGATCGAAGCTTCGAAATACGATCTGAACTACGTCAAGCTCGATGGCACGATCGGCTGCATGGTGAACGGCGCGGGCCTTGCCATGGCGACGATGGACATCATCAAGCTTTACGGCGAGGAGCCGGCGAACTTCCTCGATGTGGGCGGCGGCGCGACGAAAGAAAAAGTGACGGCGGCTTTCAAGATCATTCTGTCGGACCCGAATGTGAACGGCATTCTGGTCAATATCTTCGGCGGTATCATGCGCTGCGACATCATTGCCGAGGGCGTCGTCGCCGCGGCGAAGGAAGTCTCGCTCAATGTGCCGCTGGTCGTGCGCCTTGAAGGCACGAATGTGGATCTCGGCAAGAAGATCATGGCGGAAAGCGGCCTGCCGATCATTTCGGCGGACAATCTTGCCGATGCCGCCGACAAAATTACCAAAGCCGTGAAGGAGGCCGCGTAATGGCTGTTCTGGTCGATAAGAATACCAAAGTCATTTGCCAGGGCTTCACCGGCAATCAGGGCACGTTCCACTCCGAACAGGCGATTGCCTATGGCACGAAGATGGTCGGCGGCGTCAGCCCCGGCAAAGGCGGCAGCACGCATCTCGACCTGCCCGTCTTCGATACGGTGGCCGAGGCGGTGGAAAAAACCGGCGCCAATGCATCGGCGATCTATGTGCCCCCGCCTTTCGCGGCCGATGCGATCCTGGAAGCCATCGATGCGGGTATCGAGCTTGCCGTCTGCATCACCGAGGGCATTCCGGTGCTCGACATGGTGAAGGTGAAGCGCGCCCTCGACGGTTCGAACACCCGTCTTATCGGGCCGAACTGCCCGGGCGTCATCACACCTGGCGAGTGCAAGATCGGCATCATGCCGGGCCACATTCACAAGCGCGGCTCGGTGGGCATCGTCTCGCGCTCCGGCACGCTGACCTACGAAGCGGTAGCGCAGACCACGGCGGCCGATCTCGGCCAGTCGACCTGCATCGGCATTGGCGGCGACCCGGTGAAAGGCACCGAGTTCATCGACGCGCTGGAACTGTTGCTGGCAGACGATGAAACCCAGTCGATCATCATGATCGGGGAGATCGGCGGCTCGGCTGAAGAAGAAGCGGCCGAATTCATCAAGGCTTCCAAGGTCAAGAAGCCGATGGTCGGTTTCATTGCCGGCGTCACCGCGCCTCCCGGACGGCGCATGGGCCATGCCGGCGCGATCATCGCGGGTGGCAAGGGCGGCGCCGACGACAAGATCGAAGCCATGCGGTCGGCGGGGATTGCGGTGGCGGATTCGCCCGCCGCGCTCGGCACCACACTGGTCGATCTTTTGAAGAAATAACCCGGCGTCCCCGGCTCAAGAAATGAATCGGGGACGAATTCTTCTGCGCCGCTTCAATGAGTTAGCACCTGCCTCTTGAAGCGCCGCCGCAAGAATTTAAATGGCTAGTTAACCCCCGGCGTGCCACACTCTTAACCATAAGACCGGCACGCCGGGCATCTTCACATAAAGGGGGGTGCGGGCCTCCCGCACCGGCCGTTTGATGAGCAAAAACAGCGCGAACGACGAATTTGAGCGGACCTCCTTTCTCTTCGGAGCCAACGCCAGTTTCGTCGAAGGGCTTTACGCCAAATACCAAGAAGACCCGGACTCGGTCGATGCCGATTGGCGGACTTATTTTTCTTCCCTGGGCGATGATAAAGCGGACGTGTTGAAGGAAGCCAAGGGCCCGTCCTGGGCGCGGGCCGACTGGCCGGTTCATGCGAACGGGGAACTGGTCAGCGCGCTCGACAGCAATTGGCCGGCGGCCGATCAGGCGAAAATCCAGGCGAAAATCGAAAACCGCGCGCCCGCTTCCGCCAGCCAGGCGGATATCCGCTCAGCAACGCTCGATTCCATCCGCGCCCTGATGATGATCCGCGCCTACCGTATCCGCGGCCATCTCGATGCCGATATCGATCCTTTGAAGCTGCGGCCGAAATCGGACCACCCGGAGCTCGATCCAGCAAGCTACGGCTTCGGTCCGGAGGATATGGACAGGCCGATTTTCATCGACAATGTGCTCGGCCTTGAAACGGCCACCGTGCGCGAGATGCTGGACATTCTGCGGCGCACCTATTGTTCGACCTTCGCCATCGAGTTCATGCATATCGCCGATCCGGTGGAAAAAGCCTGGCTGCAGGAGCGCATCGAAGGGCGCGACAAGGAAATCTCCTTCACCAAGCAGGGCAAGCTCGCCATCCTTGAAAAGCTGATCGAGGCGGAAGGCTTCGAGAAGTTTCTGGCGCGCAAATATACCGGCACGAAACGCTTCGGCCTCGATGGGGCGGAAGCGGCGATCCCGGCACTCGAGCAGATCATCAAGCGCGGCGGCGCGCTGGGGGTCGAGGAGATCGTTATCGGTATGCCGCACCGCGGCCGCCTCAATGTGCTCGCCGCCGTGATGAGCAAGCCTTATCAGGCGATCTTCCATGAGTTCAAAGGCGGCTCGTCCAATCCGGAAGATGTGGAAGGCTCGGGTGATGTGAAATATCACCTCGGCGCTTCCTCGGACCGCGAGTTTGACGGCAACAAGGTGCATTTGTCGCTGACCGCCAATCCCTCCCACCTTGAGATCGTCGATCCGGTGGTGCTGGGCAAGGCGCGCGCCAAGCAGGACCAGCGCGGGCGCGACCGGGGCACGGTCATTCCGCTGCTCCTTCACGGCGATGCCGCTTTTGCGGGCCAGGGCGTGGTGGCCGAATGTCTCGGCCTTTCGGGGCTGACGGGTCACAAGTCCGGCGGCTCGATCCACTTCATCGTCAACAACCAGATCGGTTTTACGACCAGCCCGATCAATTCGCGCTCCTCGCCCTATCCTTCCGATCTTGCCAAGATGGTGGCGGCGCCGATCTTCCATGTGAACGGCGATGATCCCGAAGCGGTGGTCTATGCGGCGAAAGTGGCGACCGAGTTCCGCCAGAAATTCCGCAAGCCTGTCGTCATCGACATGTTCTGCTACCGGCGCAACGGGCATAACGAGGGCGACGAGCCCATGTTCACCCAGCCCTTGATGTACCGGAAGATCAAGGAACATCCGACCACGGTGAAAATCTATTCCGACCGTCTGGTGGAAGAGGGCACGCTTACCCAGGAAGAAGCCGATCAGCGCATGCAGGCGTTCAATGACCGGCTGGAAAAGGATTTCGAAGCGGCCAATGCTTTCCGCCCCAACAAGGCCGACTGGCTGGACGGGCGCTGGTCCGGTCTTTCCAAAGCCGAGGGGGAAGCGCGGCGCGGGGATACGGATGTCGAGATCGAAGATCTGCGCAAGCTGGGCTTGAAGCTGACGGAAATTCCGGAAGACTTTGTCCCTCACCGCACGATCCAGCGCCTTATGGAAAATCGCCGCAAGATGATCGAGACCGGCGAAGGGCTCGACTGGGCGATGGCCGAACATCTGGCCTTCGGCACGCTTCTGCAGGAAGGCTACGGCGTGCGCCTTTCGGGGCAGGACAGCGAGCGCGGCACGTTCTCCCAGCGTCATTCGGTTCTGCACGATCAGGAAACCGGGGCCGAGTACACGCCGCTCAACAATATCGGCGCCGACGGCAATTACGAGGTCATCAACTCGATGCTCTCGGAAAACGCCGTTCTGGGCTTCGAATATGGCTATACGCTCGCCGAGCCCAATTGCCTTGTCATGTGGGAAGCGCAGTTCGGCGATTTCGCCAATGGCGCGCAGGTCGTCATCGACCAGTTCATTTCCTCGGGCGAGCGTAAATGGCTGCGCATGTCCGGTCTCGTCATGCTCTTGCCGCATGGTTTCGAAGGGCAGGGGCCGGAGCACTCTTCGGCTCGCCTCGAGCGCTATTTGCAGGCTTGCGCGGAAGACAATATGCAGGTTGCGAACTGCACGACGCCGGCGAACTATTTCCATATTCTGCGCCGCCAGCTGCACCGTAATTTCCGCAAGCCCCTCGTGCTGATGACGCCGAAGTCGCTGCTCCGTCACAAACGGGCGGTATCCTCGCTGAAAGAACTGGCTACGGGCTCCTCTTTCCACCGTCTCCTTTGGGACGATGCGGAGATGCTGCCGGGCCAGGAAATCAAGCTCGTCGAGGATTCCAAGATCAAGCGGGTGGTGCTGTGCTCGGGCAAGGTCTATTACGATCTTTACGAGGAGCGCGAGAAGCGCGGCATCAACGACGTTTATCTTTTGCGCGTCGAGCAACTTTATCCCTTCCCCGCCCGTTCCTTGATCAAGGAATTGTCGCGCTTCCCCCAGGCGGAAATCGTCTGGTGCCAGGAAGAGCCAAAGAATATGGGCGCGTGGAGCTTCATCGAGCCCAATGTCGAATGGGTGCTGACCCATATCGATTCGCGCTATCACCGGGCCCGTTATGCGGGCCGTCCCGCGGCGGCTTCGCCCGCAACGGGTCTCATGAGCAAACATTTGCAGGAACTCAACCAGCTTCTCAAAGAAGCGCTCAGGATCGACTGACCCCTCCCTTTCAGCCGCTCTGAGCCAAAAGGAAAGAACGCATGGCTACCGAAATTCGTGTTCCCACGCTTGGCGAATCCATCACCGAGGCGACCGTTGCGCAGTGGTTCAAGAAGCCGGGCGACAGTGTGGAAGCCGATGAGCCGTTGGTCGAGCTGGAAACGGACAAGGTGACCGTGGAAGTGCCGGCGCCGGCGGCGGGCGTTCTTTCCGAAATTCTGGTCTCGGACGGCGACACGGTGGAAGTGGGCGCGCTTTTGGGTGAAATCGGCGAGGGCAAAGGTGCTCCCGCCAAGAAAGAGCAGCCGAAAAAAGAAGAGCCCAAACAGGAAGCGGCAAAAGAAGAAGCCAAATCCGAAACCAAGACGCAAAAGGCTGAAGCTCCTGCCGCCTCGAAGTCCGATGAGAGCGAGGAAGAGGGATCCGACGCCTTGTCGCCTGCCGTGCGCAAGCTGATCGACGAGCACGATCTCGACCCGGCCAGGATCGAAGGCACGGGCAAGGGCGGGCGCCTCGTCAAAGGCGACGTGCTGAAAGCCATCGAAAAACGCGGGGATGTGCCGAGCGCGCCGGAAAGCAAGCCTGCTCAGGAGAGTAAGGCGCCGGAAGCGCCCCAGCGCGAAGAGAAGCGCGAAGACACGCACGAAGACCGGGACGCGCGCGAAGAGCGCGTGAAGATGACACGCCTGCGCAAGACCATCGCGAGCCGCCTTAAGCAGGCCCAGGACACGGCGGCGATGCTCACCACCTTCAACGAGGTGGACATGACGAATGTCATGGCGGCGCGCAAGGAATACAAAGACCTTTTTGAGAAGAAGCACGGCGTGCGTCTCGGCTTCATGAGCTTTTTCGTGAAAGCCTGTATCGCGGGCCTGCGCGACATTCCCGCCATCAATGCCGAGATCGACGGCGATGAGGTCGTCTATAAGAACTACTACAATTTCGGCATTGCTGTCGGCACCGATAAAGGCCTTGTCGTGCCCGTCGTCAAGAATGCGCAGGACATGTCGCTCGCTGAAATCGAAAAGGCGATCAACGATTTCGGCGCCAAGGCACGGGACGGTAACTTGAAGCTCGAAGATTTGCAGGGCGGCACCTTCACCATTTCCAATGGCGGGGTTTACGGCTCGCTGATGTCGACGCCCATTCTCAACATGCCCCAGTCGGGCGTTTTGGGCATGCACAAGATTCAGGAGCGGCCCGTGGCCGTGGACGGGAAAATCGAAATCCGTCCCATGATGTATCTGGCGCTCTCCTACGATCACCGCATCGTGGACGGCAAGGAAGCGGTGACCTTCCTCGTCCGGGTCAAGGAAAGCCTGGAAGACCCGCAGCGCCTTCTGCTCGATCTTTAATTTCATCACCGGGGCGCCCGTCCCGTTGCCTCACCCACCTTAAAGGGGGTTTCGATGTCCGATTCTTTCGATCTCGTTGTCATTGGCGCGGGGCCGGGCGGTTATGAATGCGCCATCCGCGCCGCTCAGCTCGGCATGAAGGTCGCTTGCGTTGAAAAGCGCGAGGCGCTGGGCGGCACCTGCCTCAATGTCGGCTGCATTCCGTCCAAGGCGCTGCTGCATACGTCCGAGCTTTACGAGGAAGCCAAACACTTTGCCGATTTCGGCATCAAGGTCGAAAAGCTCGGCCTCGATCTGCCGCAAATGCTGGCGGTGAAGGACGAGGCGATCGAAGGCAATACGAAGGGGATCGAATTTCTCTTCAAGAAGAACAAGATCGAATGGGTAAAGGGCGCGGGCAAGCTTGCCGGGAACGGCAAGGTCGATGTGAAGCTGGGTGAAGGCGGCAGCCGCACGCTCGAGGCAAAGAACATCGTCATCGCCACGGGTTCGGATGTGGCCAAACTGCCGGGTATCGAGATCGATGAAAAGCGCGTCGTCTCCTCGACCGGCGCGCTCGACTTAAAAGAAGTGCCGGGCCGCCTCATCGTTGTCGGCGGCGGGGTCATCGGCCTGGAAATGGGCTCGGTCTGGAGCCGCCTCGGCGCCGATGTCACCGTGGTCGAGTTTCTCGACGTCATCCTGCCCGGCATGGACGGGGAAGTGCAGAAGAACTTCCAGCGCATCCTCAAGAAGCAGGGCTTCAAGTTCAAGCTCGGCTCGAAAGTGACGAAAGTCGACACGTCCGGGAAGACCTTGAAGGTTTCCGTCGAGCCTGCCAAGGGCGGCAAGGAAGAAGTGTTGGAAGCCGATATCGTTCTCGTGGCGATCGGCCGTGTGCCTTATACCTCGGGCCTCGGGCTAGAAGATGCCGGTGTCGATACGGATCAGCGCGGGCGCGTGGAAATCGACGGGCATTTCAAGACGAGCGCGCCGGGCATCTATGCCATCGGCGATGTCGTGAAAGGTGCGATGCTTGCGCATAAAGCGATGGAAGAAGGCACGGCGCTTGCCGAAATGCTGGCCGGTCAAAAACCCCATGTGAATTACGATACCATTCCGGGCGTCGTTTATACGGGCCCCGAAGTTGCCGCCGTCGGCAAGACGGAAGAGCAGCTGAAGGAAGAAGGCATTCCTTATAAAGCCGGGAAATTTCCTTTCACTGCGAACGGCCGCGCCAAGGCGAACAAGGCGACGGACGGGTTCGTGAAAATTCTCGCCCATGCGGAAACCGATGCCGTGCTCGGCGTGCATATTATCGGCACGCAGGCGGGCGAGATGATCCATGAAGCGGTGACGGTGATGGAATATGGCGGCTCGGCGGAAGACATTGCCCGCACCTGCCATGCGCATCCCACACTTTCCGAGGCGACCAAGGAAGCAGCCCTCGCCGTGCATGGGCGGCCCATCCATATGTAAGTGCGCTTACCGGCGCGCGCGCGGATGGGCCTTGTCGTAAATGGCCAGAAGCTGCGCGTCCTCGACGGCAGTATAGGCCTGCGTGGTGGAAAGGCTGGCATGGCCGAGCAGTTCCTGCACCGCCCGTAAGTCGCCGCCTGCCGCAAGCAAATGCGTTGCAAAAGAATGGCGCAGCGCATGCGGCGTCACACTACCGGGCAATCCTAAAACGAGGCGCAGGCGCTCGGTGAGTTTTTGCACCTGCCGGGGCCCCAGCGCCTTGCCCCGCACGCTTTTGAAAAGCGCGTCTTCTTCGCCGATGGGATGAGGGCAAAGGGCGGCGTAGGCCGTGACGGCCTCGCGCGCGGCTGGCAGCACGGGCAAGACCCGCTCCTTGCGCCCCTTGCCGGTAATGCGCAGGGAATTTCCGAGCGGCAGGTTCGCGCCTGTCAGCGACAGCGCTTCAGAGACACGCAGGCCGCAGCCATATAAGAGCGTCAGCAAAGCCCCGTCCCGCGCTCTGATCCAGGCCTCTTGCGGCGTCTTTCCCGCTTCCTCGATGAGCGCGCGCGCCGCCTCGACAGGAAGAGGCTTCGGCAGGGCGCTTGGCAGTTTCGGGGAGCGGATGCGCGCGAGCGCCTGATTGCCGCTGAGGCCTTCGCGTTCCAAAAAGCGGTAGAACATGCGCAGCGCGGAAAGATTGCGGGCGAGCGAGCGCGAGGCAATGCCGTCATTACGGCGCTGCGCCAGGAAGGCGCGGAAATCGGCGGCGGTGAGTTGATCAAGATCCTTAAGCGATGCCGCACCGCCCAGATGCGCGCTCAGGAATTCGCAAAACCGCGTCAGGTCGCGGGCGTAATTCTCGAGTGTTTTGGGGCTGGCCCGTTTCTCGCCGCTTAAATGCTCAAGCCAGGTGAGAAAAATATCGCGCAGGTCGCGCGCGGCGGGCAGCGCATCGGCGAGGGCCGGCAGGTCGGGTTCGTCCGTCTCTGCCTTCTCCTTCAGCCTTGCGTTTTGTCCTTCGCGGGAAGGTCCAGCCATAGGCGCATGCACCGCTCGATGATGCGGGCGATGAACTCGATCAGATCGCCCGCTTGGTCCGGATGGAATTGTTGCGGATCATGCGCCCCGATGGCAAGCAGACCGGGCGGGGCGGAGGAAGAAAAGTCGAGGCGGATCAGCGCTTCGGAGCCGATTTCCTCGGCAAGGCCGCCATAAAGGCCGCGCGAGGCAACGATATGATCGGCGAGCACATAAGGCATGCCGCCAAGAATGCGCCCGACGCCGCCTGCTTCCAGAATGCGCACGCCGCGCACTCCGATACCGCTAACTTCCGTTGCCGATTCCACGCAAAGCACCACCGCTTCCACTTCAAGCGCCGCGGCGAGGCCGCCCGGCGAAATAATGAAGTCGATCAGTTCCTCGAAGCTCTTGGCATCGAGAAGGCGCAGCACCGCGGCATGAACCCGCTCACGCGCGAGCGCGTTGAAGGAGGTCGCCTCGATCAGATCGGCCTGAATGTCTTTCAGCTGCGCAACGCGGCGCTGCAGGCGCTTGACCATGATCTGCTGCAGATCGAGCACATTGCCGCCATGCTCGGCGGAGGGCGCGATCAGCGTTTCGACGAGATCGGGATTGGTGTCGAGGAAGCCCGGATGCGCCAGAAGATAATTTCTGACATCCGCCGGGCTCAATGTCCGGGGCTCGTCGGCGCGGCTTAGGGGATTGCTCGAATCGTTATGCTGGCTCATGGCGCGTTACTCATACAATCTTTTGGCCGGTCTTTTCCCAGTCGGCAAGGAAAGCGGCAAGCCCCTTGTCGGTGAGATTGTGTTGCGCAAGCTGGCGCAGCACCTGCGGCGGCACCGTCGCAACATCGGCGCCGATCAAAGCCGCTTCGCTTACGTGGTTGGGATTGCGAATCGAAGCGACGAGAATCTCGGTCGTGAAAGCGGGATAATTGTCGTAGATCGTGCGGATGTCCTCGATGAGGTCCATGCCGTTCAGGTTGAGATCGTCGAGCCGGCCGACGAAAGGCGAAACGAAGGTCGCCCCCGCCTTGGCGGCAAGCAAAGCCTGATTGGCCGAGAAGCACAGCGTGACATTGACCATCGTGCCTTCGCTCGTGAGCTGGCGGCAGGCTTTCAGCCCGTCCCAGGTCAGCGGCACTTTGATGGCGATATTGTCGGCAAGCTCGCGCAGGTGCCGGCCTTCGCGCAGCATGCCGTCCGAATCAGTGGCCGTGACTTCCGCGCTCACCGGTCCGTCGACGGCGGCGCAAATGTCTTTGAGCACGTCGAGCATGGGCCGGCCCGTCTTGGCCATGAGCGAGGGGTTCGTCGTCACCCCGTCCAGCATGCCCGTTTCGCTCAGCTCGCGAATCTCGTCAATGTCTGCCGTATCGACAAAGAATTTCATACCGCTTCCCGTCCGTTTTTGGCTTCATCAAACGCAGCGCGGGCGCATGACGCGTCCATCAGCTTTTTCCGTTTGAAAAATCCCCCGATCCCAGGCAGCACTTTGACGGCAGCCGCCGATGCGCGCAAGGCTTGAGAGGTTTATATGTGCCTTTGGTCCGGCTAGGGTTAATCTTGCGTGTCATGACCACCAAACTTTCCCACAGCGCTTCGCCTGAGCGCGCGCCGCATGCCTTGAAAGGCGCGGCGGCGGGCGGAGAACGTGTTGGCGTCCTCCTGCCGCTCGCTCTTTCCGGAGCATACGACTATCTCGTTCCCGAGGGGTTAAGACTCGCCCCCGGCGATTACGTGACCGTGCCGCTCGGTCCAAGGTTAATGGTCGGTGTCGTCTGGGGGCCGGGCAGCGGCGAGGTAGCGGATAAAAAACTTAAGAAAGTGGCAGACCGTCTGGATGTGCCGCCTATGCCGGAGGGCCTGCGCAAATTCACCGAATGGGTGGCCGATTACACGCTCTCCCCGCCCGGCATGGTGCTGCGCCTTGCCATGCGCGCGCCGGGGGCGCTGGAGCCGCCGCGTCTGTGCACCGCTTACCGCCTGGCGGAAGGGGCGGAGGCCGTACTGCCTAAAATGACGCCGGCAAGAACCCGCGTTCTGGACGTGGCGCGGGACGGCTTTGCCCGCCGTTCCGGTGAGCTTGCCGAAGAAGCCGGTGTTTCGGCGGGTGTCGTTAAGGGCCTTGCCGATGCCGGCGTCCTGGAAAAAGTCGCTTTCACCACCGAGCGCGGTTTCGATGTGCCGGATCTTGAGGTGCCGCGCCCGGCGCTTTCAGCGGCGCAAAGCGATGCGGCGGCGGCAATCGGCACGCGGGTTGAAGAAGGCGGCTTTGAAACGTTCCTGCTTGATGGGGTGACGGGCTCTGGCAAGACGGAGGTTTATTTCGAGGCGGCGGCGCGGGCGCTTGCCGCCGGGCGCCAGGTGCTCATCCTCTTGCCGGAAATCGCCCTTACCTCACAGTTTCTCGACCGCTTCGAGGCGCGCTTCGGATGCCGGCCCGCCGAGTGGCATTCGGATCTTCCGGCGCGCGAGCGCCGCCGGGTCTGGCGCGGGGTGGCGGAGGGCCGTGCGCGCATTGTCGTCGGCGCGCGCTCGGCGCTCTTTTTGCCCTTTGCCGAGCTCGGGCTCATCGTCGTCGATGAAGAACATGAGATCGCCTTCAAGCAGGATGAAGGCGTCCATTACAATGCCCGCGACATGGCGGTGGTGCGCGGCTCGCTCGGTGCCTTTCCGGTGGTGCTTGCCTCCGCCACGCCGGCGCTTGAAACCATGGCGAATGTCTGGGCGGGGCGCTACCGGCATCTCGTGCTTTCCGAGCGTCATGGGGCGGCGCAAATGCCGGATGTCTTTGCCATCGATATGCGCGCCGATCCGCCCGAGCGCGGGCGCTGGCTGTCCCCCCGCCTCGTCAAATCCATGGCGCAAGGGCTGGCAAAAGAAGAACAGTCGCTGCTCTTTTTGAACCGGCGCGGCTATGCGCCGCTTACCCTTTGTAGGAGCTGCGGGCACCGGCTGGAATGCCCGCAATGCGACAGCTGGCTGGTCGAGCACCGGTTCCGGAAAGAGCTCGCCTGCCATCATTGCGGCTATACCGCCCCTTCCCCCAAAGCGTGCCCGGCCTGCGGGGCGGAAGATGCGCTGGTGGCCTGCGGGCCGGGGGTGGAGCGGATCGCCGAAGAAGTCACCGAGCTTTTCCCGGAGGCGCGGGTGGCGCTCCTTTCGAGCGACGTGCTCCGCGGGCCCGCCGCCTACCGCGAGGCGGTGCGCCAGATCGAGGAGCACGAGGTCGATATCATCATCGGGACGCAGGTCGTGGCCAAGGGGCACAATTTCCCGCTTTTGACGCTGGTGGGTGTCGTCGATTCCGATCTTGGCCTTGAGAACGGGGATTTGCGGGCGGCCGAGCGCACGTTCCAGCTTCTCCATCAGGTCTCGGGCCGGGCGGGCCGGGCGGAAAAGCCGGGGCGGGTGCTGATGCAGACCTATATGCCCGAGCATGGGGTGATGCGGGCGCTGCTTTCGGGCGACCGCGACGCTTTTCTGGAGCGGGAGGCGGCGGGGCGCGAGCGGCTCGGCTATCCCCCTTACGGGCGCCTGGCGGGCATCGTGCTGTCCTCGCCCCGGCTCGACCAGCTCCAGGCGCTGGCAAGGGATATGGCCCGCCTTGCCCCCCTTTCGGAGAAGATCGACGTGCTGGGCCCGGCGCCTGCCCCGCTCGCGCTTTTGCGCGGGCGCCATAGGATGCGATTCCTCGTGAAAGCGCGCCGTGAGGCCCACATCCAAGGCTATATTGCCCAGTGGCTTGCCCAGGTGCAAATCCCGGCCGCCGTGCGGGTGGCGGTGGATATCGACCCTTACAATTTTTCCTGAAAATACCTTCCGGCAGGCCCATGTGCCCCACGGGCTGTCCCGGGCTTCGCTTCTTTGCCCCCCGCTTCTTTGCCAAGTAATTGAAAAGACCCGCACAAGCGCTTTTTATGTCCCCATGATGTACCTTTTGCCGCACCCGCTCACTTTTCGTAAGGACTCGTGTTGCCAGCCCTTACACCTTGTGTTACCTACAGCGCGGCTTAGGGGACACCGGCTTTGGCGGGCGTCTTTTTGTGCCAAAAAAGTCAAAAAATTCAATAGGTTAGGGATGTACGCCAATCGGCGGGCCTTTCTTTCTGAGAAGTTCAAGCGCAGGCGAGCCAAACGTGTCATCTGAAGACTCCATCGTCGCTGGTATGGCGGGCCGTTACGCGGTCGCGCTGTTTGAATTGGCGGAAGCTGGCGGCTCTCTCGAGCAGGTGGAAAGCGATCTTTCCACGCTCGTCTCAATGATCGGTTCCTCCAGCGATCTGGACCGCTTTATCCGCTCTCCGCTTTTCAAATCGGACGAGCAGCTGCGGGCCATGAACGCCGTCATGAAGCGGGCCGGTCTTGGCGATCTCACACAGAATTTTATCGGCGTTGTTATCAAGAACCGCCGCCTCTTTGCCCTTCCCTCCATGGTGAAGGTGTTTGGCGCGCTGATGGCGCGCCGGCGCGGTGAAATTTCGGCGGATGTGCTTTCGGCTCATCCGCTTTCTGATTCCCAGGTCACCGAACTCAAGGAAGCGTTGAAGGCTTCCATGGGTAAGGACGTGGCGATCACGACTTCAGTGGATGCGGGGCTTCTCGGCGGTCTTATCGTTAAGATGGGCAGCCGGATGATCGATGCCTCGCTCCGTACCAAGCTCAACAAGCTCAAGTTCGCGATGAAAGAGGCTGGCTGATGGACATTCAGGCCGCGGAAATTTCTGCAATTCTCAAAGAACAGATCAAGGGCTTCGGCCAAGAGGCTGAAGTATCGGAAATCGGTCAGGTGCTGTCCGTTGGTGACGGTATCGCTCGTATCTACGGCCTCGACAATGTGCAGGCCGGCGAGATGGTCGAGTTTCCGGGCGGCATCAAAGGCATGGCGCTGAACCTTGAACAGGACAATGTCGGTGTCGTGATTTTCGGTTCCGACCGTGACATCAAGGAAGGCGACACCGTTAAGCGGACCGGCGCCATCGTGGACGTGCCGGTCGGCAAGGGGCTTCTGGGCCGCGTTGTCGACCCGCTCGGCAACCCGATCGACGGCAAGGGCCCGATCGAAGGTGTTGAACGCCGCCGCGTGGACGTGAAAGCGCCGGGCATCATCCCGCGTAAATCGGTGCATGAGCCGATGCAGACGGGTCTGAAAGCCATCGACGCGCTGATCCCGATCGGCCGCGGCCAGCGCGAGCTGATCATTGGCGACCGTCAGACCGGCAAGACGGCTGTGGCGATCGACGCCATTCTCAACCAGAAGCCGCTTAATCAGTCCGACGACGAGCACAAGAAGCTTTACTGCATCTATGTCGCCATCGGTCAGAAGCGCTCGACGGTTGCGCAGATCGTGAAGACGCTGGAAGAAAACGGGGCGCTGGAATATTCGATCGTCGTGGCCGCCACGGCCTCCGATCCCGCGCCGCTGCAGTTCCTGGCGCCCTTCGCCGGCTGCACTTTCGGTGAATATTTCCGCGACAACGGCATGCATGCGCTGGTGGTCTATGACGACCTTTCCAAGCAGGCCGTTGCCTACCGTCAGATGTCGCTCCTGCTGCGCCGCCCGCCGGGCCGTGAAGCTTATCCGGGCGACGTGTTCTATCTTCACTCCCGCCTGCTCGAGCGCGCGGCGAAGATGAACGACGACAATGGCGCAGGGTCCATGACGGCGCTGCCGATCATCGAAACCCAGGCCAATGACGTGTCCGCGTACATTCCCACCAACGTGATCTCGATCACGGACGGTCAGATCTTCCTGGAAACGGACCTCTTCTATCAGGGCGTGCGTCCGGCCGTAAACGTCGGTCTCTCGGTGAGCCGTGTGGGCTCGTCCGCGCAGATCAAGGCGATGAAGCAGGTGGCCGGCCCGATTAAGGGCGAGCTTGCGCAGTACCGCGAAATGGCGGCCTTCGCGCAGTTCGGTTCCGACCTCGATGCGACGACGCAGCGCCTGCTCAACCGCGGCGCCCGTCTGACCGAGCTTCTCAAGCAGGGTCAGTTCTCGCCGCTGAAAGTGGAAGAGCAGGTCGTCGTGATCTTCGCCGGTGTGCGCGGTTATCTCGACCAGATCGCTGTCGGCGATGTGGGCCGTTTCGAAGAAGAGCTGCTGCGCACGGTTCGCGAAAAGCATGCGGGCATTCTCGATGCGATCCGCACCGAGCAGAAGCTCTCGGACGAGACGGAAGCCCAGCTTAAGGAAGCTGTCGATTCATTTGCCAAGGCGTTTGCCTAAGGCTGGCCATAGCTGGAGGTTGAGGGCTTATGCCAAGCCTTAAGGACCTACGAAACCGTATCTCAAGCGTGCAGGCCACGCGGAAGATCACCAAAGCCATGCAGATGGTGGCGGCGGCTAAGCTGCGCCGTGCGCAGGAAGCGGCCGAGGCCGCCCGGCCTTATGCCGAGCGCATGGAAGCGGTTCTCGCCAATCTTGCTGCCGGGATGACGGGGCAGGACGAAGCGCCGAAGCTCATGGTCGGCACCGGCAAGGACGATGTGCATCTGCTCGTCGTTGCAACCGCCGACCGCGGTCTTTGCGGCGCCTTCAATACGGCCATCGTCAAACTGGCGCGCGAACATGCGCGCCGTCTGACCGGCGAAGGCAAGACCGTGAAGATTCTCTGCGTCGGCAAGAAAGGCGCCGATCAGCTTAAGCGGCTTTTCCCGCAGTCGATGGTCGGCGTGATCGATATGTCCGGCACGAAGAAGATCGGCTTCAACAATGCCAACGAGATCGCCGAGCGCGTGCTCGGCATGTTCGATGCCGGCGAGTTCGACGTGGCGACGCTGTTCTATTCCGAGTTCGGTTCCGTGATCAGTCAGGTGCCGACCGCGCAGCAGCTTATCCCCGCGCATGTACCCGAAGCGGGCGAAGCCGGGGAAGCGGATGCAGATGCCGGCGCTTACGAATACGAGCCGGAAGAATCGGAAATTCTGGCAACGCTTTTGCCGCGTAACATTTCCGTGCAGATCTTCAAAGGTCTTCTGGAAAACGCGGCTTCCGAGCAGGGCGCGCGCATGACCGCGATGGACAATGCAACGCGCAATGCCGGCGACATGATCGACAAGCTGACGCTGCAGTATAACCGTTCGCGTCAGGCGCAGATTACGAAAGAACTGATCGAGATTATTTCGGGCGCCGAGGCTCTTTAAGAGCCTTTGTCACGAAAGCGGCACGATCAGAACGCGCAATACCCCGACGGGCTGGGAGCAAACCGGAGGGGAAGATGGCGAAAGCGGACGGACAAGGCCGTGGGCAGCTTTTTGAGCGGCTCAAGGCCGGGCTGAAAAGGATCCTTCAAGGGATCAGGGCATCGAGGCCGGGCGCGGTTCGCGCGTTGCCGATGCCGAAGCGGCCCGAGAGAAATGAGTGGACGGACAAGGCTCTTTTGGAGCTTCGCCCGGCCGGAATTGAGGAAAGAGCTGCGGCACCCGCGACGGGCGCCGGCTCGGCGATGAACGGAAGAAGGCAAGGGCTTTCTTTTCGACGTGAAACAGGGAAAGACGACATGAGCACAGCTGTCGGAAAAATTACCCAGGTTATTGGCGCCGTGGTGGACGTTCAGTTCGACGGCAATCTGCCGGCGATTTTGAACGCACTCGAGACCGATAATGGCGGCAACCGTCTGGTGCTCGAAGTTGCTCAGCACCTGGGCGAAAATCAGGTCCGCACGATCGCAATGGACTCGACCGAAGGTCTGGTGCGCGGTCAGGACGTCAAAGACCTTGGCTCGCCCATTCAGGTGCCCGTCGGCGCTGGCACGCTCGGCCGTATCATGAATGTGATCGGCGAACCGGTGGACGAAGCCGGCCCCATCTCCGCTGAAGGCACGCGCGGCATTCACCAGGATGCGCCGGCCTTTGTCGAGCAGTCGACGGAAGCTGAAATGCTGGTCACGGGCATCAAGGTGGTGGACCTGCTCGCGCCTTATGCCAAGGGCGGTAAGATCGGTCTCTTCGGCGGCGCCGGTGTGGGCAAGACGGTGCTCATTCAGGAACTGATCAACAACATCGCGAAAGCGCATGGCGGTTATTCCGTGTTCGCCGGTGTGGGCGAGCGCACCCGTGAAGGTAACGACCTTTACTGGGAAATGATCGAATCGGGCGTGAATAAAGAAGGCGGCGGCGAAGGCTCCAAATGTTCGCTCGTTTACGGCCAGATGAACGAGCCGCCCGGCGCGCGTGCGCGTGTGGCGCTGACGGGTCTGACCGTTGCCGAACATTTCCGCGACCAGGGCCAGGACGTGCTGTTCTTCGTGGACAACATCTTCCGCTTCACGCAGGCAGGTTCTGAAGTGTCCGCTCTGCTCGGCCGTATCCCCTCCGCTGTGGGTTATCAGCCGACGCTGGCCACCGACATGGGCGCGCTGCAGGAACGCATTACCACGACGACCAAGGGCTCGATCACCTCGGTGCAGGCCATTTACGTGCCTGCCGACGACTTGACCGACCCGGCGCCGGCCACCTCCTTCGCGCACTTGGACGCCACGACGGTGCTCAACCGTTCGATCGCGGAAAAGGGCATCTATCCGGCTGTGGACCCGCTTGACTCCACCAGCCGAATTCTCGAGCCGCGCGTTGTGGGTCAGGAACACTACGAAACCGCCCGCCAGGTGCAGGAAATCCTTCAGCGCTATAAAGGCCTGCAGGACATCATTGCGATCCTGGGCATGGACGAGCTTTCCGAAGAAGACAAGATCACGGTCGCCCGCGCCCGTAAGATCGAGCGCTTCCTCTCGCAGCCCTTCCATGTGGCGGAAGTCTTCACCGGTTCGCCCGGCCTGCTCGTGGACATCAAGGACACGGTCAAAGGCTTCAAGGGGCTTTGCAATGGCGACTACGACCACCTGCCGGAAGCGGCGTTCTACATGGTCGGCACCATTGAAGATGCGGTGAAGAAGGCCGAGCGCCTTGCCGCGGAAGCTGCCTAAGTCCAATCGCTTGAAAGGGAGTTCCGGCTCAGATGGCTGAGAAACTCAAATTCGATCTGGTCTCGCCCGAGCGGCTTCTCATGACGGCGGAAGTCGATCAAGTCACCGTGCCGGGCGCCGAGGGTGTCTTCGGTGTCGGTCCCGGCCACGTGCCGGTCATGTCGACGCTGCGCCCCGGTGTGCTGGATGTGGTGGAGAACGGCACGGAAAAGCGGTTTTTCGTGCGCGGCGGCTTTGCCGAAGTGAACGCGGACGGGCTGACGATCCTGGCCGAACAGGCGCTGGACCTTGGGGCCATCGACGCTGCCGGCCTCGATCAAGAGATCAAGAATGCCGAGGAAGACGCCGCCGATGCCAAGACGGAGGCGGCCCGCGAGGAAGCCGCCGAGCGGCTGGCAAAGCTCCGGGAAGTCCGCGCCGCTGTTTGAGGCCAAGACATTACGGGCACTAGGGATTTGGAGGGCGGCAGATTGCCGCCCTTTTTCTTTGCGATAGAGTCTTAAATCGGTGGATCACTTGAGTATAATCGTGCGTTAACGATTGAGACGGGTAGCCGACCATGGGTCATTGGACATTAGACGATATCAACTGGGACGCTTTTGAAGCGGACGCGGTCGATCCTGATATCTTGGCCGCGGTCAAGGCGGCGGCGATGGTGGAATATAATGCCGCCGACTATGTGACTTATCTGTGTAACGTCTTCGCCGAGCACCCGGACATTCAGGAGACGATCCGCCAATGGGGCGCCGAAGAAGCACAGCACGGCAAGGCGCTCTCGGCCTGGGCGGAGCTTGCCGATCCGGGCTTCACTTTCGATGAGGCTTTTGCCCGTTTTCAGACGATTTATTCCATCCCCGTCGATGCAACCGAAAGCGTGCGCGGCAGCCGGGCGGGGGAAATGATCGCGCGCTGCGTGGTGGAAACCGGCACCTCTTCTTTTTATACCGCCATCAAAGACGCGGCGGACGAACCGGTGCTGAAGGAAATCGCAACGCGTATTGCCGCCGACGAATTCCGCCACTACAAACTTTTCTATGATGTGCTGCGCAAATTCGAGGGTGAAGAACCCTCGCTCTGGGCGCGGGCGAAGGTGGCACTCGGCCGCTTGAGCGAGGCCGATGACGACGAGCTTGCCTCGGCCTATTACGCCGCCAACACGCCAACGGATGGCAGCACACCTTATAGCCGCAAGCGGTTTGCCGCAGCTTACGAACTGCGCGCGCTCACTCTTTACAAGCGCCATCACACGGACCGGCTGGTCTCCATGATCGCAAAAGCCATCGGCATGCATCCGCATGGGCGCGTGGTGCGCACGCTTTCCCCGGTTGTCTGGAAGGTGATGCAGTATAAGCGCCGCCGCGCCATGGCGGCTGCGGCTTAAGCGCCGGCCAGCGTTAGCGCGCGGAACTCGGCCACCACCTGTTCATAGACCGGCCGTTTGAAGGGCACGATGAGATCGACCAGCTCGTCGATATCGGCCCAGCGCCATTCGCTGAATTCCTGTTCTTCATGCGCCATGATGTCGATATCGCTATCCACGCCGGTAAAGCGCATGGCGAACCATTTCTGCTCCTGGCCGCGGAATTTTCCTTTCAGCCCTTTGCCGATGAGTTCCGGCGGCAGATCGTAGCGGAACCATTCGCGCGCCTCGGCGATGATCTTGGCCTTGTGCGTCCCGGTCTCTTCCTGCAATTCGCGGAAGGCGGCATGTTCGGGCAGCTCGCCCTTGTCGATCCCGCCTTGCGGCATCTGCCAGTGATTGCCGGCGGGCAGGCCTTCCCCGGCCAGCCGGTTGCCGATCCACACTTTGCCTTGCTTGTTCAGGAGCATGACGCCGACGCAAGGCCGGTAGGGCAGTGTGTCCGCAAGGGCAGGGCTCATTGGGTCTTTTCCATTTTCCGTTTCACCGCAGCGCTTACCGGGATAAGCGTGATCCCGGCCTCTTCCAGGGTTTGCGTCCATTCCAAGGCCTTTTCGACCGTGATGGGAAAGCCGGACCCGGTGCCGATCGCGGTGCCCTGTTTTCCGGCATCTTCGGTTAAGTTGTCCAGCGACGTTTCGATGATGTTTTCGCGCAAGGCCGGGTCGATCAGCCGGTCGCCGCTTGCCCAGGGCATGGCGTTTTCAGATGCCAGTTCGCCCGCCACCGAGCGGCGGCCGACGCCTGCATCGATATAGAGAAGGCCGCGCGCCGACAGCGCCTCGATAATCGGCATCATCGCCCCCTTCTCCGCCGTAAAGCGCGCGCCCTGATAAGGCAGGACACCGACATAGCCGGTAAAGCGGCTGAGCAGCCAGTCAAGCCGGTCGAGGTTGTCGGCGGCGCTCGCCCCTGTCAGCAGCGTGTAGGGGCCGGGGTCGTTATTGGGATAATCGAAGGGCTCCATGGGCAGTTCCAGCAGCACTTCATGGCCGTCCGCCCGCGCCTCGTCGATCCAGCGCTGCAGATTGCGCCCGTAAGGGGCAAAGGCGAGGGAGACTTCGGCGGGCAGTTTTTCTATGGCGTTCGCCGTCGCGCTTTCCGAAATGCCGAGCCCGCCGATGACAAGGGCGGCGGCGGGGCCTTCGATGGGCTCTTGCGGGCGGGCATAGGCCTGCCAGGGCCGTGTGCCATCGGCGCCGATCACGGGCAGGGGACCGTATTTGCTTTCCTTGGTCAGCGCCTCGATCGGGGCCTTGGCGAGCGCCCGAGCGGCTTCTTCCTGGGCTTTCTCGGCCCCTTCTTCGGGCTCAGGCTCCTGGGGGATGAGCGTCTCTGCAGGCGCTTTTTCTGCCGCCGGTTCTTCCGTCTTCTTTTCCGTCAGGGGCATGGGCGGGGGCAGGTCGGGCCCGGCCCGGCGCAGCAATTTGCTTAAGTCTTCGCCTTCGCTCGTGCGCTTGCCATTTGCCGGCGGATCGGGTTCCGGGCCGAGCGCGATAATGATTTCCGGGCTTTTTGCCTTTTCCGGCTCGCTCAGCGCCAGCCAGCCTGCGAGCGCGGCATAGACCAGCGCCACGGCCAGCGCGGTGACGAGCAACGGGCTGAAGCGGCCCTGGCGTTTTGCCAGCGCGCGCCGCTGCTGGAGCCTTTCCTTAAGCCACGGGTCCTGTCCGGCGGTTTCCTCCGCCGCGTTATCGTCGTCCGTGGACATTATGGCCTCTTTGCGCGTCTTGCGTTACCGCTCAAGGCGCAGCCCCGTCTTGTCAATTGGCGGTGCCTTGCTCCACACCGGCATTGGATTTTGCCTGCTTGTTGGCTGCGGCCTGTGCGCTTGGTTTCTTGCCGTTCAGAAGGTCGATGGCATAAAGCAGCTGTGTATCGTCTTCCTTGTTGGCCGGCACGTAGGAAGAAGAGCCCGAGGCTTCTTTTTCCTCGCCTTCTTCGGAGGTCAGGTGGCCGCGCAAAGATGCCTCGCCCGTCACGCGGCGGTTTTTCTCTTCCTCGGTTTCCTGGCGCACGATCAGATCGGGATCGATACCTTTGGCCTGAATGGAGCGGCCCGAGGGCGTGTAATAGCGTGCCGTGGTCAGGCGGATGGCGCCGTCCGAGCCGAGCGGAATGATGGTCTGAACCGAGCCTTTGCCGAAGGAGCGCGTGCCGATAACGGTGGCGCGGCGATGATCCTGCAGCGCCCCGGCAACGATTTCGGAGGCCGAGGCGGAGCCGCCATTGACCAGCACCACCACGGGCCGCCCGCCGGTCATGTCGCCGCTGCGCGAATTGTAGCGCTGTGTGTCTTCCGAATGGCGCCCGCGTGTCGAGACGATTTCACCCTGCTCGAGGAAGGCGTCGGAAACCGAGATCGCCTGGTCGAGGAGGCCCCCCGGATTGTTGCGCAGGTCGATGATATAGCCTTTCAGATTGGCGCCGATTTCTTTCTGCAGCGCCGTCACCGCTTCATCGAGGCCGCTCGAGGTCTGCTCGTTGAAGGTCGTGACGCGGATATAACCGATATCGCCTTCGCGCCGGTAGCGCACGGATTTGATGGTGATTTTGTCGCGCGTGATGGAAATATCGAAAGGCTCGTCCCGGCCTTCGCGGATGATGGAGAGCTTGATGCTCGTGCCGACCGGGCCGCGCATTTTTTCCACCGCTTCCGACAGCGACATGCCCATGATCGGTTCGTCGTCGAGATGCGTGATCAGATCGTTCGGGCGCACGCCGGCTTCCGACGCGGGGGTTTCGTCGATGGGCGTGACGACTTTGACGAGGCCGTTTTCCATCGTCACTTCGATGCCCAGACCGCCGAATTCACCGCGGGTCTGCACCTGCATGTCGCGGTAGTTTTTCGGGTTGAGATAGCTGGAATGCGGATCGAGCGAGGAGAGCATGCCGTTGATCGCATTGTCGATCAGCGAGGCATCATCCGTTTCTTCCACATAATCGGCGCGCACGCGCTCGAAAACGTCGCCGAAGAGATTGAGCTGGCGGTAGGTTTCCGAGTTCGCGGCGTTGGCCGGCGTCTCCTGGGAAATGGGCTGAAGAGCGAAAATGGCCAAAGTGGCCGAAAGAGTGCCAATGGCAAAACTGGCAAGTATCTGCCTCTTCATTATCCTCGCGCCTTTCTTTCACTCAGGGCAAACCAGGGTTTGGGGTCTATCGGTTCGCCGTCCTTACGGAATTCAATATAGAGGGTGGGTTTAACGTTTCCCTTTAACGCAGCATTTTTTGCTTCGGACCCTGCCATCTGCCCCAACGGCTCGCCCGCCAGCACCTGCTGGCCGACCTGGGTGTCGATTCGCTCCAGGCCCGCGAACAGCAAATGGTATCCTTCGCCCACCGACAGGATCAAGAGTTGCCCGTATCGCCGGAAGGGTCCAGCAAACACTATTTTACCGTCAAATGGGGCAGTAATTTGCGCATCGGGACGGGTCTTGAGCGATAAACCGCGATTGCGCCCGCCTGCGCCGTCATTTTCGCCGAAAATCTTCGTGATTTCGCCATGGGCGGGCAGGCGAATTTGCCCCCGCGCTTTCGAAAAAAGCCTGTTTTGTCCTGAGATGAGCGGCCTGCCGGAGGGCAGGGAGGCCAGTTGCCGGTCCTCGTCCGCAGGCGCCTCGGGGCCGGCTTCTGCCGGGGAGAGCGGTTTTGAGGCCGGGGCCTGGAGGCGGGCAGAGGGGCGGACAGGGCGCGCCTCGGGCAGGCGGTGGGCGGCGCGGGCTTCCAGTTTTTCGATCAGTTCGCTCAAGGTGCGCGCTTCCTGGGAGAGGCGGGCCACTTCCTCGCGCTCGGTTTCAAGGCGTTCGTCCAGTTCGGCCTGGGCGGTGAGCTTGGCGGAGAGCAGACGTTCCAATTCCTGCTGCTCGGCGGCAAGCGCGCCGCTGGCATCGGAAAGCGTTTCGCGCTCTGCCAGAATATCCTGGCGCACCCGGCGCAGCTCATCGAGGCGGGCGCGGATTTCGCGCGCCTCCGCTTCAAGCTGCGGCACCAGCGTGCCCAGCACCATGGCCGAGCGCATGGCGCCCAGCGCGTCGTCCGGCTTGACGGCAAGGGCGGGCGGGGGATTGCGGTCGAGGCGCTGGAGGGCGGCCAGCGTTTCGGCAAGGTCTTTGCGCCGGGCGCTAAGCTGGGCGCGCAGCACCGCCTCCGCCCCGACAAGGCCCGTCAAGCGGTCTTCGGAAAGCGTGACGTCTTCCTCGCGCGCCTGCACGCGGGCGGCGGCCTTGATCAATTGGGCCCGCAATTTGGCGACTTCCGCGCGCAGCTCTTCGGCCTGCGCTTCCAGCATGACCTGGCGCTCTTTGGCGGTGCCCAGTTCCTTTTCGATGGATTGCAGCGCTTCGGGGTCGGGCGCGCGCTCCTGGGCGGAGGCGCCGCTCCCGGCGGCATGAAAGGCGAGCACGGCGAAAGCGCCAGCCGTCAAAAGGGAAAGGCTGCGGGAACCGGCTGTCTTGTGCCTAAAGCGCGGCACGAGGCGAGGTCTCCTCATCGGTCAGTATGAGCGAGGCGCCGGTCATGCCGGCCGGAGGATCGACGCCCAAAAGGCCAAGCAGGGTGGGCGCGACATCGGCAAGCGTGCCCGGCCGCAGCGGCGCGGCCCCGCCCTCTCTCCCGCGCACCAGCACGAAGGGGACGCGGTTCGTCGTATTGCCGGGATAGATATCGCCGGTTTCCGGGTCCGTCATTGTCTCCGCATTGCCATAGGTCGAGGTGATCAGCAATGTCCCCCCGCGTTTTTCCAGCTGAGCGGCAATCTTGCCGAGGCATTTGTCGATCACTTCGGCGGCCTTGCGGGTCAGCGTAACATCGCCCGTCCGGGCGGCAAGGCTGACATTGGCGAAGTTGAGCACGATGACGTCGTGCGACTTCTTCTTGATCGCTTTCACGGCCTCGCCCGCCATGTCGAGAGCGGCAAGTTCCGGCTTCTTTTCGAATTTCGTGCGCGGCGGCGGTTCCATGATCTGGAAGGTTTCGCCGGGCAGCAGGTCCTTGCGACCGCCCGTCTGATAAAGGCGCGCCTTGACGGCGATGGCCGGATCGGCGAGGTGAAGCTGGCTGAGCCCGGCTTCGGCCAAAGCTTCCGAGAACGAGCCCGTCAGCGTCTCCATGGCGAAAAGGGGCTGCACGGCGCCGTCCAGCGGCGGCATCAGCTCGTAAAGCGAGTATGCGCCGGCAAGGTCCGCGCGGCCCTGGCGCTCGAACAGGGAAAAATCATCGCTGGTAAGCGCGCCCATCAGGGATTGGAAGCCGTCGGCGCGCAGGTTCATGAGCAAAATCGCATCGTCCTGCCGGATGCCCCGGTATTGCGTATGCACGCCGGGGGGAACGAGATGGGGCGGGATACCCTTGGCCTCATAATCGGCGACATGGGAGGGGCCATGCTCGATTTGCTCGCCCAGCCCATGCACGATGGCCTCATAGGCCGCAGGCAGGCGCTCGCCGATACCGACGCCGTCCATCACGTAATTGCGCCCCATGACGGTGGCCAAGCGCGCGTTTTCCGCCCCCGCCAGGTCTTCCATCAGCTCGGCCATGTAATCGACGGCCTTGACCCGGTGACTGTCCACCCCGTCGGCAAAGGCATGAACCCAGACGTCGAACCCTTCATGGCTCAAAAGCGCTGCCAGCACGGCCAGGTGATATTGATGGGAATAATTGGCTGCCGGCGAGGCGATGCCGAAAAGATGTACCGATCCGCCCAGCCGCCGTAGCCGGGCGAGCATGTCCTGCAGCACGGGGTGGGAGGCAATGTTGCCGCCGCCATCGGCGATGAACGTGTCGTGGATGATCTGCGCGGGCCGTGTGACGGGCCGCCCGAGGCCGAGCACCCGGTGCCCGGTTTCGCCATTGCCCGCTTCGCCCGGTTTCATGCCGACCGCCTCGCCGCTTGCCGTTAGCGCGGTGCGTGCATTGCGCGCTGACAGCCGGTCGTAGATCGGCGTCTTGGCGTCGGCCAGTACGTTGCTGCTGCGGTCTGGATTGAGCCCCCAGCCGTCAATTACAGCAAGAACGAGCGGGTGTGCCGGATGGGCCATATTCGGAAACGACTCACAGATTTGGAAGTGCCGGGCAACTTAACCAAGCACCGCAGGGCTGTCCATATTTCCCGGTTTACCCTGGCCCCGCCCGCCTCAGGGGCGGTGGTAAGGATGGCCGGCCAGAATGGTGACGGCGCGGTATAGCTGTTCGGTCAGCATCACGCGGGCCAGCATATGGGGCCAGGTTTGCGGCCCGAAGGCCAGCGTTTTCGCGGCCCGCTCGCGGATTTGCGGGGAAAGCCCGTCCGCCCCGCCGATCAGAAAGGCCATATCGGCGGTGCCGCTGTCGCGCTCCCGGCCTATCCAATCTGCAAATTTTTCACTGCCCATCGCGCCGCCGCGTTCATCCAGCGCCACGATCAGCGCGGTCTCGGGAATGGCGGCAAGCAGCTTTGCCGCCTCGCGCTCTTTCAGCCCGGCGCTTTTGTTCTTTTCTTCGACTTCGGTGAGGTGAAACCCCGTCAGGCCGAGCCCCGGGCCGAGGGCGGCAGCGCGTGCCAGATAATCGGAGCAAAGTTCCTGCTCGGGCCCGGCTTTCAGCCGCCCGACACAGCCCAGAAAAATGCGCATCCGCTTTCAGCCGTCAGTTAATTGACGGCGACATGTTCGGCTTCCACATCCGCCGACCACATTTTTTCCAGCTTGTAGAATTCGCGTACTTCCGGCCGGAAGATGTGCACGATGACGTCGCCGCCATCCATCAGCACCCAGTCGCCTTGCGTGAGCCCTTCCACGCGAGCCGTGCCATACCCGGCCTCTTTCATCCGGCGCAGCAAATGATCGGCGACCGCGCTGACATGCCGGTGCGAGCGCCCGCTCGCCACCACCATGTGATCGGCGATTGCCGTTTTGCCTTGCAGATCGATCGAGACGATATCCTCGGCCTTGTCATCGCCGAGACTTTCGAGAACCACGTCAATGAGGGCCCGTTCGGGCATCTGGCGCGGTTCCGCGGCCTGATTTTTCGCCGCGTTTTTACCGGTGTTGGACACGGCGGCATCGAAGCTGCCTGCCGGTGTACTCGGGGCATCAAAGCCCGTCCTGTCCATGCTCAGGAGTATGTTCCTTTCCCTTGGGTACAAGATCGCCGGCAGCACCTGCCGCCCGGCGGGAGCATCTCTAACGCTAGAGGCGCTCTATGCCAAGAATATGACTGTTGGCGAGTGAGATTCAACCGGCCTGATCAGGCTGCGACGTTTAGCCAGTGAAGGCTGAAATAGTCGTTTTCATCCGTCCAGACGGTATCGGCGGCAAATCCGGCCTTTTCGGCGAGGCGGGTAAACTCTTCCACCGTGTATTTGTGGGAATTTTCCGTATGTAGCGTCTCGCCTTTGGCGAAGGGGTAGCGCGTGCCGCCCAGCTCCACGGCCTGATCGCACAGGCTCTCCAGATGCATTTCGATGCGGCCTTTTTCTTCGTTGAAAAAAGCCTTGTGCATGAAATTGTCCGGCTCGAGGACGGCGCCGAGCTCGTTTTGCATGCGCTTTAAGATATTGAGATTGAAGGCGGCGGTGAGCCCGGCTGCATCGTTATAGGCGGCATCGAGCACGGCTTTGTCTTTTTTCAGATCGACGCCGATGAGCAGCGCCCCGCCTTTGCCGAGCATGGCGGCGATGCGGGAGAGAAAAAGCTCTGCCATTTCCGGCGAGAAATTGCCGATGGTCGAGCCGGGCAAAAAGCCGAGGGCAAGACCGTTGCCGATCGCTGCTTCCGGCGGCAGGGTGAGCGGGGCGGTAAAGTCCGCGCAAATGGCGCCCATGGCGATGTGCGGATAATCGGCGGCAAGCGTGCGCGTTGCGCCGAGCAGATGCTCGCGGCTGATATCGATGGCGATATAGGCGGCCGGTTCATCCAGCGCATCAAGGAGCGTGCGGATTTTGACCCCCGCGCCTGAGCCATATTCGATAATGCGCGTACCCTTGCCCGCTTTCTCGGCAAAGGCGGGGCCCAGTTTTTCCAGCAGCGCGATCTCGGTGCGGGTCACGTAATATTCGCGCGTTTCGCAAATGCCTTCGAAAAGCTCCGAGCCGCGCTGGTCGTAGAAATATTTCGGCGAGAGTGTTTTGGGCGCGCTTGCAAGGCCCGCGCTCGCATCGGCCAGAAAGTCGCCGAGCGGCGGCTCAAGGTCTTCGAAAAAAGCAAGATCCGCCGGCGCCCGGTTTTCGCGTGCTGGTTTTTCGCGCAGATCGAGAGAAGCATTCATAACGGATCGGTTCCTTGAGGGGCCTTTAAAAAGGGGACGGTTAAAGGTCGCTTGCCAGACGCAGGCCGGAAAATTGCCAGCGGGCGGCGGCGGGAAAGAAATTGCGGTACGTGGCGCGCATATGCCCGTGCGGGGTGGCGCAGCTTCCCCCCCGAAGGACCATCTGATTGCACATGAACTTGCCATTATATTCGCCGATGGCTCCGCTCGGCGCGCGGTAGCCGGGATAAGCGCTGTATGAGCTTGCCGTCCATTCCCAGACATCGCCGAAAAGCTGCTGCGGGCCATCGCCTGCTGCGCTTGCCGCCGACATGTTTACCGCTTGCGGGTGGATGATGGGCGCCGCGCCGCCATCGCGCTGAGGCATCAGGAAATTGCCCTCAAGGGGCAGGCCGCGGGCGGCGACTTCAAGCTCGGCTTCAAGCGGCAGGCGCGCGCCTGCCCATTCGGCATAGGCGGCCGCTTCATAAAGGCTGATATGGGTGACGGGGGCGTTCTCATCGAGCGGCACCTCGCCGTGCAGCGTGAACTCGCGCCAGGACCCGTCATCGGCGCGGCGCCAATAAGCCGGGGTCTGCCAGCCGCCTTCGCTTACCGCGTTCCAGCCATCCGAGAGCCAGAGCGGCGCGCGCTGATAGCCGCCCTCTTCGATGAAGGCGCGGAACTCGCCATTGGTGACGGGCCGGCTTGCGAGGCGGAAGGGGCGCAGCAGAATTTCATGGCGCGGGCCTTCATTGTCGAAACTGAAACCGGCCGGGTCCATGTCGCGGCCGATCTCGTAAATGCCGCCGCCGAATTCGCTCCAGCTCAAGGCGGGCGCGGAGGCGCTTTCTCCAGGCGGCGTATAAAGCGCGGGCGAGAGCGGGTTTTGCGCCAGCACATGTTTGATGTCGGTGCAAATGAGTTCCTGATGCTGCTGCTCGTGATTGAGGCCGAGCGTGATGAGCACGGCAAGCTTCTGCCAGAGCGCGGCGCCTGCTTCTTCCATCAGCTCCAGCATCGCCCCGTCCACATAGGCGCGGTAGTCCATCACTTCGGCCACCGTTGGGCGGGAGAGAAACCCCCGGTGAGGGCGCAGCCATTGCGGGCCGACCTGCTGGTAATAGGAATTGAAAAGCAGGTCATACGTCTCGTTGAGAGGGCGGTAGTTTTTTGCGTGGGGCTTCAGCAAGAAGGTCTCGAAGAACCAGCTTGTATGCGCCAAATGCCATTTCGTCGGGCTGACATCGGGCATGGTCTGCACGACCATGTCTTCGGGGGCGAGCGGAGCGGCCAGCGCTTCGCTGTCCCGGCGCACGGTCAGATAATAGGCGCGCATCGCCTCGCGCTCGTTCAGATCGGCAGGGGGCGTGCGCTGGGCTTTCAGCGCGGCAACGCCGCCGGTGCTTTTTGGGGCGCGCGCTCCGCGCTCCGCTTCCGATTCGATATGTGGCTGTGCTGGCCCTGGCATCTACCCCTCCCTCCAGCCGCCTGTCCGGCGGAACCGTTCTCTATTTAGTCCATCACGAGTGAATGTCAGGTGTCCATCACCGTTTCGTGAAAAACGGTTGCGCGCAGAATGGGTTCCGGGGAACCAAAGCGCCGCATCGCCTGCGCGCTGCGGTCCATAAGGGGTTGCTGCGTGCCGGCTCTGTTGTCAGGAAATGGCAGGAGGGAGGATCAACCGAACCTGAATTTCGCCACCAGAACGGCGCCTGCGAGAACCAGCGTCACGGAATTGGCGATGATGAGCGGCAAGTCGCCTGCAAGAAGCCCGTAGATCAGCCAGAGCACGATGCCGAGGCACATGGCCAGAAACATCAAAAGCGAGACATCGGCGGTGGAGCGGGTGCGCCAGGCGCGCAAGACCTGGGGAAGGAAGGCGAGCGTGGTCAGCGTGCCAGCGCTCATGCCGATCAGCGTGATGGGGTCCATGCGGTTTGTCCGGAACGGGCGCGCGCGGCGCGGATTTCTGTAGCGGAGGCCGGGTGCTCCGGTCCCTCAATAAAGGTCAGCGCGGGCGCTTTGACAAGCGGCAAAAGTGCCGCGTCCGCCGCCTCGAGCCGGTAGGGCGCGAGATACTGCGCGGCTTTGGAGAGGCGTGCCTTCAAGGTGAAGCCGGGGCGCGGGTAAACGGCGATCGGCACGGTGCGGGCGATGGTTTTCCAGTCCCGCCATTTCGGAAACTGCACCATATTGTCCGCGCCCATTAGCCAGATGAAATGGACATGAGGGTGGCGGGCGGTGAGTGCCTTCAGGGTATCTGCGGTGTAAGCGGTGCCGAGGCGCCGCTCGATATCGGTAACGCAGATGCGCGGGTGGTCCGCCGCTTCGCGCGCCGAGGCAAGGCGCGCTTCGAGGCTTGCCATGCCGGCTTTGTCTTTCAGCGGATTTTGCGGGGAGACGAGCCACCAGACGCGGTGGAGCTGCAGCTTTTCCATTGCCATGAGGCTGAGGTGGCGGTGGCCTTCATGAGCGGGATTGAACGAGCCGCCCAGAAGGGCGACCTTCATGCCGGGCGAAAGCGCTGGCGTGGCGGTGCGCATGGGCAGCTCGTGTCCTTTGCGGGGTGGCTCAAGGGCGCGTCTGGCCTTTGCCGCGCACCACATATTTGAAGCTCGTGAGTTGCTCGACACCGACCGGCCCGCGCGCATGAAAGCGGCCCGTTGCAATGCCGATTTCCGCGCCCATGCCGAATTCGCCGCCATCGGCAAATTGGGTGGAGGCATTGTGAAGGACGATGGCGCTATCGACCTCGTTCAAAAACTTCTCGGCGGTTTTCTCGTCCGAGGTGACGATGGCATCGGTGTGATGGGAGCCATATTTGCCGATATGCTCGATCGCCTCGCTCACGCCATTGACGACCTTGATAGCGATAATGGCATCTAGATATTCGGTATACCAATCATCTTCCGAGGCTTGCTTGGCGGCGCTCACTTCCGCGCGCACCGTATCATCGCCGCGCACCTCGCAACCCTTTTCCAGCAGCGCCTCGATGATGGGGCGCAGATGCGTGCCTGCGCAGGCGCGGTCCACCAGCACCGTTTCCGCCGACCCGCAAATGCCGGTACGGCGCATTTTGGCATTGACCACGATGTCGCGCGCCATGTCGAGATCGGCAGCCCCGTCCACATAGACATGGCAGACACCGTCGAGATGGGCGAAGACCGGCACGCGGGCTTCCGTTTGCACGCGCTCGATGAGCCCGCGCCCGCCGCGCGGCACGATCACGTCGAGCCTGCCGCCGAGCCCGCGCAGCATCTCGCCGACGGCGGCGCGGTCGCGGGTGGGGACAAGCTGGATCGCCGCTTCGGGAAGACCGGCGGCCGAAAGCCCCTCTACAAGGCAGTCATGGATGGCATGGCTGGAATGAAAGCTTTCCGAGCCCCCGCGCAGGATCGCCGCATTGCCCGCCTTCAGGCAAAGCGCGCCCGCATCGGCGGTGACATTGGGCCGGCTTTCATAAATGACGCCGATCACCCCGAGCGGCACGCGCACGCGCTCTATGCGCAGCCCGTTGGGCCGTTCCCAATCGGCCATGATGTCGCCGACGGGATCTTTCAGCGCGGCGACGGCTTCAAGCCCCTTGGCAATGCCTTCGATGCGCTCTTCATCGAGCGCCAGACGGTCGAGCATGGCGGCGGTCAGGCCCTTTTCGCGGCCGAAGGCCATATCGCGCGCATTGGCATCGAGAATGTCATCGACATTGGCGCGCAGCGTCATGGCGGCGGCGAGCAGGGCGGCGTCTTTCGCCTTCGATGGGGCAAGCGCCAAAAGCTCGGCGCTGGCGCGGGCCTTGCGGCCCACTTCTTCCATCAGTCCGGCGACATCGGCGCTTTGGTCTTCGGCCATGCTCATCTGCTCAACCCGTCTTTCGCGTCTATCTCTTCGTTAAAACCAGATCGTCCCGGTGGATCATGGCGGTGCGCCCACGATAGCCCAGCCGGGCTTCGATTTCACTGCTGTTATGCCCGATGATGAGTTGGGCATCCTCGCTGGAATAAGCAACAAGGCCGCGGGCGATTTCCCGGCCCTCGGCGGTTTTAACCATAACGGCATCGCCGCGCTCGAAATGACCTTCCAGCGCGCTCACCCCGGCGGGCAGGAGGCTGCGCCCGCTCTCCAGCGCTTTGGCCGCGCCCGGATCGATGATCAGTTTACCGCGCGGCTGTAGCGAGCCCTGGATCCAGCGCTTGCGGGCGGAAGCGGGGCTTTGATCGGCGAGGAACCAGGTGGCGCGCGCGCCCTCCTCGATGGCTTTGAGCGGGGCAAGAACATGGCCGCTTGCAATCACCATCTGACAGCCCGCGCTTACCGCGATCTTGGCCGCTTCGATTTTGGTTTTCATGCCGCCTTTGGAAAATTCGGACCCGGCATCGCCCGCCATGGCTTCGATTTCCGGCGTCACGGCGTTGACGACGGGCAGGTGTTCGGCGCCGGGCATATGGGGCGGAGCGGTGTAAAGCCCGTCAATGTCGGAAAGAAGGACCAGGCAATCGGCGCTGATCATGGTGGCGACGCGGGCGGCGAGGCGGTCATTGTCGCCGTAGCGGATTTCGGTGGTGGCGATCGTGTCGTTTTCGTTGATGACGGGCACCGCGCCCAATTTGATCAGTGTCGTGAGCGTCGAGCGGGCATTGAGATAGCGCCGGCGCTGCTCGGTATCATCGAGGGTGAGAAGCACCTGGGCGCAGGTCGCGCCGTGTTTTTTCAAGGCTTCCTGAAAGGCATGGGCAAGATGAATTTGCCCGGCCGCCGCCGCCGCCTGGCTTTCTTCCAGTTTCAATGTGCCCTTGGGCAGGCCGAGCGCGCCGCGCCCGAGCGCGATTGCGCCGGAGGACACGATCACCACTTCCTGGCCGCGCGCGCGCAGCCGCGCCACATCTTCGATCATGCTGGCGAACCAGCTTTGATTGAGCGCGCCCGTGGCCTTGTCCGTCAAAAGGGCGGAGCCGATCTTGACGACGACGCGTTTGGCTTTGGTGAGGCGCTCTTCGTTCATGGCTTCTGCTCTGGCCTTTGCGCCTAAGGGCGCCAGCCTTGCTGTTGTTCTTCGCTGGCGGCGGTGTCTTCTTTCAGCGCCTTGCGCCGTGCTTTGCGCACTTCGCCGAGAAGTTTGTAAAGCACCTCTTCGACGCCTTGGCCGGAAACGCCGGAAAGGCGCATGGGCTCTTGCCCGCTTGCCCCGGCCAGCGCCTTGGCGCGCTCTTCTATCACATCCTCGGTCAAGGCATCGCATTTGTTGAGCGCCAGGATGACGGGCTTTTCATCCAGCCCGTTGCCATAGGCTTCAAGCTCGCCGCGGATGGTGCGGTAATCGCCCGCCACATCCTCGCTCGTGCCATCGACGAGATGCAGAAGAATGGCGCAGCGCTCCACATGTCCGAGAAAGCGGTCGCCGAGCCCATGGCCTTCATGCGCGCCTTCGATAAGGCCGGGAATATCGGCCAGAACGAAACTCTCACCGCCTGCCTGCACGACGCCGAGGCCGGGATTGAGCGTGGTGAAAGGATAATCGGCGATCTTCGGGCGCGCGCGGCTGACGGCGGCAAGGAAGGTGCTCTTGCCCGCATTGGGCAGGCCGACAAGGCCTGCATCGGCGATGAGTTTCAGACGCAGCCAGATCCATTTTTCCGTGCCTTCCTGGCCGGGATTGGCGCGGCGCGGGGCCTGATTGACCGAGCTTTTGAAATAGGCATTGCCGAAGCCGCCATTGCCGCCTTTGGCAAGAACGAGCTTCTGACCGACCTCTGTCATGTCGCAAAGAAGGGTTTCGCCGTCTTCCTCGAAAACCTGCGTGCCCACGGGCACTTTCAAAACGATGTCGGCGCCGTTTGCGCCGTGGCGGTTGCGGCCCATGCCGTGGCCGCCGGTCTTGGCTTTGAAATGCTGCTGGTAGCGGTAGTCGATGAGGGTGTTCAGCCCGTCCACGCATTCGACGATGACATCGCCGCCGCGCCCGCCGTCACCGCCATCGGGGCCGCCGAATTCGACATATTTTTCGCGCCGGAAAGACACGGAGCCCGCCCCGCCGTCGCCGGAGCGGATATAGACCTTGGCCTGATCGAGAAACTTCATGTTCTTTCCGTCGGTTCTGCCCGTTGCAGGCTCGTTCGCCGTGCGGCAGGCGTTGCTTCCGGGCCCTTGCGCGGGGCAAAGACCCGGAAGTCGTGTCAAGAAGCCTTAAGCGGCGTCCTCGGTCAAGAGGTAGTCGCTCAAGGTCTGTTCAAGCAAAAGACAGCGCACCTCTTCCTCACGCGCGGAAGAGTAGCGCATTTCCTCGCCCACATAGCGAAAGCCGGCCTTTTCCAGCACCCGGCCGGAGGCGGGATTGTCGGCGAAATGGCCGGAGATGAGGCGGCCCAGTTTCCAATCGGCAAAGGCATGTTTGACGAGAAGGCGCGCCGTCTTCGTCGCGATGCCCCGGCCCCAATAGGGCTGGCCGATCCAGTAGCCGATCTCCCAGCCCGCTTCCTTCAGGTGATGGTAGCCGGTGGCGCCCACAAGCTCGCCCTGCCAGACGATGGCACGGGGAATGTCCCCCTCCTGCTGGATGTCGGGATGAGAGGCGATCCACTCGCGCGCGTGATCGATCTCGTAAGGGTAGGGCACACGGGTGAGCATGGAGACGATGTTCCAATTATTGATGAGGCCGGAAAGGCGCGGCGCATCGGCCATGGAAAACGGTCTTATGGTCAGCTCGCCCGATTTCAAAACGGGTATCATAGTCCCTCCTCCCCCTGCTGGTTCCTCTTCGGCCTGGCAAGGCATGTGGCCCGCGGTTTGGGTTTGCGGGGCACCTGGGTTTCATTTCAGCGCCTTTCGGGCGCCATTTGGGCAAGAGGGAATAAAAAAGAGGGAGATGGCGGTCCCATCTCCCTCTTGATCCGATGTTCTCGCCATCCGCAGATGGCGGCATCCATCTGCTAAATTAGTCTGCGGCCTGAGCCGGCGTGCCTGCCGGGAGCACGTTCACGAAGGTGCGGCCGTTCTTGCGCATGCGGAACGACACCGTGCCTTCGGTCACTGCAAAGATCGTGTGGTCTTTGCCGATGCCCACGCCTTCGCCGGGATGCCATTTGGTCCCGCGCTGACGCACGATGATGTTGCCGGGGATCACGCGCTCGCCGCCGAATTTCTTGACGCCGAGGCGCCGGCCTGCCGAGTCGCGCCCGTTACGGGACGAACCGCCTGCTTTTTTGTGAGCCATGGGTCTCTCCTAAAACGCCTGATTAACCGGCAATATTGGTGATCTTCAGCACGGTCTGGTGCTGGCGATGACCGGCCTTGCGGCGGTAGTTCTGACGGCGTTTCTTCTTGAAAACGATGATTTTGCGGGCACGGGTCTGGTCCACGACTTCCGCCGTGACCTTGGCACCGTCCACGAGAGGCGCGCCGATCTTGGTCTGGGCGCCTTCGCCGCCGAGCATCAGTACCTCATCGAGTTCAACGGTCGAACCGGCTTCAGCGGCCAGTTTTTCCACCGTGATCACGTCGTCTTTCGCGACTTTGTACTGCTTGCCGCCGGTCTTGATGACTGCGAACATGGGATGTCATCCATTCCAAAGAGAAAAAGCGGGCAAAAGGCCACTTTTGGCCCGCCCGTGAATTGGCGGGCACTATAGCCGCCCGCTTCTATGTGTCAAGCAGGGGCAGGGGAGAATCTGCCTCTATGGCGCAGATTTCGGGCTTTAAGCGGGGTGGCGCGCTTTCGCGGCCCTTAGCGGCGCCAATCGAGGGCGGAGCGCCAGAGGCTGAGCCCGGCAAAATAAAGACTGACCGCGAGCCAGAGCCCTAAAACCGCCGATTCGGTCAGAAGCGGGGTGGGGGCAGGCCCCTTGCCGAACCAGACGAGGAAAACCGCGCCCGCCGCCCAAAGCGCGGTGAGCGGCAGCGTGAGCGCGCGCCATTCGCGCACCCGGAAAGGATGGATGAATTTCAGCGGCACAAAGGTGAGCGCGCCAAGGGCGAGGATCAGCGCCAGATTGAAGAGCGCGCCGGTGGAAAGCACATAAATGTAAAGGACGACGAGGTTCCAGAGGGCGGGAAAGCCTTGGAAGTAATTATCCGCCGTCTTCATGTCCTTATTGCCGAAGCAGTAAAGCGAGGTTGCCATGATGAAGGCGGCAGCAGGCAGCTCGAAAGGCTCGGGCACGAGCGCGAACCGCGCCACCATCAGCGCCGGAATGACCGTATAGGTCAGATAGTCGATGACGAAATCCAGCACCGCGCCGTCAAAGCGGGGGGTATGGGTGAAGACATCGACCTTGCGGGCAAGCGGGCCGTCCAGCCCGTCGATGATCATGGCGACACCGAGCCAGATCAGGCCCATGCGGAAATCATCCCGCATCACCGCATCGATGGATAAAAGCGCGGGGATGACGCCCGAGGCGGTGAACCAATGGGCAAAGCGCGCGGCGAAGCGGTTTTGTTTTGTGGTCTCTTGAATTTTCCGGTCCTGCACGACGCTTGCCCCTCTACGCTCCCCAGTGCCCGTGAATAGACCACAGGCCGATGGGCAACGGAAAGGGGCGTGTGCGTCCCTCAGGCGGCGATTTCGACGCCGATCTTGCCCATATGGTTCTGGGCCTGAAGCGCGCTGAGGGCGGCGCGGTAATCTTCAAGCGCATAGGTGCTGTCGATGAGGGGGCGCAGGCCCGTGGCCGCGATGGCCCGGGTCATGGCCTCGAATTCCTCGCGGTTGCCGATGCTGATGCCTTCGATGCGCGCGCTTTGGGCATTGATGAGGGCAAGCAGGACTTCCGCCGAGGCGCCGGAGACGAAGCCGACAAAGCCGATGAAACCGCCGGGGCGGATGGCAAAAAGCGATTGCTGGAAGGTCTCGCCGCCGCCGATCTCCACCACGATGTCCACGCCGCGTCCTCCCGTCACCTCGAGCGCGGCGCCCGCCCAATTGGGCTCGGCTTTATAATTAATGGTGTGATCGGCGCCGAGGGCGCGGCCCTTTTCCAGTTTTTCGTCCGATGATGAGGTAAGGATCACGCGGGCGCCGGCGGCTTTGGCAAATTGCAGGGCAAAGAGGGAGACGCCGCCCGTGCCTTGCACAAGCACCCAGTCGCCAGGCTTTACCTTGCCGCGCGTGACGACGGCGTTCCAAGCGGTCAGCCCCGCGCAGGGAAGGGCGGCAGCTTCCATATAGCTGAGATGCGGCGGGACCGGCGCCACGCCTTCTTCGCTCAGCTTCACATATTCCTGGGCGATGCCTTGATAGCGCGGGCCGACAAGGGTGCTCGCCGAGGCCTCGCGGGTGATCGGGCCAGAGCGCCAGTCCTGATAAAAGAGCGGGGCGACGCGGTCGCCTTTTTTGACGCGGGTAACCGCCGCGCCCGTTTCCACCACGATGCCCGCCCCGTCCGACAGCGGGGTCAGGGGCAGCGGGAAATCCGCCCCATAACCCATCATGCCCGTCAGGTAGATGATGTCGCGGTAATTCAGCGTCGCCGCCTTCATTTCCACGATCACGTCGTTCGGGTCGGGCTTCGGGCGGGGGCGCTCGCTCAGGCGCAGATTTTCCAGGGATTGGCTGGTGTGAAGTTCCAGGGCTTTCATGTCTCTCTCCATTAAATTCCGACCAGTCGGTATTTAATGGTCCAGAGCGCAGCTTTAAAGAGGAAAACGACCCACGGGTCGGAAAAACTTTCCCCGCCAAATCAGCCTGTTATGGTTCTTGCCTTAAGAATCTGTCCTGAAAGGGAGACATCATGGCCCGCGCACAGCGCTCTGGCTGGAAGAAGATGCCCGAAGAGGTGCGCCGCGCCGCGATCCTGGCGGCGGCAGGCGCGGCTTTCGGTGAGCTCGGCTTTGAAAAAGCCTCCGTTCAAGACATTGCCGAGCGGGCGGGGCTGACCAAGGGCGGGGTCTATTTCCATTTCGAGAGTAAAGAGGCGCTGCGCACGGCGCTTCTCAAAGGCGTGGCGGCGGAGGCGAGCGCCGTGCTCGCCCGTGTCGAGCCTGGCGTGGGGGCAGAGGATCCGGCGGCAGCGCTTCTCGGGCTGATGGAGGAGATGGCGCGCGCCCTTGGCGGGGCGGGCATGAGCGCGGTCAAGCTGATGGAGCTTGCAAACGGGGAAGGGGGCGAAGGCCGCGCCGCGCTGATGGCGCTTTATGTCGCCTTTCACGGCGCTTTGGCGGATCTCATCGGCGAGGCGCAGGCGGCAGGCAAAGCCACGCGCCGTCTGCCGCCCGCAACGCTTGCCCGTCTTCTTCTTGCGGTTTTCGACGGGCTGCACATGCAGGCCGAGCTTGTTGCCGAGCAGATCGACCGGGCCGCCGGGGTGCCCGCGCTGCTTGAGGCGGCGGTGCGCAAACTTCTTCTGGAAGAGGCGGCATAGCGGGCTTGTGCGCGGATGCGCGCCACGTTACATTCCGCGCCGTTTCCAGCGCCTGACCAGCGCGGCCCGCGCCACAGCAGGCTCGAAACGCTCCGGAGAGGTGGCTGAGTGGTTGAAAGCACCGCACTCGAAATGCGGCATAGGGGCAACTCTATCGGGGGTTCGAATCCCCCCCTCTCCGCCACTTAATTTATATATCTTGTTGATTTTTCAGAGATTTCTGTGCGATTGCCTGTTTTCACCCAACACTTCGGCCTTGGTGGGGGCCTTTTGAGCTTGTTTTAGAGGGGGGCTTGTCCCTTGGTCGCAACTTGCCAGCTCCCGTCAGGCAGTGGCGTTTGCAGCATTAGTGCTTCAATTCGGCGCGGCATGCGGCCACGAACCCCATCCCTCTTCATTTAGCCTTACATCAGCGCAACTTGATTTCTTGCGATAGGACTTCAAGCTTAGGGTAAATCTGTCTCGGTTCGTAAATCGAGATTTCCCGTACCTTGATACGGGACACGCCGTCAGCACTGGCGTTCGTCACCAACAAGGGGCCGCTTCGCTGGCCATTTGCTGGAACGGTAAGCCAAACACTCTGCCAGCTTTCCGACTCCGTGATCGGAGGGGTGATATTTATCCATTTGGCCCGATCCTCGGTCAGAACGCCGAATTGGACCGAACCGTTCTCGACTTGGACATCGAACCGGACCCTGTAGGGGATGCCGCTCTGCGCTACTTCTGGCAGCGACGCTTCCGCAGAATAGGCGTTCTGCTCAGATTTCGTCGTAAGCGAGTACACGCCGTTGTTCAGTTTCATCAATGCCCCCGGCAGTGGCATGAAGTTTGTCAGTGGTCCGCTCAACGTCGCCGCTCGGTCTTCGCCACAGTCGATCTCAACTGTACGAATGTTCTTGGGAACCGGGGGGCCTGACGTCTCTCGGGCTGAACGAGGGTACCTTCCTTCCTGAATGTCCTTCTCAAGGACCGAGATAAGCTCCTGCAGGACGATCCAGGCGCGCAGTCTGACGCCGCCGTATGTCTGGTGAATGGCATCGACGAAAAGGTCAGGATCGGAAGGATAAAGAGCGGCGACGTCAATGAATTCGACGTCCTCATGTTGCTGCGCGTACTTAGCAAAGACTAAGTTTTGGAACGCGGCAAGACGCTCCATCAGTTGATAGCTGTAGGGATAGAAGCCAACATTCAGGTACCGGTGTATGGACTGATGCCGAACTGGATCGAGCTTCATCCCGTCCTCGACCAGCCACTTGAATGATGTCATGACAAATTGTGCATCTGAATGAGCGGCTGCTTTGCGGATGTCCTCAAGGTCGTTCAGGATCGTCGGGAGATTGATTGGGAGGTTTGGTGACTCAAGGTCGGGATCTTTCTCGTCGACGTCCGCAGGCCAAACTACGTTCAGTTCCGGCTTGTCCTCTTCCGCTCCAGGATCTTTTGCGAAAATCCTCGTAAGCTCTTGAACCCGTCGGGCCACGGCAGAATATTCGGCTAATGCGTCTAGAAGGTCCTGCGTGGCCTCGGACTCTAGACCGGTCCGGCGGGAGGGCAGATCGCCTTTGACGATGGAGCCGGGCCAGAACTGGTTGGATCCCTCGTAGTAGAGTATGTAGTCCGGATCGAGCGGTAGAGCCTCTGAGCGCACCACGCTGGCGATATCAGTAGAATTGATTCCTTCCCGTCCAAAATTCATGACCTCAAATTTGATGTCATAGTTCTTAACCTGCGCCCACAGGTTTAACCAGTGGTTTAGCAGTTCGGGATAGGAGAATGGATAACCGTGGCTGTGGACGGTCGTCGAAGCGCCGACGACGGCTATGCGAATCGTACCTAGTTCTTTTTTGAACGCGATGTCGGGTCCGCGAAGCCCGTACTGGTTGGTACGTAACCCCATGGGGGTTCGAGAATTAGGAATGAATCTGTACCGTGGGTAAGGGGTACCGTCCTCTGCGCTGAAAACGAATAAATAACCAGGGAAACCGCGGAAATATGACTCAAGCTGAGGGCTGCCGCACTCTAACGATTGAACGAAATTGCTGTTCCATAGCTTGAAAAAATCAAAGGACGCTGTTCCCTGCAAACGTGTGTCGTAAACTTTTTTCCAATCAGCCGGCGTTGCTCGTTGGAACGGTGCCGGATCCTCGGAAATAAACCAGTCCCGGGAAACTCCGTCAGAGAGTGCTACGTTCTTGGCATGCTCAAAGGCGGCATCGTAGTGTGTGAGTGGTTGGCTTTGGGGGGTGGGCGCGTTGCTCCGGGGTAATTTTAGCTGGGATATCGGATAGTTGTCTATGACGCGGATAGCGACCTCCCCCAGCGCTAGGGAGACGCTCATCGCCATCAAGACGGTAGCCAAGCCGCCGACTGTGTTGTGAAGAAAGGTTCTCACGCCCATGAGGTCGAGCCTTAGTCGAGTTCGAAGATGTCTTTGTAGTCCTGCTGCAGCGACGGATCTTGGTCCTCTTTGCGGAGGAAGCAGTTGCCGACCACCAGAACCTCGATCTCGGTGCCCATGAAGCAGCGGAAAGCGTCCTCGGGCGTACAAACAATCGGTTCACCACGGACGTTGAAGCTAGTGTTTACAAGCATGCCGCAGCCCGTGCGCTGTTTGAATGCGCTTAGCAAGGTATGATAACGCGGGTTGGTTTCCTTGTGCACCGTCTGGACACGCGCGGAGTAGTCGACGTGCGTGACAGCTGGAATTGTTGAGCGTGGCACGTTCAGTTTGTCGATGCCGAAAAGCTGCTCCTCCTCTTCTGTCATGGCGCGCCGGTGTTCCTCGCGGACCGGGGCGACGATCAACATGTAGGGGCTTTCGCTATCTAGGTCGAACCAATGCGAGGCATCTTCTGCTAGAACGCTGGGTGCAAACGGGCGAAAGCTTTCACGGTACTTCACCTTTAGGTTCAGCAGCTTCTGCATATTCGGCGAGCGCGGGTCGCCCAGGATGGATCGACCGCCCAGGGCGCGCGGACCGAACTCCATACGTCCTTGCATCCAGCCTACAGCCGAACCGTCCGCCAGTGCGGCGGCTGTGCTCTCGTACAGGCGGCTGTCGGAAAGGACCTCGAACTTAGCTCCGGCAGCCGTAAGTCGACGTTCGATGTCGTCCTGCTCGAACTCTGGGCCTATGTAAGAGCCCCGCATGGCATCTTGCTTTGTCGGATCGACGGTCCGTTCATTCTCGCCGAAAAGGTAATAGCCTGCCAAGGCGGCGCCGAGTGCACCGCCGGCGTCGCCTGCGGCGGGCTGAATCCAGATGCTCTCGAATATGCCCTCGCGCAAAATCTTGCCGTTGGCCACGCAGTTCAGCGCCACGCCTCCGGCGAGGCAGAGGTTCTTTGCACCGGTCTCCTTAGCGGCATTGCGCGCGAGCTTGAGAACGACCTCTTCAGTAACGGCCTGGATGGACGCCGCCATGTCCATGTGAAACTGCGTCAGGTCTTCGCTTTCCGGCTTGCGCACAGGGTGGCCGAACAGTTTTGCAAAGTGATCGTTGACCATTGTCAAGCCGGTGCAATAGTCAAAATATTGCTGATCTAGCCAAAACGAACCGTCATCTCGCACGTCGATAATCTTGTCGAAGAAGGTGTGGGCGTACTTCGGTTCACCGTACGGAGCTAAGCCCATGACTTTATATTCTCCGGAGTTCACCTTGAATCCAAGATAATAGGTGACGGCGGAGTACAGCAGGCCGAGTGAATGCGGGAAATGAATCTCCTTCGCAATATGAAGCTCGCTACCCTTACCCATAGCGAACGACGTTGTCGTCCATTCGCCGACGCCGTCCATGGTAAGCACGGCGGCTTCTTCGAACGGCGACGGAAAGAACGCCGACGCGGCATGTGAAAGGTGGTGCTCTGCAAAGAGGAGTCTGCTCTTCCACTCGAAGTTCTTGGAGATCGCTTGCAACTCGTCGCGGATTAGATCCTTCTGAAAAAGCTTTTCTCGAAGCCAAACCGGTATGGCCATCTGGAACGACTTGAAGCCTTTCGGGGAAAAAGACAAATACGTTTCAAGAAGTCGCTCGAACTTCAAAAAGGGTTTGTCATAGAAGACCACCTGATCCACGGCCTTGAGGCCGCACCCGGCGGCCTCAAGGCAGTAGGCGATGGAGTTCACTGGAAAATCTGAGTCGTGCTTGCGCCGCGTGAATCGCTCTTCCTGAGCGGCGGCGATGACTTGACCATTTTCGACCATTGCTGCCGCACTGTCGTGATACAGCGCGGAGATACCCAGGATGCGCATGCTCCCCCCCCAGAGGAAACGGGATCAGAAGATAGTATAGATGAACGGAGCGACCGCCGAACCCTTGGTAAGAACAATCAGGCCGCCGAATAGAAGCATCACCACCATTACCGGGATAAGCCAGTACTTCTTCCTGGCGCGAATGAAAGAGAAGATCTCAAGAAGAAAGGACATGGTGTTATCCTAGTATTGGTTTTTCATGGACGACCCCGAAGGCTCACCGGCACCGCGGACGCGCCAGTAACTATCGCCCGGCGGCGCCATCTTAAGGTGCAGTGGGTCCTTGCCCATGAGCCGCATGAGAAGTCCGATGGGCATAAGAACAACGAAGAACATAAACCCAAGCGTGAGCGGCGTGACTAACTTGTGCAGAAGGAGCCCCAGCTTGAACCAGACGACGTTCAGTGGCTTCAGCCCTGAAGGGAATAGAAGGGCGAGAGCGAGGAACGCTGCGGCAACCCCGATTGCCCAAAGGCGCGGCAACTCGCCGTAAAGGACAGGTACTACGGCAATGACTGCGAAGACTACGGTAAACACTATGCCAAAGGATTTCTCCGACCCCATTGTCGCATCGGTTTCTTCCCGCCGATCTTCATGCATCATGTCGCACTGCCTTATCTCCTCGTGGTGTAAACCGAGTAGTGTAAACCAATGACTGCAATATGCAGGGTTTACAGCACGATCAACTGCACTGTCAACGCTGCCGCACCGGGGAGCTTTTTCGTTCCGATCTATTCACTGTACTGCCCGCTCGGCCTCTGTCTGGCGAGTAACCGATCACCGAATATCCGGCCAGCTGACTATTTCCCGAAATATAAAGAACCCGTGCGCGCAGCGCTCTCCCGTTTCCCCAGCGGAAACCGAGGGCGTTCTTACTGGCTTTTTGGCGGGTGCGGCGAATCCCGCCCGCGCTTCAATATGCTTTTGACTTCGGGCCCCTCGGCGGGGAGCATATGCCTATAAAACATATCAAAAAGAAGATGACGGCTCTGGGAGGACAAGAAATGAAACTGGACATTGCGACAACGGCATTGCTCTCGCAAATGGCGGCGGCAGGCGCCCCGCCCATGCATGAGCTGAGCCCGGAGGAAGCGCGCTTCGTCGGCGGCCAGATGGCCAAGGCCTATCCGGCGGGTCCGGACATGTTCGGCGCCGAAGAAGTTGAGATTCCCGCGCAAGATGGCGCGAAGGTCCGCGCCCGTGTCTTGAAGCCTTCCGAAAGCCCCCGCGGCGTTCTTGTCTATTATCATGGCGGCGGCTGGGTGCTCGGCGACATCGACCAATATGACACGCTGGGCCGCCAGCTTGCCGAGCGCACCGGCTGCACGGTGCTGCTCGTCGATTACCGTAAAGCCCCCGAACACCGCTTCCCCACGGCCCATCACGATGCCTGGGACGCGCTTCTCTGGGCGGAGAAAAACATGAGCGCGCTCGCGGGCCGCAAGGTGCCGCTCATTGTCGCTGGCGACAGCGCGGGCGGCACGCTTGCCGCAAGCGTCTGCCAGAAGGCGAAAGCCGAAGGCGGGCCCGCCATTGCGCTGCAGATCCTCGTCTATCCGGTAACGGACGGGGCGATGGAAACACCGGGCTATGCAAGCCCCGACAATCAGCTCTTGCTCAACACGCCGCTCATGGCGTGGTTCTGGGATCATTATGCGCCCAATAAAGAGGACCGGCTTTCGCCCGAGGCCTCGCCCTTGCGCGCCAAGGACCTTTCCGGCTTGCCGCCCGCGATTGTCGTCACCGCCGAGTTCGACATTCTGCGCGAGGAAAGCGAGGCCTATGCCGCCCGGTTGAAAGAGGCGGGCGTGCCCGTCACGCAAAAACAGTTCGACCGGCAAATGCATAATTTCTTTGCGATGCCGGGCCTTCTGCCCGCGCAGGCCAAGGCGGTGGAATATGTCGGCGAGCAGGTGGACCGCCATCTTGCGAAATTCTCCGAGGCCGATGCCGTTGTCGTCGGCGCGGGCTTTGCCGGCATGTATCAGCTTCACCGGCTGCGGCAGATGGGCCTCAAGACCCGCGTCATCGAGGTGGGCGACGGGGTGGGCGGCACCTGGTACTGGAATCGCTATCCGGGCGCGCGCTGCGACATCGAAAGCATGGCCTATTCTTTCGGCTTCTCGCCGGAGCTCGAACAGGATTGGGTCTGGTCTGAGAAATACGCCACCCAGCCGGAAATCCTGCGCTATGCCGAGCATGTGGCGGACCGTTTCGATCTGCGCCGCGACATCACGTTCGAGACGCGCGTCACCCGCGCGATCTATGACGAGGAAGAAAAACGCTGGATCGTTTATACGGACAAGGGCGAGGCGATTTCCGCGCAATATGTGATCATGGCGACGGGCTGCCTCTCCGTGCCGAAACAGCCGGATATTCCGGGAGCGGACGATTTCAAGGGGCCGACTTACATAACGGGCCGCTGGCCCCATGAGGGCGTGGATTTCACCGGCCAGCGTGTTGCGGTAATCGGCACGGGGTCGTCCGCCATTCAGTCGATCCCATTGATCGCGGAACAGGCAGAAGAGCTCACCGTCTATCAGCGCACGCCCGCCTATTCGCTGCCCGCCGGCAACCGGCCGCTCACCAACTCGGAAATTTCCGAGATGAAGAAGCATTACCGCGAATACCGCGAGGCGCAGAAGCACCACCCGGCGGGCATTCCCAATCCGCCGCGCGCGCTCCTTTCGGCGCATGATGTGAGCGAGGCGGAGCGCCGGGCGAAATATGAAGAGGCCTGGGAGACGGGCATCCTGACCGCGCTTTCCAGCGCCTATCGCGACACGATGACCGATCAGCAGGCCAATGACTGGGTGTCGGATTTCATCCGCGAGAAAATCCACGAGCGGGTGAAGGACCCGAAAGTTGCCGAGGCGCTGACCCCGCGCTCTTTCCCCTTCGGCACCAAGCGCCCTTGTCTCGATACGGATTATTTTGAGACGTTCAACCGGGACAATGTCTCGCTTGTCGATGTGCGCGAGACGCCGATCGAACGGATCACGGCAAATGGCGTGAAGACGAAGGATGGCGAGCGTCAGGTGGATTCCATCGTCTTTGCCACCGGTTTCGATGCCATGACGGGGGCGATCCTAAATGTCGATATTCGCGGCATTGGCGGCCAGGCGCTGCGGGACAAATGGGCGGACGGGCCGCATACCTATCTCGGTCTCGGCATTGCCGGCTTCCCCAATCTCTTCACGATTACCGGACCCTCGAGCCCTTCGGTGCTCTCCAACATGCTGGTCTCCATCGAGCAGCATGTGGACTGGGTGAGCGATTGCATCAAATGGATGCGTGAGCGTGAGCTTGCCGCCATCGAGCCGACGGAAGAGGCGGAAGACGAATGGGCCGAGCACAATGAGGCAACCGCCGAGCTGACGCTCTTCCCGCAAGCCAATAGCTGGTATATCGGCGCCAATGTGCCCGGCAAGCCGCGCACCTTCATGGCCTATGTGGGCGGCGTCGACACCTACCGCGCCATTTGCGACCAGGTGGCGGCAACGGGTTATGCGGGCTTCCGCACCTATGAAGCCCGGCAGCGGAAACAAGCGCTCAGCGCCTGACGCGGCGCACCCGGCAACGAGGGATAAAAGGGCGGCGCCAATGTAAGGTGCCGCCTTTTTTGTGGCGCGGTCTCGATTTACAGGGGGGCAAAAGCGGCTGCCGCACGGCGCGCGGGCCGGCCCCAGCGGTGGGGGAACCGGATGCAGGCCTTACTCGTTTCTCTAGAAGTCCGTTCTTTTGAACCAGGTGGCAGGAAGAGGGTGATGAGCGGAATGATCTCAAGCATATGCGCGGTTCTGGCAACGGCTCTGGCGGCAACTTTGGCCCTGCTGCTGCCCATCCGCGAGGCTGAGGCCCGGACGGTTTTGACCGCCAGCGGCCCTTTGGCGGTCGAAACCGTGGCGGGCGGGCTGGAATATCCCTGGGGCATGGCGGTGCTGCCGGATGGCAAGGTGTTGGTGACGGAACGGCCCGGGCGGCTGCGGATCGTTTCGGCCGATGGAACGCTGTCAGCGCCGCTGAAGGGCGTGCCGGATGTCTTTGCCGAAGAAGAGCGCGGCTTGATCGGTCTCTTTTCGAAAGGGCAGGGCGGCCTTCTCGATGTGGCGCTCGATCCGGATTTCGGCGCGAACCGGCTGATCTATCTCAGCTTCGCCGAGGCCGGAGAGGACGGCGCCTCGAGCACGGTGGCGCGGGCCCGGCTGCGGGAAGACCGGACCGGGCTGGAAGAGCTTGACGTGATTTTCCGGCAGGAACCTAAGATGGGCGGCAGCAAGCATTTCGGCTCCCGCCTCGCTTTCGCGCCGGATGGCACGCTCTTTATTACGACGGGCGAGCGGTTCCGTTTCGACCCGGCGCAGGATCTGGGCAGTCATCTGGGCAAGGTGATCCGTATCCGGCCCGATGGATCGGTCCCGGAAGACAATCCATTTGTAGGCAAATCCGGCGCGCGCCCCGAAATCTGGTCCTACGGGCACCGGAATATCGAGGCGGCTGCCATCCACCCGGAGACAGGCGCGTTGTGGATCGGCGAAATGGGGCCGAGCGGCGGCGACGAGCTGAACGTGCCGGAAGCCGGCGGAAACTATGGCTGGCCTTTGGTCAGTTGGGGCGATCATTACAGCGGCCGGGAGATTCCCGATCCGCCGAGCCGTCCGGACCTGAAAGGTTCGCGCCATCAATGGACGCCGGTGATCTCGCCCTCCGGGATGCTGTTTTACCAGGGCGACGCGTTTCCGGCCTGGCAGGGGGATCTGTTGATCGGCAGCCTGACGCAGGAGGCGCTGGTGCGGGTCCGGCTGGAGAACGGCCAAGTGAGCGGCGAGGAAAAAATCGGCATGGGCGCGCGCATCCGCGATGTGACGGAGGCGGGAGACGGCACGCTCTATCTTTTGACCGACGAGGCGCAAGGCAATCTGTTGAGGATCGTGCCGGCAAAGCCGCCTCTTTGATGGCCGCGGGCCGACACGTGCCGCCAGCTAGATGCGGGGCAGGGCGGTGATCCGCTGGCGATAGCGCGCCGGGGTGACGCCGACGGACCGTTTGAAGACGCGCCGGAAATAAACCGGATCGGCGTAGCCTGCCGCCAATGCCACGGCGTCCGTCGGTTCATCGCTCGTCTCCAGCATTTGCTTGGCTTCCTCGATCCGCAGGGCCTGTACATATTCGACCGGTCCGTATCCGGTTGCCTTGCGGAAGCGCCGGGAAAACGTGCGCTCGGGCAGGCCTGCAATTTCGGCCATGCGGCTGACGGGATTGGCCGCGGTATAATTATCGGCGATCCAGACCTGTGCCTCGGCGATGGCGGCATCGGCGTGCTGGCGCGGGCGGGCCATGGCGGCGAAGGGCAGCTGACCCTCGCTCTTGTCGCCGATCACAAAGAGTTTCGATATGCGCTGCGCCTCGATGTCGCCTGCAAACCGCGCGATCAAATAGAGCCCGAGTTCGCTCCAGGTCGAGCTGCCACCGGCGGTGACGATGCGGTGTTCGGGGCCTGCGGGACAAAGGATCCGCTCCGGCCTGAGCTTTACTTGCGGATAGTGCTGGCGGAAGCGCGGCGCCGCGGACCAGTGGGAGGTTGCTTCATGCCCGTCGAGAAGCCCTGCCTCCGCCAGGAAGAGCGAGCCGGTGCAAATGGAACAGATAACGCTTCCTTCTTCATATAGGCGGCGCACCCAGCCGGTTTCCTCGGGCCACCAGCCGGCAAGCGCCGCATCGGGCGGCAGCGCGAGGTCGGTTACGATGACGATGTCAGGCCGCGGCATGTCATCGAGCGCCGCATCGATGGCGATAGCAGGTCCGGTTGGAGATGGCGCCGTGCGGCCGGTACGCGAGACCAGCATGGGCGCGAATTGACGGGCCGCTGCCTCCGGCTCCCCCGTGATATCTCCCCAGGCGCGCCCGACCGACCAGAAAAGCTCATGCAGACTGTAGAGCGTTCCCGGAAAGGACTCGGGCAACACCAGAAGGCTGACGGCGAGGGCGGGGGCGGTGTCTGACATGCCCATAAATATGGCCGGAATATCGCTGTTTGTGCAATTTTCTGCGCATGTTTTGGCCGATTTGCCCTGTTTCCGACCAATTCGGCCCTCACCGGCGGCCTTTGCGAGATGTATCCCGCCGCCACGGGATCAAACTCTAAAAAGGATCGTCGCGATGACAGTTATGGAAACAACGGCCCTCGATATGGCCAAAGCCGAAGCCTTTGCCGAACAGGTGGGCGATATGATCAATGCGGGCGCCGCGGCGGCGATGGTGTCGCTCGGGCACCGGCTCGGCCTCTTCGACACGCTTGCGGGCCGTGCGCCCTCTACAAGCGCTGAGATTGCCGAGGCCGCCGCTCTCAATGAGCGCTATGTACGCGAATGGCTGGCCGCCATGGTCATGGCGGGGATCTTGGAATACGGGCCGAAGGACAAAAGCTATTGGCTGCCGGCCGAGCATGCTGCTTGTCTCACCCGCGATGCGCCGCTTGGCAATCTTGCCGTCTATGCCCAGCATGTCTCCCTGTTCGGAAAGGTCGAAGAGCGGACCATCCATATCATGGAGACCGGCGAAGGCACCGGCTATGACGATTATCCCTGTTTTCACCAGATCATGGCCGAGGATAGCAGTCAGACCGTAATCGCGGGTCTTTTTGAGCACATTTTGCCCCTGGCGCCCGAGCTCGACGGGCGGTTGAAGGCGGGCATCGATGTGCTGGATGCCGGCTGCGCGCGCGGATCGGCCTTGATCGCCATGGCAAAGCACTATCCGGCAAGCCGGTTCACCGGCTACGATCTTTGCGCCGATGCCATCGAATTTGCGCAAAAGACGGCGCAGGCCGAAGGGTTGACCAATGTCACATTCGAAACCCGCGATCTGACGGGTTATGCCGAAGCGGCGCGATGGGATTTCGTGACCAGTTTCGACGCCGTTCACGATCAGAAGGACCCGTTCGGCCTGGTCAAAGGTCTTAGCGCTTCGCTGCGGCCGGGCGGCGTTTATTTGATGCAGGATGTCGGCGGGTCCGCGCATCTTGAAAACAATTTCGATTTTCCGATGGCAGCCCTTCTTTATGCGGTGTCCCTGGTCCACTGCACACCCGTTTCGATCGGTCAGGGGGGTGAAGGCCTCGGCACGATGTGGGGCTGGGAGACGGCGGAGCGGTTTCTGAGCGAGGCAGGGTTTGCGCGCGTCGAACGGCACGTCCTGCCTCACGACCCGATGAATGTATGGTTCGTGGCAAGGAAGTAAGGCAGGTGCGGCGGGCCGCCGGTTCGCCTTCCGGTTCGTTATGTTGGCCGGACATGAGGCCGCCCCCTTCACCGCCATGGCGGTGAAGGGGGCGGCCTGAACCAAGGAGCGTGATGCATGAAACCCCTTAGAACGCCCGTCCGCCTGCGCGCCGCGGGAAATGTCGAGAAATCGATTTACGAGTATATCGGCCGGATGAGCGGTGAGGAAAGTTTGTCGGTTGCGCGTATGGAAAGCCCCGCCGGCTGGTCCGAACCCGGCCAGCGGCCCGCATTTCGAGAGTTCACGCTGGTCATTTCAGGCGCGGTGCGCATCGAGACGGAGGCCGGCGTGGAGATCGTGCGCGCGGGGGAAGCGTTTATCTGTGAGCCGGGAGAATGGGTTCGCTATAGCACGCCTGAAGAACCGGCCGAATATGTCGCCGTCTGCACTCCGGCTTTTTCGCCCGAGATGGTGAACCGGGACGAGGAAGCCGGTCCCGGCGCCGGTCCCGTGCGGCAGCCGTGATTGCGCCCGAGGGGCAAGGCAAACACGTCAAGCGTCCCTGAACCAGTTCACCTGCATGAAATATTCATCCGTGTCGTGTTTGACGTCCGCTTGGCCGTTATAGGCGCTTGTCAGCGCATCGTTCATCCGCTGCACAAGATGCGGGTCCGTTGCCGCCACAACCATGGCATTGCCGTCCGCCGCCACGCTCATGATGCGGTGGAGGGGGAAATTTTTCTTGTCCTGCTGTTCGACATTGTGCAGCAGGTTCAAAATTTCCGTCTGATGCATTGGCCAGAATGTGCCTTCGAGCACCAGTAGGCCGCCCGGATCATCCGCCTCGATCCGTTTGCAGGCCGGACAGAGAATTTCTTCTCCTTCGGTCTTTTTCTCCGGGCCGGGCCATGCCCAGCGGCCGTGCTCATATATCACGCCGCATGTGGTGCAATGCGCCGGGCTTTTCAGTTTTGTGGCGGCGGCGTAAGGATCGTGCACATCGGGTGCGCGGCCACGGCCCCATTTCCGGCGCCTTCCGGTAAAGTCATGCGTATCTTTGACGTTCATGTCTTTCGTCCTCAAAGATTGAGGGCCGGAAGAATGATGTCTTCCGGCCTTTCATCTATTGGGATCACGCGTGGTGATCGGCGACGGCGGCAACAAGATCGCTTGTCAATTTTGACGGTGCAGCATGGGACAGATCGCCTATGCTCAGCATGCCCACCAAACGCTTCTTGCCGTCGATGACCGGCAGGCGGCGAATCTTGTTTTTCTGCATCATTTGGACAGCCTCTTCGATATCCTCGTCCTCGCTGCAATAGAAGATACCCTTGCTCATTACGTCCCGGGCCTTGAGCGTACTCAGGTCCTTACCATTGGAAAAGCCGCGGCAGACCATGTCCCGGTCCGTGACCATGCCGATCATCTTATCGTTTTCACCGATCGGAATGGCACCGACATCCTGCTCGCTCATGAGCTTGGCGATTTCACTGAGAGGCGTATCCGGTGAGCGCCATTCGGCGCCCTTATGCATCACTTCTTTGACCTGTTTCACTTTCGTCTCCATCGGGGGCTGGAATGGATCAATTTTTGACGGTAACGGAAATTTTGCGTTCGCTTGCCTGAGCTTCTGCTGTTTTAGGTAGCGTAACTGTCAAGACTCCGGCCTTGTAATCGGCCGTAATCTTGCTCAGGTCGATATTGTGGGGAAGCGAGAAGCTGCGCTCGAATGAACCGAAATGCCGTTCGGAGCGGTGATAGGTTTTTTTCTTCTCTTCCTTTTCTTCCCGCTTTTCACCTCGGATCGTCAACATGCCGTCCGACGCTTTCACTTCGATATTTTCAGCATCGATACCCGGAAGGTCTGCGGTTACTTCAAAGCAGTCGTCCTTCTCGGCGACGTCGATGGCGGGTGCTGCTATGTGCCATTCGTGCGGCTCCCACAGGTGGCGGAACCACGGACGGGTTTCGCCAAACTGGTCGAAAAGCCGGTCGATTTCCCGGTGCAGACCCTGGATCGGGCTTGCAAGGGAGGCAGGCAAAGCCGCTTTTTGAGTTTTGGGGGCCGATTGTTCGATTTTCACTGCGCTTTTAGACATGTTTACCTCCACTGTCAGGGGAAAGCGTCAGAGAGTACGGTAACTCTATACAGCTTTGCCGCTTCATCTGTTGCGCTAAATCAAAGAAGATGCCGCAGAGTGAAAATCTTTATGCGGATAATTATGTCAAGAATACTGCCGTTCTTCCTGTTTGCATATTCGTTGACGCATATCCCCAACCGTTGACGCATATCCCCAACCGTTGACGCATATCAATGCCGCGCCGCCTATTCCTGTGACAATTGCCGCAACTCCTTGAGAAAGGCATATCAATGACCGGCAATATTTTTCAGAGCAAATCCTGGTCTCCTTATGCGGCAGGCATTGTCATCGGATTGCTGCAAATTCCAGCTTTCCTGCTTATCGAAACAGCACTCGGGGCTTCTTCTTCGTATGTCACGATCGGCGCCCTTCTCAGCGGGATATGGGACGGTGATCTGAGCGGCAACTCGTATCTGCTGAAACATGCGGCGACGACGGGAAAGAACTGGTGGCAAGTGGCGCTTGTTCTTGGGATTGCGCTTGGAGCATTCATTTCCATGCGTTTATCGGGGGCAAGGCGCAAGGCCATATCGCCCATCTGGGCGCGCACCTTGGGAACGTCCCGCCCAGCGGCGCGTTATGCGCTTGCCTTCGGCGCGGGCTTTTTGATGTTGTTCGGCGCGCGCATAGCCGACGGCTGCACCAGCGGTCATGGACTTTCCGGCGTGGCGCAGCTTTCCATCGGATCGACCGTGGCCGTTGCCGCCATGTTTGCCGGCGGCATTGCCACGGCCCTGCTCGTTCTGCGCCGTATTTAGGAAGGATATTCCATGTCGGTATTTTCAGCCATTTTGATCGGTATTTTGATGGGAACCGTTTTCGGGTTCGCACTCGAAAAATCCCGCGTTTTCGAACCCGGCATGATCGTCGGCCAAATGCAGCTGCGGAACTTCATCATGCTCAAGGTGTTTCTGACAGCCGTTGCGGTGGGCGCGCTCGTGCTGGCCGTCATGACCTCCATGGGCTGGGCGAGCCTCCATCCGAAAGGTGCGCTTTATGTGGCCGATGTCATCGGCGGTCTTATTCTCGGCGCGGGCATCGCCCTGGCCGGGGCTTGCCCGGGGACCGTATTGGCTCAGATCGGGGCCGGTTACCGGGATGCGCTTTTCGTGCTGGCGGGCGGCATCGCCGGGGCGACCTTCTATGGGTATTTGGATCCTGTGCTGGCGCCGCTTCTCAAGACATTGGATGCGGGAAAAATCACCTTTGCCGATAGTTTCGGCCTTCCATACTGGTTCTTGGCTGTTTTACTTGCTGTACTGATCGGCGTGGTGCTGTTCATCCTCGAAAAAGTCTCGCCCTGGCGGGTGGAAATGGGGGCGGATGTGGATGGGGATCTGGCGCCCTAGATTTCTGCGGCTGGAAGGAGCGGGGCTGCGATGAAAGCAATGGTTCTGGAGGAAATCGGCCGCCCTCTTGTTCTACAAGAAAGAGAAAATCCCCTTCCCGGGCCAGGGGAAATCAGGCTGCGTGTCGAGGCCTGCGCTGTGTGCCGCACGGATTTGCATGTCGTGGACGGCGATCTGAAACATCCCAAACTGCCTTTGATTCCCGGTCATGAAATTGTCGGCCTGGTCGACAAAGTGGGGCCCGGCGTGAGCGAGGCCAGGCTCGGGCGCCGCGCAGGGGTGCCGTGGCTCGGTCATACATGCGGCACCTGTCTTTATTGCCGCGAGGGGGCCGAAAATCTGTGCGATACACCTCTTTTCACCGGCTACACGCGGGACGGCGGGTTTGCCACGCATGTCATCGCGGATTCGGCCTTCGCCTTCGATCTGGATGAGGCGGCCGAACCTGCAGCGACCGCGCCGCTTCTCTGTGCAGGCCTTATCGGCTGGCGCTCGCTGAAAAAGGCGGGCGAGGGCAAACGCATCGGCATTTACGGCTTCGGCGCGGCGGCCCATATCATTACGCAAATTTGCGTTTGGCAGGGCCGGGAGGTTTACGCCTTCACGCGGGAAGGGGATATGCCGGCGCAACGTTTCGCCAAAGACCTTGGCGCGGTATGGGCGGGCGCTTCAGGTGAGGCCCCGCCAACGCTGCTCGATGCGGCCATCATTTTCGCGCCTATCGGCACGCTTGTCCCGGCCGCATTAAAGGCCGTCCGGAAGGGCGGGCGTGTTGTTTGCGGCGGCATTCATATGAGCGACCTGCCGGCTATGCCCTATTCGCTGCTTTGGCAAGAGCGCCATGTGATGTCCGTTGCCAATCTGACCCGTGCGGATGCGCTAGAGTTTTTCCCCGTGGCCAAGCAGGCGGGCGTTGCCACGCATACGAAAATCTATGCGCTGTGCGAGGCGAATGATGCGCTAAGCGATCTTAGAGAAGGCCGGTTTACCGGCGCTGCCGTGCTTGTGCCTTCCTTGCAGTAAGAGGCCTGCCGGTTTCCCGGATCAAGTCATGAGCGCGAGACCTTCAGATTTGCGAAAGTTTGGCTGAGACGAGATCGCGCACCAGCGGGTTGGGAAATTTGCGCTCCATGGTGACGGCATAGAAATTTTCGGCAATGCCGGGCAGGCTCCCGGCTTCTTTCAAAAAGCCGGAGGCAAGCTCGTCCTTCACCACGATAGGCGGAATGACGCCAAGACCCACCCCTTCCCGCGTTAAAAGGCGCAGCATGGCCATGTCGTCCACCTCGGCGGCGATTTGCGGCTGAATGTTCCAGCGTTCCATCAAGGCATTGAAGTCCGTTCGCACGCTGCTGTCTGCCGTGGGCAGGAGCACCGGCTCGCTCGCCAAAAGCTCGCGCAGTTTTCCCTTGCTGCGCCGTCCGACAAGTTCCGCCCGCCCGACGAGCGAGATGCGCTGCTGGGCCAGGCGGTGAGAGACGAACGGGGTAATGGCGTCGCGTGCCGGCGGCTGGGTGAGGAGCACCACATCGAGATTGAGCGCCTCTAGCCCGCGCAAGAGTTCGGCCGCCGTGCCGGAGCGCAAAATCACTTCCACATCGCTCCGCCCGAGAACCGGTTTTAGAAACGCGATCTGGAAGTTGCGCGATAGCGTGGCGAGCGCGCCCACGCGCAGCGCCTGGCGGCTGCGCCCGCTGGCGCGCAGATTGGCGAGCAGTTCTTCCCCCGCGGAAAAGATTGCATCGGCATGGTCGAGCGCGAGCCGTCCTGCTTCCGTCAGGGCGAGCTGACGGCCCCGGCGTTCGAAAAGCGCATGGCCGAGCCGTTCTTCCAGCTGCTTGATTTGGATGGAAAGCGCCGATTGGGAAACGTTCAGCCGCTCCGCCGTGCGGGTCAGGTTGCCGTCATGGGCGACCGCCCAGAAATAGCGCAGGTGATGGAAGTTCAGTTCGTTCATATGATCTATTTTATAGAACGAAAACCAGCAAACAATGAATTTTTCTTATCTCTTCTTCGTCCCTACTTTCTCCGCACCCGGCCGTACCAAGTGGAGAACACCTCATGCCTGTCCTGCCAAGCCTCGATGGCCCTGCCGCTGCCTCGCTTTTGGCGCTCCTGCCGGTCCTTGCGCCGCTGCTTCTCCTGCTTGCCGGATTTGCTGCCTTTGCGGGGCCGGGTTTGCGCCCACGCCTGCAGGTGCGCGCGGCGGAAGGCGCGGCGCTTCTTTCCCTTTTTGCCGTGCTGGGCGCTGCCGGGCTTGCCGCGTTCGGGGCGGGCGATGGGCTCCTGCCTCCCGCGCTTGCCCCGCTCGACGGGCTTTTCATGGCGGATGCCGTTTCCCTCGTCATGTTGCTGGTCGTCTCCAGCATCGGCTGGGCGGTTTTGCGGTTTTCAGCGAGTTATCTTGACGGGGAAGCGCGGCAGGGCGCTTTTACCGGCTGGCTTTGTCTGACGCTTGCCTCGGTTCTCTTCTTTGTGCAGGCAGGCACATTGTCGGGGCTCGTTCTGTCCTGGATCGCTGCGAGCCTCTTCCTGCAAAAGCTTCTGCTCTTTTACCCAGAGCGCCTTCCCGCCCGGCGGGCGGCGCGCAAACACGCATTGATGGCGCGGCTCAGCGACGGCGCGCTGATCGGTGCGGCGCTTCTTCTTTATATGGCTTACGGCACGCAGGAGATCGGCGCGCTCAGCGCGGCGGCACGGGCCGATTTTGCGGGCGGCGGCGGCGCGGCAGTCATTCTAGCGGCAGGCCTCCTCGCTCTAGCCGCGCTCTTCAAATCGGCGCAGTTCCCCGCCCATGGCTGGCTGACGGAGGTGATGGATACGCCGACGCCGGTTTCCGCGCTGCTTCATGCAGGTGTTGTCAATGCGGGCGGCTTTCTTCTGATCCGCTTTGCCGATGTCATGCTGCTGGCGCCGGGCGTACTTGCCGCGCTCGTTCTCATCGGCGGCTTTACGGCGCTGTTCGGTTCGCTGGTGATGCTGACGCAGCCTGCGGTCAAAACCTCGCTCGCCTGGTCCACCATCGCGCAGATGGGCTTCATGATTTTTCAGTGCGGCCTCGCGCTCTTTCCCCTCGCGCTTTTGCATATCGCCGCGCATTCCTTCTACAAGGCCCATGCTTTCCTTTCATCCGGCAGCGCGGTGGAAAATGTTGCGGCGATCAAGAAGCCGGGCTCCATCGCGGTGCCGAACGGCAAGGCCGTGGGGCGGGCCTTTCTCATCGCGCTTGTCATTTTCGCGGCCACGGGCGCGCTCTTCGGCTTCGAGACGAAATCCCCGCAAGCGATCGCGCTTGGCGCCATTCTTATCTTCGGTGTCGCCTATCTTCTGGCGCAGGGCCTTGCCGATGCCGCGCCCCGGCTTTTAACCCAGCGCACCGCGCTTTATTCGCTGGCCGCTACCGCGGGTTATTTCACGCTGCAAGCGGGCGCCGAATGGCTGACGGCAGGCACCTTGCCCGCAACGCCGGCGCCAGGGCCGCTCGAATGGGCGCTCATTGCGCTTGCGGTACTCAGCTTCGCTTTGACCGCTTTTGCCCAGGCGACCTTCCCGCTCTGGTCGGCGCATCCGGCAGCAGCCGGTCTTCGGGTGCATCTTGCTAACGGGCTTTACGCCAATGCGCTTTTCGACCGCCTGCTTGGCAGCTGGCGGATGAACGAGCAAGTCAATGCCGGGCCTCCGGCGCCAAAGAAGGGATAAAACGATGACGGAGATCCATTCTCTTCCGAGCAAGAAGGCGCTTACGGCGCTTGCTGCGGATATGGGGGAGGCGGCACGCGCCGTGCCGCCGCTTTGGCCGCTTTCTTCTTCCGTTGCCGTCAATCCCTTTCTCGGCCAAGCGGATAGGGGCCTTGCAGAGACGGGTGCGCTTCTTGCCAAGACCGCCGGCATCAAGGTGACGATGGCGCGCAGTTGGTACCAAGCCGAAATCGCCAAAGGCGCGATCACGGATGAGGATCTGGAAGGGGCTCTTTTCGCCTCGCCCCACAAAAACCGGCCCGCCGATATAGCTGCTTTGAAGCGGGCGGCGAGAATAGAGGCACCGGTGCCCGAGGCTTTGCCGACAGTCGCGACGCTGGCCGCGCATCACGCCGCCACCGATTGGCCGGGGCTTGCCGCCGAGCGGATCGGGGCTTGGGCAGGGGCCTATTTCGATGAAGGTCAGGCGCTGTGGGCTCTGCCGCGCAAGGAGCGGGCTTATGCGTCCTGGCGGGCGGCGGCGAGCCATGACCTTGTACCGGAAATTCTGGGCCTGCGCGGCTTTGCCGCCCATGTTGCCGATGCCCCGCAGCGCCCTCTTGAAGCGGCGGCGCGCGCGCTGGCAACGCTTCAGGTAAGCACGGCCGCGCGCCCGCTTTATTTCCAGCGGCTCCTGATGGAGCTTGGCGGCTGGGCGCAGGCTGCGCGCTACCGGCTCTGGCAGGCAGAGCTTGAGGGCGGTGGGGACGAAACGCTGTGCGATCTCCTGACCATCCGGCTTGTCTGGGAAGAGGCGCTTTATCTTCACCACCAAAAGCAAATCTCGCCTGCCTGGCAGGAGGCGCTTGCTGAATATGAGAAAGCGCCTGCGGCGACGCCCGACCTTATTGCCGATGAAATTCTGCAAGAAGCGGCAGAGCGGGCCGGGCAGCGGCGCCTTGCCACGCAGCTTCTCTCGGGCGGACGTTTTGCAGAACAAGACGAGACGCAGGTCCCGCTCCATGCCGCCTTCTGCATCGATGTGCGCTCGGAGGTTTTCCGCCGGGCGCTGGAGACGGCCTATCCCGGCGCGCGCACATCGGGCTTTGCCGGGTTTTTCGGCCTGCCCGCCGCTCATCACGCCCTTGCCTCGGATGTGGAGGAAAAGCGGCTGCCGGTTCTGCTTTCGCCCAGCCTTCATAGCTGCGCGGTGGGGGAGAAGGAAAAAGAGACGGATTTGCGCGCACGGCTTTTGGCGCGAGCTGCCAGAGCCTGGGGACGCTTTAAAATGGCGGCGGTTTCCTCCTTCGCCTTTGTGGAGGCAACGGGCCCGCTTTATGTGGGCAAGCTCTTCCGCGATGGGCTGGGCGGCGGCGCGGCCGCTAAGGCGCCCGATCCGGCACCGAAATTCGCCCCCGAGCTCGATCTTGCCGCGCGCGCAGCGCTTGGCGAGAGCGTGCTGCGGGCCATGTCCATGACGAAGGACTTTGCCCGGCTCGTGCTTCTGGCGGGGCACGGGGCAAGCGTGCGCAACAATCCTCATGCAAGCGCGCTTCATTGCGGGGCCTGCGGGGGTTATGCGGGGGATGTGAATGCGCGCCTGCTGGCATCGCTTCTCAACGATCCTCTGGTGCGGGCCGAACTTGCGCAGAGGGGCATCGTGATCCCTTCGCAAACGCTCTTCCTTGCCGCGCTGCATGACACGACGAAGGACGCGGTCACGCTTTTCGATAAGGATATGCCCGCTGCAGGCCACGCAAATGAAATCGCCTTGCTCCGGGGTGCGCTTGAAAAGGCGGGGCTTCTTGCCCGGGCCGAACGGGCGCAGCGGCTGCCGGGCGCGAAGACGCCGGGCGATGTTGCGGCAAGAAGCTGCAATTGGGCGGAAGTGCGCCCGGAATGGGGGCTTGCCGGCTGCAAGGCCCTTATCGCCGCGCCCCGCACGCGCACCCATGGGCTCGACCTTTCAGGCGAGGCTTTTCTCCACGATTATGATTGGCACGCGGATAAGGAATTTTCCGTTCTCGAACTCATCATGACCGCGCCTGTGGTCGTGGCAAGCTGGATCAGCCTGCAATATTACGGCTCGGCGGTCGCCCCGGACGTGTTCGGCGCGGGCAACAAACTCCTGCACAATGTAACGGGAGGCATGGGGGTGCTGGAAGGAAGCAGCGGTCCCCTTCGCGCGGGGCTTCCCTGGCAATCCATTCATGACGGGGAAAAGCTGATGCACCGGCCCGTGCGGCTCTCGGTCTGCATCGAAGCGCCGCAAGAAGCGATGACGGAGATTCTCGCACGGAACGGGCAAGTGCGCGCGCTCTTCGACAATAAATGGCTGCATCTTTTTGCCATGGATGAAGAAGGCCGGCTTGCGGCGCGTTATGCCGGCGATCTCACTTGGGTGGAAGAACCTTTGCCGTTGCAGGGCGAAGAAGGCCCCGTCTTTCTGAATGCCGCCGAGTAAGGAGAGCCACGTGATGAAAGGTAAGGATATGCGGTCCGTGCGCCTGGAGGAGGCGGAAGCCTTCGTGCGCTCCAATCCGCGCACCAGCCCCTGGCTGCGGCAGGCGCTGGAAGAAACGGCGCAGCGCGATCCTCTGGATGTGCTGAATGAGGTCGAAATGCTGCGCCTTCTTCTGCTCCGCCGTCTTGCCCGTGCCTCCTCTGACGGTTCATCGTCCTGCGGCGGCTAGGAGGGCGGCGCGCGGTTTTAAGCGGCTTTGGCTTCGATAAGGCCCGACAGATAAGAGCCGCGTTTCTTCAGAAACTCGGTCAGAAGCTCCGGATAAGCAGGGCTTACCGCGTTCTGCACGGAAGGCCGCGCGCTTAAGGTTTCGCGCCAGCGGCGCACTTTCGGGGTTTCGTCGAAAAAACCGAAAGTGCCGAAGCGCTCGAACGTGTCGAAATAGCGGAAGACCGGGCCGAAGACCGCATCGACAAGGGAGAATTTGTCTCCGTCGAACCAGGGTGCGGCTTTGACACGGGTTTCGAGCCGGGAAAAGCGCTGTGCGATTTGCGCGCGTTTTGCCTCGAAGCTTTCGGCATCCTTGGCATTATAAAAACCGGAAATATCGTTCAGAATGGCCGAGCCGAATTCGATCCAGGCGCGGTGATCGGCGCGGGCAAGTGCGTCTTGCGGATGAAGCGGGTTCGGCGCCGTCTCTTCCAGATATTCTGCGATGACAGCGGATTCGAAAATCGGATGGGTTCCCACCACCAGTACCGGCGTCTTGCCGAGCGGGGAGATTTCCTTGAACCAGTCCGGTTTGTTGGAAAGGTCCACATCCTTGCGCTCGAAGGGCACGCCTTTTTCCGTAAGCGCGATGACCGCGCGCTGCACGTAGGGACAGAGCGTGTGGCTGACAAGCGTGAGGGGCTCTTCAGTCTTTTGAGCGGATTGGGTCATGCCGGCGTCCTTCCATATAGATGCAGTTGCATCTATATGGGGTGGGCTGCCGTTTTGTCAATCTTGATGCAACGGCATGAATGAGGGATGATCGGTCCATGCCGGGGGAAAAGCCTTCCAAGGAAACCGTTCTTGCCTGGGCGCGGCTTATGCGCGCGGGCCGGCATGTGCTGGGCGCGGTGGAGCGGGATTTGAAACAGGCAGGCTTTCCGCCCCTTGCCTGGTACGACGTGCTGTTGGAGCTGCGCCGCGCCAAAGGGGGCTTGCGGCCGGGCGCGCTTGAGGCGGAGCTCCTGATCGCCCAGCACAATATTTCCCGTCTCCTGGTCCGGCTGGAAGAAGCAGGGCTCATAGAGCGCCGCCGCCACCCGGAAGACGGGCGCGGCCAGATCATCTTGATCAGTGAGGAGGGGCGGGCGCTGTTGCGGCAGATGTGGCCCATCTACCGCACGGCGATCGAGACGCATGTGGGCGCGAAATTGAAAAGTGAGAAAGAGGCCGGTGAACTTGCCCGCCTGCTTGGCGCGCTGCTGGAATAGACCCTGAAAGCAAAGAGGGCGCTTCCGTTTGGAAGCGCCCTCCCGCGGCCTTACGGCCTGTCGATGAGAGGCATCGACCTATGTGCGCCGATCAGAGAAGCGGCCTATTAGAGAAGAGCCCGGTCAGAGGAGAGACTGGGCGCCGATGATCAGAATGGCCGCCCAGGACACCAGATAGACCGGTGTGCGCAGGAAAGGCACGGCCAGGATATAGACCACGGCATGGGCAATGCGGGCATAGAAGAACACGGCGGCCCAAGTGGCGACGACGGCAACCGCCGCTTCACCCGCCAGGAAACCGGCGGCCACCACGACGGCGATGAAAGCCGGCATGGTTTCGACCATGTTCAAATGCGCGCGCTGCGCACGCTGGGCCCAAAGCGGCGGCTCGGGCTGTTTGGCCGGATAACCTTCCGGATAGTTGTTGAGGAAGGTGGGCAGGCCCCAAACGAAGACCCGTGCCAGGATGTAAGGTGTCCAGAGAAGGACGGTAAGAACGCCGCTTAAGGCGAGGTAGTGATAAGCCGTTTCCATAATCAGCCCCATATAGTCAAAGGTTACGCAGAAAATCCGTTGTGAATCGCTTCGAGCTTGTTGCCGAAGGGGTCACGCACGAAGGCGGTGTAGATGTCCGGCTTGGGATAGGCCGCGCGCGGGCCCGGTTCACCTTCGCACTGGCCGCCATTGGCGGAGCCGAACTTGTGGAAAGCGTCGACCGCTTCGCGCGTTGCCGCGGCAAAGCAGATATGCGTGCCGTTGCCGGCGGAGTATGCGCCGCCGTCATTGGGCAGCATCACGAGAAACTGGACCGACCCATTGCCATAAGCGGCAAAGCCGTCGGTGGCGGCCATGCAGGTGCAGCCAAGCGTTTCCATCAGGCCGTCGTAGTATTTGCGCGCCTCGTCAATGCTGGGAACGCCGACGGAGAGGTGATCGATGATATTCATGGTCTTACCCTTGTTCGAACTGGCCGTGCATGGCCGGTCATCAATTGATGCCGAAGAGAATGCGTTCGGAAGAATGCAATTCCCCTTGCGGCAGATACGGACGAATGAGCCCTTGAGAGGCGGCGGCATCGCCGGAGCACGTGCTGCTGTCATGAGCGCAGGAAAGAGCGGCGAGAGTGCCTTCTTCTTTTCCTGTCATGCGCGCAGCGGCGTTTTGATCTTTGCGGTGCATACCGTCTCCTTCGGGCCGTTACTGGCCGACAAGGGCAATTTGTGGCGGGGCCGACGATTGATCAATTAGCCCGCAGGAGATAGGGATTTACTGCAATGTCTTTGGGACGGAACGCAAACTCAGGCGAGAGCGCGGCGATATTCCGTCGGCGGAAGGCCGAATTTCCCGGCAAAGGCGCGGGTGAACGCGGCCGGTGACTGATAGCCCGTCTGAGTTGCGACCTGCTGCACGGAGCGGCGCGAATCGTCGAGCAGCGCCAGCGCCTTTTGCAGCCGCCAATCGGCCAGATAGGCCATGGGGCCGACACCCATCAGCGAGGAAAAACGGTCGGCAAAACGGCTGCGCGACATACCGATTTCCGCCGCCAGAAGTTCCACCGTCCAGGGGCGGGCGGGATTGGCGTGAATAAGTTCGAGGGCGCGGCCGATCTGTTTGTCGCGCAAGGCTTCGAGCATCGCGCCGAGCTGCGGGTCCTCGGCAATGCCGGCGCGCAAAAGCTCGATGAAGACGATTTCGGATAGGCGTGTAACGGCGGCGTCCGATCCGATCTCCCCGGAAAAGACCGTGCGGGCGACAAGGCGCAGCATTTCATCGAGAAGCGGTGTGCGCGCCCGGGTGGCGGCGCTCGCCAGCATATATTCAGGCAGCGCGCGCAGCAGCGGATGGTCCGCGCCGCCGCGGAAGGAGAGATGGCCGCAGACCATTTGCGTGGCCGCATGGGCGCTGCCTTCACCCCAAACAAGGACGCCTTGCCCGGTAAAACCGGCGCGCTCCAGCACCGTTTCAAGGGGCGGGGCATTAGCGCTGCTTCTATCGGAAAGAATATGCGAGCGGCCCTTGGGAATGAGCACGAGATCGCCGGGGCCCAGATCGATTTCGGCGCCGGAGGGGAAGGTCACATGGCAATTGCCCTGCACCACGAGATGGAAGCGGGCGGCTTGCTGCAGCTCCGGCACCGTCACGCCCCAGGGGGCGGAAAAATCGGTGCGGAAATATAGCGCGCCCTTCAGATCCAGCGTGTCGAGAATGTCGTTGAGTACATCCATACCCGGCCCCTGTTCCTGCCGTTCCAGCTTTTTCGTCCCGTATGTTGGGACGCTTGATCAAAAGATGGCAGGAAGAGGCGATCACGGGAATTCACGTTCAAGTCAACTGCGCCCGGAAACGCGCTTAACCGCCCCCATGGTTAAAGCCCGGTCATGAGAAACTTGATGGGGTAGGAAAGGGCGGTCACTATGGCAAGCCCGCCCGCCCAAAGCACGGCAAACCAGAGCCATTGCCGGGCTTTGGGATGGGCGCCCAGCCAGCGGCGGGCGTACTCAATAAATCGGCTCATGGCCTGCCTTGCCGCGGAAGACGTAATAGCTATAGGCCGTATAGCCCAGAATGATGGGCAGAAGCGGCAGCACCCCGACAAGCAGCAAGGAAAGCGAGGTGCCGGCAGCGGCTGCGCCCCAGATGTCGATCTCGAAGGGCACGATCCAGGGATAAAGGCTGAGGGCAAGGCCGAGATAGCCCAGCGCGAAAATGCCCATGGCGGTCAGGAAGGGCCGGTATTCGGCATCGGCGCGGTGCAGATCACGCCAGAGGAGGAAGAAGAGCGCGGCGGTCAAAAGCGGTACGGGCGCGAGGAAGAAGATATTGGGCGCGGAAAACCAGAAGCTCGCAATGGCAGGATTGAGAAAGGGCACGGAAAGGCTGACGAGCCCCATGAAGATCCCGACCAGGCCGAGCGCGTAAGAAGCGACCTTGCGGGCCCAGTCCTGCGTCTCGCCATCCGTTTTCATGATGAGCCAGGCCGCGCCGAGCAGCACATAGCCTGCAACAACCGCAAGCCCGGTCATGACGCTGAAGGCGCTTGCCCAGTCGAACGGGCCGCCCGCGAAATTGCGGCCCGAAACCTCCACCCCTTGCACGAAAGCGCCGAGCACCATGCCCTGGCACAGCGCGGCGATGAGCGAGCCGAAGTGAAACGTGTAGTCCCAAAGGCGGCGGGAATTGCCCTCCGCCTTGAAGCGGAACTCAAAAGCGACCCCGCGCATGATAAGGCCGAGCAGCATCAGGATGATCGGGATGTAAAAGGCGGGCATCAGCACCGCATAGGCAAGCGGGAAGGCGGCAAAAAGCCCGCCGCCGCCCAGCACGAGCCAGGTCTCGTTGCCGTCCCAGAATGGCGCGATGGAATTCATCATCCGGTCGCGGGACTTGTCGGACGGGGCGAAGGGAAAAAGAATGCCGAGGCCGAGATCGAACCCGTCGAGCAGCACGTATAGAAAGACCGCCGCCGCAATGAGAAGGCCCCAGATCAGGGGAAGGTCGAGCGCGGAAGAAAAATCAAACATGCGGCGCCTCCGGTTTTTTGCCGGCCGCGCGCATGGGCGCAGCTTCCAGCCCATGGCCGTAATAATCGCTTGCGTCGTCTTGTCCGCTTTCCTCGCCCGGCGGAATGCCTTTGCCGATCAGTTTGAGGATGTAGAAACTGCCCGCGCCGAAGACGAGCGTGTACATGACGACGAAAGCCAGCAGCGACCAGGCGACTTGCGGCCCCAGAATGGCGGGAGAAACGCCCTCGGCGGTTTTGATGATGCCGTAGGCGACATAAGGCTGGCGGCCGATTTCGGTGACGAACCATCCGGCGAGCAGCGCGATGAAACCGCTCGGCATCATCGCCATCCACCAAAGCTGCAGCCAGCGCGTCTCGAAAAGCTTGCCGCGGTAATAATAGAGGGCGCTGATAAGGCCGATGCCGACCATCAAGAAGCCGATCCCCACCATGATGCGGAAAGACCAGAAGACCCAGGCGACGGGCGGGCGCTCGTCGCGCGGCCAGTCTTTCAGGCCTTTCACCTCGCCCTCCCAGTCATGGGTGAGGATGAGGCTCGCAAGGCCTGGAATTTCGACCGTGTAGCGCATCTCTTCGGCTTCTTCATCGGGCCAGCCGAAAAGCAGCAGCGGCACACCGCGCCCGGTCTCGTAATGACCTTCCATCCGCGACCTTGGCCGGTTGATGCTCGAGCGTGTTGAGGCCATGCAGATCGCCGATAAAAACTTGTAAGGGCGCCACGAGCGCGGCCATGATCACAGCCATTCCGAGCATGACGCGCGCCTCGCTCTCATGCCTTTTGCGCCAGAGGTAAAAGGCACCGACGCCGCCCACCACGAAGGCAGTGGTCAGATAAGCTGCCGTGACCATGTGGACGAAGCGGTAAGGAAAGGAGGGATTGAAAATGACCTCCAGCCAGTCGGTCGGGAAGAGCCGCCCGTCCGGGCCGATCTCGAAGCCTTGCGGGGTTTGCATCCAGCTATTGGCGGATAGAATCCAAAAGGCGGAAATCAATGTGCCGATAGCAACGATGCAGGTCGAGGCGAAATGCATGCGCGGGCTGACCCGCCCCCAGCCGAAAAGCATGATGCCGAGGAAAGAAGCTTCGAGGAAAAACGCGGTCAGCACTTCATAGCCGAGCAACGGGCCGATGACATTGCCCACTTGGTCCGAGAAGACCGACCAGTTGGTGCCGAACTGATAGGACATGACGACGCCGGAGACGACGCCCATGCCGAAGGCAACGGCGAAGATTTTCACCCAGAATTTGTAAAGCTTGCGGAAGCGCTCATCGCCCGTTGCAAGCCAGCGCCATTCCACCACGGCCAGAAAGCTCGCCAGCCCGATCGTGAAGGCAGGAAAGACGATGTGAAAGGAAATGGTGAACGCAAACTGGATACGGGCGAGAAGGATGGGATCGAGGTCCATAATATCCTGCCCTCCGGGCTGAAACCTGAACGATGTCCTTACGTTGTTTAACTATAGATAAAACCGGCAGGGGCTCTACCGTTCCGGTGAAAAAAATCCCCGGCGTGCCTCTATGCCGCAGGAGCTGCTCCTCTGCGGCCTCTCTGCGGCCCCTCTGCGCCCTTTGTGCGGCGTTAATGTTTTTTTGGGAGCTGGATTTTAGATTTGAAGCCAGAGACGGGGTTTTTCTCCCTCTGGCCTTTCCTCAGGAGACATGTGTGTCAGCGGTTAAAGTCGATGATCCGATGCAACAGCTTGGCGCGTATTGGCGCGCCCTCCAGCCGCCGGAAGGCGGGTTGCCGGATCGCCGGGATGTAAGGCCCAACCGGCAGATCGCCAATCTTCTTCCGCATCTCATGCTGATGGAAGTGACGAAAGACGATGTTGTCTTCCGCCTGGTCGGCACCGGTCATAGCGGGCGTATTCCCCATGACATTACCGGCCAGCGCTACGGCGATTATATCGGCGCCGAGCGCATCGCCCGCGGCGTAAGGCGGGCGGGTTCCATGGTAGCGCATGCTTGCGGGGCCCGCGTATTGGTGCGCGAGCGTTATGAGCGCGAGCGTCAGGAGGAAGTGATTATGAGTTGCCTGCCGCTGATGGATTATCAAAGCGGAACGCCGTTCATTTTGGCGCATGCGGGCACGACCCTGGCACTGGACGAATTGTTGCGGGTGGAAGGCCCGTTCTTCACCCAGCCTTTCTCCGGTTTCGAGTTTGTCGATCTTGGCGAGGGGCTGCCCCCTGCCGATATCCGCGCGCGGGACGAACAGCCCTTTCCTGCATCCTTCGCCCTTTAAAGATGCCGGCATGAAGAGACGGCATGGTCATGGCCGGCCGGGATGGGGAAAAGCTTGTTCGGATTTTCCCTCATAGATTGTATACTATTTTTCATGCTCTTATTGGTTTACGCTTTCTTAGGCGATAACCGGTAGGCTTGCGGCTGGGTGGAAATGACGTTTATCCGCGCTGCAATGGCAGGCGCGGAGACGCAGCAAGAATGTGAGTGTTCATTCCATTCCCGGCTGCGGAAATAACGGCGTTTGGGCGGCGGGCCCGGGCTTTTGAAGCACGGGCCATGAGGCGGCGACAGGACGTTCGTCATGAGCCCAATTTGCCTCTGCTTCCGGTTCTGCTTCTGCTTTTGGCCATTGCCGTGCCGTTCGCCCGGGCGCGCTGCGCATCTGCTCCGCGGGGCCGGCACCGTTCCGCTTTTCCTCATGCTTCTTTCACTGCCTCAGCCGCTGCGCGCGGCGACCGATAGTGACACGTTTCAGGTAACGGCGAGTGTGCTTGCCGCCTGTTCCATCACCGCGAACGACCTCAATTTCGGCAATTACAATCCCGTCTCGGGCACGCCGCTCAATGCGGCAACGACGCTCGAGATTACCTGCACGAACGGCGCGGCCTATGAAGTGGGCTTGAGCGCCGGGCTCGGGGCAGGGGCAAGTGTCGCCACGCGTTTCATGACGAATGGAGGCAATCAGCTCGCCTATTCGCTTTACAGCGATGCGGCCCGCACCAGTATCTGGGGGGAGACTGCGGGGATCGATACCGTGAGCGGCACGGGCAGCGGCGCGCTGCAAGTGCTGACCGTTTACGGCCAGATACCCGGCGGGCAATCCGTTCCCGCCGGTCTTTATACCGATACCGTCACCGCGACCATCACCTATTGAGGGGGAAAAGATGATCAGGTTCCTTTGTTCCTGGCTGTGCGGCCTGCTTGCCGCCTTGTTCTCGGCGGGGTCTGCTTTTGCCTTCGAGATCGGCCCTGTCTCTCTCGTTTTGCCGCGGGACAATCCGGTCGGCGTTTTCCATGTGGCCAACAATAGCCCGGCGTCTATCAGCATCGAAATGCTGGGCTACCGCTGGCATCAGCAAGACGGGCGTGATTTTTACGAGGAAGAGCCGGCGCTGATCATTACGCCGCCGCTTTTCACTCTGGCGCCGGGCGAGCGGCGGCTTGTGCGCGCGGGTATTATGGAGGCAGGCGATTGGGGGGAGGAAGAAACCGCGTTCCGCGTGCTGGCGCGCGATATTTCACCGCTGGATACTTCCTCGGGCTTGCGCGTGCGCTTGCAGATGCTGCTTCCTGTTTTCCTCGAAGCGGCAAGTGACAAGAGCGCATTGTCGCTCGCGCTTAGCCCGCGCGGCGATGGGGCACTCTGTCTTCATGCGCGCAATGAAGGCAATATTCACGAAAAACTGCTCTGGCTTAAAGCGCCCTCCGGCGCGCGGCTCATGATGCAGCAATATTATCTGCCCGGCGCAGCGGCCCGTGAATGTGTGCCGTGGAACGGCGATGGTGCGGAAGCGCCCTTTCAGGCGGCGCTCATATCCGCCGGCGATACCTCTCCCCGTTTTTACGATCTGGTGCCCGGTGATGATGCGCGCCGTCTTGTCCATAAGTAGCGCGCTAATGCTTGCGGGATTTCTCTTTGCAAGTGCCGGTCTTGCCTCGGGGCTGCAGCGCGTGCCGCTGAGAGGCGCGCTTGATGCGCAGCTTGAAGACGTGACGGGCAGCGCCCCTGAAAGCGGCCAGGAAGAAAAGCCACAGTTCCATTTTCTTCTGCCCGTCATCGATGGCAAGGCCCGTGCGGCGGCGGCCGGCGTGCTGGTTCAGGGCGGCATGCTCTATCTCCCGCTCGAGCTTTTGCGCCGGGAAGGTATCGCGTTTAAAGGCGCGCCCTTGCAGCGCAGCGGCAAGGCATTCGTTGCCGTAGGTCAATTGACGCAGATGCGCGCCTCTTTCGATGCCGAAAAAGGCACGCTCGATCTCATCTGTATTGCCGGGTGTGAAAAGCGGACGCAGCTTTCCGTTCAGCCTTCAACGGCGCGCGCGGCACTTACGGAAGGGGCGGGCGCGTTTTTCAATTACGATGTGTCCGCCGATTGGCGCGAGGGGGAAGGCAGCGGCGGGCTTCTTGGGGAAGGGGTGGTCTTTTCCGGCCTTACCAATGCCCGGACGGTTTTCACCTGCGCTTATGGCGCGGCGCGGCGCTGTACGCGGCTTGAAACGCATGCCACCCGTGATGATCCGGAAAACCTCACGCGGCTAACCTTGGGCGATACGCTGACGCAGCCGCAATTCGGGGAAGCGCCGCTGCGCTTTGGCGGGATAAAGTGGGGCACGGAGTTTTCGCTGCAGCCCGGTTTCATCACGTTCCCGACGCTCGACTTTGCCGGCGATGCGCAATTGCCGGGTGCGGTCGATCTTTTCATCAATGGGGTGCGCCGCTTCCAGGGTGAGCTGCCCGAGGGACCCTTTTCGCTCGGCGATATCCCGGCCGTGCAGGGAAGCGGCGAGGTCACCGTCGTGCTGCGCGATGCGCTTGGCCGGGAGCGGCAGATCACGCAAGCTTATTATGCAAGCCCGCAGCTTCTGCGCCCCGGTCTTGGCGCCTACTCGCTTGAAGCGGGCCTTCTGCGCGAGGGGTTTGCCCGCCGCTCGAATGCGTATGACACGCCCTTTGCCGCAGCGCTCTACCGGCGCGGGCTGACGGCCAATCTGACGCTGGAAGGGCGGGCGCAGGCAGCCTCGTCCTTCCGGTCTTTCGGCGGCGGGCTATCCGCGGCGCTTGCCGGTCTCGGCGCGCTCGACCTTTCCGCCACGCTCAGCCGTTCAAGGGCCGGGAACGGGATAAGGGGCGTGGGGTTTTATGAATGGCGCGCGCGCCCCTTCAGCGCCGCCTTTTCGTATGAGACGGCAACACCCGGCTTCAGGCGGCTTGGGCAGGACGATGCGCCGCCGCGCGCCACGGCGCGGGGCCAGTTTGCCGTGCAGGGCGAGGGCGGACACAGTCTTTCGCTCTCGTTTCTCGATAGGGACGAGCGGGGAAGTGCTGCCGGCTCATTTCGTTCCGATTTCAGAAGCGCGGGGCTTACGCTTTCGGGGCCCATCGGAGGTGCCACCTACCGGCTTTCCGCCTTGCGTCTTCTCAAACCGGAAAAGGATTTCTTTTTCGGCGCCTTTCTTTCCTTTCCTTTGGGCGGGGGCAGTGCCTCGCTTGGCGCCGATTACGACGGGGAAGGCTGGACGTCCGATCTGCGTTACAGGCAACATGCCCTTTCCATCGGCGAGGCGGGGTATTCCGCGCGTCTTTCACGCGGGGCCACGCAGCGGGAGGAAGCGGGGATCGAATACCGTTCTTCCGTTGGTGATGCCGCGCTTTTGGTTACAAGATTTGACGGCACGAGCGCGCTGCGCCTTTCAGCGCGCGGCGCAGCGGTTCTGGCAGAGGGGAAAGCCGCGCTGGCACCGCCCATTACCGGCAGTTTTGCGATTGTCGATGTGGACGCGGGAAAAGACGTGCGTATCTATCAGGACCGGCGGCTTGTCGCCCGCACGGACAGCGCGGGCCGGGCGGTGCTGACCTCGCTGCGCGCTTATGAAGAAAACCGTCTTTCCATCGATCCGCACGATTTGCCGCTGCGCGCAAGTTTCGATGCACTTGAAAAAACCGTCGTGCCGGGCGCGCGCACCGGCCATCTCGTCGCCTTCGAGAAGACCGGACAGAACGGCGTGGTGATTTACCTTGCCCGCGCCGATGGAACGCCCTTTCCGGAGGGCTGGCAGATCACACGTCTTGATGACGGTAAAACGGCTCTCCCGGTGGGGCGCGGCGGGCGCGTTTTTCTTGAAGCGGGGATCGGGCAAGAGATTTCCTTTCAAACGCCGGAAGGAAGATGCCGGATCGCGCCGCAGCCGCAGAAGAAGGACGGGGGCCGCCGTTTTCACCGCTGCGCGGCGCAAAGGCGGGCAGGCCGATGAAGCATTTTCTGAGCGCTGTGATTTTGACCGCCCTGCTTTTCCTTTATCCGGCCGATAGCCGCGCAAGCTGCGTGGGGCTTGGCTGTACCTGCGAGGTGACGGGCGGCGCGCTTACCTTCGGCATGTATAATCCGCTGGCGCCCGGCCCGCTGGATGCGGTGGGTACTGTCTCCGTGCGCTGCAGCGCGCTGGTGCTGGGGGCCGTGGTTTCCTATGACGTGGCGCTCAGTCCCGGCTTGAGCGGGGTCTATGGCGCGCGGGCCATGCAGGCGGGCGGCGAAGCACTTTCCTACAATCTTTATCTCGATGCCGCGCGCAGCCAGGTCTGGGGCGATGGCACGGGCGGCACGGGCCAGGCCGCCAATGCCTATCTGCTCGATGTACTGTTTTTCCGGGTGACGGATTTCCCGGTCTATGGCCGCCTTCCCGCCGGGCAGAACGCCCCGGCGGGCGCTTATAGCGACACGCTGTTCGCAACGGTTATTTTCTAAGGAAGTGGCTCCTTTACCAATGAGGTAATTGTTTCCTGTTTTCGCCCCTTTAGCCTGAGTAAACTTCGTCAAGGAGGATGAGAGATGGGCAAAGCGGCAGCGAAACCGGCAGAAAAGAACGTTTCCGCGATCGGGAAGTACCTTAAAAACTGGCGCACCACGCGGCGGATGAGCCAGCTCGATCTGGCCTGCGAGGCGGATATTTCCGCCCGCCATCTCAGCTTCATCGAGACGGGGCGCGCCGAGCCGAGCCGGGAGATGGTGATCACGCTTTCCGAGGCGCTGGAAATTCCGCTGCGGGACAGGAATGCGCTGCTTTTGGCGGCAGGCTATGCGCCGCTTTACTCGGAAACGGATATTGATGCGCCGGAAATGGCGCATATCCGCACCGTCATCGATTTCATGCTGGAAAGTTACAATCCTTACGGCGCCGTCGCGCTCGATGCGCATTGGAACGTGCTGAAAAGCAACCGGGCGTATGACAAACTTGCCGAAACGTTTTTCCCCGGCCTTTCCGGCGCGCCGGGCGAGCGGCCCAATATGCTGCGCCAGATTTTTTCCGATGAAGGCATGCGGCCCTATATCGCCAATTGGGATGAGGTCGCCTATTACATGATCCAGCGTATGCACCGCGAGGCGATGCACGCGCAGGTCGGCGATCCGACCATGCAGCTGCTCGAAGACCTTCTGAAGCGGGACGATGTGCCCCGCCGCTGGCATCTTTTCGATGTCAGCGCCCCGGCGGAGCTTTTGATCCCCGTGCATTTGAAGATCGGCGATCTCAATGCGCGGCTTTTCTCCGTCATCACCATGCTCGGCACGCCGCAGGACATTACGCTGCAGGAATTGCGCATCGAGGCTTTCATGCCGGCGGATGAAGAAACGCGTCAGGTGATTGCCGCGCTGATGGACGGTTAAGTCTCTTCACTTACCTTCAAGAGAATTGGTTTTCTTCTGCCCTGCGCCAAACTCATCTCCGTCCTTGATGAAAACAGGAGCGGACTGATGAAACTGATCGACGCCTGGGCCGGGACGGCCCCTTTCGATATGCGCAGCCGGCTGCTGCGCCGCGTTCTTCTTTGCAATGCCGGGTCCTCTTTCCTTTTTGCCGTGCTGCTGCTCGGCGCTGGGAGCTGGACGGCAGGTCTTATCGGCGCGCCGGAGGCCGGCCCGCTGCTGCAGGTGCTTGGCGGCGGGCTGTTGGTCTTTGCCCTTGGGGTGGAATGGGTGGCAACGCGTCAGCCCCTTCAGCCCTCTCACGGCTGGGCCGTTGTTGCGCTCGATATTTCCTGGGTTGCGGGCTCGGCGGTTCTGCTGCCCTTCCTGGCCAGCCATATCAATCTCTTGGGCGAGGCGGCCATTATCGCGGTGGCGCTCGTCGTTCTGGGCTGGGCACTCGGCCAGATCCGGGGCTTGAGGCAATTGGAAGGAACGGCGCCGGTGGGCGCGTAAATTTCGGGAACTTCTTTTTGTATTATGCGTTTTTCTGAAACAGCCGGTTTTACGGCGGGCTTGTCCGCCAGCCGTCTATCGCTCCGGCAGTTTCAGGCACGCCCTATCCCCTCGGACCCCGCCGAAAGCCTGAAACAACCGGACATAAAAAGGCCGCCCGAGGGCGGCCTTTTCTTTTGGTCTTTCGCCAAGTTTTAGCGCTGGGCATCCAGTTCCAGGCTCGCCGCCGCTTCAAGCTGGGCGCGGGTCAAATTGACGGTCGGCCCGCCAGCGCCCTGTTCCACGGTCATGTCGTCATAATCGACGGCGACGATTTTCTCGCCCATGTCGAGGAAACCGCCCGTGCCGAGCAGCACATGGCGCGGGGCACCGGTATCATCGATATAGATGTCCTTGACCTCGGCAATTTCCTCACCTGCATTGTTGGACACTTCCTGGCCGGTCAGCTCCAGAATGCTGGTGCTGGAAGCGGCCATCAGTTCGGCATTCGCCGCCTCAGCGTTGTCCTGCGCATAAACGAAGGCCTGCTTTTCCTTCAGCTCCTGCGCCGTGGCCGCCAGGGTGAAGTGATCGAGGCTGCGGTCCTCGAAGGACGGCGTCAGCGAGGAATAGGACACCGCCGTCAGACGCGGGGCGACACCCAGAATGCCGCCGTCGCTCAGGATGGCCTGCGCTTTACCTTCGGCGAGAACCACAATGTCATGCACCGTGGCGATTTCTTCACCGGCGCTGCCAATGACGCTTTTGCCGATGGCATTGCTGCTGCTCAGTCCGCCTTCGGCCTGAAGCTCGGCAACAGTGCGCAATTCGGTTTCACCCGTCAGGGCGTTATCCACGGCTTCGGCGGTTTCTTCCGCGCCTGCCTCGATGGCATTACCGGTGGCTTCCACGCCCTCGCCAATGTCACTACCCAGTTCGTCAAGCGTGTAGTTCTCGCTCGGCTGGGCCTGCGGGGCTTCGGCCCCTTTGCCAGAGTCCATGTCCGCCACGGCCATGGCCGGAACCATAAGGGCGAACGCCGAGACACTCGTGATCAGAAAACGTTTCATCGTCTGTTCCTTTCGTTCATCTCTCTCGTCTCGTACCGGCGCCCCGGATATCCGAAGCAACCTTGCTCCATCAACGGCATCGATGAGTAAAGAGTTTCCGCTCTCTACGAATATTTCCGCCCCCGGAGGAATTGGGCGGAAGTTGGAAAATCAAGGCGGAAAAAAGACAAGCCCTTGCCATCTTCATTTTCAGGCTCGGCGCGGTATATTCATTGCAAAATGAGAAGAGGGTGAGATGGCGAGACTCCAAGAAGATCTTTATGGCGTGCTTACCGGAGACGATGAAGGCCGTGTGTGCCGGGACATTCCGGAAGCTGCGTGCGACGAGCAGCCGGGAAACTTTTCCGCGCATCTTTTCTCTCTGGCTTTGACGAAAATCGGCGACGGGCTCTCCGACCCCAAGATCATTTTGGCTTGGCTGTTGCAGGCGCTGGGCGCGCCCGCCTTCATGGCCGGGTTCCTCGTGCCCATCAGGGAAGCGGGCGCGCTTCTGCCGCAGCTTTTCATTGCCGCCTATATCCGCTCGCTCCGCCGGCGCAAATTCGTCTGGGCGGCGGGCTCTGCCGTTCAAGGGGCGGCGGTGCTCGGTATGGGCGTTTCGGGTCTCTTTCTTAAGGGGGCATGGGCGGGGATATCCATTCTCGTCCTCCTTGCGGTATTCGCCCTGGCGCGCTCGGCCTGTTCCGTCGCCTATAAGGATGTGCTGGGCAAGACGGTTACGAAATCGGCGCGCGGCACCGTGACGGGCACGGCAAACAGTCTGGCGGCAGGCGCGGTGCTGCTTTTTGGGGTGGCGCTTGCCAGCGGGTTTTTGGAGCGCAGTTTCACGGCCGTTCTGGGCGCGCTTTTTCTTGCGGGTCTTTTGTGGCTTACGGCGGCCATTACCTTTCTGCGGCTGAAAGAGGTACCCGGCGCAAGCGAGGGCGGGCGCAACGCGTTTGATGTCGCCCTTTCGCAGATCGGCCTTTTGAAAAGCGACGCGCCGCTGCGCCAGTTCATTCTGGCCCGCGCTTTCTTGATGGCCAGCGCGCTGTCACCCCCCTTTTTGTTGATGCTGGCGCCGGAAGAAGGAGAAACCTTCGGCGCGCTTGGCGCCTTTATCAGTGCCTCGGCGCTGGCGGGTTTTTTGAGCAGTTATGTGTGGGGGCGCCTTTCCGACCGTTCAAGCCGCAAGGTGCTGTTTCTGGCCGGGCTCTTGACGGCCCTTTCTCTTGGCTTGGCCTATGCGGCGCATACTTATGGTCATGTTTTGGGCGATACCGGCTTTCTGCTGCCGTTCTGGCTTTTCGTGCTCATGATCGCGCATCAGGGCGTGCGGCTCGGGCGCTCCACGCATATTGTCGACATGGCGAATGAGGAAACACGCGCGGCCTATACCGCACTCTCAAATACCATTATCGGGTTGTTGCTGGCTGCTGGCGGTGTGTTCGGCCTGCTTGCCGCTATTGCAGGGCCCGCTGCGGTGGTGCTTATTTTCGCGTTGATGGGCGCGGCAGGCGCGCTGAGCGCGCTGCGGATGAAAGAAGTGCAGCGCGATTAAAGGACCGGGCCTTGGGCGGCACCTGGGGCGGCGCCTGGGGCTGGCGCCCGGAAGCGGCGGGCGGCCTTCACCAGGGCGCGGAAAAGTTCGTTCTGATAGCGGTCGAACACCAGAAACTCCGGGTGCCATTGCACGCCGATGAGAAAGCGTTTCGTCGTCGCTTCGATGGCCTGCACCATGCCGTGTTCGTCCCGCGCGGCGACCTGCAATCTTTCTCCCAGCCGGTCGATCGCTTGATGATGGAGCGCGTTGACGCGGCGGCGCTCCTCGCCCTTGAGCAAGTGCTGCAGGCGCGTGCCGGGAACCAGCGAAACGGTTTTGCGCGGCAGAATGGTTTTCTGTTTTTTCAGGCCCGCGTAAACCGCGTAAATATCCTGATGCAGATTGCCGCCGCGCAGCACGTTGATCATCTGCGCGCCGCGGCAAATGCCGAGTACGGGCAGCTTTCGCTCTTCGGCCTCCGCCAGCACGGCTTTCTCAAGCATGTCGCGCGCCGGATCTGTCTTGACGGCAAGGGTCGCTTCGCCTTTGTAAAGTTCGGCGCTGATATCGTCGCCCCCGCCGATGACCAGACCGGTGCATTTGGCGATCTCGGCCCGCGAGGTTTGGGGTGTGACGCGCAATGGTTTTCCGCCTGCCCGCCAGACGGCAAGGCGGTTGAGCTGCCACATCAGCCAGCCGCGCTCATGGGCGCCGGTTATGCCGATCAGGGGCCGGCTCATGTGGCTGCCAATTCCTTGATCCAGGCGGTGCCGGCCTCCGCCCAGCGTTCAGGAGACGGGCTTTCGGCGAGATATGCCGCGGCAAGCCGGGTAAGGCTTTCCCCGTCGGCTGCAAGATGTTCCACGGCGAGCCAGCGCTGCCATTCGCGTGTTACCGGCGCAGGGTGCTGGCCAAGCCGGGAATCGGGCAAACGATAATGAAAAGTCGGCCGGGCTTTGATCAGCGCGTCGCCGACTTTGCGTTTCACCCGGGCTTCGTCCAGATGCGTGAAAAGCGGCAGAAGGTCGAGCTCGCGGTTCCGTGTCGGGTTGGCTTCCAGATAATCGTCGATCAGCCTGTCCAACTCCGGCGCGTAATGAGGATCCAGAATATGCCTGACGTATTCAGGCTCGAAAGGGTCCGCGAAAGGCAGGAACTGGCGCAGCCGGTCTACGTCGATCTCTGCCCGCAGCCAGTCGCGCAAGAGGCAGAAGGCGCGCAAATGCGCCAGGATATAAGAGGCGCTTTCTTCGGCGACTTCGGGGTTGAGTTGCAGGCCGAACGCATAAAAGGGCGAGCCTTTCGTGCCTTGCGCGCCGGCAGCGGCGAGCGCGCCCGTCAACTCGTCGATTTCACCGAGCGCGGTGAAGGGAATGGGCGGGCAAGTGATTTCATTCGGTACGACGGCTTTGCTGACTTCGCCGATCACCTCACGAGCGTTCTTCTGAAGTTTGCCGAGCAGCGGTTCGAGCCCTTCCTGCGCCTCTTCATCGGCAAGCAGTTTTCCCTCTCCATGCGCGTATTGGCTGTCGAGCTCCAGGGAAAACGTGCCGTATTTTGTCTCTTCCACCTGCCAGTAAAAGCGTTCGGCTTCGCATATTTTTCCGCCGAATAGGCGCTGAACGATATGCGCGGCCTCTTGCAGAGGCAGCGCGCCGAACTCGATTTCCACACCGACACGGCGCAGCGCGCCGCTTTTTGTGCGCGCAAAAGGGGGCTGACTGGGAAGTTTCATAAAAAGAATATGCCGCTGGGTGGAAGAGGCGGTCAAGAGAACGCGCCGGCGAAAATCTTCCGCGCCCGCCTGCATGGCCGATAAGGGGCAATCGGGCGGCAGGCAGGCGCGGGAGAGATTTTTAGGAGGCGTAGCTGCCGTGAGCCATACCCGTTTGCGGAACCAGCCGGGTGCGCTGCACGGCGGCGCTTTCAAGCTCGCGCAATTTACGCCGCGCGCGGAAGAGCCGGCTCTTCACCGTGCCGGTGGCAATGCCGAGCTCGCTGGCGACTTCATCATATTGAAGCCCGTCGATGGCAATCAGTTTGAGGATGTTGCGTTCATCCGATTTAAGCTGATTGAAGCAGCGCTGAAAATCGCGCAGCTCGATGGCCCAATGCTGATGCGGTTCGACGGACAGGCCCGACTGCCAGTCTTCCACCGGAACCGTTTCGCCGCGGCGCTTCTGCTTGCGGCAATTGTCGATATGCACATTGTGCAGAATCGTGAAAAGCCAGGAACGCAGATTGGTGCCGGCCGTGAATTGCTGCTTTTTGGCAATGGCCCGTTCCAAGCAATCTTGAACGAGATCGTCGGCTCTCGTTACTTCCCGCGTCAGCGAGCGCGCATAGCGGCGCAGATGGGGGATTTCGGTTTCCAGAGCGTCGAGTTCGAAGTTCTTCATGGGGGGTAAGTCCTTCTCTCGTGTGTCGTGTCATCTCGTTCCGACGCTTTTGAGGCTATCGCCTCTCAAATCTCCTTCAAGTAAAAACGCATGAATTACTTTGTCATGTTAAGTAACGTGATGAAGAGATGTATGTTGATCATTTTTAGTTTCTTATGTTTATTGAGGATAATGATTGAGAAGTGTAACTGACGTATTTTGAGTAAGTTGTGCCGGTGCGGCGTTTGAGCTAGGCTGAGAGCCAGTTACCGCATGATCGGCGCGGGGGCGGGACTCAACTTGACGGTGAATTGACACGGGCTGCGGCGGGGTGAGCGGCAGTCTCGTGCCTATGGGTCAAGTACGTATTGGCCGCACACGTCTGGGGCGTGATAGGAAAAGTCATGGCTGAGAACCGTAAGTTGCACAGAACCGAAAGATTGCAGGTCATGCTGGATGAGCGTGAACTGAACCTGATTGACGAATGGCGTTTCGATAAACGTATTCCCACCCGTGCTGCTGCCATTCGCGAGCTGATTGCCCGGGGTTTGAATGCCCAAAATCTCGAAGACCCGGAGCAGCGCGCGCGCAGCACCGATTACAGCGTGATGGGTGAGAGCGGCGGTCTCTAAACACCAAAGAACCCGTCAGATGCCGTTTCGCCGATAAAAGACGGAACCGGCTGCGCTACATGACGTTTTCTGACATGTACCCCAAGCGTATCGAGTGGCACATGACGGAGAAGCATACGATCAGCTATCAGGACCTATGGGACTATCTGGACGGATTGCTGGACACGCCGCAGGCGCGCCAGGTAATCGAAGCCACGCTGATGCGTGATGAAGCGCTCGCGGCGGAATTCTCGCTGATGCGGGCTCAGCACCGGGTGCTGACGCAAACCTCCGCTTCTGTCGAACACGAGGCGGTTCCTGAACGATTGCTCGAGGTGATCCGCCGCGCGCGCGGCCGGTGCCCGGGCGATATGTGCAGCAACGACAATACGGGCAATGGCTGCACGGGTAATGGCAGCGTGAAAACCGGATAGTGATACCGCGCTGCCATCGCCGGCGTCCATCCGGCCTTCATTGCGCCAGTTGGACGAAGAACTTGCCTGCCGGCTACAGCACATTGCCTCTCATAGCAGGGTTTTATCGGCGCAGCGGTTTCGTTTTCTCCCTCCGGCCCCTATATCTGCCGGAGACCATTTCTCACTCTCCAATGCGTATCTGAAGGAGGACCATATGACTTTCGAGCTCCCCGATCTGCCTTATGCCAAGGACGCGCTTGAGCCGGCCATGTCTGCCAAGACGCTCGAGTTCCACCATGGCAAGCACCATGCCGGCTACGTGAAAAAGCTTAATGCCGCGATCGAAGGCACCGATTACGCGGGCAAGGATCTCGTGGACATCCTGCTGGCCGCCGACAAGAAGGGCGATACGGGTGTTTTCAACAATGCCGCGCAGTCCTGGAACCACGAGTTCTTCTGGAATTGCATGGCCCCGGAAGCAGGCGGCGCGCCCACCGGTAAAATCGGCGCGGCGATCGAAAAGGTGTTCGGCAGCGCCGACAAGTTCCGCGAGGAATTCGTCAAGGCGGGGGCTGGACGCTTCGGCAGCGGCTGGGTCTGGCTTGTGGCCGATGGCGACACGCTGAAGATCGTCTCCACGCCCAATGCCGAAACGCCCCATCTGAAAGGCCAGACACCGCTCCTCGTCTGCGACGTTTGGGAGCATGCCTATTATCTCGATTACCAGAACCAGCGCGACAGCTTCCTGGAAACGTTCCTTGAGAAGCTCGTCAATTGGCGTTTCGTGGAAGCGCAGCTGGAGGCGACGGAGGCGGGCAAAAAGCTCGCCGCTTAAGCGCCAATCCACGCTTTTGACAGAAACGCTCGGGCAAGGCCGCAACGTTGCCCGGGCGTTTTGCATATTTGAACGGCTTAGTGTCTGGACATCGCGACCGCCTTTGCCATGCTTAGGCAAAGCCAAGGGAGGACCGGATGCTCGCCGCGACAGATTTTATCGTCTCTAAAAACGACCTGCATGATTTTGCCTTTACCCCTTCGCAGACAGATGAACTGAAGGAGGGTGAGGTTTTGTTGAAGGTGGAGCATTTCGCTTTCACGGCGAACAACGTGACCTATGCCGCCTTCGGCGAGGCCATGTCTTATTGGTCATTCTTTCCGGCGGGCGCGGAAGACAAGGGGCGCATTCCGGTCTGGGGGTTTGCGACGGTTGCCGCCAGCCGGCATCCGGAGATTGTCGAGGGCGAGCGGCTTTACGGCTACCTGCCCATGTCCACGCATTTGAAGGTCAGCCCCACGCAAGTGAAGAAGGGGTCCTTCTTCGACGGGGCCGCGCACCGGCAAAGGCTTGCCGATGTTTATAATCAATATACGCGCTGCGCGGGCGATCCTTCCTATGAGCCTGCGCAGGAAGCCTATCAGATGCTTTTCAAGCCGCTTTTCACCACCTCCTTCCTGATCGAGGATCAGTTGCGCGATCAGGATTTCTACGGCGCCAAAGCTGTGGTGATTTCCAGCGCCTCGGCGAAAACCTCAATCGGCCTTGCCTTTCTGCTTAAGAAGAACGGCCTGCTCAAGAAAAACGGCGGCATCCGCACCGTGGGGCTCACTTCGCCGGGCAATGCGGATTTCGTGCGTGCGCTCGGCTGCTATGACGCGGTCGTGACGTATGACGGGATCGGCAGCATGGAAAAAGAAAAAGCCGTCTTTGTCGATATCGCTGGCAATGGCGATGTGCGCCGGGCCGTGCATGAGCGCCTTGGCGGCGATCTCGCCTATAGCATGCTGGTGGGCGGCGCGCATTGGGACAAGGGGGCGGGCGGCGCAGGCGATTTGCCGGGGCCGGCGCCGGAATTCTTTTTCGCGCCGACACAAATCGCCAAGCGGCTCGCGGATTGGGGACCGGCCGGATTTCAAAACAGAATTGCCGAAGCGTCGGCTGCTTTCGCCGCCTTTGCGCAAGGCTGGATGAATGTGCGCGAGGGTAAAGGCGAAGAGGCGATCGTGAAAACCTATCGCGCCGCGCTCGATGGCACGATCCGCCCCGACGAGGGACATATTCTTTCGTTCGGATAAAACCGTATTAGGCGGCTTCGACCTGGGAGAGGAATGTTTCGATCTCTTCCTGCAAGAGGCTCGATTGGCCGGTGAGCGTCTGGGCGGCTTCTTCCAGACGCGCCGCTTCGCTGCCCGCCGCATCGGTATCGTTTTTGGCTTCGACGGCGGTGCGCTCCAGAGAATGGGCGGTATCCGTCAACTGCGCCATAAGCTCGTTGATTTCACCTGCCGCACGGTTTTGATCTTCGATGAGATTATGGGTCGCATCCAGCGCGGAATCGATTCGCGTGATCGCCATGCCGACACCCGACATGCCTTCCACCGCCCCGCCGACCGCGTCTTGCACCGCACCGACCTGCGCTTCGATGGACTGAGTTGCCTCGCGGGTTTGAAGCGCAAGGTTTTTCACTTCCCGGGCAACAACGGCAAACCCCTTGCCGCGCTCGCCCGCCCGTTCCGCCTCGATCGTGGCATTGAGGGCGAGCAGGTTCGTTTGGTGGGCAATGGCTGCGATGGTCGTCACGATCTCGCCAATTTCCTCTGAAAGCTTGCCGAGCGTGCCCACTTTGGCGCCGGCTTTTTCCATCCGGGTAACGGCGTCGCTCGAGTGAGCGCGGCAATCGCCGATCTGATTGCCCATTTTACCGGCGCTCTCCATCAGGCTGCGTGTTTCGCCTGCCACTTTCTCAACGGCGCTGCGGGAGGTTTGCGCGGCTATTTCCGCCTCGCGGGTGCGTTCGGCGGATTGGCGCGCTTGCCCGCTCATGCGCTCGGCCGTGCCGCGCAATTGGCCGGCCGCTTCGCTCAACACACCGAACCGCTTTTCCGTTGCCGCATTGAAGGCCTGGATCAGTGCCGCCACCCGGTTTGCCCGGTCTTCCAAGGCTTTCTCGCGCCGTTCCTGTTCGCCTTCCAGATGCCGGCGTTTTTCATTGGCGTTTTTCAGGTGGCTGAGCGCGCCTGCCAGCGCGCCGATTTCGTCCCGCCGCCCGATATAGGGTACCTCCGCCTCCTCGCGGGCGATCAATTTTTGCGCGCTGAGGGAAAGGCGGACAAGCGGCTTCGTGACGATATGGCGCGCGGCGAAGTAAACGGCTGCCGTGGCCGCGAGCGTGACAACAAGGGTGGAGACGACAAGAAGCCAGCGAATGAGCGCAGCGGTTGCCTCTGCCGTCTTGGCCTCTTCGGCAATCTCAGCCATGGCGGTGGACATCTCAGCGCGGGCCTGTTCGGCGGAAAGACTGTCTTCGGCGATCTTCAAATTAAGCGCACTGATTTTCTGCTGAAGCGCGGCGGGATCCGCCATGGCGTTTGCGAACGTCTCCGCTTTTGCTTTTACCTCGGAAAAGGAAGCGTTCTGCAAGATATATTCGCGCGCCGAGGACTGGTAGCGCCCTTCTTCGAATATACCCACGGACACTCGGACGGTGCCGTCCATTTCTTCGACAACGAGGCGGCCGAGGCGCAAATCGCGGCGTTGAGATATTTTCTTGTACCGCGCGGAGAGAGCGCTGCGGCCTTCATGCAATTTCTCCTCGGCCGAATGGGTTTCCATGACCCAGGCGCTCATGAGTTTCAGCGGATCGGCTTCAAGCCTTTGGGGCACGCTGCGATAGGCGGCCTGTAAGTCGAAAATCTCGGCGCGCAATCTGGCGTTCAAACTCTCTAGCGCATCGGCGCGTCCTGCTTCGATTGCCGTAACACGGTCGAGAAAAAGGAGTGTGGTCCCTGCAAAGAGCGCGAGAAGAAGAAAGAGAACGCTGCTCATTACGGTCAGCAGCTTGACGTCGATACGCATCGTCATGCACCCCGGAACTATCTATCATTTACGGACGGTTGGAAATTTGCGCCCTGGCCGACAGCGCCGATTAAGAGCGCAGAGTCCTAACAGCTTATGACTGTCATAAATAATTCACGGGATAATAGCGGGCGCAAAAAAGCCGCTCTCAAGGAGCGGCTTTCTTCGCGTTTGATTTGCCTTTTAATCGGCAGCGAGCGCAATTTTTTCAGATACTTTGCTGAATGCATAATCGTTGGGATGCAGGCGGCGCGTCTCGTGCCAGTAGCGCATGGTAAAGCTCGGCCAGAGCGTGGTGTTCTTGCCATCCTCACGCTGATACCAGCTCGTGCAGCCGGAAGACCAGACGGTCGTCTTGATTTCCTTTTGCAGTTTCTCGTTGAATGCGTCCTGCACGTTCTGGCGCACATCGAGCATATCCGCGCCGCGTTTTTCCACCTCGTCCAGGCATTGGAGAATGTAATTCACCTGCGCTTCGATCATGAAGATGATCGAATTATGCCCAAGGCCGGTATTGGGGCCGGAGAGGAAAAAGAGATTGGGATAGCCGGAAACGGAAATGCCGTAATAGGCCTCCGCCCCATTCTTTTCCCAATGGGCATGCAGATCCTTTCCGTCAGGGCCGATGAACTGGCCCGGATTGATGGGATCGGCCGCTTCAAAGCCCGTGCCATAGATGATCGCGTCGACCTCGATCTCGCGTCCGTCATTGGTGATGATGGAGCTGGCGCGCACTTCTTTGATGCCATCCGTTTCCAAGGTAACATTGGCGCGATTGAGGGCGGCGTAATAATCGTTGGAAATCAGAAGCCGCTTGCAGCCGGGCATATAATCCGGCGTCAGTTTTTCGCGCAAAGCCGGATCGTCGATTTGGGAGGCGATATATTTGCGCCCCATCTCGGCGATTTTGTTCATCAGCTTCGGGTTGACGGTAAAGCCGAGGGCGCGGCTTTCCATGCGCAGATAAATTTGCGAGCGGAAAAGCCGCTGCAGGAAGGGCAGAGCTTTGAAGAGCTTCTGCTCCCAAGGCTTCATGTCCCGGTCGGCTTTGGGCAGAACCCAGGGCGGTGTGCGCTGGAAAAGATGAAGTTCTTCTACCTTTCCTGCGACTTGCGGCACGAACTGAATGGCGCTCGCCCCGGTGCCGATTACCGCGACCCGCTTGCCGGTGAAATCATACTCGTGGTCCCAATGGGCCGAGTGAAAGCTCTTGCCTTTGAAGGTCTCGAGCCCGGCGATTTTCGGATAGACGGGTTTGTGTAACGGGCCCATGCCCGAGACGAGATAGCGGGCGGTGATGATCTCGCCCGTGCCGGTATGCACATGCCAGAGCGCGCTTGCGCCGTCGAATTCGCAGCGCTTCATTTCCGTGTTGAAACGGATATGGGGGCGCAGCCCGTATTTCTCCGTGCAATGGCGGATATAGCGCTGGATTTCCGGTTGCGGGGAATACATCCGGCTCCAATCCGGGTTGGGCTCGAAGGAGAAGGAGTAAAGATGCGAGGGTACATCGCAGGCGCAGCCCGGATAGGTGTTCTCCCGCCAGGTGCCGCCCACATCCTCCGCCTTTTCGAGCAGCATGAAGGAATGCCGCCCCGCCTTTTGCAGCTGAATGGCCATGCAAAGGCCCGCAAAGCCGGTGCCGATGATCAAGGTTTCGACATCGGGAGTAACGGGCGCGGCAGGCGCGTTGAAATAGGCCGGTGCGTTCACGGGTCTCATCCTCCAATTATGACATTTTGTCAGTTATGGTGGATTGACGCCGCGTCTGTCAAGCATTTTGGGTTTTCACCCTAAATATCGGTCAATCTGCTGCGGCCCGCCGGCCGGTGCGCCGGCGCACAATGGGATGGGCCCGCCGCTCGATATGCTGGATGATGAGATCGGCAATGTCTTTGTTGGAGACGGATTCGATCCCTTGCAGGCCGGGGGAGGAATTGACCTCCAGCACTTTCGGGCCGGAATTGGAGCGCAGGAGGTCGACGCCTGCGACCTCGAGGCCGAGAATCTTCGCAGCGCGGATGGCGGCATCGCGTTCTTCTTTGGTGATGCGCACGGAGCGCGCCGTGCCGCCCCGGTGAAGGTTGGAGCGGAAATCGCCGGTCTGAGCTTCCCGGCGCATGGAGGCGACGACCTTGCCGTCCACCACCAGGCAGCGGATATCAACCCCTTCTGCCTCCTTGACGAATTCCTGAACGAGGAAGTTGGCGTTGAGATTGCGGAAAGCGCCGATCACCGATTGAGCGGCTTTTTTCGTTTCGGCCAAAACGACGCCGCGCCCTTGCGTGCTTTCCAAGAGCTTGATGATGATCGGGGTCTGGCCGACCAGCTCGATGAGATTGTCGGAATCCTTCGGTGAAGAGGCAAAAGCCGTTGTGGGCATGCCGATGCCGTGCTTGGCGAGCAACTGATGCGCCAGCAATTTGTCGCGGGAATTGCCGATGGAGGTCGACGTGTTGACGCAATAGGTGCCGAGCGCCTCGAACTGGCGCACGACCGCCATGCCATAGGAGGTAAGCGAAGCGCCGATGCGCGGGATTACCGCGTCGAAACGGGGCAGCGGCCGGCCGTCATAATAAACTTCCGGCGAAAAGGCGTTGATATTCATATAGCAGCGGCGCGTATCGATCAGCTCGACGACATGATCGCGCGCCGTTGCCGCCTCGATCAGGCGCTGAGTGGAATAATTTTCCGGCTCGCGCGTTAGGATCGCGATGCGCAGCGAGCGCTGGACTTCCGGCTTGGAGGCTTGGGGTTTGTAAACATCATAGGAAAGCTCGCCTTGAATGAACGAGCGGCGCGGCTCTACGGCGTCGTCCTTCATCAAGGCATGGCGGCCGATCAGCATGCGGTACTGCATGGATTCGCGGTTGGTGAGCGAGATCTCGATCGGCCATTCGCGCCCGCCGATATTGACCGGGGTTTCGATGATATAGCGCATTTCCGCTTCGCCATTGGAGCTGGTGATTTCCCGCCGGTCGATGACGCGCGCCGAGCAATAAATCTCCACTTCCGGCCGGTTGGGGATGGGGTGCAGGCCAAAGCGCACACGGGGCCTGTCCGGAGAACCGAAGGGCTCGACAGCAAAGGCATGGAGCGAGGAGGTGCGCGCGCCCGTGTCGATCTTGGCTTTGATGGCTGGCAGGCCGAGGCGCGGCAAGCTTGCCCATTCTTCCCAGCCCAGTGTCAGTTTTTCCGTCATATCCGGCCAATCCTTCAAGGTCTTCTGGCGTTGTTTGTGCCCCGTCTAGCTCAGTTCGCTGCTGCTACAAAGGGGAAAGCGGGGAGGGTGCGCGGATTTCGCTTCATCGTCATAAACGCGCCGCGGCGGGAGACGTTTCGCCGCATCTTCCGGCGCTTTTGTCCATTGAAGCCCAGCCTATCGGTATCAGATAATAGGTATTCAAAATGCTTCTTAAAGGTGTGCCGATGCATGTTTCCCCTTCTCCCCAAGCCGGGGCCGTAACGGAGACCATGATACATGATCTCGTGCATGAATTTTACCGGCGGGTCCAGGCGGATGAAGTGCTGGGACCGGTCTTCGCGCGCGCCATCGGCAACCAAGAGAACTGGGGCCCCCATCTGGCGAAAATGTGCGACTTCTGGTCGTCCGTCATGCTGATGAGCGGGCGCTATCACGGCAGGCCGATGGCGGCGCATATGAAGGTCAAAACCATAAGACCCGACCATTTCACCCGCTGGCTGAAGCTTTTCGAGGAAGCTGCTTATGATGTGGCCGGACCCGAGGCGGGCGCGCTTTTTACGGTAAAGGCGCAGCGTATCGCCCATAGTCTGCAGCTCGGGCTTTTCTTCCGGCCGGAAGAGGCGGACGGGGAGCGCCAAACCTAGCCGAGAACAAGCTGAGCATTTGGGATTTATCCAATAAAAAAGGCCGGTGTTTGCGCACCGGCCTTTTCTTTTGCCTCCGGGGAGGCTGGTCGATTAACGCACGCCGAGCTGGCGGATGGCGGCCGGCGTGTACCGGTTCACATCCAGTTCTTCGGCGCCGTAGTTGATCGGCTCACCTTCGTTCTGCAGAGCCAGAGCGAGGTAACGGCCGGCCTGCAGGTCATAGACGATTTCCGCGCCTTTGTTGCAGAGCGGTACGCCATAGTCCTGGCGGCCATGCAGCTCCTGAACGCGCCAGAGCTCGCCGCGGCCGTCATAAAGTTCCGCACCCGTAATGGTCCAGCTGTCCTCATCGAGGTGAGTCACACGGCGCGAATAGACGTGGCGGGTGCCGCTTTTCAGGTTGGCCTCGATGCTCCATACCCGGTGCAGCTCATAACGGACATGGTCCTGATTGAGGTGCAGGGGCTTGAGGTAATCGGCATAGGACGCAAGCGAAGCGTCATAGGCATTGGCCGCAACGAATTTCTCGGACTTGCCGAGAACGGTCCAGTCATAGCGGTCCGGGGCGCCATTGTAGCCGTCGAAGCTGTCCGAAGTGGACAGGCCGTCGGAGTTGGTGCCCGGGTTATCGTAAGCAATGTTCGGGGCGCGGCGCACACGGCGGGTACCGGGCGAATACTGCCAGGCTTTGCGGTCTTCAAGGGCACGGTTCAGCGTTTCGTGCACCAGGATCACGCTACCTGCCGAACGGGCGGGCGCCACGGTGTTGGCGATGTAGTAGAGCGAGATATTGTTCAGCTCTTCCGCGCGTTTTTTGCTCGGGTCCGACCATTGCAGAATGGCTTCATCCTGCACGGTCTGCAGCTCATATTCGCCCGAACGGGTGACTGGGGCCGCGGTGAACTCGCGCGTCAGTTTGAAGGCGCGGTAACGCAGCGTGTGGTTCCAGATGATTTCCAGCGCGTTGTTCGGGATCGGGAAGGGCGAACCCATGATCCCCTCGGACACACCATTGCCGCCCGGCGTCAGTTCGGAAACCTGCGCATTGCGCTTGTTGGCTTCATAGACGAATTCCGGGAAGGCGCAGGAGCGGCGGGTCTGATAGACCTTCATCTTGTAGGTCGGGTAGGTCGACAGCATGGCTTTGTAGCCTTCCGTCAGCTGCCCGTCATACTGCGCCATGTTGCCTGCGGTGACTTCGAACTGAACCGCATCGCCCTTGAACGGGTTCGGCATCAGTTTGTCGGCTGAATATTCGCCCTGCACGCTGGCCGGGACGCTGGACAGGCCGCCGGTCCATGCCGGGATCGCCCCGCCATTGCCTGCTTTTTCCGAGCCCATGGGCGTCAGGTCGGCGCCGAGGCGGTTGACCTGAGCCTCGGGCACCTTGGCCAGAGCCGATCCGGCAACCGTGCCGGCGACCAAGGCAGATACCAAGGCTAAGCTCTTTCTCATTTTCATTATTCCCTCCGTGATTATCGCCGCAGACCGAAGGGAAGAGGAGTGCCAGCACACGGCGTTCTTCTGCCCATTTTATCTGTCTTCTGGCGCGGGCCTCCCCCTTGAAATCCGAGACCCATTTCCATGAGGACGTTACCCTTCTTTCCTGGTTACCTTTCATTAAATGTTTGTAAGGTCTCCGCGCGCCAGCCTTTGCCAATCGTTTGCCTTAAGACAATCTGCTCTAGGATGATCGGGACTCTTATTGATTTGAGCGCCTTAGCAAAAGAAAAGCCGGCTCCCCGAAGGAAGCCGGCTTCAAGCCATTGTGACAGGCTTGCGGTTTAGCGCACGCCGAGGCGGCGAATCGCAGCCGGTGTGTAGCGGTCGGCATTCAGCTCGTCGGCCGCATAGTTAATCGGCTGACCTTCGTTCTGCAGCGCCAGAGCGAGGTAGCGGCCGGCCTGCAGGTCATAGACGATTTCCGCGCCCTTGTTGCAGAGCGGCACGGCATAGGACTGGCGGCCATGCAGTTCCTGCACGCGCCACAGCTCGCCGCGGCCGTCGTAAAGCTCGGCGCCCGTCATGGTCCAGCTGTCCTCATCGAGATGTTTGACCCGGCGCGAATAGACGTGGCGGGTGCCTTCCTTCAGCTTCGCCTCAATGGTCCAGACCCGGTGGTTTTCGTAACGCACATAGTCCTGATTGAGATGCAGCGGCTTGATCAGCTGATCATAGGTCGCAAGCGTCGCATCGTAGGAGTTTGCCGCGACGAATTTCTCGGACTTGCCGAGAACGGTCCAGTCATAGCGGTCCGGGGCGCCGTTATAGCCGTCGAAGCTGTCCGAGGTGGAAAGCCCGTCGGAGTTCGTGCCCGGATTGTCATAGGCAATGTTCGGCGCGCGGCGCACACGGCGTGTGCCGGGCGAATATTGCCAGGCCTTGCGGTCCTCGATGGCGCGGTTCAGCGTTTCGTGCACCAGGATCACGCTACCTGCCGAACGGGCCGGGGCCACGGTGTTGGCGATGTAGTAGAGCGAAATGTTGTTCAGCTCTTCGGCGCGTTTTTTGCTCGGGTCCGACCATTGCAGAATGGCTTCGTCCTGCACGGTCTGCAGCTCATATTCGCCCGAACGGGTGACTGGGGCCGCGGTGAACTCGCGCGTCAGTTTGAAGGCGCGGTAACGCAGCGTGTGGTTCCAGATCACTTCCAGCGCGTTGTTGGGGATCGGGAAGGGAAAGCCCATGATCCCCTCGGACACACCATTGCCGCCCGGCGTCAGCTCGGCGACCTGGGCATTGCGCTTCGTCGCTTCATAGACGAATTCGGGATACGCGCAGGTGCGCCGCGTCTGATAGACCTTCATCTTGTAATCGGGATAGGTCGTCAGAAGCGCTTTATAGCCTTCGGTGAGCTTGTCCGAATATTGGCCCATATTGGCCGAGGTGATTTCGAGTTTGGGCTGGTCGCCGGCAAACGGGTTCGGCATCAATTCGCCGGCCTTGTATTCGCCTTTGACATTGTCGGGGACGCTGGTCAGCCCGCCCGTCCAGGCGGGAATGTCCCCGCCATTACCGGCTTTTTCCGCGCCGATCGGCGTCAGATCGTTCCCAAGCCGGTTCGTTTGAGCTTCGGGCACCTTGGCTGCCGCCGTTCCGGCGAGCGAGCCGGCGAGAAGCGCCGAAGCCAGAGCAATGCTCTTTTTCATGGCTTATTCCTCCAATTTAGTCCCGGTTTCTCCTTTCTCTTTTTGCAGTCTGATCCCCCTCAAACCGGGTGGTTGAGTCTTTGCCGACTGCAAGCGCGGCGCAAATGGCGGCGCGCTGCGGGCTGTTTGATCACGAATTCGTGCCCGCCCTTCATCCTAACCAACCAGAGTGCGCGGCTGCATGAAGAGGGAGTTAAAACTTCGTAATGTTGAAAGGGCCGGAAAAGTGCGATTCAGCGCCGTTTTTTGGTGGAAATATCGGCGTAAAAGCCTTCCACCAGGGTGAGGAAGACCTCACGTCCTTCAGGCACATAAGCGCCGATGGTCAGCAGCATCTGAAAGACGCCGCGATGGATGAGGTCCGGCCCGTCTTCTTCCGGATGGCGCACGGCCCGGTCGTTCATCCAATAGGTCATGAACAGCGTCAGCCGTTCGGCAAGATGGATATGCTCAGTGTCGCCCAGATGGATGAAATCGCGGCCCGCCAGCTCGCGCAGCAAGGCGCCGAGCGCGCGTTCCTTCAAGGCGAGAAGATCGCGGAACCGGCGGGCAAGCTGGGGATAGCGCTGCAGAAGATCGGAGAGATTGCGGTAGAAGAAGCGGAAATCGTAAATTTCCTCGAAGACCACGTAGAGATAGAGCCAATTATCCTCGACCGATAAAGGCTTGGCGACGGGCGCTTCGAGGACGATGTGCATCTCTTCTTCGAAGGCATCGAAGAGCGCTTCGATCAGCACTTCTTTTCCGCGGAAATGATAATAGAGATTGCCGGGGCTGATGCCCACTTCATTGGCGATGTCGACGGTGGAAACGGAAGGCTCGCCCTCTTCGTTGAAAAGGGCGAGCGCCGATTTGAGAATCCGGTCGCGGGTTTTCATGCCGCTTCAGCTTCCCCGCTTCGCATCAGCGTTTCTTCGCGGCGGTTTTCTTTTTTGCCGCCGCTTTTTTTGCGGGTGCTTTTTTCTTTGCGGCAGGCTTTTTTGCTGCCGCTTTTTTTGCCGCCGGTTTCTTCGCCCCAGCTGCACCGAGCGCATCGAGTTTGGCGGAAAGCGCATCGACCTTGGCGGTCAACGCATCCACCTTGCGGGCAAGGTCCGGGTCGTTGCCGCTCATGCCGAACATGGCGCGCATCCTTTCAAGGCGCTCCTCCAGCGAGGCGAGGGCTTTGTCCGACTGCTGGGTCACGCGCTCACGCGCGGGCGCCAGTTTCTTTTCCAGCGTCTCGCCGCGATTGACCAGCTCCTCGAAGACTTTGCTGGTTTCCTCGTTCACCCGTGACATCTGTTCCTGGGCTTCGTCATAGGCCTGGCCGTAGGCGCCGACACCGGCAAGCCAGATACGGCGGGCGAGTTCGCTGGCGCGGTCCACGGGGGTTTTCTGTCGCGTCATGAAGGCCTCCTTTAAAGGTGAATGCGCGGACTAGAGCGCGGGCGCTCCAGCCCCTTCGAATTCCTCGGGTGTATCCAGAAAATCCTGCATGACCGGAATGATTTCATCGGCCCGGCTGACAAGGAAGAGATGCCCGCCGCCGTTGACGACATAGAGGCGGGAGCGGGGAATGAGCGTCTTGAGAATATGCCCGTTGGCGAGCGGCACGATATTGTCCCTGTCGCCCATCATGATCAGCGTCGGATGCGGCAGGAAGGGCAGGAAGGGCACCGAGGTCCAACCCGCCATGGCAAGCAGCTGGAACATATAGCCGCGCGCGGTGGGCGGCAAAATGCTGATGGCGTGTGTTTCGGCCATATCGGGATCATCGCCGTAAAGCTGCTCGAAATTGCGCATCAGATAGGCCGGGTCGAGATAGCGGCGCGGATGGGCGAGTTTGGAAAGCGCCTTGGGTTTGCCCGGCACCATCACCATGCCCGCGGACGTGGCCGCCAGCATCAGCTTGCCGACACGGCGGCGGTACTGCATGGCAAATTGCTGCGCCATCGCCCCGCCCCAGGAAACGCCGAGCACGTCCACTTCGTCATAGCCGTATTCATCGAGCACCTTGCGGGCAAGCCGCGCGGCCTGCCAGGCCCGGTAGGGCCAGCGCGGGGCCGGCGACTTGCCGATGCCGGGCATGTCGAAGGTGATGACGTCGCGGTCGGTAAAAGCCTCGCCCAAAGGCGCTGCCAGTTCCAGATTGGCGCCGATGCCGTTGAAGAAGAGAATTGGCCGGGCCCGTCCCGATCCTTCCCAGATCGCCACGCGCAGCTTTTGTCCGCCGATGGTCGGATAGCGCATCTTCGGCAGATGCGGCGTATGAGACGGGGTTTTGCCTACCGGCATATACTCATCCTTTTCTATTCGAACACATAGCTGCCGGGCGCCGCCTCGATCGGGGGATATTTACGGTTTCCCAGTTTCTTGGGCGCGGGCTTCGGGGCGCCGGAGCGTTCGGAAAGCCAAACCGCCCATTCGTCCCACCAGGAGCCTTTCTTCTCGCTTGCGCCAGCCAGCCATTCTTCCGGATTGTCCGGATTGTGTTCGTTCCAATAAAACTTCGCCTTTGGATTCAGCGGCGGGTTGAGAAGCGCCTGAATATGTCCGCCTGCGGACAGAACGAACTTCACATTGCCGCCCATCAGATGGGTCGTGCGGTAACAGGCTTTCCAGGGGGTGATGTGATCGGTCATGCCGGCAACGATGAAGGTGTCGGCTTTGACTTTGCGCAGATCGATCTTGTTCCCCATGAAATCAACCGTTCCCTGATTCGCAAAAGGCTGTCTTTCATATAGTGCCAGATAGTCCGAATGCAGCGCAGCGGTAAGATTGGTAGAATCGTTGTTCCAGTACAAAATATTGAACGCGGGCGGGTCTTCGCCGAGCAGATAATTGTTGACCACGTAGTTCCAGACGAGGTCGTTAGGGCGCAGCCAGGCGAACATGCGGGCCAGATCGCTGCCTTCCAGAACGCCTTTCTTGGCCGAGCGCTTGCGCGCCAATTCCAGCCCGCGCTTGTTGACGAGCGAGCCCATTTCGCTGTCCGTGCGGCGCGGATCGAGAACGCAGACTTGCAAGGTGACGGTGTTCACGCGCTCGTCATTTTCCGCGGCAAGGTTCGAGAGCAATGTCGAAACCGTGATGCCGCCGGAGCAGGCGCCGGTGATGTTGAGTTTCTTCTGGCCGGTGATCTTCATCGCCACATCGGAGAGCTCCGTCACCGTGCGGATGTAATCGGCCAAGCCCCAATGGGCATGTTCCTTCGTTGGGTTGCGCCAGGAGATGATGAAAACCTGATGGCCGAGCTGGGTGAGGTAATTCACCAGTGACAGTTCGGGGCAAAGGTCGGAAACGTAGAACTTGTTGATCTGGGGCGGCACCATGAAGACCGGGATCTCGTAAACTTCCGGCGTCTGGGGCTTGTATTGAATGAGCTCGGCCATTTCCGTGCGGTAGACGACCGCGCCTTCGCTCAAGGCCAGATTTTCACCCACTTTGAATGGGCGCTTGTCGACCTGGGAGGGCATGCCGCCATTATGAACGATGTCGCTATAGGCGTTTTTCAGCCCTTTGACGAGGGAAAGCCCGCCCGTTTCATAGGCGCGTTTGAGGGCGGCCGGATTGCCGATCAGCGAGTTCGTGGGAGAGAGCGCATCGGTGATCATGTTGAGCACGATCTGCGCGCGGGCCCGTTCCAGCTCGGCAAGTTCCAGATCGTCCACCCAATTGTTCAGGCCCTTTTGCAGCGCCATCCAGCTTTGCATGCCGGCGCGGTAGACCGGGTTGAAGGCCCAGGTCGGGTCTTTGAAGCGCTTGTCCTTCGGCTCGGGGCCGAGCTCGGATTTCCCGCGCACGATATCGACGACATCCTTGCCGAAAGTGCCGGCATGGCGCGCGAAATTTATCGGATGGCGCGCCGTTTCCTTCAGCACGGTGCCGATGGCCGCCAGCAGCTCCTCGCGCGGCAGGCCCACCAGCGGGCTCATGGCAATGGTGTTTTCGTCGGCCTGTTTGCCAAGGTTATGATCCGTGTTCGCCATAGATTATCCCTCCTCACTTGCGCCGGTATTCCGGTCGCTGGCCGCCGGGGCGGCGCTCCTCCGGGATTAAGTAGAACGCATAATCGCCAGTAAATAGAAGTGAAAAACACGCGAGGACCTGTAAGGGTCCTGGTAACTTAAGGTGCAGTGCACAATAAACGGCTTAAAAAAAGGCCCCGGACTTTAGTAAGGCCGGGGCCAGTTTCAGCTTGCGTCAGGGAGGACTCACGCAGCCTTTTTAGCGGTGCGCGGCTTGGCGGCAGCTTTCGGCGCCGCCGGCTTCGCGGCCGTTTTGGCGGCGGCCTTCTTGGCGTTCAGCGCGTTGACTTTGCGGGTCAGGGCATCGACTTCCGCTTCCAGTTCTTTGATCCGGGCATTGGCCGGGAAAACATTGGCGGGAAGCTGGGGAACCGGCAGCGCGTCGCGCAGCTTGGCGATGCGTTCTTCCACCGTGGTCTGCACCTGGGTGCGGGCGGCTTTCAGATTGTCGGTTGCTTCCTTCTGGGCGCGGGTCAGCGTGGAGCGGGTTTCTTTTTCCACTTCCTCGCCTTTGGCCACGAAACCGCTAAACAGGGTCTGGGCGCGTTCGCGCGGCTGTTCGGCGCGCTTCAGCGCTTCGTCATAAAGGCGGCCATAGAAGCCGAGGCTTGCCAGCCACAACGTGCGGGCGGCGGGAAGGGTTGCGAAAAGTTCGCGGGTTTCGGTTTTCTTCGCCATGGTCACTCTCCTGTCCATTGGGGGGAAAGGGCCGGGGCCGCTCGGGCCCCGCCTGGAACACCAGGTTGGGGGGCACCCTTTCCGTTGACCGCAGGTGTAGGACAGGAAGTCTAGAAAGCGCATACTAATCCCGTAAGCGCTTGATTCTTATGGCTTATCCGATGATCGCGGTGGCGGTCCAATAGGTGATGCCCGCGGCCAGATAGGCAATGGCGGTCAGATAGCCTGCCATGAAGAACATCCAGCCCCAGGAGTTCGTCTCGCGCTTGGCAACGGCCAAGGTGGCAAGGCATTGCGGCGCATAGACATACCAGGCCATGACGGCAAGGGCTGTGGGCAGCGACCAGGCGTTTTGCAGGCGGGAGACGAGGCTCGTGGCGATCTGGTCTTCGCTTCCAGAGAGCGCATAGACCGTGCCGAGCGCGCCGACGAAAACTTCCCGCGCGGCCATGCCGGGCACGAGCGAGATCGCGATCTCCCAGGTAAAGCCGATGGGCGCGAAAAGGATTTCCAGCACCCGGCCGATCTGCCCGGCATAGGAATAATAAATATCCGGCAGCGCGGCATCGGCGGGTGCGGCGGGATAGGAGGCCAGCACCCAAAGCACGATCATGGTGGTCAGGATGAACTTGCCCGCCCGCGCTATGAAGATTTTCACGCGCTCGTAAAGGCCGAGCACCAGATCGCGCAGATTGGGGAGCTGGTATTTCGGCAGTTCCATAAGCAGCGACTGGGAAGCGCCTTTCGTGACGGTGCGCTTCAAGACACCGGCCACGATAAGCGCGCTGACGATGCCTGCCAGATAAAGCGCGAAAAGCACCATGCCTTGCAGGTTGAAGACGCCGCCCACGGCCCGGTTGGGAATAAAGGCGGCGATGAGCAGCGTATAGACCGGGATGCGCGCCGAACAGGTCATCAGCGGGGCGATCATGATGGTGGTCAGCCGGTCGCGCGGATTGTCGATGGTGCGCGTTGCCATGATGCCGGGAATGGCGCAGGCAAAGCTGGAGAGCAGCGGAATGAAGGCGCGGCCATTGAGCCCGACGCTTGCCATGATGCGGTCCATCAGGAAGGCGCCGCGGGCCATATAGCCCGAGGCTTCCAGCGCCAGAATGAACGCAAAGAGAATAAGGATCTGCGGCAGGAACACGACGACCGAGCCGACACCCGCGATCACGCCGTCCACAAGCAGGCTGCGCAAGGCATTGTCCGGCAGGCTGGCGATGAGCCAGTCGGCAAGCGCGCCGATGCCCATATCGATCCATTCCATCGGCGTTTCGGCCCAGGCGAAAACCGCCTGGAACATGACGAAGAGCATGGCAAAAAGAATGACGGGCCCGGCGATTTTGTGCAGGAACAAGGCATCGAGGCGGCGCGTCATGACATGTTCGATGCCTTCGGAACGCGTGGCCACTTTGGCGATGCGCCCGGCTTCTTTTTGCAGGGATTTCAGGTCCTGCGGCTGCCAGGCAGGCAGCGGTTTCGTCTTGGCGGCTTCCTCGACAAGATCATTAAGATGGTTTGAGAGTTCGACGCTCAGTTCCTTCACACCGGAGCGGCGCACGGCGACGGTCGGAATGACGGGAATGCCGAGCGCGCTTTCCAGCGCGTCCACATCGATGTCGATCTTATCGCGCGTGGCCAGATCGATCATGTTGAGGGCGATCAGCATGGGCCGGCCGAGCTGTTTCAGCTCCAGGACGAGGCGCAGATGGAGTTTGAGGTTCGTGGCATCGACCACGCATAAAATGACGTCCGGCAGCGGCTCGCTGTCGCGCTGGCCCAGCACCACTTCGCGGGTAACGACCTGGTCGGGACTTGTCGCGGAGAGCGAATAGGTGCCCGGAAGATCGACGACATTCACTTCCAGCCCGTGCTGCGTTTGAAAGCGCCCGGCGCGGCGCTCCACGGTCGTGCCCGGATAGTTGCCGGTCTTCTGGCGGCTGCCGGTCAGAGCGTTGAAGAGAGCGGATTTGCCGGCATTCGGATTGCCGACCAGCGCGAGACGCAGGGCCGAGTTCATATTAGTTTCCGTTCAGGCGTTCGATGATGATGGTGCCGGCATCGGCGCGGCGCAGGGCGATGATGGTGCGGTCGACTTTCACCGACATGGGATCGCCGCCGAAAGGCGAGCGGTGCAGAGCCTCGATCTCCGCCCCTTCCATGATACCGAGTTCGAGCAGGCGCGCGGCCAGGCCCGCATCGTTTTCAGCCGTTTGGCTGGCGATGCTGGCAATACGGCCTTTCTCGCCGTAGCGCATGTCGGCGAGCGTTACCTGGTTTTCAGCAGCGGTCGAAATGTCCGGCATGGTTCACACATCCCTTAGCGCCGCAGCTCTTCAAGCTGGCGCGTTGTTCTTTGCACCATTAATATTGCTACTCACTCGCACTATGCAAGGAAAGTCCGCGTGAGCGGGCAAAGAGTTGGTGCGGCGAAAGCGCCCGGCTGGCTTCTAAAGGCCTCTCAGATCGCTTCTCAAGCCGCTTGGGCGGCGGCCCAGCCATGGATAATGTCCACAAGCGCATCGAGGCCATCGGTCAGCGCGGCGGGGCCGGGCTGCAGGATGATGGTGGATTTGACCTCATGGAGGGCGCCCGCGCGCACCGCTGTCAAGGCCTCGTAGCCGGGTCTGGCGCGCACCGCCTCGGGCTGAAATTTCTTGCCGCACCACGAGCCGATGAAGATATCCGGGTCGGCGGCAAGCAGATCGCTATGGCTGATGATGCGGTTTGACGCGGAAGGCTCTTTGACGAGATGGGGGAAGCATTCCTCGCCCCCTGCAATGCCGATCAGCTCCGACACCCAGCCGATGCCGGTGATCATGGGCTCGTCCCATTCCTCGAAATAAACCTTCGGACGGCGGGGGAGCTTTGCAGAAGCGGCGCGGATGTCGGCAAGGCGCCCCTCAAGGCGCGCGCAGAGCGCTTCGGCTTTTTCCGGCTCGCCGATCAGGCCGCCCAGCATGCGCAGCATGTCGAAGATGCCGGCAATGTCGCGCTGATTGAAGGCATGCACGGCAATGCCCGCTTTCACGAGATCGGCGACGATGTCCGCCTGCAGATCGGAAAAGGTCAGAACGAGATCGGGTTCGAGCGCCAGGATCTTGTCGATCTTGGCGGAGGTGAAGGCGGCGACGCGCGGTTTTTCCCGGCGCACTTGCGGCGGGCGCACGGCATAGCCCGAAACGCCGACAATGCGCGCGTCTTCCCCCATCAGATAAAGCGCTTCGACGGTTTCCTCGGTCAGGCAGACGATACGCCGGGGCGGATACATGGGCACAGTTTCCTTAATTCATGTGCGGGCTTTATTCAGGCGGGCCAGCATAAGCACCCGCGCGCGTGAAGGCCAATGGCGCGGCCTTTTTTGACCGGCGGTTTCTCTGCGCGGGCGCCTCACTTGCTCTTTACCTGCCGCGCTGTTACGCCCATCCTGTCAGGCGCGGCATCTGGCTTGATGTGCGGTACGATATCAGCGGCTCTATGGGAGGCTCGCCACATTATGGGCGCCAAGAAGAAGCACTATCAGACGATCTATGAGAATTTCGGCGCGCCGATTTCCAAAGCGCATGATTGCGGCAAATATTGCGCGCCTTTGAATGGCGGCCAGCCGGTGTGCTGCGATCACGATCATGCCATTCCCGCCGCCTCGCCGCCGGAATGGAAAGTGATGAAAAAGCGCACCGACATGTGGAAGCGCTACAAGCCCAAAGACGCCCACGCAAAAAAGGAAGTCGCGGAGATCGAAGAGACCTGCGTCGCCATCGTCTGCAACGGCGCGAAATATTGCGAGCGCGACAATCGCCTGCTCGCCTGCCGGGCCTTTCCCTTCTATCCCTATTTCACCAAGGACGGGGAATTTGCAGGGCTCGCCTATTACTGGGTTTTCGAGGACCGCTGCTGGGTCATCTCCAATATCGAGGCGGTGGACAAGGCCTATGTGAAGGAGTTCATCGAGGCTTACGATACGCTCACCGATGTGGATGAGGGCGAGTATCTGGCCTTTCACGAACAGTCGGCCAATATGCGCCGGGTCTTTTCGCGCCGGAACGCGCCCATTCCGCTGATCGGGCTGGAGGGGGAATATCTGCAGGTGCTGCCCAAATCCGGCGGCAAGATCGTGCCTGCCGATCCCAAAAAATACCCGAAATTCGGCCCCTACCGCTCGCGCAAGGCCTATGAGAAGGCCGCGAAAGAGGCAGAGGAGATGTACGGGCCCGCCGAATGGGGCGAGATGCCGCCATTTCCGGCCTAAAGCCTTGACCCAGCCTGGGCTCAAACCGGGCGCAGGCTGGGGGCAACCAAAAAACCTATGGTTTTTCACCGATTTTGACCCGTTTGGGCTTGGCCTCGGCGGGCTTTCGATGTGTAATCCGGCCAAACCGAGCCGGGCAAACCGGCCTATACCAATAATCAAACTGTTGCAGGGAGTTTCCCCATGAGTGAAACGGCCGCCAATTCCGCGCCGTGGCCTGCCATGTCGATCGCCGATGCCCATGCGCTGCTGACCGGCGAGGGCTCGCCGCTTGAGATGGAAGAAAAAGAGATCCGCGGCGTGAAGATGCGGGTCTGGAAGAATGCGCCGGGGAGCCTGCGCGAAGTGCTCGAAGTGAGCCGCGGGCACGGCAATCTGGATTTTCTCGTCTATGAAGGCGAGCGCGTCACCTTCGAAGCGCATTACCGGGCGGTGGCCAAGCTCGCTACCGCGCTGCAGAACAAATACGGCATCGAAAAAGGCGACCGTGTCGCCATCGCCATGCGCAATTATCCTGAATGGGTGATCGCGTTCTGGGCGGCGGCGGCCGTCGGCGCCATTGTCGTGCCGCTCAATTCCTGGTGGACGGGTGAGGAGCTGGAATACGGCCTGTCCGATTCCGGCGCCAAGCTGGCGGTGGTCGACGGTGAGCGGCTGGAAAGCATCAAGCCGCATCTGAAGAACCTCGATCTCGGCGGGCTTCTGGTCGTGCGCGGCGTCGGCGATCTTGCCGGCGGCGATGATTGGGAAGAGGTGGTTGCGCCTTATGGGGCCTATGCCGATCTGCCCGACACGAAAATGCCCGATGTTGCGCTCGAGCCGGAAGACAATGCGACGATCTTCTATACGTCCGGCACAACGGGCAAACCGAAAGGCGCGCTCGGCACGCACCGCAATATTTGCGGCAACCTGCTCTCGCTTGCCATCGGTACCGCGCGCTCGATGATGCGCCGGGGCGAGATTCCCCAGCCGCCGGACCCGGATGGGCCCAAGCCCTCGACGCTGATCTCCGTGCCGCTTTTTCATGCCACGGGCTGCCACGCCATTTTGTGCGGCACGACCTTCAGCGGCGGCAAGCTGGTGATGATGTATAAATGGGATCCGCTGAAAGCCATGCAGCTGATCCAGGAAGAAAAGATCAAGGCGTTCGGCGGCGTGCCGGCCATGGTCTGGCAGGTGCTCGAACATCCTCATTTCAAGGATTACGACCTCTCCTCAGTGGAAAGCATTTCCTATGGCGGCGCGCCTTCCGCGCCCGAGCTTGTCACCCGCATCAAGGAAGAGTTTCCCCAGGTGCAGCCCGGCAACGGCTATGGGCTGACCGAAACGTCGTCCGTGACGAGCCAGAACTCGGCGGAAGATTACGTCAACCGGCCGAACAGCGCCGGGCCCGCCATTCCCGTGTGCGACATCAAGGTCGTGGATGCGGAAGGCAAGGAGCTCGGCCCCAATGAAGTGGGCGAGCTTTGGATCAAGGGGCCGAATGTGGTCAGCGGCTATTGGAACAAGCCCGAGGCGACCGCCGAGGCGATTACCGATGGCTGGCTCCATACAGGCGATCTCGTGCGGGTGGATGAGGAAGGTTTCATCTTCATCCTCGACCGCGCCAAGGACATGTTGATCCGCGGCGGTGAGAACGTTTACTGCGTGGAAGTGGAAGATGCCCTTTATGCGCATGAAGACGTGATGGATGCCGCCGTGGTGGGCATTCCCCACAAGGTGCTGGGCGAAGAGGTTGGCGCGATCGTGCAGATCAAGCCGGGCGCCAAGGTGACGGAAGAAAAGCTGCGCGCCTTCGTGGGCGAGCATATTGCCGCCTTCAAGGTGCCGGTGAAGATCGAGCTGCGCACAGAGCCTCTGCCGCGCAATGCCAATGGCAAGATCCTCAAGCGTCAGCTCAAGGACGAGTTCCTGCAAAGCCTCGGCGTCGCCTGAGGTTTCTTGCAAAAGACGAGCAGCCCCGCCCGGTCCGCCGGGCGGGGCTCTTTTTTGACCGGCCTCTCGGTCTTTCGGGCAAAATCGCCTAAACTGGGCCGGTTCTTCTGAAAAGGTATGCGTAACGATGAAGATGAAGGAGCTGGAGCAGGCAGCGGGTGTGGGCCGGGAGACGATCCGCTTCTATATCCGCGAAGGGCTTTTGCCGGAGCCGGAGCGCCCGAAGCGCAATGTCGCGCGCTATGGCGCTGAGCATGTGGAACGGCTGAAGCTGATCAAACAGCTCCAGCAGGAACGCTTTCTGCCGCTCTCCGTCATCAAGCACGTCATCCATGCCCAGGAACAGCGCCGGGGCGGCCAGGTGGAACCGCTGATCGGGCTCGAAGAAGCGCTTTATCCGCTGCTCTCCAATCCCGAAGGCTTGAAGGAGCGCCCGCTTTCGGAGGTTTCCGCGAGCCTTGATGTGCCCGATGCCGATATCGAGGAATATATCGATATGGGGCTCATCCATGTCGAGGAGCGCGATGGCACGCGCTGGATCGATCACCGCAATGCCAGGCTCCTTCAGCTTTGGGACGAAGTGCGCGCGGCCGGCTATACGGACGATATCAGTTACGGCGTGCGCAGCTGGCAGCGCTATGCCGAATTCATCAAGTTTCTGGTCGATGATGAGGTGGCGACCTTCTACCGCAATCTCGGCGACCGCTATGACCAGAAAGATGCCGCCCGCCTTGCCGCCGCCGGTATCCGCCTGATCAACGAAATCCTGCCGCTGATGCGCACCGATGCGATTTTGCGCGAAGTGCGCGCGATTTCCGAACGCGGGAGCCTCGAGCCGGACGAGCAGGAGTAACCTGCCCGCCCGGATGCGCGTCAGGCAGGGACGGCTTTCGCCCCGCGCGGGCGGCGCCCGAAGAGCCAGATCAGGCTTAGAAAGATGACGATCTGCCCCAGCACGAAATAGGGAAAGATGGCCGGGTTCTCCGCGAGCAGGTTTTCCGATCCCTCGAGGTTTGGAAAGTACGAAGTGATCGAGACGAGATTGCCGATCACGATGAGCGCAAAGAGCTTCCAATTGCCTTGCGCGATCCACCAGCAAAAAAGCGCATAAAAGATTTCGGCGGCAAAAGCCCATTGCGGATGGGAGCCGTAAAGACCTGTGCCGAGCATCGGCCCGTCAATGAGCGGGGCGAGCGCCATATCGGGCGCATGGACCGCAAGGTCGAGCAGTGTGTGGGAGAAGACGCCAAGCGCCAGCGCCAGGCCGATGCGCGGGTTCTTGGTAAAGTATATCGCGGCGGCATAAAAGAGCGCGGCAAAGCAAAGACCTGCCAGCACCGAGTGCGACCAGGGCATGTGCACGAGATGCATGTCCATCACGCTTTTGAACGGCACGGCGATTTCCGTGCGTTCGATACCGGCAATGTTGAAGCCGACAAAGGCGATCTCCACAGCTTCGGTGGAAACGAGAAGCCAGCCGAGATTGGCTTCCGGGAAGGCCTTTTTCAGCACGATGGCGGTGATGCCGTGTCCGATTGCATTCATGGGGTCCTCCTGTGCGGTTGGTGAGCAAATGCTAACTCACGGGGTAAATAAAAAGAGACGCGGGGGGACGAGGCTCAGCTCAAGGAGCGCAGCAAGAGTTTCGATAAAGGCTTTGCCCATTTGCCGGCAGGTCTTGCCAGCCCGCCGAGATAGATCATGCGGGAGAACTGCGCGAGCGTGCCGGCAACAAGGACGACGAGCAGTTCTTCTTCTTGCCCGTTCGTGACCGCGCCTTCTTTGCGCCCTGCCGCCAGGATTTCCCGGTAGCGGGTGATGAGTGTGCGCTTCTTCTGGGCGGCGGGCATTTTCGGCCAGAAGGCGGCAAGGTTCTCGTTCACATAGATCGAGGCTTCCGGGCATTTATCGAGGAGCCCGGTATAGGCCGCGATGAGCTTTTCAAAGCGTTCGGGAAAAGGGCCTTCCGTATCGGCAAGGGTGCGGTCGAGCCAGGCGCTCATTTCCCCGTAGCAGCGCTCGAAAAGCGCGAAGGCGAGCTCTTCCTTGCTGGCGAAATGTTTGTAAAGGGCCGGGTTGGAATAGCCCGCTTTTTCCGCCACGTCGCGGATGCTGGTGCCTTCGATGCCGCGCGCGACGAACAGATCGAGGGCCGCCAGCATGATCGCCTTTTTGGCGGGCGGGTCTCGTGTTTCGATCAGAAAGCTCGGCGCGTTTGTCACGGGTTTCTCCTTGAGATAAGCAAGGGTTAGCAAATGCTAACTCACCTGTCAAGAAAAACCGGCAGGCGTGCCGGACGAAGAAAACCGGAAAGCGGGGCTTTCCGGTTTCAGTATCTAAAGAGGTGACGAGCCTTGGCTTTACGAGGTTAGCACCAGCGTGTCTTCGGCCCGCCAGCTTACCCAAAGCTTTTCTCCATTTTCAAAGCCGGGGCCCATGCTGCGCTCGGCATTGGTGATGTCGGCAAGGACGGGCTCCTTCGCGCCGATATCGACAAAGACTTTCGAGTAGCCGCCATAATAGGCGATGTCGGTGACGGGGCCTTGCGCGGCAAGCAAATTGCCGCTCGGTTTTTCCCGGCTGACGCGGACTTTTTCCGGGCGCACGCCGAGCGAGACGGGACCATTGGCATCGCCGCCGAATTCGACTTTTCCGAGCACGGGCGTCTCCACCAGCGTCTTGCCGTTGCCGTTCGCTTTTGCCTGGCCGTCGAAGAGATTGATCTTGCCGATGAAGTCGGCAACGAAACGGCAATTGGGGCTTTCGTAAAGCTCGGCGGGGCCGGCGATCTGTTTTACGACGCCCTGTTCCATCACCGCGATGCGGTTGGCCATGGAAAGCGCTTCGTCCTGGTCGTGGGTGACAATGACGAAGGTGATGCCCACGGTCTTTTGCAGGCGCACGAGTTCGATCTGCATGGCCTCGCGCAGTTTCGCATCGAGGGCGGAAAGCGGCTCGTCGAGCAGCAGCACGCTCGGCCGCTTGATCAGCGCGCGGGCGAGCGCGACGCGCTGGCGCTGGCCGCCGGAAAGCTCGTCCGGCATGCGCCCGCCCAGATGGCCGAGCTTGACGAGGTCGAGCGCTTCTTGCACCCGCTCGGCGATTTCCTTTTTGGGGCGGCCTTCGATTTTCAGCCCGTAGCCGACATTCTGCGCGACGCTCATATGCGGGAAAACCGCATAGGACTGGAAGACCATATTGACGGGGCGCTTGTTGGGCTGCACATCCGCCATGTTCTGCCCGTCGATGAGAAGCGTGCCGCTGGTCGGAATTTCAAAGCCCGCCATCATGCGCAGCAAGGTGGTCTTGCCGCAGCCCGAAGGCCCGAGCAGCGCGAAGAACTCGCCCCGGTTCACATTGAGCGAGACATTGTTCACGGCCTGAACGCCGCCCGGATAGGTCTTGCAGATATTTTCGATGCGAATAATCGGGTCTTGCATGTCTGCCATAATCGTCACGCTTGCATGTTCATATTGTTGCGGTTCTGGAGCCGGAGCGCGATGGCGGTGAGCACCAGCGTCAGACCGATGAGGATGGTCGAGGCGGCGTTCACTTCCGGCGTCACGGAGAACCGGACCATGGAATAGACCTTCACCGGGAAAGTGACGGTGTTGGGGCCGGCGGTGAAGAAGGTGATCACGAAATCGTCGAGAGAGAGCGTGAAGGACAAGAGCGCCCCGGCGATCAGCCCCGGCTTCATGTGGGGCACCACGATGTCCCAGAAGACGCGGGCCTCGGAGGCCCCCAGATCGCGCGCCGATTCGCCCAGTTCCCGGTTGAAACTCTCCAGCCGCGCGCGAATGACGATCGCGGCGAAGGGGAAGGAAAAGGCGATATGGGCGATGGTGATCTGCGAGAGCGAGAGCGGCCAGGGCAAGTCCGAGGGCCAGCCGATGCGCGCGAAGAACGCCATCATCGCCACGCCCATGCAGATTTCGGGGATCACGATGGGCAGCGCGACCGCGCCTTCATAGGCCGCTTTGAAGGGAAAGCGGAAGCGCCAGAGCACATAGGCGGCAAGAGCTGCCAGGATCACCGAAACGATGGTGGTGAAAAAGGCGATGGTAAGCGAATTCGTGAAAGCCTCGATCAACTCGTCGTTTTCCAGTGCCTTTTCGTAATATTTCAGCGTGAAGCCGCGCCAGACGATGTTGCGCCGGCTGTCATTGAAGGAAAAGGCGATGAGCGTCGAAATCGGCCCGTAGAGGAAGATAAGCGTGCCGATCATGATCAGCCGCAACCAGAGCTTGCGGTAATAATCGAGCGGGCCGATGGGCTCGCGCCGGGCACGCAGGCGGGAGAGCAAAGCCATTAGCGGATCCCCCTTTGTTCATTGCGCGACATCAGCGCGCGCACGGCGAGGCCGAAAAAGGTTGCATACATCAGAAGGAAGGAAAGCGCCGAGCCGAAGGGCCAATGATTGGCCGATTTGAACTGGCGCTCGATCACATTGGCGATCATCTGGCTGTCCGGCCCGCCGAGCAGGTCCGGTGTCAGGAACGAGCCGAGTGTGGGGATGAACGTAATGACGATGCCGCTGGCAATGCCGGGCAGGGCGAGCGGCACGACCACGGACCAGAAAGTGCGGATGTGCCCGGCGCCGAGATCGAGGCTCGCCTCGATGTAAGAGCGGTCCAGCCGGTCGAGCGCGGCATAAAGCGGCAGCACCATGAAGGGCAGGCCCACATAGACGAGGCCGATGACCACGGCAGTGTTGTTATAGAGCATCTGCAGAGGCTCGAAGCGTTCGCCCAGCAGGCTGAAACTGCCAAGCCCGATCAGCGTCAGGAAGGAGTTGGCGTGATCCCACATCCATTCCAGCGCGAAATTGACATGGCCGCGGGTGCGCAGCACCGCGATCAGCGCGTAAGTGCGGATCAAGAGGTTCGTCCAGAAGGGAAGAATGACCAGCAGCAAGAGCCACATACGCATTTTGGGCGGCGCGAAGACGATGCCGATGGCGACAGGAAAGCCGACAAGCAGGCAGATGAAGGTCGTGATCGTCGCCATCCAGAGCGACTTGGCGAAAATGCCCAGATAAAGCGGCTCGAGCGCCCGGGCATAATTCTCGAATGTCCAGACGAGGTCGATGTCGATGATGCCGGACTTTTCGCCGAAGCTGAATGCCCAGATCAGGGACAGGGGAACGAAGAAAAAGGCCAGGAGCCAAAGAGTGGGCGGAAGAAAGCCTGCCCAGAAAGCGCCCGCGGATTTACGCCAATGTTCCATTCTCGCCCTTTGCCCCGGCGTGCCTGATTGAAATCGGGCGCCCCCAGAGCGCCGCTAAAAAGGTTTAGAACGAAAGCGGGGCGGATGTTTTCCATCCGCCCCGATTTGCGGCCGCCTTAGGCTGCAAAGATACGCGTGCAGGCTTCTTCAAGCTGCCCGACGACATCCTCACCGAGATATTTCGCCGTCTGCGCTTTGGCAAGCGCTTCTTCGGGCGGGAAGATGGCGGGATTGTCCTTATAGGCCGGGTCCATGCCTTCCACCGCGGTTTTGTTCGGCGATGCATACTGGATGAAGTCGGCGATGAGCCGGTTCACTTCGGGCTCATAGATGTAGTTGATGAAGGCATGCGCGTTTTCAGGATGCGGCGCGTCCTTCGGAATGGCCAGCGCATCTTCCCACAGGAGCCCGCCTTCGGTGGGCAGCACATAGCCGATATCGTCGTCCTCGGCCATGACCTGCGAAATATCGCCGTTCCATTCCATCACGATGTCGCATTCGCCTGAGGCAAGCAGGTCCTGGCCATTGTCTTCGGCGAAGGACTTGATATGCGGCTTCTGCTTGATCAGCAGTTCTTCTGCGGCTTTGAAATGCGCCGGATCGGTGGTGTTGATGTCATGGCCGAGATACTGCATGGCCATCTGCATCAGCGTGCCGCATTCGCCCATCAGCGCGATCTTGCCGGCATATTTGTCCGAATCCATCAGCCATTTCCAGCTGTCCGGCACACCGTCCACGCGCGACTTGCGGTAGCCGATGCCGATCGTGCCCCACATGTAAGGGAGCGAATATTTCCGGCCCGGATCGAAGGACACGTCCTCGCCCAGGAAGCGCGGGAAAAGATGCTTGGTGTTCGGAATCTTCGAATGATCGATTTCTTCCAGCATGCCCGCTTCGGACATGCGCGCCACATAGTCGTTCGAGGGCACGATCACGTCATAGCCCGGATTGCCTTCGCGCAGTTTGGCGAAAAGCTCCGTATTGTCGGCGAAAAGGTCCATCGTGACTTCAATGCCCGTGGCTTCCTTGAAGTCGTCGAGGGTGGTTTCCCCAATATACGTATCCCAGTTGTAGAAATTCAGTTTCTTTTCTTCTGCGGCGGCGAATTTCGGCATGGCCGTGATGGTCACCCCCACAGCCGCTGCGCCGGTCACGAACTGACGGCGCGAAAGCGCCTTCAGCAGACCCGACATGCCTCTGTTGCCATTATTGCGCGTCATAATCCCAATCCTCCGAATTTGCCTGGCTGACCCCCGCCCGCCATAGAAAAAGGCGGGAATTCAACAAGTCTTTCTCTCTTTTGGATTGCGTGCAAGGGGGATGATTGAGCCTAGTTCATGAAAATGTTGATAAAAATGAACAAGTGGCGGCCCTTTCGGGCCGGCAGGCACATCGATTGCGTGAGGGCGTGCTTCACGGCCAAGTGAGCGGGTTTCCGGTGCCTGGTACCGGGCAAATGGTTGCGCTTTAGCCAGGCACCGCCAATATCGACGGCACTTGCATAATCGGCGGGCATGACAGACGAGCCCTCTTCTGCCCGGCTTCACAGAAAACCCGCTCAAGACAACCTGTTTTCGGGGAACTCAAGGAAAAACCCATGATCGATCTTTATACCGCCTCCACGCCCAATGGCTGGAAAGCCTCCGTGACGCTTGAAGAACTCGGCCTGCCTTATGAGGTGAAAGCCATCGACATGCAGTCGGGCGAGCAGAAGCAGGACTGGTTCCTGAAAATCAACCCGAACGGGCGCATTCCGGCGATTGTCGACCGCGAGGAAGGCGATTTTGCCGTCTTCGAAAGCGGCGCGATCATGCTCTATCTCGCCGAAAAGACCGGCAAGCTTCTGCCTGCCGATGCCAAGGGCCGTTCGCAGGTGATCCAGTGGCTGATGTTCCAGATGGGCGGCATCGGCCCGATGATGGGTCAGGCCAATGTCTTCAACCGTTACTGGCCCGAAAAGATCCAGCCGGTGATCGATCGCTATCAAAACGAGTCGCGCCGTCTTTTCGAGGTGCTGGAGCGCCGGCTGGGTGAGAGCGAATGGCTGGCGGGCGATGCCTATACGATCGCCGATATCGCCAATTGGTGCTGGGTGCGCACCCATGCCTGGTCGGGCGCCTCCGTCGAAGGGCTGGATCACCTGCAGCGCTGGATCGACAAGATCGCCGAACGGCCCGCCGCGCAAAAAGGCATCAAAGTGCCGGTCGATATCGACGCGATCCGCCAGGGCAATGGCAAAGAGGCGGAAGAGTTTGCCAAGCGCGCCCGCACGATGGTGCAGCGCTAAAGGGCTGGGCAAGCGGCAGGATCCGCGCCGCATTGCCCGTTTCTCTTCCCTGCTTTAACGGGTTAAAAGAGGGCGCCTTTACCGGGCGCCCTTTTTCGTTGGGAAGCTGTTCTTGAACTACCGCCATATCTACCACGCCGGCAATTTTGCCGATGTCCTCAAGCACAGCGTGCTGACGCTGGCGCTTTCCTATCTCACGCAGAAGGAAAAGCCGTTTTTCGTACTCGACACCCATGCGGGCATCGGGCTTTACGATCTGTCGAGTGAGGAGGCGCAAAAGACCGGCGAGTTTCAGGGCGGCATCGCCAAGCTGCTGGCGGATCCGGCCTGCCCGGAAATTTTCCGCCCCTATCTCGATGCCGTGCGCGCGCTGCAGCCGGAAGGGACGGGCGAGGGCGTGCGGATTTATCCCGGCTCGCCATTCATCACCCGCGGCTTTTTGCGGGCAGGGGATGAGGCGAAGTTCTGCGAGCTGCATGAAAAGGACAAGGAGGTTTTGCTCTCCCGCTTTGAGGGGGACAAGCAGGCGCGGGTTTACGGGCTCGACGGCTATCTGGCGCTGAAATCCTTTTTGCCGCCCAAAGCGCGCCGGGGGCTCGTGCTGATCGATCCGCCCTTTGAAAGGCGCGATGAGTTTTTAGCGCTTACCGCGCATCTGAAAGAAGCGCTCTCCCGCTTTGCCACGGGCACTTACATGATCTGGTATCCGGTGAAGGAGCGGGGCCCTGTGGACCGCTTTGCCCGCGAGGCAGCGGGGCTTGCGGCGGGAAGCTGGCTGCGCGCCGAGCTGATGCTGTACGGGGAGGCGCGCGCGGACCGGCTCAATGGCTGCGGGCTTTTTATTCTCAACCCGCCCTACACGCTCAAAGCCCAGCTTGAAAAAGAAATTCTGCCTTACCTTGTGGCGCGGCTCGGCATTGCGCGGGCGCGCTTTCTTTTGGAGGCGGGCGGGGACTAGGCGTCAGCTTGCTTGCCTCAGCCGTGTGCGCACGGCGATGAAGCGCAGGCCCCGCCGGGCCGTTTCGCCGTCCAGCGCGCGGAATTCTTCCAGCCATTGTTCGGTAATGCTGTCTGGCAGTTTCAACCTTTCGCAGCGCGCCAGGCAGAGCGCGCGGTAGGTCTCTTCCTGCATGCCGAGGGCGCGGCACAAAAGCGCGGGCGCTTCGTTCGCGCTTTTTGCCAGAATGTTGATGACGACTTTTTCCTCGATCCCGGCAACGCTGGCTAGCAGGTGCGCGAGGGCCAGCATCCAGTTTTTTTCACTATATTGGCGCACGATCGTGTCGAGAGAGCGCCGGCCCGCCTTGATTTCCTTGGCGGCAATTTTCGCATGAAGCCGGCGGCGGCGGTATTCGGGCGTGTTGCGTTTGGCGATCTGGGCGGCAATCGCCAGAAGATTTTTGGCCGCCTCCTCGCTTGCATTTGTCAGCTTTTCGAAAATCGCCCGGTGACCTTCCGGCAGGACCGAGATGATATTGGCGAAGGCCTTGCCGCCCTGTTCAGCGCGCATCCAAAGCGCATTCCGCACAAGCGCGTCGTTTTCGGCAAGTTCGGTGAGGTGCTTGCCGCCCCATTCGGAAAATTCCGCATTCGTGTTCGCAGCAAGGGTTTGCTGCACCGGCGCTTCGCCCTTTTCAAGGAGCACGTCCGTCAGCCCGCTTTCCAGATGGGCGCGCCGCGCAATGGCCTGCAAATGCGGCTGACCTTTTGCTTTGGCAAGTTCGATGAGATCGTCCGTCGTCAGCACCGGAGAATATTGCAGCATGGGCGCGGCGATATCGGCCTCGTCATGGGCAAGCTGCAGGGCGAGGCTGCGCGGAGTTTGGCAGAGCGGGGCCAGTTTTTCCGACGTTTCGCGGCGGCCTTCCCGCTCGATCTGGTTGAGCAGGTTCGCCATGATCTCGCCGAATAGCGTGAGTTCCCGGCTTGAATAGGTTTCGGCATTTTCGGTGAAGATATCCGCGACTTGCCCCATCAGTTCGCGGCGTTTGTCGCTGGAAGGTTCCTGGGCGAGGGCAATGAGACGCTGAAACACAGTGACACCTGCATTCTTATATAACCCCACCCTCAACGCGGATCATGTGCGTGAGCCGTTCACGGACGTTTAAAATTTTAGGTAAAGCGCGGTTAAGGTAAGCGCCGTTTTAACGGACCGGAGGGCGCCCGGCCGGTGCGGCAGGTTGAGCGGGCCTGTGCCCGTCTCCCCTCCCCTCACAAGGGTCTCCCCTTACAAGGTAAGGTTTCTTGTTGACAATGGTTCTCAAAAACTATATTTTGAAATCATTCTAATTCGCATAATGGAGCTTGCGATGAGAGACCTGATCAAAACCGCCACTTTCGCCGTCCTGCATTTCGGGGTGGGCTTCGGCGTGACCTTCGCGCTGACAGGCTCTGTTGCCATTGCTACGGGCGTCGCGATGATCGAGCCGACGGTGAACACGCTGGTCTTCTATTTCCACGAAAAGGGCTGGAACGTTTTCTGGCCGGCGAGCGCTGCGGAAAAGGCCGTGCAAGCGGCAGCGCCCGAAAGTGCCCGCGCCCATAATCACGGCTTCAGTCATATCGCCTTCAGCCCGCGCTGAGCTTATTTCCAGGCCCAGACCGGCTGTTCGTAATGGGCGACGCGGGTGACGCGCCCATGCAGCGCAAGCTCCAGAAATTGATACAGCACGGCGGCGGTGGGCGCGTGAATGTTACTGTCTTCGAAATAAAGCCGGATCACGGGCCGCTCGCTTTCGGGGATATTGATGAACTCGGGCGAATCCGGCCGGTCGAATGCTTCAAGGGCAATCGGATGGAGTGAGGCGACTTCTCCTGGATTGGGGCGCATCGTGCCCGTCTCCTGCGCCCAGAAGACGAAAGGCGAGATGAGATAGCCGGAGCGGGTTTCATAATCATCGAGCCGGCCAAGGCAGTGCGTATCTTCCAGATTGAGATTGACCTCCTCGCGCAGTTCCCGGCGCGCGGCCTCGAGCGGGCTTTCGCCTTTATCGATGCGCCCGCCCGGCAGCGCCCATTGCCCGGCATGGGAACTGAGACGCGGCGCGCGCCGGGTGAGCAGAAGCGAGGCCCGGTCCGTTTGCTCCGGGTGGGAGAGAAGCGTCAGACAGACCGCGGCATGTTTAAGATGTGGGGCATCTGCGAGTTGATGCTGAAAGGCGCCGAGGCCCGTTGCCAGCCTGTTTTTGAGAGTGTCGTTGAATTCCGTCATCTTCTTCGTCCGCTGCGCTTTTTCCGCGCGCCTTCATTTCGCTTATCATTTTAAACGCGGGAACAAACAGCCCGCCGGACCGCTCTTGGAGAGCGGGGTTTTTCGCGCCTAGACTTCCTCCATGTTCAGGGCGCGCGCGCCTTCCGGCTCCCGGCGCGGCCCCTCAAGCTTTCAAGAGCTCAAGCTTTAGGAGAATGAGGCCATGCGCATCGGTGTCCCCAAGGAAATCAAGGTTCACGAATACCGGGTCGGCATGACCCCGGCAAGCGTGCGTGAAGCGGTGGTGAACGGCCATGAGGTCGTGGTGCAAAAAGATGCGGGCACCGCGATTGGGCTGTTCGATGAGGCCTATGAGCAGGCGGGCGCGAAGATCGCGGCCAGCGCCGAGGAAGTTTTTGCCGAAGCCGACATGGTCGTGAAGGTGAAAGAGCCGCAGCCTTCCGAAACGAAAATGCTGCGCGACGGGCAAATCCTTTTCACCTATCTCCACCTTGCCGCCGATCCCGACCAGACTCAGGCGCTGATCGATTCCGGCTGTGTGGCGATCGCCTATGAAACCGTGACGGACCAGCGCGGCGGCTTGCCGCTGCTCGCCCCGATGAGCGAGGTGGCCGGGCGCATGTCGATCCAGGCGGGCGCTCACTGCCTTGAAATGGAGCAGGGCGGGCGCGGCCAGCTTCTGGGCGGGGTGCCGGGCGTGCCGGCGGCGAAAGTCGTGGTGCTCGGCGGCGGCGTGGCCGGCACGAATGCCGCGCGCATGGCCATGGGGCTTGAAGCCCATGTCACGGTCATCGACATCAATCTCCACCGGCTTTACGAGCTCGATCTGCAATTCGGGCCGATGCTCAACACGATCTTCGGCACGGTGCAGTCCATCGAGGAACATGTCTTGGGCGCCGATCTCGTCATCGGCGCGGTGCTGGTGCCGGGCGCTGCCGCGCCCAAGCTCGTGACCGAGGAAATGGTGCGCAAGATGAAGCGGGGCTCGGTATTGGTCGATATTTCCATCGACCAGGGGGGCTGTTTCGAAACCTCGAAAGCCACCACCCATGCCGATCCCACTTTCATCAAGCATGACGTGGTGCATTACTGCGTGGCGAATATGCCGGGCGCGGTGGCGCGCACCTCCACCTTCGCGCTTAATAATGCGACGCTGCCTTTCACGCTGGCGCTCGCTAATAAAGGCTACCGCAAGGCGCTGCAGGACGATCCGCATCTGCTGGCCGGGCTCAATGTCCATCAGGGCGAGCTCACATACCGGGCCGTGGCGGAGGCGACGGGGCACCGTTTCATGGAGCCGGCAAAGGCCGTGGCGGCGTAAGGGCCCAGCTGCTTTCAAGGTTAATATTTACTTAAAGAGACGAAAACGCGCTGTGCGGTTTGCAACAGCGCGTTTTGCATTTTAATAAATTGGTACCGATTGGCCGTTAGAGTGGCGGTAGAAATTGAGACGAAACCGCGACTCCGGGGGGACCCATGCGGAACCAGACGACGAAATTCATGCAGATCGTGACGGGCGCGGCGCTGGCCGGCCTTCTTGGCGCAGGCGCAGCGCTTGCTGCCGAAGACACGCTGAAATCCTATGACCGGGAAAGCATGCAGCGCCTCTTCGAACAAATGTCCGAAGGCGGCGCGGCCGGGATCAGCGAAGACGATCTTCTGGTGACCGGCACCGTGAAGTCCGACAAGAAGAGCGACAAAAAAGAAGACGACAAGCGCTAAACTTCTGCATCTGCGCTTACGGCGCAGCGCTCTCGGCCAGGTCGGCAATCAGATCGACCAGCGGCTCCGCATCGTCTTCATAGACGGCGCCCAGCATCACCAGCACCATGTCCTCGCTGGGAAAGATCGCCACAAGCTGGCCGCCGAAGCCTCTCGCCATGAACACATCCGTTGGCAGCCGGTCCGAAAGGGCCGGCTTGCCTGTTTCAGGATTGGGCGCATTCAGCCAGAAATGCGCGCCGTAAAGCCCGCCTGAATGGCGCGCCGGGCGGCGGGCATGGTCTGCCCAGCCTTCCGGCAAGAGCCTTTGGCCGTTCCATTCGCCGTCGCGCAGATAAAGATAGCCGAAGCGCGCCCAGTCCCGCGCGCGCATATGCACGAAGGACGAGCCGATAAAAGTGCCGCTCGCATCGAACTCGGGCACGGCGTTTTCAATGCCGATGGGCTTGAAAAGCTCGTCCTGCATGAAAGCGTTGAAGGCGGCAGCATCTTTCGTGCCTGCCGCCTCTTTCAGGATGCGGGCGACAATATTGCTGGTGCCGCTCGAATAGGACCAATGCGTGCCCGGGTCATGGGCAAGCGGCAAGCTGGCGGCATAGTGGCCCATATCCTTGCGCCCCGAACCGAAAAGCATTTGCAGAGCATGGGATTTCGAGGGCGTTTCGTAATTTTCCAGGAAGGTGAGGCCGGACTGCATGCGCAGCAAATCCTCCAAACGGATCTGCGCGCGCGCATCGCCGTCCCAGCGCTGCCATTCGGGCACGGGGGCAGGCGCCGCGATGTCGAGCTTGCCTTCCCGGCTTAAAATGCCGGTGAGCGCATGGGTAATGCTTTTGGCCATGGACCAGGATTGAAAATGGGTCTCCTGGCCAAAGCCCGCGCGGTAGCCCTCCCCGATCAGTTTGCCGCCGCGCACGACAAGAAGCGCGCGTACGCCTTTCAGATGCGGGTCTTCTTCGTTTGTCAGTACCTCGCGGATGCGGGTTTCAAGCGCTGCAGGTCCCGCCGCTTCCGGCCAGCCGCCATCGGGCCAGCGCGTTTCCTCGGGCTGGTCGGGAAGGGGCGGGAGTTCTGCCTGTGCAGGGGCTGCGGCCAGCGCCAGAAACCAGAGAGCGGCGATCAGCCCTTTTAGGGCGGGCGGGGCAGCGGGAATGGACAGGGCTGGCACGGGCGGGTACTCCTAATCTTGGCCGAAGCAGCCTAAGGATGTGTCCGTGAATATCAAATATCTCGTTTCGGCGGTGGTCCTCGCCGTCCTGATCGGGCTGGTGCTGGGCCCCGTCCGCCGCATTGCCGGGGATGCGGAAGTGGGCGCGCGGGCCGTCGCCAAAACCGCCTGTTCGTGCGTTTTTATTGCGGAGCGCTCTTTGGAAGACTGCCGGAAGGACGATCCGCCGGGTTTCGAGCTGGTCCGGGCCTCGGTGGATGAGCAAGAAAAGCGCATTTCCGCTTCGGTCTTCTGGCTGATCCGGGCGGAGGCGCGCTACCGCGGCGCGGAAGGCTGTCTTCCGGATTGAGGCGCGGGCAGACTGAGGTGTGCGGAAAGGGGCGCGCGGAAAAGGGGAGCGCGGCGCGGTTTTTTGCCGCGAGCCCATAGACGCGGGCCCCATTTGCCGCTATAACGCGCACCCAATGGGGCGCTGGCTCGGATTTGCCGCGCCCTGAATTATTTAAGTCCTTGAAAGATTTGACAGTTTCGGGCCGGACCTGATGCCGGTGTTGAAACGGGAGCGATGAGATGGCTGTTCCCAAGCGGAAAACCACCCCTTCCAAGCGCGGCATGCGCCGTTCCGCCGACGCGCTGACCGCGCCGGCCTATATGGAAGACAAGGAAACGGGCGAGTTGCACCGCCCGCACCATATCGACCTGAAGACGGGCATGTATCGTGGCCGCCAGGTTCTGGAAGCCAAGGACGACATCTAAGTCCTTCGCCTTTTCAGCGATTTATTGAAAAGCGCCGGTTTTCCGGCGCTTTTTCTTTATTCTGGGCTGGATTCTGGGCCCGCTTTTCCGGCTTTTTCTGTCGTAAATAGTTTAAGGGCCTGAGTTTACATGGCCTTGACGGGCACTGCTTGCTACACTTTGGCCAGTGGAGGCCGACCATTTGTAAGGGGGAACAAATATGGGCTCGATGCCGCTTATGGCCATTATCGTCATTGCCTATAACATTATCGCTTTTCTGACCGGACCCAGCCTCGATGCCGAGCTGTTCACCGTTGCGCTCATCTCGGGCGCAAGCTGGGGGGTGGCCGTGAGCGATGCGCTGCTTTCCGCCGGGCTGGTTCTTTTGTTTCTGGAACTTGTCAGCGCCACGCGCACCGGCACGACCTCGATCATCAATCATGCGCTTTCGCTGATCGTGCTGCTTGTCTGCCTGATCGAATTCATCGCGCTGCCGGCCTTCGGCAATTCGACGTTCTTCCTGATCACGCTTCTGGTGCTGCTGGATGTGGTGGCAGGGTTCACCGTCACCATCACGACGGCGCGGCGGGACTTTTCCGTCGGCGAATAAGCCCCGCGCTTATATTCGAGAATTTGGAGACGGCGTCCCGGCAGCGGGGCGCCGTTTTCATTCGCCGTCCGGTTCCTTTGTCGCTTCTTTTTCGAGAAGCGCCAGGTAAGCGGCTTCAAGCTGCCCGGTCAGAGCGTGGTCGGGCAGGGCCTCGCCGTCCACTTTCCGGATGCGCTGCAGGCCGGCCAGCGAGTTCGTCAAAAATGCGCCGTCGCAGCCGCGCAACGTATCCGGCTCGAGCGGTGCCTCGCGGCAGGTAAGCCCTTCTTTCTCGGCAAGCGCGATGATTTGCGCGCGGGTAATGCCGGGCAGCACGCCTTCATCCAGAGACGGCGTAAAAAGCGCCGCGCCTTTCCAGAGAAAAAGATTGCCGATCGTGCCGCAGGCAAGCCGGCCCTTGGTGTTCAGCATTAGCGCTTCGCCCGCGCCTTTCGCATTCGCCTCGCGCCGCGCCAGAATATTGTCGAGATAGGCAAGCGTTTTCATGCGCGCGGCGGGGGAGGTGTCGTTACGCCGGATGGCGGCGGTGATGGCCGTTACGGTATCGGGCGCTTTGCCGAGCGGGGCGGCGGTGATGAGCAAAGTGGGATGCGGGTCTTCAGGCAAAGCAATGCCGCGCGCGCCCGGCCCCCGCGTCAGGGTGAGGCGCAGGCTCGCCCCGCCTTCATCCAGCTTATTGGCGGCAAGAAGCGCGCTCATGCCTTTGCGGATTTTCTTGCGGCTTGCGGGCAAGGGCAGGGCGAGCTCCTCGGCGCTCCGCTCCAGCCGGTCCAGATGCGCATCGAAGAAAAGCGGGCGCCCTTCGCGCGCCAGCAGCGTTTCGAAGAGGCCGTCGGCCAGCAGAAAGCCCCGGTCCGAGGGTTCGATCACGGGCACGCCGGAGCCGGTGAGCGCGCCGTTCAGCCAGACGGTCATGGGGCAGGCTCCTCATGGCGCAGGCGCGGCGCTTTTGAGGGTTTGAGCCCCGAGGCGGCAAAGAAATTGGCAAGCAGCTTGTGGCCGAGCGGGGTGAGCACCGATTCGGGGTGAAATTGCAGGCCCGTTACGGGCAGGCTCTCATGGGCAAGCGCCATGATCTCTCCATCGTCTTCGGCGCGGGCGGTTTCTTGCAACACTCCTCCTTCCGGCAGATCGACGGCGAGGGAATGGTAGCGCGCCGCTTCAAAAGGATTTGGCAGGCCGGCAAAGACTAACGCGCCATTGTGACGGATCGGTGAGGCGCGTCCATGGCGCGGCGCGGCGCGGCGCACGGCGCCGCCGAATGCCTGCGCGATGCATTGATGACCAAGGCAGATGCCGAGAATGGGAAGCTGCGGGGCAAGACGCTTGACCGCCTCGAGGCAAATGCCCGCTTCATCCGGTGTGCAGGGACCGGGCGAGAGGATAAGGGCCTTCGGGCGCATCGCTTCGATCTCGGCAATTGTCACCGCATCGTTGCGCAGCACGCGGCGTTCATAGCCAAGCTCGCCCACATAGCGGGCCAGATTGTGAACGAAGCTATCGTAATTGTCGATGAGCAGGATCATGAGCGCTGCTCTGCTCCTCTGCTCTCTTCTGGGCGTTCTTCGGGCCGGATGCCGAGAAGCGCGGCGCGCATGGCGCTCGCCTTGGCAAGGCTTTCCTCGTATTCCTCCTGCGGATCGGAATCGGCGACGATGCCGCCGCCCGCATTGAAACGCGCCTTGCCGCCCGTAATGCTCATGGTGCGGATGGAAATGTTCATGTCCATGCGTCCGTCAAGGCCGAGATAACCGAAGCTGCCGCAATAGAGGCCGCGCGGTTTTTGCTCGAGCTCCGCGATCACTTCCATGGCGCGGATTTTCGGCGCGCCGGTGATCGAGCCGCCGGGGAAGGCTGCTTTCAAAAGATCGAGCGCGGTTTTTCCCTCGCATAGCTCGCCTTCCACGGTCGAGACGAGATGATGGACATTCGCGTAACTTTCCAGCGCGCAAAGGGCAGGCACGCGCACGCTGCCATCCTTGCAGACACGGGAAAAATCATTGCGCATCAGATCGACGATCATGACGTTTTCCGCCCGGTCCTTGCCGCTTGCCTGAAGCGCGGCGGCAAGGGCGGCGTCTTCTTTCGCAGATCCCCCGCGCGGACGTGTGCCTTTGATGGGTTTCGTCTGCGCGGTTTTGCCGTCCGAGGAGAGAAAGCGTTCAGGGGATGAAGAAAGCAGCGCGCCTTCTTCCAGATTGAAGAATCCGGCAAAGGGGGCGGGCGAATGGGCGCGCAGGCGCCGGTATAGCAGGAAAGGCGTTTCGCCGGGCGTCAGATCGCTTTCAAAACGCTGGCTGAGATTGGCCTGGAAAATATCGCCTGCATGAATATAGGCGATGACCCTGGCGATATCGGCTTTATAAGCATCCGGTGTTTTGAGCGCTCTGACGGAATGGGCAGGCAGCGGGCTGAGCGGCCAGTGCAAGGGGGCAAGGGCGGGATTGAGCGCGATGCGGGCGCGCCATTTGGCGGCCCGCGCTTCGGCCCGCGCGGCGCGGGCAGGCGGTTTTTCCTCACCAAGGCCGGTGGAGATGAGAAAGAGCCTTTGGGTTTGATGATCGAAGGCAAGCACCACGTCGTAAAGCCCGAGGGCGAGTGCGGGAAGTTCATCCCGTGAAAGCGCAGGCAAGTCCTCAAGCGCGCGGGCCATTTCATAGCCAATCGTCCCGGCAAGTCCGCCGGTAAAGGGAATGGCGCGGGCGGCTTCCGGCAGGTCTTCTTGTTCAAGCCGGTGGCGGGCAAGGAGGCGGGCAATGAGATCGAAGACGGGCTCCTGGCACGGCGACCCGTCCAGCAAGGCTCTGCCATCCGGCTCCGCTTTCAGCGTGCAGACGGGATCGGCGGCAATGAAACTCCAGCGGCCATGCAGCGCGGCCTCACGGCCCGGCCCGGCGGTGGCGCTATCGAGGAAAAGCGCGAAAGGCTCATGGGCAAGCGGCGCAAAAAGCGCCAGCGGGTCCACCCAGCCCAGCTCCTCCAAAATCACGCCTTTGTCGCTGATGTCCTTGATCACGGTGCTTTGCCTTGAAACCTCTATGCCCCGCATAGATGGGCGCGCAGGCCTCTTTCTTCCAGTTTCCCGGTTCTAGGCGTCTTCGCGGCGTGCGGCAAGCGGCCCGGTTTTACCCGTCCTTGGCAGGCGGCGCCGGGCTTTGCGCCCCGGCGGCGGGCACATGGCAATCACATTCGCGCGCCTGCATCCGTGCGGCGGGGCCGCGCGGTTTGGCGCCGATGCCGCCGGGGCTGAGGGCGACGTGATGGGCGCGGATATGCTCCAGAATGAGCGGGGTTATTTTTTCCGGCGCGCTATAGGTCAGGGAGTGATCCAGCTGCGGGAACGAAATCAGTTTTGTCTGCGGGGCAAGGCGGGTGAGCGCGGCAGAATGCGCGAAGGGCACCACCTCGTCCTTCTCACCCCAGATGGCGAGCACCGGTACGCTGCTTTCGCCCACGCTGCGGAAGGCGCCCGGCGCGCCGTCCAGCATCGGATAATGGCGCATGGTGGAAATCAGCGCATTCGTATAGCCGCGATATTCCATCTGTTTGGCAAAGCGGGCGGTGAAGGCCTCGCCGCCTTCGCGGGTCTTTTCTTCTTCCGCCAGCCTATTATAGAAAATTTCCTTGCCGAAGACGCGGCCTATCCAGTCGCCTGCGAGCGGCGTGCGCAGCAGATTTACCGCGCCGGAAGGTTCGATGGCTTCCACCCCTGCAGGCGCGATGAGGGTGAGGCTGCGCACACGCTCCGGGTGGCGGGCGGTGAAAAGCCCGGCGGCCGCTCCGCCCATGGAATAGCCGACGAGGTGGATTTTACCTGCGATGTTCAAATGCGCGAGAAGATCGGTGATGAGGCGGTCCGTGCGCGCGGCATCATAGGGCCCGTCCGGACGGTCGGAAAAGCCGCGCCCGTAATTGTCGAAGGCAAGCACCCGGTAACCGGCCTCTGTGAGCGGTGCAAAATGCGCATCCCAGACGAAGGAAGGCACGGAAAAGCCATGCACGAGGAGGATGGTGGGCGCGCTTTCCGGCCCTTCCAGGCGGTAATGCACGGTGCCCTCGCTCAAGGGCGCAAAGTCATGGGCAAGCCCGTCCGCCTTGAGCTGCGCGCGCTCGGCTCCGCTTAGCTCTTTGAGATCTTTGCCCGCCCACCAATAGGCGATGCCGGCCAGAAGAATAAAAAGCGCGAGAAGCACGATGGCTGATTTGAGAATCTTCATGGAAGCCGGCCTTGGATGTGGAACTGTTGGCGGGGAGAGTATGACCGAAAGCCGTGATGAACCCAACTGAGAACCCAACTGCGAACCCGGCATTCCCCTGCGCCCCCTTGCGTCAAGCGTGCCAGGGGCATCATGGCGGCTTGCAAGAGCGCTTCTTGCCCGGTTTAGTGCCTATAGATTTCAACAACAGCAGCTCAAAACGGGGAGAGACACATGGCCAGCATCATCAAGGAAAAGGCGCTTGAAGGGAAAGTCGCCTTCATCGCGGGCGCCTCGAGCGGCATCAATCTCGGCATTGCACAGCATTTCGCCGAACATGGAGCGAAGGTCGCCGTCATCTCGCGCAGTCACGAGAAAATCGCCGCCGCTGCCAAGACCATGACCGACAAGGGGCATGAGGCGATCGGCATGGCGGCGGATGTGCGCGATTTTGACAGCGTCGCTAAAGCCTATGAGGAAACGGTCAAACAGTTCGGCAAGATCGATATCGTCATATCGGGGGCGGCGGGTAATTTCGTGGCGCCCGCGCTCGGCATGTCTTCCAACGGTTTCAAGACCGTTGTCGATATCGATCTCATCGGCACGTTCAATGTGCTGCGTGCCTCTTTCGAACATTTGAACCGGCCGGGCGCCTCGCTCATTTCCATCACCGCGCCGCAGGCGGTGAATGCGATGATGTTCCAGTCGCATGTCTGCGCGGCGAAAGCGGGCATCAACATGCTTACCAAATGCCTTGCCATGGAATGGGGCCCGGCGGGCGTGCGCGTCAATGCGATCTCGCCCGGTCCCATTGCCGATACCGAAGGCATGGCGCGTCTTGCGCCGACGCCGGAAATGGAAGAGGCGGTGAAGTCGCGCCTTGCACTGCGCGATTATGGCACAAAGAAAGATATCGCGGAGACGGCGCTTTTCCTTTCCTCCGATAATGGCGCTTACATCACCGGCACGATCATCGATTGCGATGGCGGCTCGAAGCTCGGCGATGCAAGCGCCGATGCGCTGGCCGGTAATTAAGGCGGGCGCGGGCGTAAAGAGCAGGGGAGGAGAGATGGCGTCTTACAAAATTCACCCGAAAGACTTCGAGTGCGTGCGCTATGAGGTGGACGATCATATCGCAACGCTCACCCTCAACCGGCCGGAGCGGCGCAATGCGCTGAACCGGCGCGCCTATGATGAGGTGGAAGCAGGCTTCCGCTTTGCAAGCCAGGATGAGGCGGCGCGCTGCCTCATCGTGACGGGCGCCGATCCTGCCTTTTGTTCGGGCGAGGATGTGAAGGAAATGATGACGGGCGAGCAGAAGGAAAAAAGCGTCGCCCGGCTGACCGCCGTGCGGCCCGAGCCGACGCCTGCCGCCGTTGCCGCGCTTGAATGCGAAAAGCCCGTCATAGCCGCCGTCAATGGGGCGGCGGTCGGTTGGGGCATGGAGCTGGCGCTTTTCGCCGACATGCGCATTGCCTCGGAAAAAGCAGCCTTCGGGGAAATTTTCATCAAGCGCGGGCTGATTTCCGATATAGGCGGGCTTTGGCGCCTGCCGGCGCTGGTCGGCCCGCAAAAAGCGGCGGAACTGCTTTTCACCGGCGATGTCATCGATGCGGGCGAGGCGGAGCGGATCGGCCTCGTGCTGCGCACCGTGCCTCATGACACGCTTTTGAGCGAGGCGCGGGCGCTTGCCGCGCGCATGGCGGTTAACGCGCCGCTTGCCTTGCGTTATATGAAGGAGGGGCTGCGGCGCACGGCGTATGGCGAACTGCGTGAGATCGGCGGATGGGTGTCGCAGACGCTCGGCACGCTTTTCCAGAGCGAGGATCACCGGGAAGGTGTGGCAAGTTTTCTGGAAAAACGCGCGCCGCAATTCAAAGGCCGCTAAGGCGGCATAAGAAAGGGTGCAAGGGTGGCGCTTTTCTTCGATCAGGACTGGTTCAACACGCGCCTGCGCGCGCTCGGTAAAAACCAGATGGATGTGGCCGCCGTCCTTGGCCTGAGCCCTTCTCAGGTTGCTGAAATCTGGAAAGACCAGCGCGAGCTGATGCCGCAGGAAGTCGCCCAGCTTGCCAAGTTCTTTTCCGTGCCTGCCGCCGAGATCGCCGACAGGGCGGGGGTTTCCACACCGCTTCCTCAAGAAGCGCCCGGGGAGGGCGATATGGGCGCGGTGATGGAAAAGCTCGACGAGCTTGGCGGGCGCATGATGCGCATCGAACGCGCCATTGTCGATTTGAAGGCCCTTATTCTCGATCTGTCCCGCAAGGAGTAAGTTATGCGCGATCTGCATTTCCCGGGCCGCTCACCGGTCTATGCCGTGAACGGCCTGTGCGCCACCTCGCAGCCTTTGGCGGCGGAAGCTGCGATCGCGATCCTGCGTGCAGGGGGCAATGCGGTCGATGCGGCGATTGCCGCTTCCGCCGTGCTTTGCGTGATCGAGCCTTATAATACGGGGATCGGTGGCGACTGTTTTGCGCTCCTTTCCAAAAAAGGCGGCGGGGAGATTATCGGGCTGAACGGTTCGGGCCGCGCGCCCAAATCCCTTTCTCTTGAAAAGCTGCGCGCCAGGGGCGTCGAGCAGCTTTCGCTTAACAGCGTTCATTCCGTCACCATTCCAGGGGCGGTGGATGCCTGGGCGCGGCTTGTGGAAGATCATGGCACGATGGAGCTTGGCCGCCTTTTGGAGCCGGCCATTGCCTATGCCGAAGAGGGCTTTGCCGTTGCCCCGCGCATTGCCATGGAATGGCAATTTCTGGAAGGGCATTTGGCCCATGATAGCGATGCCCCGCGCCAGCTTCTGATCGATGGCAAAGGCCCGCAGGCAGGCGATAAGTTCCGCCTGCCGGTGCTGGCCGAAACGCTGCGCCGGATCGCGAGAGAAGGCCGGGACGGGTTTTACAAAGGCCCTGTCGCCGAAGATATGGTCGCCAAGCTGCAGGCGCTCGGCGGATTTCATGAGCTGGAAGATTTCGCGGAGAACGCGCCCGATTATGTGACGCCCATCAAAACGTTGTACCGGGGCCGCGAGATCCACGAAATCCCGCCGAACGGGCAGGGCATTACCGCGCTCTTGATGCTGAATATTCTCTCGCGGCTCGATATGGGCAGGCTCGATCCGCATGGGGCCGTGCGCTTCCATTATGAAATGGAAGCCGCCCGCCTTGCCTATGATATGCGCGATAAATATGTCGCCGATCCCGATTTCGGCGAAGTGCCGGTGGACCGGCTTTTATCGGACGGGCTTGCGGATGAGCTAGCCGCGCGGATCGATGCGAAGAGCCGCATTTCCGATCTCAGCACGCTGCGCGATCCTTTGAACCGCGAGACGATTTATCTGACAGTGGTCGATAAAGATCTCAACGCGGTCTCCTTCATCAATTCGCTTTTCTTCGGTTTCGGCTCGGGCATTCTTGCGCCGGGTTCCGGCGTCATGTTTCAGAACCGGGGCTCGGGCTTTGTCATGGAAGAGGGGCATTTGAACTGCGTTGCCGGCGGCAAGCGGCCCTTGCACACGATCATTCCCGCGATGATGAGCGAGAAGGGCAAGACGGTGATGCCCTTCGGTGTGATGGGCGGGGCCTATCAGGCGGTGGGGCACGCCCATGTCGTCACGAATATGCTCGATTACGGCATGGATGTGCAGGAAGCGCTGGACAGCCCGCGCGCTTTTCCCGGCGCAGAGACGCTCGATATCGAAAAGGGGCTTTCGGCAGAAACCCGCAAAGGGCTTGAGGCGCGCGGCCATAAACTTGCCGATGCTTTCCTGCCCCATGGCGGCGGCCAGGCGATTTTCATCGACCATGCGCGCGGCACCATGATGGGCGGCTCCGATCCGCGCAAGGACGGCGCGGCGGTCGGCTATTGAGCCATGTTTGCGGGAAGGGCCTAAAGGTCTTTCAGGCGGATGCTGACGGGATAGGGCGAGAGCTCTTCGGCGCTGCGATAGGCGCTGCCGGCATTTGCCTGTTTGCGGGCCGCCTCTTCCTGGCTGACCGGACGGGGGGAGTGCTGATCGACATATTGGGCAAGAAAGGGCGCGGAGGGGCGGTTTGCCCGGCGCTGTGCGAGCGGGGCATTTCTTCCGCGGTTGGCCGGACGGCGTGGTGCAAGAATCTCCACCGGCTTATCCTCAGCACTTCCAGTTGCATGCGCCTCGCGTCTCCGCGCCGGTAGGGCGGGAAAGGCGCTCTGCGTTATGTGCGTTACCCTCGTCATGGTAATCCAGCCGCAAGAGTGCGGCCAGATTTTCCGTTCCGGTTTAATACAAAATCGCAGAATTTTGAGGGCCGGCGGGGCTAAATCTTAACGCTGTGGATCGTTCTGTGCCGGAATGAAACGCTTTTGGAGGCGTCAGTTCTTGTCGGCGAGCTTTTTCAGCATGGACTGCATTTCCGCCATTTGCTTTTTCAGCTCGTCGAGTTCGGCTTTTTCATCGCCGCGCGGCTCCTGTTCGGCCGGGGCTTCGGGCGGCGGGGCGTCTTCGGTTTTTCGCGGCGTGGGCCGGTACTCGCTCCGGTAATCGCCGGTGCTGCGCCCGGCGCCGGCAAAAGGCGCGAACATGCGCATGAACGTGTCTTCGAAAAGCGACATGTTGCGGCGGATCTGTTCTTCCCACTGGTTCATGCGCTCCGGCCCGCCAAAAGCGTCGGTAAAGCGCTCGCGCATACGGTCCTGCTCGCGCGAGAACGTATCCATGGACATGTCGAGATAGGACGGCACGAAGCTCTGCAAACTGTCGCCGTAAAGCGTGATCAGATGCCGCAGAAACTTGATGGGCAAAAGGTTCTGACCTTTCGCTTCCAGCTCGAAAATAATCTGTGTCAGGACGGAGCGGGTAATGTCGTCGCCGGTCTTGGCGTCATGCACGATGAATTCGTCGCCGTCGCGCACCATCTGCGCCAGATCTTCGAGCGTCACATAGGAACTCGTTGCCGTATTGTAGAGACGGCGGTTCGCGTATTTCTTGATTTTGATAACGTCTTTGTCCGTATCGTCCTGCCGTGCCACCTGACCCCCAGTTCACCCTTGCCGCCCGGCTGCTGAAGCCCGGCGTTGGTGTGCCTTATGTTTCTCTAGGTTTGGCGAATTGTCGCAAGGGCCTGTTGCGATGCGCAAGCTTTTTGTGCATTGCAAGATGATAAGTCCGTGAGGAAATCAGCTTTTTGCCTTGGGTGCCGTTTCCGCGTTGCCGCGCTCAACGTCCACCGCGCGCCCTTCGCGGGGCTTTTCCGGCCAGCGCCAGAGGTCTTTCGGGCCGACATCCACATGCACGAAGGGGCGTTTGGTGGGGTAAAAGCCAGCGCCGCCGCGCCCCAGTTTTTTCGCCACCAAAAAAAGCGCTTCGGGATCGCGGAAATCCTGGGTCAGGTCCATGGCCATGCCGCGCATATGGAAACTGGCTTCATCGACGCCTTCGCTCGTCGCCGCCAGCATGGCGTTGGTTTCGGGCGAGCGGTAGCCGGACATCGTATAAAGCGGGTTGTTTGAGCGCGTGTTTTGGTCGATCTCCCAGAGAAGATCGAGCAGGCGCACATCCATTTTGAAACTTTCATGGGTGCGCAGATCGCGCATGAACCAGTTGATGCGGGGCAGCGCGTCCTCGATGTAAGCGCCGTCGGCCCAATAGGTGATGGTGAGTTTTTCACCGGAATTGAGGCTCTGCATTTTCAAGATGCGCTTGTAAGGCGCTTCGGCGCGCACGAGCGCGGGCGTGACAAGCGCGCTTGCTGCAGCTGCCGTGCCCCATTGCAGCGCTTTGCGGCGGCTCAACCCGGATTTGCTGCGGATCTGTTTTTTCATGGGCCAAACGTTAGTCAATCGCTTGCCGGGCGGCAAGTTAAGGTGCGGTGACGGCTTTTTCCGGCAAACCGGCCAGCGTATCCGGGGGTTTTTTGGCGCGCATATGAGCGGCCTTGAACCCCCGGCGCGCCAGCTCGTCGAGGATCATCGGCAGGGCGCTCGCCGTGCGTGTCTTGGTGTCATGCAAAATGACGATGCCGCGCCCCATATAGGCGGCGTTGCGCATCGTGCGTTTATAAACGCTCCAGGCGGAAATGCGCCGCCAATCGTCGCTGCCGAAATCGCAGGAAAAAACGGCGATGTCTTGCGCGGCCAGCCAGGCTTTCAGCCGCGCGCTGTCGTTGAGGCCCGGAAAACGGAAAAAGGGGGCAAGTTCTGCCTCTTTCGTATCCTCTGCCCCTTGCAGGGCGGCTGCAATGGCTTCCTGGCCGCGGGTGATCTGCGCGCGCGCATAAGAGGGCGCGAAGCGGCGCAAATTATTCGGGTGGGAATAGGTGTGGGTTGCAATCGTGTGGCCGCGCCGCCAGGCCTCGCGCACCAGTTCCGGATAGCGCTCGGCGCGCAGGCCGGTAAAGAAGAATGTCGCTTTAAGGCAATGCCGGTCGAGCGTGTCGAGAATTTGCGGCGTCACTACGGGATCCGGGCCGTCATCGAAGGTGAAGAGAATTTCTTTTTCGGCAAGATCGAGGCTGCGGGCATATTGCAGCGTGCCGTAAACGCCGCCGCCTTGCGTCTCCACTTCAATGATGCGGGCAGGGCCGAGCGTTTTACCGGAGGGCGCGCCGGAACAGGGTATTTCCGCGCGGGCGGGCAAGCCCGCCAAAAGCGCCGTGCCAAGGGCTAGAAGCGCGGCGATGGCGCGGGCATGGTTCATTGACCGGGCGTCCAATCTTTGGCGGCAAGTTCGAAGCCGGCAAAATCGAAACCGGGCGCGACGGTGCAGCCGACCAGCGTCCACTCGCCGCAGCTTTCCGCCGCCTGCCAGGCATGGGCGGGCACCACATGCTGCGGGCGCTCGCCATGCACGAGATCGTTGCCGAGCAGAAATTCAGACGCCGGTTTTGCCTCATCCTTGGCAACGCGAAGGCGGAGCGGGGCACCCGCATACCAATGCCAGATTTCGGTGGCATCGACCTTATGCCAATGGGATTTCTCGCCCTTGCGCAGGAGATAATAGATCGCGGTGGAATGGGCGCGCTTGCCGGACGGCGCCTCATCGCGGAAGACCTCCTTGAAATGCCCGCCTTCCGGATGCGGCTCAAGGCCGAGCAGCAGAATGATTTCTTCCGATGACAGCATGAGTTCCCCCTTCTCAGCCGCTTGCTTTTACTGCGCGCCTAGAAACTGTCCTTGCGGGCGCGGGTTTCGGCGAACACATCGACAAGCGGCGCGCCGACAAGGTTCAATGTCTTTTGCACCTCCTCGCTCATCGGCCGCAAAAACGGATTGGTCGCTTTTTCAAGGCCGATCGTGGTGGGCACGGTGGGTTTGCCTTCCGCGCGTTTGGCGTCGATCTCTTTAATGCGCGCTTGCAACGCCTCGTTCGCCGGTTCGATGGTTGCGGCGAAGCGGGCATTGGCTTGTGTATATTCATGGGCGCAGTAAACCACCGTCTCATCCGGCAGGCCCATCAGCTTTTGCAGCGAGCCCCACATCTGCTCCGCCGTGCCCTCGAAGATACGCCCGCAGCCCAGCGCAAAAAGCGTATCGCCGACAAAGGCAATACCGTCTTGCGGGAAGTAATAGGCGATATGGCCGAGTGTGTGCCCGCCCACTTCCAGCACCTGCGCCTTACGGCTGCCGAACTCGCAGATGTCACCGTCCCCCAGCGCGATGTCGATGCCGGGAATGCGCGGTGCTTCGCCTTTCGGGCCGATGATGGTGCAGCCGGTCTTTTCTTTCAGTTCCAGATTGCCGCCCGCATGATCGAAATGGTGATGGGTGTTGAGAATGTGTGTGAGCGTCCAGCCCTTTTCCTCCAGCGCTTTCAGGATGGGGGCGACTTCCGGCGTGTCGATGGCGCCGGTCGCGCCCGTTTCCGGGTCGTGCAGCAGATAGCCGTAATTATCCGAAAGGCACGGGAACTGGTGAACGATTAGCTTGGACATGAGGACCACCACTGGCTGAATGTTTGCCGGGCCAGCCTAGCGCGTCGGGAGCCGGATTTGAACCGGTGCGTGCCGCCCGAAATAAGGCAGAAGGAATACAGAAAGAACCTCCGCCTTTTCGCCGTTTCTGCTAGGCTTTCAGGCATGCATATGGATGTGGCCGACCTCAGGGATTTTTATGCCCGCCCGCTCGGGCGGATGACCCGCCGTCATTTGTCCCGGCGCATCCGCGAAATCTGGCCGGATGTGCGGGGCATGGATGTGGCCGGGTTCGGCTATGCCACGCCCTATTTGCGGCTCTTTCTGGATGAGGCCGAGCGGGTGCTCGCGCTCATGCCGGCGCAGCAGGGCGTGATCTATTGGCCGAAGGAAGGGCCAAACCGCACCACGCTGGTGGAGGAGACCGACTGGCCGCTGCCCGATGACAGTCTCGACCGGTTGCTGCTTGTTCACACGGTTGAAAGTTCCGAGCCGCTCGGCACCATGCTGCGCCAGGCCTGGCGGGTGCTCAAACCCGGCGGGCGGCTGCTTATCGTCGTGCCGAACCGGCGGGGTGTCTGGGCGCGGCGGGAGACGACGCCCTTCGGCCATGGACGCCCGTTCACGCGCGGCCAGCTCATCCGGCTGTTGCGCGATGCGATGTTCAGCCCGACCGACTGGTCGACGGCGCTTTTCTTTTTACCGTTCGATTGGCGTGCGCTTTTGCGCTGGGCTTCCGCCTTCGAGCGGGGCGGGCGGTTTTTCGGCCAGCGCCTTGCCGGGGTCATGCTTGTGGAAGCGGCCAAACAGTTTTATGCAGGCACACCGGTGCCGGTGCGCCGCGCGTCTACGCGGGCCGTGTTGCCCGGCTTGCGGCCCGTTGCCGTGCCGCGCACATCCGCTTCGTCCAATGACTGAAGTTTGAAAAGACGCAGGAGATCGACATGAAACTTGTAGTGGCCATCGTAAAACCTGCCATGACGAATGCTGTGATGGATGCGTTGAGCGCAATCGGCGTGTCCGGCATGACGGTGACGGAAGTCAAAGGGCATGGGCGGCAAAAAGGCCAGACCGAGATTTACCGCGGCGCGGAATATCAGGTCACGCTGGTGCCGAAAGTGCGCTTCGATATCGCGGTTGCCGATGACATTGCCGATAAGGTGGTGGAGACGATCGGCAAGGCTGCGAAGACGGGCAAGATCGGCGACGGCAAGATTTTCGTGCTCGATCTGGAACAGGCCGTGCGTATCCGCACCGGCGAGCGTGACGCCGAAGCCGTGGCGACGTAAGCGCTACTTATTTCCGGTAAAGCAGGAAGACCGCCTGTTCGGCGCGCAAATTGGCGCGGGCGCCGGGATTGTGCTCGGTCCAACTCTTTTCCCCTGCCAGCATCAGCGTTTTTTCGATGGCAAGGTGCTCGGTCTCGCACAGATCGAGAAAATCACGCACGGTGCAAAGATGGATATTGGGCGTGTCGTACCATTCATCCGCCAGCGTCCGGGTGACCGGCATGCGGCCTGAAAGAAGAAGCTGCAGGCGGATTTTCCAATGGCCGAAATTCGGGAAGGAAACGACGACGCGCCGCCCGATCCGTTTCATTTGGCCCAGCACTTCGCGCGGGTTGCGCGTTGCCTGAATGGTCTGGCTGAGAATGACGTAATCGAAGCTGTCATCGGGATAATCCCCGAGGTCGCGATCCGCATCCCCTTGCACGACGGAAAGTCCGCGCGCCACGCAGGCATTGACGCCGGCCTGGCTCAGTTCCACGCCGCGCCCGTCCACTTGCCGTTTATCGCGCAAAAGCTCCAGTAACTCGCCTTCCCCGCAGCCCACATCGAGCACGCGCGATCCTTCCTGCACCAGATCGGCGACGGCGATGAGGTCGATACGGGTTTGGGTATTCGTGTCCAGCGTCATGGCTCTGCCTCCGCTCTTTCTCAGGTCAGCCCGCGCTGGCGTGCGGCGGAGGCGATGAAACCGGCCAGCGTATCGTCCATCACCGGTTCGTCGAGCAGGAAGGCGTCGTGGCCCTTGTCGGTCTCGATTTCCACGAAACTCACATTGGCGCCCGCGGCGATCAGCGCGTGCACGATCTGCTTGTTATAGGCGGTCGGGTAATGCCAGTCGCTGGTGAAAGAGACGACGCAGAAGCGTGTCTTCGTTCCCTTGAAGGCATTGGCAAGCACACCGCCATGGACCGCCGCCAGATCGAAATAATCCATGGCGCGGGTGATGTAGAGATAGGAGTTCGCGTCGAAGCGGTCCACGAAGGTCATGCCCTGGTGGCGCAGATAGCTTTCGATCTGGAAATCCGGCGCGCCGAAATCATAGGTCAGCGTATCGCGGTCCTGCAGATTGCGGTCGAATTTGCGAAAGAGCGCGGTCTCCGACAGATAGGTGATATGCGCGGCCATGCGCGCCACGGCAAGACCTTTGGTCGGGCGCGTGCCGTGATCGAGATAGGTGCCGCCATGCCAGTCGGGGTCCGCCATGATGGCCTGGCGTCCAACTTCGTGAAAGGCAATGTTCTGAGCCGAATGGCGCGCCGCCGTTGCCATGGGAATGGCGCTGAAGACGCGCTCCGGATAAGCGCTTGCCCATTCGAGCACCTGCATGCCGCCCATGGAGCCGCCAATGGCGCAGAAGAGCGTTTCGATGCCCAGATGGTCGAGCAGCATGGCCTGGGCGCGCACCATGTCGGCAATGGTGATGACGGGAAAATCGAGCCCGTAGGGCTTGCCGGTTGCAGGGTTCGTCTCGGTCGGGCCGGAAGAGCCCTGGCAGCCGCCGATCACATTGGGACAAATGACGAAAAACCGGTCCGTGTCGATGGTCCGGCCGGGCCCTACCATGCGCAGCCACCAGCCGGGTTTGCCGGTCTGGGGATGGGCGTTGGCCACATGCTGGTCCATGGTCAGCGCATGGCAGATCAGCACCGCGTTGGACTTGTCGGCGTTGAGCTCGCCGTAAGTGTTATAGGCCAGCGTTACCGGGCTCAGATTCTCGCCCGAATCCAGCCGGAGCGGTTTGTCCGGGCCGAACGTCACCGTCTCGAGGCGCGCTTCGGGCGCTTCAAGGTGGGGGTCTGGCGGCGCGGTGCCGGTATGTGCTCCGGTGGCGGCGGACATGGGCGGTTCCCAGCTCTGCTTTTGCCTGAATTCAGGTCCCGGTCCCGGTTTTCCGGGCCATCTTGCCCGGTCTGCGGCTTTTGGCCGGCAGGCGACGGGCGGCTTGAATAAGCTCGTTAGATGGGGCAGAGGTGCCTGAAATGTCAATGTTTTCTTTGATTTTGGCCGTGTTCGTCCTTATGAATACCGCTCATTTTGCACGGGCTGGGAGACGGGCCGGGACATGGGCCGGGAGAGGCGCGAAACGCCTCCACGGGGTCTGGAAGAAGGCCCGCGATGCGGGAAGCAGGGATGGCGGATCAGGATAGAGGCGAGGTCAAGCAGCTCGGCGATGTGCGCCGCGAGATCGATGCGATCGACGCGCAGATGCACGGCTTGCTTATGGAACGCACCGAGCTCGTGCGCCAGGTGGCCGAAGCCAAAGCGCAGGCGGCGAGCGATGCGGGCGAGGGCAGTTTCATCGCCTTCCGTCCGGGCCGGGAGGCCGAAGTGCTGCGCGCCCTTGCCGCGCGCCATCAGGGGCCCTTGCCGCTTGCCGTCATCTTCCGGCTGTGGCGGGAAATCATGTCCGCCAAAACACGCCTGCAAGGCCCGCTCCGGGTGGAGGTTTTCGGCGGCGCCGACCCGCTGCGCCTGTGGGATTTGGCGCGCGGGTATTATGGCTCGTTCACGCCCATGAACCTGCGTGAGGAAGCAATGGACGTTCTGCGCCGGGTCTCCAAGGACCGCTCGGTGATCGGTGTCCTGCCCGCGCCGCAACCGGATGACGGCGATGCCTGGTGGGCGATGCTGGGGCGCGGGGATACGGCGCCGGTGCGTGTCGTTGCCTGCTTGCCCTTCCTCACCGAGGAAGGCGTGTTGCCTGAAGCTTATGCGGTGGCGCAGGCCGATTTTGAGGAAACAGGCGCGGATACGAGCTTGGTTGTGCTGACCTTCTCAGAAGCGGTGAGCGCGGGCGCGGTGGAGGCGCAGCTGCAGGAGGCCGGGCTTGCCGGCACGCTTTATCTGCGCAAAGAACAAAACGGGCAATATTATGCGCTGATTGGTCTCACCGGTTTCATAAGTGCCGGGGACGGGCGGCTTGAGACTCTCTATAACCAGGACGGCATCGATGGGGTGCAGCTGATCGGCGGCTATGCCGATCCCGTGCGCCTTGCCGGCTGTCTTGAAAAAGGAGAGTAAGCGATGAGCCCCGTTCAGCCCCGGCCCGGCATTCTCGACATCGCCCCTTATGTGGGCGGGCGCGAGAAAGTGGAAGGCACGGCCAAGCAGTACAAGCTGTCGGCGAATGAAACCCCGCTTGGGCCGAGCCCCAAGGCGCGCGAGGCGGCGATGGAAGCGCTCGGCGCCATGGAGCGCTATCCCGATGGCGGCGCGCTGGAACTGCGCAAGGCCATTGCCGGCGTTTACGGGCTCGATCCAGAGCGTATCGTTTGCGGGGCGGGATCGGACGAGCTTTTGCATCTGCTGGCCCAGGCCTATATCGGCCCCGGCGACGAAGCGATTGCGACCCGGCACGGCTTTCTGATCTATCCCATCGTCACGAAAGCGGCGGGCGGAGAGATCGTGCAGGTGCCGGAGAAGAACCTCACCGCGGATGTCGATGCCATTCTGGCGGCGCAGAACGAAAAGACGCGGATCGTTTTTCTTGCCAATCCCAACAATCCGACGGGCACTTATCTTTCTTTCTCCGAGATCAAGCGCCTGCGCGAGGGATTGCGGGAGGATGTGCTTCTGGTACTCGATGCCGCTTACGCTGAATATGTGCGCAGCAACGATTATGAATCCGGGATCGAGCTGGTTGCGACCCATGACAATGTGGTGATGACGCGCACCTTCTCGAAGGTGTACGGCCTTGCCGCGATCCGGCTCGGCTGGGCCTATTGTCCGGCAAGCGTCGCGGATGTGCTGAACCGCATTCGCGGGCCCTTCAACGTCAATGTGCCGGCGATGAAAGCGGGCATTGCCGCGATAGAAGATAAAGAGCACACGGCCAAAGCCGTCGCCCATAACGAAAAGTGGCGTGCCTGGCTGAGCGAGGAGATTTCGGCGCTCGGGCTCGAGGTCGTGCCCAGCGTGACGAATTTCATTTCCTTCCGCTTTCCGCCCGAAACGGGTAAGAGCGCGGCGGAGGCGGATGAGTTTCTCTGCTCGAAAGGGTTGATCCTCCGGCAGATCGCTTCCTACGGGCTGCCGGATTATCTGCGCCTGACGGTGAGCACCGAGGAAGCCAATCTGAAGGTGGTAGCCGCGCTGAAAGAGTTTTTGGGGAAGGCATGAGCAAGAGCGAACCTCTTTTTGGACGCATTGCGCTGATCGGGCTCGGGCTTATCGGCGGCTCCATCGGCCATGCGGTCAAGCGCGCGGGGCTCGCCGGGCATGTTGCCGGCTTTGCCCGCTCCAAGGAGACGCGCGCGCGGGCGCTTGAAATCGGGTTCATCGACAGCGCTCATGAAAGCGCGGCGGAGGCGGCGCAAGATGCCGATCTCGTCATTCTCTGCGTGCCGGTGGGCGCGCTCGGGCCTTCTGCCAAAGAAATCGAACCGGCCTTGAAAAAAGGCGCGATCCTGACGGATGTGGGCTCGGTGAAAACCGCCGTCGTGCGCGATGTCGGCCCTTATGTGCCAAGCGGTGTGCATTTCATTCCCGGCCACCCGATTGCGGGGACCGAGGAATCGGGTCCCGACGCAGGCTTTGCCGAACTTTTCGACAATCGCTGGTGCATTCTCACGCCGGTGCCGGGCACGGAGGCGGAGGCCATCAAAGCGCTGACCGCGTTCTGGGAAGGGTGCGGCTCGAATGTGGATGTGATGGAGTCCAAGCATCACGATCTCGTCTTTGCCATCGTCAGCCATTTGCCGCATCTCATCGCCTATAACATCGTGGGCACGGCGACGGATCTGGAAAAGGTCACGCAGTCCGAAGTGATCAAATATGCGGCGAGCGGCTTTCGCGATTTCACACGCCTTGCCGCCTCGGACCCCACCATGTGGCGCGATGTCTTTCTGAATAACAGGGAAGCGGTGCTGGAAATGCTGGGCCGCTTTTCCGAGGACCTTGCCGCGCTGCAGCGGGCGATCCGCTGGGGTGACGGGGACATGCTGTTCGATCTTTTCACCCGCACGCGTGCGGTGCGCCGCTCCATCATCGATGCGGGCCAGGATACGGATGCGCCGAATTTCGGGCGCAATCCCACCCATGCGAAATCCGTTTCCAAGAAATAAGGCGGCTTAATAAAGCGGCTCGAGGCGGCCGATAGAGACGGGCCCCAGAAACACCACGCCTTCATGGAAGGCAAGCGGCAGATGCATGCGCCCGTCCTGCGGCTTACCTTGCAGGGCGGAGATGATGCCGGCGCCGGCAAAGATGACGGGTGCGCTTTCTTTCTTCACGATGCCGGTTTCAACGAGCCGCGCGATCAGCTCTTCCACCTTGCCGAAGCTCGCCTCGATGCGCCCGCTCGGGCGGCCTTTGGCATCGAGCGTCAGCTCGCCCTGGCCCTTCATGTCGATGGGGCCCCAGAGAAGCTGAAGATCGGAAATGGTGATGCGCCCGCCTGAAGCTGCCCAGGCGCGTGCGCCGGTATCGAGATCGGCAGGCAGGCGCCCCGGCACTTCATAGCCGCGCATTTGGGCTTCAAAGAGCGCGATTTCCGGCTCGAGCCAGCCTGTGACGGGGCCGAAATCCCAGGCAATATCCGTGGCTTTGAGCGCCAGGTCGTAGGTGCGGGGCAGCGGCGGCGCGTCTTCTTCGGTGGCCTCAGGGTCGGGCGCCGGGCGGGTGTGGAGCTGCAGGCTGCCCGCGCTTGCCGAGCCGATAAACGTGCCGCTGTCTTCGCTCAGGCCGGAAGCCGCCCAATCTTTTATTTCGATGGCAAGCCGCCCGGCGCTTTCCTTGCCCGCAACATAGCTGCCCCAAAGGGTTTCGGCCTTCGAGATGAAACGCCGCTTGCCATCCGGGCCTGTCAGCGTCAAATCCTGTTCGCCGTTCACATCGACGATGAAATGGCCGGGCCTATAGGGCAGCATCTGGGCGCTGATTTCAGGCAGGGCGAGCGACCAGGCGGTCTTGCCGCGATCGCGGGTAAGCGTTGCCTCTTTCAGCGTCACGCCCATGCGGTAGGGAAAGCCGTGCATCTCATGGGCGCGCCAATCGGCCTTCACCCCGTTCTCCTGCACGCGGCCTTTATAGGCGAGCAGTTCTTCTTCCAGATTGCCTGCAAGCGTGAACCAGAAAATGCTATAGGCCCCTGCGATCAGCGCTAGCGCGCCGAAGGGGGCGGCGATTTTCCAGGGGAAACGGGGGGCTGTGTCGGCGCTTTTTGCCATTTATGAATCGGTCCGGCTTTTATTGCTGCCCTCAAGTCTGCCCGCTAGGGTCTGGCGGAGCAAGTAAGAGGTATCATGCAAGATCTCTGGGTATTTGGATATGGCTCGCTGATGTGGCGGCCGGGTTTCGATTTCGTGGAACGGCGCGATGCGCGCCTTTACGGCTATCACCGGGAGTTCTGTGTTTTCTCCCATGTCCATCGTGGCACGCCGGAAAAGCCGGGCCTTGTCTTCGGCCTCGACAGGGGCGGGGCGTGCCGGGGCGCGGCCTTCCGCGTGGCCGGTGAAAAGGCCGCCGAGGTCTATGCTTATCTGCAGGAGCGCGAACAGGTCACGAGTGTCTATCTCGATGTGATGCGCCCGGTGCGGCTTTTGGAGACGGGCGAGAAAGTGACCGCGCTTTGCTTCATCGTCGACCGCGCGCATCTGCAATATGCAGGCAAGCTCTCTTTCGACGATCAGGTCCGTCTCATTGCGGAAGGGAAGGGCCAGTCCGGGGCCAATCCCGATTATCTTTTCGGCACGCTCACGCATCTGCGCGAGATCGGCATCAAGGACGCCCGTCTTGAAGCTTTATGGCACGCCGTATTGCAGCGTCTGTCTTGACCGTCTCTGCGCCTGAAAATTTGGCAAGCCGCGCCAGCGCCTTGCGGAAGGCTTCTTCGCGGGCGCTTGTCCATTTGACGCCGGGCTCGAGCCAGAGGCCCTTCACTTCCAGAACGCCTTCCTTGCGGTGGACCTTCATATCCGCGCGGCCGGTAAAACGCGCGCCTTCTAAAATGGGCAGGACATAATAGCCATATTGGCGTTTCTTTTCGGGGACGAAAATCTCGATCCGGTAATCGAAGCCGAAAATGCGCTCGGCTCTTTTCCGGTCCCGAAGCACGGGGTCGAACGGGCTGAGAAAGCGCAGGCGCGTGGGCGGGGCGGGGGCCTCCAGGCGCTCTTCGATATCTTTGAAAGCCAGGGCGGCGCGTTTCGTCCCATCCGCACCGGTGATTTCCACCTCGCACAGCGCGCGCGCATTCTCCGCCAGCCATTTTTTGACTTCCGCCGGCGGCAGGCTGTCCCAAAAGGCGGCGATTTCTCCAGGCGTTGCCGTGCCCAGCCGTTTCAGGGCCTCGCGGCATTTCCAGTCGCGGATTGCCGCAGCGCTCGGGGTGTGCGTGCGGTGACCCTCCGGGATAACGCGTTCGGCCAAATCATAGACTTTCTGAAAGCCCTCGCGCCGGGAGATGGCAAGATCGCCCGTGCGCCAGAGAAATTCCAGCGCGGTTTTGGACGGGCCCCAGCCCCACCAGCCGCCCGCGCCTTTGTCTTCAAAGTCGCGGGCCATGAGCGGGCCTTCTTTCTCGATCCGCTGTTTGACGTTTTTGATGATCTTGGGGCCGTGCGGGCCGAGCCGCGTTTTCCAGGCCCCGTCTTTCAGTTTCTGCCGGGCGGCTTTGAAGCGTTCCTGCCAGTAAGGATAAAACTCGATGGGGATGAGGCAGGCATCATGGGTCCAATGTTCGAAAAGCGCCCTGTCGCTTTCATGCAGCCCGTGCAAATCCTCGCGTTTATATTTTTCCGCGCGCGAGAAAAGCATCATGTGATGGGCGCGCTCGACGGCATTGACGGAATCGAGCTGCAAATAGCCGAGCTTGCCGATCAGGGCACGCAGCTCTTCTTTTGGAAGCGGCGCGGCGGGTTTGCGCGTCAGGCCCTGCAGGTCGAGAAGCAGATGGCGGGCCTGACGGTTGGTGATTTGAAGCGGCATCAGGCAGCGTAAGGTTCGTAGACGAATTCAAGCTTCAGCCCGTCGGGATCGGCGAAAAAGACGGCGTAATAATCCGGGCCGTATTCGGGATAGGCGGCGGGGGCATCCAGAATTTCCGCGCCGATTTCTTGCAGCAGCGCATGGAGCCCGTCGACGTCTTCCCGGCTTTGCGCATGCCAGGCGACGTGATGAAGGCCGGGCGCATAGCGGTTGTGTTTTTGCCCCGCGCTTTCCGCTTTAGCGCGCAAAATGCCGATGGAGATATAAGCGCCTGCGGGCCGCGCCGCCCAATCGACGCTGTCGGCGTCTTCATCGACGCGGGCATAGCCCATAAAACCCAGAACGGCATCGTAAAAGGGGGCGGAGATGGCGGGGTCTTTAACGGTCAGGTCGAGATGATGAATGGCGCCGCGCATTATCGTTTTTGTCCTTTGCCCTTAGCTGCATTTGGAATAGCCGCAGGAGGTGCAGGTATCGCAGCCTTCCTGACGCACCAGCCCGCGCTCACCGCAGCGCGGGCAGCCTTTCATCCCCGTTACCACCGCCCCTTCAAGCAATTTGCCCTCGCTGAGCGGTTTGCCGTCTTTTTTGGTGATAAAGCCGATATCGATCATGTGCCGTTCGATCGTCTCGCCGATGGCGGCCAGAAGCGAGGGTACATAGCGCCCGTTCATCCAGGAGCCGCCGCGCGGATCGAACACGGCTTTCAATTCTTCGACGACGAAAGTCACATCGCCGCCGCGCCGGAAGACGGCGGAGATCATCCGCGTCAACGCCACGGTCCAGGCATAGTGCTCCATGTTCTTCGAGTTGATGAAAATCTCGAAGGGCCGGCGGCGCTTGTCCTGAATGATGTCGTTGAGCGTGATGTAAATGGCATGATCGCTTTCGGGCCATTGCAGCTTATAGGTATAGCCGGGCAGTACCGCATCGCGCTCGAGCGGTTTGGACATATAGACGACGCCGTCTTTGACCTCGAAAACGGGCGCGCCGCTTTCTTCCTCCGCCGGGCTTTCGGAAGGGCTAAGCGAGAGCACGGAGCCGCGCACCTCGCTCGGGCGGTAAGTGGTGCAGCCTTTCAGGCCTGCTTTATAGGCGCTGGTGTAAATATCCTTGAACGCCTCGAAACTGATATCGGCGGGGCAATTGATCGTTTTGGAGATCGAGCTGTCGATATAAGGCTGCACGGCGGCCTGGACGGCAATATGGGCGTCCGGGGTCAGGTCCTGCGCGGTGGTAAAGGCCTCGGGCAGCGGCGCATCCGCGCCATGCAGGGCGCGGTATTCGGCAAGGGCGTAGTCCACCACCTCTTCCTCGCGCGTGCTGCCATCGGCAAGGCGCACCTTGCGCCTGTAGCTCGGCGCGAAAATCGGCTCGATGCCGCTTGAGACATTACCCGCGAAAAGCGAGATCGTGCCGGTGGGCGCGATGGAGGTCAAAAGCGCGTTGCGGATGCCGTGATGCGCAATCGCATCCTGAAGATGCTGGGGCAATGCCTTGATGGTTTCCCCTGCCAGATAGGGCTCCTTCTCGAAAAGCGGGAAGGGGCCCTTTTCCTTGGCAAGCTCCACGGAGGCGGCATAAGCGGCGTGTTGCAGCCGGCTCATCCAGCGGTGAATGAGCGTCAGGCTTTCCGGCGCCCCGTAGCGCGCGCCGCACATCAGGAGCGCATCGGCAAGGCCCGTCACGCCAAGGCCGATGCGGCGCTTGGCTTTTGCCTCATGCTCCTGCTCGGGCAGGGGAAAGCGCGAAACGTCGATCACATTGTCCATCATGCGCACGGCGGTATGGACGAGATCGGCAAGCTCGTCTTCATCGATATGGGCTTCGGCGCCGAAGGGGTGTTTGACGAGAGCGGCCAGGTTGAGCGAGCCGAGCAGGCAGGCGCCATATGGCGGCAAGGGCTGCTCGCCGCAGGGGTTCGTCGCCTGAATGCTTTCGCAATAATAGAGGTTGTTGCGGGCATTGATGCGGTCGATGAAGATCACGCCGGGCTCGGCATAGGCGTAGGTCGAGGCGGTGATGTGGTTCCAGAGCGCGCGGGCGCGCAAGGTTTTGTAGACCTTGCCTTCGAAAGTGAGCTGCCAGTCGCCGTCTTCTTCCACCGCCTGCATGAAGGCGTCGGTGACAAGGACGGAAAGATTGAAATTCGTCAGCCGTCCCGCTTCGCGTTTCGCGTCGATAAAGTCTTCGATGTCCGGATGATCGCAGCGCATCGTCGCCATCATCGCGCCGCGCCGCGCGCCCGCCGACATGATGGTGCGGCACATCGCATCCCACACATCCATGAAGCTCAAGGGACCGGAGGCATCCGCCCCCACGCCTTTGACCGGCGCGCCCTTGGGGCGCAGCACCGAGAAGTCGTAACCGATGCCGCCGCCCTGCTGCATGGTCAGCGCGGCTTCCTTCAAATGATCGAAGATGCCCGCCATCGTGTCCGGGATGGTGCCCATGACGAAGCAGTTGAAGAGCGTGACGTCGCGCCCGGTCCCCGCGCCCGCCAGAATGCGCCCGGCGGGCAGGAACTTGTAATCCTCCATCGCCTGATAGAAACGCGCCGCCCAGCCCACCCGGTCATGGGGTTCGGCCAGCGCCAGGGCGGAGGCGACCCGCGCCCAGCTGTCAGGCACAGAGGCATCGCCCCTGCCGTCTTGGGGATTTTCCTCCGGGGTGCGGAACCGGTATTTCAGGTTCCAGATTTCCTCTGCAATGGCCGGGCGTTCACCCATTTCATTCTCCTTGCGCGGGCTCTCCCGCAGGGCCCTATAAGCTAGGGAGCCGGACCCTTATCGTCAATGAATGTTCTTTTAATGTTCACGGGTTTGCGGCCCGCCTGCGCCAATCCCTTTTCCTGGGGCGCGATAGGCGGGCTTAAGTTTAGGCCGGGAGAGTTGCAGGGGTGTTACTTTAGGCGTGTCGCCGCCGCGCGGCTTCAGCCGGAAAACCCTGCCTCGGCCAGAAGCTTATCGGTCGCAGGCTCGATGCGGCCTTCAAGCTCGGCCATGAAGGCTTTCCGGTTCATACCCGGCGGGATGGGGGGCAGGAATTCCAAGACGATGGTGCCCGGCCTGCGCAGGAACTTGCGGCGCGGCCAGTAGAGGCCGGAATTGAGCGCCACGGGCACGCAGGCAATGCCGAGCTGGCTGTAGAGCCCGGCCACGCCCGGCTTATAAGGGTTGTGCGATCCGGGCGCAGCGCGCGTGCCCTCGGGAAAGATCACCAGGTGGCGGTTCTGCGCCAGCGCGTTCTTGGCATGGAGGATGAGATTGCGCAGGGCGCTGGCGCCCGAGGTGCGGTCCACCGGCACCATCTGCGCTTTGATCGAATACCAGCCGTAATAGGGGATATAGAGCAGCTCTTTTTTGAGCACGATGGCCGGGTCGTTCAAAATCGCCGCGTAGATGATCGTGTCCCACATGGACTGGTGCTTTGAGGCGATAAGCGCCGGTTCTTTCGGCAGGTTTTCAAGTCCCCGCACTTCATAGCGCGTGCCCGCGATGACGCGCAGCAGCCACATGGTCCAGCGCGACCAGGCGCGCATGCAAAAGACGATAACGCCGCGCGGCAGAATGAAAGCCGGTGTCACCGCAATGCAGATGATTGCCGAGGAAACGTAAAAGGTCAGGTTGAAAAGAGCCGAACGCAGAAAGAGCACGGGAACCGTCCTATGGAATGCGCCTTAAGAGCCGGGCACCGGCGGGGCAAGGTAAGTACGGGCGAAGGAAACAAGATATTTCGTATATTCGGAAACGAGAAGCTTTGCCGTCCCGGGATAAGCCCACCAATCATCGAGGCGGACCTGATCCTGGAAGACGGGATAGCCGGTCAGCTCGGCCTCCGGCATGGCGCTTTGCAGCTCGCGCAGCGCGCGGGGCAGATGATAGGCGCTGGTAACGACGATGAGGCGCTGCATGGCGTTTTCCTGTGCCCAGGTTGCTGTCTCGATGGCATTGCCGATGGTGTTCTCCGCCCGCCAGTCGAGATCGACGCAGCAATCGAACAGCGCTTGGTCGGCTTTCAGCGCGGCGCGCAATTCCTCGCGGGTGACTTCCGGATTGACGCCGGAGACGAGCAGCCGCTTCGCCTTGCCGCTGTCGAGGAGGCCCATGGCTTCGGAAAGCCGTTCGGGTGTGCCGGTCAGCACGACAATGCCGTCCGCCGGGGCAAGGGCTGCGGGCGCTTTCTTTTCCAGGGACTGAATGAAACCGATCAGGCCGATGAGATAGGCCAGAAGCGCGGCAAGCAGCAGCGTGCCTGCCAGGCGCAATAGCCAGACTGCCGTCTCGTTCCTTGCTTGCCGGCCGGCCGCCGCCATTTCCAGCTCCTCCACTTCGTCTCCCGGTGTCCCGTGCGGGCCTCTGGGAGCCCTGACCTTTTCAGCCTATTGCGGGTGAGTATACAGGGGCTGAACGGGCCGCGTCACATCATCCGTCCGAGCACCCTAAGCACGGTAAAGCGGGCCGTGGCGGCCACCACAAGGGCAAGGGCGGCGGGCACCACCATCAGCCAGAGATAATGCAGGGCGGAAAGCGAAGGAAGCGGCACCAGAAAGAGCGCCCCGTCCGCCGCCAATATTTCCATGAGTAAGAACGTGAAAAGCGCAAGAGCGAAGCCGATCAGGCCGCCCCGCCAGCCCAGATCGAAGAAATGGCGCTGGATTTCGGCGGCGATGAAGCCGTCCCGCGCCCCGCACAGATGCAGCACTTCCACTACTTCCTGATTGGCTGAGAGCCCCGCCCGAGAGGCGAAAATGACCAGCGCAATGGTGGTCGCCGAAATGATCACCAGCACCGCAAAGGCAAGAAAACGGGCCGCCGAGGTTGCCCCCAGAAGATCTTCGAGCCATTGGCGGTGCGTGTCGAGGACAAGGCCGGGGGCGGCACCGGCAAGGCGCGCGGCAAGCGCTTCCATATCGACCGGGACGCCTTTTTCAAGCTCCACATCGATGAGGCGCGGCAGCGGCAAGCTCTCGGAAATCGTGCCGGCGCCGAGCCAGGGCTCGATCAGCGCGGCGGTCTCCTCGGCTCCCAGCGCTTCGGCTTTCACGATGCCGGGGGTGGCGAGCAGAATGGAGCGGGCGGCGGCGATCTGGTCTTCCGCGCTCACGTCATCTGAAGGTTTGACCTGCACGGTCAATGTGCCGGTGAGATCGCTTTCCCAGCCGCTGGCCGCTTTGGAGACGATGAGCGAGGCCCCGAGCGCGAGACATGCCAGAAAGCTCATCGCGGCAATGACGAGCACCAGCGTCGGCCCGGTCGTGCCGGCGGCGGGCATGACGCCTTTTTGCGGCGCGGCCATGCGGTGCAGCTGCTCGCTCCAGGATGGGACTTTTTCTTCGCCCGGGGTGCCCGCGCTTTCAGCCATGATAGACAAGCTCCCCGTTTTGAATGAGGAGGACGGGCGCGCCGACCTGTTCGACCAGCGAATGGTCGTGGGTGGCGAAGAGGATCGAGGTGCCGAGCCGGTTCAGTTCTACGAAAAGCCGCATCAGGCGCTGGCCCATTTCCGGATCGACACTGCCGGTCGGCTCATCGGCCAGCAAAAGCTCGGGCTGGGCGACGACGGCGCGGGCAATGGCGGCGCGCTGTTTTTCCCCGCCTGAAAGCGTGGGCGGTTTGGCATCCATGCGCTCGCCCAGGCCCACCCAGGCCAAAAGTTCGCGCACATCGGCCCGGTAGCTGGCTTCCTCGCGCCCGGCCACTTTCAGCGGCAGGGCAATATTTTCATATGTTGTAAGATGGTCCAGCAGCCGGAATTCCTGAAAAACAATGCCGATGCGCCGGCGCAGGCTTGGCAGATCCTTGCGGTCGGTGGTTGCGATGTCGTGCCCGAACATGGAAATCAGCCCGCGCGAGGGCTTGTGCGCCAGAAACATGAGCTTCAAAAGCGAGGTCTTGCCCGCCCCGGACGGGCCGGTGAGAAAATGGAACGACCCCGGCTCCAGGTGAAACGAGACATCGCGCAACACTTCCGGTCCCATGCCGTAACGCATGCCCACATTTTCGAATCGCACCATAAAGGGTCTCCGGCTGTGTTTTGGGTTCTACCTTAACCCCCTCTTAACCGTGTATGGTCGTTAAATAAAGGGCTTGGACCTTTGTCCGGCGGGCCGTTCCGGCGCCGGTTTTCCGTGCCATCCGCGTATCCTGGATGGCAGGGCTCCGCTTGTTTCACCACGCACTGTGTGCGAAGAACATATAGGCCACTCGCTAGTCGAATCGCATGATTATAACGTGCCCATCCTGTGATACGCGTTACAACGTGGATGCCGCCGGTTTCGAACCGTCGGGCCGCAAGGTCCGCTGCGCGAAATGCGGCGAGCATTGGCATCAGGAACCGGAAAGCGCGCAGGCCAAGGAAGACGCCGAAGAGCTGGAGAGCGCTGCTGCCGTAGAAGCGGAGAGCGGCGATGCAGAGAGCAGCGATGATGTACCGCCGCCCCCGCCGCCGCTCGATCCCGATTTCGGCAAACCGGCCAGGAAATCCCAAAGTGCCGATGACGAGGAAGACGAGCCTGCGCCCGCGCGCAGCCGTCCGCGCCACCAAATGCCCATCAAGGCGCGCGGCAGCCGCACGCTGCAGGTGGCAGGCTGGGTGGCGCTTATCGCGTTTGTCGCGGGCTCCGCGCTTGGCGCCGCCGCCTTCCGCAGCGAGATCATCCGCCTTTGGCCGGCCACGCAGACGCTTTATGCCGCCTTCAACGATCCCGTCGATATCGACGATATGGCGTTTCAGAACGTGTCCTATGAATACCAGTTCGAAAACGGGCTGCCGGTGCTCTCCATCCGCGGGGAAGTGATCAATGAAGGCGAGGCGCGCATTCCGCTTCGCCCGGTTCAGATCGATCTGCGCGGGGAAAACCGCGAGCGGCTTTATCATTGGACGTTCCGTCTGCCCGAAACGGCGCTCGATCCTGCAGAGCGGGCCGAATTCGTCACCCGTCTTTCCAGCCCGCCTCTTGAGGCGCGCGATCTCGTCATCCGTTTCACCGAAGAAGAGGACGCTACGCCAGAGGCAGGGGCAGAGGCGGAAAAAGGCGGTGCGGAAAAAGATGAGGCGGCCCGGTGAGCAAGGGCGCCGCAGACGGCATGCCCCGCATCGAAGTGCTTTTCAGCGCCGCTGAAATCGGCGACCGGCTGGGCGCGCTCGCCCGCGAGATCGTGGCCGATTTCGGCCCGGATTTCCTGATCGTGCCCGTGCTCAAAGGCAGTTTCATTTTCGCAGCTGATCTCGTGCGCGCGCTGCATTTTGCGGGCGCCAATCCGCGTGTCGATTTCCTGTCGCTGGCCAGCTACGGCGCGGCCACGTCTTCGTCCGGTAAGGTCGAGGTGCTGCGCGATCTGGAAGCGGATGTCGGCGCCGACAAGGTGCTGCTGATCGACGATATTTTGGAATCGGGCCGCACGCTGGAATTTGCCGCGGGGCTTTTGACCGGACGCGGCGCCGCCAAAGTGGCGTCCTGCGTGCTGCTCGATAAACCGGGCAAGCGGGCGGCATCGTTCCAGGCGGATTATGTGGGCTTTGAGTGCCCCGATAAATTCGTCATCGGCTATGGCATGGACCTCGCTCATGCCTATAGGGCGCTGCCCTATATCGGCTATCTGCCGGATGCGTAATTAAAAGCGCCGCAGCAATCTTTCCAGATAATCAAGTTCGATTTGCGGGCGGCCCATTTCGGCGGCGCGGCGGCGCAGCTCGTTCAGGATTTCCCGCGCGCGCTCCGCGTCGATTTCGTCGGGCACTTGCACGTCATCGCCGAAATCGGGTCCGGCGGAGCGGGTCGGGCGGCCCAGGGGATCGGTATTGGCATTGCCGCTGCCTTGCCCGGAATTGCCGGAGCGGGCCATGCCGCCTGCCATGCGCTCCAGCATCTGGTTGGCCATGGACTGGGCGCCCGCGCGCAGCTGGTCGATGGCCTGGCCTTGCGCGCCTGTCGCCCGTTCGGCCCGGCCCTGTTTCAAGCGGTCGTCCGCCTGATCCATCGCGCGCTCGGCATGTTCAAGGGCGGAGGGCACTTCCTCACCGCTATTGTGCAGTTCTTCCATGAGCGCGCGCAGCTTGTCGCGCAGCGCTTGCTGGCGCCCGCGCAGGTCCGGATAACCGCCCGTGCCGCTGCCTTGCTGCGCGCCTTGGCGGGCGCCGCCCTGCTGCGTGCCGTTTTGCTGGCTGCCGCTTTGGCTGCCACCGCTTTGCCCCGAGCCTTGCTGGTTGGAGCTGAGGCCCTGGCGGCCTTGCTGATCGAGCGGGCGGGCCTCTTCCTTCTTGGCCTCGCCGAACGTGTCGTCCATGAGCTCGCGCTGCTCGCCGATCATCTCGCCCATTTCATTCAGCGCTTCGGAAAGGGCGGAAGGGGCCTCGGCGTTCTGGTTCTGCCCATCGCCGGTTTGCAGGTTTTCCAGAATATTGCCGAGCTGGGAGAGCATGTCCTGTGCCTGCTCGCGCGCGCCGGTGCGGGCGAGATCGCCGATCGCCTCCAGCATTTTTTCAAGGTCCGAGCGCTCCAGCGCCTGGGTCTCGGGGTTCTGCGGCATGGCGGGCAATTGTTCGGCCATATTGCCCATCTTTTCCGAAAGCGCATCGAGATAGCGGGCGAGCGCCGATTTCAGCGCCTCCATGGCCGCTTCGATTTCTTCATCCGAGGCGCCTTCGGCCAGCGCTTCGGCCAGCTTCTCGCGCGCATCGCGCAGATCGCGCTCGGCAAGCGAAAGATCGCCGTCCTCGATATGAAGCGCCAGATCCCAAAGGAGGTCGAGCACGCCGTCCAGATCGGCCAGATGCCGCGCCTTGGTCAGCCGCCAATAGGCCGCGCGCAGGCCGAGAAAGACGGTCATGTCGCCGCCATGGCGCTCCAGATCCTGGGAAAAGGCGCTGAGAAATCCGGCAATATTCATGCGCGAATCCGGATAAAGGGCAAGGCGGCGGCGCTGCTCGGCAATGGCGGCGGCCAGCGGCTCGTTGAACTGGCGCGCGGGCAGCACCAGGCTGCGTGTTTCGCTTTTCCCCGTTTGGCCTGCATCGTCTTGCGCAATCAGCCAAAGCTCGACGGGCAGTCCCGCCCAGGGATGGGCGGTCAGATCGCGGAAAACTTCCTGGGAAACTTTTTTGGGCCGCAGGCCCGGCAAGGGCAATTCGACCAGAGGCGGGGGCATCAGCACATTGTTTTGTGCGCTTGCGTCTTCTTTCTCTGCCGCGTTTTCAGCCCGCTCGAACAGCGGATCGCTGCCTGCCGTTTGAAAGAGCGTGCGCTCCTGCAGGACGACGGAGGGCCCGAGCGCCATGCGCGCCTGAACCGATTTCAGGCCGTAGTCGTCGCTTGCCTCATAACCAAGGCGCAGCGCCTTGCGCAGCGTGTCTTCGAGCGGGCCGTCGAATGCGATCTCGGGCGCATCGTCCGGAATGATCTTGAAGTCCCAGCTATAAAGATCGTTGCTTGCCCGGCTGAGGGTGAGCGAGGTGTCCTCGCTAAGCGTTACCTGCGCTTCATAGGCGTTTTCGCCGAGCGTCTTGAAGGCGGTCTCGCTGGCGCCAGCAAGCTCATAGGCGGGCCGGGGGCCGGGGCCATGTACGCGCAAGGTCAGGACGGAGCCTTCGGGAATCTCGAATTCGGTTTTACCCTTGGGTGCGCCTTTGGCACCGGCCAGAAAGAGCGGCGGGCGGCCGGTATAGGCTGGCGGGTTCACCCAGGCATCGACGCTTGTTGCGGTGTCCGGCATGCCAAGGCCTGGCCAATAGGTGCGCGCCAGCCGCTCCCCCGTTTCAGGGCCGAGGATGACCGTAAAAACAAGAAGGGCGGTGACGAGCGCGGCGCGCAGCGCATATGGGTCGGCGGCGGCAAGGCTGGCGCGGGGCAGGCCGACACGGGCTTTGACGACTTTTTCCGCGATCCAGGCGCGGTGGGCGGCCCAAAGCGCGGCTTCACCCGTGCCCTCGGCGGCTTCATCATTGAAAGCGGAAAGCGGGCGGTGGGAGAGGCCGGAGATATGCTCCATCCGGCGCAGCGCTTCCTCCCGGCTTGGCGGGTAAAGCGCGGTGCGGCGCTGCCAGAGCAAAAAACCGGCAGCGGCGAAACTCGCGCACCATAAAAGCCAATGGGCGGCGAGCGGCAGGCTGCTTAAAAAGCCGCTGAGGCCCGCCAGCGTGAAAAGGCCGAGAACGGCAAGGCTTGGCCAAAGGGCAGGCCAAAGCCGCTCCCAGAACAGCGCAAGGCGGCTTGCGCCCACGCGCCGCTCGATCGGCGCAGGCAGGCCGGGCTTTTGCAGGCCAGGCTTTTGTGAGGCGTCTTGCTCTGCCAAGCCGAGGGCTCCTCTTCCCGCATGCGTTCCGCTGCCCCCTGATCAGATAGATCTTCCTTAAGGGGCCAGCCAGTCCGGTATCTTATCCTGCCCAAGCATTGCGTCATAATCTGGGCGCGGGCGGATCACGGCCATGTGTTCGCCGGAGACCATGATTTCGGGCACCAGAGGCCGGGTATTATAGGTCGAGGAAAGCACCGCCCCATAGGCTCCCGCCGACATGAGCGCGATGAGATCGCCGGATTTCAGGGGGGGAAGCTGGCGCCCCTTGGCAAAGAAATCCCCGGTCTCGCAGACGGGCCCGACGACGTCATAGGTGACGGGGGCGGCATCCGGGACTTCCTTGACGGGCAGAATGTCGTGATGGGCGTCATAAAGCGTCGGGCGGATAAGGTCGTTCATCGCCGCATCGACAATGAGGAAGGCCCGGTCGGTGCCGTGCTTCTCATAGATGACGGAGGAAACGAGGATGCCGGCATTACCGGCGATCATGCGCCCCGGCTCGAACATCAGCGTGCAGCCCAGATGCCCGACCGTGCGCGCCACCATCGCCGCATATTCGCTGGGGTGCGGCGGCACGTCATTCGTGCCCCGGTAGGGAATGCCGAGCCCGCCGCCAAGGTCGAGCCGCTTGATGTCATGGCCTGCCGCGCGCAGCCGTTCGGCCATTTCCGCCACGCGGGTAAAAGCGGCTTCAAAGGGGGCAAGGTCGGTCAGCTGGCTGCCGATATGCACATCGATGCCCGCCACCTCGATGCCGGGAAGCGCGGCGGCGCGGTCATAGACGTCCGGCGCGCGCTGCCAGGAAATGCCGAACTTGTTTTCCGCTTTCCCGGTGGCGATTTTCTCATGGGTCTTGGCATCGACATCCGGATTGACGCGCAGCGCGATAGAGGCGGTCTTGCCCATGGCGGCGGCAACCTTGGAGAGCTGCTCCAGTTCCGGTTCCGATTCCACATTGAATTGCAGGATGCCCGTTTCGAGCGCGAAACGCATTTCCTCCTGCGTCTTGCCGACGCCGGAGAAGACGATTTTTTCAGGCGCAATGCCCGCCGCCAGCGCGCGGCGCAGCTCGCCCTGCGAGACGACATCGGCGCCCGATCCCAGATCCGCCAGAAGTTTGATAACGGCAAGATTGGAATTGGCTTTGACCGAATAGCAGATCAGCGTGTCGGTGCCTTTGAAGGCATCGGCGAAGACCTGATAATGCCGCTCGATCGTGGCGCGCGAATAACAATAGAAAGGCGTGCCGATCTTTGCGGCAATATCGCTGAGCGCGACATCTTCGGCATGAAGCACGCCGTTCTTGTAGGCAAAATGATGCATAAGATTCTCTGCGGCAGCGCCAGTTTAAAGCGCCAGTTTTAAGAGGCCTGCTCCTCCTGCTGCGGGGCGGGCGGGTCTTGGAGGTTGCCCTTCTTGCCGCAAGCGGCAAGGCCGAGCGCCAGGGTCAGAGCGGTGGTCAGCGCAATGGTCAGTGTGCGTGTGCGTTTCATGGTTTTGCCGATCCGTTTTTGTTTTCCCCGGCCAGCGCCTTTTCCCAGAACGCGGCCATGGCCTTGACGTTATCCGGCGCCGTGCCGCCGAAGCTCGTGCGGCTTTTGACGGAATTGTCGATGCCGAGCACGGAATAGACTTCCTCGGTGATGCGCGGTTCTGTTTCCTGCATTTCGGCCAGGGAAAGCCCGTCGAGATCGCAGCCTTTTGCCTCCGCCTTCGCCACCAGCGTGCCGGTGACATGGTGCGCGTTGCGGAAGGGCATGTCCAGCGTGCGCACCAGCCAGTCGGCAAGGTCCGTGGCGGTGGAAAAGCCCTTGGCGGCGCTGGCGCGCATCGCTTCTTCGTTCACCTTAAGGCGCGTCACCATGGCGGTCATGGCGGCGATGCAGAGCGAGAGGGAATCGAGCGCGTCGAAGGCGGTTTCCTTGTCTTCCTGCATGTCCTTGGAATAGGCGAGCGGCAGGCCCTTCATCACGACGAGGAGCGAGGTCAGACCGCCGATCACCCGGCCGGTCTTGGCGCGCACGAGCTCGGCGGCATCCGGGTTCTTTTTCTGCGGCATGATGGAGGAGCCCGTGGTCAGGCTGTCCGGCAGGCGTACGAAATCGAACCCGGGCGTCACCCAGATCACCAGCTCCTCGGCAAGGCGCGAGAGATGCACGGCCGTGATCGCCGCCGCGCTCAAGGTTTCGAGCACGAAATCGCGGTCCGACACGCTGTCGAGCGAATTGCGCGTCGGCCCGTCGAAGCCGAGTGCCGCGGCGGTCTTTTCCCGGTCGATGGGAAAGGAGGTGCCGGCAAGGGCGGCCGCGCCGAGCGGGCTTTCGTTCAGCCTTTTGCGCGCATCGGCAAAGCGGCCCCGGTCCCGGCCCGCCATTTCCACATAAGCCAGACAATGATGGCCGAAGGTGACGGGCTGGGCGGTCTGCAAATGCGTAAAGCCCGGCATGACGGTTGCCGCATGCGCCTTGGCTTTGGCCACCAGCGCTTCCTGCAAGGCGTGCAGCTGGCCGTCCAGATGATCGAGCGTGTCGCGGATATAGAGCTTGAAATCCGTCGCCACCTGGTCGTTGCGCGAGCGGGCGGTGTGAAGGCGGCCTGCGGCCTCGCCCACGGTTTCTTTCAGGCGCGCCTCGATATTCATGTGAATATCTTCAAGCGCGCGGGAGAATTCGAATGTGCCTGCCTCGATTTCCACGCTGATCGCGTCGAGCCCCGCGACAATTTGATCTGCATCCGCCTTTGCAATAATTCCCTTTTCGGCGAGCATATGGGCATGCGCTTTCGAGCCCCTTATATCCTGGGCGGCAAAACGCTTGTCGAAGCCGATGGAGGCATTGATTTCCTCCATGATTTCATCGGGGCTCTCGCCGAACCGGCCGCCCCACATTTTGTTGCTCATTCGTTTTCTCCGGCGTACTGCCCGCGCCGGGGCGTGGGAGGTAAATTGATGACCCGGTCCAAGATATTGCTGCCGCTCGGAGCCCTGGCTTTGGCGGGGATCATTGCTTTAGGGGTCATATACTTGATTGAGCCGGGCGGGCGCAATCTTGAAGGGGGACCGGCTTCCGGGCCGCTCGCCGCCTATTCGGTGGGCGAAATGAAGGGATTTGTCAGTTTTCCCCAGCTTGAAGCCCCCGATCCTGTCAGTTTCCGCAATGCGGCGGGTGAGGAACTGGGCCTTGACGCCTTCAAGGGCAAGGTCGTGCTGCTCAATCTCTGGGCGACCTGGTGCGGGCCCTGCCGCCATGAAATGCCGGCGCTCGACCGGCTGCAGGCCGACCTTGGGGGGCCTGATTTCGAGGTTGTGGCCCTCAGCCTCGACAAGGGCGGCATGGAGGGCCCGAAGGCTTTCTATGAGGAAGTGGGGGTGAGGAACCTCGCGCTTTACCAGGACCCGTCCGCCCGGGCGGGCGTCACGCTCGGGGCTTTCGGCCTGCCGCTGACGATGCTGCTCGATAAGCAAGGGCGGGTGGTCGGCCGCCTCGTCGGGGCCGCGGAATGGGATTCGCCTGATGCCAAGGCGCTGATCAAGGCCGTGCTGGAACGGGAATAGGCTTTTCAGGCTTCCGTTGCCATCAGGCCAATGGCCTGCTCCATGCGCCCCGGTGTTCCGGCTGAAAGTGGCAGGGCGGCAATATGGAGCACGCGGTGATTGTCGGCGTGATAATCCATGCGGGTGCGCAAAAAGAGCGGGGCTTGCGCGGCCACCAGCCGGGTGATGACGACTTTCCAACGTTCCTGGGATTTTTGCGCAAGCTCAGGCGGGCGGTTGCGGCCGATTTCGGTGCGGCCCGTGCCGGTGCGTTCTTCTCCGGTCAAATAGGCAAGCTCGGAGCCGAAAAGCCGGACACGGAAATCGCCTTCGGCGGTGAGCGAATTGACCAGCAGAATATTCGGTAGAAGGCGGGGGATCTCGATCGGGTCGATATCGGTGCGGTCCGGCATCGCCCGGCCGGCGGCTTTTTCCCGCCAGTAATCATGGAGCTGGATGGTAAGGGGATGGAGCGGCACGTCCATCCATTGCAATCCGGCTGGAATTCTATTGATCGGTCCGCATGTCATGCCGTTTCCCCGGGTCCCCTGTTTCGCCTGGCGTTTGCTGCGCGTTGCAGGTTGTTTTACGACTCGTTTTTCCAAGAGGATCATGTATCGGCGCGAAAGAACAAAACTGTGGCTCCGATTTTGGTTTTCTCTCAGATGAAGCCCGGCGTTTCTGCGCCGTAAGGCACGGGCGGGGGCAGCAGCTCGTCGGCAGAGCGGGGCAGCGTGACGAGAATGCCGAGTATCTGTTTCATCTCCTCGCTTTCCGGCCCGCAAAGCGGCAGGCAGGCGCCGTGAAAGATCATGAAGTCGCGCCCGCTATTGTTCATGGGCGCCTTGACGAAAGCGGGTGCTTTTTCCGCAACGGTCAGATGAAAAATATTGAGCCAGCGCGAGCGGATGTTCTGCGCCGATTGTTCCTGCTTCTCGCACTTGATCTGTGAGAGGCGCATGCCGGTGCGGTCCTCGCCCAGCATTTCGCTGAGCTCGGAGCCGAAGACGCGGATCTGCCCGTCCTTGCCGCCGTCCAGAATATCGAAAAGCACGAGATGGGGCATGAGGCGGGGAATGTCGGTGGGCGAAACATCGCCGCGGGCCGGCATGGCGCGGCCGCTGCCCCGTTTTTCCTGCCAGTAATCCAGAAGCAAAGCGAGCTGGGGATGCTGCGGCTCGGCCAGCCGTTCGAGCGCGGCGCCTTCCGCGCCCGGTACAGTGCCTTGGGGCGCATGGTGCGCGTCCTGCCATCCAAACCAGCGCATGTTCTCGCCCTCCCCTGCAAGATCAGCCCACATTGAAGTGTGGGGCGGTAATCTAACCAAAATCTAAACAGGCAAAGGTTTTGTAAGGATCAAAGAAAAGGCCCCGTGCGGGGCCTTAACCTTGTTTTCTGCGCGGTGTCTAGCGTGTGGGTACCGGATGATCGCCCCGGTAATCATAAAAGCCGCGCCCGGCTTTGCGCCCGAGCCAGCCGGCTTCCACATATTTCACGAGCAGCGGGCAGGGCCGGTATTTGGAATCAGCAAGCCCGTCATAAAGCACCTGCATGATGGAAAGGCAGGTATCGAGGCCGATAAAGTCGGCAAGCTGCAAGGGGCCCATCGGATGATTGGCGCCGAGGCGCATGGCCTTGTCGATGCCTTCCACGCTGCCAACGCCTTCATAAAGCGCATAGACGGCTTCGTTGATCATGGGCAGAAGGATACGGTTGACGATGAAGGCGGGGAAATCTTCCGCGCTTGTCCATTGCTTGCCAAGCCGTTCGGCGAGGGTGCGCACCGCCTCGAAGGTTTCGTCCGACGTGGCGATGCCGCGCACCAGCTCCACGAGTTCCATCACCGGCACCGGGTTCATGAAGTGCAGGCCCATGAATTTTTCCGGCCGGTCGGTTGCCGAGGCAAGGCGCGTGATGGAAATGGAGGAGGTGTTCGTGCAGATGATGGCATCATCTGAAATCAGCGGGCAAATCTCGGTAAAGATCGAGCGTTTGACTTCTTCGCTTTCCGTCGCCGCTTCCACGACGAGATCTGCCTGATTGATCTGGTCATACGTGTCGGCGGGGCGGATGCGGTCGAGTGCTGCCTCGCGCTCGCTTTCGGATATGCGCCCGCTCGTCACCTGGCGGTTCATATTGCCCGTGATGGTCGCGATGCCCGCCTCGGCCCGGTCCATCGTCATGTCGATCAATTGCACCTTGTAGCCGGCCAGGGCGCAGACATGTGCAATGCCGCTGCCCATCTGCCCGGCGCCAATGACCGCAATCTCATTGAAACTCATTCCCAGCACCTCGTCGCATGTTTGCGTGTCGTGTGTTTTTGCGAGCCTACACGAAAACGGCGCCCCCGGATATTTTCCGGCGGCGCCGCTTCATGGCATGGCTTAGGACATAAGCCCTGTCTTAAAGACCGGCTTTGCCCAGCTCTTCTTCCAGCTCCGGCACCGCCTTGAAGAGGTCGGCGACCAGGCCGTAATCGGCCACCTGGAAGATCGGCGCTTCTTCGTCCTTGTTGATGGCGACGATGACTTTGGAGTCCTTCATGCCGGCAAGGTGCTGAATGGCGCCGGAGATGCCGACGGCGATGTAAAGCTCGGGCGCGACGACCTTACCGGTCTGACCGACCTGATAATCGTTCGGCACGAAGCCTGCGTCCACAGCCGCGCGGGACGCGCCGACAGCGGCGCCGAGCTTGTCGGCGATCTTGTCGAGCATGTGGAAATTGTCGCCGGACTGCATGCCGCGGCCGCCGGAGACGATGATCTTGGCCGAGGTCAGTTCCGGACGGTCCGACTTCGTCAGTTCTTCGTTCACGAATTCGGAAAGGCCGGGATTGTCGGCTGCCGGCGCGTTTTCCACGGAAGCCGAGCCGCCTTCGCCCGCCGCCGGGAAGGCGGTGGTGCGCACGGTGATGACTTTCTTGGCGTCTTTCGACTTCACCGTCTGCATGGCGTTACCGGCATAGATCGGACGCTCGAACGTGTCCGCGGAAATGACGCCCGTGATGTCGGAAATCTGCATCACGTCGAGCAGAGCTGCGACGCGGGGCATGACGTTCTTGCCCACGGTGGTGGCCGCCGCGACGATGGCGTCGTAATTGCCGGCCAGGCTGACGATCAGAGCCGCCAGCGGTTCGGCAAGGCGGTGGCCGTACTGCGCATCTTCGACGAGCAGCACCTTGGCGGCGCCGTCGAGCTTGGCTGCTGCATCGGCAACCGCCGCGCAGCCTTCCCCGGCCACGAGCACATGTACATCCGCGCCCAGCGCTTTTGCCGCCGACATGGCTTTTGCCGTGGCATCGCCCAGCTTGGCGTTATCGTGTTCTGCGATAAGAAGGGTTGTCATCCGATCACTCCCGCTTCCTTGAGCTTCGAAACCAGTTCGCCCACCGTTTCAACCTTGATACCGGCTTCACGCTGGGGCGGTTCGGCGACTTTCTGCACTTCAAGGCGCGGCGTGATGTCGACGCCGTAATCGCCCGGCTCTTTCGTGTCGATCGGCTTCTTCTTCGCCTTCATGATGTTGGGAAGGGAAGCGTAGCGCGGCTCGTTGAGACGCAGGTCGGAGGTGACGACCGCCGGCATGGTGATCTTGATGGTCTGCAGACCGCCGTCGATCTCGCGGGTCACGGCTGCCTTGTCGCCTTCGATGTCGATTTTCGAGGCGAAGGTACCCTGCGACCAGCCCAAAAGGGCCGAGAGCATCTGACCGGTCTGGTTGCAATCGTCATCGATGGCCTGTTTGCCGACGATGATGAGATCGGGTTTTTCTTCTTCTGCCACTGCTTTGAGCAGTTTTGCCACGCCCAGCGGCTCGACCGTGTCATCGGTCTTGATCAGGATGCCCCGGTCGGCGCCCATGGCGAGCGCGGTACGGATGGTTTCCTGTGCCTGCTGCGGGCCGACGGAGACGACCACGATTTCCGTGGCTTTGCCGGCTTCTTTCAGGCGGACGGCCTCTTCGACGGAAATTTCGTCGAAGGGGTTCATGGACATTTTGACGTTAGCGAGCTCGACACCGCTCTGATCCGATTTCACCCGGATCTTCACGTTATAGTCGACCACCCGCTTGACGGGAACGAGGACTTTCATTGAGCTGAACTCCTGCGCGTTGCCAGACGCTGGTCTCGGGGTTGCCGTTTTCCCGATCAGCGGCGCGAGGCTGAAGCTCTTTCAAGCGGCTCAGGCCCTGCCATCAATCGAGGGAAACTGCGACTATACGGAGCAAAGACAAGGGTTTGTCCGTCGCTCCGCTGTTGCGGTGCGGCAACCTAGTCCGGGTGCAAGGCCCTGTCAATGAAGCGGGATAGGAGGAGGGGCGATCTTTCCGTTTCGCCCGCAAAGACCCCGTTGAGGGCGCTGCGGCAGGGTCGCGGGGGCGCGGCGGGTGCCGGTTCTGGGGCGATTTGACGCGCCTTTGCTTTCTCCTGCTTTGCCCGGCCTACCGGTTGGCGCCCGGAACCCAGAGAATATCGTCCTTGCCGCCATTATTGGCATGGCGCGCTGCGACAAAAAAGAAATCGGAGAGCCGGTTTACATATTTCAGGGCCGGGGCGCCAACCCCGTCCGGATCGCGCTCCTTCAGCGCCGTCATGATACGCTCGGCCCGGCGCGAGACGGTGCGGGCAAGGTGCAAATGGGCTGAGAGGGGGCTGCCGCCGGGCAGGATGAAGGAGTTCAGCGGCGCCATCTCCTTGTTCATGGCGTCGATCTCCCGCTCGAGGCGGGCCACCTGCTCCTCGCCGATGCGCAGCGGCTCATAGCCTTCCATCATCTCGGGCAAGGGCTCGTTGGGCGGAATGCACAAATCCGCCCCGAGGTCGAAAAGGTCGTTCTGGATGCGGCCCAGCATCCCGCCCATGCCGGGAACGGCGCCTGCATGAAGGCGGGCAAGGCCCACCACCGCGTTCAGCTCATCCGTCGTGCCATAGGTTTCGATGCGCAGATCGTGCTTGGGCAGGCGCTGGCCGGTGCCGAGCGCGGTCGTGCCTTCATCGCCCGTGCGGGTATAGATCTTGTTCAAAACGACCATGGCTCTTCCTTTCCGCTTTGCCGCCCCGGGCTGTTGCAAACCGGCTTACACCTTGGCGAAAGGCAGCATCCTTCTCAGTACCACATCTTTGCGGATGAAGTGATGATAGAGCGCGGCGGGAATGTGCAGAACCAGCAGCGCGATCAGGATCATCGCGTTCACGGCATGGGCGGTATGGAAAATACCGAAAAGCTGTTCGTTCTCTTCGATCTGCAGCGGGCCGAGGCCGAAGGGGCTTACCGGAAAACCGGCAAAGAGCGATTGGCCGATGCCCCAGATGGGCTGCAGGAAGAGAAAGAGATAAAGACTGTGATGCACGGCTTTGGAAAGCACCACCTGCCAGCGCGGCAGATCGGCGGGAAGCGCCGGTGCGGGATGTGTGAGGCGCCAGGCAAGGCGGGCCGTCATGAGAATGAGCACGGAGACGCCGAGCGAGGAATGGATGACCAGCGTTTCGATGTGTTCTTTTTCCGGCAGATCGCCCAGCGTCCAGCCGAAAATCAGCATAACAAGGACAAGCAGCGCGATCAGCCAGTGCAGCGCTTTGGCTGTGCCCGTATAGGCGCGGACGGTTCCGGTATCTTGTGACATGGTGCATCCCCTCCCAGTCTTATGTTTCAAGAGGATGCGCCGGAGGGCAGGCCGGATCAAGTCATGTCGAGGCTGAGATGCAAACGCCGCCCTTCGTGAAGAAGGGCGGCGCTGGTTTTCCTGTTTGTCCGTGCCTTAAAGATGGCTGCGCCACTGAGCAATGGCCTTGCCGATTTCATGGGGGCTATCTTCCTGAATGAAATGCGAGCCTTTGACGGTAACCTCCGTCTGGTTCTTCCAGCTGCGGCAAAACTCGCGCTGCGCGCCGATCAGAATCGCGCCGGGATCGGCATTGATGAAAAGCTTGGGCAGATCGTTTTGCGCCATCCAGTCCGCATAGGACTGAACGATTTCCACCACATCCGCCGGCTCGCCCGCCAGCGGGATCTGCCGCGGCCAGGTGAGCGTCGGGCGGCGGTCTTCGCCCGCCTTTGCAAAGGGGCGGCGGTAGACGGCCATCTCTTCTTCGGTCAGGCCGCGTAGCACGGAGCCTGGAAGCACGCGTTCGACGAAGATATTTTTCTCCAGCACCATCTCCTCACCGGCGGGTGAGCGGAAGCCTTCGAAAACCGGGCGCGCATCCGCGTTCCATTCGTCCCATGTCATGGGCCGCACGATCCCTTCCATATAGGCAATGGCTTTTACAGCGCCGCGGTGGCGGTTTGCCCAATCGAAGCCGAGCGCCGAGCCCCAATCGTGAATGACAAGGGTGAGATTGTTGCCGATACCGAGCGCCTCGATAAAGCCGTCAAGATACTCGCGGTGTTCCTTGAACGTGTAGCGGCCGGGCCCAGGGCTTTCCAGTTTCTGCGAATCGCCCATGCCGATCAGGTCAGGCGCGATGCAACGCGCCCGGTCCGTCAGATGCGGCATGACATTGCGCCAGAGATAAGAGGATGTCGGGTTGCCATGGAGAAAGAGAATGGGCTCGCCATTTGCCGGGCCAAGGTCCACATAGGCCATGGACTTGCCTTTGACGGTGACGGTGTTTTTCGGATGCTCGGCGGTGGAAATGTCGCTCATTCTTTTTCCTGTCTTTTACTGCGGGTCTTAACTGAGATCGTTATCGGAGAGCCCTGTGTCAGGCCGGTTGCTGGCGGCCATAGGTCAGGGCGGCCTCTAGAATGCGGTTGGAAAGGGCGGGGTCGTCCACGGCGCGGGCAAGGCTCATGGCCCCGACGCACAGGCTGAGAAGGCCGATGACTTCGCTCTCGCAGGAAGCTGCATCGGCGTTGCCGTCTTTGTCGCCGAGCAAGGCCGTGAGCCGGTTCAGCGTGGTTTCGATCTCATCGGCAAAGGCGCGGCGCTGGTCGGCGGTGCCATGGGCAAATTCCTGGGCGCAGGCGGCAAAGGCGCAGCCTGCCGCCGGGCGGTCGCGGTGTTTGGCGTTGAGATAGCCTTTAAGGAGGCGCGGCACGCGCTCGTGCGCGGGCGCGCTTTCTGCAGCGGCAAGCCAGCTTTCCCGGTAATTGAAGGCGGCGCGGAAGGCGGCCTCGATCAGTGCGTCCTTGTCGGGGAAATGGGAGTAGAAGGCGCCGTGGGTCAGGCCCGCGCGGGCCATGACATCGGCGACGGAAAAACCGCCGCCCCCTTCCTCGCGCAGCATGTCGGCGGCGGCGGCGAGAATCCGCTGGCGGCTTTCATCCTTGCTTTCGGCCCTTTTGCCGGACGGCTTGTGCTCTTTTGCGTTCATCTCTCCCCCTTTGAGAGAGGAGACGCTAATGGGCGCCGTTTGCCGCGTCAACATTCGCATGATGATCATCATGCGAGTTGGGGGCTTAAGGCACGCCCCGGCAGACCTGCCGCCCGACGCAATAATCCTTGTTGCTCACCGGCTTGCCGTCCTTGTCATAGGCGGTGCAGTTGGGGGCATTCTGGCAGAGATCGCGGGCGAATCTCTCGCGCGCGGCCTGGCTGCAGGCTGTCAGAAGCACGGCGGCAAGAAGAACCAGAAGCGCCGGTTTCATTCCGCCACCTCCCTGCCGAGGGGTGAAGGCGGCCCGTTGGAAGGTTCATAGACGAGGAGATCGCCCGGCTGGCAGGTAAGCGCACGGCAAATGGCCTCAAGCGTTTCAAAGCGCACACCCTTCACCTTGCCCGATTTCAAAAGCGAGAGATTGGCCTCGGTAATGCCGATCTCGCGGGCAAGCTCCTTGGAGCGCATTTTCCGGCGGGCCAGCATGACATCCAGCGTAACGGTAATGGGCATGGCAGTTCCTTAGACGAAGGCGGCGTTTTCTTCCTGAAGGCGCACGGCATCGGCCATGACCCAGGAAATGACCAAAAGCACGATGCCGGTCAGAAGCATGGTGAGCTGGGCGGAGGAAAGAGAGATGGCAAGCTCCCGCTGCCCGGCCGGATTGTCATAGGAAAGGGCGACGGAAAGCGCCGCGCCCGTCAGGATGCCCGCCGGCGTTGCCGCGACAAGCGCCCAGGCCATGTTCGTGAAGCAGCGCACGGTGGCGGGCGTGAAATAGACCCCTGCCGAATAGAAGCTGAAAAGCCGGCGCAGATTGATGAGCGCAAAGAGGGTGATGGCCAGCGGGATCAATGAGAGCCCAAGGCCGAGGCCCCGCTCCAGCGGCGTGTCGGGCCCCATGGCAAAGCCCGGACCGAAACGGGCGGGATCGGGCTCGGCGAAGACCAGCCAGAAGGCAGCAAGGCCGAGGGGGAGGGTGATCAAAAGGAAGCTGCAGGCATGTTTCGTGACGGCGCTGAGGACGGTAATGCGGCGGGTGCGGTCGGTCATAGAACTCTCCCTTGAGGTCGGGAGAAATTGTATTGAGGAAATTAATTTCTGTAAAACAATAATTTAAAATTGTGCCGCCTGACCTTCAAGCAACAAAAAACGGGGCCGAAGCCCCGTTTTCCGAAATCCATATCCGTCCGGCTTAGAAGCGGTAGCCGTAGCGGATGCCGACATTCGTCAGGCCTTCATTGTCATCGCACAGGCTTGCGTTGGAGATGTGCTCCAGCGTCAGCATCAGGCGGTGATTGTCGGTGAGGTTATAGCCGAGCGAGGCGCTTTCATGGAACGCCCAGGCGCAGCCGAGTTCGTTTTGCTGTTTTGAGGAGCCGGTTTCGCCGTCATGCAGGGCTGCGCCGAACGCGCCTTCCACGAAAAGCGGACCCCAGAAATTCCAGTCCCAGGCAAGGCCGGTATAGATGAAGCTGGTGGAATCTTCATGGGTCGCGATGGTAGCGCCGAGATGCGGGCGCGGGGAGCCGGCCCATTCCAGCCAGTCCGGAGAGGTGAAGAGCACTTCGCCGTTAATGTCGGCGCCGTCTTCATCCGTCTCGTCGCGGAACAGGGACAGTTCATGGTTCAAGACGCCGAGGCGCACTTCATCGACGATCGAATCTTCTGCGGCAAATGCTGGGACAGCGCCAAGGGTCGCAAAGAGCATGGCGCAAGCAAGGGTCTTTCTAAGGATCACGGGAGCCCCCTTCATATAAATTCACTCTGCGCTACCCCAGAACAGCGCAGCAATTCCTGATCCCATCCTATCTGAAGGAAGGGAATTGAGGAGTTAATAATGGTTACGGGAGGGGCTTGTCCAAAGCAAGTGCGGGGGAGACCGGTCGGTTTCCCGAGGGGCGTTGCCAATCTGCATCAGATTGGTTCCGGGTCATTCGCTCCGCCTGCGCTCTCTCACGCGGCCGTGAAGTAAAACGCCGCCATCAGCACGCAGATGGCCGCGAATTGCAGAGCGACTCGCCAGCGCATCAGGGTCTGGGAGCGCGAGGCGGAACCGCCGCGCATCATGTTCCAAAGCCCGGCCAGGAGAACGACCAGCACGGCGGCGAGGGAAAGGGGAATGAGATAGTCGAAAATATCTGTCATGGGTTTGATCTAGTCGAATGAGCCTGTTTGTCCAGCTTGTTCCGTTTCCCGCCCGGCCGTTGCGCGCCGGGCCGTTTCCCGATCAGCCGTTTGCCGGGTCTCATGGCCGGTCGCCGCCAGAAAAAGATCGATCTGGTGCATCGTGGCGTCGGGGTGCAGCAGATAAGCGCGCCCATGGGTGCCCCAGCGCCCGGCGGGGCCCATGGCCGGATGGTCGGCGGGCACATCCGGGGCGAGCCAGAGTTTCGTCCGTTTGTTGAGGCGGGTGAATTCTTCGGCAAAGCGGCGCTGGGTCACGGGGTCGCCCGCATCCTGGAGGATGAGGATGGGCAGGCTCACCTGCGAGGCCCGCTCCAGCGGCCGGTCGGCTTTTCCGGGAAAATCGTAGAACCGTTCCGCGGTCCAGATGGCGGGCCCCGCCATCGCCCCTGGAATGCCCGTCACCGCATAGGTGCCGGCGCGCGTTGCGCTTTCATAATCGAGCAGCGGGTCGAGCAGAATCAGCCCTTGCAAATCTTCCCTGAGCGCTTCGCCCGTCTCCTCATCGGTGAGCGCATGAATGAGCGAGGCCCCGCCCATGGAAAGGCCGAAGGCGTAAAGCGGCTTGCCGGGCAGGCGCGCTTTCAGGGCAGCAAGGCCCGCGCGCACATCGTGGCGTTCTTTCAGGCCGAGCTCGAAGCGGCCTGTACCGTCCCCATCCGACTGGCCGTGATTGCGCAGATCGATGGCAAGAATGGAAAAGCCGCGCGCGTTCATGTCCTTGTAAATGCCAAGGCCCTTGGTGGCACGCATCTCGCGCGTGCCGCCGGCACCGTGAATGGCCAGGAGCCCGGCTTGTGGATTGGCTGCAGGCATCCACCAGCCGCGCAGTTTGAGCGGGGCATCTTCCGGCTCCACCACGGCTTCTTCGAAGTCGAGGCCGACGGCGCGCGGGGTTTCGGTGATGGGCTGGCGGGCGGCGACCGCAAGCTGAGAGGGCATATAGACAAGAAAGATCCCGGCCCAGAGAAGACCGAGAAAAAGGGCCGTGCCGCTCAACACCCAGACAATTTTCCGCATGAAATGTTCCGCCCGCTACTATCCGCCAGACCCGCCCTATGCGTCAGACCTGTTTTGGCGCGAGCCTATCCCGGCGGGCAGCTTTCGAACAGGACCGATTTCAGCGCCGCGCTCAGTTCACCCCATCGAGGAGGCGGCGGGCGATGACCTGGGCCTGAATTTCCGCGGCCCCTTCGAAGATATTGAGGATGCGGGCATCGCAGAGCACGCGGCTGATCGGATATTCGAGCGCAAAGCCGTTGCCTCCGTGGATCTGCAGCGCATTGTCCGCTGCCGCCCAGGCAACGCGCGCGCCGAGCAGTTTCGCCATGCCCGCTTCCAGATCGCAGCGCCGGCCCTGATCTTTTTCGCGCGCGGCAAAATAAGTGAGCTGGCGGGCGATCAGAATTTCCGCCGCCATCAGCGCAAGTTTCGTGAAGACGCGCGGGAAGGAGAAGATCGCCTTGCCGAATTGCTGGCGCTCCTGCGCGTATTGCAGGCCGATCTCCAGCGCGCTTTGGGCAACGCCTATGGCGCGGGCGGCGGTTTGAATGCGCGCGCTCTCGAATGTCACCATAAGCTGTTTGAAGCCCTGGCCTTCCGCCCCGCCTAAAAGATTTTCCGCTTTCACCTCGAAATCGTCGAAGCCGATCTCGAATTCCTTCATGCCGCGGTAGCCGAGCACTTCAATCTCGCCGCCGCTCATGCCTTTGGCGGGGAAGGGCTCATCGTCATCGCCGCGCGGCTTTTCCGCCAGCAGCATGGACAGGCCTTTATAGCCCGGCGCGTCATTGGTGCGCGCCAGCAGCGTCATGACATCGGCGCGGGCGGCATGAGTGATCCAGGTCTTGTTGCCGGTGATCTTGTAAACGTCGCCGTCTTTCTTGCCGCGCGTGCGCAGCGAGGCAAGGTCGGAGCCGGTATTGGGTTCGGTGAAGACGGCGGTGGGCAATATCTCGCCGGAGGCGATTTTCGGCAGCCAGTGATTTTTCTGCTCCTCCGTGCCGCCGCCCAGAATGAGCTCGGCGGCGATTTCCGAGCGCGTGCCGAGTGAGCCGACGCCGATATAGCCGCGCGAAAGCTCTTCGGAGACGACGCACATGCTTTCCTTGCCAAGGCCAAGCCCGCCGAATTCTTCCGGGATGGTGAGGCCGAACACGCCAAGCTCGGACATTTCCGCAATCACGTCGAGCGGGATATAGGCATTGTCGAGATGCCATTGATGGGCATGGGGCAGCACTTTTTCATCGGCAAAGCGGCGCATCTGCTCGCGGATCTGGCTCAGCGTTTCATCGAGGCCGCTATCGCCGAAGCTCGCCGTGCCCGCCTGTTCGGCCATGAGCTGGGCAAGGCGCGCGCGCACGGCAGGCGTATTGCCTTCTACGCAAAGTGTGCGCACGTCTTTCGTATGGAAGGCGGCATGCACCTCATCTGGAATGTGAAGATCATGCGGGCGCACGATCTCCGTCTGGTTCATCTGGATGCCGCCCGAGATTTGGTTGAGATATTCCCCGGCCCCGATCTGCGCCAGAAGCTGCTCGATCTCGCCGAAGCGGCCTTCTTCTTCCATGCGCGCGGCATAGGCGTGAAGCTGGCGCAGCGCCTCTACATAAGTCGCAAGCCATGCCAAGCCGTGGCAGGCAAACTGTTCTTCATCGAGCCGGGCTCTATCCGGCTTGCCGTCCACGGCCACAAGATCGAAAACGCCTCGCCGCGCCGCCGCCAGCATTTTTTCGGCTTCTTGGCTGCCCGCTGCAAGAAGGCGGGTCAGGTCGGGCAAAATCACGGATGCGGTCATGGCAGGGCAGGCCCCATTTGCTGAAAGGAAGGACAGGTTGCCGGGTATATATCCCGCCAGGTCCCTTGCGGCAAATCGGCGGCAGGGCCGATATTCGGCTGGCCTAGCAAATGGGCCTCCCAAATAGGCCTCACAAAAACGTGGCTGGCGGTAGGGCGGGGCGGTGCCCACTTTACCCTCTGTTCAAAGGCGCTGCGGCGCCCGATTACATGAGGGGCATTGAATGAAACCACTATCTTTGTTGCTGCTGCGTCTGTCGACGGGGCTTTTGCTGTTGATCTGGGCGATCGTGCGGCTCGGCGCGACCAAGGAGGCGATCGGCGTTTCGGACAAATATTATGGCGGGCTGTTGAGCAATGAGACGCTGCAATATGTGCTGGGCACCGGCCAGACGCTGCTGGCGCTTTGCGTGATCTTGGGGCTTTTGCGCTCCATCGCTTATCCCGCGCAGTTTATTTCGCTGGCGCTCGGCGCCGCCGCGATCTGGCCGTCGCTGGTTGACCCGCTCGGCCTGATTTTTGGGCGCGAGGCGGTGAATATCCTCTTCTTCCCCTCGCTCTGCGTCGTCTCGGCGACCGTGGCGCTGATGGCGTTCAAGGATGAGGACAAATGGGCGCTCGATGTGAAGTTTTTCGGTTCGCGAAGCTAAGCATCCACCCGGGCACAAAGCGGGCGGAGCGGCGTTGATGGGGTTAGATGAACAAACTCAGGGAGTTTCCCATGACGCGCCGCACTGCCCGCCCCGGCTGCTCTGGCCGGCCTGAAAAACCCGTTTCCTTTCTGCGCGCCTTTTTCGGGCCCCGCCTTCTGCTGGCGGTTGTCCTTGGCTTTTCGGCCGGACCGGCGATGGCCAAGAGCGACAAGGCGCCGGGCCATGCAGGACCGCCCGGCCATGCCAAGCAAGGGGCCGAGGGTAGCGGCGATGTCGATCTTGGCCTTCATGCCGAAATCCGTTTCGGGGTCAATGAAACCGAGATCATCCGCGACTATTTCGGCCGCCACGGCATGACCAGCAAGCCCTTGCCGCCGGGTATCGCCAAGAATCTCGCGCGCGGCAAACCGCTGCCGCCCGGCATTGCCAAGCGCTATTTGCCGCAGGACCTCCAGCTGCGCCTGCCCGTCTATGAAGGCTATGAGCGGCTGATCGTCGGTGATGACGTGCTGCTTGTGGCGGCGGCGACGGGCATCATCGTCGATATTCTCTCCGACGTGCTCTAGGGCCACTTCTCCTTAAGAGCCCGGAAAACGCAGCGTCGCGCGGGCCGTCAGGGTTTGGCGGCGCGGGCGCGCTGTGCTATTGGCTCCGGAAACATGCCCACCCGGAGATGGCAGATGGCCGAGACGCCCTTTCAGCACGAAAAAGACCGCCCCTGGATTTTCCGCACCTATGCGGGCCATTCCACGGCCAAGGCCTCGAACGCGCTTTACCGGGAAAATCTGGCGCGGGGGCAAACGGGTCTTTCCGTCGCCTTCGATCTGCCGACCCAAACGGGCTATGACAGCGACCATGTGCTGGCGAAAGGCGAGGTCGGCAAGGTGGGGGTGCCCGTCTGCCATATCGGCGACATGCGCGCGCTTTTCGACCGGATCCCGCTCGAGCAGATGAACACCTCCATGACGATCAATGCGACGGCGGCCTGGCTCTTGGCGCTTTATATCGCGGTGGCGGACGAGCAGGGCGCGGACCGGGCAAAGCTCACCGGCACGGTGCAGAATGACATCATCAAGGAATATCTCTCGCGCGGCACTTACGTCTTCGCGCCGAAACCTTCCATGCGGCTCATCTCGGATGTGATTTCCTATACCTACCGGGAAGTGCCGAAATGGAACCCCACCAATGTCTGCTCCTATCATTTGCAGGAGGCGGGCGCGACGCCGACGCAGGAGCTCGCCTATGCGCTGGCGACCGCCATTGCGGTTCTCGATGCGGTGAAAGCGGGCGGGCAGGTGCCGGAGGCGGATTTTGCCCGCGTCGTCGGGCGCATCAGTTTCTTCGTCAATGCGGGCGTGCGTTTCGTTACCGAGATCGCGAAGATGCGCGCCTTCACCGAACTTTGGGACGAGATTTGCCGGGCGCGCTACGGCGTTGAAGATGAAAAGCTGCGCCGCTTCCGCTACGGGGTTCAGGTGAACTCGCTGGGTCTCACCGAACAGCAGCCGGAAAACAACGTTTACCGCATTCTCATCGAGATGCTGGCCGTGACCTTGTCCAAGAATGCGCGGGCCCGCGCCGTGCAGCTTCCCGCCTGGAACGAGGCGCTCGGCCTGCCGCGCCCCTGGGACCAGCAATGGTCGCTGCGCGCCCAGCAGATCCTCGCTTTCGAAACCGACCTTCTGGAATATGAAGATATTTTCGAAGGCTCCGCGGTGATGGAAAAGAAAGTCCGTGAGCTGAAAGAAGCGGCGCTTGAGGAGCTGCGCCTGATCGAGGAAATGGGCGGGGCGGTGGCCGCCGTCGAAAGCGCCTTCATGAAAGAGCGCCTCGTGCAGTCGAACGCGGCGCGCCTGGAGGCCATCGAAGAAGGCTCGCTTTCCGTTGTCGGCGTCAACAAATATGTGGAAACCGCGATTTCCCCGCTGACGGCAGGCGAAGGCGCGATCTTGACGGTGGAAGAAGGTGTGGAGGCTGAACAGGTCGCCGCGCTCAAAGCCTGGCGGGAGGCGCGCGATGCGGGCGCGGTGAAAGCCGCGCTCGATGATTTGCGCGCCGCGGCGAAAGAAGGCCGCAATATCATGGAGCCCTCCATTGCCTGCGCGAAAGCGGGCGTGACGACGGGCGAATGGGGCGACGTCTTGCGCTCGGTTTTCGGTGAATACCACGCCCCGACCGGCGTTTCCAAAGCCGCGCGCAACGATGCGGGCGGGCTTGACGGACTGCGCGCGGCGGTGGATGCGGTTTCGGCGAAACTCGGGCGGCGGCTCAAATTTCTCGTCGGCAAGCCCGGCCTCGACGGGCATTCCAACGGCGCCGAGCAGATTGCCGTGCGCGCGCGCGATGCAGGCATGGATATCGTTTATGAAGGCATCCGCTTGACGCCGGAGCAGATCGTTGCCTCCGCGCGCGACGGCGATGTGCATGTGGTCGGGCTCTCGATCCTTTCGGGCTCCCATGTGCCGCTTGTTGCCGATGTCATGACGCGGATGCGCGCGGCGGGTCTCGATCATATCCCGGTCATTGTTGGCGGCATCATTCCGGCCGAAGACGAAGCGCGCCTGCGCGAGGCAGGCGTTGCCGCCGTCTATACGCCCAAGGATTTCGACCTCAACAAGATCATGGCCGATGTCGTCACCCTCGTGGACCCGGACGAGCGGGCGGCGTGATCCCTTCTTGCGTCAGCGAGTTTGATGCAGAGAAGTTTGAAATGAGTTTTGGATGGCTGCAAGCCAAGTTTGAGTTTGAGGGTCCACCGTTTTCCGAAAGGCGCGTTCCAGGAACATTCGGTATTCCCTTGCATCGTTCTCCATCTCTAACATTTTTTCGATTTCGTCACTGCGCTGATCGCTGGTTGATGCCAACTCCTTACTTAGTGTCGCGCTCAATGTGGGATCACGGTCAAAATCGTTTTGGGTGAGTGCAAAAATTATCTGCCTCATGAATTTCAATGTCCCAAAGTGATCTTCCTTTAAGTTCTCTGTTTTGTTGTCGAAGTATCGAAGAAAATGTTCGGCAGAAATCTCTGCGTTGGCAAGTTTCTCGAAGTTGCCATTTTCACTAACTCTCAAGAAGCAATAAACGCCGAATACATCTCCTAGGTGCGGTTGTCTTATGTTCAACACGCGTAGCGACAGGCTGATATTGGAAATTTCTTGTTCCAAACTTCTGAGTGATGTGTTTTCCGCGATTGCGCCCGTGCTGCAAAATTCGATGAAGTTTGAAAAGTCTCGTTCGTGGTGGATTACTTCTTGCATACTCAATTGGCGGCACGTGTGAAGAACAAAGTCCGCACCTTTTTGTGAGGGGAGTGTTGTGCGCCAGTCTATAAACTTCCGGAGATATGCATCGGTATCGAGTTTTTCACTATAGACAGAGGCAATACAGCCCGCTAAGTGCGTCTTGTCATATGCTATGACAAAAACGAGGCCTTCGACGCTGAAGAAGTGTTTAATGCATTCCAGCATTTCGATGGCGTAGTCGGGTCGGCATCTGTCAAGCTCGTCGATGATCACAACAAACTTGTGATCTTGTGAGATTTCTTCTCTAGATCTGTTAACTAGCTCAGAAAGCTTGTTTCTAAATTCCTTTATCGAGTTTACTGCTTTCGAATGTTGTGCAATTTCCTCTCTGGCTATCGCTTCTACCAATTCGGCTGATTGCGCGGATACAGAATTGGTAAGATTGTCTCCGACCAGCTTCTTAAGATCAGCGAAATCGAATAATCCGCTCGTTGCGATCCGCAGGGCAACAGGCAGACCTTTTTGGTAAAGATGGACACCCGCAGCTTTGCTAAGATCACTGACTCTTTTTTTCAATGTTGTGTCGGAAGTCTTTTTGAGTGTGTGTTCAAACTCCGCTACGAATGCTACTAGTGGACTGTCTGAGAAATCAGTGGCCCAAGCGTCTATGTATATTGCGGTGTGTTCTTTTAATAAGAGGTCTTTTCTCCAGCGGCTCAAAAAGTATGATTTTCCCGAGCCGTATGGTGCCTCAATACCAATTACAAACGGCTGGTTTGTTGACTCAACAAGACGCGTCAATTGATCCGCGAATTTCTTTCGGTCGAGCCGGTCAGAAGACCAGTGATTGCCTTCCTCGTCTTGTGGTGGCTGGGTTTTTCTAAGTATGGGTTCTGACATGGCATTTGTGACCTCGATGATTTTCCAATTTCACTATTCGGCGAGTCGTTGAAGCGGTCAATTTTGTTGTGGGCTCCGGGTTATAGGTTCCGCTACCGGAATGTTCGGGTTCGGTTCGCCTCACGCTTTCGTTGATTGCTGGTGAAGTGCCGCCGCTTCAGGCTGTCTCCTCGCAAATTGCAGGAGGATGGTATGAGCGCAGCCGGGAAATTGTTTGAAATCAGCCGTAGGAAGCTTGCCGCACTTTTGTTTGGGTTTGCTGCGCTGGCCGGTGCCGGAGCGCTTCCCGCTCACGCGCAAGACCTGCCGGAGGTCGAAACCGTCAAACTGACGGACACGCTTTACATGCTGATCGGGCAGGGCGGGAATATCGGTGTTTCCGCCGGGCCGGACGGGGTTTATCTCATCGACGATCAGTTTGCGCCGATGACGCCGGCCATTCTGGAAGCGGTGCGCGCGATTTCTTCCGGGCCTATCCGTCTGGTGGTCAACACCCATTGGCATGGCGACCATACGGGCGGGAACGAGAATCTGGGCAAGGAAGGCGCGCTCATCTTCGCACATGAGAATGTCCGCTCCCGGATGGAGAAGGGGCAGGAGATCACCGCCTTCGAGCGCCCGGCGCCGCCTGCGCCGAAAGCCGCCTTGCCGCATCTGACCTATAATGACCGCTCGGCCATTCACCTGAACGGGGAAGAAGCGCAGCTTATTCATGTGCACGGCGCGCATACGGATGGCGACACGTTCATCCATTGGCCGCGCTCGAATGTGGTGCATACGGGCGATCTTTTCTTCAACGGCTTTTATCCGGTGATCGATGCCTGGTCGGGCGGCGGCATTGACGGGGTGATCGCCGCGCTTGGCGATGTGCTGGCGAAAACGAATGAGGAAACGCGCTTCATGCCGGGCCATGGGGCCCTTGCCACGCGCACCGATCTCATCGCCTTCCGCGAGATGCTGAAAACCGCCTCCGCCAGCGCCCATGGCGCGCGGGGTAAGGGTCTTTCCTATGCGGATTGGGTGGCCTCCAAGCCCTTCGCCGCGCTCGATGCGGAATGGGGCGACGGGTTTTTGAAAGCCGAGCAGTTCGCCCGCATGGTCTGGGCGGGGATCGAAAAGCAGGGCGAATAGGCGCCGTACCCTCGAAATTACCGCCGGGCTTTCCTGCCTGTTTGACCGCCTGCGCGGCGGGCAAATGCCGCCTTTGCGGGCAGATTGGTGTGTCTGGAGCCCGGTGCGGCATGGCGATCTGCAAAAAGATCACATTTCAGCCGCATTTCAGGACTGGTTTCGTCATATTGATTGCGCAAAAGTAAAGAGCTTCCGGTCTTGTGCGGCGTTACCGGAAGCAAGGCTTTCAGGCGCATCGACAGGCGCGGTGAAAGCGGGCCGGGGGGCCGAAACGCTGATGTGCCGCCCGCCCTTCACATGCAGACCGGCGTTCGCGCCGGAGACGAGCCCGCCCTCCCGCGCGGGCAGCAAGGAAGAGGTGAGACATGGCGCAGGCAAGCCGATCCTATTCATCCGCCGGAAAAGCCGCAGGTGCCGGGCGCACGCTCGATGCCGCTTATGATTATGGCCGCAACGGCGAACCGCTTCCCGACATTCACATCTATGCCTCGCTCACCGCGCTCGATGAGGCCTATATGAGCGAGCTGCACGGGCTGCGCGCGCGCCAGGAAGTGCTGGAGCAGGAAATCGTGGGGCTCGCCAAACGCCTTGCCGCGCCGCTCGAGGATGAGCATCCGAAGACGGGCGGGTTTTGGGACCGCTTCCGCCGCTCTTCCACCAAAAAACAGGCGTGAGGAGGGCGAGATGAGATTTCAGATGAATTCCCTTATCAGCGACGGCACCCGCGCGCAGATCCAGAACAATTACATTGCAAGCGAGCGCCAGGCGCGCTTCCGCCCCTTCTATATGGGCGCGGTCGTTCTGGCGGTGCTGGTGACCTGCGGCGCGCTTTTCGTCGATTACGCCATCGTCACGGAGTTCTGGACGCGCGCTCTTGCCAATGAGTTTCTGGAACTGCCGGGCACGCTGGCAACCTCCGTCACGTTCAAATCGCTGCAAGTGCTCTTCGCCACGATCGCCGCGCATATTCTCATCGAACATATGTCGGGCTTCGGGCGCGGCATTTTCGTGCGCGTCGTTTTTCTGCTCGCGCTCTTGATGCTGGGCGGCGTCGGCTTTCTTCTGGCCATGATGTCGCTGCCGAACGGGCTTGCGGAAGTGGGTGCGGGCGGCTCCGGCGGCTCGCTCGGCGGGGCCCTGGCCGAGCTCGGGCTTGAAACGGACGCAACGCGCGGGGCGGAAGCCGCCGCCGGTTCCGTTGCCACGGTGCGCGGTTATCAGCCGATTTTCTGGATGACCTCGCTCGGCGTGATCTTTCTGGTGGTCACGGGCGTTGCGGCCATGTGTCTTCACTTCGCGCTCAACAATCTGCGCCGGCTTTTCCTGACGCGGGATTTCGTGCAGCGCAAGCGTGACATGGCCCGCCTTGCCCAATTGGAAGAAGAATATGCGGAAAGCCGCGAGCGCCTCTCCGAAATGGAAGGCACCGAAAACCGCCGCCATGCGCTTTGGGCCGGGCTAATGCGCGAGTGCCAGGCTTATGAACAGGGCCTGTCGGAATCGCGCCGCCGCCTTGCTTCCACGCAAAAGGCGCTGCCTGCCCCGCGCTGGGGCCGCAAAGGGAAAGCGGACGCGCAGCCCGCGCCCGCCCCGCAGCTTGCCGAAAAGTCGCATACGGTCACCCGCTACGAAGAAGCCTTCCGGGCCTGGTGGGATAAATATTCGCGCCATGCCATGCAGGCCGGGCGCGTCACACAGGAGGGCCTGCGGGAACCCGCCGGTGACATTCTGCCTCCCTTTCGCGGTCCGCGGGAGGTTCCGGCTCCGGGTGGTTACAAGCGTGCGGCGGAATAGGCCGATGCGGGGACTGGCACTCCTTGGCGCGTTTTTCTTCGGTGCGTCTCTCATGGGCGCACCGGGCGCCGCGCTCGCCGTCGATGCGGGGCGCACCGAGGCGGACGGCGCGCGGCAAATCCTGGTCGGGCTCGATCTTTCCAAATCCAATCCCTTGATCACCGATGCAGGTTATGCAGCGCGCGTTGCCGCCCGGCTGGGTGAAGAGCTGGATGCCCTGCCTTTGCGCTCGCGCGTCATGGTGCGCACGTTCGGCGTTTACGATGCCTCGTCCAATCATTTGAAAATCGATCAGGTGATTTCCGCGCGCGCCCGGCCTGAAGATGTCGCCGAGGGCATTCAAACGCTCGTTGCCAATCTTCCCGCGCTTGTCAAAGAGGGCAAGCTCGAGGCGCAGATGAAAACCAACATCGTGCCCTTTCTCGACACGATGGCGCAGGTCGTCGATTGCAAGGCCATGCCCACCACCGTGGTGCTGCTTACCGACGGGGCGGAAGATTCCGATTATGGCAAGCTGACGAAATGGGGCGGTAAGCTCCCTGTCCCGCAAGAGGCGCATTACGAAGGCTGCGAGGAACTTGTGATCCTCGGCCTCGGGCAAGGCTTCAACAGCCCGAAAACGACGGCGCGCTTCCGCACCGCCTGGCAGGCTTATGCGGAAGGGGCGGGCTTTAAAAGCTTCACCGGGCTCTATGACTGGTAGGCGCCTCACCTGCATTGGTCCTCTTCCTCCGATTTGACCATATGAGCCCGCGCCGCTAGGGTCCGCGCCGTTGCGGGGCCTCTCCCGCTTCTTTGCGGGTGATCAAATGGAAGCGGGTATCCATCTCGTTCTGCCGATCTTCGGTGTGATCGGCGTCGGCCTTCTGGCGGCCAGATTCGGCATACTTTCCGACAAGGCGATCGACGGCATCGACAAATATGCCTTCACCTTCGCGCTGCCCGCGCTGCTCTTCCGTGCGCTCGCCAATACCGAGCTTCCCGCCGAACTGCCTTGGGGGCTCTGGCTTTCCTATTATGGCGGCGTGCTTATCGTCTGGGCGCTTTGCGGGGCGGCGGCCTTTCTGTTTTTGCGCCGCTCGCCCGCCGACAGCGTGATCGTCGGTTTCGGCGGCGGGTTTTCCAACACCGTGATGCTCGGCATTCCCATTATTCTCACAGCTTATGGGGAAGAGGCGGGCGTGCCGCTTTTCTTTATCCTTGCCTTTCACGGGCTGACCATTTTCACCATCGCGACGTTTTTGCTGGAAACGACGAAGCCGCGCGGCGGTAAGCGCCTGGCGCCGCGTGCGATTTTGGGCGAGAGCCTGAAAGGCATGGTGACGAACCCCGTCATCGTCGCGCTGGCTTTGGGGATTACCTACGGCCAGCTCGGGCTCGGCATTCCGGGTCCCGCCGACACGGCTTTGGAAATGTTCGCCCGCACGGGCATTCCTTGCGCGCTCTTCTCGCTCGGGGCGACATTGACACGTTATGAGATCAAGCGCTCGGTCGGCACCGCGGCGACGATTTCCTTCTTCAAGCTCGCGGTGCATCCGCTCATCGTCTTCGTGCTATCGTTCTACGTTTTCGGGCTCTCCCCGCTTTGGGTGAAGGTCGCAACGACCATGGCGGCCATGCCGACGGGGGTTTTCTCTTTCGTGCTTGCCTCACGCTATCAGGCGGCGCCGGGGGCGGCCTCTTCCGCCGTCGTGCTGGCAACGGCGCTCAGCCTCGTTACCTTGACGGTGATGCTGAATATTTTTCTTTAAGCCCGTTCGGCCTCATTGAGACCGACCATGGCGCGGATGTCCTGAGGGCTGAGCCCTTCGCTGCGCAACTCCCGTATCCCCATATCCTTGGCGGTCTTGGAAAGCCGCCGCCCGGTTTCATCGCGGATAAGCGGGTGATGGCGGTAGATGGGTTCGGGCAGATCGAGCAGCACCTGCAAGAGCCGGTGGATATGGGTCATATAGAAAAGATCTTGGCCCCGGCTGATATGGGTCACGCCTTGCGCGGCGTCATCGACGCAGACGGCTATGTGATAAGAGGTCGGCACGTCCTTGCGGGCGATAATGGTGTCGCCGTAAAGCTCGGGCTCAATGGCAAGGCGGCCGGTTTCCCCGCGGGGGCCTGCGCCGTCTTCCTGAAAGGTGATGGGGCCGCCCTGTTTTTCTTCCGCCAGGGTCTTCGCCTTTTCGATGTCGAGGCGCCAAGCGTAGCTCACCCCTTCCCACATCAGCCGGCTGAGCTCACGCGGCGGCAGGTCCTTGTAAAGGCCGGGGTAAAGCGGCGCGCCGTCGGGGTCGCGCGGCCAGCGGTCGAGGCCGATGCCCGATTCTTCGATGGCGCCGATGATTTCCTTGCGGGTGGCAAAGCAGGGATAGACAGTGCCGAGCGCGCGCAGTTTTTTCAGCGCCGCTTCATAGGCTTCAAAGCGGGTGGATTGGCGCAGGACCGGCTCTTCCCAGGTCAGGCCGAGCCAGGCGAGATCCTCGAAAATCGCCTCTTCATATTCCGGCCGGCAGCGGCCCGTGTCGATATCCTCGATCCTGAGGAGAAAGCGCCCGCCCGCCTCTCTTGCCGCTTCGGCCCCAACCAGCGCAGAATAGGCATGGCCCAAATGCAGGTAGCCATTGGGGCTCGGGGCGAAACGGAAGACGGGCGGGGAGGGGCGATCGCTCATTATTTTTCGGGCTTCTTGGCTTTTGACCAATTCTCGCTATTTCACAAGAGTGTTGCACAAG
>NZ_BBIO01000002.1 GCF_000739695.1 Tepidicaulis marinus
TTCCCCTATTTCCGTTTTGACTTTCCCCTTTTTGCGTCCGCGCTGGCGGCTTTGAGAAGACGCTGGAAGGTCGGGCATTCCAGATGGCTGGGTGCGGGACACTCGGCGGCGTGGCGCAGTCCGTCCCGCATCGCGCGCAGCCGCCGGATCAACCGGTCGAGCTCGTCGGCCTTGTCATGCAGTTGGGCCCGGTCGATGCGCGGGTTGCCGTCTTGGGCGAACATGGCGCCGATTTCCTTCAGTGAAAAGCCGGCGTTGCGTCCAAGTGAAATCAGTGCGAGCCGCTCGTAAATCCCGGGATCGAAAAGCCGCCGCAATCCCTTTCGCCCGCTCGAAGTGATGAGACCGATTTCCTCATAATAGCGCAGCGTGGAAGTCGCCAGGCCGGTTTCGCGCGCGACAGCGCCGATATCGGGATCTTTCATGCTTGACCTCAAGTTCACTTGAACTCGTAAGGTGCCTTCCGGTTGATCTGAAAACAAGCCGGGAGAGATGTCATGGCGCCGTTCTGGGAATTCATTTGGGGCGCATTGGCTCTGGGCGCGGGCGCGACCTTGTGCATGGATGTGTGGGGCCTCGTTCAAAAACACATCTTGAGGATAAGTGTGCTGGACTATGCCCTGCTCGGGCGGTGGATCGGTCATCTGCCCCAAGGCCGGGCGCGCCATGAGGCGATTGCCCGCGCGGCGCCGGTGAAAGGCGAAAGAACGCTCGGCTGGGCCGCGCATTATCTGATCGGGATTGTCTTCGCCGCGCTGTTTCTTGCTGCCGCTGGGCGGTCCTATCTGGCGGCCCCTGCCCTTGCCCCGGCACTGGCCATGGGACTTGTAACGGTGGCCGCGCCCTACTTCATTCTGCAACCGGCCTTCGGGCTCGGCATTGCCGCCGCGCGAACCCCGAAGCCTTGGCTTGCCCGGCTCAAGAGCCTGTCCACGCATCTCGTTTTCGGACTGGGGCTTTATTTGAGCGCGCAGATATGGGCCGGGTTTCTGGCAACTTGAGAAGAAGCGGAAGCGCCCTTTACCTAAGAGCGCTTCCGGTGGTTTGCTAAATCGTCACGAAGCCTTCCGGGGACAGCGTCCAGTATGGGTTCCAGGCAACTTCCCAGGCATGGCCGTCCGGATCTTCGAAATAGCCTGAATAGCCGCCCCACTCCCGTTTTACGGGCTCACTGAGAATGGCGCCGCCCTCAAGTTTGCGGATCTCGCTTAAGAGCGCATCGACCGCCTCCGGGCTTTCGACGTTGTGCGCGAGCGCAATGCCGCCGCGCCGCGCGGCGATGTCACGGCCAAGTTCCTTTGCCATCTCATCCTGTTTGAACAGCGCGAAAGCGACACCGTTCATTTGAAAGAAGGCGATATTGCCGGCGGTGAAACCCGGCGTCCAGCCAAGCCCGTCCCGGTAAAAGGCGAGCGCGCGGGGAAGGTCTTCCACCGCAAGGGTGATAAGTGTCAGTGCTTGTTTCATGTGTCTTCTAAGTCCCGTTTAACTGGGGCGTAAGACGCCCGGTTGAACTGGGCGCGCCGGGCAGCAGGAATGGGGAGGAAATTTCCACGCTCCATCCCCGCCGGCCCGAGCGGCCAGCGGCAATGCCGCGGGACTGAACGAAGGCACGCCTTCGAGCGCCAGTGCATTGTCCGGAAAGAACGAGTTGCTCAACCAGATCAACGGGACGGATCAACCAGACCGGCCTGACTTTTTCGACAGGGTGAGTATGGCGCGCGCCTTGAAAAAGCGTCAAGTCCGCGCGCACTGCTTTTCGCTGCGGAAGAGCGGGCTTCCTTTGCGCAATTTTTGTGTAGAATGCCCGCCAACAAAAAGACGGATGGCCAAGGGAGAGAGCTGTGGCGGATTACGATCTGATCATCAAAGGCGGCAAGATTGTCGATGGAACGGGCGCGCCCGCCTTTACCGGCGACATTGCGGTGAAGGACGGCAAGATCGCCGCCGTGGGTCAGGTCGCAGGCACAGCCACGCGCGAGATCGATGCCGGCGGGCTTTTGGTGACGCCGGGCTTCGTCGACATTCACACGCATTACGACGCGCAGGCGACCTGGGATCCTTATCTCACCCCCTCCTCTCTCCACGGCGTGACCACCGTCGTCATGGGCAATTGCGGCGTCGGCTTTGCGCCGGTGAAGCCGGAGCAGCGGGACGATCTCATCGACCTCATGGAAGCGGTGGAGGACATTCCTGGCGTTGCCATGCATGAAGGCATCAAATGGGAATGGGAGACCTTTCCCGAATATATGGACGCGCTCGACAAACGCCGCTTCACCATGGATGTGGGCGTGCAGATGCCCCACTGCGCGCTGCGCGTTTATGTGATGGGCAAGCGCGGCGTCGATAATGAATTTGCGACCGCCGAAGACATAGAAAAGATGAGCAAGCTCACCTATGAGGCGATCAAGGCGGGCGCGCTCGGCTTTTCCACCTCGCGCACGGATTTGCACAATACGCTGGAAGGCAATCCGGTACCCGGCACCTTCGCGGCCAAGGACGAGCTTTTTGCGATCGGCGGCGCGCTGGAGAAAGCCGGGACTGGCGTCTTCCAGATTTCGGCGACACACCGCGACATGGATCAGGAATTCGAGTGGATGCTGGAAATGGCGCGCAAGACGGGCCGCACAGTGACCTTCAACCTGCAGCAGATCGACGAGCGTCCCGACCTTTACAAGAAGCTTTTAAAGATGCTGGACAAGGCGCGCGCAGAAGGCGTGACCAATCTGCGCGGCCAGCATTCGGGCCGCCCGGTCGGCATCCTGATGGGCTGGCAGACGTCGGTTCATCCCTTCATCGCGCACCGCGAATACGCAAAGCTCGCCAAGCTGCCGATCAAGGAGCGGATCGAAAAGCTGAAAGACCCGGCGGTGAAAGCCGCCATTCTGGCGGACAGCAATCCCAATCTCGGGGATTTCGGAAATTTCGTCACCGGCTCCTTCCACAAGATGTATCCGATGGGCGTCGAGGAAAATTACGAACCGGCCCAGGAAGATTCCATTGCGGCGATCGCGGCGCGCGAGGGCAAGAGCGCCAAGGAAATCGCTTACGATGCGATGATGATGAATGGCGGTGAGGCGCTGTTGTACTTCCCGCTTTTCGGCTATTCGGATAATGATTTTTCCGCCATCGAGGAACTGCTCGAACATCCGCAGACGGGGCTCAGCCTGGCGGATGCGGGCGCCCATTGCGGCGCGATCTGCGACGGGGCGACACCGACCTTCATGCTGACCCACTGGGTGCGGGACAGAAAGCGCGGGCGCCGCCTGCCGCTCGAACAGATCGTGCGTATTCAGACGAAAGATACGGCCGAGCAATATGCGCTCTTCGACCGGGGCGTCATTGCGCCGGGCATGCGGGCGGATATCAATGTCATCGATTTTGATAACCTGAGCTGCCCGCCGCCGGAAATGGTGTTCGACCTGCCGGCCTCGGGCCGCCGCCTTTTCCAGGGCGCGGAAGGTTATGTGGCGACCATCGTCAAGGGCGAGATTGTGATGGAAGACGGCAAGCCGACGGGCACCCTGCCCGGCAAATTGCTGCGCGGCCCGCAAGCTGCCGCCTGATCTTCAAAGAGGGCGAAACGAAAAAAGGGGGAGAGGCCCGGCCTCTCCCTTTTCTTTTTCAGTAGGGTCCGGTTTCAGCCGGCGTCTTTGAATTTCGCGGGGCGCTTTTCCAGGTTCGACATGATGGATTCGATCTGGTTCGGCGAGCCGATCAGTTTGTCCTGTTCGATGGATTCCATCAACAGCCCGTCCGCCGCCGTCGCATAAGGCGCGGCATTGTAAATCCGCTTCATGGCGCGGATGGCATCCGGGCTCTTGCCGGCGATTTCCTTTGCCGTTGCCAGCGCTTCGGCAAGCGGGTCTTTCGTCACACGCGTGGCGAAACCATAGTTGAAAGCTTCCTCGCCTGAGAAGATGCGGCCCGTATAGCTCAGCTCGCGGATAATATCTTCACGGGCAAGATGGCGCATGAGCTGGGAACCTGCCATGTCGGGCACGAGGCCCCATTTGACTTCCATGACGGAAAGTTTCGTGTCCGGCGCGACATAGCGGATATCCGCGCCGAGCATGACCTGAAAGCCGCCGCCAAAGGCGACGCCGTGCACGGCTGCGATCACGGGCACCGGCACCTCGCGCCAGATCCAGGCGGCATATTGCGCGTCATTGGCGATGCCCTGGGTGCGCTTTTCAAGCCGTCCTTCCCCGCTGCCTGCCGCCGGGTTCGAACCCTTGCCGCTACCGCCGTCTTTCATCTTGGCGAAATTGCCCATGTCGAGCCCGGCGCAAAAGGCCCGGCCTTCGCCCGAGATGACGGCGACGCGCACGGAAGGATCGCTTTTCAGCTTTTCACCCGTCTCCAGCAAGGCCTGAAACATGGCCGGGTCGAGCGCATTCATCTTGTCCGAACGCACGAGCCGGATATCGGCCACACCCTCTTCGATTTTCAGCGAAACGCGGTCGCTCATCTTTGTCTCCACCCTATTGAAATGGCTGTTGGCGGCAGATTAGGCGAGTGGCAAAGCTCGCGCAAATGCCGCAGCGTCGCCGCCGCTTTGCCGCCTTGAAAACTACTTGCCGATTTTGAATGTGGCACTTGCCCGCGCCACGAGCGTGCCCTCGGGCGTGAAAAGCTCGGCCTCGGCAAAGGCGATGGATTTACCCCTATGGCGCACCCAGCCTTCGCCGTGAAGCTCGCCGATCCCGGCTGCGCCTAGAAAACTGGTTTTCATTTCCAGCGTGACCTGCGGTGTACCCGGCACCTCATGGGTGCTGCGCACCGCATGGCCGCACAGCCCGTCCAGCATGGCGGCAATAAAACCGCCATAGATGCGCCCGCCCCGGTTGATGAAGTTTTCGCCTGCATAATAAGAAGCTTTCACCCGGCCAGGCTCAACCGAAATGACTTTCTTGCCGAGGGTGACGGCGGCCGGAGATTCCCATGTCTGATCTTCCGGGCGCAGCTCGCTATCGCTCACGTATCGGTTCCTTCAGGCTGCGGCAAACGGCGCCGGTAAAGATCGAAGACTTTTTCCCAAACCGCTTCCGCCGCATCGGCCTTGTAAAGCGGGCGTTCGGGAAAGCAGAAGCCGTGCTCCGTGCCGGGCCAGATGTCGAGCCGGTAAGGCACGTTGTTTTTCTCCAGGGCCTCTTTCAAATCAGGAATGACGTTGTCCGGCACCCAGGCATCGGTTTCGGCAAAACCGAAATAGAGTTCCGCTTTGATGTGGGGGCTGAGCAAATGGGGCGAGTCTTCCTTATCCGTGACGATGCCAACGCCATAAAGCGAGGCAGCGGCGGCAAAGCGGTCGGGAAACGTGCCCGCCGCGGAGACGACATATTGCCCGCTCATGCAATAGCCGATGCAGCCGGCAGGCCCGAACGCGGCGTTTACATTCGTATCGAGAAAATCGAGCAGCGCGCGGGTGTCTTCCATCACCAGCCCATTGTTGAGCGAATACATGGCATCGAACACTTCTTTGCGCACATCATCGTTCGGAATGGGGGTCGGGAAGCGTTTGCGCCCCAGCCGGTAATAAAGGTCCGGCAGGAGCACGTAATAGCCTTGCGCGGCAATGCGGCGGCAAAAGCCGTAAAGCTCCTCGCGGATGCCCGGCGCGTCCATGTAAAGAATGACGGGCGGATGGCGTTTGCCGTCTTCCGGCCAGACGGTAAAGGTTTCGATCTGGCCGCCCGGCCCTTCTATCTGCTCGATCTTTTCGTGCATGAGGCTCCTCCAGCGCGCAGCTTAAAAAGCTGCGGCCCCCTGTCAAAGAAAAAGACTGTCAAAGGAAAACACTGGCAAAGAAAAACGCCGGCGCGGGGCCGGCGTCTCATCTTCATCTCTACCGGTAGCCGAGGTCAGGCCGTCGCCTTGGCGCTGTCGCGTTCCTTCATGCGCTCATACCAGGCAAGCACATTCTTGTTTTCCGGCTTGAGCGGCTGTCCGACCGCCACACCGAAATCGAGGAAACAGAAGAGCAGAATATCGGCAAGGCTCATGCGGCTCCCGGCAAGATACTCTTTGCCTTGAAGCTGCCCATCGAGCCAGGCGAGTTTGTCCTGGGCAATGGCTTTCAGCCCGTCTGCCGCTTCCGGCAGGCAGCGCATCCGGTTCTTGAACATCTCAAGGCCTTCGGAAAAACGGAAGCCGTTCGCCAGCGGCTCGCAAATGCCAAGATCGACACGGCGTGTCCACATGCGCGTTTCGGCACGCTCTTCCGGCGTTTTGCCGATAAGGCCGGACTGGCCTTCCTTCTCATCGAGATATTCGCAAATGGCCGTCACTTCCGCGAGCACCGTGCCGTCATCGAGCTCGAGGCAAGGCAGCTGCCCGGCCGGGTTCTTTTGCAGGTAAGGTTCGGCGCGGTTCGCCGCGCCCATAATGTCCACTTCCTCGAACGGCACCTCGATGCCGCGTTCGGCCATATACATTTTGACGACCCGGGGATTGGGGCCGATCGAATTATAGAATTTCACTGCGCGCTCCTGTTGTTTGGCCATTCAGATTGGCTCTTTTGTGCAAGCCCATTTTCATAATTGGCTCTGCTCTAGGGCAAAGAAGACATGTCTGCTATGACAGGATCAATAGAAATCTTGAACGAGCAGGCCAATGTCGGAGTTGCGGGACGAGGTGCCGGGGAAACGGGCGCCCCTTTTCTATGGCTGGTACATTGTGGCCGCGGCCTTTGTCGTCATGACCGTGTCGGCGGGGCTGGGGTTTTACAATCTCGGCGTTTATCTGAAAGCCTTTGTGGCCGAGCGGGATTTTGCGGTTTCGGTGACATCGGCTGCGACCGCGAGCTTTTTCATTTCATCGGGCCTTACAGGCCTTGTCGTCGGCGCCTATATCGAAAAGCACGATCCGCGCTGGTCGGTCCTGGCGGGCGCCGTCATCGCCTCTGCCGCCATGTTCGGCGTGCGCTGGGTAGAAGAGCTCTGGCAGCTTTATGCTTTCCACATTCTCTTTGGCGCGGGTTATGCAGCCTGCGCGCTTTTGCCCTGCACGACGCTGGTGGCGCGCTGGTTCAACGAAAAACGCTCCATCGCGCTTTCTTATGCCTCCACCGGGCTTTCCGTCGGCGGCATTCTGCTCACCCCGCTTTCCGCCAAGCTCATCGATATTGGCGGCATCGGCTGGGCGGCGCAGTGGCTCGCCTTGATTTTCTTTATCGGCATCGTGCCCGTGTCTCTTCTTGTCTTCCGCCCCTCGCCTGCCTCCATGGGGCTTCGGCCGGACGGGGCGGCGGTAAGCCGGGATGAAAAAGGCAACGCGCTGCCGGAAGCGGCGGCGGAAGGCGCGGATTTCGGCGCGGCGGTGCGCTCACGGCTCTTTCTTTTCATGGTCGCGGCCTTCGTCTTTGCCATGATGGCGCAGGTCGGCACGATCGCGCATCTCTTCCGCCTCGTTGCCACGCGCACGGGCAGCGATGATACCGCCTCCCTTGCCGTGGCGCTGATGGCAGGCTCCAGCATTGCCGGGCGCCTCATTGGCGGGCAAGTGCTCACGCGTCTTCCCGCCCGGCCCTTCGTTCTCGCGCTGACGCTCGTGCAGGGAAGCGCTTTGGTTTTTTACGCTTTTGCGCAAAGCGAGGCGGCGCTCTTTGCCGTCGCGCTTTTATTCGGCACCTCCGTCGGCAATTTGCTGATGATGCAGCCGCTCATCGTGGCCGAGGCTTTCGGGCTCAAAGCCTATGGGCGGCTTTTTTCCTGGAGCCAGTTTGCCATGACGCTCGGCGTTGCCTCCGGCCCTGCAATGATTGGCTTCATCTATGAAAAGGCAGGCGGCTATCAACCGGCCTTCCTGCTGATGGCCGCCGCCTCGCTCGCCGCTTTCTTCTGCCTTCTGGCGGCAGGCTCTTTCGATGTCTTCCGCAAGAACGGCTGGCAGGCGCCAGTAAAAAAGATAAGCAGATAAGAGGAAACGCAATGTCCCGATTTGGCCCCGGCGTCACGCTCAACGATCCCGCTTTCATTCACGAGACGGCGCTTGTCTATGGCAAGGTGACGATCAGTGAAGGCGCCTCGCTTTGGCCCTATGTCGTCATCCGCTCGGAAATGCATGAAGTGCGGATCGGCAAGCGCACGAATATTCAGGACTTCGTCATGATCCATGTCGGCAATACGACGCAGACGATCATTGGCGATAATTGTTCGATCACTCACCATGTCACGGTGCATGGGGCGGAGATCGGCGACAATTGCCTCATCGGCATCAACTCGACGCTGATGGACGGGGTGAAAATCGGCAAGAACTGCATCATTGCCGGGCATTCCATTCTGACGGAGGGAACGGAAATTCCCGACAATTCTATCGTCGCGGGTGCGCCAGCCAAAGTGATCAAGACGCGGGACAATGGAGCGGCCAATATCATGAATGCCGCCTTCTATTTTGAAAACGCCAAAGCCTATGCGCGCGGCGAGCACCGGGTGACGGACTTGCCGGAATTCGGCGCGGCCATGCAGGCCGAGCTCGAAAAACTGGGTCAGAACAAGGGCTGACAAGGTTGTTATGGCAGGGCTGGCGGAGGCCGCCCGCTGCCGTTAGACTGCGCGCCAAATCACTCCCGTTTTCACACCAATGGCAGGACCGATGAAACTTCCCAGCCAATTTTACAAACCCCTCGCCATCGGCGCGCCCGCGCCTTTCCGGGAGCTTCCCGTGCGCACGGAGCGGATGATTCATTTTTTCCCGCCGCAAAACGAGAAGATGCGCGCCAAGGTGCCGGACCTGATTTCCAAGGTGGATGTGATCTTGGGCAATCTGGAAGACGCCATTCCCGCCGAGGCGAAGGAAGCGGCGCGGGCCGGGTTCATCGAAGTCGTCAAAGCCAATGATTTCGGCCAGACGGGTCTTTGGACGCGGATCAACGCCCTGAATAGCCCCTGGGTGCTTGACGATATTACCGAGATCGTCAGCGCCGTCGGCGACAAGCTCGATGTCATTATGCTGCCCAAGGTCGAGGGCGACTGGGATATTCATTATCTCGATCAGCTTCTCGCGCAGCTGGAAGCGAAGAACGGCATCAAGAAGCCCATTCTCATTCACGCCATTCTGGAAACCGCGCAAGGGGTGAAGAACGTGAACGAGATTGCCGCAGCCTCCCCGCGCATGCATGGCATGAGCCTCGGCCCGGCGGACCTTGCCGCCTCCCGCGGGATGAAAACGACGCGTGTGGGCGGCGGTCATCCTTATTACGGCGTGCTGGCGGATGCCGAGGAAGGCCAGAGTGAGCGGCCCTTCTATCAGCAGGACCTTTGGCACTACACCGTGGCGCGCATGGTGGATGCCTGTGTCGCCAACGGCCTGCGTGCCTTCTATGGCCCCTTCGGCGATTTCGGCGACGAGCGGGCCTGCGAAGCGCAGTTCCGCAATGCCTTCCTGATGGGCTGCTCCGGGGCGTGGTCGCTCCATCCCTCGCAGATCGACATTGCAAAGCGCGTCTTCAGCCCGGAAGTAAACGAAGTGCTCTTTGCCAAAAAGATTCTGGACGCGATGCCGGACGGCACGGGCGCCGTCATGATCGACGGCAAGATGCAGGACGATGCGACCTGGAAACAGGCTAAGGTGATCGTCGATCTTGCCAAGATGGTGGCGGAAAAAGACCCGGAGCTGGCGAAAGCCTACGGCTTCTGATCAGCCGGCGCGGACAAGCAGCCGGTTTAAAGCCTCTTCAACGGCGGCGATGGGCACGAGCGATGCGTCCACGCCGCCGTAATCTTTTGCATCGACGACTTCCAGCAGCCGTGCGCCGGGCGCATATTTCTTCGGATCGTGCTTGGCGAAGATAGAAACGAGCGGCGCACCGCCCACCGCAAGCATGTGTCCCGTGCCGGAATCATTGGCGACCGCCGCCTTTAGCCGCGCGGCCAGCGCCATGACGAGCAGCGGGCCTTTTACATCGCCATAAGGGTCGCGCCGGTTCCATTCGGGAAAGAGCGCGTCAGGCACAGCGGAGGCAAGCGGTGCGAGCCAGTCTTTTTCATCCGGCCCCAGAAAGAACACGGGCACGCGCCCTGCGTCTTTCTGCTTGCGGGCAAGCGCGATGAAATTATCGAGCGGCCAGCATTTGCTCTTATCCCCCGCCCCCGGCGAAAAGCCGATATAGGACGGTCCTTCCGGGAGGAGCGCGATAGCTGCCTCATGCACGCGCTCGGCAAGCGGCATGGCAAAAGCCGGGTCGGGAACGGCAGGCGGCGCGGCAAGGTCGAGCAGCTGCATTAGATAAGCGGAGAACGAGCGCGGTGAACCGTTTCCCTTCTCCGGGCGGGTATCGGAGAACATGAACCCGGCTGTGCCCGAGACGAAATGCCGGTGCGAGAGCCGTTTCAGGATGAGTGTGCGCAGGACAAGGCGCTGCGTATCGATGATGACGTCGAAATGGCGGTTGCGGACAATGGCGCGCGGCAGCAGCAATTCGCCGGGCGATTTGCCGACCCCGGCGCATTCGATCACTTCATCAACGAAAGGCGTGGCGGCATCTTTCAAAAGCCCGGCATAAACGGTCTTGCCGAGGCCGGAGAGCCAGGTGATGTGCGCGCCCGGAAAACGGGCCCGGCAGGCATGCAGGAACGGCAATTTGATAATGCCGTCGCCGATCTGGTCCTGGCCGGAATAAATTAATACCGAGCGGGCCCCGGCCGCGTTGGCCCCTTCTGAACGTTTCGCCACCCGTTTGTCCCTAATGTCCTCAGGCGTAATAAAACAATGCCCCGCCGAGCGGTAAGCACCGGCGGGGCATGGCTAATGTCGCCTATCGGCTAGGGGTTAGGCAAGCGCCGCCAGCGCTTCCTTGGTGAAGGGCACGAGGTCTTTCGAGCGGCCTTCGCGGATCTTGTTCGGCCATTCCGGATCGACCAGCAGAGCGCGGCCAACGGCCACCATGTCGAACTCGTCCTTTTCCAGCCGGTCGAGCAATTTGTCGATGCTGGTCGGCTCGGAAGATTCGCCCATGAAGGCGCCGATGAATTCCCCCGACAACCCGACGCTGCCCACGGTCATGGTGGGTTTGCCGGTCAGTTTCTTCGTCCAGCCGGCAAGGTTGAGATCGGAGCCTTCGAATTCCGGTTCCCAGAAGCGGCGGGTCGAGCAATGGAACATGTCGACACCGGCATCGGAGAGCGGCTTGAGGAAGGCGGCCAGCTCATCCGGGGTCGGCGCGATCTTGTGTTCGAAGTCCTGCTGTTTCCACTGCGAGAAGCGCAGGATGAGCGGATAGTCGTGGCCCACCTCGCGGCGCACTGCATTGATGATATCGACGGCGAATTTCGTGCGCTGAGCTGCCTGCTCGCCGCCATATTCATCGTCACGCTCATTCGTGCCGGCCCAGAAGAACTGGTCGATGAGATAGCCATGGGCGCCGTGCAGCTCGATCGCATCGAAGCCGAGCTCGCGCGCGTCTGCCGCCGCGCGGCCGAACGCGTCGACGACGCTCTGGATATGCTCTTTCGACATTGGCTCGGAAACTTTTTTGCCCGGTTTGAAGAGGCCGGAAGGCCCGGCGCTCGGCAACTCGGAACGCGGGGCTTTGCCCGGATCGCGCATCGTGCCGACGTGCCAAAGCTGCGGTGCGATGAGCCCGCCTGCATCATGGACTTCCTCCACAACGCGCTTCCAGCCTTTCAGCGCCTCTCCGTGAAAGGCGGGTACATTTTCCGCCATGGTGGCGACGGGATCGGCAACGGTCGTGCCTTCCGTGATGATGAGGCCCGTTCCCCCTTCCGCGCGGCGGCGGTAATAGGTGGCGACATCTTCGCCCGGCGTTTCGCCCGGTGAGAACTGGCGCGTCATCGGCGCCATGGCAATGCGGTTCGGAACCGTCAGGCCGTTAAAGGTGAAAGGGCTGAAAAGTTTGTCGAGTGATCCGCTCATGAAGGTCCTTTGAAATGTGATGAGGCGGCCCGAGGCCGCCCGGTTCGAATTTGAATGGCGTACATATTGAGACTAAGGCCGTAAAAGGCAACCTCTGGGCGTTCACTTTCCGCACGGCGGCTCACGCCTTTCCTTTCGGGGCCAATCGGCTAGGCTGCGGTAAAACAACGGGAAATGCGGGGAGGAAAGCATGTGGGGTCCAAATCCGGTTCTGGAGAAACTGGGATTCGGCGAAAATGACCGTGTCGCCATCATCCATACGGACGATATCGGCATGTGTCAGGCCTCGGTTTCCGCCTTTATCGACCTTTGGGAGGCAGGCCGCATCACCGCTGGGGCGGCCATGGTGCCCTGCCCTTGGTTCGGGGAAATCGCCGCTTATTGCCGGGCGAACCCGGAAGCGGATATGGGCGTTCACGCAACTTTGACCTGTGAATGGCCGACCTTCCGCTGGGGCCCGCTGAGCACGAGGGATGCAGGCACCGGCCTTCTGGATGAGGAAGGGGGACTGCACAAGACCTGCGAGGCGCTGGCCGCAAAAGGGCGCCCGCCCGCCGTGCGAGCCGAGCTTGCCGCGCAGATTGCCCGTGCCCGTGCCGCCGGTATTTCCCCTACCCATATGGACACGCATATGGGCTCCGTTATGCATGCGAAATTCTACGAAGGCTTTGCCGAGACGGCGCTGGCCGCCGGTATTCCGCCTTTTACGCTCCGGCTGGAAGAAGCCCAATGGCTGAAAGGCGGCTATGACGCGGAAAGCGCGGCGGTGCTTTTCAAACAGAGCCAGCGGCTGGAAAAACTCGGTGTGCCGCTGCTCGACCGGATCCTGAATGTTCCGCTTGCGGAGGAGGAAGACAGGTTGGAGAAGACCCGTGCCGTTTTCCGGACTATGAAACCGGGGCATTTGAGCTATTTCATTTTGCATCCGAGCCAGGATACGCCGGAGCTGCGGGCGATCTGCTCGGATTGGCGCTCACGGGTCGCCGATTATGAGATTTTCCTCTCTGGCGGCGTTGCGGAAACGATTGAGGAGGAAGGCATCCACCTCATCGGTTGCCGGGATTTGGCAAATCTGATGCCGGACTGGGCGAATGCTTGACCTGAGGGCCCGCGGTGTCCGGCAATGCTTGCCGAATATGCGGGGCGCGGGTAACAATAAGGGATAAAAATTGTTCTGTAACCGCAGGTTGAGCGGCTGATGTTAAAGCGTGATGCAAAGTTTCAGATCGGCCAGGTCGTGCGCCACCGGTTCTATCCGTTCCGGGGCGTGGTGTTCGATGTCGATCCCACTTTCAACAATACCGAGGAATGGTGGCAGTCCATTCCCGCCGAAGTGCGCCCCCGCAAGGACCAGCCCTTTTATCATCTTCTGGCGGAGAACGAGGAGACGGAATATGTCGCCTATGTTTCCGAGCAGAACCTTTTGGAAGATGAGACGGGCCGCCCGATCCGGCATCCGGAGGTCCGGCATTTTTTCGGGTCGCTGGAAAACGGTGTTTACCAGCTGCGCTCGGATATTGCACATTGACGGCACGCCATCACCGCCGGGCATAAGGACCAACGACACTGCGTAAAGATCGCCGCCCCTACCCGGTCCGCCGCATCAGAGACGGGTTAGAACGTTTTTACACGCGGCATTATCTCGCCCCTCATTTCGCGGACATCGGACCTGGGCTAGACGCTTCATACCCCTGGACCATCGAAGTCTGGGGCCCCAACGTGACGGCTGGAAAGAATCTACATATCCGCTCGGCGCGCGGCCACATGGTACGCCTTTCCACATGGGATACGGGCACACGCCAGGGCCGCATCGAGATCGGCGACAATGTGCTGATCTCGCCTTCCAATCAGATCGTCTCGTCCGTCGGCATTACCATCGGCTCCAACACGATGCTGGCGAGCGGCTGCTATATCTCCGATTCAGATTGGCACGACACCTATGACCGCACGGCGGAGCATGAAAAATATGCGCCGGTCGTTCTCAAAGACAATGTCTGGCTCGGCGTGCGCACTATCGTCGGCAAGGGTGTGACGATCGGCGAGAACAGCATTATCGGCGCAGGCTCCGTGGTGATGACGGATATTCCGGCCAATGTCATTGCCGTCGGCAATCCGGCAAAGCCCGTGCGCGAGTTGGACATGACCCGCGAGTTCCGCAAGCGCGAGGAACTCTTCCATAATCCGGAAAAGCTTGCCCGCGATATGGACCAGCTGCAGCGCTATCTTTTGCGCGAGAATACGTTCCTCAACTGGCTGCGCATCCTGGTGGCACCGCGCCGGGGTGACTGATCAGCCGTGCCCCGTCACCAGCGCAGATACTGCGTTTCGGTGAAACCGGGCATGGCTGCGATATCAAATGCTTTTCCATCTCCGTCTTTCAGCACGCCTTTGAAGAAACCGAACATCTGGTGGAAATTGCTGGCGATTTTCTCGCTCTCGCCGGTCGCGTGATAACCGCCCGCCGGTGTGAACGTCAGATCGACTTTGCCGTCCTGGGAAGAGATCCGCCAGGGCGCTTCGAGATTCTCGTCGTCGAAATCGATCATCGCATGATCGCATTTCACCATCGCGCCATTCACCCAGAAACAATTTTCCGTTTGGCCTGTCTCGTTGACGCCGTTCGAGACGTTGAGGCCGAGCAGCGCGCCATTTGCCGCGCGGCCGGAAAAACAGGCCCAGTTCCAATAGGTCTCCGGGCGCAAGAACCCTGCCGTATAATCATGATGCGCGCAGGCACCGAGCGCGGCAAAATCATAGCGCCCGAAGGGACCGGAGGCCTCCCCTTCGGCTGTAACGCCTGCAACCTTTTGCGCATAAGTCCAGCCGGCCGCCCCCGTTTGCGTACAAAGGCGCAAGGTCTCGAACCCCGGTTTGCTTTCGCTGAAGGAAAGCGAGATCGCCGTGCCGTCATCGAGGCAGACGTCCAGTTTTTTCGACAGTGTTTCCTTTTCGGCGCACATCACGATGCGGTTTTCGCCGAAGCGGAAAAGGCTCTCGCCCGCATCCGGATCGAGGGCGAAGCGGCACTCATCGCCCTGGCGCGCGCCGAAGCGGCGCTCCAGCACGAAGCGGTTTTCTGAAAAGTCGAAAATATAAAGAAAGGCGGATTTGAGCGCGGCGGAATAAGTCACCGCGCAGCCCAGCGCAAAACGGGCCGAGACGGCGCCTAGAAACTGAAAGCCCTTGAAGTCGCTCTCGCGCCGCTCTTCCGGCAGGAGCGCGCCGAGCGGTGATTTGAGCCTGTAGCCGCGGTAATGGATGGGGCCGATGGGTGCGCCGAAGAGCCCCTTCTTCACCTTCCCGTTTTCATCAATGAGCGGGCCGATTCGGGGTCTGGTGTCAGGTTTTTTCATTGATGAAGATCAATGCCCCGCCTTTTCGCCAGCGCTTTAAATTCCCTTCTGGGGAACGCGCTGAAAGGACAATAAAATGACCGACGCCGATACGCTTTATCTTGCCATCGTTCTGGGCGGCTTTGTGCTCTTTGCCGGTGTACTGGCCTATTGTTCGGCAAAAGCCTCGCACCGGTAAGGTGCGAGGACTTTTCCCAAACCAAGACGCTTACTGTTTACCGAGCCAATCGAAGGCAGCCGAAATACCCGACAGGCTGACCGGCACTTTTACCGGGCCGCGCTGGGCGTGCACGAAGGCAACCTGCATCGTATTGCCTGCCCGCATCTGCGAAATGACATCGGTTGAAAGCGCCATATGCGCTTCGCAGCCGCCGCCATGGCAGATGACGAAAGGCGCGCCGAATTCCTTGTTCTCATCGACCTTGAAGCCGACGCCCTGCGGCAGCAATGTGCCGAGCGGCGTCAAGGCGATCGCGCCGAAACCGCCATCCTTGACGTTCGGGCCGATGGCTACGGAAATGATCCGCGTTTCCGGGTCTTCTTCCGCGCGAATGTCCACATAGACATTGCACACCTTGCGGGTGCTGCCGTCATTGAGGCCCATCTGCTGGCACCGCCCCGCCCAATTGCCGAATTTTTCAACCTGGGGCGCCGCCGCGCCCGTACCGGCGCCGGCACCGAGACCTTCTTGCGCAGAGGCCGTAACCGAGCCGAAAGCAAGAGCGATCAATGCGGTGAGAACAGCGATCGGCGTGAAAATCCGCCGTTGAATCATGATAAACCTCATAAGTTGACGTCACGGGAAAGAAGCCACCACCCGGCCTCTATTTCCAATCGGGCACAATATAGACATGCTCTGCGGCATAAAAGGGGCAGAAGCATGAAGAAGCATGATTGGCTATCTTGCGGGCGCTTTGCGCCTGCGTCATGGTTGAAAAAAAGCTCTCGGGAGGGGATATGCGGCGATTCTGGGCAAAAATAACCTGTGCGGCGGTGTTTTTGGCGGCCTTTGCGGCGGGTGGTGCGGCCTTTGCCCAGCCGCAACATGCCATCGCCATGCATGGCAGCCCGCTTTATGAGCCCGGCTTTTCGCATTTTTCATATGCCAATCCGCACGCGCCGAAAGGCGGCACGCTGAAGCTGGCGGCCATCGGCTCTTTCGACAGCGTCAATCCCATGATTGTGCGGGGCACAGCAGGGCTCGGCGCGCGCGAGCACGTTTTCGAAAGCCTGATGGCGCGCTCCTATGACGAGCCCTTCTCGCTTTACGGGTTGATTGCCGAAAGTATCGAAACGCCGGACGACCGCTCCTGGGTCGCTTTCACCTTGCGGCCCGAAGCGAAATTTTCAGACGGTACGCCTATCACGGTCGAGGACGTGGTTTTCTCCATCGAAACCTTGCGGGAAAAAGGCCGGCCCAATCACCGCTATTATTATTCGAAGGTCGAAAAGATCGAGCGGCCGGATGCGCGCACCGTCAAACTGATTTTCGGCGAGGAGCGCGACCGGGAAATGCCGCTCATCATGGGGCTGATGCCGATCTTGCCCAAGCATATCTACGAGGGAAAGGATTTCGAAAAGACCACGCTCGATCCCATGATCGGTTCCGGTCCTTATGTGATGAGCGAAATCAAGCCGGGCACGCGCATCACCTATAAGCGCAATCCGGATTATTGGGGCAAGGACCTGGCGGTCAATCGCGGCCTCAATAATCCCGATGAAATCATCTACGACTATTTCCGCGATACGAACGCTTCTTTCGAAGCGTTCAAGGCGGGGCTTTACGATGCGCGGCCGGAATCCGATCCGGCGCGCTGGGTGGCGGGGTTTGACTTCACCGCCGTTCAAAAAGGCGATGTGCGCAAGCTCGCCTTCAAACCGCAAACGCCGTCCGGCATGCGCGCTTTCGTCTTCAACACCCGCCGCGCCGTTTTCCAGGAAAAGAAAGTCCGTGAAGCGCTGATCCATGCTTTCGACTTCGAATGGGTGAACAAGAACCTCTTCTACGGCGCTTATGAACGTATCCAATCTTATTATGACGGCTCGGAGCTTTCCTCCCATGGCCGCCCGGCCAGCGAGAAGGAAAAAGCCTTGCTCGCCCCATACATGGATGCCGTCGATCCCGCGATCCTGGCGAGCGGTTATCAGGCGCCGGTGAGCGACGGGACGGGTCGCAACCGGGAAAACCGGCGTAAAGCCATCATGCTGCTTCAGGAGGCGGGCTGGACGCTGCAGGACGGGCAGATGAAAAATGCCGAAGGCGAGCCGCTGCGCTTTGAGATCCTCGTTTCAAGCCCTGATGATGAGCGCCTCGCGCTCAACTATGCCCAGTCGCTGAAAGGCATCGGTGTTGCCGCCAATGTGCGCAATGTGGATTCGACGCAATATGAGCAGCGCCGCCAGACTTACGACTTCGATATGATCCTCAATTTCTGGTACGCCTCGCTCTCCCCCGGCAATGAGCAGAGCTTTTATTGGGGCTCGGACGCGGCACGCACCGACGGATCGCGCAATTATATGGGCGCGGAAAACCGGGCCATCGATGCCATGATCGAGGCCATGCTGGCCGCCCGCAGCCGGGAGGATTTCGTTGCTGCGATCCGCGCGCTCGACCGGGTGCTGCTCTCCGGCTATTACGTCGTCCCGCTCTATTACCAGCCCGAGCAATGGGTCGCGCTTTGGGACAAAGTAAAGGTGCCGGAAAAGACCTCTCTTTACGGTTACCGCAGTGATGCCTGGTGGGTGAGCGAATAATGCGCCAGAAACTGTTCCCGAACCTGCGCTTGCCGCTGATGGCTGCGCCGATGTTTCTGGTCTCGGGGCCCGATCTTGTGGTCGCCGCTTGCAAGGCGGGGATTATCGGTACCTTCCCGACTCCCAATGCCCGCACGCCGGAGATATTGGAAGAATGGCTTCAGGACATTACCGGGCGTCTTGAAGGGGATGCGGCGGCAGCGCCCTGGGCGGCCAATCTCGTCGTTCACCGCTCCAATACCCGCCTTGGCGATGATCTGGCGCTCGTCAAAAAATACCGCGCGCCGCTCGTCATCACGGCCCTCGGCAGCCCGCGCGATATCGTTTCGGAAGTTCATGCCTATGGCGGGCGCGTTTTTGCCGATGTGAATTCGGTTCCCTTCGCCCGCAAGGCGGCGGCTGCCGGCGTGGACGGGCTGGTGCTTGTCGCCTCCGGCGCGGGCGGGCATACGGGGCAGATGACGGGCTTTTCTTTCGTGCCGGCGGTGCGGGAGTTTTTCGATGGGCCCATCGTGCTCGGCGGCGGCATCACGACCGGCGGCGGCATCGCGGCGGCGGAGATGCTGGGCGCCGATTTCGCCTATATGGGCACGCGCTTCATTGCCGCAGAAGAAAGCCTCGCCTCGCCCGACTATAAGCAGATGCTGACGGAAGTGAGCGCCGAAGACTTGGTGCCGACCCGCGCGGTAACAGGCGTGCTTGCCAATTGGCTACGCCCCACGCTGGAGCGCGCAGGCTATGACGTGGCGATGTTGGAAGAAAAACCCAATATCGATTTCACCGATCCGCAAAGCGATGCCAAACGCTGGGCGAATGTCTGGTCCGCCGGGCACGGCGTCGGCGCCATCAAACAGGTCGAGCCGGTGCGCGCGATCGTGGACCGCCTGAAAGCGGAATATGACGCCGCGCGGCAGACATAAGTCATAGGGGGTTTTCTTTCGGCCATTGGGGAGGACGGGCCATGGGATACCGCGTGAGTGAGGAAGAGGCGTCGCTTTACCGCGATGCCGGGTTCTGGGGGAAAGAGACTCTCAGTACTCTTTTCCATGAGAATGTGAAAAGGACCCCGGAAGCGCTTGCCCTCTGCGACATGCCGGGCAAGGAAGCGGCCACCGGCCTTGCCGAACGCCGCTTGAGCTACGCGGCGCTTCACCGCGCCGTGCAGGGGCTGGTAAATCAGCTTACGGGCGCGGGGCTTGAGGCGGGTGATATTCTGCTCGTCCAATTGCCGAATATTGCCGAGCTTGCCGCCACGTATCTCGCGGCCTGGAAATGCGGGATCATCGTGTCGCCCGTTCCCATGCAATGGCGCCGGCATGAGCTTGAAGGTGTGCTGGAGACGACGGGCGCCAAAGCACTCATGACGCTGCCGCGCTTCAAGGAAGAAAACCACGAAGAGATTGCCCGCGCCGCTGCCGAAAAAGCGCCGGTGCGCCCTCACCTTCTCGTCTGGGGCGCGGCAGCGTCAAAGGGTGTTCAGCCGCTTGAATGGCGTGAGGTGGAACCTGCGCCAGGCAAGGCCGATGATCCGCAGCGCCTTGCCACGATCTGCTGGACCTCCGGCACGGAGGCGCGGCCCAAAGGCGTGCCGCGCCATCACGATCATTGGCGCGCCGCCGGCATGGCCATGGTGGAGGCCTGCGGGCTTGGCCAAGGCGACGTCATTCTCTGTCCCTTCCCGCTCGTCAATATGGCGGCCCTCGGCGGTACCTTCGTGCCCTGGCTTTTGACGGGCGGCACATTGGTTCTCCATCACCCGCTCGATCTGCCGGTTTTCTTAAAGCAGCTTGTTGCGGAGAAAGTGAATTACACCGTCGCTCCGCCCGCCGTGCTCAATATGCTGCTGAAGGATGAAAAGCTGCTGGCGATGCTGGACCTATCCAATTTCCGCAGCATCGGGTCCGGCTCCGCGCCGCTTGCGCCCTTTATGGTGAAAGGCTTTCAGGAGCGTTTCGCTTTGCCGATCGTCAATATTTTCGGCTCGAATGAAGGCACTTGTCTTTCCTCCGGCGCGGGCGATGTGCCGGAGCCGGAAAACCGGGCGCAATTTTTCCCGCGCATCGGTGGCGGCGGGCTGGACTGGCCATCTGTAATTTCCACCGTCACCCGCACGAAGCTCGTCGATCTTCAAACCGGCGATGAAATCCTTAAAGAAGGCGTGCCGGGCGAGCTTGTCATCAAAGGGCCGACGGTTTTTGACGGCTATTGGCAAGAAGGCAGTGAGGATGGCCCGGCCCCTGCTATCGATGCGGAAGGGTTCTTCCATACCGGAGATGTTTTTGAGATTGCGGGAAACGGCGGGCGCTACTACCGCTTCGTTGAACGGGCCAAGGACATCATCATTCGCGGCGGCATGAACATATCGCCCGGTGAGATCGACGGGCTCATGGCAGGCCATCCCGATATTGCCGAAGCCGCCGTCTTCGGGGCGCCGGATGAGAGACTGGGCGAGCGTATCTGCGCGGCACTCGTGCCGGCTAATGGCAAGGCGGTCACACTTGAAAGCCTGACGGACTATCTGAGAGCCGAAGGGATCGCCGCCTATAAGCTCCCGGAAATGATTACAGAAGTCGAAGCCCTGCCGCGCAATCCGCTCGGCAAGGTGCTGCGCCGCGTCTTGAAAGAAAGCTATCTGGCAAAAGCGTAAGGCGGGGCGTTTTAATCCGCTGCCTTGAAAAGCTCCATCCGCGCCTGCTTGATTGCTTTCGTCTTCTCCGACCACTCGGCAATGGCCTGCGCCGCCTTGCCGCCTTCTTCCCTCATGTAAACATCATGACAAGCGTCTTTGGTCGTGATCTCGCAGGCAAGGCCGTTCGGATCGAAGAAATAGAGCGAATGGCAGAAGGTGTGGTCGATGGGGCCGAAGGCGGGAACCTTCGCTTCTTCAAGAAGGGTTTTGAACGTCATGACCTCGTCCATCGTGCCGACTTCAAACGCGAAGTGATAATCGTCGATGCCGTCTTTCAGGTTGAAAGTTTCATCGCTGGCGCTTGACGGCGCATCGAAAAAGGCGATGAAATTACCGTCGCCCATCTCGAAGAAAAGATGCATGAAGGGCTTGTCCTCACCGGACGGCGTCTTGTCGAACGACAGCGCGGCGGCGGGCTTCAGGCCCAGAAGATCGACGTAGAATTTGTAAGTCTCCTCCGCATCGCGGCAGCGATAGGCGATGTGGTGAAACCCTTTGATCTGAGGCGCGGCGGTTTTCGTTTCGCCGATATGATCGACACTGCCCATCAGTTCACGGCTCATGGCTTCTCCTCCCAAAAATGCCCGGCGTGCTTGAACAAGCTTACGCCTCAAAGCGAAGCTTGAAAAGCTGCGGTTTCAGGGTGGGGGTTCAGGCAGGTTCGCGGGAGAAAATCGCCTCGAGGCTCGTCATGTTCATGCCGTGCTTGACGTAATTGTAAGGCGTGATGTTCACGGCCTTGACGATGGTGCGGGCGATTTCTGTGCCCACCTGTCCGTCTTCCTGCGGCACAATGTCGAAATCGATCATGTTGATGCAGGCGGTATCCTGCTCGAAGGCGGAGGCGGCATGAAGCCCGCCGCTGACGGCCCAGCTCAGGATAAGCCGGTTGATGCCTTCATGGGCTGCGATCAATGCCGTATGCCAGCCCGGTTCGGCCAAAAGCCGCTTGATGACGCCGAGCGCGCGGGCCTGGGCGTCAGCGAAAGGCTCGCCCCCTTCCAGCAGCGTCGCACCGGGCTCGCCCGCTTTCTCGAAGTAAAGCGTCATGATGCGGGCGACATCGTCCCGCGATTTCACGGTGCCGAAGCCGCCGCCGTGAATCTCGTAGAGGTCTTCATCGGTTTCGAGCACCGGGCGCGCTGCCTCGTCCTGCATGTCCAGAACGAGCTCGGCGGTCGAGCGCGTGCGCGGCGCGCCGGAGCAAAGTGCCCGGTCGAAACGGACATGAGAGAGTGCCTTTCCGGCCGCAATGGCTTCCTTCCGGCCGCGCGGGGTCAGCGGCACCACTTTAGTGTCGCCGCCCGCAGCCTGAATTTCCTTGCCGAAATAATCCACATGCCCGTGACGCATGAGATAGATCCGGCGGCGGCCCGTCGTGCCCGGCAATGCGCTCATCAGATGTCTTTCTGGTGAAAGCTTATATCGCTTCCGCCTTTTTCAATGCGTCGATATCGCTGCCCGAAAAGCCCCAGTCTTCCAGCGCGCTTTCCGTATGCTCGCCAATGGAAGGCGGCGGACCCTGAATTTCCGACGGCGTGCCGAAGAAACGCGGCGCGATATTGGGCTGCGCCACCCCGTCCCGCTCGACGATCGTCTCGCGCGCCTTGTTATGGGCGTGGTCTTTGGCTTCCTTGATGGAAAGAACGGGGGCAAAGCAGATATCTGTGCCTTCCATAATGGCGCACCATTCGTCGCGGGTTTTCGTTTTGAAAACCTCGATGAGCTTTTCTTTCATCTCCGGCCATTTGGCGCGGTCCATCTGCGCATCCCAGATCGCGTCCGAAAGCCCCGCCTTCTCGCGCAGGATGGCGTAGAATTGCGGTTCGATGGAGCCGATGGAGATCCACTTCCCGTCTTTCGTCTCATAGGTGTCGTAGAAATGCGCGCCGCCATCGAGCATGTTCGTGCCGTGCTCGTCCGCCCACATGCCCGACGCCGTAAAGCCGTAGAACATGGCCATCAGCGAGGTCGCGCCATCGGTCATGGCCGCATCGACCACCTGGCCTTTGCCGGAGCGGTTTGCTTCATGCAGCGCCGCCAACATGCCCATGGCAAGGTAAAGCGCGCCGCCGCCGAAATCGCCCACGAGATTGAGCGGAGGCACCGGGCGCTCGCCCGGCCGGCCGATGGCGTGGAGCGCGCCCGTCAGCGAGATATAGTTGATGTCGTGACCGGCGGCATTGGCGAGCGGGCCTTCCTGCCCCCAGCCCGTCATGCGGCCGTAAACGAGCTTCGGATTGCGCTTCAGACAGACATCGGGGCCGAGCCCGAGGCGCTCCATCACGCCGGGGCGGAAGCCTTCCTGCAGGATATCCGCCTTCTCGATGAGTTTGAGGCAGGCTTCCACGGCATCCGGCGATTTCAGGTTCATCGCCACGGAGCGGCGCCCGCGGGCGGAGATGTCGAATTTCGAGCCGCCCTGGCCGCCTTTCCGGTCGATGCGGATCACGTCCGCGCCCATATCCGACAGCAGCATGGCGCAGAACGGGCCCGGCCCGATGCCCGCGAATTCGACGACTTTCACCCCGGAAAGCGGCCCTTTGCCCGTTTTGCCCATGACAGAATCTCCCTGATTTGTGGCCTTTGGCTTTATTGGCCCCTGTTTTACCGGCTGGCCGGGAACGGGTAAACCGGCGAAAGAGGCCCCGTCGCCGTGACGTAGCGTTCCTGCGGGCGCTTGCGCGGGCGCGGCGCACGGGGTAGATGCCCACAGATGACAGACTTGAGCATGACAGAAACGCTTTCCCTCACTGCGCCCCGCTATACCGGCGCCTTGCCGCCTGCCCGTTTCAACATGGCGCAATATTGCCTGGAAGCGGCGGCCAGAGCCACGCCGGAGAAAATCGCCCTGCGCGTCGTGCATGATCTTGCCGCGCCCGCAGAGGCGGCGGAAATCTGGACCTATGGCGGGCTTGAAAAAGCGGTGCGCGCGGTTGCCGCCGGGCTTCTGGACGGCGGGCTGAAACCGGGCGAGCGGCTGATGATCCGCCTGCCCAACACAAGCGATTATGCCCTGCTCTTTTTCGGCGCGCTGGCGGCGGGCATCGTGCCGCTGCCCGCCTCCGCCCAGCTCACCGCGCGTGAGGCAAATTTCCTGCTGGCCGATTCAGGCGCCCGAGCCGTCGCGCTTGGCGAGGGCATGGAGATCGAGGCGGCGGAAACGCAAGTCCTCACGCCCGCCGATATTGCCCGGTTCAAGCAAGGCGCGCCGCTGAGCTCTTACGCGGCGACGCGGGCCGATGATCCCGCCTATCTCGTCTATACGTCCGGCACCAGCGGCAATCCGAAAGGCGTGCTCCATGCGCACCGCGCCGCCTGGGGGCGCCGGCCCATGTATCAGGGCTGGTACGGCATTGGGCCCGAAGACGTCATGCTGCATGCCGGTGCCTTCAACTGGACCTACACGCTGGGCGTCGGGCTCACCGATCCTTGGGCGAACGGGGCAAGCACCGTGCTTTATACCGGTGAGAAGAATGTGCAGGTCTGGGGCGAGCTGATGGCGCGCTATGACGCGACGCTTTTTGCCGCCGTGCCCTCGCTCTACCGGCAGATCCTGAAATATTGCGACACGGAGCTTATTCGCGGCTCCGCACTGCGCCATGGGCTGACGGCGGGTGAAGCTTTGCCGGAGCCGCTGCTCGAGGAATGGCGCGCGCGCACCGGCCGCGAGCTATACGAGGCGCTGGGGATGAGCGAATGCTCGACCTATGTGTCGACCGGCCCCGGCATGGAAATTCGCGCAGGCTCCCCCGGAAAGCCGCAGGAAGGCCGCGCCGTCGCCATTTTGCCGGTTGAAGGAGGAAGCGATCCCTTGCCGCGCGGGCAAGACGGTCTTCTTGCTGTCCACCGCTCAGATCCAGGGCTGATGCTCGGCTATTGGAACCGGCCGGAGGAAGAGGCCGAGGTGTTCCGGGGAGAGTGGTTTATCGGCGGCGACGTCGCCGCGCTCGATGAAGACGGCTATCTCTGGTACCGGGGCCGCGCGGACGATGTGATGAACGCCATGGGCTACCGCGTCTCGCCTATGGAAGTGGAAGCGGCGCTCGCCCCCCATCCCGGCATCGGGGAAGTCGCGGTTACCGAGCTTCGCGTGCGCGCTGATGTCAGCGTCATTGCGGCCTTTGTCGTTCCGGCGGAAGGCGCGGCGCGCGATGCGCAAAGCATACTGGATTTTGCGGCAGACGTTCTTGCCGGTTACAAACGCCCGCGCGAGATCATCTTCGTTGAAAGCCTGCCCCGCACGGCCAATGGCAAAGTGCAGCGCAAGGTGCTGGCTGAGCGGTACGCAAAGCATTAGAGGCAAACAACCGTCATGCCCCGCTTTATGCGGGGCATCCAGGAGCGGGTTTGTCGAGCGTTGAGTAGATATCCGTCAATGGCCCGGCTAAACTGGGCCATGACAACGTGGAAGGAAGTATGATGCGTGAGGGCATCAATCCTCGATCGCGTCCCAGGTCTCTTCCCAAAGCGCTTCGACGGCATCGTCGAGATCGATTTCGTAAGCCCAAACGCAGGCTAGAAACCCGAGCACGAAGCCCAGCAGAAATTTCGCCATCATCCCCCCTTGTGATCCTGCGTTTAGGCAGGCTTCAGTGATTGTCCGTCATCCACGGTGAAAAGGGAACCCGTGATCAGGCGGCCCTGATCTCCTGCCAGCAGCAGCAGCGTACCGTCGAGGTCGGAATCTTCGCCCAGCCGCTTGCGGGGGAAGCCGGCAATCTGCTTTTGCCCGCCCGCGCTGTCGAACCATTCGGAGTTGAGCTCGGTGCGGATATAGCCGGGGCAAATCGCGTTGACGTTGATTTCGTGTTTCGCCCATTCGCGCGCCAGCGATTTCGTCATCATGGCCGTTGCTGCTTTCGACATGCAGTAAACGGCAAGGCCCGGCAGCACGCTATGTGCGCCGATGGAGGCGATATTGATGATCCGCCCGCCTGCCCCGCGCGCGATCATCCGCCGCCCGGCGGAGGTTGCCATGAAAAACGCGCCGCGCGTATTCGTGCCCATGATCTGGTCATAGGCTTCCGGTGTGACGTCCGTCGCCATGGCCTGCACATTCATGCCGGCATTGTTGACGAGAATATCGAGGGGCCCGAGCTGCGCTTCGATCTTGTCCATCGCCGTTTCGATACCCGCGGCATCCGTCACATCGAGTGCGACGGGCAGTGCTTTGCCGCCTTCACTGGCGATTTTCTTTGCCAGTTCATCGAGCCGCTCCACGCGCCGCCCGGCAATGGCGACCGCGGCGCCCGAGGCCGCCAGCACCCGCGCGAACCGCAGGCCGAGCCCGCTCGTTGCGCCCGTCACAAGTGCAATTTTACCGCTCAAATCCTGAGATGCGATTTTCACGCCAGACATGACCCCGTCCTTACCTTTTGGTTCTGATTGGCCCGCATCCTACAAGGTGCCAAAGGGGGGTCAAGGAGACGTGTTTTGCGTAGGGGCGCAGGCTCTGTCACACTGCTCCCAAAGATTTGAAGCCGAGGAGACGCCCCATGAAACTCGATATTATTTCCGATACGGTTTGCCCCTGGTGCTATATCGGCAAGAAACGTCTGGAAAAAGCGTTGGCCGATAGCGGGCGCAGCGATGTTGAAATCAATTGGCGCCCCTTCCGCCTCGATCCTTCCATTCCGCCTGAAGGCGTGGACCGCCAGGAATATCTGGAACGCAAGTTCGGCCCGGAAAAAATGAAGGAAGCGGGCAGCGCGCTGAAAGAGATGGGCGCGCGCGAGGGCATTCCCTTCGCCTTCGACAAGATCGAGCGCTCGCCCAATACGCTGGACTCGCACCGCCTGATCCTTTGGGCCGGCAGCGCCGGTGTGCAGGACGAAGTCGTCAGCCTGCTCTTCAAAGCCTATTTCGAGGAAGGCAAGGATATCGGTGACAAGGAGGTGCTCGTTGCCGTGGCCGAGGAAGCGGGCATGGAAGGCGATGTGGTGCGCGATCTGCTCAATTCCGATGCGGACCTCAAGCGGATCGAATATGACGATTTCCAGGCCCGGCAGATGGGGATCACCGGCGTGCCCTGCTTCCTTTTTGAAAATCAGTTCGCGCTGGTCGGCGCGCAGGATGCGGACACGCTGGTGAAAGTGTTCGACCGTATCGAGATGAAGCTGAAGGAAGCGGCGGAAGCTTAAGGCACATCAGGCCGCCGCTGCCGCTTCTCCTGCAATTTCCGCAAGTTTGCGCATCATCAACCGTGTGCCATTGAGCCTGTCTTCCGGCAGCGGCCAGTTGCGCATGAAAACGAGCTTGTGATCCGGGCGCAGCTTGGCCTTATCGCGCTCGTCATTGATGAATTCGACAAGCCCGCCCGGGTTCGGAAACTCGTTATTGCGGAAAGTGAGCACCGCGCCCTTCGGCCCCGCATCGACTTTTTCTACCAAGGCCTTGCGGCAGAGACCTTTGATCTCGACGATTTTCAGCAGATGCTCGACCTCATCTGGCAGCGGGCCAAAACGGTCGATCAGCTCGGCGGCGAAACCGTCAATATCCTGCTGGTCCTCGACACTGGAAAGACGCCGGTAAAGCGCCATCCGGGCATTGAGGTCCGGCACGTAATTCTCCGGGATAAGAACCGGCGTGCCGATATTGATCTGCGGCGACCATTGGCCTTCATCGCCGCTGCCTTCTTCCCCGCGCAGCGAGGCGACGGCTTCTTCCAGCATTTCCTGGTAAAGCTCGTAGCCCACCTCTTTGATATGGCCGGACTGCTCTTCACCCAGAAGATTGCCCGCCCCGCGAATGTCGAGATCGTGCGAGGCAAGCGTGAACCCGGCGCCGAGCGAGTCGAGCGATTGCAGCACCCGCAGGCGTTTTTCCGCCGTCGGGGTCAGCTTTTTGTTCGCCGGCACGGTCATATAGGCATAGGCACGGGATTTGGAACGCCCCACCCGGCCCCGAAGCTGATAAAGCTGCGAGAGACCGAACATATCCGCCCGGTGAATGACCATGGTGTTGGCGGTCGGAATATCGATGCCCGATTCCACGATTGTCGTCGAAATCAGCACGTCATATTGACCGTCATAAAAGGCGGTCATCTTGTCTTCGATTTCCGTCGGCGCCATCTGCCCATGGGCGGTGATGAATTTCACTTCCGGCACATATTCTTTCAGAAAGTCTTCCGCTTCCTTCAGATCGGAAATGCGCGGACAGACATAAAAGCTCTGCCCGCCCCGGTAATGCTCGCGCAAAAACGCCTCGCGGATGATGACGGGATCGAACGGCGCCACATAAGTGCGCACCGCCAGCCGGTCCACGGGCGGGGTGGCGATAAGCGAGAGCTCCCGCACACCGGAAAGGGCGAGCTGCAGCGTGCGCGGAATGGGCGTTGCCGTCAGCGTCAGCACATGCACATCCGAGCGCAGCTCTTTCAAACGTTCTTTGTGTTTGACGCCGAAATGCTGTTCTTCATCGACGATCATGAGGCCGAGATTGTTGAATTTGATGGTCTTGCTGAGCAGCGCATGAGTGCCGATGACGATATCAACGTCGCCGCTTGTAAGCCCGGCCTTCGTTTCCTGCGCTTCCTTATGCGGCACGAGACGGGAGAGCTGACGGATGTTGAGCGGCAATCCGGTAAAACGCTCTCTAAAGGATTTGAAATGCTGGCGGGCAAGCAGCGTCGTCGGCACGACGACCGCCACCTGATGCCCGTCCATGGCGGCGGTAAAGGCGGCGCGCAAGGCGACTTCCGTCTTGCCGAAGCCGACATCGCCGCAAACCAGCCGGTCCATCGGCCGTCCTTTGGAAAGATCTTCCATCACCGCGTCGATGGCCTGGGCCTGATCGTCCGTTTCCTCGTAAGGAAAACGTGCGCAAAACTCGTCGTAAATGCCGTCTTGAATATTGATGGGCGGGGCGTCTTTCAGCTCGCGTGCCGCGGCGATCTTGATGAGCTGCGCCGCCATATCGCGCAGGCGTTCTTTCAGCTTCGCCTTGCGCGCTTGCCAGCCCGAGCCGCCGAGACGGTCCAGCTGCACGGCGGCATCGTCGGAGCCGAAGCGGGAAAGAAGCTCGATATTCTCGACCGGCAGATAGAGCTTGTCGCCGCCATGATAAAGAATGAGAAGGCAGTCATGGGGCGCGCCGGAAACGTCCACCGTCTGCAGCCCTTCGAAACGGCCAATGCCGTGATCGACATGCACCACCACATCGCCCGGCGTCAGGCTCGAGGCTTCGGTGAGGAAGTTGTCCGCGCGTTTCTTGCGCTGGCGGCGCACCAGCCGGTCGCCCAGCACGTCCTGCTCGCTGATGATTGCAAGCTCATCCGTTTCGAAGCCGTGCTCGAGCCCGAGCACCACGAGCTTCACGGTGGCCGCATTGCCGCTCAGCGCTTCGGCCCATGTTTCGGCCAGCGCTTCGTTCTCGATGCCGTGTTCGGCCAGCACCCCTTGCAGGCGCTCGCGCGCCCCGCCGCTCCAGCTTGCAATGACAACGCGCTTACCTGCTTTCCGGAGCCCCTGGATATGGCCGCCTAACGCATCGAAGACATTCACGCCTTCCTGCTGGCGCTCGGGGGCGAAGCTGCGCCCTTCCCGCGCGCCGAAATTGATGACGTTTTTCTGCGTTTCCGGCAGGGCGAAGGGTGAGAAGGCGCGCACCCGTTTGCCTGCGAGCTCAGCTTTCCAATCGTTCTCGGTCAGATAGAGTGCTGAAGGTTTGAGCGGTTTATACGCGGGCACATCCATGTTCTTCATGGGTTTGAGCGAAACGCGCGCGTCGAAATAATCCTGAATGAGATCGAGCCGGGCGGCGCGCGCTTCATCGACCTGATGGTCGAGCGTGATAAGCGCGCCCGGCACATAATCGAAAAGCGTTTCGAGTTTTTCGTGGAAGAGCGGCAGCCAATGCTCCATGCCCTGATGCTTGCGCCCTTCGCTCACCGCTTCATAAAGCGGATCGCCGTCATTGGCCGGGCCGAAAGTCGCGACATAGCCCGCGCGGAAACGTTTGATGGAGGCCGGGTCGAGATTGACCTCGCTCACGGAGACAAGCTCGAGGCCGGAAAGCTGACCTACAGTGCGCTGGCTTTCAGGATCGAAGGAGCGCACGGAATCGAGCGTGTCTCCGAAAAGATCGAGCCGCACCGGCTCATCGAGGCTTGGCGGGTAAATATCGACAATCCCGCCGCGCACCGCATATTCGCCAGGCTCACGCACCGTGCCCGTACGGGCAAAACCGTTCTCGGCGAGATAAAGCAGAAGCTCGTCGAGATCGATCCGGTTGCCGACATGGGCATGCCAGCCGCCCGCGGCGAGCATTTTACGCTCCGGCACCCGCTGAATTGCAGCATTGACGGTGGCCAGTACGATGAGGGGCTTTGCCGCCCCCTCGGCGCGCTTGGCCAGCCGGGTGAGCGTTGCCATGCGCCGGGCGACGATATCCGTATGGGGCGAGACCCGGTCATAAGGCAGGCAGTCCCAGGCCGGAAAGGTTGCGATTTCCACATCCGGCGCAAAGAAAGCAAGCGCCTCTCTCAAAAGGCTCATGCGCGCATCGTCCCGGGCGATGTGCAGCAGCACCTCACCCTCCAGCGCCCGGGCGAGATCGCTCAGCACCAAGGCATCGAAGCCTTCCGGCGTTTCGCCAAGGGTCAAAAGGCCATCGGTTTTAATGAGGGGGCGTATGTCGGTCACGGGAGGGGGCTCGCAGGCAAAGGGCTCGGGGTTTGGTGCGGAGGCTTATTTTTGGCGGAACATCGTTCCATCGAGATGGCTGAGATCGCATATCCGTTTGAAGAGCGCGGTATCATGGACCGGCTCCACCGGCTCACGGCCCACCACCCAGGCATAAAGCATGTCGTCCGGCACCTCGAGCAGCGCTTCCAGCGTGCCCAGCTCTTCGGCGGACAGGTTTTCCAGCTCGGCATCGATGAAAATGCCCAGAATGAGGTCCATTTCCTTCATTCCGCGGTGCCAGCCGCGGAATCGGATACGCTTGCGGCGCACGTCGAGTGGGTCGCTCACATCACTTCCTTTCCTTGTTGACCCCACGATATAGACCTAGAAAGGGACGCTGTCAGCCCGCCGGTTGTTCACGCTCCGTTGCACGCTAGAATTAGCGCTCCCGATACTCGTAAAAGGCTGAAAATGCGGCCAGAAATCCTCTTTCCCCTCTTTGCCCCCGTCACTCGCCTGCCCGGCATCGGGCCGCGGCTGGAGAAGCTTTATGAGCGGCTGGCGGGCCCGCATGTGGTGGATTTGCTCTGGCACCTGCCCACGGGAATCATCGACCGGCGCTTCCGCCCGCCCGTTTCAGAGGTCAAAGACGGGGAAATCGCTACGCTGGCGGTGACCGTGGAGCTGCATGTGCCCCCGCCGCCCCGCAACAACCGGGTGCCTTACCGGGTCTGGGTTTCGGACGGGACGGGGGAAATGTCCCTCGTTTTCTTCCGCGCGCGGGCCGATTACATCCAGAAAATGCTGCCCGAGGCGCAAAAGCGGCTGATCAGCGGCAAGGTCGATTTTTATCAGGGCCAGCCCCAAATGACCCACCCGGACCACATCGTCGCCCCTGAAAACGAAAAGGACATGCCGCTCATCGAGGCGGTTTATCCCCTCACCCAAGGGCTGACGCAAAAGCAGGTGCAAAAGGCGGCGGCAAATGCGCTGGCCAAAGCCCCCGTCCTTGCCGAATGGCTGGACCCGGCCTGGAAGGCGAAAAACGCCTGGCCGGATTGGCAAGAAGCGATCAAGGCCGCCCATGCCCCGGAAAGCGAGGCGGACCTGGCACCTGAGGCCCCTGCCCGCGCCCGCCTTGCCTATGACGAGCTTCTTTCCAATCAGCTGGCATTGGCGCTCGTGCGTCTTAGGATGCGCGCCCGGGCGGGCCGCCCGGTCAAGGGCGATGGCCGCCTGCGGGCCAAGGTCGAAAAGGTCCTGCCTTTCGCCCTTACTGGCGCCCAGAAAAACGCAATTGCCGAGATCGATGCCGATCTTGCCTCGAACCGGCGCATGCTGCGCCTCCTTCAAGGGGATGTGGGCTCGGGCAAAACGCTGGTCGGCCTCATGGCCATGCTTTCGGCCATTGAGAGCGGCGCGCAGGCTGCCCTTATGGCGCCGACCGAAATTCTCGCCCGTCAGCATGCCGCAGGCCTTGCCCCGCTCTGCGAGGCGGCGGGTGTCACCCTCGCGCTTCTCACCGGCCGGGAGAAAGGCAAGTCCCGCGAGGCGGTGCTGAGCCGCCTTCAATCCGGGGAGATCGATATTCTGGTCGGCACCCATGCGCTCTTTCAGGAAGATGTGCATTTCAAGGACCTTGCCGTTGCCGTGGTGGACGAGCAGCACCGTTTCGGTGTCCATCAGCGCATGCAGCTGCAATCGAAAGGCGGCGCGGGCACGAACGTGCTGGTGATGACGGCAACGCCTATTCCCCGCACCCTGACGCTGACGGCTTATGGGGATATGGATGTTTCCCGCCTCACTGAGAAGCCGCCCGGCCGCCAGCCCATCGACACGCGTCTTGTCTCCGCCGAGCGCCTTCACGAGGTGGTGGAAGCCGTGCGCCGGGCGATGCAGAGCGGCGCGCGTGTCTATTGGGTCTGCCGGCTCGTCGAAGAATCCGACGTCCTTGACGTTGCCGCGGCCGAGGAACGTTACGGCGCGCTCAGCCATACATTCGGGGATAAAGTTGGGATCGTGCATGGGCGCATGCGGGCGGCGGAAAAAGACGCCGTAATGGCGAAGTTCCAGTCCGGGGAGATTTCGCTGCTCGTCGCCACCACGGTGATCGAAGTCGGCGTCGATGTGCCCGAAGCCACGGTCATGGTGATCGAACATGCCGAGCGTTTCGGCCTTGCCCAGCTGCATCAGCTGCGCGGGCGCGTCGGGCGCGGCAGCGGTAAGTCCACCTGCCTTCTCCTTTATCACGGCACCTTGGGCGAGACGGCAAAGGCGCGGCTCAAGATCATGCGGGATACGGAAGACGGGTTCATCATCGCCGAAGAGGATCTGCGTCTGCGCGGCGCAGGCGAACTGCTCGGCACACGCCAAAGCGGCATGCCGGAATTCCGCCTTGCCGATATCACCGCGCACCGCGAGCTTTTAAGTGTCGCCTATGACGATGCGCGGCTGATCATGGAAACGGACCCGGAGCTTGAAGGCGCGCGCGGTGAGGCACTGCGCACCCTGCTCTATCTCTTCGAGCGGGACGAGGCGATCAGGTATCTTCGCTCGGGTTAACGTTCGTGCCGTTTTCTTGTCCCCTATCTTTTTTGGGCAGTTTCTTCACTTCCTCGGTCGGCGGGGACACGAGACCGGCGGAGATGATGAGCTTGGCCGAATCTTCGATCGACATTTCGAGCGGGTAGATTTCCTTGCGCGGCACGAACAGCAGAAAGCCCGAAGTGGGGTTGGGTGTCGTCGGCAGGAAGACGCTGACAAGGTCATCATCCGTCGGCGCTTTTTCCGCCACCTCGCCTTTCGTGCTGGTGGTGATGAAAACAAGCGCATAAAGCCCGCGCCTTGGATACTCGATGAGGGCCGCTTCCCGGAAGGACGTGTTGCTCTGGGAAATCACCGTCTCGAAAATCTGCTTCAGCGCGCCGTAGATACTGCGCACCACGGGCATCCGGTTGACCAGGCGCTCGCCCCAGACCAGCAATTGCCGGCCGAAGAAATTGGCGGTCAGCGCGCCGAGCAGGGTCAGCACGACAAGCGCAATCAGAAGCCCGACGCCTGGAATGGAAAAGGGAATGTACCTGTCCGGCTGATAGGCAGCGGGAATGAGCGGCAGGAACCAGTAATCCACAAGCTCGACGAACCAGCTTGTCAGGTAGATCGTAATGCCGATCGGCGCGGCCACGACAAGGCCGGTCAGAAAGTAGTTCCGCAACCGGGTGAGAAATCCCACGCGGGCCGCGGGCAATATAAGATGCGGTTCGCTTGAAGATTTGTCCTGCTTGTCGCTCATGTTCTTGCCATTTGACGTAGGGGGGAAAAGGCATTGCGCCGGGGGTTTTTCAACATCCCTGAAACATGCCAGAAATAGGAACCGGATTCACGAAAACAAACCCGCCCGTGGACAAAAGAGCGGCGGAACCGGGGAGGATAAAAAATGACCGGCTATGACAAACCCTATTCCGGGCGGGGCGCGCAATGAGCAAGGGCGAAGAAGAACTTGCACAGGGCCTTGCGAGGGTGATGGGCCAAAAGGCCGGCGCGCTGAAGGGCATCGAGAATCTCAACCGCCTGTCGGGCGGCGCAAGCCAGGAAACATGGGCCTTTGACGGCATAACGGCGGATGGACCCCTGCCGCTCATTCTGCGCCGCGCGCCGGGGGGAACAGCGGCTTCGAAGCGGGAAACCGCCGTGCCGCTTGCCACCGAAGCTGCCCTCATCCGGCTGGCGGAAAAGGCCGGTGTGCCAGTGCCCCCCGTGCGCTATGTGCTCGATGAGGAAGACGGGCTCGGCCCCGGTTTCGTGATGGACCGGGTGGAGGGCGAAACCATCGCCCGGAAAATCCTGCGCGATGACGCCTATAAGGCCGCCCGCCCGAAGCTCGCCCGCCAATGCGGGGAAATTCTAGCAAAGCTCCATTCCGTGCCGATGGACACGCTGCCGGAGCTGCGCCATTCCCCGGCCGCTGCCGAGATCAAGCAATATTGGGAAACCTATAAGACCCACGGCCATCCCCACCCCGTCTTCGAGCTTGCCTTCAAATGGCTCAGGGACAATGTGCCGGCGGAAGACCGCATTACCCTTGTCCATGGCGACTTCCGGAACGGCAATTTGATGATCGGGGAAGACGGCGTGCGCGCCGTGCTCGATTGGGAGCTCGCGCATACGGGCGACCCGATGGAAGATCTCGGCTGGATCTGCGTCAATTCCTGGCGCTTCGGCAATATCGACCAGCCGGTTGGCGGCTTCGGCCAGCGCGAGGAGATGTTTGCAGGCTATGAAGCGGCGGGCGGCCCGCCTGTCGATCCCGAGCGGGTGCGGTTCTGGGAAATTCTCGGTACGCTGAAATGGGGCATCATGTGCACACTGATGTATGAAGCCTTCAAGACGGGCATGGACCGCTCCGTCGAACGCGCCGCCATTGGCCGGCGCTCGTCAGAAACTGAGATCGATCTCCTTCACCTTTTGCTGCCACGGAGCTGAGCCATGCAGGACATGCCCAAATCATCAGAAATCGTGGAAGTCGTGAGTGAATTCATGCGCCAGCATGTGCTGCCTCAATTGCAGGGCCATACAGCTTTCCACGCGCTTGTCGCCGCCAATGCGCTCGATATCGTCAAGCGAGAGCTCGCCATCGCGCCGGAGGCGAATGAAGCTGAAAAGGCGCGGCTTGAAAAACTGCTGGGCCGGGAAGGCACGCTTGAAGAATTGAACCGGCTCCTTTGCGCGCGTATCGAGGCGGGCGATGTCACCGTGGAAACACCCGGCCTTGCCGATCATCTTTGGGAGACGACGCTGACGAAGCTTGCCATCGATCAGCCGAAATATTCCGGCTACCGGCGCGCCAAAGGAGAAATCTAACGGAGGGCCACATGGCGCTTGTTACGGAAAGACGCGAGAAATCCGCCGCCATCATCACCTTCGCCAATCCGCCCCGCGGCTATATGAATGCGGCGCAGGTAAGCGAACTTGGTGTGCTGATTGAGAATATCGAGACAGATGCCAGCGTGCGCACGGTAATCTTTACCGGCGGTGTGCCCGGCGTATTTATCCGCCACTACGATGTGGGAGATATTCTGGAGGCGGCAGGGGCGGTGCGTAAATCGGGCTTCGATGGCGATGCGCTTATGGAAGCGGGCAAGCGCGGCAATCCCATCTCACAGCTTTTCGACAAGATCGATCGCTTGAGCAAACCCACGATCGCCGCAATCAACGGATATTGTCAGGGCGGCGGCTTTGAATTCGCACTTTGCTGCGATATCCGCGTAGCCGAAGAAGGCGATTACCGCATCGGTTTGCCGGAAACCAATGTCGGCATCTTTCCGGGTGCAGGCGGCACGCAGCGCCTGCCCCGCGTCATCGGCGAGGCAAAGGCGCTCGAACTGATCTTAAAAGGCGAAACGCTGCCGCCGCAGGAAGCCGCTAACGTGGGGCTTGTCCATGAATTCGTGCCTGTGGGCGGCGCGCTTACCCGGGCATTGGAGCTTGCGGAAAACTTCGCCGCCAAGACCCCGCGCGCCCTGGCGGAGGCCAAACATCTGGTCAAACAGGCCGCCAGGGGACCCTTGCCGGAAGGTTGTGCCGAAGAGCGCGGGCGCTTTTCCCGGCTGCTTTTGGAAGATGACGAGGCCCTGCGCCTTATGCAAAACTTCCAAAACGGAAATCAGGATATCAACAAGGCGTAAGCGATTATGTTCAGGAAGTTTGTGTACGGGCTGGCTGCCCTTCTGGTCGTCGGCGCAATTGCCGTTCTTTATCTTTCCATGAACCCCGATGTCGCCCAGCGGCTGTTCCTGAAACCGGATGGGCCTTTCGATGTGGCGAGCGCCCCGCCCGCGCCCGATTACAAGCTGCCCGAAAGCTGGGCCTCCCTGCCCGATAGGAAAGACCCTGCCGACACGCTCATCCCCGCAAGCGGCTACCGGGACGGCCAGGCCGAAGCGCAAGTCGATGTCTTCTTCATTCATCCCACCACCTATTACAGCAAGGACAGCTGGAATGCGGCTTATGACGAGGATGGGGAGACGCGCGAACTTTTGGAGGCCGGTGTGCTGCGCTTCCAGGCCAGTGCCTTTAACGGCGATGCGCGCATCTATGCGCCGCGCTACCGCCAAGCCACACTCTATTCTTTCATGGGTGACGGGGAAGACGAACAGAAGGCGCTCGCTTTCGCCTATGAAGATGTCGCCCGCGCCTTCCGCCACTTTATCGAAACCTATAATCGGGGCCGTCCCTTTATTCTGGCTGCGCATAGCCAGGGTTCGCTGCATGGCATGAGGCTTTTGCAGGAACGTATTGCCGGCACGCCGCTCGCAAACCGCATGGTGGCGGCTTATCTTGTCGGCTATTCGATCCCCGAAGATATGGGGCGCGATGATTTGCGCCCCTGCGCAAAGGCTTACAGCACGGGCTGCTACCTCAACTGGAATTCCATCAGCGCGGAAGCGGACCGGAACGGCTGGACGCAAGACAACAAGATTTGGCTGAACGGCGAAATGACGACCATGGCCGGCCACCGGCTTACCTGCGTTAATCCCCTGACCGGAACCAAGGACGGCAAGGCCGACGCGAAGAAAAATCTGGGCGGTCTCCCCTTCGCTGAAGCAGATAAAGAGATGCCTGAACTCATTCCTAGCGTCAGCGATGCAGCCTGTGAAGACGGGGTTCTTATCGTTAATCCGGACGAAGACAGAGGTGATTTTTCCTACGGCGTCTTCGACGGAGACTTCCACATTTACGATTACAACTTGTTTTATGCGAATATTAGGCAAGACATCCGCACACGAATTGGTGCATTCTGGAAAAGATGATCGGCTGTCCGGCGTGTTTTGATGAGATGGGGGAACACAAGGATGATCCTCGATGCCTCTTCGCCCCAAAACGCTGTCGCCTTCCGATATTCATCCGGCTCATCCCGTCGGCGTATTCTTGAGCTATTACCGTGCGCTTGCCGACGAACGCGGTTTCCTGTTGCGCGAACGGTTCGATCCGTCGCGGGTATCCGGTGTGTTGGGCTGGCTTCTCGTCTTTGAAAATGTCTATGACGGACAAACCGAGAGCTATCTGTGCACTTTATGCGGCGCCAGCGCGGGCGATCTTTTCGGTTATGATTATACCGGTAACTTGCTGGGGGAAGTCATGCCCCGCCAGGCGGCGGAATGGCGCATCGAGGAATTTCGAAATGTCACTGAAACGGCGCGCCCCAGTTTGACGCGGGCTAGCCTGCCGAATGCCGAGCGCGATTTCATCACCCTTATCCGCGGCGTCTTTCCGGTTTCCAAATCCGCCACACACGTGGATGAAATTATGCTTGTCGCCGCACCGGAAGAAATACGCGTTTCGTTTTATGGAGGAACACACGGCCATTAATGACTTGGCGAAAGTTGCAACCTATACTCGTTGCAATATGCACATACAGTCAAAAAACCATGGTTCTTAATCCAGTCCCACTGGACGCGCTTGACCCCAAACACCCCGTCGCGGTCTATGCGCATTATCATAAAGCCAAACAGGGCATGGAAGATGTTCTGCTTAAGGACAATTTCGATCCGATCGATTTGCCCAGAGTGATCCCCTGGATGCTCATCCTGGATAAGATCGGCCGGCCGGAACATCCGGACTTCCTTTACCGGCTGGCAGGCACCGGGTGCCGGGAGATATTCGGGATCGATTATACGGGTAAGCTCCTGGGGGATGATTTGCCCCCTGCCGCCGCCGACGAGCGGCGCGAGGAAATTCTTGGCGTGATGGAAAGCAAAGCGCCGAGCATTACCCGAACGGAAATTCCTCTGGCAGGCCGGGAGTTCATCACCATTATTCGCGGTGTATTCGCGGTCTCTAGCAGCGGCAAGGCCGTTGACCGTATCCACATTATCATTGCTCCGGAAGATCAACGCGTCGGCAATACGTAAAAGCCGGGCGCAAGGCCCGGCTTTCACTCGCTTTAGTGCTGAGGCTTGGTTTTAGACGCCTTCGAGCCCGACAATCGCGACCGAGCAAACATTCTGCGACGGCGAGCCGCCCAGATTGTGGGTCAGGCCGATCTTCGGATTGGCAAGCTGGCGCTCACCGGCGCGGCCCTGGAGCTGCAGATACATCTCATAGGCCATGCGCAGCCCGCTCGCCCCGATCGGGTGGCCGAAACATTTCAGCCCGCCATCGATCTGGCAAGGAACCGAACCGCTGGAATCGTAAAACCCGTCCATCACGTCTTTCACCGCGCCGCCCTCGGGCGAAATGAAAAGGTCTTCCATCGTGACAAGCTCCGTGATCGAGAAACAGTCATGCACCTCGATCATGGAAACTTCCTCGCGCGGCTTTTCGATACCGGCTTCCTGATAGGCTTTCTTGGCGGCGATGCGCGCCGTGTGGAAGTAGGAGCCGTCCCAGGAATTGTGCTGGGATTCCAGACCGTTCGACACGGAAAGCTGCATGGCTTTGATCGTCACGAGGTCCTTCTTGCCCATTGCCTTGGCGATTTCCGGCGTGGTGACGATGGCCGCGGCCGCCCCGTCCGAAACGCCGCAGCAATCGAAAAGGCCGAGCGGTTCGGCGATCATCGGCGCGTTGAGCGCCTGATCTTCAGAAATCTCGTTGCGTAGATGCGCCTTAGGGTTCTTCGAGCCGTTGGCATGGCTCTTGACCGAAACATGGGCGATGGCGCGTTTCAGGTCTTCTTTCGCAATGCCGTGCTTTGCCCGGTAGGCGGAAGCAAGCTGCGCAAAATTGCCCGGCGCGGAACCGTTCGGCGCCCATTGCGGATTGAGTGTGCCAGGATTGGAAACGGGAAGCCCGCCATAACCCGTGTCCTTCAGCTTTTCGACACCGAGCGCGAGCGCGATATCCGCGGCGCCCGAGGCAACGGCATAAACCGCGCCGCGCAGAGCTTCGGAACCCGAAGCGCAGAAGTTCTCAACGCGCGTCACGGCGATATTCGGCAGGCGCAGCGCGAGCGAAAGCGGTGTGCCACCCTTGCCGGTGCCGATCTCATCGATATGGGTGGAGAACCAGGCCGCGTCGAGCTGCGTCGGCTCGATGCCGGCATCCTGCATCGCCTCCAGATAGGCTTCCACCATCAGTTCTTCCGGGCCGGTGTCCCAGCGCTCGCCGAATTTCGAGCATCCCATGCCCAGAATTGCGACCTTATCTTTGATACCACGTGCCATGTTTCTCTCCCTTTGGGTGCCAGTATTGGTAAACCGGTCGCTTATTCGGCGGCCTGGCCTGTGCTTTGGCCCGTTGCTTGACCTGTTGCGGAAGAGCGAACGGGAACCGCCTTCCAGAAATAGCGTTTGAAGCCGCGCTTCTCGTCCACGTCTTTGACGCGGAAAACCATCTTCACTTCCATGCCGGACTCAACTTCGCCCGGCGCGACATCGGTAATGTCCATGAAAATGCGCCCGCCGCCGTCGAAGACGATCATGCCGTAATGGTTGGGTGGTGACATGGAGAAAGTCAGATAGTCCGCCGACCAGGAAAGGATCGAGGCTTTCCGCTCGGCGAACTTATATGGCTCCTGCGTGTCGACGGCCGGATTGTTAGGGTTCACGGAAATGCGTGAGCGCGGAAACTGCACATTGCCCGTCTCCGTGCAGCGCCCGCCGACGAGACCGAGGATCATGTCCTCATTGCGGTAAAGCGTGGTGAGTGCGGTTTTCTTGTCCTGCTCCGCGCGCATGCCTTTTTCCCACTCGACAAGTCCGTTAAAGGTCAGGAACTTCATGTAGTTGGTTTCTTCCTGACGGTCGGCGAGCGAGCCGGTAATGCCGCGCCGGTCATCCATGCTGGAAAGCTTGTCCGTCGTCTCGAAGATGAGCGCATCCGCGCCGCCGCCGAATTGCGCCACGAGGATTTTCTCACCGGGCTTTGCTTCCTGCAGCGCATGAACCAGCATGACGAGGCCGTGGGCCGCGCCCGTTTCCCCGCAATTGGCGGCGAGATTGTCCCGCACTTTTTCCGCCGGAATGCCGAGCTTCTTGGCAACCGATTGAGGCACTTTGGGCAGGGTGCACGGCAGAATGAAGTGATCGATGTCACTGGCCTCAAGGCCTGCCTCTTTCAGCGCGCCTTCCACGGCCTGAGGGATAATTTTCAGATAGCCCTCGTCACGGATCCAGCGCTCTTCCCAATTATAGTCGAACTCTTCATGGGCGCCGCGGAAGTGGTCGACGAAATCCACGGTCAGCGAGTGCGCGCCGAGAAACTTCGCAATGACGTTCTCAGAGCCGACGCTGAGCGCCGCCGCTCCGTCGCCGAAATCAAGCTCTTGCGGGCTCACAGCCCGGGCTTTGCGCTTGTCGGAGGCAAGCACCAGTGCATTCTTGGCGGCGCCCGCCTTTGCCGCGTGAAGTGCCTGCAAGAGCGCGCTCGTCCCCGCCCGCTGAGTGGAGGTGATGTCCACAGCCTGAATGCCTTTCTCAAGGGTGAGTGCGGCGGAAATAATCCCCGCATTCAACCGGTCGGCGAAAGGCTGGGTCGTCGTGCCGAAATAAAGCGCATCGACATGAGAGCGGTCGTCATCCGGGCCCAGAAGATCGCGCGCCGCTTCCACGGCCATGGTGATCGTGTCTTCGTCCCAATTCGCCATGGACCTCTCGCCCTTACCCTTCCCGGCAAGGTTGGGCGCCACCCAGGCATTGGCCGTGGTAATTGCTTTGCGCTGCAGACGCAGGCGCGGAATATAGCCGCCCAGCGCGGTAAGCCCGATTTCTCCGCTCATGACCGTTCTTCCCTGTTGTTGTTGGCCTTTTCCGACCGCTTTTCAGCCAGTTTAGCGGCATTTACGGGCGGGCGACAATATCGGCCCCGGGCGGGGTTTCCGGGCGTTCCGGCTTTGCGTCAAAGGGAAAGGAGACGCTGCGTCAAATAGGCATCTCGCCTTGAAGGGGCGACGGGGCACTCCATTTTCAAAGGATTCGCAGACAGCCTGTCCGTACAAATCTTAGCGGTTTGGTGAGGCGGATAGGGCAAGGTAAAATGAGAGTGATGAGGGCGCTTCGAGCCCTCTAACGGCAGCGGATCGATATGGCTTACCGCAACATCTTTTTGATCGTGTTCGGCTGGATTTGCGTCGGTCTTGGCATTGTCGGCGCGGTGCTGCCCGTCATGCCGACCACGGTCTTTTTGCTGATCGCCGCCTGGGCCTTTGCCAAGGGCTCGCCCCGGCTCCACGGGTGGCTTTTGGATCATCCGCGCCTTGGCTCTTATATCCGCGACTGGGAGCTTTACGGCGCCATTCCCTTGCGCGGTAAAATAACCGCGCTGGTAATGATCAGTCTTTCGGCAAGCTGGATGGTGTTCTTTTCCACCCTGCCCGCCCTTGCCGTTGGCGGCACGCTGGCGGTTCTGGCCTGCGTGCTGGTTTTCATTTTCACCCGCCCGTCGGCAGCGCCTCAGAGCGATATTTAGGCGTTATTGGGATGCGGCGGAGGCCCGTTTGACGAAACAGTCCGTGCCTTCCGCTTTCAGCGACCGGCAAAGTCCCTCAGCCTTTGAAAAGCCGCTAAAGGCGCCGATCTGCAAGCGGTAATAAAGGCCTTTCTCGCCGAGATCCGCCTCCACGATATAAGGCTGCATGTCTTTCAAAAGCGCGGGGTGCTTGGCGGTTGCCTTCGTCCAGGAGGCGCTGGCATCGCTCGGCGAGCGGAACGAGCCGATCTGCACCCGGTAGGTTGGAAGCGCGCCAGCATCGTTCTGCACGGGCTCTTCGGCACTTGCCTGGGCATAGCGCAGCGCATCGGCCTGGGTTTGTAACGCCGCGGTTGCCGGGCGGGAGGCGGGAGGCAGGCTGCCGGTCAGCGAGCGGTCGGCGGGCACAGCCGGCTTCTTGAGGCTGATCTGCCCCTGCGGCACGCCATTGGCGGCTGCGGCATAGCGGATGACGGTTGCCTTCCAGCCGCTCAGGCTTGCAAGTTTCACGTCCCTTGCATTGGTGGCGGACCACGGGTCCTGTGCCGCAGTGGCAGCTTGAGGCGCACTTTCCTCGATCGGCGCGCGCGACGGCGCGGCCAGCGGCGAGGCGACTTCCTGGGTTTTTTCAGGTTTTACTTTTTCAGGCGCGTTCTTCGGCAGCGCCGTTTCAAGCCGCGCCACCTGCACTTGCGGGGCGCGGATTTCTTCAAGCGCCAGCGAGGGGCTGCGCGGCACAGGCGCAGCGGCAGGAGGCGTAATAGCTGCCGTGCGGGCAGGCTCTTTGGCACCTGGCTCTTGCTTCGGTTCGCTCAGCGCAGCCGAAGCACCGATGGGCGAGAGGCTTTTCACTTCCAGCGGCTTTTGCTTTTGTGCAGGAAGCACGGGCAGCGGCGCGACGGGTTTGTTTTCGGCAAGCTTCTCGGGCGTCAGTTGCGGCGCCATGGCGCTCAGCGTTTCCCGGGCCAATGTAAAGGATGGATCGAGGGCTACGGCCTTCTCAATATCCTCGACTGCGCCCAGCTTATCGCCATTTGCATCTTTCGCCATGCCGCGCCCGAAAAAGGAAAGCGCCGCGCGCTTACCCATATTGGCATCGATCGCGGCGTTGTAATCGGCAATCGCTTCGCCGTAGCGGCCCTGCTGGCGGCGGATATTGGCGCGGTTGTGATAGGCGACCGCGTAATCGGGGTTCAGCTCCAGCGCTTTGGAATAATCTTTCTCCGCGCGGGCGGCATCGCCCGTGCGCGAATAGGCGGCAGCGCGGTTGTAATAAGCGCGCGGCAGAATATCAGCGGGCAGCGCGTCGCGCCAAATGGCATTGGTGTAATCGGCAACCGCGTGACCCGGCTGACCGAGCTGCAGATTGGCGATGCCGCGATGGTGATAGGCCATCGCCTCGCCTTGCGCCGAAAGGCCGCCCGATTGCAGGGCTTTATCGAGATAGTCGAGTGCAGCGCGTGCATTGCCCGATTGCAGTGCGGCGGTGCCGGCATTCAGCGCGGCAATCGCCCCGCCCCCCGTTTCGCTGGTGCCGCCGGAAAGGCCGGTTTCGTCTGCACGCGCGCCGCTACCCGCCGGCGCCATAACCAGCGTCAGTGCGATAGCAAAAATCATGTTCAGCTTGAAAAACGAGCGCCGCATCTTGGTCCTCGAGCCTTCCCCGCAAAATAAATAGCACGAAGACGCTACCGCAAGCAGATTGCCGCGAGATTTAGCGGAAATCCGCCAATTAATTAAAGTTTTCAGGTCTCGCTTAAGGATGAGGCGCGGTTTTGCCGGAAAATAGGCGGCGTTGATTCGGCTCATTCCACCGTTACGGATTTGGCGAGGTTGCGCGGCTGGTCCACATCCGTGCCTTTGGCAAGGGCGGTGTGATAGGCCAGCAATTGCACCGGCAGGGAATAGATCAGCGGTGCCGTCAGCCTGTCGCATTCGGGAACTTCGATCACGGCAACCGCATCCTTGCCCGCCGCGCCGATCCCTTTCTTGTCGGAGATCAGGATGACCCGGCCCCCCCGGGCCATGACGACTTGCATATTGGAGACCGTCTTGTCAAAGAGAACGGTGCTGGGCGCGATGACGACGACGGGCACGTTTTCATCTACCAGCGCCACGGGGCCGTGTTTGAGTTCGCCCGCCGCATAGCCTTCCGCGTGAATGTATGAAATTTCCTTGAGCTTCAGCGCGCCTTCCAAGGCCATGGGATACATCGGCCCGCGCCCGAGATAGAGCACGTCGCGCGCCTTGGAAAGATTATGCGCAATCGCCTGAATGAGATCGTCATGGGCCAGCACGTCCGACATGAGACGCGGCACTTCCATGAGCCGGCGCACGGAAAGACGCTCTTCCGCTTTATTAAGATGGCCGCGCGCTTTGGCCGCTTCCAGTGCCAGAAGCGCCAGCACAGTAAGCTGGCAGGTGAAGGCTTTGGTGGAGGCAACGCCGATTTCCGGTCCGGCATAGGTCGGAACGATGGCATCGGATTCCCGGGCGATGGAGCTTTCCGTCACATTGACGATGGAAAGGATCTTCTGCCCCTGCTCCCGGCAATAGCGCAGTGCGGCGAGCGTGTCCGCCGTTTCGCCTGACTGGGAAACGAAGACGGCAAGGCCGTTTGCCGGCATGGGCGCTTCACGGTAGCGGAACTCAGAAGCGATATCGATTTCCACGGGCAGGCGGGCAAGCTGCTCGAACCAATACTTGGCGACATGGCCCGCATAAGATGCGGTGCCGCAGGCAACGATTGTGACTCTGCTTAGGGTTGAAAAATCCACAGGCAGGGAAGGCAGCGCCAGGCGGTTATCCATCGTGTCGATATATTCGGTCAGCGTATGACCAATCACTTCTGGCTGTTCGAAGATTTCCTTCGCCATGAAATGCCGGTGGTTGCCCTTACCGACAAGCGCCGCGCTCGCATCGGTAATCTTCACCGGCCGTTCGACTTCTTTGCCCTGCGCGTCGTAAATCGTTACGCCGCCGCGCTGGACCACGGTCCAATCGCCCTCTTCCAGAAAAGCAACGCGGTTCGTCATGGGCGCCAGCGCGAAAGCATCCGAACCCAAATACATCTCGCCATTTCCATAACCGATGGCGAGCGGGCTGCCTTTGCGCGCGCCGATCATCAAATCTTCTTCACCATGAAACAGGATGCAGAGCGCAAACGCGCCTTCAAGACGGCTCAGCGTTTGCGAGGCGGCATCCACGGCGCTGGCCCCTGCCTTCATAGCCTGAGTGATGAGATGAGCGACAATCTCCGTATCCGTTTCGCTGGTAAAGGTGACGCCATCCGCCTCGAGTTCGGCGCGCAGCTCGCGGAAATTTTCGATAATGCCGTTGTGAACCAACGCCACCTTGTCGGTGACGTGCGGGTGGGCATTGTTTTCCGAGGCAGGCCCATGCGTCGCCCAGCGCGTGTGGCCAATGCCGGCCGTACCCCCAAGCGGGTTTGCCTGGAGCACGGCATCGAGCGCGGTGAGCTTGCCGACGGCGCGGCGCCGGTCGATGCCGCCATTGACTAGCGTGGCGATCCCGGCGGAATCATAACCTCGATATTCAAGCCGCTTTAGCGCGTCCAGAATGACTGGAGCCGCAGGCTGAGTGCCAAGAACGCCGACAATGCCGCACATATTATTCCCCGGATCGTTTGGGTCTTAAGAAGATTTCGACTTTTCTTTGGAAGCGCGGAAACTCGCCGCCCATCCTTTCTTCTCGAACTGCTTGCCGCGGGCAACGGCGAGCGCGTCCGGCTCGACATTTTTCGTTACCACGCTGCCCGAGCCCACATAGGCGCCAGCCCCGATGGAAACCGGCGCGACAAGCGAGCTATTGGAGCCGACGAACGCCCCGTCGCCGATATCGGTGAAATGCTTGTCATAGCCATCGTAATTGCAGGTGATGGTGCCCGCGCCGATATTGGCGTCCACGCCGACACGCGCATCTCCGATATAAGAGAGATGGCTGATCTTCGCGCCGTCCTCGACCTTGGCCTTTTTCGTTTCGACGAAATTTCCGATCTTGGCTTTCTTGCCGACATCGGTGCCGGGACGCAGCCGGGCAAAGGGGCCGATCTGGGCGCCGGCGCCGACATGCACACCTTCAAGATGGCTGAAAGGCTTCACTTCCGCCCCGTCATCAACCTTCACACCCGGCCCGAAAACGACATTCTGCCCGATAAGCACATCGCGCCCGAGCTGCGTGTCGTGACTGAAATAGACCGTAGACGGATCGAGCAGCGTCGCTCCATTGAGCAGGGCCTGTTCGCGCATCCGGTCCTGAAAGATTTCTTCCGCCACGGCAAGATCGAGCCGGCTGTTAATGCCGAGAATTTCTTCTTCCGGGCATTCGATGACGGACATGGACAGTCCGCGTGCCCGGGCCTCTGCGGCAATATCGGTCAGGTAATATTCGCCTTGCGCGTTATCGGGCTTGAGATCGTTCAGAAGCTCGAAAAGCAGCGGCGTGCGCACTGCCATGGCGCCGCCGTTGCACAAATCGATGGCGGCTTCTTCGGGGCTTGCGTCCTTCGCTTCGACGATCTTGACGAGCGCGCCTTCACCGTTCAGCACCAAACGGCCATAGGGCGCAGGGTCTTCCGCCTGAAACCCGAGAACGACGACATCGTTCCCCGCCGCGCAAGCCTGCTTCATACGGATTAACGTCTCGGGTGTGACAAGCGGGGTGTCGCCGAAAACGACAATCGCCACGCCGTCGAGACCGGACAGCAGCTCTTCGGCCGCTTTCACCGCATCGCCCGTGCCGTTCTGTTCTTTTTGATAAGCAACATGGGTTGCTCCATGCGAAAGCGCATATTCGGCAACATCGTCCATGCCGGGCGCGAGCACAGCAACGGTTTTATCGCCCGCACAGGCTGCTGCCGAAGCCAGCACATGGCCAAGCATGGCCTTGCCGCCCAGTTCATGAAGAACTTTCGGGCGTGCCGATTTCATCCGCGTGCCCTTGCCTGCCGCAAGAACGATAATGGCTGAATTGATCACTGACATATATTTTGATCGCTAAAGAAATGAGTGCCGAATCCCCCGTAACCGGCAGCTCAACCTGTCACAGATCAGGGATATGTAAGAAATAAAATAATATTTCAGGTTTTAACAGTTGTCCCCGCCCTTAACCTAAACGGATTTTCCGGTTCAGGCAGAAGGATCCTCGCGCATGGGAAAAGCGGATGAGGCTTCCTGGTCTTCCAGCCGGTCCGCGCGGGTCGCAAAATCGGGCAGAATTCGCTCGAGAAGCTCCCGGGTGCGCTCATGGTCGGACGCGCTGGCCGCTTCGATGAGCGAATCGAGCATTTTCCCCACAAATGCCTCGTCGGGCACCCGCGGGCGGGCTAGCATGATGGCCTCGTGCGAGCTGTTGATCAGCGCCTCTTGATGCTGGAAAAGGATTTCATAGAGCCGTTCGCCGGGGCGCAAGCCCGTAAAGGTGATTTCCACGTCCTTGCCGGGTTGAAGGCCGGCCAGACGGATCATTTGCCGGGCCATATCCAGAATATTGACAGGCTCGCCCATATCCAGAACGACAATGCCTCCCCCCTCCTCCAGGGCCGTATCGCGCATGGTGGAAGCCTGAAGCACCAGTTCGACCGCCTCCCGGATGGTCATGAAATAGCGCGTCATACGCGGGTCCGTGACCGTGAGGGGGCCGCCCTGTTCCAACTGCCTCTGGAAAAGCGGCACAACGGAACCTGCCGAGCCCAGCACATTGCCGAAGCGCACCGTCACGAAGCGCGTACCGCCCTGTTCGCGCCCGCGAATGTCCTGCGTCTGGCAATAGGTTTCCGCGATGCGCTTCGAGGCGCCCATGACGCTGACGGGCTGAACGGCCTTGTCCGTGGAGACCATCACCATCATCTGGATATGATGGGCGATGCAGGCATCGGCGACATTGCGCGTGCCCATGACATTCGTGAGCACCGCTTCAGCCGGCTGCGATTCCAAAAGCGGCACGTGCTTGAGCGCGGCCGCATGGAAAACGATTTCCGGCTTTTCCCGTTCGAACATATCGAAGAGCGCTTGGCGGTCGCGCACATTCACCAATCGCGCATTGCGCTCGATACCGGGAAATGTCCGCGCCATTTCGCCGTCTATTTCGAAAAGATTGAATTCGCTGGCATCGACAAGCGTTAGCTGCGACGGCGTGAAAGCGGCAATCTGGCGGACAAGTTCGGAACCGATGCTGCCGCCCGCCCCTGTCACAAGCACGCGTTTGCTGGTGAGAAGTGCTGCCATCGCTTTCCGGTCGAGCCGGGCCTGTGGGCGGCTGAGCAGGTCTTCTACGTTGATCGGCTGAACCGCAATGCGGTTGCTGTCGGCAAGCTGCAATTGCGACATTTCCGGCAGGCGCGAGAGGCGGATCCCTTCTTCCTCGGTCAGCTCCAACAGCTTTTTGACGGGCTCGCCCTTCAATGCCGGGTCGGAAAGGATGAGATGGCCGATATGCTCGCCCTGGCTACGCAGGCGCCTGACGATCTTTGCGATCTCTTCTGATCCGCCCAGAACCTTCACGCCCCTTATGCGGCTGCCGACGGGTCTTTCCTTGTCCGCATTGATCAGACCGGAGACATGGTAAGGGGCATTGCTGCTGCGGGACATTTTCCGGATAAAGGCTTCCGCTTCGTCCGTTACCCCTACAAGAAGGACATTCAACCGCTGCCCTTTCGGAGCGCCTTTCGCAAACCCGGGTTGGCGTTCATGCCAAAGGCGGAAGACAAGCCGGCTGCCAATGAAAAGGCCGCTCAGGCAGAGAATATTAATGCCGATGAAGGATCTCGGGAAACCATCCAGACGGGTGGTTAGAAACAAAACCGCCAGAAAAACCAGATTGATGAACACGGCGGTGCGCGCCAGCAGGATTGCGTCGTCGACCGAAACCCAGCGCCAGGCAATTCGCCCATGGCGTGAGAAGAAAACCGAGACCGCCGCGATGCCGATAAAAATACCGGTGGCAAGCACTGTCAGATCGAAACGCTGCTGGACCCCGTCCACCCCGAGACGCAGGGCAAGCGAGATCGGGACCGAGAGGGCCGCCAGAAAAATATCTATGGCGAGAATAACGGCGTTTCTGAACCGGTGGGAGATCACCATGGGCGGTATCCATCATCCTTTTGCGCAGCGTTTGACCCTCTTTAGCACGTGGTCAAGCCCAGAGCTAGAATAAGGCGTTGGATCACAAATAAGACAAGGTTAGCGGGTTTTCTCGGGAAGCGCTTCTTCCCAGGCCAGGGCATGACGGACAATCTGCTTAAGATCGTCAAAACGGGGGGTCCAGCGCAGGTGCTGCTTGAGCATGTCCGAATTGGCAACGAGCGCTGCCGGGTCGCCCGCGCGGCGGGGTTCTTCAACCGCGTTAACCGGCCGTCCGGAGACCTCTTCAACCGTGTCGATGACCTCGCGGACCGAAAACCCGTGCCCATAGCCGCAATTGGCTGCGAGCGAGGCGCCCCCGCCACGCAAATATTGAAGTGCGGCCATATGGGCGGCGATCAGGTCCGTGACATGGATATAGTCCCTGACGCCCGTTCCGTCCGGCGTGTTGTAATCCGTGCCGAAAATGCCCATTTGCTCTCGCTGGCCAAGGGCCGTCTGGCAAGCAATCTTGATGAGATGGGTTGCGTTGCGCGTGGACTGGCCCGAGCGGCCCCCAGGGTCGGCGCCGGCCACATTGAAATAGCGAAGCGCCACATAAAGCAGATCATGGGCTGCGGCCGTATCGCGCAGCATCCATTCCGTCATCAATTTGGACGTGCCGTAAGGAGAAATGGGTTTAAGGTCCATGTCCTCCGTGACCGGCGACGTCTCGGGCATGCCGTAAACGGCAGCGGTCGAGGAGAAGATGAAATGTTTCACGCTGCTTTGCACGCAAGCCTCGATCAGGTCGCGCGATTTGGCGGTGTTGTTCAGATAATATTTAAGCGGGTTCTCGACGGATTCCGGCACGATGATCGAACCGGCAAAATGCACCACAGAATCGATTCCGTATTGCCGGATTAGATTGCCGACAAGGCCAGTATCGCCGACATCGCCCTGATAAAAATGCGCCCTCGGGTGGACAGCCCAGCGAAAGCCGGTGGAAAGATTGTCGAGAACGACCACTTCCTCACCGGCATCCACAAGAGCAAGAACCATGTGACTGCCGATATAACCGGCGCCGCCGGTGACAAGAACAGCCATGTACTTCCCCAGGTTAGCGTGACACGTTACGCCAACTTATACGCGAAAATTTCTCTCCACATAATTAACCAGGGTTTCCAAGCATTCTTCGAGCGGCGTTTCGGCCGTATCGATGACCAGATTCGGTGAATCCGGTTCCTCATAAGGCGCCGAAATGCCGGTAAACTCTTTGATCTCCCCGGCAATGGCTTTCTTGTAGAGCCCTTTAGGGTCGCGTTGCTTACAGGTTTCCACATCCGCTTTGACATAGATCTCATGGAAGCCGTCGCCGGCTGCGGCCCGCGCCCGGTCCCGGTCCGAGCGATAGGGAGAGATGAAGGAGGTAATGGCCAGCATCCCGGCCCGCTGGAAAAGCGCCGCGGTTTCGCCCACACGGCGGATGTTTTCCGCCCGGTCTTCCGGAGAGAATCCGAGATTGGCGTTCAGCCCGTGGCGCACATTGTCGCCGTCGAGCACATAGGAGTTGTAGCCTTTCTCGAAGAGCAGTTTTTCAAGCGCGACAGCAAGTGTCGATTTGCCTGCGCCCGAAAGGCCGGTAAACCAAAGAACGCCGCCTTTATGGCCATTGCGCCGCGCCCGTTCTTCGATCGAAACACCATGTTCGACGCGCGTGATGTTGGTCGACTTGGTCGCCATGATCATGGCGCGCTGGTCGGCATATCCTTCCATGGAAATGATGCCGCCGCCGGCAATATCGTATTTATCGACAAGCACGAAACGGCCCGTGCGGCCATTGCTAGTGAACTCGTCCAGGGCGAGCATACGGCGTGAGCGGATGGTTACTTCCGCCACCTGATTGCGTTCGACCTGTTCGGACTCGGAATTGGAAAGATCGCTCGTATCGATGATGCGGTCGACTTTCTGCACCGTAACGGGAGTGTCGAAGGTTCCCAGCTTGAGTTTGTAGCTCTTGCCGGCGGTCAAAGGTTCATGCCCCAGCCAGAACAGGCGCGCCTTGAAGACTTCCGTTTCGATCGGCGCTTCTTCAACATGGCTGATGAGTTCGCCGCGCTCGACGAAAATCTGCTCATCGAGTGTGATGCCAACGGACTGACCCGCCGCGGCTTCCGACGGGGGCGTGAAATCTTCGCGGGCCGACCAGCTTTCGATGGTTTGTACTTTGGCGGTTTTGTTCGACGGCGAGAACATCAGCGTGTCGCCGACTTTCAGCCTGCCGGACTCGATGCGCCCGGCGATGATCCGGCGCTGGTCGAATTTGTAAACGTCCTGCACCGGAAACCGCAAAGCCTGATCCACCAGCGGGGCATTCGGCAAAAAACTGTCCAGAGCTTTGACGACCGTCGGCCCCTTGTACCAAGGCATGCTTTTCGAGCCATTGGCGATATTGTCGCCTTCACGCGCGGAAACGGGAATGACGAAAGTCGGCTCCACACCGATCGAGCGCAGGTAGTCGCGGTATTCTTCCTCGATCAGATCGAACTGTTCCTGTTCATAGCCCACAAGGTCCATCTTGTTAACGGCAACGGCGACCTGGCGCACACCCATCAGATGAAGCAGATAGCCATGGCGGCGGGATTGCTCGCGCACACCTTCTGCCGCGTCGATGATCAGCAGCGCCGCATCGGACTGCGCCGCGCCCGTGATCATGTTCTTCAGGAATTCTTTGTGGCCCGGCGCATCGATGATCGTGTAATCGCGCGCTTCCGTCTTGAACCAGATCTGGCTCGTGTCGATGGTAATGCCCTGGTCGCGCTCAGCCTGCAGCGCGTCCATGAGGAAGGCATATTCGAACGGCACGCCGCGGCGTTCGCACATCGCTTTGATGGATTCATATTTACCATCGGGCAGCGAGCCCGTGTCATGGAAAAGCCGGCCGACCAGCGTCGACTTGCCGTGGTCGACGTGACCGACGATGACGATTCTGAGAAGGTCCCGGGCTTTTTGCGCATCCGGGTTGATAGAAGCCAGTTTCACGTTTGTCTCACCCATTTTCCCGGTTCCTTATAGATAGCCGTCGGCCCGAAGACGTTCAAAGGCGTCTTCGCTTTCATGGTCCATGGCGCGGCCGGACCGTTCGGAAATCTTCGTCGTGCGCAATTCCTCGATAATCTCGGGAATCGTCGTCGCATTGCTGTCGACCGGGAACGTGATGTCCTTGTCGCCCAGCGACCGGTAGCGTTTGCCGTCTTTGGCAAAGTAAAGTTCGATCGTGGGAATCTGTTCACGCAACGTGTAAGCCCAGATGTCCACTTCCGTCCAATGCAAGAGAGGATGCACGCGGATGTGCGTGCCGGGCGGGAAATCGGTTTTGTACTGATCCCAGAATTCCGGCGGCTGATCGCGGAAATCCCACTGCCCGCCCTGGCCGCGCGGCGAGAAGACGCGCTCCTTCGCGCGCGTGGCCTCTTCATCGCGCCGAATGCCCGCGAACAATGCGTTGAACTGATATTTCTCGATCGCCTTTTTAAGGCCGGCGGTCTTGCGGGCTGCGGAGCGGGCAGCCGGCGGCAGGCTCTCATCCATTTCGTCCAGCGGCGGGCACTCTTCGCGCAGGAATTTCAATCCCCACTCATCCGCATAGCGGTCGCGGAAGGCATACATTTCCGGAAACTTCTTGCCGGTATCCACATGCATGACGGGAAACGGCACATGGCCGAAAAACGCCTTGCGCGCCAGCCAGATCATGACGTTGGAGTCTTTCCCCAGCGACCACAGCATCGCGATATTCTCGATGCGGTTAAACGCTTCACGGAAAATGTAGATGCTTTGGCTTTCCAGCTGATCCAGCCGATCCATCAATGTGCTCCCGCAATTCCACTTTTTTACAAAAAAAGAATGTATTAAATTCAGTTACCCCGTGGGCGACTGTGATTTAATAGTCCGGCAAGACGAATGCAAGTGCGAATTCTGAGGATCGGACCGGATTCATGCTGTGCGCTGCCCGGCCGCCCCTGCTACGTCCGGTAGGAAGGAACCGGATGGTAGCGCGGAACGGATTGTTGGCGCCGCTTTTCCTCGCCGCGGGCGCCGGTTTTACGCAGCGGGCGGTTCATTCTCGTCAATGCCGAGTAACGTCCCTCAAGGCTAGCAGTGTCTTTAAGCCGGGTTCCGGGCAAATTTGGGGCGGCGAAGATGGAAGGCACGCTGCGCGGCGAGAGCGCCGATTGGCGGGCCTCCTTGGCAAGGCGGCGCGAGGTCACGGCCAAATGCGCCAAAAGAAGCACCAACAAGCCGCCGGCAAATCCGTAAATCCCGGCTTGCGCGCCCAGCGGCCAGGCGTCAAAAGGCAAGGCATCGAGTGTCATGAAGGGTCTCCCTTTATTTATGCCCGCCCTTACGCAAAAAGCCTGCCGGGCCGCAGCGTCCGTTTTCCAGGCATTGGCAAGGCAATTTCCTGTACCAGCCGCCGGAGCCGCTCAAGCCTTGGGCAAAATGCGTAATGGTTAATCAGTTCTGAACCGGCCTTCCCGTGTGCGTCAATTGACCGCCTATAGCGACTCGCATAACAGTCGTTAACCGGCTCTTTGAGCGCATATCGGCGAGATGCGGCATGGTCATAAAAAACGATCGGCGCTGGCTTTTTCTGAGCCTGCTTGGAGGAGCGCTCAGTCTTGGCGCCTGCGCCGGACAGGAGGCCGTCACCGGTGCCCCGCCAGCTAGCAAGCCCATTGCCGGTTATCAGCGGCTGGGTACCGAAAAGGAAACGCTTGAGGAGCGGGTCAACCGGCTGGAGCAGGATCTGGCGGAACTGCGGATCGATTATTCGGTGGTGCGCCCGGCCATGGAAAAACTGGTCTTTTCCGAAAACAGCCTCGACCGGCGCCTGGGCCGTATTGAAAACGCCTTCGGGCCCGCCACGGCCTCCCTCGTCGCGCCGGGCGGCGAGGCGGCTCAATCTTCGGCAAAACCCGCTGCAGTGGCCCGTATGGACCCGGTGCGCGACGAAACGAAGATGGCCGGGAAATCATCTTCTGCCGCCGGCTTTGGCATTCACCTGGCCTCATACAGAGGCAAGACGGCAGCAATGGAAGGCTGGCACATGCTCCAGCAAAGCTACAAGAGCGCCCTTGCCTCCTACCGGCCTATTATCCGCAGATTCGACGCGGGCAAAGACGGCACGTATCAGCGCCTGCTGGCTGGGCCTCTTTCCACGCACGCCGCTGCGGAAAGCCTGTGCGCCTCCCTTAAAAAACAAGGCGCCTGGTGCCAAGTGCTTGCCCTCGACCCCTCATCGCAGTAAAGCCGGGCCTTAAGAAAAGCGGCACACAGGTTGTTGAGGTCACAGATGGCGGACAATTCGGCAGAGATGGCACATCTTCTGGCTGGCTATAAGCGCTTCCGGGAAGGGACTTACGCGCAGAACCAGGAGCGCTTTGAGAGCCTGGCAAGCGCCCAGTCTCCGAAAGCCGCCATCGTTTGCTGCTGCGACAGCCGCGCCGATCCCTCCATGATCCTTGACGTCAATCCGGGCGAGCTTTTCGTGATCCGAAATGTCGCCAATCTCGTGCCGCCATATGAAACCGACGGGGCCTATCACGGGACCAGCGCGGCGCTGGAATTCGCTGTCGAAGGTTTGCATATCAAGGACATCATCGTGATGGGCCATGCGCGCTGCGGCGGCATCAATGCGCTTTATGAGAACGCGCCCAAAGGCCATAAGCGGGGCTTTGTCGGGCAATGGATGAACATCGCAACCGAGCTTGCGCTTTTCATCCGCCGCCAATATGCCCATGAAACACCGGAGAAACAGCGTGACCGGCTCGAGCGGGAATCCGTCCTGGCGTCCATCGACCGTCTGAAAACCTTCCCCTTCGTCGAAGCGGCGCTGAAGGAAGGCCGCTTGCGGCTTCATGCCTGGTTCTTCGATATCGGCAACGGCATTCTGCTGGCCTATGACGAGCAAGCAGAAGATTACCGCCCGGTCGATCTGCCCGGCTGAACATCTATCCCGAGTTTTTGAAGATGACGGGGAAATGGTGAGCCCGACAGGGTTCGAACCTGTGACCTACTGATTAAAAGTCAGTTGCTCTACCAGCTGAGCTACGGGCCCTAAAATTTGGGGGGAAAACAAGGCTGCTTTCCATCTGGTCTTGCACCGCTGCGAGGTGATTCCGCCATGGCGGTGCAACGGGGCGGAACCTAAGCGGGGCGGCGGCGCTGGTCAACCCGAATAATGGCCTTTTCCCGCCCAAAATGCCGCATCTGCCGCTGGCTGGCCGCCGGGGCCGCACCCTGTTAGAGCGGCGAAATATCGCCTTCCGCTTGCTCCTCCTTAAAACGCTTGTAAAAGCCCGCGAAATCCCCTGCCTCGATGGCCGCGCGCATATCCGCCATTAGGCGCTGGTAATAGGCGACATTGTTCCAGGTGAGCAGCATCATGCCGAGAATTTCACCGTTTTTGATCAGGTGATGCAGATAGGCGCGCGAGTAATCCCGCGCCGCCGGGCAGTCGAGGCTCTCATCGAGCGGCCGGGGATCGTCGGCATGGCGGGCATTCTTCAGATTAACCTTGCCGCGGCGCGTAAAGGCCTGGCCGTGACGCCCTGAGCGAGTAGGCATGACGCAGTCGAACATATCGACCCCGCGCGAGACGGCTTCGACGAGATCGTCCGGCGTGCCTACCCCCATCAGATAGCGCGGCCGGTCTTGCGGCAGCAGCGGCGCGGTATAATCGAGCACCCGCAGCATTTCCTTCTGCCCCTCCCCCACGGCGAGCCCGCCAATGGCATAGCCGTGAAAGCCCGTCTCGATGAGCCCTGCCGCGCTTTCGGCACGCAGGTCCGGATAGGTGCTGCCCTGCACAATGCCGAAAAGCGCCTGACCTTCATGGCGGCGCGGATGGGCCTCGAAGGCCTCTTTGGAGCGCACGGCCCAGCGTTGGGAAAGCTGCATGGACTCCGCCGCCTGTTTTTCGGTGGCCGGAAAGGGCGTGCATTCATCCAGCACCATTTGAATATCCGAGCCCAGAAGGCACTGAATATCGATGCTGCGTTCGGGCGAGAGCATATGGCGCGAGCCGTCGAGGTGCGATTGAAAAGTCACCCCCTCCTCCGACATCTTGCGCAGCTTGGCGAGCGACATGACCTGAAAGCCCCCGCTATCGGTCAGGATCGGCCCATCCCAATTCATGAACTTATGAAGCCCGCCGAGCGAGGCGACGCGCTCCGCGCCAGGGCGCAGCATCAGATGATAGGTGTTGCCGAGCAGAATATCCGCACCGGTGCCGCGCACTTGCTCCGTATAAAGCGCTTTGACGGTTGCCGCCGTCCCCACCGGCATGAAGGCGGGCGTGCGGATGACCCCGCGCGACGTATGCACGGCGCCAAGGCGCGCCTTACCGTCTGTGGCGCGAAGGTCGAAACGGAACTCACTCATCGTCTTGTTCTTTCGGCATCAGCAAGCAGGCATCCCCATAAGAATAGAAACGGTACTGCGCGCCGATGGCATGGGCATAGGCCGCTTTCATTTCTTCCGTTTCCCGGAAGGCGGAAACGAGCATGAAAAGCGTCGATTTGGGAAGGTGGAAATTCGTCATGAGAATATCCACGGCTTTGAAACGGTAGCCGGGCGTAATGAAGATATCCGTCTCGCCGGACCAGGCGGCAAGGTGGCCATCTTCACTTGCCGCCGATTCCAGCAGCCGCAAGGAGGTCGTGCCGACCGAAACGATGCGTCCGCCTCTCGCACGCGCCTCATTGAGCTTGGCGGCGGTCTCAGCGCTGACCTCGCCCCATTCGGCATGCATTTTATGAGCGTCCGTATCCTCCGCCGTCACCGGCAGGAACGTGCCTGCGCCGACATGCAAGGTGACGCGGGCGCTCTCCACGCCGCGCCCCGCGAGCGCGTCGAGCAGCGCTGGGGTGAAGTGCAGCCCCGCCGTTGGCGCGGCGACGGCGCCCGGCCGGTCGGCAAAGAGAGTCTGGTAATCCTCCTTGTCCTCCTCATCCGTCTTGCGCTTCGAGGCAATGTAAGGCGGCAAGGGAAGTTCGCCTGCCGCGGCAATCGCCGCATCGAGTGCGGGACCGGAGGCGGAAAATTGCAGTACGGTTTCCGCCCCGTCCCGGCTTTCGGTAAGGGCATGAAACCCCGCCGTGAAATCCACACGGTCGCCGGGCCTCAGCCGTTTGGCAGGCCGGGCAAAGGCTTTCCAGCGGTCCGGCCCAAGGCGCAGATGCAGCATGATCTCGACCTGCGCTTCTGCTTCTTCGCGTTTGCGGGTACCGCGCAGGCGGGCGGGAATGACTTTCGTGTCGTTGAAGACCAAGACGTCGCCCGGCTTTAAAATTTGAGGAAGATCGCGCACGCCGGCATCTTCCAGCCGGCCTTTATCCGGGCCGACCACCAGCATCCGCGCCGCATCGCGCGGGCGCGCCGGGCGCAGCGCGATGCGCTCTTCGGGTAATTCGAAATCGAAAATGTCCACCCGCATGAGGCAGTTCTCTATTGTCTCTGTTTAAAAAAAGCGGGACACAATGAAAAAGCGGGCCGGGGCCCGCTTCCTCAGCTTCCGAAATCTCTTAGCGCCGATTAGGCGTCCGCGGCAACTTTCATCGAGACGATCTTGTCCGGATCCGGCACCGGTTCGCCGCGCTTGATGCGGTCCACATGTTCCATGCCGTCGATCACCTTGCCCCAGACCGTATATTGCCCGTCGAGGAAGGTGGCATCGTCGAAGCAGATGAAGAACTGGCTATCGGCGGAATTCGGGTCCATGGCGCGGGCCATGGAGCAGACGCCGCGCAGATGCGGCTCGCTGCTGAATTCGGCGGCCAGCTTCTTGCCGGAACCGCCGGTGCCCGTACCCGTCGGATCGCCCGTTTGGGCCATAAACCCATCGATCACGCGGTGAAAAACGATCCCGTCATAAAAGCCGTCACGGGCCAGTTCCTTGATGCGGGCGACGTGGTTCGGCGCCAGGTCCGGCCGCAAGCCGATGGTGACACGGCCCCAATCGAGATCGAGAAAGAGCGTGTTTTCAGGGTCTTTGATATCGGTCATTCAATCCTCAGAGTTTAATAATTGGCCGCGTCGGCGACATCCGCTGCGACGACCATCCGTACGATTTTATCGGGATTTGCAGGCGGCTCGCCGCGCGCGATCTTGTCGACATGCTCCATGCCTTCCACGACCTGGCCCCAAACCGTGTACTGACCGTTCAGGAAAGAGGCGCTGTCGAAGCAGATGAAGAACTGGCTATTGGCGCTATCGGGATGCTGCGAGCGGGCCATGCCGAGCGTGCCGCGCTCGAAGGGAATGCGGGAGAATTCGGCGCGCAGGTCCGGATAGTCCGACCCGCCCATGCCGGTGCCCGTCGGATCGCCCGTCTGCGCCATGAAGCCTTCGATCACGCGGTGAAAGATAATGCCGTCGTAAAACCCTTCACGCGTCAGCTTCTTGATGCGCTCGACATGTTTCGGCGCCGCATCGGGCAGAAGCTCGATCACGACCCGGCCGTCTTTCAGATCGAGATAAAGCGTGTTCTCAAGGTCCCGGGCCTGTGCCGGAAGGCTGAGAATCGCCATGCCCGCCAGGGCGAGAAAAAATGCTTTCAATCGCATATGTGCAACCTCACTTACGGTACGCCCCAGCGCCCCGGTTCTCTTAACTCAGTCGTCGTCTTCCTCGAACCGCTTGTGCAGCGCGGCGGCCACCCGTGCAGGTACGAATTTTTCCAGATCCCCGCCCATCGCGGCAATCTGCCGGACAAGCGTCGAAGAGATGATCTGCAATCCGGGCGCTGCCGTCAAAAACACGGTTTCGACATCCGGTGCCAAAATGCCGTTCATGCCGACCATCTGCGCTTCATATTCATAATCGGCAGGGCCGCGAAGTCCACGGATAATGATCTTCGCATCGGCCTTGCGCGCGGCTTCCACCACGAGGCCGCTGAAGGAGGTGACGCTGACGCGGCAGCCTGCCTCCCGGGCCATCTCGGCGGTTTCCTCCTCGATCAGCCGGGCCCGGTCTTCAAAGCTCAGCAGTGCCTTTTTCGTGGCGCTGACGCCGATGCCGACCACCACATGATCGACCAGACGGAAGGAACGGCGGATCACATCGAGATGGCCATAGGTCACCGGATCGAACGATCCCGAATAGAAGCCCACACGTTCCATAAGCACCCTCGTTTATTCTTGTTCTTCGTCTTCGTCGGAGCTTTCATCGATATGTTCCACCGAGACGACGCGCTCGTCTTTGTTCGTGCGGAAAATAACGACGCCCTGCGTGGAGCGTCCGGCAATGCGCACATCGTTGACTGGGCAGCGGATAAGCTGCCCGCGGTCGCTCACCAGCATGATCTCATCATGATCCTCGACGGGGAAACAGGCGGCCAGACGGCCGTTCCGTTTCGTCACGGCCATGGCGATGATGCCTTTGCCGCCGCGGCCCGAGGTCCGGTATTCAAGCGAGGAAGAGCGCTTGCCATAGCCGTTTTCGCTGACGGTCAAGAGGAACTGCTCCGCCGCACCGATCTCCGCATAGCGCTCGGCGCTGAGCGCCACGTCGCCTTCTCCGGCTTCATCGCCCTCTTCATCCGCCGCGATTTCCTCCGGCACGTCTTCGTCCCCGGCCGCCCGGCGCATGGCGTTCGACTGCTTGAGATAGGCGCGCGCTTCGGCAGGCGAGACGTCGAGATGCCGCAAAATGGCCATGGAGATGACCGTGTCGGAAGCATCAAGACGGATACCGCGCACGCCGGTCGAGGTGCGGCCGGAAAAGACACGCACATCCGTCACGGGGAAGCGGATGCAGCGCCCATTGGCGGAGGTCAGCACGATATCATCGTCTTCCGAACCGATCCGCACCGCGACAATCCCGTCATCGCCTTCGATCTTCATGGCGATCTTGCCATTGCGGTTGATCTGCACGAAGTCCGACAGCTTGTTCCGGCGCACATTGCCCGAGCGCGTGGCAAAGAGCACATCGAGCTCGTGCCAGGTATCCTCGTCTTCGGGCAGCGGCATGATCGTGGCGATCGTCTCACCCTGCTGCAGCGGCAGAAGATTGACGAGCGCCTTGCCGCGCGCCTGCGGCGTTGCCAGCGGCAGGCGCCAGACCTTCATCTTGTAGACCATGCCGGTCGAAGAGAAGAACAGCACGGGCGTGTGGGTGTTCGCGACGAAAAGACGGGTGACGAAATCCTCGTCCCGCGTCGACATGCCCGAGCGGCCCTTGCCGCCGCGCCGCTGCGCCCGGTAGGCGGAAAGCGGCACGCGCTTGATGTAGCCGAGATGGCTGACGGTAACGACCATATCCTCACGCTGGATAAGATCCTCGTCCTCCATTTCGTTGGAGGCGTCGGTGATCTCGGTACGGCGCGGGGTGGCGAATTCTTCGCGGACTTTCGTCAGCTCATCCCGGATGATTTCCAGCACACGGGCGCGGCTCGACAGAATTGCCAGATATTTGGCAATCTTTTCGCCCAGCGCGTTGAGCTCGTCGCCCACCTCGTCCCGGCCGAGCGCCGTCAGACGCTGCAGGCGCAGATCGAGGATCGCGCGGGCCTGGGTCTCGGAAAGGCGGAACGTGCCGTCTTCCTTGATCAAGTGCCGCGGGTCATCGATCAGGCGGATCAGCGGCGCCACGTCATGGGCGGGCCAGTCCCGGCTCATCAGGGCATCGCGCGCCGCGCCGGGATCTGGCGCCGTGCGGATGAGCTGAATGACCTCGTCGATATTTGCCACCGCAACGGCAAGGCCGACCAGCACATGGGCCCTGTCGCGCGCTTTGTTCAACTCGAACTTGGTGCGCCGCGTCACGACCGTCTGGCGGAACTCGACAAAAGCCTCGAGCAGTTCCTTGAGGTTCATCGTTTCCGGGCGGCCATGATAGAGCGCCACGGTGTTGCAGCCGAAGCTCGTTTGCAGCGGCGAGAAACGGTAAAGCTGGTTGAGCACCACGTCGGGCACCGCATCGCGGCGCAGCTCGATCACGACACGCATGCCCTGCCGGTCGGACTCATCGCGCAGATCGCCAATCCCCTCGATCCGCTTTTCGCGGACGAGTTCGGCAATCTTTTCGATCATCGAGGCTTTATTCACCTGATAGGGAATTTCGGTGATGATGATCGCCATGCGGTCCTTGCGGACTTCCTCGATCTCCACCTTGCCGCGCATGACGACGGAACCGCGGCCCAGATGATAGGCGCTGCGGATGCCCGCCCGGCCGAGAATGAGGCCGCCTGTCGGAAAGTCCGGCCCCGGCACGATTTCCATGAGCTGGTCGATGGAAAGATCCGGGTTCTCGATCAGCGCGATACAGGCATCCACCACTTCGCCCAGATTGTGGGGCGGAATATTGGTGGCCATGCCGACCGCGATACCGCCGGCACCATTGACCAGAAGGTTGGGAAATTCGGCCGGCAGAACCTTCGGTTCGCGCTCGGAATTGTCGTAGTTGTCCTGATAATCGACCGTGTCTTTGTCGATGTCGTTGAGAAGCGCATGGGCGGCTTTGGCCATGCGCACTTCCGTGTACCGCATGGCGGCGGGCGGATCGCCGTCAACCGAGCCGAAATTGCCCTGCCCGTCGATCAGCGGCAGGCGCAGCGAGAAGTCCTGCGCCATGCGCACCAGCGCGTCATAGATCGAAGAGTCGCCATGAGGATGATATTTACCGATCACGTCCCCGACCACGCGGGCGGACTTGCGGTAAGGCTTATTCCAGTCGTAGCCGTTTTCGCCCATCGAGTAGAGAATGCGCCGGTGCACGGGCTTCAGCCCGTCCCGCACGTCCGGCAGCGCACGGCTGACGATCACGCTCATCGCATAATCGAGATAGGAGCGTTTCATCTCCTCCTCGATCGCGATCGGGCTTACATCGCGCTCCGGCGGAATGCCGCCGCCAGTGCCGCCAGGGCCTCCGCCCGAACCATCGGAGCCCCCTCCATTGCCCAAATTTCCACCGCCTTCCGGGAGAGGTTCATCGCCCGGTGCTGTCGTGTCATGCGTGTCGGACAAACTTGCTTACCTTCAAAAAACTGCCCCGGAAGCAGGATGCGCCGGGGCACATAATCGAACCCAGAAACGGATAAGGACGGCTGCCCGAATCCCCTGAAATATGAGACGCGAAGAATAGCATTTCACCCCTTCAAGGGCAATGATCATATGCCCTTGAAAGGACCCCTTAAGTCCCTGACTTTCAAAGAAAAAATGCCTTCAGGAAAAGAGCCCCGCGCGCGCTCTTTGCCGCCTCGGAAACAAAGCCCGAAACGGGCGCGTTAAAACACGAAGGGCGGCTTGCGCCGCCCTTCAAAACCTTGCTTCGGAATGACCGTCAGAACGGAATTTCGTCGTCCATGTCCTGATTGAAGCTGCCGCCGCCGCTCTGGCCGCCGCCGAAATTGCCATTGTCATAACCGCCCGAGGAGCCGCCGAAATCGCCCCCGCCGGAACCGCCGCCGCTGCGCCCGTCCAGCATGGTCAGCGACGAGTTGAAGCCCTGCAGCACGACTTCCGTCGAATAGCGGTCCTGGCCGGACTGATCCTGCCATTTGCGGGTCTGCAATTGGCCTTCCAGATAGACCTTGGAGCCCTTTTTCAGATATTGCTCGGCAATCTTGCAGAGCCCCTCATTGAAGATCACAACCCGGTGCCATTCGGTGCGCTCGCGCCGCTCGCCGGTATTCTTGTCGCGCCAGCTATCGGAGGTAGCAACGCGCAGATTGCAAATCGGCCGGCCGTCCTGGGTGTGGCGGATCTCCGGATCGGCGCCCAGGTTCCCGATCAAAATGACTTTGTTGACGCTCCCGGCCATATGTTGCTTCTCCTCGTATTGCAGGCCCCGCGGGCATCGCAGCTTAAAACAGGCGGCGCGCGGAACGGAATAATCTGGACGCGACCCTAAAGGAAAGCCCAGAGCGGGGCTATAGGTTCGGCGGAAATGGTCCCGCTTTACCTGTGGACAGAATGGGCCTGGCGGCTCTTGCCAGACTCAACGCCGCGTGGCATTTGTTCTTATTATGTTCCATAAGTGGCAGGAAGGGTCAAGAAGCCGTGTCCGCCCCCTCGCGCAGGGGTGAAAAATTCCCCGATGCGCTATATGAACGGCCAGACGGTTTTCACCCGCCCCGACGCCCACACGAAGCCAGTTAGGATTTTGACGCGCCATGCAGAAGTTCATCACCGTTTCCGGCGCCCGCGAACACAATCTGAAAAACATCACCGTGCAGATCCCGCGCGACAAGCTGGTGGTGATCACGGGCCTGTCCGGGTCGGGTAAATCTTCGCTGGCGTTCGACACGATCTATGCGGAAGGCCAGCGGCGCTATGTGGAGAGCCTCTCGGCCTATGCGCGCCAGTTTTTGGAGATGATGCAGAAACCGGATGTGGACCAGATCGACGGTCTCTCCCCCGCCATTTCCATCGAGCAGAAAACCACCTCGCGCAACCCGCGCTCCACGGTCGGCACGGTGACGGAAATCTACGACTATATGCGCCTGCTTTGGGCGCGTGTCGGCATTCCCTACTCCCCGGCCACGGGCCTGCCCATCGAAAGCCAGACGGTCACGCAGATGGTGGACCGCATTATGGCGCTGCCCGAAGGCACGCGGCTTTACCTCCTCGCCCCCATCGTGCGCGGGCGCAAGGGCGAGTACCGCAAGGAATTCGCCGATCTGCAAAAACGCGGCTTCCAGCGCGTGAAGGTCGACGGGAAGTTTTATGAGATCGACGAGGTGCCGGCCCTCGACAAAAAGTACAAGCACGATATCGATGTGGTGGTGGACCGGCTGGTGGTGCGCGGCGATCTCGGCAACCGGGTAGCGGACTCCCTTGAAATCGCCCTGCCGCTGGCCGACGGCATCGCCGTCGCCGAGCTCGCCGATGCCAAGGAAGGCGAGACGCCGGAGCGCATCATCTTTTCGGAGCGTTTTGCCTGCCCCGTTTCCGGCTTCACGATCGACGAGATCGAGCCCCGGCTCTTTTCCTTCAACAATCCTTTCGGCGCCTGCCCCGCCTGTGACGGGCTCGGCACGCAATATATTATCGATGCCGATCTTGTGGTGCCTGATCCGGGATTGAGCCTGCGCCAGGGAGCCGTTGCGCCCTGGTCCCGCTCGACCTCGCCCTATTACACACAGACGCTCGACAGCCTGGCGCGCAAATACAAGTTCTCCATGACCAAGCCCTGGTCGGAGCTTCCCAAACAAGCGCAGAACGTCATCCTCTATGGGTCCGGCAATGAGGAAGTCACCTTCAATTATGACGATGGCTTGCGCTCCTATCAGACGCGCAAACCCTTCGAAGGTGTCATCCCCAATCTGGAACGGCGCTGGCGCGAGACGGACAGCAGCTGGGCGCGCGAGGAAATCGAGAAATATCAGAACGTCACGAATTGCGAGACCTGTAACGGCTACCGCCTGAAGCCGGAAGCGCTGGCCGTGAAGATCAGCGGACGCCATGTCGGTGAAGTCTCTCAGCTTTCCATCAAGGAAGCGGACAAATGGTTCGCCGAACTCGACGGCTATCTCACCGACAAGCAACTCGAAATCGCCAGCCGCGTATTGAAGGAAATCCGCGAGCGCCTTCACTTCCTCAACAATGTCGGGCTCGATTATCTCAGCCTCTCGCGCAATTCCGGCACGCTGTCGGGCGGGGAATCTCAGCGCATCCGTCTTGCCTCGCAAATCGGCTCGGGCCTCACCGGTGTGCTTTACGTGCTCGACGAGCCCTCCATCGGCCTGCATCAGCGCGACAATGACCGCCTGCTCGCCACGCTGGAACGGCTGCGCGATCTCGGTAATACCGTCATCGTCGTGGAACATGATGAAGATGCCATCCGCGCCGCCGATTATGTGCTCGATATCGGCCCTGGTGCGGGCATCCATGGCGGCCATGTCGTCGCGGAAGGCACGCCGAAAGACATCATGGCGAATACCGAAAGCCTGACGGGCCGGTATCTCACCGGCTTCGAGCAGATCGATATTCCCTCCGAGCGCCGGCCCATCTCCGATACCAGGCGTCTGAAAGTGACCGGCGCGCGGGGCAACAATTTGAAGAACGTAACGGCGGAAATTCCGCTCGGCACGTTCACCTGCGTCACCGGGGTATCGGGCGGCGGCAAGTCCACCCTTCTCATCGAGACGATCTATAAGTCCGTTGCCCGGCGGCTGACGGGTGCGCGCGAACATGCCGAACCGTTCGACCAGATCGAAGGACTGGAGTTTCTCGACAAGATTATCGATATCGACCAATCGCCGATCGGCCGCACGCCGCGCTCGAACCCGGCGACCTATACCGGCGCCTTCACCCATATCCGTGACTGGTTTGCAGGCCTGCCGGAATCGCGGGCGCGCGGTTATAAACCCGGCCGCTTCTCCTTCAATGTCAAAGGCGGGCGCTGCGAGGCGTGCCAAGGCGACGGCGTCATCAAGATCGAAATGCACTTCCTGCCGGACGTCTATGTGGAATGCGACGCCTGCCACGGGCATCGCTATAACCGCGAAACGCTGGAGGTGAAGTTCAAGGACAAATCCATCGCCGACGTTCTGGAAATGACGGTGGATGAAGCGGCCTCTTTCTTCAAAGCCGTTCCGGCGGTACGCGAGAAGATGGAAGTGCTGCAGCGTGTCGGCCTCGGCTATATCAAGGTTGGTCAACAGGCGACGACGCTGTCGGGCGGCGAAGCCCAGCGCGTCAAACTCGCCAAGGAACTTTCCCGCCGCGCCACGGGCCGCACGATCTATATTCTCGACGAGCCGACGACAGGTCTGCACTTTCATGATGTGAAAAAGCTGCTCGATGTGCTGCATGAGTTGGTCGACACCGGCAACACCGTTGTCGTCATCGAGCACAATCTGGAAGTGATCAAAACCGCCGACTGGATCCTCGATCTCGGCCCGGAGGGCGGTAATGGCGGCGGCGAGATCGTGGCTGCGGGACGCCCCGAAGAGGTGGCCGAGGAAAAACGCTCCTACACGGGCCATTACCTCAAGGAAATTCTGAAACGCCAGAAGAGCCGCGGCCCCGCCCGCAAGGCCCCGAAACGCATCGAAATGCCCATGCCTCCGCGCAAGGAAAAACCGGCGCCAAAAACCAAAGCGAAAGCCAAAACGAAAACCAAGACGGCGGAAAAACCAAAAACAGCAAAGGCACCGGTCAGGAAGACGGCGAGCAAAAAGACAGCCGCTAAAAAAACCGCCGCAAAGAAAACCGCCGGTAAAAAGAGCCCGGCAAGCAAGACCCGCCGCGCGGCCGCCGAATAAGCGGCTTGGTGCAGAATGCGAAGATGACCCCGTTCCGGCGTTGCGCCCGCGCGCCGGGCGGGCTAATCATGGCATGGGCTCTTTAGGCTGCGCGGACGTAGGGGAGCGTTGGCACAGGCTGGGTTCTGCGGCTTGCGTAATGGGGGGTAATGTGAGGGATATCAGTCGGCGCCGTTTTCTCAAATGGTTCCTGGCCGGCGCGGGCGCCTATGCGGGCATGGCCGCGCTGCCATTCACGCCCCGCTTTTCCGCGGCCCTCGCCGAACCGGGGTTGGGGCTTTATCATTTCCCGCAAGGCCTTGCCTCCGGCGATCCGCAGCCCGACGCGCTGATGCTCTGGACGCGGGTCGAAGCATTGAGCGGCGCGGATGATCCCATCGATCTTTATGTTCAGGTCTCCGAACAGGAAGACTTTTCCAATGTCGTGATCGAACAGGCTCTCCGTGCACTGTCCGAAGCAGATCACACGGTGCGCTTTTTTGCGCAAGGATTGAAACCCGATACGCGCTATTTCTACCGTTTCTTCGCCGGCCCTGATGTCACACCCTTCATTGGCCGCAGCCGCACGGCACCGGAACCGGGCAGCAAGCGGCCCGTGCGCTTTGCCATCGCCTCCTGCCAGAATTACGAGCAAGGCTATTTCAGCGCCTGGCGGCATCTCGTGCGCGAGGATAGGCGCGTGCCCGAAGAAGCGCAGATCGATTTCGTTCTGCATCTTGGCGACTTCATTTACGAGGTAACGGGCGATGTGCCGATGGACCGCACCCCTGCCCGGCTCGTGCCGAAGCTGCCCGATGGCAGCCCGCCCTGGGTGCCGGACGGCACGCGCACCTGGTGGCAGCCGGGCGCACAAGCAGCGGTGACGCTTGCCGATTACCGCCACCTTTATAAGGTCTATCTTTCCGATCCCGATTTGCAGGCGGCCCGCGCGCGCTTTCCCTTCATCTGTACCTGGGACGATCACGAATTCACCAATGATGCCTGGCAGGCCCACGACACTTACTTTGGCGAGGGAGAACCGGCACAGCGGCGCAAGGTTGCCGCCAACCGCGCCTGGTTCGAATTCATCCCCGCGATCTTAAGCGATGGACCCGGCATTGGCGGCGTTGAGAATGCCGCTACTGATTTTGTAGATGCCGCGGTCGAGGATGCGCCCTTCGAAACATATGATGACGCGTATCTGTTTGATGGTGACAACAAGACGGCACTTGAAACGCTGACCATCTACCGCGCTTTTTCCTGGGGCAGCCTTGCCGATCTCATCGTCACGGACACGCGTTCTTACCGCAGCCCGCCTGTGGTAAGCGGCGCGGTCGAAGCCCTGCTCGCCGAGGCGCCCTTGCCCCCCGTCGATATCGTCAAGACACTGGATGCCGGACGCACCGCGAATAATGGCGCGCCGCCTGAAACGATTACCTATAAGGAAACCTCCATCCCCAATCCGCGCCGCGCGGCCCCGCCCGGCACCTGCCTCGGCGCGCAGCAAAAAGCCTGGTTCAAAGAAGTGATGAAACAGTCGGGCGCGCGCTGGAAAATCTGGGCGAATTCCATTCCGGCTCTGCCGCTGCGCCTCAATCTCGGCTCCATTCCCTTCGCGGGCCTCGATACGGGCTATCTCGGCACCGATGCCTGGCAGGGCTATCCGGGTGAGTTGACAGAACTCATGGGTTATTTGCGCGAGGAAAAAATCGCCAATGTCGTTTCTTGCGCGGGCGATTATCATACCCACGCCGCAGGCCGCCTGCCCGTCGATCCCGATGCTGAGAAAACGGAATTTGCCGCCGTCGAATTCGCGGTAACGAGCATCAGTTCCGGCAATCTTTATGAAGGCGTGGAGGCCCGCTCGCGCGGCAGTGAGAGCTTGCGCCGCCTCGTTGTTTATGAAACCCCGGAAGGGCCGGTCGAGAACTGGAACAACAGTCTGGTGAACGGCGTGTTGGCGGGCCTTGCCGCCTCCGTCACCGGCAGTCCCAATGTGTCGGGCGTCTTTGCGTCGAAAAGTGCCAATCCGGGCCTCAATTTCCTCGATTCCAACAGCCATGGCTATGGGCTGGTGGATTTGACGGAAGAAGAGATTTCCGTGCGCCTCATTAATGTGGGCGATGTCAGCCGCGATGAAGGACCGGAAGGCACCGAGCTCCTGCGCACTGCACTTTTGCGTGTGCCTGCCTGGAAAGAAGGCGAAGAGCCCGCGGAATTCTCCCCCGCCATCCAAGGCGCGCCGCTTTTTCCATTCGCATGAAAGCTGACAAAGCGCCGCAGACCTGACTATCATCCCTCATAAGAAAAGAGAGGGAGCTCATGGCGTTCAACGAATATGCAGATTATGACGGGCTCGGCCTGGCGGCACTTGTCGCCAAAGGCGAGGTCAGTGCAAGCGAGCTGGCGGAAGAAGCGATCACCCGCATCGAGAAACACAATCCCACACTCAACGCCGTCGTCACCAAGCTTTACGATATGGGCCGGGACGCGGCAAAGGCTCCGGCCAAAGGCCCCTTCTCCGGCGTGCCTTTTTTGTTGAAAGATATTCTCGGCGATGTGGCGGGGGTGGAAACGCGCTCCGGCTCGCGCCTCATGCAAGGCCTGCCTGCCCCTGCTGACAGCACGCTGACACAGCGTTTCAAGGCATCAGGCGTTTCCATTCTCGGCAAAACCAATGTGCCGGAATTCGGCCTTTTGCCGATCACCGAATCCGAACTTTACGGGCCTGCGCGCAATCCCTGGAACCTGGATCATTCCACAGGTGGGTCTTCCGGCGGTTCGGGCGCGGCAGTTGCCGCCGGCATCGTGCCCATGGCGCATGCGAATGATGGCGGCGGCTCCATCCGCATTCCCGCTTCCTGCTGCGGGCTTGTCGGGCTGAAGCCGACCCGCGCGCGCAATCCGCTCGGGCCCATGCTGGGCGATATTATGAGCGGGTTGATCAGCGAGCATATCGTCTCGCGCAGCGTGCGTGACAGCGCGGCCATGCTCGATTGCACGAGCGGGCCGGAACCGGGCGATCCTTATATGGCGCCGGTGCCTGAGCGCCCCTTCCTTGAGGAAGTAAAACGGCCCGCAGGCAAACTGCGCATCGCATTTTCCACCAAGGATCTGGGCGGCAACAGCGTCCACCCTGAATGCGTGAAAGCGGTGCAGGAAACGGCAAAACTTCTCGAAGAGCTCGGTCACGAGGTTGTGGAAACGGCGCCCAATCTCAACATGGAAATGATGTCCGGCGCCTTCATGGCCGTTTGGGCCGCCGGTCTTGCCATGCAGATCGATGCGACCGCGCAATTCACAGGCAAGGTGCCGGGCGAAGAAAACCTCGAAGGGTTGACCTGGGGCCTTTACAAAGCCGGGCAAAGTATCACCGCTTCGCAATATCTCATGGCCGTGAGCGCCTTTCAGATGCTGGGGCGCGAGATGGCGCGGTTCCATGCCACCTATGATGCCTGGATGACGACCACGCTGGGCGCGCCGCCACTTCCCTTGGGCTCGGTCGATATTCATGAAACCGATCCGGAGAAAGCGTTCGCGCCCGTGCAGGCTTACGTGCCTTTCACGGCTATCGAGAATGCTACCGGCCAGCCCGCCATTTCGCTGCCGCTGCATTGGACGCCGGAAGGGCTGCCCGTCGGGGTTATGTTCGCCGGGCGCTTCGGGGAAGAAGGTTTGCTGCTGCGCCTTGCCGCGCAGCTCGAAACGGCCCGCCCCTGGAAGGAAAGAAAGCCGCAGGTCTGGAACTGACATCCGGCTGACACCGGTCTTTGGGAGGAGACGGAATGAAAAATTATGCAGACTATGACGGGCTCGGCCTTGCCGCGCTTGTTGCAAAAAAAGAGGTCACGCCGCTCGAACTCGTAGATGCCGCCATCGAGCGCATTGAAAAGCACAACCCGGCTTTGAACGCCGTTGTGCATGAAGCCTTTGATGAGGCAAGACAGACGGCGAAAGGCGCGTTGCCGGACGGCCCCTTTCAGGGCGTGCCGTTTCTCATCAAGGACCTTGGTCTGAAAGTCGCGGGCCTGCCGCGCACCGATGGCAGCCATTTCATCGGCACGCGTGTGGACAGTGAGGACAGTGAGCTCACCCGCCGCTTCCGTGCATCCGGTATCGTCATTCTGGGGAAAACCAACACCCCGGAATATGGCATCACGGGCACGACGGAATCTGCCCGGCTCGGTCCCTGCCGCTCTCCCTGGAACGAGAAGCATATTGCGGGCGGTTCTTCCGGCGGCGCGGCCTCGGCCGTGGCGAGCGGCATGGTGCCCTTGGCTCATGCAAGCGACGGGCTCGGCTCGATCCGTATTCCCGCTGCCTGCTGCGGGCTTTTCGGCATGAAGATCACCCGCGACCGCAACCCCAATGGGCCGGACGATTTCGACCGGGCCATCGGCTTCAGCGTGGATCATGTCGTCTCGCGCAGCGTGCGCGACAGCGCGGCGATGCTGGATGCGACGGGCTATCCGGAAGCTGCCTCCCCTTATGCCCCGCCGCCCAAGGCCCGCCCATATTTGGAGGAAGTGGGCGTTTCACCCGGCAAGCTGAAAATCGCCGTCTCCACGGAAACGCCGAACGGCAAGCCGATCGATCCGGAAGTTCAGCAGGCCTTCGAGAAGACGGTGGAGCTTCTCAAGTCGCTAGGCCATGAAGTGGTGGAACGCGGCCTCGGCGTCGATTACCGCCGCCTTTACCGCGCGCAAGGCATGGTCTCCGCCTCGAACTTTGCCGCAGGTATGCGCCGCCGCGTGGAACTCATCGGGCGGGAGCCGGAAGAGCACGAACTTGAAAAACTGACCTGGGCCGCTTACCGCAACGGCGCGCGCGTCACCGGTGAAATGGCGCTTTACGGCTGGCAGGAGCTGCGCCTCTTGAACCGGCAGGTCCTCTCGCTCTTTGAGGAATTCGATGTGCATCTTTCCCCGGTCATGGGCACGCCGCCGCCGGAGATCGGCTATGTCGATCCCGTCAATCTCGACCCGAAGGAAGTCAACAAACGCCAGGGCAAGGTCTTTCCCTTCACGCCGCCTTTCAACTTCACCGGTCAGCCCTCCATGTCCGTGCCGCTTTGGCAAAGCGCGTCGGGGCTTCCCATCGGCATGATGTTCACCGGGCGCTACGGCGATGAAGGCACGCTCTTCCGCCTTGCCGGGCAGCTAGAGAAGGAATGCCCCTGGAAAGACCGCCGCCCGAAACACTGGAATTAAGGGCGCCTCTTCCCTGGCATGGGGCATCAAAATTACGGCGCTTGCCCCTTTCCAGCGGTCCGGCAGAGTGCTATTTCCCGTTTATGAGCAATAAAAGCATTCAGCCCGTTCACGTTATCGGCGCCGGCATGGCAGGGTCGGAAGCTGCCTGGCAGCTTGCCAGTGCCGGCACGCCCGTCATTCTGCACGAAATGCGCCCCGTGCGCGGCACCGACGCCCATCAGACGGACGGGTTCGCCGAGCTTGTCTGCTCGAATTCTTTCCGCTCCGATGATTGGGAAAATAATGCCGTCGGGCTTTTGCACGAAGAAATGCGCCGGGCGGGCTCCATCGTCATGCAGGCCGCGGAAAAGGCGAAAGTTCCGGCGGGCGGCGCCCTCGCCGTCGACCGGGATATTTTTTCCGGCGCGGTGACGGAGGCGCTCGAGAACCATCCGCTCGTCACCGTGGAGCGCGGCGAGGTAGACCGCCTGCCACCGGAAGACTGGCACTCGGTCATCATCGCGACCGGTCCCCTCACCTCGCCCGCGCTTAGCGAAGCGGTGAAAGGCCTGACCGGCGCGGACGAGCTTGCCTTCTTCGATGCGATCGCGCCGATTATCTACAAGGACAGCATCGACTTCGACATTTGCTGGTACCAATCCCGCTATGACAAACCGGGTCCCGGCGGCACGGGCAAGGACTACATCAATTGCCCGATGAAAAAAGAGCAATATGCCGCCTTCATCGACGCGCTATTGACCGGCGATAAAACCGAATTCAAAGACTGGGAAAAGAACACGCCATATTTCGAAGGCTGCCTGCCTATCGAAGTGATGGCGGAGCGAGGACCGGAAACCTTGCGTCATGGTCCCATGAAGCCCGTCGGCCTGACGAACCCGCATAACCCGGACGTGAAGCCTTACGCCATCGTGCAGCTGCGCCAGGACAACGCGCTCGGCACGCTTTACAACATGGTCGGCTTTCAAACCAAACTGCGTCACGGTGAACAAAAGCGGGTGTTTCAGATGATCCCGGGGCTTGAGAAAGCCGAGTTTGCCCGCCTTGGCGGTCTGCACCGCAATACGTTCATCAATTCGCCGCGTGTGCTCGATGCCTCGATGCGGCTGAAAGCCGATCCGCGCTTGCGCTTTGCAGGTCAAATCACCGGCGTGGAAGGCTATGTAGAAAGTGCGGCTATGGGGCTTTTGGCCGGCCGCTTCGCAGCAGCTGAGGCGCGGGGCGCTCAGCCCGTACCGCCGCCTGTTACCTCGGCGCTCGGCGCGCTTCTCGGCCATATTACCGGCGGCGCGGAGGCGGAAACCTTCCAGCCGATGAATGTGAATTTCGGGCTTTTCCCGGAAATCGAACCGCCTAAGTCACCGGACGGCAAGAGACTGCGCGGTAAGGAAAAAGGCCGCGCCCGCAAACAGGCGCTCACCGCCCGCGCGCTGCGCGATATCGAAACCTGGCTGAAAGGTCAGGAAATGGCCGCCGCCGAATAAGTTAAAACTAAATCCGCCCGCGCCACTGTGCCGTCAAAAAACGCCATTGCAGCCGGAAGGCAGGCACCTCCACCCGTTCGCGGAAAGGATGGTCTTTCCGGGCAAGATAGCGTTTCTGATAAAGCGGCAGGACGGCGAGCGGCAAAAAGACCGGCAGACAGCTTTTGGGCACATCGCCCATATGACGGCGCATCTCATTCAGCGCCTCTTGCGAAAGCTCCGCCATCTCGCGCATCGCTTCATAAAGGCCGGGCCGCGCCACGCCGTTGAACAGGTCTTCCAGTTCCACTTCATGTTTGGCGAGCAGCGATTGCGGCAGCATCATGTAGCCTTGTGAGGCGTGATAAGGCAGCGCCCGCAAAAAACCCATATAGGCATAGGCCCGCGCACCCGCTGTGATCGCTGCGTCCAATCCGGGCTCTATTTCTTTTCCGGCGAGCAGTTTCGCGCCAACGCGCATGAGCTGTCCTTGCGTCGCCTCCACATAAGCATCGAGATCGCCGAAATCCTGAAAGAGCCCGGCTTCCAGATCGCGCGAGCGCCCGTCGATAAGGTCGATAAGATCTCCGGCGCCGAGAAGGCTTCCAGGGAGAAGTTCGGCCAAACAGGCGGCAACGTCATGGCCGCGTGTCTCGCCTTCAAAAAGATGTTCCGCCGTTTCCCGCCACCATTGCAGGCGGATTTCGCCGAGCATGGGTTCGCTGACAAGTTCGCGGACCTTGGCGATTTCCGCATTCAATCCGTAAAGCGCGGTGAGCGCCCGGCGCGGTTCTTCCGCAATGACGAGCAGGCTCAGATAGCGCTCGAAATCGAGGCTGCGCAGCTCTTCCAGAACCCGGTCGAAGGGCGTCTCGCTCACCTTTCACCTCACAAATAAAGGGGCCGCTGCAAGAGCGGCCCCTTTGCTTTACCGGCCGGGGCCGGTGCTTATCAATAGATGTTCTGTGCCGACACCATGGCAAAGAGCATCGGGATCGACAGAAGCGTGTTGGTCCGCGAGAACAGCATGGCGGTCCGGGCCGCTTTTGCTTTCGCATCGGCTTCGGCATCTACCATGCCGAGGGCGATTTTCTGGTTCGGCCAGATAACGAACCAGACGTTGAACCACATAATGGTGCCGAGCCACATGCCAATACCGATGGCAATATTCTTCTCGACGGCAAAGCCCTCGATAATGCCAAGCGTATAGGCTTCAAGCAGATAGCCGTTCATCGACGCCAGAATGATACCGGTCACGATCGTGGCCATGGCGCCCCAGCGGAACCACCACAGTGCCGCCGGCGCAATAACTTTGCCGATAGCCGGTTTCTGTTCGTCGGGAATGTTCGGCATGTTCGGGATCTGCACGAAGTTGAAATACCAGAGCAGACCGATCCACATCACCCCGCTGATGACATGCAGCCAGCGGAAAATGAATGCCCAGAAGCCGTGACCGAAATCACCGCCCCAATTTAAATACATTGCAACAAGAACCGCCGCGAGGACGAAACCGGCAATCACCGTGTTCCGAAGCGACGTGAGAATGGCAGCCATAATAGCCCTCCCCAAAAAGTTTCACACCCAAAGGCCTCAAGACCCGGCCCCCTGCCAAATGCCGGGAGTTATGCGACTCACTTCGAAGCGACTCGCAAAAACCAAAGCAACCCTAGGCGCATCAACTGCAAAAGCCAAGTAAAGCGTGGGGAGATCGGAAACTAGTCCACAGCAATGAAGGCACCGGCGACAGGCCTGTCCTCACTTGCAAGAATATTATACGTCCGGCAAGCAGCCGGCGTGATCATGACGTCGAAGGATATGCCGTGCCCGGAAAGATGCTCGCGAATCACTTTCGGTAAAAACGCCATCTGCCTGCCGCAGCCGATCAGCAGCACATCGAAATCGCTCTTCATGGCGATGAGCGGCCGGAAAACATCCGGGCCCGACACGCTCAAGTCTTGTACCGGCCAAGGCTGCATGCGGGCAGGAAGCAGAAGAATAGAGCCTTCCACCCGCTTGCCGTCCACGCGGAACCCGCCATCGCCGTAAGCATCGACGGGCGGTTGGCGGAAGGCGGGATTGGAAAATTCCATTGACGTCTCAAGCGCCCTTTTTGCCGGGCTCGGGGCTGCTTGCCGTTGCGCTCCAGTCGCGTTTGACACCGAGAAGCAGAAGGATCGGCGCCGCAACGAAGATGGAGGAATAGGTGCCGACGACAACGCCCCAGATCATGGCAAAGGTAAAACCGCGAATGACCTCGCCGCCGAACACATAGAGCGCGCCGAGCGCCAGTAAGGTCGTCAGCGCAGTCATGGTGGTGCGCGTCAGCGTTTCGTTGATCGCTTTGTCGATCAGTTCGCCCAGATCCATGCGCTTGTATTTGCGTAAATTCTCGCGCACGCGGTCGTAGACGACGACGGTGTCGTTCATGGAATACCCGACAATGGTCAGGATGGCCGCGATAATGGGCAGGCTGAATTCGATTTGCAGGAGCGAGAATATACCGATCGTCGTCACGACGTCATGCACCAGCGCCAGGACCGCACCGATGGAAAACTGCCACTCGAAGCGGAACCAGACATAAATAAGCATCAACGCGACCGCCAGTACGACCGCTGTCACGCCGGAATTGACCAGTTCGCCGCTGACCTTGGGGCCTACCACTTCGACGCGGCGGTATTGCACCTCATCGCCGAGTTCCTGTTTGACGAGCGCCACCACCTCCTGGTCGCTGCCCGGTTCACCACCCTGGCTTTGAATGCGGATCAGCACATCATTGGGCGCGCCGAAAGTTTGAACCTGCACATCCCCGAGCCCCAGCCCGTTCAGCTGGCTGCGGATCGCGCCAATATCGGCAGCTTCCGGCGTTTCGATTTCGATCATCGTGCCGCCTTTGAAGTCGATGCCGAAATTCAGCCCCTTCGTGAAGACAAGCGCGAGCGAGACCGCAACGACGAGAATCGAAAACGCATAAGCGATATTCCGATAGGCGACAAAGGGGATCGAGGTATCTTCCGGAACAAGTTTCAGTCTCATGCTCGTTCCCCTTAAACCGTAAGTGCCGACGGGCGGCGGGATTTGTACCAAAGCGCCACGAACATCCGCGTCAATGTGAATGCCGTGAAGACGGAAGTCAGAATGCCGATGCCCAGCGTTACGGCGAAGCCGCGCACGGGCCCTGCGCCGAGCTGGAACAGGATGGCCGCCGCGATAAAGGTCGTGATATTGGCATCGAGAATGGTGCCGAGCGCGCGGTTATACCCGTTCTCGATCGCCACAAGCGGTATCTTGCCCGCTTTCACCTCCTCGCGGATGCGTTCGAAAATCAGCACATTCGCATCGACCGCCATACCGATGGTCAGCACGACCCCGGCAATCCCCGGCAAGGTCAGCGTCGCGCCGAGCACCGAAAGAACGGCGCCGATCAGCATCACGTTGGTGATGAGCGCCACATTGGCAAACCAGCCGAAAAGTCCATAGGCAAGGCCCATGTAAAGAACGACCGCCGTAAACCCGATAATCGCCGCGATCTCGCCGGCGGCAACCGAGTCGGCGCCAAGGCCGGGCCCGACCGTGCGTTCTTCAAGGATAGTCAGCGGCGCGGGAAGCGCGCCTGCGCGCAGCAGGATGGCCAGATCGTTTGCCTCTTTCACCGAGAAACCGCCGCTGATTTGGCCACTGCCGCCCAGGATCGGTTCGCGGATCACCGGCGCGCTCAGCACGACATCGTCGAGAACAATAGCGAAGGGTGAGCCCACATTCTTCGTCGTGACATCGCCAAAACGGTTCGCCCCGCTCGTGTCGAGCCGGAAGGTGACGATCGGCTCATTCGTTTGCTGGTCGAAGCTTGCCTTCGCATCGACAAGGTTTTCCCCGCTCAGCATGGCCCGCCGCTCGATCAGAACGCCCTGGGGCGGATCGGTGTTTGCCAAAGGCAGGATTTGCGAACCTGCGGGCACGCGCGTGGCTTGCGCCTGCGCCGCCGTCATCGAGCGGTCGACAAGATGAAAGCTGAGTTTGGCCGTCTGTCCGAGAAGCTCCTTCAAGCGCTGGGGATCGTCGAGCCCCGGCACTTCCAGCACGATGCGGTTTTCTCCCTGGCGCTGAATGGTCGGCTCTGTGGTGCCCAGTTCGTCGATACGCCGGCGTACGATCTCGATGGATTGGGAAACCGCGGATTGCGCCATCGATGTACGCGCCGCCTCGGAAAAGGCGACGGTGATTGCATCTTCGCCTTCCGGATTGATCACGATATCCTTCTCCGGCAGCCCCCCGAAGAGATTGGTATCGACGAAGCTGGCAAGCTCTTCCAGCGCAGCGATCGACCGTTCCCGGTCCGCAGGGTCGTTCAGCGCAACCGTCACCCCTTCGCTGGTTTGGCGCACGCGGAAGCGGACCCGCGGATCGTCGATCTGGCGCAGCGTGTTGCGCACATCCGTGCGCAGCGTTTCCAGCCGCTCCTTGTAAAGCACATCCGTTTCCACTTCGAGCAGCAGGTAAGACCCGCCCTGAAGATCGAGCCCCAGAACGAGCTGGCTTTGCGGCACCCAGCCGGGAAGCCCGCTCAAGCTTTCTTTGGAGAAAAAGTTAGGGGCGGTGTAGATGAACCCCAGCACCGCAATCAGCGTGACGAGGGTAAGCTTCCAAGGAGGAAAACGAAGCATGAAACGGTCCCGTTTCTTGAGGCTGGCTCAATTAGTTGGAGTTGGCTGCCTCAGGCGCCGGCTCTGTCTTGGAGCGCACGGTGGTGATTGTGCCCTTTATGATGCGGACACGCACATTCTCAGCAATCTCCACCTGGATTTCGTCTCCTTCATTGACCTTCGTCACCTTGCCGACAATGCCGCCAGCCGTGACGATCTCGTCACCCCGGCGCACCGCATTGATCATGGCCTGGTGTTCCTTGACCCGCTTTTGCTGCGGGCGGATCATCAGAAAATAGATGATGACGAAAACCAGAATGAACGGAAAAAGCGAAATCAGCAGATCGCTGCTGCCGCCGCCGGTGCCCTGGGCATAAGCCGGGGTAATGAACATCTTTGTCTCCTGAAGGAGGCGCATGGCGCCGCTTGAAATCCTGAGGCCGGACTATACCGGCGCGCTGGCGCTTTGCAAACCCTGTCTCGGCCCGAAAACCGCCCCAAACCTTTGAAATAACGCCGCTTTCGCTGCGTTGACCATTTTCCGGCAGCGCCCTAATGTCCGCCCGTTCCAGGGCCAGCGCCATCTGGGCTGTGCCGCCTTAAGAGCGCGACAAGGGAGTTAGCCGCATGACCAAAGACCCAGAGCTCTTAGCCGTCCTGGAACGCATTGCCGTTTCCCTGGAAAAGCTGGCACCGGCGCCTGAGGCGGTGCCTTCGCTCGAGGGAGCCGATGCCTTTGTCTGGGAACCGGAAACCGGCCGGCTCTTGCCGGTCGAAACCGTCTCGCGGGTGGATATTTCGCTTTTGCGCGGCGTCGACAATGTCCGTGATATTCTTCTGGAAAACACCCGCCGCTTCACGCAGGGCCTGCCCGCCAACAACGCGCTGCTTTGGGGCGCGCGGGGCATGGGTAAAAGCTCGCTGGTGAAAGCCGCCCATGCCGAGATGAACAAGGCAAAGCCGGGCTCGCTGGCACTCATTGAAATTCACCGGGAAGACATCGGCACCCTGCCCCGCCTCATGACGGCGATCCGCGAAAGCGGCCGGCGCACGGTCATCTTCTGCGACGATCTTTCCTTCGACCATGACGACACCAGCTACAAATCGCTGAAAGCGGTGCTGGAAGGCGGCATCGAGGGACGGCCGGCCAATGTGATCTTCTATGCCACCTCGAACCGGCGCCATCTCATGCCGCGCGACATGATGGAAAACGAACGCTCGACCGCCATCAACCCGTCGGAAGCCGTGGAAGAGAAAGTCTCGCTCTCGGACCGCTTCGGCCTCTGGCTCGGTTTTCACAAATGCTCGCAGCAGGATTATCTGGAAATGGTGGCGGGTTATGCCGCGTTTCTAGAGCTGGATATCGGGCCGGAAGAATTGGAGGCAGGCGCCGTCGAATGGGCGGCGACGCGCGGCGGGCGCTCAGGGCGCGTTGCCTGGCAGTATATTCAGGATGTGGCCGGGCGGCTTGGAAAGCCGTTGATCTGATTTTTCTTCAAACCGCTTAAGCGCGCACGATGCGCTTGGGGTCCACGGGCTTCGTGCCCTTGCGCACTTCGAAATGGATCTGCGGCGTGCTCACGCTGCCCGACTGGCCGGACAGCGCAATCGTCTGGCCCTTCACCACCTTGTCCCCGCGCTTGGCGAGAATTTTGCCGTTATGGGCATAAGCCGTCATCCAGCCATCGGCATGGCGCACCAGCACGAGATTGCCATAGCCTTTCAGCTCGTTGCCGACATAGGCAACCACCCCGCTTTGGGCGGCGCGCACGGGCGTGCCTTCGGGCACGGCGATGTTGATGCCGTCATTATGAAGGCCGCCTTCCTTGGAGCCGAAGCTGGAAAGCACACGGCCTTCCGCCGGCCAGATGAAACCGCCGGCAGGCGGCGGCGGCGCGGGCAGCGGCGGTTTGACATAAGGGCGCGGGGCGCCGGGCGACACCGTACCGGTTTGTCCCGGCCGGGCCTGCGGATAGGCGGAGGCCACTTGCACGGGCGTGCCTTTAAGGCGCAGTTTCTGGCCGACTTCGATGTTGTAAGAAGAATCGAGCCCGTTCAGCCGCGCAAGTTCCTTGACCTGCATCCCATGCATTTTTGAAATGCGGTACACCGTCTCTCCGCGTTTGACGACGTGATATGTGCCGCCGGAGCGGGCGGCCGTTTGCACCGGCGGACGGCGCGGCGTGCTCACGCTCGGGCGCGGCAGGGGCGCGGGCGCATTGCGCCGGGCGCTCGATGAATAGTTTTTGGAACCGCCGCCCGGGGAGCCATTGCGGTAATCGTATTGCGCGTCCCACCAGGCAGGCTGGCTGGCGCAGCCGGAGATGAAGGCAAAACTCAGAACAAGTACAAAAAGGCGCTTGATAAGCGGTGCGCGCTGCACAAGGCCGAGCCCCGCACCGCTCTGCCGTGCCCGACTGGTCTTCATATCTGCCAGTCCCATTGCCACTTTCCGCCTCTTCAGCTCTCCCGTGCGACGCCCTCGACAAGGGGAACGAAACGCACGTCGATCATATCTTCCCGCTCGATGCCTGTCTCGGTGCGTGTCACGCGCACCAGCTTTTGCTCGCGCGGCCTGCCGGGAATATCGACCGGCAAAACCATGATGCCGCCCACCTTCAGCTGGTCCACCAGCGTCTGCGGCAATTCGGGGGCGGCGGCGGTAACCATGATCCGGTCGAACGGTGCTTGTTCCGGCCAGCCGGACGCACCATCGCCCACCTTTGTAGTAATGTTGTGCAGATTTAAGGTTTCGAAACGGTTAACGGCATCGCGCATCAGCGTCCGATAGCGCTCAATTGTGTAAACGCGGCGGCATAAACGGGACAGGATTGCTGCCTGATATCCAGAGCCCGTTCCCACTTCCAGAACCTTCATCCGGTCCCCGACCTCCAGCTTTTCCGTCATATAAGCAACCACGAAAGGCTGGGAAATCGTCTGCCCGCATTCGATGGGCAGAGCGTGGTCCTCATAGGCCTGTTTCGAGAAGGTCGTGGGTACAAAGCTGTCCCGCGCCACGCGCTCGATGGCGGAAAGCACCGCTTTGCTTTTGATGCCGCGCCTACGCAGTTCCATGATCAGCGAAATTTTCGCCGGATCGGCCGCGCCAAACCCTTCTCTTTCCTCCTCCGGCATCCTGCCCCCTAACCGAATGCCTTGAGCAGCGCGCGCCGGGAGCGGTCATGCGTCAGCGTCATGTGGAGCGGCGTGATGGAAATGAAGCCATTATAGATCGCGTGCAGGTCCGTGCCCTTGGGCGGGTTGGATTTCTTCGCTTCAAAACCGATCCAGTAATAAGGCCGGTGGCGCGCGTCGATGCGTTCTTCCACTTTGACCAGCGACTGGTCGCGCCGGCCCTGCGCCGTCACCTCGATGCCTTTGACATGATCATGGGCGACATCGGGGAAGTTGATATTGATCAGCACTTCCTTCGGCCAGCCTTCTTCCAAAAGCTGCAGGATAAGTTTCGGCGCGTGATGCTCCGCCGTCGCCCATTTGACGTTCTGCTTGCCGTCGAACCCGTAAGCCTGGCTGAGCGCGATGGAAGGAACGCCAAGAATGGTGCCTTCCATGGCGGCAGCGATCGTGCCCGAATAGGTCACATCATCGGCAATATTCTGGCCGCGGTTGACGCCGGAAAGCACAAGGTCCGGCGCTTTATCTTTCAGCACATGGCGCAGCGCCATCATCACGCTGTCGCTCGGGGTGCCGGAAACGGCGAATTTGCGCGCATTGACTTTGCGCAGCCTCAATGGATCGGCCAGCGTCAGCGAGTGCGACGCCCCGCTCTGCTCCGTTTCCGGCGCCACGATCCACACATCATCGGAAAGCTGGCGGGCGATCTTTTCCAGCGTTTTGAGGCCGGGCGCATGAATGCCGTCATCATTGCTGAGCAGGATGCGCTTGCCCGCAAGCGGCAGTTTCTTACTCGTGCGTTTTGCGTTCGCCATCAGCCGATCACCTCAAGCCCGCCCATATAGGGCTGCAGCACGGCAGGCACCGCCACCTTGCCGTCTTCCTGCTGATAATTTTCAAGGATCGCGACGAGCGTGCGGCCAACGGCAAGCCCGGAGCCGTTCAGCGTATGCACAAAGCGCGTCGCACCCTTGCCCTTCTTGTCGCCGTCGCCTGGGCGGTAGCGCGCACCCATGCGCCGGGCCTGGAAGTCGCCGCAATTCGAACAGCTCGAAATCTCCCGATAGGCATCCTGCCCCGGCAGCCAGACCTCGATGTCATAGGTCTTGCGCGCGCCAAAGCCCATATCGCCCGTGCACAGCGTCATCACCCGGTAGGGAAGTTCGAGCCGTTTCAGCACTTCCTCGGCACAGGAAAGCATACGTTCGTGTTCCTCCGCCGATTTTTCCGGCGCGGTGATGCTGACAAGCTCAACCTTGGAGAATTGATGCATACGGATCATGCCGCGCGTGTCGCGCCCCGCGGAACCTGCTTCTGAGCGGAAGCACGGGGTGAACGCCGTCATGCGCAGCGGCAATTCTTCTTCTGCCAGAATGCTTTCGCGCACCAGATTGGTGAGCGGCACTTCGGCGGTCGGCACCAGCCAATAACCGTTTTCCGTGCGGAAAGCGTCTTCGGCGAATTTCGGCAGGTTGCCCGTGCCGAACATCGCCTCATCGCGCACCAGCACGGGCGGCGCGACTTCCATATAGCCGAACTCGCTCGTATGCAGATCGAGCATGAAATTGCCGATCGCCCGCTCAAGCCGCGCCATCTGGCTTTTCAGAACGACGAAACGCGCGCCGGAGAGCTTCGCCGCCGCCTCGAAGTCCATGAAGCCCATGCCTTCGCCGAGATCGAAATGCTGTTTCGCCTCGAAGTTGAAGCGGCGCGGCTCCAGATGCTTGTGCCGCTCGACATTGTCTTCCTCGTCCTTGCCGACCGGCACATCCTCATGCGGCAGGTTGGGAATGCGCGAGAGCATGTCGTCAAGCTCGGCGGATATCCGCTTTTCTTCTTCCTCGCCCTTCTGCAGCGCCTCTTTCAGCTCGGCGACTTCCTTGATGAGCGCGTTCGCCCGCTCTTCATCGCCTTTCGCCTTGGCCGCGCCCACTTCCTTGGAGGTGGCGTTGCGCCGGGTCTGGGCTTCCTGGGTGCGGGCAATGACGTCGCGGCGCTTGGCGTCGAGCGCGATCAGTTTTTCGGCCTGGGGCTCGGCGCCCCGTTTGGCCAGAGCGGCATCGAAAGCCTGCGGATCATCGCGGATCAGCTTGATATCGAACATGGATCGTCCGCCGTGTCAGATGTGGCTTCCGGCGCGACTCGGGCCACGCCGGACAACAATGATTTGGCTGCCTGTATAAGCGTTGGGGCAAGGCCCGTCCAGCGGGGCCGCCCCCTGCCGCCAATGCTGGAGAGCTGCGGAAGGATAACCGGAAATCAGACCTTTTCGTCCTCGTATGGCTCGTCTTCCTCGTGCTCCTTACGCCGCCGCTCGATCATGGCGACGGAGAGGATCGAAATTTCATAGAGGAGCAGGGTCGGCAGGCCGAGGCCGACCTGGCTGATGATGTCCGGCGGGGTCAAAATGGCCGCCGCGGCAAACACCGCCACAATCGCGTATTTACGGCCCGAGCGCAGCTGGGCTGCGGTGACAAGCCCGGCCCGCCCCAAAAGACTAAGCACCACAGGCAGTTGGAAACAGAAGCCGAAAGCCAGGATCAAGGTCATGATCAGGCTGAGATATTCGCTCACCCGCGGCAAAAGCTCGATGGCGATTTTCCCTTCACCGCCGCTTTGCTGCATGGAAAGGAAAAAGCCGAGCGCCAGCGGCATGATCAGGAAATAGACAAGCGCCGCCCCGAGCGCGAAGAGTACCGGCGTTGCCAGAAGATAAGGCAGAAAAGCGCCGCGCTCGTTTTTATAAAGGCCGGGCGCGACGAACATATAGATCTGCGAGGCAAGCACCGGAAAGGCAAGGAACGTCGCCCCGAAAAGCGCGAGCTTGAGCTGCGTGAAGAAATATTCCTGCGGCGCAGTGAAAATCACCTTCAGATTAGCCGCATCGTCACCGGCGGCAATCTCATAGGGCAGCAGCAGGATATTGTAGATCACATCGGCAAAATAGAAGCAGATGGCAAAACCGATGGCGATGGCCACGACCGAATAAAGCAGCCGGGTGCGCAGCTCGATGAGATGCGTGATAAGCGGGGCGCGGGACGCCTCGATGTCGTCATCCGGCTCGTCGCTACGCTCACTCATAAATCGGATTTTCCGTCTAGGGGGCCGGCTTTGCGTTCGGGCTTTTCTTGAGGCACCGGCTCTGTTTCCGGCTTGGGTCCTTCATGGCCTTCATAGACCGGGGTTTCGGCGGCAGGGGCTTCGGCGGTTTTCTCCGGCTCGGATTTTTCAGAAACGCTCACGCGATCCTTGTCACCTTCTGCTTCGGCGGCGATCTTATGGGCTTCTTCCGGCGGTACGCCCTCCATGATCGCCTTGTTCACCGCATCGACCGGATCCTTAAAGCTGTCCTTTAACTTATTGACCGGGTTGGCTTTGCGGATGTCCTGCACTTCCTTGCGCAGTTCCTCCAGTTCCGCCTCGCGTGCCATATCGTCGAAAGAGCGCTGAAACTCCCGCGCCATCGCGCGGATCTTCCCGGCATATTGGCCGACAACCCGCATCATGCGCGGCAGGTCTTTCGGACCCACCACGAGAATGGCAATCACGCCTATCAGAAGAAGTTCAGACCAGCCAATATCGAACATGATGCAGATGCCGCTCCGCCCGGCGCCGCCGTGCGTGAAGGTCAGCTATTGACCTTGCTGTCCTTTTCCGCATCCGCAGCCCGCTCGCCGGCAGGCTGCTCCTGTTTGTTTTCCAGGCTTTTCGCCTCAGCCTGCTCGTCGGCTTCTTCTTCCGTCAGCCCTTTACGGAAGCTGCGAATACCTTTGGCGACATCACCCATAAGCGCGGAAATCTTGCCGCGCCCAAACAAGAGCACGACGAGCACCACAACGATGATGATCTGCCACGGACCGATCTGTCCCATTCAATAATCTCCACATACGTCTTAAGAGACGAAGCTAACTTCTTTTATCATCTCAGAATCCACTCTTCGCCGCAACGCATGACCAAGAATAGAGATTCAGTCGTCTTCACCTTCGCCCGAAGCGCTCTGGGCGACGTGATCGTCCAGCGCCTCCCCATATTCTTCATGTAAGGGGTCGTCATCGAATTCGCCATCCCCATCGCCGCCCGCATCGGAGGGAACAGGCACTTCAAAGCCCGGCGGCAGGTGCCCTTCAAGCATGCCGGAAGCTTTCAGCTCATCGAGACCGGGCAGGTCGGAAATGTTTTCAAGGCCGAAATGCACCAGAAACTCTTCCGTCGTGCCGTAAGTGACGGGGCGGCCCGGCACCCGGCGGCGGCCGCGCAGGCGCACCCAGCCGGTTTCCATCAAAACGTCCACCGTGCCCTTAGAAACGCTCACGCCGCGGATTTCCTCGATTTCCGCCCGCGTCACCGGCTGGTGATAGGCGATGATCGCAAGCGTTTCGAGCGCCGCGCGGGAAAGCTTCTTCTGCTGCTTGGCCTCCCGGCGCATCAGGAAGGAGAGGTCTTCAGCCGTGCGGAACATCCATTTATTGGCCACACGCACCAGATTGACGCCGCGCTCGGCATAAAGCGCCTGCAAATCCTCGATCAGCGCGCCGACATCCGCCCCTTCCGGCAGGCGGGCGGCAATGCTGTCCCGGTCCAGCGGCTCGGCGGCGGCGAAAAGCAGCGCCTCGACCATGCGCAATTGCTGCGCGGGGTCCTGCACGGGGAAAGCCTCGACATTGCTGTCCTCGCTCTCTCCAGCGTCCGCTTCGCCGTCCTCGTCTGCGTCCTCATCGGAGGTGTCTTCAGAGGTTTCGTCAGCTGCTTGCTCAGCGCCCTCTTCTACCTCATCAGCCGGGGCCTCGCTCACAGCTTCTTCGACCTCGGCCGCATCTTCTTCGGCGGCTTCCGTTTCCACGGCTTCCAGCTCGGCCTCGTCTTTTTTCACTTCGCTATGATCCATCATCTACTCGTTCGTGCCGGGAGCGGCGCCGGACGGCCTGCCCGCCTCATCCCCGCGCCGCCTGACATAGACGGGCTGGAACGGGCCGGTTTGCCGGATTTCCAGCTTGCCGTCCTTCACCATTTCCAAAGTCGCGCTCAAGGTGCTTGCAAGCGCGGAGCGCCGTTTCTTCCCGGTGCCGAAATCGGGCGGGAAAAAACTATCGATCCGCCCCCAATCCATCGCCGCGCCGATCAGGTTTTCCAGCCGCCGCCGCGCATCCTCAATCGCCAGGATCGGGAGTTTCTTCACCTCATAATTCTCGGTGAAGGTGCCACGTACGCGCTGCACGGAATAGGCTTTCAAAAGTTCATAAAGGTCCGCCTGCCATTCGGGCGTGCGGATCACGCGTACCCCTTCCGGCTTGCCGCGCGCGAATACATGAATGCCCATGCGGGTGCGGTTTGTGAGCTGCTCACTCGCCTTGCGCATCGCCTCCAGGCGCTGCAGCTGGAAGGCAAGACGCGCGGCCATTTCCGCGCCCGAAAGCTCGCCCTCTTCGTCTTCAGGCGGCGGCAGCAGAAGCTTCGACTTCAAGAAGGCAAGCCAGGCCGCCATCACCAGATAATCGGCGGCAAGATCGAGCTCCAGCTTCCGCGCTTCCTGAATGAATTGCAGATATTGCTCGGCGAGTTCCAGAATGGAAATCTTGGTCAGATCCACCTTCTGGTTGCGGGCCAGCGTCAGCAGAACGTCGAGCGGGCCTTCATAGCCGCTAATATCGATCACCAGCCCGTCTTCACGCTCGCTTTCGTCCGGATTGACCCGAACGGGCGCATCAAAGTCCTCCGCCGCGCCTTTATCCTCGGCGGCGGATGCTTCGGCGGCGCTCTCCTCCTCAGGCGGAGCAGCGTTGGGGTCGGTCGGCGGCTGGGTCATGTATTGGCAACTCGTTGAAGGAACCGGACGGCGGGCCGCGCCGCAGGCTGTCTGCCCTTATAACGCGCCTTGGGATTCGGGGCACGGGCTTTTGCCCCGATCCGGCAATTTCCTGTGGGCGAATTGGCGGATGCGTCTGCAAGCATCTAGGAATAGTTTCCAATAAGCGCCTGAAAGGCCTCCCAGCCTGCTTCCTCGTCGAAAGGTTGCGGCGGGCGGTAGCGGCCAAGGGCGTTTTCGGCCCGAAGCAGCGCCTTGCCGCCGAGCCGGGGCACCTCGGCCATGATGGCCTCCATCTCACCCGGGTCGCCATTGCAGTGAAGCACCATGTCGCAGCCCGCCGCAAACGAGGTCCGGGTCCGCGCGCCGAAATCCCCGCCCAGCGCCTTCATGGACAAATCATCGGACATAAGCAGCCCGTCAAAGCCGATATCGCCCCGGATCACCTCCGCGATCACCTTGGACGAGGTTGTGGCAGGGGCCTCCGCATCGATGGCGCTGTAAATGACGTGGGCGGTCATGGCGAGCGGCATGTCCGCCAGCGCCCGGAACGGCGCAAAATCGGTTACCTGCAGAACCTCCAGCGGGGCATCCACCACGGGCAGCGCCTCGTGGCTGTCCACCCCCGCCCGGCCATGGCCCGGAATATGTTTGATGATGGGCAAGACGCCGTTTTGCAGCAGTCCCTCGCAGGCCGCCCGGCCGAGGGCAATGACAGGTTCGGGCGTCAGCCCATAGGCCCTGTCGCCGATCACGTCATGAGCGCCCGGCACCGGTACATCGAGCACCGGTAGGCAATCGACCGTCACCCCGGCGCGGGCAAGCTCCCCGGCGATAAGCCGCGCGCCAAGCCGCGCCGCCTCCAGCCCTTTTTCAGGATCGGCGCTGTAAAGCGCGCCGTAGGCTGCGCCCGTTGGATAGGAACGCCAATGCGGCGGGCGCAGACGCTGCACCCGGCCCCTTTCCTGATCGATCAGGATGGGCGCATCCCGGCCCACAGCCTCCCGGTAGCTTTGGGTCAGGGCGGCCAGCTGGTCCGGATTTTCGATATTGCGGGCAAAAACGATAAAGCCCCAGGGACCGGCCTCTTTGAAAAAGGCGCGTTCCCGTTCGCTCAAAACCGGCCCCTTGGAGCCGAATATCACCGCACCGGGCGTGCTCATGCGCGCTTAGCGCTCCCGCACAAGGCAGTCGAGGCCGCGCGATTTCAGCTTGGAGCAGAGACTGTCGGCGCTCGATTTGCTGTCCAGATAGCCGATCCGAAGCCGGTAATAGACCCCCTTGTCACCAAGATCGGCCCGCTGGATATCCGCCTGCGTACCGCTCAGGAGGTCGCTATGCTGCTTCTGCAAGCTGGCGAAGCGGGATTTGGCATCCGCCTCGCTGCGAAGAGCAGCGATCTGCACCACATAATTGCCCGAAGAACCGGAGGAAGCAGCAGCAGGTGCCGGCTTGCTGGCGCTCTCCGCGGGCTTGGCCGCCGGCGTGCGCGGCGCAGCGCCGGGAATAACGGCTTCCTCGGGGCTGGAAGGTTCGGAAGCCGTTTCCTTTTCAGCGGCGGGCTTTTCTTCCGTATCCCCGTTCGGCAGCTTCATGGGCTCCTCGGCGCGGGGCAAGAGCCGTTCGACGCCCTCTTCTTCGCTTTCCGCCCCGGCGATGCGGTCATAAATACGCTTGTCCTGATGCGGAATTTCCATGCCGCCCGGGTCCTGCGGCGTCACTTTCGCCGGGCCCTGCTCGGCGCGGATCAGCGGCGGGGCGCTGCGCATCCCCTCTTTCACGCCTTGCTGATAGGCAAAGAACAGAACGCCCCCAAAGGCCGCGAGCAGCAGAATGATCCCGGCGAGCAGCAAGGGCCCGCGCCCGCGCTCTTCTTCCTCATCCGTCGCGTCATAAGTGTGGAATTCCTCGTCGGACGGATGCGGCACGAAACGGCCATGTCCTTCATCATCCCGATCGGACATCAGCGCATCTCCTCTATTGCTTCTACCCCCAATATGCCAAGGCCCGCCTCCACCACATAGGCGGCAGCGCGAATCAGAGCCAGCCTTGCAAGCGTAACACTCTTGTCATCGGCGAGGATAAATCTGAGCGAGGGATCGTCCTTGCCCTTGTTCCAGAGCCCGTGGAAGGCCGAGGCCAGCTCATAGAGGTAAAAAGCGATGCGGTGCGGTTCATGGGCCTCCGCCGCCGATTGCACCATGCGCGGGAACTGCGCCATTTGCTTGATCAGCGTCAGCTCCGCCTCATCGCGCAGGAGCGCCATATCGGCCTTGGCAAGCGCGCTGTCGGATAGGTCAATACCGCTGACCTCAGCTTGCGCATTGCGCAGCACCGAATGAATGCGCGCATGGGCATATTGCACGTAGAAAACCGGGTTCTCGCGGGACTGCTCTTTCACCTTCGCAAAGTCGAAATCGAGCGGCGCATCGTTCTTCCGGTAGAGCATCATGAAGCGCACCGCGTCCCGGCCGACTTCCTCCACCACATCGCGCAAGGTAACGAAGCTGCCCGCGCGCTTGGACATGCGCACCGGCTCGCCGTTCCGGTAGAGCTTCACGAGCTGGCAGATCTTCACATCGAGATCGGCCTTGCCGTCGGTGACGGCGGCAACCGCCGCGCTCATCCGTTTGATATAGCCGGAATGATCCGCGCCCCACACATCGATGAGATGCGCCGCGCCGCGTTTATATTTGTCGTAATGATAGGCGATGTCGGGCGCGAAATAGGTCCAGCTGCCATCCGACTTCTTCAGGGCCCGGTCCACATCGTCGCCGAACTCCGTCGACTTGAAGAGCGTTTGCGGGCGCGGTTCCCAATCTTCCGGCGTCTTGCCCTTGGGCGGCTCCAGCACGCCGGTATAGATAAGGCCTTTGCTTTCCAGATAGGCCAGCGTTTCCTCGACCGCGCCGTTTTCATGCAGCGAGCGTTCGGAATAGAAAACCTCGTGCTCGATGCCGAGCGCCGCGAGGTCCCCCCGGATCATTTCCATCATGGCCTCGATCGCCCGTTTGCGGACGATCTCCAGCCAGTCGGCTTCCGGCATGGCTTTCAGCTTATCGCCATATTCCGCCGCAAGCTCCTTACCGATAGGCACGAGATAATCGCCGGGATAAAGCCCCTCGGGAATATCGCCGATATCCTCGCCCAGCGCTTCGCGGTAGCGCAAGAAGACGCTGCGGGCCAGCACCTCGATCTGCCCGCCCGCATCGTTGATGTAATATTCCCGGCAAACCTTATAGCCGGCTTTTTCCAGCAGGTTCGCCAGCGCATCGCCGAAGACCGCGCCGCGCGTATGCCCCACATGCATGGGGCCCGTCGGGTTGGCGGAAACATATTCGACATTGACGAGTTCACCCCGCCCCGCATCCACTTCCCCGTAGGTGTTTCGCGCATTGAGAATATGTGCCACCTGGGCGCGCCAGAAGTCCGGCTGAAGCGTTAGATTGATGAAGCCGGGACCGGCCACATCGACCTTGGTGAAATGCCCGGCCGCCTCCAGCTTGGCGGCAAGCAATTCAGCCAGATCACGCGGTTTCATTCCCGCCGCCTTGGCCAGCACCATGGCGGCATTGGTGGCAAGATCGCCATGAGCTGCATCGCGCGGCGGCTCGACCGTGATCTTGGAAAAATCGAGCCCCTCGGCAAGCTTGCCCTCGGCGCTCAGCGCGCCAAGTTGATCGGTGATGATGGTCTGAAAATGCGAAAAAATATTCATGATGCTACTAGATATTTGCGGTGCGGGCGGAATGTAACGGTAGAAGCCGCGCCTTGCTAGTGCGAACTATACTGCCAATGAAAGCGGGCTTCGAAACGCCCTTCATACCCCGCATGGCGCGTCCTCAGAGCATCTGATCAGCTCATCCGCTCGTCATGCAGATCGAAGAGGCGCTTGTGCTCGCTGATGGCGAAACGGTCCGTCATGCCGGCAATGAAATCGCAGACCCGCCGCGCGGTGCGCATGCCTTTGGGCCCGTCGCACCCCTGCTGCCATTCCGGCGGCAGAAGATTGGGCTCGGCATGGAAGAGCGCAAAGAGCTCCTGCACGATCCGCCGTGCCTTGCTCATCGAGCGGTTGACCTTGTAGTGGCGGTACATGCGTTTGAAGAGAAAGCCCTTCAGCGCTGCATCGTTCTCACTCATCTCGGCGCTGAAGGCCGCAACGGGCTCGCTCGCCCCGCGCACCTCTTCCACGCTTTGCGGTTTGATCCGCGCGATGCGGGTTTTCGTTTCGCCGATCAGATCGCCCACCATCCGCCCGATCATGCCGCGCACAGCCTCGTGCTTGACGAGCTTGGGGTCGAGCCCCGGATAGGTGTCATAGACGTCCTTGAACACCGCGCCGACCAGCGGCACATCCAGCAAGTCCTCGAAGGTGAAAAGCCCGGCGCGCAATCCGTCATCAATGTCGTGGTTGTTATAGGCAATGTCGTCGGCGAGCGCCGCGATCTGCGCTTCGGCAGAAGCAAAGGTGTGAAGCTCAAGATCCTGCACTTCCGCGTATTCAACGATAGCGCGCGGCAGATCTTCAAGGCCCCGCCCATTGCCGATGAGCGGGCCGTTATGTTTGACGATCCCTTCCAGCGTTTCCCAGGTCAGATTGAGGCCGGTCCAGCGCGGATAGCGCCGCTCGAGCTTGGTGAGAATGCGCAGCGTCTGCGCGTTATGGTCGAAACCGCCATAACCTTCCATGCAGGCATCAAGCGCTTCTTCCCCGGCATGGCCGAAAGGCGTATGGCCGAGATCGTGCGCCAGCGCCAGCGCTTCGGCGAGGTCTTCATCGAGGCCCAGTACCCGGGCGACGGAGCGGGCAATCTGCGCCACCTCCAGCGAATGGGTCAGCCGCGTGCGGTAATAATCGCCCTCGTGATAGACGAAGACCTGCGTCTTGTGTTTCAGGCGGCGGAAGGCGGCGCAATGGATGATCCGGTCCCTGTCCCGCTGAAAGGCGGTGCGCGTCGCGCTTTCCGGCTCCTCAAAGAGCCGCCCCCGTGAACGGGCGGCCAGGCTCGCAAAAGGCGCGGTAGCTGCCGGATTGGATAAGGCCAAAGAAACCCCCTGCATTTTGTGCCTATTTGCCTGAACATCGCCGGATGGGAGGCAATATTTGACAAATCGGCCCTTCTTCTTACATCTGTTTAGAGTATTTCCAGGCTATAATACCAGCCATGAGTAAACCGGCCGATGCAAACCGGCAAGACCGGCAGGTGGCTAAGCCGGTAGACAAAGAAGCGGATGGATCAAATGAGCGAGAGCATGGAATTGGAACTGCCCGGTGTGGGACAGCCCATTACCCTGTCCGAACGCGCGGCAAAGCAAATCTCCAAAATCCTCTCCGGTGAGGAGCCCGGCGTGATGCTGCGCATCGCGGTGACAGGCGGGGGCTGCTCCGGCTTCCAATATGCTTTCACCTTCGACGACGAAAAACAGGATGACGATCTGGTGCTGGAGCGGGGCGGCGCGACCGTCCTCATCGACGAGCTTTCGCAGATGTATCTCGGCGGCTCGGAGATCGATTACGTGGACGATCTGATCGGCGCGGCCTTCAAGATCAACAATCCCAATGCCACGGCCAATTGCGGCTGCGGCACCTCCTTTTCGATCTGACTGCGATCGCTGAGACAAGCCCGCCCAAGCATGATAAAAAGCCCGCTGCCGCTCAGCGGGCTTTTGCTTTGGAGGTCTTATGAAAATCGCCACATTCAACGTCAATTCCATCAAGGTCCGTCTCGGCCATCTGAAAGACTGGTTGAAGGAATCCGAAGCGGATGTGGTGTGCCTGCAGGAAATCAAATGCGTCGATGACGCATTCCCTGCCGGAGAGATCGAAGACCTTGGCTATAACGTCGCCGTGCACGGCCAGAAGACCTATAATGGCGTTGCCATTCTCTCCAAATACCCGCTTGAAGATGTGACCTGCGGCCTGCCCGGCAATGACGGGGATGAACAGGCCCGTTATATCGAGGCCGTGGTGCCCGCGGGCGGCACCGTGCTGCGCGTCTGCGGGCTTTACCTGCCGAACGGCAATCCGGTCGATACGGAAAAGTTCTCTTACAAGCTGGAATGGATGGACCGGCTCATCGCCCGCGCAAAAGAGCTGCTGCTGCTCGAAGAGCCTTTCGTGATGATGGGTGATTACAACATCATTCCCCATGAAGACGATGTGCACGATCCGGACGCTTGGCGGAACGATGCGCTGTTCCGGCCGGAATCACGCGCGAAGTTTTACGAGCTGCTCAATCTCGGCCTGACGGAAGCCTTCCGCGCCTGTCATTCCGAGCCCCATAAATACACGTTTTGGGATTATCAAGCCGGGGCCTGGCAGAAGGACAATGGCATCAGGATCGACCATTTGCTTCTCTCGCCGCAAGCCGCCGACCGGCTGCGCGCCTGCGACATCGACAAGGCAATGCGCGGGAGGGAAAAGCCTTCCGACCACGTGCCGGTCTGGGCGGAGCTTGAGTTTTAGGCCTCAGCGCACCGGCTCGCCCGGAAAGACATCGCCGCCCGGCATCAGCCGCACCCCTGCCCGCAAGCGCTTATATGGCAAGAGCGTATGGTCCGCCGGGTTCGGGCCGGGGCTTGCGACCACCAGCACCTCTTCGGCAATGGGCTCGAAATCGGCGCGGAAATGCACCGAGCTTTTCACCGCGACGACGCGGTAGCTTGAAGGTTCCGCGCCAAGATGCGTAAACATCGCCTGATCCGCGCATTGCACCTTGCGCTCGGCCACAACGACATCGACCGCGCCGTGCCGCAAGAGCGCGGCCTTGCCGAGCGAGATCTGCGAGCCTGCATAAAAAGGCCCCGTCGCGGCAAAAGGCGCATCCGACAGCCGGATCACTTGCCAATCGGTATGAATGGGCTCTTCCGGCGCCCCGCCGGTTTTCGCGCCAAGCGGCAGGGAGATTGCCGCGCCTTCGCCTGCCTCATGCGCGGCGCGGGCAACTTCCGGATCGTAAATCACGCCCATCAGCGATTTTTCCAAATTGCTATCCAGTATGGTTTTCAGAAGCTCGACCGTATCGCCATTGCCGCCCGCGCCCGGATTGTCCTGAGTGTCGGCCAGGATGAAGGGGCCCGGCTTGCCCGTTTCCGTCACATAGGCAAGGGCGGCTTGCGGCGCCCAGAGCGCGCCCGCGAACCGGTCTTCCAGCGCATAGAGCCGGCGGGCAAGTTCGTCCGCAACACCGTCCGCTTCCTCTTGAGCTGCGGCATAGACAAGAACCGAGGGCCCGCAAAAGGAAATATCCGCCGGTGAAAAGCCGGTGGCGAGCGAGACGGATTTCACCGTCCCGCGTTCAAGATCGCCGAGCCCGCCGTAAATTTCTTTCGCCGGGTCCACCAGCGTGCAGGAAGCGGTGAGCGGAATAAGAAAATCGATTTTCCGGAAGGCGCACGCCGCGCGCGTTCCCTCGCGCAGCCGCGCTTCCAGCGCTTCGGCAGCACGCTGGCCGGTCTCGGCCATATCGACATGGGGATACGTCCGGTAGGTGACGAGCATGTCCGCATGGGCATGCATGGTCTCGCTTATATTCGCATGCAGATCGAGGCTGACGATAATAGGAAGCGAAGGCCCCGTCAGCGCCCGGATACGGGTGAGAAGTTCGCCTTCCCCATCTTCCAGATGCTCGCAGACCATTGCCCCGTGCAGATCGAGATAAAGCGCGTCGATGCCTTCTTCCAATGCCATTTCGAGTTTCGACAGCATGGACTGTGCAATGCGCTCGAAAGCGTCTTTCGTCACCGGACCGGAGGGCGTTGCCGAACACCATAAAAGCGGCACGAGCTCATGGCCGAGCGCTTTTGCCTGATCCATGAAACCGGAGATGGGGATATTCATGCCGCCAAACGCATTCAGCAGCGCATTGCTTTCCTGCAGCGCAGGCCAGGAATCGGCTTGCTCGAAAGCGGCAAAATCCGCCTTCATCGGCGCGAAGGTATTCGTTTCGTGCTGAAAGCCGCCAATGGCGATCTTCATGTCCCTTCTCCTTACTCTCTCGATCGTGACGCCCCCCGCCTCGCACATCGGGCAGGGCTCAGGTTAGACTAGCGCCCACACAAACTGAATATAACGAGGCCAAAGGGATCTTTATGATCAAACTCACATTCTGCCTTACCCGTAAAGACGGTATGACGCGCGAGGAGTTCCAGGATTATTGGTTGAACAGCCACGGGCCGCTGGTGCGCAAGCACGCCAAGGCACTGCATATCAAACGCTATGTGCAGTTCCATAGCCGCGATCTGCCGGACACGGACCCGCTGCGCGCCTCCCGTGCCGGATCGCTGGAAAAGGCACCGGCAACCTATGACGGGGTGGCGGAGCTTTGGTGGGAAAACCTCGATGAACTGCGCGCCGGCACGCAAACGGACGAAGGCAGGGAAGCCGGACGGGCGCTTTTGGAAGACGAAGCAAAGTTTATCGCGTTCAAGACCTCCCCGCTCTGGTTCGGCGAGGAAGAAGTGATCGTTGGTTAGCCCCGGCTCTTGCGGGCCTCAAGCCATTGGCGGGCCCGCGCTTCGCCTTGCAGGCGCACGTCGGCGCTGAAAATACCTTTGAGCTGATCCTGCAGCGCGTTCGCCTGTTCGCGCTCCTCGTCCGTGCCGAGTTTCTTGGCAAGGTTGAGATACATGGCCCCTTCGACGGGTTCCTCGGCAATGCCCTCACCCTTGGCATAGATGCGGGCAAGCTCAAGAAAGGCAGGCACATAGCCTTTCTTGGCCGATAGCAGCAGCCAGCGCATCCCTTCCACCCGGCTGCGCGGCACGCCGAGGCCGTTTCGGTGCATCTTGCCGAGATAATATTGCGCTTCCGGATTGAATTTCAGTGCCGCCTTGTCGAACCAGTCGAGCGCTTTCAAATAATCCCGTTCCAGCTCGATATCCGGAATGCCGGTCAGGTAATACTGCGCAAGGCGCACCTGCGCATCGCTATTGCCCATTTCCGCAGCCTGCGTGAAATAGGAAAAGGCCAGCGCATCCGAGGCGGGCACACCCCGCCCGTTCATATAAAGATTGCCGAGCAGATAGGCCGAAAGCGCATGGCCGTCCGCCGCGCTTGCCTTCCATTCTTCAACCGCCGTTTCCACATCGCCGGAACGGAACGCGGCAATGCCCCGCTCGAAATCGGCAGCGGCGGTGGCGGGCAGCCCGCCAAGGCCGAGCAATGCGGCAGCTAGAGTGAGCGGCAATTTGCGCATTTATGCGCCTCCTTCAACTCGGTCATCGCGCCGGGGTCAGCCCGGCAGAAAATCAGCGTAGATGAAACCTTCCCGTTCCACCACCTCTCCGGGCTGGCAAGCAATGGACTTGGTAAACATCGGTCCTGCCGTAACAACGGTATGAAACTCGCCCCGTTCCCCGCAAGGATCGACGCTTGCAGGAAGACCGGCAAGCAGAGCAGCATCGAAGCGCCGCCCGGCAACCTCTTTGGGCGCCTGCCGGGGATCGACGCAAACAAGATGCGCCTCGAGCCCGCCATCGATCATCTCGCGGGCAAGCGCGGCCGTTTCTTCGCCCCAAAGCGGAAAGACGGGGGTGAGGCCCGTACCTTTCAGCTTTTCCTCCCGGTAGGCGCGTACATCTTCCAGAAAAAGATCGCCGAAAATCATATGGGTGACGCCTTGCGCCTTCAGGGCGCTCACCGCTTCTTCCATCCGCGCTTCATAAGTCTCGTTCGGGCAGGGCCATGGAATGGAGACTTTATGACAAGGCAAGCCGAGCGCTGCGGCCTGCAGGTCCAAAAGTTCCTCACGCACGCCGTGCATGGAAACGCGCGAGAAGGTGCCCGTCACGGTGGTCAGGATGCCTGTGATGTCAAACTCGCCCGCCTGGCGCGCTTTATGAAGCGCCCAGGCGGCATCCTTTCCCGAGCTCCAGGAGACATAGGCCTTCGGTTTTTTACTCACGTCTCAAATATCCGCATAACAATGTTTCTCGGCCGCGCCGCCCGGATGGGTCACCGCGCCCTTGCGCGCCGTGCCGACAAGCTGGGCATATTTCCAAAGCGCGCCCGAAGCGTAATCGGTTTCGCGCGGTGCCCAGTTCTTCCGCCGCGCTTCCAGGACATCGTCATTGACTTCGAGATCGATGCGGCCTTTTTCGGCATCGATAGTGATCATGTCGCCGTTTTCGACCAGCGCGATGGGGCCGCCAAGGGCTGCTTCCGGCCCCACATGACCGATGCAGAAACCGCGCGTCGCGCCGGAAAAGCGTCCGTCGGTGATGAGCGCCACTTTATCCCCCATGCCCTGCCCGTAAAGCGCCGCCGTGGTGGAGAGCATTTCGCGCATACCCGGCCCGCCTCTCGGGCCTTCATAGCGGATGATCAGAACCTCGCCTTCTTCATATTGCCGGTTCTCGACCGCCTCGAAGGCTTCTTCTTCGCAGTCGAAAACCCGTGCCGGACCTCTAAACCGCAAGGTCTGCATGCCCGCGACTTTCACGATTGCCCCATCCGGCGCAAGCGTGCCCTGCAAGCCGACAACCCCGCCGGTAGGTGAAAGCGGGTTCGTCACCGGATAGATCACTTTCTGGTCTGTATTGAAGGTGACGCCTTCCAGATTTTCTTCCAGCGTCTTGCCCGTCACCGTCAGGCAGTCACCGTGCAGATAGCCGCCGTCGAGCAGCGTGCGCAGCAGCATGGGCATGCCGCCCGCCTCATACATATCCTTGGCGACATATTGCCCGCCAGGTTTGAGGTCCGCGATATAAGGCGTTTTCTTGAAAATCTCCGCGACTTCCAGAAGGTCGAAATCGATCCCCGCCTCATGAGCCATGGCAGGCAGATGCAGCCCGCCATTGGTGGAGCCGCCCGTTGCGGCAACGACGACGGCGGCATTTTCAAAGGCCTTGCGGGTGCAAATGTCGCGCGGGCGGATATTCTGCGCGATGAGGTTCATGACCGCCTTGCCCGAGGCTTCGGCATATTCGTCCCGGCTTTCATATGGCGCGGGCGCCCCGGCGGAGTTGGGCAGCGCAAGGCCTATCGCCTCTGAAACGCAGGCCATGGTGTTTGCCGTGAACTGCCCGCCGCAGGCCCCGGCACTGGGGCAAGCCACGCATTCGAGCGCCAGCAGCTCTTCATCCGGCAAATTGCCCGCCGAATGCTGACCAACCGCCTCGAACACATCGAGCACCGTCACGTCTTTATCCTTGTAGCGGCCCGGCAGAATCGAGCCGCCATACATGAAGACGCTCGGCACATTGAGCCGGAGCATGGACATCATCATGCCCGGCAAGGACTTGTCGCAGCCGGCAATGCCCACAAGCGCGTCATAACAATGACCGCGCATGGTCAGTTCCACGGAATCGGCAATGACGTCACGGCTTGCGAGCGAGGATTTCATCCCCTGATGGCCCATGGCAATGCCATCCGTCACGGTGATGGTAGTGAATTCGCGCGGTGTGCCATGAGCCTCGTTGACGCCTTTCTTCACGGCCTGGGCCTGGCGTTGCAGCGAAATGTTACAGGGCGCGGCCTCGTTCCAGCAGGTGGCGACGCCGACAAAGGGGCGGTGAATTTCTTCATCGCTCAGCCCCATTGCATAATAGTAGGAGCGGTGCGGCGCCCGCTCCGGCCCTTCCGTCACGTGACGGCTCGGCAATTTCGATTTGTCGAAACGTTTGGCATCCATGGGAGCACTCCTTTTGGCGAACCGGCAGTCTTGCGCGCGATAGTAGGCAGCAAAGGCGGGGGGAACCACCCTGTAAACGGTATTTTTCCGACTATCGGCCCGCTTCGCCTAGGGTGAAGTCTTTCTCCAATTGACCCTCGCGCGCCCCGGGGCCAAGATTTTCCCAACGCACGGGCTCACGTGCGACGCATAAGCGGAAATAAACAGGGAGAAAGCCATGAAAGCGGCCGTATTGCGCGAAGTGGGGAAACCGCTTCAAATCGAAAATGTACAGATCAACAAACCAGGCCCCCATGAAGTGCTGATCCGCACTGTGGCGGCGGGCGTCTGCCATTCCGACCTTCATTTTCTCGAAGGCAAATACCCCTATCCGCTGCCGGCCATTCTCGGCCATGAAAGCGCGGGTGTCGTCGAGCAGGTCGGGTCGGAAGTGCGCACGGTGAAACCCGGCGATCATGTCGTCACCTGTCTTTCGGCCTATTGCGGGCATTGCGAGCACTGCCTGACGGGGCACCTTTCCCGCTGCATGAGCCCCGAAACCCAGCGCCAGGCGGAAGAAGAGCAGCGCCTGAAAGCTGCCAACGACGCGGCGATGTTCCAGTTCCTCAATCTTTCGTCCTTTGCCGAGCAGATGCTCATTCACGAACATGCCTGCACGCCCATCCGCAAAGACATGCCGCTCGATCTTGCCGCCCTTATCGGCTGTTCGGTGACCACCGGCGTCGGCGCGGTCATTCACACATCAAGCGTGCGTCCGGGCGAAACGGTGGCCGTTATCGGTTGCGGCGGCATCGGCCTTGCCGCGATCAACGGCGCGGCGATTGCCGGCGCCGGGCGCATCATCGCCATCGATGCCATCGGCTCGAAGCTCAATCTTGCCAAGGAATTCGGCGCGACGGATGTGATCAACGCAAAAGACGGCGATCCGGTGCAGCAGGTGCTGGACCTGACGGGCGGCGGTGTGCATCACTCTTTCGAAGCGGTCGGCCTCAAGCAAACCGCCGAGCAGAGCTTCAAAATGCTGGGTAAAGGCGGCACCGCCAACATCATCGGCATGATCCCCGTCGGCGTGCATATCGAACTGCACGGGGCGGAGTTTCTGCAGGAAAAACGCATCCAGGGCTCCAACATGGGCTCGAACCGTTTTCCCGTGGACATGCCCCGCTATGTCGATTTTTACATGAACGGCAAACTGAAACTCGATCAGATGATTTCCCGCCGCATCAAATTGGAGGATGTGAACGAGGCCTTCGAGGAGCTTAAAAAAGGCGAGATCGCCCGCTCGGTCATCATGTTCGATCAGTAAACGGGACTCTCATCCCGGGGCAGGAAAAGGCGGCGCGGTTTCAGCGCCGCCTTTTGCATGTCCGCCGCACAACGGGCGTAAAATGCTCCGTTTCCGCCATTTTACAAATTGTAACAACGTTCTCCCGCGGCTTGAAACGGGCTGCATCCCCGCACATTTCCAAAAGGTCACCAACGGAGGACACCCATGTCTCACTCTGCAAACGCCGCCTCATCCAGCAGTCCCCTTGCAGCCATCGGCCTTGAACGGATGGACGATTGGCCGAAAGGCGCCTGGATCGCGATGATGATCGGCGGGTTCATCGTTTTCTGGCCACTCGGCCTTGCCATTCTCGGTTACATGATTTGGAGCGGAAAAATGCGCGGTTGGAAGAATAGCTGCAGACACGCGGGCAGCCGGCACCGGTCCCGCCCGACAGGCAATACTGCCTTCGATGCCTACCGGGAAGAAACCCTGAAACGGCTCGAAGAAGAGCAGCACGCCTTCGAAGAATTTCTCGACCGCCTGCGCCGCGCCAAGGACGAGAAGGAATTCGAGGACTTCATGGCCTCGCACAAAGAACAAAGTGCTTAAAACAAAAACCCCGGCAGGTCACTGCCGGGGTTAATTCGTGATCGGTACAAATTAGCTTGTGGGTGTGGACTGAGCGGAGGTAACGGGTTTAGGTGTCTTTTCATTTACATTTGCCACCGGATCTTGCGGTACAAGCGTAATATTCACCGGGCTGGTGTACTTATTATCTGCGCCAGAAGCGGAATCGATCGCCCAACCGATCCCCCCACCCAAAATCACATTACCAACCGTGGCACCTGCCACATCCGACTTGTTAAAGTAGCTTGCTTCTTGATAACCGTCTTTCAGGCAAACTATCGTAATGTCGTGTTTTGTTTTCCGAATAGTGACGGCGCCTGGTGTCGGGGACACACGCCCAATAGCGACCCCTTCCCGTTTCAGCTCACAATTCGCACCGGTCGGATTTGTGTTCACCACAATCTCCTGCGATGTGCCTTCAATGATCGACGAGCACCCCCCCCAAAAGGAAAGTCGCTGCAACAACGGCAAAAATAGTTTTCATGGAACCCCCAAGATAGAATTGGAAGTTTCAGCTTATAGATAGAAAATTACAAAGAAAACTGAATCTTTTAGCTTACTTCGTTTCTGCAATTTTTCTGAGCGCGTCCGACAGCTTGGCCTGTTTGACCAAAGCGTCTTCCCGGCGCTCGCGCTGTTCCTCGACCACATGTTCCGGCGCCTTGGATACGAACTTCTCGTTCGCCAATTTCTGATCGATTTGCTTGATGTCTTTTGCAAGCTTGTCGATTTCCTTTTTCAGCCGGTCCATTTCCGCGGCCAAGTCCATGACGCCGGCAAGCGGCAGCAGGATCGCCGCTTCATCGAAGACGATCTGCACCGAGCCCTTGGGTGCCGGGCCGTCCAGCACTTCGGCGCTTTCAAGGCGGGCAAGCCGCGTGATGATGTCTTTATGCCGCTCGAGCCGGGCAAGGCTCGTTTCATTTGCGCCGGAGATGAGCAGCGGAATTTTCGCGCCCGCCGGCACGTTCATTTCCGCCCGCACCGAACGTATATCGGTGATAAGGCGGATCACCCAATCCATCTCGCTTTGCGCGGCCTCATCGGTGAGCCCTTCCAGCGCGGGCCAGTCGGCCACGATAAGCATGCTGGCGCGCGGTGCGCCGGTCTCGCCCGTGCGCTGCCAAAGCTCTTCGGTAAGGAAGGGCATGAAGGGATGCAGCAGTTTCAAAATCTGATCGAGCACCCAGGCCGCCGTTGCCCGCGTTTCCGCTTTCGCTACGTCATCATCACCGTTCAGAAGCGGTTTTGAGAATTCCACATACCAGTCGCAGAAGACGTTCCAGACGAAACGGTAAAGCGCGCCCGCCGCCTCGTTGAAGCGGTAGCCCTCAAGCTCTTCGGTCACCTTGCGCGCGGTCTGTTCGGCCTCGCCCACGATCCAGCGGTTCAGCGTGTGCTTGACGGTACCCGGATCGAACCCTTCCTGGCGCACGCATTCGTTCATCTCGCAGAAGCGGGCGGCGTTCCAGAGCTTCGTGCCGAAATTGCGGTAGCCTTCCACCCGGCTGGTCGCAAGTTTGATGTCGCGGCCTTGCGCGGCCATCGCCGCCAGCGTGAAGCGCAGGGCATCGGCGCCGTATTCATCGACAAGGCTCAACGGGTCGATGACGTTGCCTTTCGACTTCGACATCTTCTGGCCCTTCTCGTCGCGGACAAGGGCATGGATATAGACATCGCGGAACGGCACTTCTTTCATGAAGTGCAGCCCCATCATGATCATCCGGGCAACCCAGAAAAAGATGATGTCAAAGCCCGTGACGAGCACGCTCGTCGTGTAATAGCGCTCGAGCTCCGGCGTCTTGTCCGGCCAGCCGAGCGTCGAGAAAGCCCAGAGCCCGGATGAGAACCAGGTATCGAGCACGTCCGGATCGCGCGTCAGCTCGGTTTCCTTGCCGTAATGAGCCTTGGCAAGCGAGGCGGCTTCCGCCTCGTCATAAGCAACGAAGATTTCCCCGTCCGGCCCGTACCAGGCCGGGATCTGATGCCCCCACCAAAGCTGGCGGGAAATACACCAGGGCTGAATGTTGCGCATCCATTCAAAGTAAGTCTTTTCCCAGTTCTTCGGCACGAAGCGGGTTTTGCCCTGCTCGACCGCTTCCACGGCGGGTTTGGCGAGCGTTGCCGCATCCACATACCACTGGTCCGTCAGCCAAGGCTCGATCACCACATCCGAGCGGTCGCCATAAGGCACCTGCAAGGTGTGATCGTCGATCTTTTCCAGAAGCCCGAGCTCGTCGAGATCGGCAACAATGCGCTTGCGCGCCTCGAACCGGTCGAGCCCCTGATATTTCTCCGGCACGTTTTCGTTCAGTTTCGCATGCTGATCGAAAATATTGATCATCGGCAGATCGTGGCGGCGGCCGACTTCAAAGTCGTTGAAGTCATGGGCGGGCGTGATCTTCACCGCGCCCGAACCCTGTTCCGGGTCCGCATGTTCATCGCCGACAATAGGAATGAGCCGGCCGACCAGCGGCAGCACGACGTTCTTGCCGATCAGATGCTTGTAGCGCTCGTCTTCCGGGTTCACGGCAACGGCGGTGTCCCCCAGCATGGTTTCGGGCCGCGTGGTGGCGACGGTGATGAACGTGCCCTCCTCGCCTTCTACCGGATAACGGAAGTGCCAGAGGCTGCCCTTCGTTTCCTTCTGCACGACTTCCAGGTCCGAAATCGCGGTCAGGAGTTTCGGGTCCCAGTTCACAAGCCGCTTGTCTTTGTAGATGAGGCCGTCGCGGTAAAGCTCGACGAAGACTTTCAGCACCGCCTTGGAGAGCCCCTCATCCATGGTGAAGCGCTCGCGGCTCCAATCACAGGAGGCGCCGAGGCGGCGCAGCTGATTGATGATCGTGCCGCCGGATTCGCCCTTCCACTGCCAGACGCGCTCGACAAAGGCCTCGCGGCCCATATCATGCCGCGTCACATTCGCGCCTTCCGCCGCCATTTGGCGCTCGACCACCATCTGGGTTGCGATACCCGCATGGTCGGTGCCCGGCTGCCAGAGCACGTCCTTGCCGCGCATACGCTCGAAACGGATGAGGACATCCTGCAGCGTGTTGTTGAGCGCATGCCCCATATGCAAGGAGCCCGTCACATTGGGCGGGGGAATGACTATGCTGTAGGTAGGCGCGCCCTCGCCCGCTTTGCCCGCGCCGGCGCGAAACGCCCCGCTCTCCTCCCAGGCCCGGTAAAGCCGTTCTTCGGCCTCTTGCGGTTGGTAGGTCTTGTCCAGCATGTCGTCCTCGTTGCTCAAAAAGCTGCGTGAAAAACAGGATGCGGAGCCTCATCCGCAATCATGAAAGGCGCGCCCGGTTTAGAGCACAGCCGCCCGAAGGCATCAAGCATGGCAAAGAAAAGGGCCGCCTCGCGGTAATCACGAAGCGGCCCAGAACTCTGTCATGCAGGAGTGGTTACGGCCGCCGCCGCGATACCCGTTCGATCTCCTCGCGTACCATCTGCTCGACCATTTCCGGCAGATTGGCGTCCAGCCAGTCCTTCAGCATGGGCTTGAGCATATCGGCCACCAGATCCTCCAGCGTGCGGGAATTGCCCGACGAGGTGAGAATGGAACTGGCCAGCGCGCCGAAAGCAGCAGACGCCGCGCTTTGAGCTTCATTGGAAAGCAGGCGGTCATCCGTCATTTCCCGGCGGGGCGCCGGTGCAGGTTCAGGCTCGAAAGCGACTGGCTCGGGCTCCGGCTCTTCTTCCATGAAGGCAACATCGGCTTCTTCTTCCGCCGGTTCTTCCACATCGAAAGAAACTTCAGGTTCAGGTTCAGGTTCCGGCTCTGGCTCAGGTTCCGGCTCTGGCTGAGGTTCAGGCTCGGGTTCCGGCGGCGCCTCGGGCGCCGCTTCCAGCGCTTCTGTCAGCTCCAGAATGTCTTCTTCGAAGGACTCATCGCCCGCTTCAGGCTCAGGCTCGGCCTCCGCTTCCGGCGCCGGCGCATCGCTCTTGCTACCATCCTCGGAAATGATCCGGCGAATAGACGCCAGAATCTCTTCCATGGTCGGTTCCTGACCGTCGCTATTGCTACTCATCTATCGCACCTGTCCGGTTGATCGGTTCGCCAGCTTATGGCCCTTGGTCGTTCTTGGCCATATCTCCTGCATAACATGCAGTTTGCTAACAAACGTTATGCCGGCCCCCTCTTATTCGTCCTCGATACCCCAGCCGATCCATTTATCGGCCACCTGCTCATAATTGCGCTGCGGATCATAGCGCTCGACATCGAGCCCGATCTGATCCACCGAAAGCCCCCCAATGGCGGCCAGAAGCGAGAAACCGGCGACATATTCGTTCCGCTGCGCGGAAACGAGCTGCACTTGGGAATCCAGAAGCTCCTGCTCGGCGTCCAGCACATCGAGCGTGGTGCGCGCGCCCACTTGCTCTTCCTGGCGCACACCGTCCAGCGCGATTTCGTTGGCGTTAACCTGCTCCGTGCTCGAGCGGATCACCGCTTTCGAGGCCCGGTACTGTTCCCACGCGTTCTGCACGCTCTCATCCACCTGACGCAGCGTATCGGCCACTTGCAGGCGGTTTTGCGCATGGATTTGCTTGGCCTCGCGCACCCGCGAATATTCCGCGCCCGCCTGATAAAGCGGGATCGTCAGGCGGCCCGTCACGCGGGTTTCATCCTGGCGCGCCGTCGTCGAGGACGGCTCCTCGGCATGGGTGTAACCCGCCTCGAGCGAGACTTGCGGGAAAAGTGTGCCCTTGGCCGCATCGATCGCATGATCGGCGGCCCGCTCGGCATGGCGGGCGGCCTGCAGAACCGGGTTATTGGCCCGGGCGATCTCGATGGAAGCCGCTTCGCTTTCCGGGAAAGCAGGCAAGGCGGGCGGCGGGTCGAGCGAGGCCGGCGCATGGCCGATCACCCGCTGATAGGCGGCCCGGCTCGCCGTCAGATTGGCTTCGGCTTGAATGAGATTGGACTGGGAAAGGCTGAGGCGTGCTTCGGACTGAGCCACGTCCGTGCGTGTGATCTCGCCTACATTGAAGCGGTCTTGCGCGGCCTCAAGCTGGCGGCGCAGCACGGCGACGTTCTTCTTACGCAGCTCGACAACCGCCTGGTCGCGCAATACGTCCATATAGGCCGTCACAGCATCGAGCAGCGTGTTCTGCTCGGCATTGCGCAGGTTTTCCCGGCCGGCCATGACGCTTTCCTTGGCCCGCCGCGTGCCGTAAATCGTCTGCCCGCCGCGGAACAGCGGCTGGGTGACGTTAACGGCCCCGGTAATCGGGTCCACCGTCTGTTTGCCGCCGAACTGGGGGATGGGAACGGCCGAATCCGTGTCCGTTTCCACCGTGCCGACAGTACCCGTCGCGGTGATGGTCGGCCGCCAGCCGGCCTTTGCCTGGGCAACACCTTCGTCCGTGGCGCGCAGGCGCGCGCGCTCGGCAGCGAGGGCGGGATTGCTGTTATAGGCCGCGGCCATCGCGTCATAGAGCGATTCCGCCGAGGCCGGCAGGCACCAGGCCTGACTGACCAGAAACGTTGCCCCCATAAGACCGATCAAGGGCTTGCGGCGCGTCCCTTTAAAAGTGGTTCGCATCATTCAACTCCGGACGGTAATCCCCTGCACCCTCGGATGGAAACGGAGTAGGCCGAAAGGCCTATATTCCTCAGTTTCCGAAAAAAACGTGAGTGCCACCTTAACGTTATCGAAAAGTAGTCGCGTTTGCGGACATTTAGAAGACCCGCCGCTGATAATTCGTCAGAAAACGAACCCTTCGCTGCGCTCAAAGCCCGGCAGAAGCTCGGCAGAACCGTCGAAAGCGTCCCGGAACGTCACCGTTCCGCGCCTTTTCGTGTAAATCCGCCCACGGCTACGGCCATTTTCGTGGAAAATCGTCACCAGACGGCCGTTTTCCTTGAGCTGATCGAGAAGATCCGCCGGAAGCCGCTCCACGGCGCCCTCCAGGACGATCACATCGTAAGGCCCGCCTTTGGCATATCCAGCTTCCAGGGCCCCTGTAACGACGGCGGCGTTGGTAATGCCCAGTGTGTCGAGATTGGCGGTCGCCTTGCCGGCCAGCTCCTCGTCGCTTTCCACCGCCACCACGGTTTCGGCAAGCTTTGCCAGCACGGCCGCCGAATAGCCCGTCGCCGTGCCGATATCGAGCACCACATCGTCTTCGCGGATGATTGCAAGCTCCAAGAGTTTGCCAAAGGAATAGGGCCGCATCAGAAAGCGCGGCGTCTCGCCAGCGCCCGTGACCCGCAAATCCCCGTCCAGATAGGCAACCGGGCGCAAGGCAGCGGGCACGAAAATCTCCCGGGGGACTTCCTGCGTTACGTCCAGCACACGCGGGTCCGTAACACCGCTGGTCCGCAACTGGCTATCCACCATGTTCAAACGGGCATCAGTATAGTCGGCCATGAGATTTCCTAGGAGTTGGGTCGGGCGCCGCGCCCATTGCTGCTGTCTTGGAGCGGGTTATAAAGGTCTGACACGGCAAAGACAATTCGCGATAGCCTATTCCACCCTGAGGCGCGTTTCCACATTGTCCTCAGCCAAAACTCTTGCTATATCCCCGGCCTGCCCTGAGGGTGGCCCGGCTGGACCGGGCACCCGGCGGCAAAAGAGGCCACGTGGCGGAGTGGTGACGCAGCGGATTGCAAATCCGTATACCCCGGTTCGATTCCGGGCGTGGCCTCCAAATTTCCCCTGAAATCATGCGGAAAACGCAGGCAAAGCCCGATCAGGCGTGAAATCCGTCGGCCATCACAGGCTGGCGCGTGGCAGCAACCTGCCACTGCTCTACCTCCTCCCGCGCCTCGCGCGCCGCCAAGGCGATGCCCCCCCAGCACAGGCCGAAAATCAAAAAGAGATGCCGCCAGTTATCGACATCGATGATGAGCGATTCGGCGGCATGGCCGACCAGCGCCGCCACGGCGACGAGGAGATAGGGCTGATAGGCGCCGCGCTGGCGCAGCACCGCCTTCGTGCCCCGCACCAGCGTGAGCCCGATAAAGGCAAGATAGGACAGAAACGAGAGATAGCCGCCCGCGATCAGGATGTTGAGATAGACATTATGCGGGGCAAGACCGGTGATCTCTTCCCATTGCGCCGGACCCATGCCGAGCGGCGCGGTCAGCCCCTGCTGGAGCGCATTGATCTGCCGGTCGAAACGCCCGCCCTCGCCCACATCATAAGACTGGGAAAGCGAGAAGCGCTGGGCAAAGAGATCGGAAACGGATTCGCTGGACAGCGCCCAGGCGATAATGGCCACACCGCAACCCGCCGCCAGCGCCGTCACCAGAATGAGGCGGAAGCGTTGCACCGGCGAGCGGCTGGTGATGAAGGCCAACATCATGAAGACCGCACCCGAGAGCAAAAGATTGCCCCAAGCCCCGCGCGAGAAGCTGAGAAAGATGCCAAGCACCAAAATACCCAGCACCGGCAGCAGCAAAAGATCCTTGAATGAAGTCGAAAGGCTGAGCCGGCAGGCAACGAAAAGCGTTGGCGCGACAAGGAACGCGCCATAGACGTTCGGGTCATTGAAGAAGCTCGTGACGCGCCCGAACCGCAGATAAAACTCGCCAGATGCCAAAAACCCGAAATAAGCCGCGATGCCCGTCAAAGAAGCGATGAGCGCCGCGCCCACATACCCCCACCAAATGGCGGGCAAGCGCCGCTTCGGATCGTCATAAACCATGGCGGTGAAAAAGACGAAAGAGACGATGAGATAACTCATCACCAGCATGAAATCGCGGGCGCGCTGCGGCAAAAGCGCATCGAGCGCGCCGAGCCCGTAGCCCAGCATCAAAAACAGCCAGAGCAACACCGGCCAGCCAAGCTCTTTCGGAAAGCGGATACGCAGGATGACATGCAACGCAACGGTCGCCGCCATCAGAAAATCATAAACGGCAGGCTGAGCGACTTTCGACACATCGCTCTTCAAATAAGAGCTGAAAAGAAGCAGCAGAAAAATCAGCGCGGCACTCGCCCATTCCCAAGGATTGCGCAACACCGCCTCGCGCGCCCTTGCCGAATGATCGATGTTCCAGCCGTCGCTCATCGCCCGGCCCTTTAGTAAGCGTTCTCTCCCTTGAGCAAGGCCCAAGGGGTTTTGATCAAGATGTAGAGATCGAAAAGCAGCGACCAGTTCTCGATATAATAAAGATCGTATTCGGTGCGCTTGGCGATCTTGTCATGGGTGTCGGTTTCCCCGCGCCAGCCATTGATCTGCGCCCAGCCGGTCATGCCCGGTTTCACGCGGTGACGGGCGAAGTATCCATCGACCGCCTCGCCGTAAAGATCACCCGCCGCCTTGGCAAGTACCGCATGGGGGCGCGGGCCCACCATCGACATCTCGCCTTTGATGACGGAGAAAAGCTGCGGCAATTCATCGAGGCTCGTGCGGCGCAAGAAACCGCCGACCTTCGTCACCCGGTCATCATCCGCCGTCACGAGTTTCGAGGCATTGGCATCGGCATCTTCGTGTTTCAGGCTGCGGAACTTATAGACTTCGATCAGCTCGTTATTGAATCCGAAGCGGCGCTGCTTGAAAAAAACCGGCCCCTTGCTGTCGAGTTTGATGGCTACGGCGATGACGAGAAACAGCGGCGCGGTCAGAAGCAGCGCCAGGATGCCCAGCACCCGGTCCTCGACTGTTTTGACGGCCAGATCCCAGCCGCTCATGGGCTTGTCGTAGAGGCTTTTCAGCGCCAATTCGCCAAGGCGGGAGGACTGAACTTCTTCATCCGCATCCGGCAAGGCAAGGCGGATATCGACGGGCAGCACCCAGAGTTTGGAGACAAGCTGACTGACCCGTTCCTGCGCGGCCTGGGGCAGCGCCACGATCAGAAGATCGACACGGTTGGAGCGGGCGAAGCGCAAAAGCTCATTGACGGTGCCGAGCTTCGGCAATCCGTTCACTGCACCCTCGCTGCGCTCATCCTGGCGGTCATCGAAAAAACCGCAGACTTCGATGTCCCCGCGCCCGGATTTTCGAATAAGTTGCGAAAGCCGGTCCGCGTCCTTGCCGCCGCCGACGATTACCACCCGGCGCGTCAGCCGGTGATCGCGCTGGCACTGAGCGATATAGCTTTGCGAGAGCGCGCGCGTCGCCACGAGGCCCGCCAGGCCGATAAAATACCAATCAACAAGCCAGCGCAGTGCGGAAGGGCTCGCCCCAAGCGGGAAGAACAGCGCCATGCAGGCGATACCGGCAACCGCCGACCAGGCAGAGACGAGCGGGCCGAGACCACGGTAGATATGCGCAAGCACGCGGATTTTATAGAGCGAGGAAAATTCCGCGCCCGCCGCAAAACAGAGCGTTACCGCCAAGACCAGCCAAGCAAAAGCCGATGCGCCGAAGACTTCGCCGAGCCGGTCACCGTGAAGCAGAAAAATCACCGCGCCGCCAAACGCGATGGCGCCCGCTTCACCCAGCCGCGCGGCAGTCTGGATAAAAAGCGGGGGTACGCGGGATTTGACGGGCTTGCGCCGTTCGACGCGCGGAATGGCGCCGGTGGGTTTGCCCTCCCGGTAATCGCTTTTTTTGGGGTGGTTGGAAGGCGCTGCATCCGGCGCATTTGGTATACTCATCCCTTTGCCCCCGTCAGTGCATGGCCCGGTGCTCGCGCCGGTTTGGCCGCGCGCCGCGCTTCCATCGCCGCGAGATAGACTTGCCCTACCCCTTCCGCCATGGCGTTCAGGCTGAACGTGCCGCGCACATGTGCCTGAAGACGTTGCGCTTCGGCTGCGGTTTTTTCAGACCCCTGGCCAAGCTTGTGTTTCATTGCCTCGCATAGCGCCGCAGCATCACCTGCCGGTAAGAGCCGGCCAGCCTCCGCGCCGAAAATTTCCGCCATGCCGCCAACCCGTGTCGCAATCATCGGCACGGCGGCCGCGGCCGCTTCCAGGGCAACATAAGGCAGCGACTCTTTGTATGACGGCATGATCAGGCAGCGGCCGAGCGCGAAAGCCTCGCGCGCCGGCATCGGCGCATGCCAGGAAAGGCGCGCCTCGAGACCGAGTTCCCTCGCGCGGGTTTGAAAGCGGTCTTTGTCCGCCCCCGCGCCAATCAGCGCCAAACGGCTTTGCCCGCCAAGCTGCGCCATCGCTTCCAGCAGCGTGGACACGCCTTTCAATTCGCGCATTTCCCCGAGATAGACAAAATCGGCTGCATCGGACCGTGCGGTGACCGGTACGAACTCGTCTTCCCGCAGCCCGTTGTGAACGACCGCATGGCGCGGCGGCGTGCCGCCTACTTGATGGCGGTAAGTTTCAAGTCCGTATTCGGATTCGAAAATAATCCCATCCGTGCGCGCCCAGAGCACCCGTTCGACAGCATGGAAAACAAGACCCGCCGGGCTCACCCGGCTGTAATGAAGCGCGCCGCCATGAGGCGTGTAAAACCGGAAGACCCGTTTGCCGCCCCCGGCAAGGCGCGCATAAAGCCCGCCTTTCGCGCCATGTCCATGCAGAACATCGGCGCCAAGCTCATTTGCGATCGCGCCTGCCTGACGGATTGCGCCGATATCGCCGATCCCCGGCAAGCGGCCCATCCGCACCCGGTGCAGGCCCAGCGCGCAATGATGCTCGAGCGCGAGAAGACGGTCCTCGCTCAAGGCATCGCCCGCCTCGCGCGCGCAAATCACGCCGACCATGGCGCCCGCTTCCGCCTGCGCTTCCACAAGATCGCGCACATGGCGGAAAAGCCCGCCCATGGGCGCGCGGAAGCAGTGCAGTATCCTCAATCCTTTCAAGCTGGCGGGCAGGCGCTCTGTCATCAGAAATACCGCTCCGTCACATAGATCGTATCGCCAGGGCGGATGAGTTCGTCCATTGGCAGCTCAAGCTCGATGAGCTTGCCGTCCCGTTTACGCGTGACGCGCACATAGCTTTGATCCGCGCGGTAGGTGAACCCGCCGGCAATCGCAACCGCCGTGCGCGCCGTCATCCCGTTCACATAAGGATATTGGCCGGACTGCGTCACCTCACCCAGAATGAAGAACGGACGGAACGAGATGACCTGCGCCGAGACATTCGGGTTGCGCAAAAGGCTTTCGCCCAAGACCCGTGCCACTTCCGCTTCGAGCTCCTGAATGGTCAGCCCGCGTGCCTGAATGCCGTTGACGAGCGGCATGGAGATTTGCCCGCTGCCGTCGATCGTGTATTCACCTGTCAGATCTTCCTGGCCGAACACAACAACACGGACCTGATCGCCGGAATCGAGTTGATAGGGACCGTCGTTCCCGGCAAGCGGGCGCTCGCTGATCACCCCGCCCGCAGAACAAGCCTGCAGAGCAAGTGCCATGAACGCCGTCAGAAGAAGACGCAGCATCGTTAACCCCATATCCCGCCGTACCGGCGGAGGACGGTAAAAGTCTTCGCGTTTTCGTGAACTTACCGAAGAGTGGTTAATGAATTCCAAGGCCGGCGCGGATTTGGCGCCTGCCTTCCCCTGGCGATCCTGTTGAAACCCTTGCCGAAATTGCGCGTCTGCCTATCGCTGTTAAATCTTCCGTTACCTAAACAACGTCTACTGGTGCCTTAAATGGGGACATCCGCCACATGTGGCCGGATCGACTGTGACGCTGGCTGGAGGGCCTTTTGGGGGCCGTCCTTTTCGATGGACGCATATGTCAACGCCGAGCCTATCATCCCAGGTGATCTTCGGAGACCGCCGCCGTCCGGCGGGCGGTTCGGGGGACGATACCGTCAACCCCTGGGACCTGCTGCGCGGCATCTGGGCCCGCAAGGCCGTTGTCGGCGGCACGGCGCTAGCCATTCTTCTGATCTCGGTTGCCTTCATCGCAATCATGACGCCCACTTACACCGCTGAAACTCTGCTGCGCATCGAACCGCGTGCCGGTGAAATTTCCCGCTTCGACGACCTTTCCCCATTGTCCTTGCCCGACCAGGGCGCGGTGGAAAGCGAAATTCAGGAGCTCACCTCCTATTCCATGATCGCGAGGCTAGTGAGCGAAACAGGGCTCGACAAGACAGCCGAGTTCAATCCTTCCTTGCGCAAAGAAGAAGGACTGGGGGCGCTTTTCGGCAGCGGCAAAAAGAAGAACGTGGCGCTCACCGAAATCGTCGAAGATGTCCAGGGCCGCCTCTCGATCTACCGCAAGGGCGAATCCCGCGTCATCTCCATCAATTTCACCTCGCAAGTTCCGGCCCGCGCGGCATTGGTCGCCAACCGGCTGGCGGAGCTTTACATTCAAAAACAAATCGAAACCCGTCAGGCGCTGCATGGCGAAGCTACGGGCTGGCTGCGCGAGCAGATCGACACGCTGCGCGAGGAAGTGCGCAAGTCCGAGGCGGCTGCCGAGCGTTTCCGCTCCAAGCACGGCCTCTTCATGACCGGCGAATCCTCGGACCGGGCAACCCTGCCCCAGCGCGAACTATCCGAGCTGACGAGCCAGCTGGTTCTGGCCGAAGCCACCTATTCCGAAGCCCAGGCCCGATTGAGCCTCGCGCGCGATCTGGCAGCGGGCGAGCGCGATATCGACACGGTTGGTGAAGTGCTGAACAGCGCCCTGATCCAGAACCTGCGCCAGCAGGAAGTACAGCTTCAATCGCAGATCGCCGAAATGTCGGCGACGCTCCTGCCCTCGCACCCGCGCATGCAGCAGGCCAATGCCAATCTGAAGGATTTGCAGACGCAGATTTCTCAGGAGATCAAGAAGATCAGCGGCGCGCTTGAAAACGAAGCGCAGATCGCCCGTTCCCGCGTTTCCACCATCAAGGCCAATCTGAACAAGCTGAAACGCCAGATGGGCGCGCTCAATCAAAACGAAGTGGAGCTGCGCGCGCTCGAGCGGGAAGCCGCCGCCAACCGGCAACTGCTGGAAAGTTTCCTGACCCGTTATGAAGCGGCCTCCTCGAAAGCCGAGGCCGATGCGCGCGCCGCCGATGCCCGTATCGTTTCGCTGGCAGAGCCGCCCTCTCAGCCTTCCTTCCCGCAAAAGGGCGCGCTTGGCGTGCTTGCCGTTGCCGCTTCCCTGATCGGCGGTATCGCCGCGGCCTTCATCGTGCAGGTGCTCGCGCCGGGCTTCCTGACGCCGGAGCAGCTGGAACGCACGACTGGAACGCCTTTCCTCGGCATCGTTCCCGCGCCGGGAAAACGCACCCCGCTCGGCCAGCTCACCTCCAATCTCGTTTACCGGCCGCACACGCCTTTTGCCGAAAGTTTGCGCAACCTGCTCGGTCATCTTATGACGGCGCGGGTCAACGGCCGCCCGGCTAAGAGCGTCACCATTACCTCGTGCCTGCGCGGCGAAGGGCGCACGGCGCTGGCGCTTGGCCTGGCGCGCACCATCGCCCTTGGCGGACGGAGCGTCATTCTGGTGGAAGCGGATCTTTTTACACCCTCCGTGCACCGGGCGCTCGGCGATCAGGCCCGCTGGGGCCTCAGCGAAGTGCTGACGGGCCGCGCCTCCTTTGAGCACGTCATTCACCGGGATACGATGACAGGCGCGCATATTCTGCAAGCCGGTACACCGCTCACCAACCCCACGGCGGCGCTCGGCTCGGAACGCATGATCTGGATCTTGCAGGCGCTTGCCCAGACGTATGATTATGTGATCGTGGACACCCCCGCTTTAAGCGAAAGCGGCGACGGACAAATCCTCTCCCGGCTGACCGATGTCACGATCCTTGCGGTGCAATGGCGCCGCACGGGCCGTCTTGCCGTCTCCCGCGCTGTCAAACAGCTTGCCGCGGCAACAAGCCGCCGGGTCGGCACGGTGCTCACGCAAATGAACGCCAAGGAATACCGCGCTGTGACGGGCGATGAGTCCCGCGGATAAAGCTGCCGCTCTTTCCTTCGTTTCAGTCTTTCCGGAAACCTTGAAGCTTAACGGGCGAAGACGAAAGCCCGCACACCCAGCATCCGCCAGGCCGTAACGCTGAGGATCAGCGTCAGGAGGATGCGCGAGACGGCTGTTGCGACAGCCGCGCCCAAAATGCCCCATTGCGGAATGAAGGCGATGTTGAGCACGAGGTTCGTGCTCGCGGCAATGCCGTAAGCAATTGTGGCATGCTTCTGGTGGCCGGTCATATTGAGCAAATAATCCACCGGTCCGCCCGCCGCGCGCACCAGCATGCCCGTGAGCAGCACGAGAAGCGCAGGATAAGCCGCGCCGAAATCGCCGCCGAAGAGCCCGAGCAGGAAGGGTCCCAGCACGACAAGCCCGAGCACCACACCGAGCGTTGGCCAGAAAATCATATGCGTGACGCGGGACAAGAAGCGGCGCAATGCCTCCTTGTCGCCGGATGCATGAAACTCGGCGATTTTGGGCGTTGCTAGCGCCATCACCGAAAAGAGCACGAAGCCGGCCAGGCTGTTGATGCGCACGCTGGCGTAATAGATACCGACGCTTTCCGGCGTCAGATAATGGCCGATCATCATCGTATCCATATTCTCGATGACGAGCTCGAAGCCCTGGATCATCAGGAACGGCAGCGCGATCAACAGCCAGATACGGGATTCGATGATCGGTTTCGGGCGCGGAAAATGCTTATGCAGACGCCATTTCAAAACGACGAATTGCCCGGTCGAGGCAGCAACCACGGCGCCGAATAGCGCGGCGACGGCGCTTACCCCCGTCGGGCTCATGCCGGAAAACTCCATCGTGCCGACAATGAGCAGGATGCCGAGAGGGCGGAAAATATAATGCGGCATATAGGCAAGGTTCACCCAGCCATTGGCCCGCGCCATACCGCCATGTACATCCGCCGAGGCTTGCACGGGCACACATAAAAGCCCGATCGCAAAAGGCGCTACATAGTATGAATCGATGAGCGGCGTTCCGGCGTAAAGAAACAGCCAGCCCGCTCCCATCAACAAAAGCCCGAAAGAAAAAGCCATGCGCCGGCTGGCGACAAGCACACCGCGGATGCGTTCCCAATCAGTGTGCGCCCGGTACTGCGCATGCAGTTTCATAATTGCATCGGGAAGCCCGAGCCCGGCGATGAAGCCAAGCAGCGTCACCCAGACCCAGACATAGGCAAAGACACCGTATTCGAAGACGCCCATCCAGCGCGCGAGCAGCACCTGTGAAACGAGCGCAACCGCCGCGCCGCCCACCCGGATACCCATGGCGAAAAAGGCGCCCTTGGCGACAGCGCCGAGATCGGCGTCGCCCATAAACCGGCCTACAAGTCTGGTAAGAGCGTCCAGCAGCGACGCGCCCCCTTTATGATCGCCCATTTTCTCTCGGACTGATTGCATGGCCCCGGACTGTCTGAAAATTCACTGCCAGAATGCACGGGGGGTACTTGATGAATAGTTAGGATTGCGGATTGGCCTTGCGTTTTCCCGCCCCCATATCCCTAACGGAAACGAAAGGTTTTATGAACAAAATCGAAGGGTTGTTGAGGGAGAGTGAGATCGACGCGCAATTGCAGGTCTGGAGGGAAAGCATGAAGACGGCGCTGCTGAAGCAGGCTCTTCACGCATTGAACTGGATAGGCGCCCCGTCTTGGGCGCCTGCGGCTTTGCGTGGAAACGGCGCTATATTCATGTTGCACCGCGTGCGGGCGGCACCGCTGCCGGACTTTGCGCCGAACCGCATTCTCGAAATCACCCCTGACATGCTCGACCGCGTGCTGCACCGGGTGCGCGATCTCGATTATGACATCGTCACGCTGGATGAAGCCATGCATAGGCTGCGTCACGGCGCCAAACGCCGCTTTGCCGTTTTCACGTTCGACGACGGCTATAAAGACAATCTGACCGAAGCGCTGCCGGTGTTCGAAAAACACGGCGCGCCCATGACGGTTTATGTGTCCGCCGGAATGCCGGACGGCACGATGGAAATCTGGTGGGTGGCGCTCGAGGAAATCATCCGCAAGGCGGATCATCTGGAAACCGAGCTTGGCGGCCGCAACATTTCCATGCCTGCGAAGACGGCCCGGCAGATGGAACTGGCCTTTGCGCGGCTATACTGGCCGCTGCGCGCCATGGATGAAGACGCATTGCGTGCCGCCATTCGCCAGCTTGCCGCGCAGCATGGCATCTCCGTTCCCAAAATCACCGAAGAAAGCGCCCTGAGCTGGGAGGATGTGAAAACGCTGCACGCCCATCCGCTCGTGACCATCGGCAGCCATACGGTGGACCATTTTGCACTCTGCAAAGTCAGCGAAGAGCGCGCCCGCATGGAAATGAAACGCGGCGCGGAGGCGATCGCCAGCCATACCGGTGAAATGCCCCGCCACTTCGCGTATCCCTTTGGCGATGCGAGCTCGGCTGGCGAGCGCGAATTCCGCCTTGCCCGTGAGCTTGGTTTTGAGACCGCCACGACGACGCGCAAAGGTCTGATTTTCGAGCAACACCAGGATCAGATGACGGCCCTGCCGCGCATCTCGCTGAATGGCGATTATCAGGATATCCGCCTCGTCGATGTGCTGATGAGCGGCGTGCCGTTCCCGTTTGCCCGGCTCTTCCCCTCGCTTGGCGTCGCCTGAGGCCTATTCTGCCGGACGCGCGGCCCGTTTTTTCCGCTGGCGGCGGCGGCCCCACCAGACCTCCAGCTTGCGGCGCTGGCGGCGGATGGGCGCAAAATCAACCGAGAGAATCACCAGCCCGAGCGGCACCATCCAGAAGCCCAGGACGGGCAGAAAACCGAATATGCCGCCCACCACCAGCGCAAGCCCCAAGGGCAGCCGGATGAAGGGAGAGCCCGGCAGCGGATACCGCTGCCCATTGATGGTTACATGCGCCATAATCGCAGCATAATCCCTGTTTTGAGCCTGGCCATTAAGCCCCCGGAAAATATTCAACAGATATGATCATCTGGGTGGAAAAAACAGACGAAAGAGGGCTAGCATTGCCCGGAATCCTTTGATATATGCAACCTCCATCGGCGCAAACACGCCGATCTGATCCCCGGTAGCTCAGTTGGTAGAGCAATCGGCTGTTAACCGATCGGTCGCTGGTTCGAGTCCGGCCCGGGGAGCCAATTAAAACCGGTCCTGCTTTAGAGCAGGGCCGGTTTTTGTTTTGCCAGGCGTCTTATTCCGCTGCCTCGGCGTTTTGCGCGCTCATATCGAGCCCGATAAAGCCGCCGGATTGGCGCTTCCAAAGATCGGCATAAAGCCCGCCGCGCTCCAGCAATTCCTCATGGGTGCCGGTTTCCGCAATCCGACCGTCATCCATGACGACCAGCCGGTCGAGCACCGCAATGGTCGAGAGCCGGTGGGCGATGGCGATCACGGTCTTGCCTTCCATCAGGCTGTAAAGCTGTTCCTGAATGGCCGCCTCGACTTCGGAATCCAGGGCGGAGGTCGCCTCATCCAGAATGAGGATCGGCGCGTTTTTGAGCAGCACCCGGGCAATGGCGATACGCTGGCGCTGCCCGCCGGAAAGCTTGACCCCGCGTTCACCCGCATGGGCCTCAAGCCCCCGCCGTCCCTGCTCGTCCTCAAGCTGGCCGATAAAGCCATCCGCATGCGCCTGACGGATGGCCGCTTCAATCTCTTCTTCTGTCGCATCCGGCTTGCCGTAGCAGATATTGTCTCGGATCGAGCGGTGCAGCAGCGAGGTATCCTGGGTCACCATACCGATTTTCCGGCGCAAGGATTCCTGGGTAACCTGCGAAATATCCTGTCCGTCGATGAGAATGCGCCCGCCTTCCAGATCGTGGAACCGCAGCAGCAGATTGACGAGGGTGGATTTGCCCGCGCCCGAGCGCCCGACAATGCCGACTTTCTCTCCCGGATGAATTGTCAAAGAGAGATCGTCGATCACCTTTACGCCCTGGCCGTAATTGAAGCGGATATGATCGAAGTCGATCCGCCCCGCATTCACATCAAGCTCGCGCGCGCCGGGAACATCGCGGACCGTTTGAGACTGCGCGATCGTGTTCATTCCGTCCTGCACGGTACCCACATTCTCAAAGAGCCCGGCGACCTCCCAAAGAAACCAGTCGGACATCGCGCGTATACGCATGATGAGCGCGATAGCAACCGCGATCGACCCCAAGGAGATGGCGGAAATATACCAGGCGTAAATGGCAACACCGCCAATACCGGCCAGAAGAAAGGAGTTGAGCGTTTGCAGGCAGATAGTCAGCAGCGTCACCAGACGCATTTGCGGATGCACCGTGCCCATGAATTCCTGCATGGCGCCGCGGGCATAATCCTGCTCGCGCTGGGTATGCGCGAAGAGCTTGACCGTTTGCACATTGGTATAACTGTCCACCACACGCCCCGTCATCTGGGCGCGCGCATCGGCCTGTGCCATGGAAACGCGCTGCAAGCGCGGCACGAAATAAATCAGCAAACCGATATACCCCGCCAGCCACAATATTAGCGGCACCAGCAGCCAGAGATCCGCTTGCCCCATCAGCACCATGGCGCCGGTAAAATAGACACTGACATAGACGAAGACATCCACCATCTTCATCACCGTCTCGCGAATGGCGAGCGAGGTTTGCATGACCTTTTGCGAGATACGCCCGGCAAACTCGTTCTGGAAGAAACTCATACTCTGCTGCAGCACATGGCGGTGCATGAGCCAGCGCCCGATCATCGGGTAATTGCCGAAAACGGTCTGGTGGGTAAAAAGCGACTGCAGCGCGATGAGCAGCGGAAAGCCCAACACGATCAGCGCGCCCATGCCAATAAGCTCCAGGCCGTAGTCGGCAAAGAACGTCGTGCGGTCGGCCTCGCCCAGCCAGTCCACCAACGTGCCCATGTAATTGAGAAAAACGACTTCCAGCACCGAAAGCACGGCCGTTAGAAACCCCGTCACCAAAAGCCACGGCAGGATGGGCCGCGAATAATGGCGGATGAAAGCGCCAAGCCGGCGCGGCGGTGTTTGCGGCTGTTCCGCTGGAAAAGGATCGACAAGATTTTCGAAGAAGCGGAACATGAGACCTGCAATCGGCTGGAAGCTACGCGGTTCTCCCATATAAGGACCGCAGCTCACATGTTAAAGCCCGGATTTCCGCCCTATCCTTGATTAAATTTCACCGGTATTGGGAAAAATAATCCTGATCTTCGTACCCGGCCGTTCGTTCGAAGCCTCATCCAGTTCCAGCCATTCCACATCTCCGCCCAGCGCCGCCGAAAGCCGGTCGACAATCCGGGTGCCAAGTCCGCCCCGCCCGCCCTTATAGGCATCGGTGCGGATACCGATCCCATTGTCCTCCACAACAAGCGAGAGTGTATCGCCCAAATGCTCCTGAGTGAGACGGACCTGGATATAACCGGTCATATTGTCCGGAAAAGCGTATTTAAGGGAATTGGTCACAAGCTCCGTAACGATCACGCCCAGCGTCACGGCATCCTTCGAGAGGATTTGAATATCCTCCGCGTTACACTCGATGGAAAGCGCGCCGCGGGCGGTCAGATTGGTTTTGAGATCATCGACAATCGAACAGAGGAAGGCATGGGCATCCACACTTTCGCCTTCTTCCGTAAGCCGCAGGCGGCGCTGGGCAGAGGCTATGGCAAGCACCCGCTCGCGCGCCCGGCGCAGCGCAACCGCCGCCTCGTCATTTTCCGTCTGATTGGCCTGAAGGCCAAGGAAAGAGGCAACGAGCTGCAAAGAATTACCCACGCGGTGATGGAGGTCCCGCAAAAGCGATTCCGCCCGCATGAATTCCGTTTCCAACTTGAGCTTGGCCGCTTCAAGATCCGAGGTGCGCTCGCTGACGCGCCGCTCCAGTTCCATATTGATTTCGGACAGTGCCGCCCGGCTTTCCTGCTCGGAAAGAAAACGGCTGCGGGCGACAAAGGCCGCGGCGACGGAAGAGATCGCCGTTAAAAGAAGCGCCGTAAAAATGGTGACGATCAGCCAGAAGCTGTTGGTATCGTAAACCAGTTGACGTTCGCGCAAGAGCCGGTCTTCTTCGGCAATGATGCGGGAAATTTCCGTGCGGATATTATCGAGCGTTTCCTTGCCGTGGTCTTTTTTTACGAGCGCGGTCGCCGCGCCATAATTGCCCGACAAACCGAGCTGCACCGTCTCGCGCAATTCCTGCAGCTTGATTTCCATCTGCCGGTCGAGCACGTCGAGCCGCACTTGGTGGATTGGGTTGTCCTTGGTCAGTTCCTTCAGCTCGCTCTGCGCCTCGTCCACGGCGGCAAGGGCGTTCGCATAAGGTTGAAGGTATTTACGCTCCCGCGTGACGAGGAAGCCGCTGCGCCCCGTTTCGGCATCCTGAAGAATGCCGAAAAGCCGCCGCGCCGCATTTTGCACCTCAATAGTGCGTTGCACGTCGCGCGCGGCATCGCGCCCCTCGATCGCAAGGTAAGAGGCAAGCCCTGCCGTCACCAGCAGCAGAATGAGCCCCGCCCCCAAGAACAGGGCAACCGTGTCGACGGCGCGGCCATTGATCCTGAAATAACGAAAGGGCATGAACCTTCTTCTTTTTATCCCGGGGGCGCAGATACCGTCAGCCGCCGTCTTCGGGTGTGCCTGTCCCTTGCCGCCAACGCTCCAGGCTTTGTTCAAGCAAAATGCGCACGGCCTCGGAACGGGACGGCACCCTGTTGCCGTAACGGTAATCGTCGATTTCCTTCAACTCCGAATCCGTCAGCAAAAGCTGAAGCTTAACCACCCTCTTTTCCAACCGAAGTCCCCCTTACTCCACAAGCACGGCGCGCGGCTTCGTCAACGCTTGCCAAAGCGCCGCCTTGATAGATTGATCACGATAGGGCTTCGTGACCACAAAAGCAGGCTCAAAGTCTTCACCGGTCAGCACATCGTCCGGATAGGCGGTAATGAATATCGCAACCGTATCCTGTTCGGCAGTAATTTCCTTCACCGCATCAAGGCCGGTGCCGCCGGTTCCCAGGTCATAGTCCGCCAGCAAAAGATCAGGGCGCACGCGCTCGGCAAGAGCCACGGCTTCGTTTTTCGTGCGGGCTTTGCCCAAAACCTTCACACCCTGCGCGCTTACCAGATCGGCAATCTCCTCGGCGATCAAGGGTTCGTCTTCGATAATGATGGCGGTCCCTTCCAAGGTCACGTTGGCGCGCTCGCGGGCGGTATCCAGAAAAGCTTCTGTGACCTCAAGCGATTGATTGACGATCTGCGCGGCCAGCTGAATGGGAAATCCCAAGACATCGACCATCAGCAAAACCTGCCGGCTGAGATCCTGCTCCGGCGATACGCTCTGTAAAAGGGCGGAATTGGAGAAAACCCGGGCCGATTGAGGCGCGGCATGCGCGTTGTTCCATATCTCGTAAACCGATTGGAAAAGCAGCGGCAGGCGCGCCGATTCCGGCATCGCCTCGAACGGTTCCAGGTTGATTTCTGCAAGGGCGCTGCGGGCAACCTCATCGCCAAGAAGCTGGTCATTGGTCAGTGCCCGCAAATATTGCCGCAGGATATTGACTTCCTTTGTCAGCATGATGCCGCCCCTAACCCGTCGAGCCTGTGCGCCGCGCAAAAATGGCAGAGCCGGCCCCTAGGGTCAACTAATTGAAAAACAAAAGTTTTTACGACTAACGGCACCAAAACCAGCGCCCTAAGTTGAGCAGAAACCCGGGAAGATAACGCCGGATATGATCTTTTGTTCGCATTTGTTCGTAAATGACACAATAAGCGGGTTCACAAACCGATGAGCGCGCAGAAAATCATGGTGTTAGCGAAGACCCGTTTCTTCTAGACTGACCTGTGATGTTTGGGAGGGCTTTGGTATGACCGGGTTCCAGGTTCCTGTAGACGTCACGGCGGCTGATTTGTCCGCCATGAAAGACATTCCGTGGCTGACCCGCGCCATCTTGCGAATCGCAACGCGTATCTCTGCCGGCAGCTTGACCGTGGAACTGCCGAACGGCCGCAAGATCCGCTTTTCGGGCCCCCAGCCCGGCCCCGACGCCGAACTGCATATCCGGGACTACAATTTCGCAAAATACATCGTGACGGGCGGCGATCTGGGCGCGGCGGAAGCCTATTTGCGCGGCCTCTGGGAAAGCCCCCGTATCGAGGTGTTTCTCCAGCTTTTCGCCGCCAACCGGCAGGCCCTCTCCCAAACGCGCAACGGCCTCAAACTCGCCCGCCTTATCGGGCGCATCGGCCATCTCTTGCGCCACAACAACCGGCGCAACGCCAAAAAGAATATCGAGTATCACTACGATCTCGGCAACAGCTTCTATATGCGCTGGCTGGACCCGACCATGACGTACTCCTCGGGCAAGTTCGAAACACCGAATGACGATCTCACCGCCGCCCAGCTCAATAAATACCGCTCGCTCGCCAAACGCATCGACCTGCGCCCCGAACATCATGTGCTTGAAATCGGCAGCGGCTGGGGCGGCTTTGCCGAGTTTGCCGCAAAGGAAATCGGCTGCCGCGTCACCGGCATCACCATCTCCAAGGAGCAGCTTGAATTCGCCCGCGCCCGCATGGCGCGCGAAGGGCTTCAGGACCGGGTGGAAATCCGCTATCAAGATTACCGCGACGTGCCGGAGAAATATGACCGCATCGCCTCCATCGAAATGTTCGAAGCGGTGGGCGAGCGCTATTGGCCGGCTTATTTTTCCAAGATCGGCGAATGCCTGAAACCGGGCGGCCTTGCCGGCCTGCAGATCATCACCATCGACGATAAATCCTTCCCTTCCTACCGCAGCGGCGTCGATTTCATTCAGCGCTATATCTTCCCAGGCGGCATGCTGCCTTCCATAAAAGCGCTGCGCGATGAGGTCACCTCCGCCGGGCTCGACTGGAAGGACAATCTGAATTTCGGGCTCGACTATGCAAAGACGCTCGCCCATTGGCGCGACCGTTTTCTGGAAGCCTGGCCGGAAATTCAGCCGCTGGGCTTCGATGAACGCTTCAAGCGCATGTGGGAATATTACCTGGCCTATTGCGAGGCCGGTTTCCGCGCCGGGAACATCGATGTGACCCAGCTCACCCTCGCAAAAAACTAGACTTGGCCTCACCCCGCAGGCAGCCTGCCCTTACATGGCACGCAGCGGAGCGATGAGGCAGGTATGGATTTGAAGCTCACCCCGGCAGAATATGGCCCCGGCGACGTGGAAGTGCTGCGCGAAGACACAGTCTGGCGCGAATGGGGCCGCGTGGTGATCTATGAATACCGCCACAAGCGCCATGACGGCACCTGGTCCGGCATTGTCAGGCGGGAGATGCACGCGGTGCGCAACACCGCAAGCGTGCTGCCCTGGGACCCGGCGCTCGATGCCGTGGTCCTGACCGAGCAGCTGCGGATGGTCGGCCTTTTTCAGCGGGCGGAGCGCCCCTGGGTCATCGAATGTATTGCCGGGATGATCGACGAGGGCGAAGACCCCGGCGAAACTGCCCGGCGCGAGGCGGAAGAGGAAACCGGCGCGCGCATCGGCAAACTCGTCCCCGTTATGAGCGGCTATACCTCACCCGGCGCCTGGGGCGAGAAGAGCCATCTCTTCGCGGCCACAGCCAATCTCTCCCAGGTCGGCGGATTTCACGGCCTTGCCTCGGAAAACGAAGACATCCGGGCGCTCGTCGTCCCCTTTGATGAGGCGTTTGCTGCCGTGAGCGACGGGCGCATCGAGGACGTCAAAACCGCCCTTCTTCTTCACTGGCTTGCAGTCAATAAGGACAAATTGCTGTGAGCACCGCCCAGCCTTGAAGCGGGCGGAAACGAGGGTTACTTTCGGGAAAGCAAAATCACGAAGAACCGGCCGCGCCGGCCCTCTAAGGACGATCTCATGAAAATAAAAAACGGATTGATCGATTCCATCGGCAATACCCCGCTGATCCGCCTGAAAAAAGCCTCCGAGGAAACCGGGTGCGACATTCTGGGCAAGGCGGAATTTCTGAACCCCGGTCAATCGGTCAAGGACAGGGCCGCGCTTTTCATCATCAAGGACGCGATCGCCAAGGGCACCTTGCGCCCGGGCGGCACGATCGTGGAAGGCACGGCGGGCAATACCGGCATCGGCCTGGCGCTGGTCGGCAATGCCATGGGCTTTAAAACCGTCATCGTCATTCCCGAGACCCAGTCGCAGGAAAAGAAAGACATGCTGCGCCTTTGCGGCGCCGAGCTCATCGAAGTCCCGGCGGTGCCGTACAAAGACCCCAATAATTACGTGAAATATTCCGGCCGTCTGGCCGAAGAGCTGGCTGCAAAAGAGCCCAATGGCGCGATCTGGGCGAACCAGTTCGACAATGTCGCCAACCGCCAGGGCCATATCGAAACGACGGGCCCGGAAATCTGGGACCAGACGGACGGCAAGGTGGACGGCTTCATCTGCGCCGTCGGCACCGGCGGCACGCTGGCCGGCATCGGCATGGCGCTCAAAGAGCGCAACAAGGATGTGGTGATCGGCCTTGCCGACCCGATGGGCGCCGCGCTTTACAATTATTATGCCCATGGCGAACTGAAAGCCGAAGGCAGTTCCATTACCGAGGGCATCGGCCAGGGCCGCATCACCGCCAATCTGGAAGGCGCGCCCATCGACGAGCCGTTCCAGATTCCGGATACCGAGGCCCTGCCCATCGCCTTCGATCTTCTCCAGCATGAGGGCCTTTGCATGGGCGGCTCGACGGGCATCAATGTCGCCGGCGCCATCCGCCTTGCCAAAAAGATGGGGCCCGGCCACCGGATCGTGACGATCCTCTGCGATTACGGGAACCGCTATCAAAGCAAGATGTTCAACCCGGCCTTCCTGAAAGAACAGGGTCTGCCGGTACCGCCATGGATGGACAAATGAGCGGCGCCGCTGAGACCCGCACCATCCCCGCGCTCGTGGCAACCGAGTGGCTCGCCATTCATTTGAGCGAGCCCGACGTCAAACCGGTCGATGCGTCCTGGTATCTGCCGCAAATGAACCGGGACCCGAAAGCCGAGTTCGAGGCAGCGCATATTCCCGGCGCCGTCTTCTTCGATATCGACGCCGTCAGCGACACCAAAAGCCCCTACCCGCATACGCTGCCCGCGCCTGAAGATTTTGCCGAAGCGGCGGGCAAGCTCGGCCTTTCCAATGAAGATCACATCATCGTCTATGACACGGCAGGCCTGATGAGCGCGCCGCGCGTCTGGTGGATGTTCAAGACCATGGGGCATGAAAAAGTTTCCGTGCTGAATGGCGGCTTCAAGAAATGGCAGGCCGAGCACCGCCATGTCAAAGCCGGCTGGCCGGAGAAAAAGGCGAAACGATTCACCGCGCGCCTTCGCAAGGAGAACCTGCGCACGCTGGATGAGATGCGCGGTCTTCTGGAAAGCGGCAACGCGCAAATCCTGGATGCCCGCTCCAAAGGCCGCTTTGAAGGCACGGCGCCGGAGCCGCGCCCCGGCCTTGCCTCGGGGCACATGCCCGGAAGCCTCAACCTGCCTTTCGATGCGCTGACAGCGCCGGATGGCACGGTGAAGGCGAAAAGCGAGCTGAAAGCGCTTTTCAAGCACGCAGGGCTTGCGCTTGAAAAGCCGGTCGTCACCACTTGCGGTTCGGGCGTAACGGCTGCCGCCCTCTATCTGGCGCTTACCCATTTGGGAAAAGACGACCTTGCCTTATATGATGGTTCATGGGCGGAATGGGCGGCGCAGCCGAATGCGCCGATTGAAACAGGCTGAAAATGCCAAAACGCTACCGAACGACAGTGACCCACCTTGAAATGCGCGAGGACCCGCGCGTGCATTGCCCGCCGCCATTCGGGCATTACGCGCTTTTTCGCGCCGTCGATATGCCCATCCACTTTTACCGCTACCTCTATCACGTCGTGGGCCATAATCACGTCTGGGTGCACCGCAAGAAGTTGGATGATGAAGCCCTTGCCGCCATCGTCCATTCGCCCAATGTGGAAATCTACGTACTTTATCTGGACGGCAGCCCGGCCGGATTTTTCGAGCTGGACCTGCGGCACCTGCCCCGTGCCGAGCTTTCCTTTCTCGGCATCGTGCCGGAATTTATCGGGCGCGGGCTCGGGCGTTTTCTCTTATGCGAGGCCATTCGCACGGCCTGGGACCGCAACCCGAGCAAAGTTACCATCCAGACCTGCACGCTCGATCATCCGCGCGCCCTGCCGCTTTATCAGCGCCACGGCTTCGTGCCTTACGCGCAAGAAGAAGTTGAGCTGGAAGATGACGGCGAAGGGCCGGGCTTCTGACACTTAGCCGATGATTTGGCTGAGGAAGGCTTTCGTCCGCTCGCTTTGCGGGTTCGTGAAGAAAGTTTCCGGCGGTGCGATTTCGATAATCTCGCCCTCATCCATGAAGATCATCCGATCCGCCACTTCCCGCGCAAAGCCCATTTCGTGCGTTACACAGAGCATGGTCATGCCGGACCCGGCAAGGTCCGTCATCACATCTAGCACTTCGCGGATCATTTCCGGGTCGAGCGCGGAGGTCGGCTCGTCGAAAAGCATGATCTTGGGGTTCATGCACAGCGAACGGGCAATCGCCACGCGCTGCTGCTGGCCGCCGGAAAGTTGGCCGGGAAACTTGTCCGCCTGCTCCGGGATGCGCACGCGCTCCAAGTACCCCATGGCCGTCTCTTCCGCTTCTGCCTGCGCCATCCCGCGTACATGAATGAGCGCCAGTGTGCAGTTTTCCAGCACGCTCATATGCGGGAAGAGATTGAAATCCTGAAAGACCATGCCGACTTCCCGGCGCACTTCGTCGATCCGTTTCAGGTTTTCCGTCAGCTCGATTCCGTCAATAACAATGCGGCCCTGATCGTGCGCTTCCAGCCGGTTGATGCAGCGGATCAGCGTCGATTTGCCCGAGCCAGACGGACCGGCGATGACGATGCGCTCGCCTTCCGTCACGTTCAAATTGATGTCGCGCAGAACGTGAAAATCCTCGAACCATTTATGCATGTTCTCGATCTGAATGATCGGGTCGGCGGATTGCGGCAAAACTGTCTCCTCGTTCCGGTCTAGCGGCGCTCGCCCTGGCTCAGTTGCTTTTCCATGTAGAGCGAGTAGCGCGACATGGCGAAACAGAACATCCAGAAAACGAATGCGGCAAAGACATAGCCCGTTGCCGCGGTATTAGGGGATGCCCAATTGGCATCGGTGAAATTGGCGCGAATGATCCCGAGAAAATCGAAAAGCCCGATGATCAGTACCAGCGTCGTATCTTTGAAAAGCCCGATAAACGTATTGACGATACCCGGAATGACGACGCGCAGCGCCTGCGGCAACACGATGAGCCCCATCATCTGCCAATAAGAAAGGCCAAGCGCTTTTGCCGCTTCGTATTGTCCGGAGGGCACGGCTTGCAGGCCGCCGCGCACCACTTCGGCCATGTAAGCGGAAGCAAAAAGCGCAACGCCGATAATCGCCCGGAGCAGAAGATCGAAGGTCACCCCTTCCGGTAAAAAGAGCGGTAACATCACGCTTGCCATGAAAAGCACGGTGACAAGCGGCACGCCGCGCCAGAACTCGATAAAGAGGACTGAGAGTGTGCGGATCACCGGGAGTTTGGAACGCCGGCCGAGCGCCAGCAATATGCCGAGCGGCAAAGAGGCAAGAATACCGGAAAGCGCAATCACGAGCGTGAGCAGCAACCCGCCCCAGTCGGAGGTTTCCACCACCGACAAGCCGAACTTGCCGCCATGCAACACGCCCCAGGCAAACATGGGGAAAATGAACAGCAGCGTTGCCGCCAGCCAGCCCTTATACGGCATGCGCGGGGTGAGCACGGCGGCAAGATTGAGGAAGAAGAGCAGCAGAACAAGATTGGGCCGCCAGATTTCTTCCGCCGGATAGCGGCCATAGATGAACTGGCCGAACTTCGCTTCGACAAAGGCCCAGCACGCCCCCGCGCCCTCCACCCGGCAAAGGCCGCCATCGCTTGCATACCAAACCGCATCGAGTACGGCCCAGTTGAAAAAAGGCGGCACGGTCAGCGCGATGATCGCGGCACACACGAGCGTCGTGATCGTGTTGCCAGCGCTTGAGAAAAGGTTGCGGCGCATCCAGCCGATAAGGCCCGTGGCCTTGCCCGGCGGGGGCAGCGCCGGATGGCGGCGGGTTTTGACGTAAGTTTCCATGCTCATGCCACCCCCCGCTCTTTCAGCGCAAGGCGCGCATTGTACCAATTCATGAAGAGCGAAGTGCCGAGACTGATCAGAAGATAGACCACCATGGTCATGGCGATGATCTCAACCGCCTGCCCCACCTGGCTGAGCGCGGTATTCGCAAAGACAAGCACAAGGTCCGGATAAGCGATTGCCACGGCAAGCGAGGAGTTCTTCGTCAGATTGAGATACTGGCTTGTGAGCGGCGGCACGATCACCCGCATGGCCTGGGGCAGAATGATCTTGCGCATGATAAGCCCTGAGGGAAGCCCCAGCGCCTTTGCCGCTTCCACTTGGCCTTTGGGCACGGCCTGCACGCCCGAGCGCACATTCTCCGCCACAAAGGCGCCGGTATAGATGGAAAGCGCCAGCAGCAGCGCGATGAATTCCGGGATCAGTGAAATGCCGCCTTGAAAGCCGAACCCTTCCAGCACCGGCATATCGAGGGAAAGCGGCCAGCCAAGCACCAAAAGCAGGAGGAGCGGCGGCAGCGCCGCAATGGCCAGCACCTTCCAGCCTTCAAGCGCAAATTTTTTGCGGGCAAAAAAGGCGAGCACCAGACTGGCGAAAAGCGCGGCGCAGAACGGCGCGAAGGTGCCCGCCTCCCACAAAATCCGCGGCACGAAGAGACCGCGATTATTGAGAAAGATACCGCCGCCCGGCGTCAGGCTTTCCGCTTGAGAGGGCAAAAGCTGCAGAACGACGAAATACCAGAAGAAGAGCTGCAAGAGCAGCGGGATATTGCGCAAGGTTTCGATGAAAAGCCCCGCAAGCCGCGCCACCAGCCAATTGGGGGAGAGCCGCGCGATGCCGACGGAAAACCCGATCAGCGTCGCGAGCACAATGCCGAGCACGGCAACGAGCAGCGTATTCAGCACGCCGACGAAAAAGGCGCGCAGAAAATCCGACTGGGCCGAATACTCGATCAAGCTGAAATTGATCGCAAAGCCTGCCGGGTTTTCCAGAAAGCCGAAGCCGGAGGCGATATTAGCTTTTTGCAGATTAAGGACCGTGTTCTGCACCAGCTCGAAAATCCCGAGCGCAACCAGTAAAAGCACGGCGGCCTGCATCAGCCAGCCGCGAATGCGCGGGTCCTGAAAGCTGCGTGCCAGCGCGTTGTCCCCGGACAGCCCAATAGCGCTGGAAAGCCCAATAACACTAGAAAGCCAAGACTTGATCATCGAGCCCATCCCGCACTCACCGGACCGGCATGGCATACATCAGCCCGCCCTTGGTCCAGAGCGCATTGAGGCCCCGGGGAATACCGAGCGGTGTATTCTTGCCGACATTACGCTCGAAAATCTCGCCGTAATTGCCGACCTGCGTGATGATCTGAAACGCCCAGTCGCCGCGCAGCCCGAGATTTTGCCCATAGGAATTCTCGACACCGAGCAGGCGGCGGATGGCGGGGTTGTCGCTTTTCTTCATTTCCTGCGCATTGGCGCTATTCACACCCAGCTCTTCGGCCTCGATCATCGCGTAAAGCGTCCAGCGTACAATGTCGGCCCAGCGGTCATCGCCTTGGCGCACGGCCGGCCCGAGCGGTTCTTTGGAAATAACTTCCGGCAGGATGATGTGCTCGTCCGGGTTCTTGAGCTTCAGCCGCTCCGCATAAAGGCCCGAGGCATCCGTTGTGTAAGCCTCGCAGCGCCCGGCATCGTAAGCAGCGATCACTTCGTCGGTCTTTTCAAAGACCACCATCTCGAACTCGAGCCCGTTGGTGCGGAAATAATCCGCCGCATTCAGCTCCGTCGTCGTGCCGGTATTGGCGCAGATCGTTGCCCGGTCGAGCGCCAGCACGCTGGAAACGCCGAGGTCCCGGCGCACCATGAAGCTTTGACCGTCGTAATAAGTCACCCCGGCAAAATCGAGCCCAAGAACCGTGTCCCGTGTCAGCGTCCAGGTCGTGTTGCGCGAGAGAACATCAATCTCCCCGGCCTGCAGCGCGGTAAAGCGCTCTTTGGCCGACAGCGCCCGGAAGCGGACTTTTGAGGCATCGCCGAAAATCGCAGCCGCCATGGCCCGGCAGACATCCACATCGATGCCGCGCCAATCGCCTTTGTCATCCGGATTGGAAAAGCCGGGAAGGCCTTGGCTCACCCCGCATAGAAGCTCGCCCCTGTCCCGCACCACGCGCAGCGTGCCGCCGCGGGCCGCCTCCGGCGCAAGGTTTTCCTGCTCCGCCTTGCTGAGGTCCTGCGCATCGCGGGCGGGGCCGGATGGCGCGCCCGGCAAGAACAGATAAACTAACAAGGCACCGAAAACGATGCCGAAGATCAAGGCCGGAGCCTGATTGCGCATGCCCTACCCCCGCAAAGCCCGTCTGGCGGCGAAAAGCGCCGCTTCTCTTTCTGCTTATCGATTTGACCGCTATTCTTACACCGAAGCCGCGCAAGATCATAGGCAGGGAGCCGCAAAGGCATGAAGAAAGGCGAGAAAAGACCCGAAACGCTGCTGGTGACCAGCGGCAGAAAGCCGGATGAGAATCACGGCATCATCAATCCGCCCGTCTATCACGCCTCCACCATCCTTCATCCCACGATGAAAGTGCTGAAAGAGGCAAGCCAGCCTTACACTTATGGCCGCCGCCGCACCCCCACCATCGAGGCGCTACAGGAGGCAATGTGCGAGCTGGAAGGCGGACATGGCTGCGTCATCACCCCCTCCGGCCTGTCCGCGGTTTCGACAGCGCTGCTTGCAAATCTGAAAGCCGGCGATCACTTGCTGGTGACGGATTCGGTTTACGGGCCCTCCCGCACCTTCTGCGAACAGATGCTGACCCGTTACGGTGTGGAAGTGGAGTTTTACGATCCGCTGATCGGCGCGGATATCGGCTTGCTGATGAAAGACAATACGGCCGTAGTCTTCACCGAAACGCCCGGCTCGCAAACATTTGAAGTCCAGGATCTGCCCGCCATCTCCGAGGCCGCCCATGCGAAGGGCGCCATCGTCATGCTCGACAATACTTGGGCGACGCCGCTTTTCTTCGATGCCTTTGCAAACGGCGCGGACATAAGCATTCAGGCGGCAACGAAATATATTGTCGGCCATTCCGACGCAATGATGGGCACGATCACCTGCAACGCGCGCACGTTCAAAGCCACGCTGCGCGGCCATGGCCATTTGGGCGTCACGGCAGGGCCCGACGATATTTATCTCGCGCTACGCGGCATCCGTACCATGGGCGTGCGTTTACGCCAGCATATGGAAACGGGGATCGCCCTTGCCCGCTGGCTGGAGCAGCGCCCGGAAGTAAAAGAGGTCATTCACCCCGCGCTTGAAAATCACCCCGGACACGCCATCTGGAAGCGGGACTTCAAAGGGGCGAGCGGGCTTTTCGCCGCCGTCCTGCACCCGGTGCCGGAAAAGGCGCTCGCCGCCATGCTGGACGGGCTGGAGCTTTTCGGCATGGGCTATTCCTGGGGCGGCTATGAAAGCCTGATCGTACCGGCAGAGCCCCATCGCAGCGCGACGGAATGGAAAGAGGAAGGCCCGCTTTTGCGCATCCATGCGGGACTTGAGCATATCGACGATCTGACCGCCGATCTGGACGCCGGGTTCGCGCGCCTGAATAAGGAAAAATAACATGACGCGGCGCGGCACATTTCTCTTCGGGCTTTTACTTGCGCTGTCTTTGCTGACCGGCGCACCGGCGGCACGGGCTGCCTGCGAGCCCATGACCATCTACGCCGCCGCCAGCACCACGGAAGCGGTGAAAGAAATCGCCGGACAATTCGGCATCGAAGAAGCCTGTGCGGTCACGACCGTCTTTGCCGGTTCTTCCACCCTTGCCCGCCAGATCGATCAGGGCGCGCCCGCGCAGCTTTTTCTTTCAGCCAATGAAAGATGGATGGACTGGCTGGAGGCGCGCGGTCATGCCGTACCGCAAAACCGCACACCGCTTCTCACCAACAAGCTGGTGCTGATCGTACCGAAGAACGAGAACCTTGCACCGCTCTACCTCGACGATCCGGGCAGCCTGAAAAAGCTGATCGGTGACGGCAAACTTGCGCTTGCCAACCCGGATGCCGTGCCTGCCGGTATCTATGCCAAGGAAGCGCTGCAAAGCCTCGGCCATTGGGGAGAGGTGCATCAGCAAATCGTGACAGCGGATTCGGTCCGCGTTGCACTCGCCTGGGTGGAACGCGGGGAAGCCGCCGCCGCCGCCATTTACCGCACCGACGCGCTGATCAGCGACAAGGTCACGGTTGCCGCACAATTTCCAGAGACGAGCCATTCGCCGATCACCTATCCGCTCGCCATGCTGGGCCGTGCGCCCCATCCCGACACGGCACGTTTTTTCGCTTATCTCAAAAGCTATGAGGCAGCGGAAATCTTCGCCAAATACGGGTTCTCCCGTATCGAGGATGTAAAGGAAGCCGTGCGGTGAACCTTACGCCCGCAGAACTGGAAGCGCTGCGCCTCTCGCTCCTCGTTGCGACCGTGGGCACAGCCGCCTCGCTCCTTCCCGCGCTCGGTATTGCCTGGGCACTGGCACGTTACCGCTTTCCCGGAAAAATCCTGCTTGATGGGCTCATCCATTTACCGCTCGTCCTGCCGCCCGTCGTTATCGGTTATATCCTGCTTGTCGGGCTGGGCCGGCGCGGCGTTATCGGCGCCTGGCTCTATGAAAGTTTCGGCATCACATTCGCCTTCACCTGGAAGGGCGCTGCCATCGTCGCCGCCGTGATGGGTTTTCCGCTGCTCGTGCGTGCGCTCCGTCTTTCCATCGAAACCTTGGATGACGGGCTCGTCGGCGCGGCCCGTACACTTGGCGCGGGGCCCTTGCGCGCCTTCATGACCGTCACCTTGCCGCTTATCACACCGGGGCTTCTAACCGGCGCGATCCTCGCCTTTGCCCGCGCGCTGGGCGAGTTCGGCGCGACCATCGCTTTCGTCGGCAACATTCCCGGCCAAACGCAGACCCTGCCGCTCGCGCTTTATTCGGCCCTGCAATTACCCGGCGGCGAAGAGGCCGCCTGGCGCATTGTGTTCATCTCGACACTCTTTGCCGTCCTCCTGTTGGCGCTTTCGGAAATCAGCAACCGCTTGCTGACGCGCCGGCTTACGGGAACACGGCCATGAGCGTAAGACTGGCCGCCCATATCCGCCACCGGGCAGGCGATTTCAGCCTCGATGTGGCGCTTCAGGCAGGAGCGGGCATTACCGCCTTGCTCGGCCCTTCAGGTGCCGGCAAGACCATGCTGCTCAATGCCATTGCCGGGCTCATCCGCCCCCATGAGGGCCATGTGCATTTGAACGGGCGCGCGCTTTTCAGCACCGCGGAAAAAATCTGGCAGCCGCCGGAAGCACGGCAAATCGGTTATGTCTTTCAGGATGCCAAACTCTTTCCCCATCTCAGCGTGCTGCAGAACCTGTCCTATGGCCGCGCGCGGGCAAGCGCCGTGCCCCATGCGCTGCCGTTCGATGAGGTGATCGAGCTGCTGGCGCTGGGCGCGCTTTTGGATCGCCGCCCGCATCATCTCTCCGGAGGGGAAAAACAGCGTGTCGGCATCGGCCGCGCGCTTCTTTCCGCCCCGCATCTATTGTTGATGGACGAGCCGCTCGCCAGCCTTGATCCCAAACGGCGCGGCGAGATCCTTCCCTTTCTCGATGCGCTTCACCAAAAACTCAAACTCCCGGTGCTCTATGTCACCCATAATGTGGATGAGAGCCTGCGCCTGGCGGACCGGCTCATCGTTATGGATAAGGGCCGCGTCGCTGCGCAAGGCAGCATCGAAGCGGTGCTGAATGAGGAAAATGTGCAATCGCTGCTCTTCGGCCAAGTCGGCGATGTCACGTCGGAGCCTGTGACATTCCTCAGCGGGCGCTGCCTCAGCGCCCTTGAAGATGTGGCCGAGATCGAAACCGCTTGGGGCACCTTCCTCATTCCCGCGCGCCACATCGCCAAGGGCGACATCCGCCATTTGCGCATTCAGGCGCGCGAAGTGGCGCTCGCAACCCGCAAACCGGAAGGGCTCAGCATTCAAAATGCCTTGAAGGCGCGCATCAAAAAGATCACCAGCGTCGGCAGCGGGCTCTGCGATCTTTGTCTCGTCTGCGCAGCGGACGAAAAAGCCCCGCTCCTGCGCGCCCGTATCACGCGGCGCGCGGTCTATACGCTCGGCCTTGAAGAAGGCGCAACAGTTTGGCCGCTCATCAAGACCGCGGTGCTTGCAAGGCCGGGCCCAATCACGCAATAAGAAAGAACGGATAGAAGGAGAGCGACGTGGCGGATATCGAAGTCAGAAGCGAGATCACCGGCAAGGTCTGGAAGATCGAGGTCAAAACCGGCGAACGGGTCGAGGAAGACGAGCCGATCCTCATTCTGGAATCGATGAAGATGGAAATTCCCGTCGCCGCGCCGAAAAGCGGCAAGCTCGTCAAGTTGCTCGTCGCCGAGGAAGACCCGGTCGAGGAAGATCAAGTCGTCGCCATTCTCGAAGAAGACTGATCATTCTTCTCCGAGCAGCGCTTTCATGTAAGGCGTCATAAACTTGCCGCCTGGGTCCATCTCCCCGCGCAGCTTCGTAAATTCCTGCCATTTGGGATAAAGCCCTGCAAGCTCATCGCCTTTCAGCCAGTGCAGCTTGCCCCAATGGGGCCGCCCGCCATAGCGGCGGAACACTTTTTCCACTTCCCGGAAAAGCCCTTCATAAGGTTGCTTGAAATATTGATGGACGGAGATGGTTGCGCTGTCCCGTCCGTAAAAGGGACTGAGCCAAATATCATCGCCCTTCACATAGCGGTATTCGAGCGGGAAGAGAAAATTATACCCTGCCTCGCGCATGATGCGCCCGACTTGCCTGATGCAGTCCGGCCCGTTTTCCGCCGGGACCGCAAATTCCATCTCATTGAAGCGCACGGTCCGGTCGCTCGGAAATGCATCATGGGACCAATAGACATGTCCTTTACGCGGCGCCGCAACATCCAGCGGCCTGCCCGCCCCCGCCATCAGCGCCTGAAGGCCGGCGCGTTTGACCGGGAAATGGATCGTAAGTTCACACGCCGCACGGAAGAAATCATCCGACGGCGCATCTTCCCCTTCCGGCACGCGGCGCTTTTCTTCCGCCGGCGCCGCGCTTTCGTTCAGGAGTTTCACATAGGCTTCCTCTGCGTAAGGAAACCAGAAAAACTCGAAATGCCGGTTATCCCGGGCCAGCGTGTCCATCTGAGCGAAAAGCCGGTCGAGCGGCATCCGCCCGCCTGTCTCCTCCAGCTTGTAAGCCGGGCGGCACACCATCTCTATGGCGCTCATGACACCGAGCGTGCCGAGCGACACGCGGCCCGCTTCGAAAAGCGCCGTGTTCTCATTTTCGCTGCAGGTAAGGAACTCGCCGCTTGCGGTTACAAGACGGAAGCCCGACACCGCCCCTGAAATGGAAGGCAGCTCCTTGCCTGTCCCATGCGTGCCGGTGCCGACGGCGCCCGCCAGGCTCTGCGCGTCGATATCGCCCTGATTGGCGAGCCCAAGCCCTTGATCATGCAAAAGCGGACCGAGCGCACGCAGCTTGGTCCCTGCCCTGATCCAGGCGCGGCCTGTCGCAGGATCGGCGCTTTCCACGCCTGACAGCGCGCTGAGGTCGGCAAGCGTGCCCTCTGTCGCGGCGATGGGCGTGAAAGAATGCCCCGCCCCGCACACCCGCAGCGGTCCCTGCGCAGCCCTGACGCCTGCTGCAAGCGCTGCCTCGCTCTCAGGCCTAAGGCGCGCGCGAGGCACCGCCGTCACCCAGCCCGACCAGTTTTGCCATGCTTCACGCTGCGCTTTTGCCATATCCCTCTCCCTTTGGCTTCAGCATACAAAAAACCCGGCAGCTAGGAAGCTGCCGGGTTAAAGCGTGACGCGTTAAACGCTAAGGCTTAGCGCGTGGCCAGACGGCGGATCGCCGCCGGCGTGAACATGTCCTCGGTGATCTCGTCCGCATTGAAGTTGATCATCGGTTCGTTGTTCTTCAGACCTTGGATGACGTAACGGCCAGCCGTGATGTCGTAGGTCACGTCAGACGCGTTCCAGCAAGAGGGCACATCGTAATACTGAATCATGTGACCTTCCTGGATCCGCCACAGCTCGCCGCGGGCGTCATAAAGCTCGCCCGCCGCCATGGTCCAGCTGTCTTCGTCAAAATACTTCACACGGCGCGTGTAAACGTGGCGGTGGCCATCGCGCAGATTGCCTTCCACTTCCCACACGCGGTGAAGCTCATAGCGCACCAGGTCCTGATTGATGTGCTGGGGCTGAGCGATATCGGAATAAGGAATGCCCTTCGCGCTCAGCTTGTAGCTGTTATAGGCAATGTATTTTTCTTTCTTGCCTTTCAGGTCCCACTTATAGCGGTCCGGCGCCCCGTTATAGAGGTCGAAATTGTCCGCCGTCTGCAGACCTTCCGAATAGCTCTGGGGGTTGTCATACGCAATGGTGGGCGCGCGGCGCACACGGCGCTGACCGGGGTTGTAAGACCACGCCTTACGCGGGCCCTGCACCTGGTTGATCGTGTCGTGCACGAGGATGATTTCCCCGGCACGGCGGGCAGGCTCGATCACGCTCTGCATATACATAAGCGAGATATTGTTGAGTTCCTGGATCGATTCCTTGGTCGGGTCCGTATAGGTGAAGATCACCTGGTCCTGCACGACGATCGGCGTGAACTGAGCCGACGTGGTCGGCGCCAGCGCGGCGAACTGGCGGGTCAGTTTGAAACCGCGGTAACGCAGGTTGTGGTTCCAGACCACCTCGACACCTTCCTGAGGGATCGGGAAGGGGAAGCCCAGAAGCGCGCCGTCGACGCCGTTACCATCGGCAACCAGCTTGCCGGTCACGGCATTGCGTTTCGTTGCTTCATAAACCTTTTCCGGGAACGCACAAGAACGGCGCGTCGGATAGACGTTCATCTTGTACGTGTCATACGTCTTGAGCAGCTTGAGCTGGCCGGGGGTCAGTTTGTCCGCATGCTGATCCGCATTGGCGCCGGTGATCGTCATTTTGATCGCATCATCGGCATAAGGATCGGGGTGATGATCACCGGGAGAATAAGAAACATTGGAGGGGGGCTTGGAAAGGCCGCCGGTCCATTCGGGAATGGTGCCGTCGGCATTGCCGGCTTTTTCGGCACCGATGGGGGTCAAGTCTTGGCCAAGACGTGCGGCTTCCTGTTCGGAAACGCCTGCCTGGGCGGGAAGGCTGAGAGCGAGTACAGCCAGAAGGCTAGCAGCCGAAGCGGCTGCGGATTTACAGAGCGACATCTGTAACTCCCTGATCATGGGTTTCATATGTCGCGCGCTTCATTTTTATTGGGAGGAGTTGGCGCGCAGTCGTATTTTCAGATGCCTATTCAACGAACAGGCAGAGCCAATGTGTCTAGCAAAGTGTAACTTTTTTGCAAATACAGAACTGATCAGGCGATTTCAGCGGTGAATCAACCGTCCTTGGCCTGAATTTCTTCCCACTTTTTAGCCTGGAAGGTCCGGGCCATTCCGGTCGCTTCCTTGATCTGGGTGGGCGACATCATGCGCGATACATTCTCCAGCGCCGTCGTCGCAAATTGTGCGAATCCGCCTTCCACAGCAAGGAGATAGTACATATAGGCGCGCTCCAAATCGAGCTCCAGCCCGTCGCCTTTTTCATAAAGCGTCGCCACATTATACTGCGCTTCGACCATGCCTTGCTGGGCTGCCGCCAGATACCATTTGGCCGCTTCCGCAATGTCCCGTTCCACACCCCAGCCATTGTCATAGAGCGTGCCAAGGTCCATTTGAGCGCGCGGATCTCCGCCATTCGCGCCAATCCGGTAGTATTTCAGCGCTTTTTCGATGTCGCGCTTGACCACCTTGGCATCGAAATATTCCTCGCCGAGGCGATATGCCGCACCGACATCGCCCTGTTCGACGGCCTTAGCCCACTCTTTGAACGCTTCCTTGTAAAGCCCTCGCCGGTAAAGGCGGAAACCGGTTTCCTCCGAGGGCACGGAAGTCTCCGCTTCCTCGCGCACTTCCTCGATAATTGCATCGACCGGCATATCGAGCGGCGCGGCGTCCACGGTAATTTCCGGCGCCTCTTCCGCTTTTTGCGCCAGCGCGCGCCCGCCGATCAGCACCGCAAGGAGAAGCGTCAGCGCGCTGCCCAATACCCAGAGAAGCCTGACACCCCGCTCCCGCCGTTCCCGGTTAAGCGCTACAGCTTTGACTTCCGTTCTGCGTATCATTCCCGATCCTATTTCCATCCCCAGAATTTTCCGCCCGGTGCGGCATTTATCCAAAACCACCAGCCAAGTTCCGCCGCTTTCAGTGTTGATCATGCGGCATCGGCTTCAACATGGTTACCTTCCGCCTATAGGCAGCGGTCAAACTCCAGACGCCCTGGCACCTATTATTTTTATTCTTCAGCACCTTGCCTTTATGATCGGCCTGCGGGGTCTTCCCCAGCAAGTTAATAATTCGTCACAAAGTTGTGTGCCTGCGAATAATGTGGACAGGATGCGGGCGCGGTCAAGGCGGCAGAAATGAGCGCTGACTTACTTTTGGGATTTGCCCTTTACGTGGGCGCGCTCACCGTCTGTGTCGGGGGGGTCGCCTATCTGGCCCATGAAGTAAAGGGCCGCAGCGCGCTGGGCTGGGGACTCTTCGCCTTCATCTTGCAAATTTTGGCGCTCGCCCTGCCCATTACGGCAGGCGCGCTGCTCGGCCTTTTCGACCCGCGCCTCTGGCTCACCGAGGGGCTCGGCGCCGTACCGCCCGATATTCTTTCTCTCTCAGGCGAACTGGCCATGATCGCCGGCGGCGCGGCGCTCGCCGTCCTTGCCTTCCAGTCCCAGATGCGCTGGAAAGCCTGCCCCGCCTGCCGCAGCCGCATCGGCTGGGCGAGCACGGTCTGTCCGGAATGTTTGACGCCGCAGCCCGCCTCGCCGAGGTCCCAGGTTGAAAGGCCTGAAAAACTGACAGAGTTCCGGGTCTTCCTGCCCCTGCCGCTGGCCGAGCGCCTGCGCCAATATGCGCGGGAGAGCGGCCAGCCCGGCAAAAAACAAAAACTGGGTGAAGACGCGCTTGTCGGCCGCGTCATCCGCGAGTGGGTCAGCCAAAAGCTGGATGGCTGAAAGACCTTAAAAATACTATGGACACCTTGACAGCGCCTGCCCGCGGGAACGAAATATCGGTCCTTCCCATAGGTCTGCCCGTTTCTCCGCCCGGTCCAGCTTAGACAACGCTTCCAGGAGCAATCCCGATGCCCTCATCCGCCGATCAACCCGGCGTCCCTCCAAGCCCCGGCTTTGCCGAGCTTTACACACCGAAGCTCGTGACCGTGCTGAAGGAAGGGTATGGGCTTAACGAACTGCGAGCCGATATTCTGGCCGGGCTCACCGTCGCCATCGTCGCTTTGCCCCTCTCCATGGCAATCGCCATTGCGTCCGGCACCTCTCCCGATAGAGGGCTCTATACGGCCATTATCGGCGGCTTTCTCGTTTCGCTGCTGGGCGGCAGCCGTTTTCAGATCGGCGGGCCCGCGGGCGCCTTCATCGTGCTTGTCGCTGGCACCGTGGCGCAGCACGGGATTGACGGGCTTATCCTTGCCACGTTCATCTCCGGCCTGCTGCTCGCCGCAGCGGGCTTTCTAAGGCTGGGCACTTACATCAAGTTCATTCCCTATCCCGTCACGGTCGGCTTCACCGCCGGGATCGCCGTCATCATCGCCGTAAGCCAGATCAAAGACCTGCTCGGCCTGCCCGCCGGGCAAGGCGATACCGGCTCGCTGATCGAAAAGCTCTCCGCCGCAGTAACCGCCTTGCCGGAGGTAAGCCCGGCCGCCCTTCTCATCGCCGCGCTCACCATCGCCCTCATTCTTGCTCTCAAAGCATTCCGCCCCGGCTGGCCGGGAATGCTGATCGCCATTGCCGCGGCCTCTCTGCTCGCCTTCTTCGCCGGACTGCCGGTGGAGACGATCGGCACCAAGTTCGGCGGTATTGCCCGCACGCTGCCGCTCCCCGCCTTGCCGGACCTTTCCGCGCCGCTTTTCTGGGCCGTCCTGCCCAACGCCTTCGCCTTCACGCTTTTGGGCGCGATTGAATCGCTGCTATCCGCCGTGGTCGCCGACGGTATGACGGGGCGGCGGCACCGCTCGAACTGCGAGCTTGTCGCCCAAGGCGCGGCCAATATCGGCTCGGCGCTCTTTGGCGGCATGTGCGTCACGGGCACCATCGCCCGCACCGCAACGAATGTGCGCGCCGGCGCGCGCGGGCCCGTCGCAGGCATGTGCCACGCGCTTTTTCTGCTGGCTTTCATGCTGATCGCCGCGCCGCTTGCCAGTTATATTCCGCTGGCTGCCTTGGCCGGCGTTCTGGTGCTCGTTGCCTGGAACATGATTGAAAAACATGCCATTGCGATTCTGGTGCGCACCTCGCCCGGTGACACGCTCGTTCTCAGCGCAACCTTTCTCTTCACCGTTTTCCGGGATTTGACGGAAGGCATCATTATCGGTTTTTCCATCGGCACACTGATCTTTTTGAACCGCATGGCGAAATCGATCCGCATCGAACATCACATGCCCTTTGTACCCGAAGACAAGGCCGATTGGGAAAACGGCACCCGCGCGCCCTATGACGCCAAGCTGGCATCCGATCCAGGTCTCGTCGTCTACCGGATTTCGGGCGCGTTCTTTTTCGGTTCCGCCTCAACCGTCGCCGCGGTTCTGGACCGCATTGCCGAGCGCCCGCAAACGCTCGTCCTCGATTTTTCGGATGTGCCCTTTCTCGATTCCACGGCGGCCAATACGGTCGAGAGCGCTTTGCGCAAGGCGCGCGCCAGCAAGGCCCGCATCTTCATCACCGGCACATCGGAACCGATCCGCAAGGCGCTTAACGCGCACGGCATCAAGGAGCCCGAAATCTCGTTTGCCGAAACCGTGGAGGCCGCGCTTAAAGCCAGCCGCGGCGCTTGAAATAAAGATAAGGCAGGATGGAGGAAACAACCATTAACACCAGTGAAAGCGGATAACCGGCCAGCCAATCAAGCTCCGGCATGAACTTGAAGTTCATGCCATAGATACTCGCGATCAATGTCGGCGGCAGAAACACAACCGCCGCGACGGAAAATATCTTGATGATCCCGGTCTGCTCGATATTGATCATGCCAAGCGTCGCATCGAGCAAAAAGGTGATGTTGTTCGACAGGTAAGACGCATGATCGGAGAGCGAGGAAACATCCCGCGAAACGGTTTTGAAAAGCCGTGCCGTCGTCTTGTCCAGCTTGGTCTCGCCGGGGCGCGACACGAAAGTCAAAACCCGCCCGATGGTCAAAAGACTCTCATTGGTGCGCATGGTCAGGCCCTGGGCCTGGCCGACAATGCGCAGCACATCGTTGAAATCCACATCGCCGCGCGCGCGGTCCTTGGCAAAAATCCGGGCGGAAAGCTTATCGAGTTCCTGCTGCACGCTCTCCAGAATATCGGCAATCCGGTCCACAATGGCATCGAGAAGACCGGCCAGCACATCCTCACCCGTAAAGATGTGGTTCAGTCTTTCGACCTGGCCGGCAAATTGCCGGAAGGGCAAGGGGTCGGCATAACGCACAGTCACCAGTTTTTTGCCGACAAGCACGAAGGTGATGGGCACCGATTGGGGCCTGTCGCTTTCCGAACGCGCAATAACCGTCGCCGTCATATAGGAGGCCGAGCCTTCCTGATAGAGACGGCTGGAAACTTCGATTTCCTCCATCACGGCACGGTTGGGAAGTTTGAACCCGAGCGCTTCTTCCACCACGCGGGCCTCGTCTTCCTCCGGCTCGCGAATATCGACCCAGATCGCGTCGTCAGGCAGCGCCACACCCGGCTCAAGCCCTTCATGTTCGATGCTGCCGTTCCGGCGCCTATAGACCTCAATCATCGAAAGACCTGCCTTCCGCCATCTGCCAGAGCCGCATAAAAGATCGTTCCGGCAGCCTAAAAGCAGCACGGAGCCAGCGCAAACGGGTTGATTGATGGACGGCCAGGATGGATGGCGATCCCGGCAGGACTCGAACCTGCAACCTGCTGATTAGAAGTCAGCTGCTCTATCCAGTTGAGCTACGGGACCTTTGCGCGTCAACACTGGTTAAGGGTGCGCTGCGCGGGCGGCATTAATGGGGCCGCTCAATGTGCCCACTCAATGCGTCCATTGGCCGACGCGGCCGAACTTGAAATTATCGGCATAGGCCTTGAGCTTCGGGCGGCGGGGTTTGGGCGCATAAACATCATAGGGAATGTTGTGCTTTTCCGCGTAGGCGACGGCCTCTTCCCGGCTGTCGAAGAAAAGCCGGACTTGCGAACGCATATCGCCGGAACTCGTATAGCCCATGAGCGGGTCGATCGATCTGGCCTCTTCGGGCTCATAATCGAGCACCCATTTGCGGGTTTTGGCCATGCCGGACTGCATGGCGGTTTTTGCAGGTCGATAAATTCGCGCGCGCATTCGAACATCCCTTTCAGCCGTTAAATCCGGCTCCGGACCGCGCATCGGAAGGCGCCCGGGAACCGGCTCGGTCAGCCTTGGCCTGTATCGCCCGTCCGGCCCATTTTGGCAAGCATTTCGGCACAATTTAAGGGCCACAAAGCTGCCCCAATAGGTTCGCGAGAAGATTGCGCCACTGTCACATCACCGACAAATGCCGCGCCTATTTCTGCCCCCGTAGCGGCGCTCCATCCCGGCGCCCGGTACCGCCCCCAGAGTCGAGGACAGACCATGACACGCCCCCTTCCCGCCTCCGCTTTCCGCGCCCGCCAGCCCTCCAGCCTAAACGGGGCCTTGCCAGCCCCGTCCGGCCCGCTGCCAAACGAGCGGCAAGACAGCCAGCAGGGCGACCAACGGCTGATCCATAAATCGGACCTGGTCGACCTTCTCAATGCCTGGAAATTCAACCCGCATGACCGGGCTTGCCTGCTGGAACTTGCCCCGTCTTTCGAACTCGACGGGCAGGTCTTCTATCACCTGCCCGTTGTCGAGCGGCTGCTGGCCCGGGCTTATTGGGTAGGCAATGACGCCGCCCGCAGTTTCCCCGCCGCTGCCTGAGGCACGGTGAAACGAGGTTCCTCGCGAGGCCCCGGCCGCTCAGACTTGACGGATGTACTCAGGAAAGAGTGGTCGGGGCAGCAAGATTCGAACTTGCGACCCCCTGGTCCCAAACCAGGTGCGCTACCAGACTGCGCTATGCCCCGACCGGGCAGGCCGCATCGCGGCCAACAGGCCTCACCGGCCTTCGAGGCATGAATTACACAGGTCCCATGCCCGGCGCAACCGGAATAGGCCTTAGCCGCCAAGCAATTTGAAGACGCCGGTTGCCGCCACGACCTGACGCCCTTCGCTTTCGATATGACCGCGCACGAAAACCACGTCGCCGTCCACCTGCGTGACATGGGCTGTGCCTTGCAGCCAGCCGCCCTCCTTGGCGCTGGCCAGAAACTCGGCATTGATCTTCACGGTGACCGAAGGCCGCTTCACCGCGCGGAACACCGCCGTCGCCAGAACCCCGTCCGCGAAGGTCATGAGCATGCCGCCATGCACGATGCCGCGCGAATTGCAGTGCCGGCGGCGCAGACGTAATCCATGCCAAAAGCCGTCATCCGACGTCTTGTGATAAAAGGGGCCGTTATGGCTGGAAAACGGCCCTCGGGTGCGGCTCGGCTCGAAGCCGGCCGGAGGATTGTCTTCCAGCTCCTGGCGCGCATCGCTGCCGGCTGTCGTCACGTTTCAACCCGTTTACTTACTGCTTGCTGCCCGGCCTGAAATAACAGGGCTCAATTATGGGATTCAGCGTTCAGGATTTCGGCAACGGCAAGGCCCTTTTGCCCTTCCCCGAAACGCACCCGCACCTGCTGGCCCGGCACAAGCTCGCGCAGGCCGAAACGGCGCAGCGTTTCCATATGCACGAAAATGTCCGGCGTGCCCTCACCGCGCGTGACGAAACCATAGCCCTTGGCCCGGTTGAACCATTTGACGGTGGCAATCTCATAACCGCTGACGGGCACAACCGCCGTCGAGGGCGATTTCTGCGCCGCGCGCACCGGCTCTTTCACTGCCGTCGTATCGTCGATTTCGAGGATCTTGACCGCCTGCAGGCCCTTGGGGCGCTTGGCCGCCTCGCAGGTCAGCGTGGTGCCTTCCGACAACGTGTCATGCCCCGCCGAACGCAGGCAGGATAAATGGATCATGACATCTGCTTCGCCCGTATCGGGAATTAGAAAGCCGTACCCTTTAACAGGATCGAACCATTTGACGACGCCGGTAACTTCATAAAGCGGTTCGGTACCATGAGCCGCACTCTGAATTTGTTCTTCCATCCCCACCCCGACAGCAATGTCACTCAGAACCTCGCAGCTTGCGCTATCCAATACGCGACATCGAAGCTCTTCTCACTACGGCGCAGCAAAACACTACACCGCCTCCTCCGAGTTAACTATAGCAGTGCAACAGCTCTCTTCAAAAGAAATCAAGTTTTCAGCTAGGGGTTTTTCCGTCCGGACCGGTCTATATTGTCACTTTGGCACACCCGCCGCAAAAATAGGCAAGATTGAGCACAACTTGCAGCACCGGAGGGATGCATTTAATAAGGAACAGCGCACCCTATATGACTCGATATAGAACAGATTAACTGTTATTCGGGCTGGGAACGCGTCAACAGGAACCGGGATAACCGGACGATCAGGGCGGAGAAACGGGGCATGGTAAAGGCGATCACCTTGGGACTGGGGCTTTTCGCCCTTTGGTTCCTTTTGTCCGGTTATACGATCCCCCTCATCCTCACTTTCGGCGTTCTTTCCTGCATTCTCTGCGTCTGGCTGGCTGCCCGCATGGACCTGATCGATGAAGAGGCCGTGCCGCTGCAGCTCAGCGCCGGCATTTCGAGCTATTGGGGCTGGCTGGGGCGCGAAATCGCCAAAGCCAATTGGGCAGTCGTCAAAATCATTCTCTCGCCGCGCCTCAAGCTCGACCAGCAGCTTGTCTATGTGCCCAACAGCCAGAAAAGCGACATGGGCAAGGTCATTTACGCCAATTCGATCACCCTGACACCGGGCACCATCACGGTCGAGACGGAGCCGGGTAAATTTCTGGTCCATGGCATCACGGGCGCGTTCACCGATCCTGAAGGCCTTGCCGAGATGGACCGCCGCGTTACAGCTATCGAGAGCCGTACATGATGTTTACCGCCGCTATGTTCGCGTTGGCCGTTGCCATGCTGCTCGTGCTGGTGCGCCTGTTTGCCGGTCCCACGCTTTATGACCGCGTCCTTGCGCTGAACGCGTTCGGCACCATGACGGTGCTTTTGATCGGCGTTGTGGGGTTCATGACGGAACGGCCCGACTTTCTCGACATCGCGCTGCTCTACGCGCTGATCAATTTCGTCGGCACGATCGCCATCTTGAAGTTCTTCCGCTACAAAGACCTCGGTCAGGGCTTGGCGGCAAGCGAAGAGCAGAACTCCCTTCGGGACGGAGGCTCCCAATGAACCTCTCCCTTGATCTCATTCTCGACATCGCAAGCTGGATTTCTTTCGGCCTCGGCGCTTTCTTTCTGATCGTGGGCGCCTTCGGCATGATCCGCCTGCCCGATTTCTGGTCGCGCCTGCATGCCGCCGGCGTCATCGACACGCTAGGCGCGGAACTGATCGTGCTCGGCATGCTCTTTCAGGCCGGCTTTACGATCGTCGCCGTCAAATTGCTGCTAATCGGCGCCTTCGTCTTTCTGACGAGCCCGACCGGCACCCATGCCGTCGCCAATGCTGCCTTTGTGGCGGGGTTGCGCCCGCTCGGCCTCACCCGCGACGACACGGCCGCCAAAACCGATAAAGGAGCCTGAGCCCCATGGAAGCCTTTATCGACATCGTGCTTTTCGGATTTTTGATCCTCACCGCCATCGCCATCATGCGGCTGCGTAATCTTTTCGCGGTGGTCATGCTCTCAGGCGTTTTTAGCCTGCTTTCCGCCGGGCTTTTCGTGGTGATGGACGCCGTGGATGTGGCCTTTACCGAGGCTGCGGTCGGCGCGGGCATTTCCACCGTCCTCATGCTCGGCACCATGGCCATGACCAGCCGGGAAGAAAAGCCGCCGGTCCATAACCGGCTCTTTTCCTTTGCCATTGCCGTCATCGTCGGCGCGGCGCTGATCTATGGCACGACGGACATGCCGCCTTTCGGCTCCCCCGATGCGCCGGCGCATCAGCATGTAGGCCCGGATTATATCGAACGCACACCGAAGGAAATCGGCGTGCCCAATGTCGTCACCGCCGTACTCGCCAGCTACCGGGGCTTCGATACGCTGGGCGAGGTCGCGGTGATCTTCACCGCAGGCATCGCCGTGATCGTGCTCCTGCACGGACGCACGCGGCCCGCCCGCACCGCCCGGGCGCGCAAAAAAGAAAAGGACGTCTGATGCACCACCATCTGATCCTGCGCGTCGTCTCCAAGATGCTCATTCCGCCGATCCTGCTTTATGCGCTTTATGTGCAATTTCACGGCGATTTCGGACCCGGCGGCGGTTTCCAGGCCGGGGTGATCTTCGCCGTGGCTTTCATTCTTTACGGTATCGTCTTCAGCCTCGACCATCTGCGCCGCGCCGTGCCGCCGCATATCGTGCGCCGCTTCGTGGCGCTGGGACTGCTTATTTATGCCGGTGTCGGGGTCGCCAATCTCTTTTTGGGCGGCAATTTCCTCGATTATTCCACCCTCGCCCACGACGCCAAGCACGGTCAACATTACGGCATCTTGCTGGTGGAACTCGGCGTCGGCATCACGGTGGCCGCCGTGATGATTTCCATCTTCTTCGCCTTTGCCTCCCGCCCGCCCACGATCAAGGACACGGACTGGTAATGTTCGACGATTTCTCATCCAGCTTCATCATTCAGCACTACAATTATTGGATGGTCATCGTGTTGATGATGGTCGGCCTTTACATCGTGGTCAGCCGCGGCAATCTGGTGAAGAAGATCGTCGGCCTTAATCTCTTCCAGACCGCCGTTTTCATGCTCTACATCTCGGTGGGCAAGATCATCGGCGGGACCGCACCGATCCTGACCGGCAACCCGGACGAGGTTTACTCCAACCCGCTGCCTCACGTCCTCATCCTCACCGCCATTGTGGTGGGCGTGGCAACGACGGCGCTCGGCCTTGCGCTGATCGTGCGTATCAACGAGCGCTACGGCACGATCGAAGAAGATGAGATTGCCGATATAGAACAAGAAATCGACCGGCAGGAGAGCGCCTGATGTTATCCGCAATTCTGGCGCATGCCCCTGCCTTGCAAACGGTGGTGCCGCTGATCGCCGCACCGCTCTGCGTGCTTTTCGGCCGCCGGCATCTCGCTTGGGCCATTACGCTGGCCGCGAGCCTCATCTCGGCCCTTTTCGCCGCCTATCTGCTTGCCCAGACACTGGACGGCAGCGTGATTTCCTATGAACTGGGAGGCTGGGCGCCGCCGCTTGGCATCGAATACCGGATCGATGCGGTCAACGCCTTCGTGCTTTTCATCGTCGCCAGCGTCGGCGCGCTTGTCGCCCTTTATGCGCGCGAAAGCATCGAGCAGGAAATCGACCCGGCGCTTCACGTTTATTTCTACACCGCCTTCCTGCTCTGCCTGACCGGGCTTTTGGGCGTGACGATTACGGGGGACGCCTTCAACGTTTTCGTCTTCCTCGAAATCTCCTCGCTCTCCACTTATACGCTGGTGGCGCTCGGCGCAGGCCGCGATCAACGCGCGCTCACCGCCGCTTATAATTACCTGATCATGGGGACGATCGGGGCGACCTTCTTCGTCATCGGCATCGGCTTTCTTTACATGCTGACCGGCACACTCAACATGGCCGATCTTGCCGAACGGATTGCCGCCCTCGGTGACAACCGCACCTTGCGCATCGCCTTCGTTTTCATCTTCGTGGGCATCGGGCTGAAGCTCGCCATGTTCCCGCTGCATCTCTGGCTGCCCAACGCTTATAGCTACGCGCCGTCCGTCGTGTCCGTCTTCCTGGCGGCAACGGCCACCAAGGTCGCGGTCTATGTGATGCTGCGTTTCCTCTTCACCGTCTTCGGCTTCGATTACGGCTTTCAGGCGGCAACGCTGCAGACCATCGTCGTGCCGCTCGCCGTCATTGCCATGTTCGCTTCTTCCATCGTGGCGATTTTCCAGAGCGACCTGAAACGGATGCTCGCCTATTCGAGCGTCGCGCAGATCGGCTACATCCTGCTCGGTATCTCGCTCCTCAATAAGCCGGGGCTGACGGCTGGCATCATTCACCTCTTCAACCACGCGGTGATCAAGGGTGCGCTTTTCATGGCCGTCGGCGCCTTCGTTTACCGCATCGGCTCCTCGCGTATCGAAGACCTGCGCGGCATCGGCAAGCAAATGCCCTGGATGGCTGCCGCCTTCGTTGCCGCAGGTCTCGGCCTTATCGGTGTGCCGCTGACCGCCGGTTTCATTTCCAAATGGTACCTCATTCAGGCAACGCTGGATGAAGGGGCCTGGTGGCTCGCCCTTCTCATTGTCGGCTCGTCGCTGCTTGCGGTGATTTATGTCTGGCGCGTGGTCGAGGCGATGTATCTGGCAGCGCCCGTGCAAGACGCGCCGGTGAAAAAAGCCCCCTGGTCCATGATCGTCCCGACCTGGATCATGGTGCTGGCGAGCCTTTATTTCGGCATCAATACCGAGCTGACCGGCAAAGCGGCCAGCACCGCCGCCGATCTTCTGATCCAGGCAACGCAAATAGAAAAAGCGCCGGAAACAGTTCCCGGCGCACCGGCGGCGGGAGAGTAAGAGATGGACATGAGCCCTTCCTTCGCCATTAGCCTCGCAGTCCTCCTGCCGCTTATCGGCACGGTGCTGATCGGCATGTCGGACCGCCGCCCCAACCAGCGCGAGGCGGTTTCCATTCTCACTTCGATCGCGCTTTTCTACGTCGTTGCGGGTTTCCTGCCCGATGTCATGAGCGGCGCGCGCCCGAGCGCCACCTGGTTCGAAGTGCTGCCAAGCCTTTCCCTTGCCTTCGAGATCGAGCCGCTCGGCATGCTCTTCGCGCTTGTCGCCTCGGGCCTTTGGATCGTTACGGCGCTTTATTGCATCGGCTATATGCGCGGTAACAAGGAAAGTCACCAGACGCGCTTTTACATGTGTTTCGCGCTGGCGATCTCGGCGGCCATCGGTATCGCCTTTGCCGCCAATATGTTCACGCTCTTCATCTTCTACGAAGTGCTGACGATTTCGACCTACCCGCTCGTCGCGCATAAGCAGAACGAGGCGGCGAAATCCGGCGCGCGGACCTATCTCGGCATTCTGATCGGCACGTCCATCGGCTTCCAGCTCATTGCCATCATCTGGACCTGGATCCTTGCGGGCACGCTCGACTTTAAACTCGGCGGCATTCTGGCGGGCAAGATCGACCCCACCATCCTGCCCGTCCTTCTCGGCCTTTACGCTTTCGGTATCGGCAAGGCCGCGCTTATGCCGTTTCACCGCTGGCTGCCTGCCGCCATGGTGGCGCCGACCCCGGTCAGCGCGCTCCTCCATGCCGTGGCCGTTGTGAAGGCGGGCGTCTTCACCATGCTCAAAGTGGGTGTCTATATCTTCGGCATCGACCTTCTGGCCGTCACGCAAGCCTCCGACTGGCTGATGTGGCTTGCCGCCGCATCGATCCTCATTGCCTCCACCATTGCGCTGACGAAAGACAATCTGAAAGCGCGGCTGGCTTATTCCACCGTCTCACAGCTTTCCTACATCACGCTCGGCATGGCGCTTGCCACCTCGCTCGGCGTCATGGGCGGGGCGATGCATATCGCCATGCACGCGATGGGCAAGATCACGCTCTTCATGTGCGCGGGCGCCATTTATGTCGCCACTCATAAGACAGAGATCAGCGATATGGATGGGCTGGGGCGCATCATGCCCTTCACTTTCGGCGCCTTCCTCATCGGCGCGCTTTCGATCATCGGCCTGCCGCCGCTCGGCGGGGCCTGGAGCAAATGGTATTTGATGCTGGGCGCGGCCGATGCCGGTCATCAAATCATGATCGTTGTTTTCATGGTAAGCTCGCTGCTCAATGTCGCTTATCTGCTGCCCATCGTGGCGCGGGCTTTCTTCGTGCCCGCCCCGCGCTTTGCCAGCGCCGGTGCGGCAGCAGTGCCAGTGCGCGGCGGCATTCAGGAAGCCCCGATCCTGTGCGTGCTGCCGCCGGTCATCACCGCGATCGGCTGCCTCCTCCTCTTCTTCTATGCCGGGGAAATTTACAGCCTCATCTATCCAGTCGCCTTCCCCGATCCTTCTTCCGCCGCCGTTCAAAGCTTGGCACCATAAAGGCCCCATGATGAACGCTAAGACAGACACCTCCCTTCCCGCGATCGCCCGGCTTCTTGGCCGCCTCGACGGCCGAATGCTCTTTTGGCTGCTGGTACTTGCAGGCGTCCTTCTCGCCTTGAGCGATTTCGCCTATCACCGCCATGAGATTTTCGATTTCGAGGCAGTGCCGCTTTTCTATGCCGGTTTCGCTGCCGCTTCCGTTCTTGTGCTGGTGCTGGCGGGCGGGATCTTCCGGGCACTCTTCAAGCGCGGCGAGAATTTCTACGCGCCCTTCAGCACCGACAGCGAGCCGCCTTTGAAAGCGCAGGAGCGCGATCATGCCTGATATTTTTCCCCCCGCGCTCATATTCATTGCCGCCGCCATCGTTTTGCCCGTTCTGCCCAAAGGCAATTTGCGCGCGCTGTTCCTGCTCGCCGTGCCGCTCGTCGCCGCCCATGAAATCTGGCAGCTCTCAGAAGGCGTCACCCATACATATGAGCTGCTGGGCTATTCCCTGACGCTGATGCGGGTCGATCAGCTCAGCATCGTTTTCGGGCTGATTTTTTCTTTCGCCGCCTTCCTGGCGCTTCTCTATGCCTGGCACGTCAAGGATACGGTGCAGCAGGTCACGACGCTGCTTTATGCAGGTTCGGCCATCGGCGCCGTCTTCGCGGGCGATTTCGTCACGCTCTTCATTTTTTGGGAAGGCACGGCGGTCGCCTCCGTCTTCCTCATTTGGGCGCGCGGCACCGAGGGCGCTTATTACACCGGCATGCGCTATCTGATCATTCAGATCGCCTCCGGGGTCATTCTCGTTGCCGGCATGGCGCTGCATTATCACGAAACGGGCTCGCTTGCCTTCGGCGCGCTGACGCTCGGCTCGCTTGGCACTTGGGCGATCCTCATTGCCTTCGGCATCAAGGCCGCCTTCCCGCTGCTTCACACCTGGTTGCCCGACGCCTATCCTGCCGCAACGCCGACGGGCACGGTCGTGCTTTCCATCTTCACGACGAAACTGGCGATCTATTCCCTGGCGCGCAGTTTCGCGGGCACCGAAATCCTAATCTATATCGGCACCGTCATGGTCTTCTGGCCGCTCATCTATGCCGCCGCCGAGAACGATCTGCGCCGGGTGCTTGCCTATGCGCTCAACAATCAGCTCGGTTTCATGGTGATCGCCGTCGGCATCGGCACGCCCCTGGCGCTAAACGGTGTCGCTGCGCATGCCGTTGCCCATATTCTCTATAAATCGCTGCTCTTCATGGCGATGGGCGCGGTGCTTTACCGCACGGGCACGGCCAAAGCTTCCGGTCTCGGCGGGCTTTACCGCTCCATGCCCATCACAGCATTGCTTTGCATTGTGGGCGGGCTGGCCATGTCCACACCGCTCTTTGCCGGCTTCGTCTCGAAATCGCTCATTCTTTCCTCCGTCGCCAAAGCCTATGAGCCTCTGATCTGGGCGGCGCTGCTGTTCGGCTCAGCGGGGATTTTCTATGTCGCCGGTGTGCGCCTGCCTTATCTAGCCTTTTTCGGCGAGGATAAGTTTGCCGGCGCCCCGGAGCGCCCGAAGGAAGCGCCTTGGAACATGCTGCTTGCCATGGGCCTGACGGCGGCAAGCTGCTTCGCGCTCGGCCTGATGCCTGCCACTTTCATGAGCTTTCTGCCCTATGACGTCGCCTATGACGCCTATACGCCGGATCACATTCTCACCCAGCTTCAAGTGCTCAGCTTTACCGCCATCGCCTTCTTCGCGCTTTGGCGCTTCGGCCTCATCAAACGGCCTGCGCCCGGTATTCTGGTCGATAGCGACTGGCTGAACCGGCGCCTTGCCCTGGCAATCGTCAAACTGGGTGCTTATATAAGCCGGAATATGTGGGGCCTCATGAGCCGCACGGCCACCCGCCGCCTCGATGCCTTCCTGGCCAGTATTTACCGAGCGCATGGACCGCAAGGACCGCTTGCGCGCAGCTGGCCGGCCGGTTCTATGGTATTGTGGATTGCCGTGCTCTTGGGCTTCACGCTCATTCTCAGCTTCAGCCAATCACTTTAAACGACAAGACGGGGAGAGACGCTCATGGATATGTCAGGCGAGGTTCGCATTCCCGCGCCGCGCGAAACCGTGTGGGATGCGCTCAACGATCCCTCCATTCTTCAACAGGCCATCCCCGGCGCTGAAACCGTGGAAAAAACCTCCGACACTGAGTTCGAGGCGGCAGTGAAAGCCAAGGTCGGCCCGGTCAGCGCGAAGTTTAAAGGCAAGGTCACGCTTTCCGACATCAACGCGCCCGCCGGTTACACGATTTCCGGTGAAGGCTCGGGCGGTGCAGCCGGTTTCGCCAAAGGTTCGGCCAAGGTCGATCTCGTGGAAGATGGTAGTGACACGATTGTCAAATATGAGGTGCACGCCACCGTCGGCGGCAAGCTCGCCCAGATCGGTCAGCGCCTCATAGATTCAACCGCCAAGAAAATGGCGGACGAGTTTTTTGCCAATCTGCGCAATGCCGTTGCCGGGCCCGTGGAAGCGGACCGTCCGGGCGCGCACCCGGAAAGCGACGCGGTTGCGCCTACCGATGCGCCGATGCTGCCCAATGAGGACGCAGGCATGGGCCTAGCGCCCTGGATGTGGGGCACATTGGTCATTCTCGGCGTGCTTATCGTGATTTATTTCGTGGGAACGTGAACGAAACCGCCACCTTGGCGGTTGACGCTTGCCCTGCAAGTTCCCACACTTAAGCAAAGGACAATTGCGCCGGATGCCGCACCATCCGGCCCTATTCCATCCTGCGTATATGAACCCGCTAATTCAAATGGGGAGGTGCCCATGCCCGTTGTCACCATGACGGTCAACGGCAAGTCGGTGAGCGGCGAAGTGGAAGGCCGCACGCTTCTTGTTAATTTCATCCGCGATCAACTGAACCTGACGGGCACGCATGTCGGCTGCGACACTAGTCAGTGCGGCGCTTGCGTTGTGCATATTGACGGCAAAGCCGTGAAATCCTGCGCCACCCTCGCCCTGCAGGCGGACGGCGCGGAAGTTACGACGATCGAAGGCCTTGCCGCGGGCGGCGATCTTCATCCCGTGCAGCGCGCCTTCAAGGAACATCACGGCCTGCAATGCGGCTTTTGCACGCCGGGCATGATCATGACCGCCGTCGACATGATCCGCCGTAAGCCGGAACTCGACGAAAAAACCGTCCGCGAAGAGCTGGAAGGCAATCTGTGCCGCTGCACCGGCTATCACAATATCGTCAAAGCGATCCTGGCCGCATCGGAGGAAATGCGCGCTTAGGCTCCGGCAGAGACCGGATCGCATCGCACTTGGCGGAAAATGGGAGGAGAGCCATGTCGGAATGGGGTATCGGTAAACCGGTTCGCCGGCGCGAGGACGACCGTTTCATTCGCGGGCGCGGGCAATATACGGACGACATCAACCGCCCGAACCAGACCCATGCGGTCTTCGTGCGCTCGCCCCATGCCCACGCGCTGATCCGTTCCATCGATCTTGAAGAAGCCAATGCCGCGCCCGGCGTCGTGGCCGTTTTTACCGGCAAGGATGTGGCCGAAGACGGGCTCGCCGGGCTCATTTGCGGCTGGACCGTCCATTCCAAGGACGGTTCGGAAATGAAGGCAGGCGGCCATCCCATTCTCGCCGCCGAAAAAGTGCGCTATGTCGGCGATCATGTCGCTCTCGTCATCGCGGAGACGAAGGCGCAAGCGCTGGCCGCCGCCGATCTCGTGCTCGTCGATTACGAACCGCTGCCTGCCGTCTCTTTGAAAAACAGCACCGAGCCCGGCAGCGCGCAGGTGCATGAGGAAGCCCCCGGCAATCTCTGCTTCGAATGGGAGCTTGGCGACAAGACGGCGACCGAAGAGGCTTTTTCGAAAGCCGCCCGCACCGTCAGCATCGATCTTGCCAATAACCGCCTCGTACCGAACGCCATGGAGCCGCGTGCGGCAATCGGCGATTATGATGCGGGCCGCGATGAATATACGCTCTGGACCACGAGCCAGAACCCGCATGTCGCCCGGCTTGTGCTTTCCGCCTTTGTGGGGGTAGCGCCGGAACACAAACTCCGCGTCATTGCGCCGGATGTCGGCGGCGGCTTCGGCTCGAAGATTTTTATCTATCCGGAAGAGACCGCCTGCGCCTGGGCCTCGAAGAAGATCGGCCGCCCCATCAAATGGACGGCGGACCGCTCCGAAGCATTCCTTGCGGATGCTCATGGCCGCGATCATCTGAGCCATGCGGAACTGGCGCTCGATGAAGACGGCAAATTCCTCGGGCTCAAGGTCAAAACCAAAGCCAATCTCGGCGCCTATCTTTCCACTTTCTCCGCCGCCGTGCCGACCTATCTTTACGGCACGCTTCTTTCGGGCCAATACGACATTCCCGCCATCTATGTGGAAGTCGACGGCGTTTACACAACCACCTCCCCCGTCGATGCCTATCGCGGCGCGGGCCGGCCGGAGGCGACTTACATTGTCGAGCGGATCGTGGAAACGGCGGCGCGGGAAAACGGTTTCGATCCGGCGGAAATTCGCCGCATGAATTTCGTCAAAACCTTCCCGCACCAAACCCCGGTTATCATGAATTACGACATTGGGGATTTCGAAGCCTCGCTCGATAAGGCGCTGGAAGTTGCGGACTATGCGGGCTTCCCGGATCGCAAGGAAGAAGCAGCCAAACGCGGCAAGCTGCGCGGTATCGGCTTTTCTACGTATATTGAAGCCTGCGGCATTGCGCCCTCCGCCGCTGTCGGTTCGCTCGGCGCCGGTGTCGGGCTCTGGGAGTCCGCAGAGGTGCAAGTCGCACCCACCGGCAAGATCGAAGTCTTTACCGGTTCGCACTCACATGGCCAGGGGCATGAGACGACTTTTGCCCAGCTCGTTTCCGAACGCACGGGCCTGCCGCTTGAGGATATCGAGATCATTCACGGCGACACGGGCCGCGTGCAATTCGGTATGGGCACCTATGGCTCGCGCTCCGGTGCGGTCGGCATGAGCGCCATTTTCAAAGCCATCGACAAGGTGGAAGCCAAGGCCCGCAAGATCGCCGCACAGCTTATGGAAGCAGCCGAAGACGATGTGGTGCTGGAGAACGGTGCCTTCACCGTCAAAGGCACGGATAAAAGCCTGAGCTGGCCGGAAGTAACGCTTGCCGCCTATACCGGCCACGGCTTCGATACGGCGGAGATCGAGCCCGGCCTTAAGGAAAGCGCCTTTTACGATCCGCTCAACTTCACCTTCCCTTCCGGCTGCCATATCTGCGAAATCGAGATCGACCCGGAAACCGGCGTGACGGAGATCGTCAATTTCACCGCCATCGACGATTTCGGCACCATCATCAATCCCATGATCGTCGAGGGGCAGGTGCATGGCGGGCTCGTTCAGGGTATCGGCCAGGCGCTTTACGAGCACGGCATCTACGATGAAGAAAGCGGCCAGCTCATGACCGGTTCCTTCATGGATTACTGCATGCCGCGTGCGGATAATTTCCCCGGCTTCAAACTCGGCTTCACGCCGACCGTCTGCCCCTCGAACCCGATGGGCATGAAAGGCTGCGGGGAAGCCGGCGCCATCGGCTCGCCGCCCGCCGTCATCAACGCCATTACCGATGCCCTCGGCATCAAGGACATTCCCATGCCCGCCACGCCTGCGCGGGTCTGGGCCGCCATTCAAAACAGTGCCACACCGAAAGCTGCATGAGGACGACCTCAAATGTATCAATTCGACTATCACCGCCCCGCAAGCCTGAAAGAAGCCTCCGAGCTTTTGAAGAACTGCGATGAGGCAAAAATCCTGGCCGGGGGCCAGACATTGATCCCGACGCTGAAGCAGCGCCTGGCCATGCCGAGCGATCTCGTCGATCTCGGCGCGCTGAAAGAGCTCTCCTTCATCAAGGCCGAGGGCGATGCGATCATGATCGGGGCCGCCACGCCCCATGCCGATGTCGCGGTCAATGCGGATGTGCGCAAGCACCTGCCCTCCCTTGCCAAACTCGCCGAAGGGATCGGCGATCCCGCCGTCCGCCACAAAGGCACGATCGGCGGCTCGCTCGCCAATAACGATCCTTCCGCCGATTATCCGGCAGCCGTCCTCGCCCTCGATGCGAAAATTCACACGACGAAACGGCTGATCGAGGCGGACGAGTTTTTCAAAGGCATGTTCGAAACGGCCCTCGGGGACGATGAGATCATCACCGAAATCACCTTCCCGCACCCCAAACGCGCCGCTTATGTGAAATTCCCGAACCCGGCATCCCGCTACGCCATGGTCGGCGTCTTCGTCGCCGAAACGCCCATGGGCATCCGTGTGGCCGTCACGGGCGCGGGCCAGGAAGGTGTTTTCCGGGTCAAGGAAATGGAAGAGGCGCTTGCAAAGAACTGGTCGGCGGATGCGATCAGCGGCATCAAAGTGCCGGTGGAAAACATGCTCTCCGATCTTCATGGCGACGCCGAATACCGCGCCCATCTCGTCACCGTCATCGCCAAACGCGCGGTCGCGGCGGCCATTTAAATTCGATGCATCGGCTAAAAAATACAATCGTCACCCCGGGCTTAACCCGGGGTCCATGCAGCGCCTCAAATTGCTGATATACTGTTATGGACCCCGGCATGAAAGCCGGGGTGACACTTAGAATGTGCAGCGCCTCTTTGCCAAACGGTCTTACACGGTCCCTCATGTCCCTTCCCGCCTCCATCGACGAAACGGTCAAGCTGCTTTCCACCGGCGCCTATGTGGCCGAGCGGCCGCTGGCGACCGTGCTCTACCTTGCCTTGAAGATGGGAAAGCCGCTGCTGCTGGAAGGGGAAGCCGGTGTCGGCAAAACCGAGGTCGCCAAAGTTCTGGCAAGCGCGCTGGGACGCAAGCTCATCCGCCTGCAATGTTATGAAGGGCTCGACATTTCCGCCGCCGTTTACGAGTGGAACTATCAGGCGCAGATGATCGAGATCCGCCTTGCCGAGGCTAGCGGCACGGCGCCGCGCGAGGATCTCGCCAGCGATCTTTTCTCCGAAAAATTTCTGCTGCACCGCCCGCTCCTGCAAGCGCTGGAGCCGGACACTGCCGGGCCGCCGGTCCTGCTGATCGACGAGCTCGACCGCACGGACGAGCCTTTCGAGGCTTATCTTCTCGAGCTCCTCTCCGATTTCCAGGTCACGATCCCCGAGCTCGGCACGATCAAGGCGAAAGAGCCGCCCATCGTCATCATTACATCGAACCGCACCCGCGAGATTCATGACGCGCTGAAGCGCCGCTGCCTTTATCACTGGGTGGATTACCCGTCCGAAGAGCGCGAGCTTGAAATCCTGCGCGCCCGCCTGCCTGAAGCGCCCGAAACGCTTTCGCGCGAAATCACGGCCTTCGTGCAGCGCCTGCGGGGCGAAGATCTTTATAAAAAGCCCGGCGTTGCTGAAACGCTCGACTGGGCCCGCGCGCTGATCGAGCTCGATGCCGTCTCCCTGACCGGCGAGAACATCAACGACACGCTGGGCACCGTTCTAAAATATCAGGAAGACATTGCCCGCATCGAAGGCTCGGAAGCGGCCCGGCTTCTGAGTGAGATCAAAACCCGCCTCGCGGCGGGCGAGGAAAAGGTGGGGCTTTGAGCGCCGCGCCGCCTGCCGGGCATTTTGCCGAGAATATCGTCCATTTCGGACGGGTACTGCGCCGGGCCGGGATGAGCGTCGGCCCGCGTGACATTCTCGATGCCGTGGAAGCGGTGGAATATGCGGGCTTCCACTCCAAAGCCGATTTCTACTGGACGCTTCATGCCGCCCTTGTGCGCAGCCATGAGGCCCATGAGCTTTTCTCCCAAGCCTTCCATATTTTCTGGCAGGAGCCGAAGCTGCTTGAGCGGATGATGGCGCTCGCCTTGCCTGAGCTGCGTACGCCGGAGAACAAAGAGCCCGGCGAAAAGGCGCTGCGCCGTCTCGCCGAAGCCCTGATGAGCGGCGATGAGGAGCGGCGGGAAGAAGAGCCCAATATCGAGATCGACGCCCGTGAAACGCTCTCCCGCGAGGAAGTGCTGCGTGAGCGTGATTTCGAGCAGATGAGCACGGCGGAACTGGCCGAGGCGAAAGCCGCGCTCCGCCGCCTGCGCCTGCCCGTCAAAGAGCAGCTCACCCGCCGCGCCCGGCCCGCCCTGCGCGGCCGGCAGGTCGACATGCGCCGCACCCTGCAGCAGAGCTTCCGCGGCCATGACCTCATGGAACTGCGGCGCAAAGAGCCCCACCGGCGCATGCCGCCCATCGTGGTGCTGCTCGATATTTCAGGCTCCATGTCGCTTTACGCGCGCGTCTTTCTGCATTTCCTCCACGCCATCACCCATGAATGGGACCGGGTCCATGCCTTTCTTTTCGGCACCAGACTCACCAACATTACCCGCCATCTTCACCACCGGGATATCGATGCGGCGCTGGGGGAGATTTCCAAAGCCGCCGAGGATTGGGACGGCGGCACCCGGATCGGCGAGACGCTGCGCCGCTTCAATGTGGAATGGGCCCGCCGGGTGCTGGGTCAGGGCGCTGTGGTGCTGCTCGTGACGGACGGGCTCGACCGGGAAGGCGGCGGCGGGCTGGAACCTGAAATCAAGCGCCTCGCCCGCCTCTCCCGGCGGCTTATCTGGCTCAATCCGCTCTTGCGTTATGATGCCTTCGAGCCCAAGGCCGCCGGCATCCGGGCCATGCTGCCTCATGTGGATGAATTCCGGCCCGTCCATAATCTCAATAGTTTGAGCGCCCTGGTGGACGCGCTCTCCGGCCCTTCCCATATGAAGGGCAACCGGCATTCCAGCATGAGGACCCTTCTATGAGTGACACCTTCACGGACGATCAGGTCCTGGAACAGGCCGCCGCCTGGCTGGCGGGTGGCCACAAAGTCGCCCTTGCCACGGTGATCGAGACCTGGGGCTCGGCGCCCCGGCCCGTCGGCAGCCAGCTCGTCATCCGCGACGACACGGCCTTTACCGGCTCCGTTTCCGGCGGCTGCATCGAGGGGGACGTGATCACCCGCGCCCTCGATCTGATGGAGGGGGACGCGCCCGAAATCCTCGAATATGGCGTCTCGGACGCCATGGCCTGGGAAGTCGGCCTTGCCTGCGGCGGGCGCATCCGCGTCCTGATCGAGCCGGTAAAGGGGGTCTGATGCAACGCCAAACCCTCGACGCCTTGCTGCGCGCCCGCGATGAAAAGCGTGCCGTTGTGCTGGCAACACGGTTAAGAGATGGAATCGAAAAACTTATCTATCCATATGATAATATTGAAGAAAAATGGTTAATTGAACCAGTTTCTCAAGTTGTGAAATCCGACAAATCGCGCACTGTGGAAGGCCCGGACGGCGAGTGGTTTCTCAACGTTTTCAATCCCCCGCTCCGCCTTATTTTGGTGGGCGCGGTGCATATCGCCCAGCCGCTGGCGCGCATGGCAGGCGATCTTGGCTATGACGTGGCGGTCATCGACCCGCGCGAGGCCTTTGCCAGCGAGGAACGCTTTCCGGGCGTCCGGCTGGTGCGCAGCTGGCCGGATGAAGCCATGGCGGAGCTCGCGCCCGATGCCCGCACCGCCGTCGTCACTCTCACCCATGATCCCAAACTCGACGATCCGGCCCTTCAGGTCGCCCTCAAGGCGCCTTGCTTCTATATCGGCTCGCTCGGCTCCAAGAAGACCCATGCCGCCCGGCTGGAGCGGCTCACGGTAGCCGGTTTCGACGAGGCTGCCCTTTCCCGCATCCACGGGCCGGTCGGCCTTGCCATCGGCGCGCGCAGCCCGGCGGAAATCGCCGTCTCCATCCTTGCAGAAATGACAGCGAGGCTGCGGACATGAAATTCGCCGATCTGCCCCTGGAAGAGGCCGAAGGCGCGCTCCTTGCCCATAGCCTGCGCGCCGGGACCAAAGCCTTCAAAAAGGGCCGGAAACTCAGCGCCGCCGACATTGCCGCCCTGCGAGTTGAAGGCATCGAATCCGTCTTTGCCGCCCATCTCGGCGCGGGTGAAGTGCCCGAAGATGAGGCCGCCGCAAAGCTTGCCGAAGCGCTCGGCGCCGATAGCGGGCTGCGGCCCGGCGCGCCCTTCACTGGCAGGGCCAATCTTTTCGCCGAAACGGCGGGCCTCACCCTGATCGACCGCAGCGCCATCGACAAGATCAACGCCGTTCACGAGGCGATCACGCTTGCCACCCTTGCCCCTTATGAAAGCGTGAGCGAGGGGCAGATGGTGGCGACCGTCAAGATCATCCCCTTCGCTTGCCCGAAAGAGGCGCTGGAGGAGGCTTGCGCCATCGCCCGTGAGCAAACAGCCCTCGGCCTTGCTCCTTTCCAGCCGCAGCGCTACGGCCTTCTTTCCACGCAGCTGCCGAGCCTGAAGGAAAGCCTGCTCGACAAAACCCGCCAGGTCCTGGAAGCACGCATCACGGCGCTGGAAGGCACGCTGGTGGACGAGGCCCGCCTTGCCCACGAGGTGGGCCCCCTCGCCGCGGCCCTGCAGGAAATGGCCGGGAAGGCCGACATTCTTCTCGTCTCCGGCGCCTCGGCCATTGTCGACCGGCAGGATGTGGTGCCCGCCGCGATCGAAGCAGCCGGCGGAGCGGTCCTCCATTTCGGCATGCCTGTCGATCCCGGCAATCTTTTGCTGCTGGGCGAGCTATCCGGCAAACCCGTGCTCGGCCTGCCAGGCTGTGCCCGCTCGCCCAAGCTGAACGGCGCGGACTGGGTGATGCAGCGCCTCGCCGCCAATCTGCCCGTGGCGCGCGAAGACATCACCGCCATGGGGGTCGGCGGCCTTTTGAAGGAAATCTCGAGCCGCCCGCAGCCGCGCGAAGGCGGCAAGGTGGGCAGCGCCCGCCCGCGCGTCGTAGCGCTCATTCTCGCCGCCGGGCGCTCCTCGCGCATGGGGCTTCAGAACAAGCTCCTCGCCCCCATCGAGGGCGTGCCCATGGTGGCCCGCACGGCAAATGCCGCTCTGGCCTCCGGCGCTGACACAATTATTGCCGTCACCGGCCACGAGAAAGAGGCGGTCGAGGCCGCACTTGCCGCTCACCTGCCCGCCGGAAACAAGCTCCGCCTCACCCATAATCCGGATTACCGCGAAGGCCTCAGCGCATCCTTGAAAGCCGGCATCGCCGCCGCCGAAAAGGAAGGCGCCGATGCGCTCCTCATTCTCCTCGGCGACATGCCGGATGTAAGCGCCAGTGTCATCGACCGGCTGATCGCCGCTTACGACCCGGAAGAAGGCCGCCTCATCTGCATTCCCACATTCGCCGGCAAACGCGGCAACCCTGTGCTGTGGGATGCGCGCTTCTTCGAGGAAATGCAGTCGCTGAGAGGCGATATCGGCGCCAAGCCGCTCATTGCGCAGTATGAAGAAGCGGTCTGCGAGGTGCCGGTACCGGAGGACACCATTCACCGGGACCTCGATACGCCCGAAGCGCTGGCGGCCCGGACGAAGACGTAGCAACGTGTTGCAAACTCAGATGGACTCCGGGTCAAGCCCGGGGTGACGATTTGAGTCTGCCGCACCGCCTTTGCCTTTTATAGAAGCTGTCACCCCGGCCCCCGTGCCGGGGTCCATGCAGCTTTTGCAGCCCGGCACTCACACCTTCATCACAACACCCGCATGGGCCCCAAGCTCTAGCATCCCCTCACTCAAGCTCCCCACGCCCGTTTGGAACAGCACCTCGCCTTGCGCCGGAACGCGCCGCGCCTCCCGCGTCAGATTGAAAAGGCAGCGCCGTTTCTCGCCTTCATAAGCGCGCTCGTAAATCAGTACACCGTCCGGCCCTTCCTCGAAACGGATGGCGCCCCAGGTGAGCGCCGCATCGCTTTTGCGCAAGGCGATTGCCGCGCGGGTGAAATGCAAGACGGAGGTCAGGTCTTTTTCCTGCGCCTCCACGCTGCGGGTCAAATGGCTCTCAGGCATCGGCAGCCAGGGTTTGCCGGAGGTGAAGCCCGCATGGGGCTTTCCTTCTTCCCAGGGCATCGGTGTGCGGCAGCCGTCACGCCCCTTGGCGAAGGGGAAATAGAGATCGCCCACCGGGTCTTTGATGTCCTCGCGGGCAAGATCGGCCTCGGGCAGGCCAAGCTCCTCGCCCTGATACATCAGCACCGTGCCGCGCAGCGTGAGGAGAATGAGCAGGCAAAGCTTTGCCAGCTCGTCATCCCCCGCGCCGCCGCCCCAGCGTGTCACCGTGCGGATCACATCATGGTTGGAAAAGGTCACGCAGGGCCAAAGATCGGGCACCGCCGCCAGCACGTCTTCGTAATAGGCACGGAAGGTCGCGGGCTCGAAAGACCAGCTTTCCAGGAAATGAAACGTATAGCCCGTATGCAGCTTGTCCGGCTCGCCTGCATAAAGCGGCAAGCGTTTCGGCTCTTCGGAAAACTCGCCGAAGGCCCAGCTTCCTTCGTATTCGTCCATCACGCGGCGCACCTCGCGCATCGACCGTTCGTTTTCCAGCGTATTGGCATCATGGATATGACGCTGCAGGCGCGGTGCATGGGCCCAATCGAGGAAGGTGCGTTCCTCCATCGGCAAAGGCGGATTGTCGGTCAGTTTTTCGTCATGCACGAAACTGTTCGCCACATCGAGACGGAACCCGTCCACCCCGCGCTCCAGCCAGAAGCGCAGCACGTCCATCACCGCTTTGACGACGTCTTTATTGTGAAAATTCAGCTTCGGCTGCTGGCGCAGAAACTTATGGAAGTAATATTGCCGGCGCAGCGGATGCCAGGACCAGGCGGCCCCGCCAAAGGCGCTCAGCCAATTATTCGGCACCGTGCCGTCTTCCTTCGCCTCTGCCCAGACATACCAATCTTTTTTGGCGTTATCCCGCGAAAGCAAACTTTCCTGAAACCAGGGATGCTGGTCCGAGGTGTGGCTGAGCACCTGATCGAGAATAAGTTTCAGCCCGCGCCCGTGCAGGTCTTTCACCAGCATGCCGAATTCGGCAAGCGTGCCGAATTTCGGGTCGATATCGCAATAATCCGACACGTCATAGCCATAGTCCCGGTCCGGCGAGGGATAGACCGGCGAGAGCCAGAGCGCGTCCGCTCCCAGTTTTTCCACATAATCGAGCTTGCTGCGCAAGCCCGCCAGATCGCCGATCCCGTCCCCATTCGTGTCGCAAAAGCTTCGCGGGTAGATCTGATAGACAATCGCCCCTTTCCACCAGGCTTGTTGGCCGCCCGTTACATCGTTCATTGTGACGCCTCTTCCTCCCGCTTATGATCCTGCCAGCATAATAACAATCGCACTCATGCGTAAATCGGCAAGGCTGCACAGCCTGGCCGCGAGAAAGGGAGAAGCCGTTTTGCCCCGCACCGTTCTGATTACCGACGTCACCCGTTTCATCGGCATACCCGGCACGAAAGCGCTGCTGGAGGAAGGCTATAAAGTCTTCGGCACCGATCCCGATTTCACCGATGACAGCAAACGCAGCGCCTATGAAAAGGCCTGCCCCGGCGCAACGGCGCTCTTACCGGATTCGTCTGACAATTTGGTGAAAGCTACGGTGGAAGCAGGCGGCACGCTCGATGTGCTCATCAACAACGATGCCTATCCGGCCCATCGCGCCAGCGTGGAAGAGGCAAGCGACGAGCTTCTGCGAAAAACCTTCGATATGCTCTTTTTCAAAGCCTATGCCATGGCCCGCGCCGCCGTGCCGCAAATGAAAAAGCAGGGCAGTGGCAAAATCATTTTCAACACCTCCGCCGCGCCGCTGAACGGCTTGCGCAATTATTCGGTCTATGTGTCCGCCCGCGGCGCGGCCAATGCGCTCGCCCGGACGCTGGCGCTGGAACTTGCCGCCGACAATATTCAGGTCAACGCCGTCGCTCCCAACTTCGTGGACAACCCGGATTATTTCCCGCCCGAACTTATGGCCGATCCGGACAAGGCCGCGCGCATTCTGAAGAACATTCCGATGGGCCGGCTCGGCAAGCCGGAAGAAGCCGCCTCCCTGCTTGCCTATCTTGCCAGCGAGAAGTCGAGTTTCATCACGGGACAGATCATTCCCCTTGCCGGCGGCTGGGCAAGCGCCCGTTAAAAGTGCCGGAAACGGGCCTCAACCAAGGACACGCGCATGCTTTCGGAAAATCCCGTTGAAGTGACCGCCATGGACCATCTTTATCTCTCCGTCTCGGATATCGAGCGGTCCATGCGCTTTTACGACACGGTATTCGGCATTCTGGATTTCCGGCGCGGCGACATGAAAATCGCCGGGGCACCGCATTATCACTATTTCAACAAGGTGATGCAGATTTCCATCCGCCCAGCCTCGCCGCATGCGCCGGCCCATGATCCTTATCAGCCGGGGCTGCACCATCTTTGCCTGCAAGTGAAAGACGAAGCGGCGCTGAAAGAAGCCTGGCATCAGCTAAAAGCCGCCGGGATCGAGGCAAGCGAGCCCGCCTATCACACCGATTATGCGCCGGATTATTACGCGATCTTTTTCAGCGATCCGGACGGGCTGCGCCTGGAGCTCGTCGCCCGCCGTGCGCAACGTGAGCGCATTCAAGCCGAATGGGCGCGCCTCACCCGTTTTGAAAACCCGTTTGACGCGCTGGACTGATCTCAGTTCAGCATGGCCACGGCGCGCAGTACCGGGCCGATTTCCTCATGCAGAACGAGATCGGCAATCTCGTCCATATCCGTTTCTTCCCGGTTGATGATGATCAGCCGCGCGCCGTTGCGCTTGGCCAAAATGGGAAAGCCCGCCGCCGGAAAGACCTGCAAGGACGAGCCGATGGCAAGAAAGAGATCGCAGCCCAGCGTTGCCTCATGGGCCCGCTCCATTTCCTTTTCCGGCATGGCTTGACCGAAAGAGATCGTCGCCGATTTGACGATGCCGCCGCAGTCCCGGCAATCGGGCGCGGCGCCCGAAGCCTCGAACAAAGCGCGGACCTCTTCGAGCTCATGACGCAGCCCGCAGCCGAGGCAGGTTGCATAGGTAGCATTGCCGTGCAATTCGATGATTTTGTCTTCCGGCACGCCGGAGACATGGTGCAGCCCGTCCACATTCTGCGTGATGACATGGCTCACCTTGCCCTCACCCACCCACTTGGCGATCGCCATATGGCCCTTATTGGGCGCGGCTTTCGCCATGGTTTTGTCCATTTCGAATTTGCGCCGCCAGGCTTCCGCGCGCATATCGGCTGAGGCCATGAATTCCTGGAAATCGATGGGCGCATATTTCTTCCAAAGCCCCGTCGGGCTGCGGAAATCGGGAATACCGGATTCCGTGCTGATCCCCGCCCCGGTAAAAACCACCACGCGGTAGCTTTCCTCGATTGCCCGTTTCAGTTCCTGGCTCATTGCCTCTTCCCGTCGTTTCCATTCACCGTTTCTTTTTTGACCCTGCGGGCCATTTGCTGGATCATGCAGCCAAATTCAACCTGATTATAGGATGCTCATGCGTTATCTCCATACCATGGTCCGCGTCAGCGACCTCGACGCCTCGCTCGATTTTTATTGCAACAAGCTCGGCCTGAAAAACATGGGCCGCTTCGACATCGAAGAAGGCCGGTTCTCGCTGGTCTTTCTGGCGCCGCCGGGCCAGGAAGATGCCCAAATCGAGCTGACCTATAACTGGGACCCGGAAGAGCTCGGCGAAGGGCGCAATTTCGGCCACCTCGCCTATCAGGTCGATAACATTTACGAGACCTGCCAGAAGCTGATGGATCAGGGCGTCACGATCAACCGGCCGCCGCGCGACGGGCGCATGGCCTTTGTGCGCTCGCCCGACAACATCTCCATCGAGCTTTTGCAAAAAGGCAGCCCGCTGCCGGCAAAAGAGCCCTGGGCGAGCATGGAGAACACCGGCCACTGGTAACCCCCATAAGCGGCAAGTGCGGGCCTAGCTGAACAAGCGGTTCATAAGGCGTTCAGCCAGCGGGCAACATCCTTTTCTCATCCCGCAACGATGAGTCGGAGAGATGCCCCATGAAAAAGCTCGCGCTCGTACTTGCCGGTGTTGTTGCGCTGACCGCTTTCAGCGGCGCCCCGCCCGCCCGCGCGGGCGACGTGAATATCGGCGTCTCCATCGGCTGGAACCACGGTTACGGCTATAAGAAACATCACCACAAGCGCTATTTCAAACACCACCGGCCCTATATCGCCAAGCGCCATCATTATGCGCCCAAGCGATACAAACACTATTACCGGCACTCCTATCATGGGGGCGGCTGGGGCAATCACCATTACCGTTCCTATGGCAAACGTCCCTGCCACCCCGTTTATACGGATGGCTATTGGCGCGGCCGGCCCGCGAAGCTTGGCGGCACGATGTGCTATAATGGCCGCGGGCATGGTTATGTGCTGCGCGGCAGCCGCTATCTCATCCATTTTTATTGAGGCAGAGGCGGGGCAAAGGCATGGGCCGCTTGGCAGCGCTGAAAAGTGGCCAATTGCCCCCTCCCTCAAGACCCTATAACCTTGCCCCATGTTTGAACGGCATGGACCAATGGTTTTGCTTAGAGCTTTTGCCCCGGCTATGGCGCTGGGCCTGACGCTGGCCAGCCTGACGGCCCTGCAGGCAGACGCCCAGGGCCTGCCGAACGATCCGCGCCGCCCCGGCTATCTGGAGGTGCGCGAGCGGGCCAATTACCGCGATCCGAACGAGTTTTACTGGGAAGGTTTCCGCCTCAAAAACGACGGGGAATGCGACGGCGCGGTCGACCGCCTGAAACCGCTCGCCACACGCGGGCGCGGCTTCGAGCAGGCACAGCTTGCCCTCGGTATTTGCCAGCTCCGCCTCGCCGGCATGCCGCAGGATGCAGCCACCGCGCTGCCCAATGCGGAAAAGCTGCGCGCCGATCCGGACTTTGCCCAAGGCGTGACCTGGATCGAACGGGCGGCGGAGGCGGGCACCTTCGAGGCTCAGCGCACGCTCATCGCACTTTATGTGGCGGGTGTGGGACCGACCGAAGACCCGGTTGACCTCGGCAGCTGGCTGCATCTTTATGATGTAAACCCCATGCGCCTTTCGCTGGGCGCGCAGGAAAGCGATGACGCGCTGTTGACACGCGCCCGCGCCATGCTCTCCGACAGGCAAGAACTGCTTGGCCGCGCCAGGGCCCGCCAATGGGTGCCCAGTTTCTGGACCCCCGCTCCCGTAGCAAGCACGATAGGCAAACCCGAAGAATGAAACTGCGCAATACGCCCGAGGCCTATGGGGCCGTCGCCGTAACGCTGCATTGGCTGATCGCGGCTGCCGTGCTCACCATGCTGGGTGTCGGTTTCTATATGGACTGGCTGCCGAAGGGCGACCCGCTCGTCTATCCGCTCTTTCAGTTCCACAAATCCTTGGGCCTCAGCATTCTGGTGCTCGTGGTTCTCCGGCTTGCCTGGCGCCTCGGCAACCCCGCGCCCGCGCTGCCCGCGCATATGCCGCGCTGGGAGCGGCTGGCCGCCAGCGCCACCCATTACGGCTTTTATGCCGCGCTCCTGCTCTTGCCGCTTTCCGGCTGGGTAATGGTATCGGCCTCGCCCTACAACATACCCACCCTCTATTTCGGCCTCTTCGAATGGCCGCATTTGGGCTTTGTCTCGCAGAGCCCCGATAAGGCGCTTTATGAGGACATCGCTCATGAGGTGCATGAAATTCTCGTCTGGGCGGCCATTGCGCTGATCGGCCTGCATGCGGCCGCCGCGCTGCGCCATCACTATATGCTCAAAGACACGGTTCTCACGCGCATGGCCCCCTGGATGCGCCGCACCTCATAAAGGATTGCTCATGTTCCCCGCGCGCCGCTTTGCCCGCCACCTTTCGCTTTGCCTTACACTCCTCCTGATGAACGCCGCGGCGGCACAAGCTTCCGGCTGGGTGCTCGTGAAAGAGGAAAGCACACTCACCTTCGAGGCAACGCAAGGCGGCAAGCCCTTTACCGGGCGCTTTGAAAATTTCACCGCCGACATCACGCTCGACCCGGAAAATCTGAAAACCGCCTCCATCCGTGCCGAGATCGACACAGCAAGCGTGAAGACCGGCGCAGGCGACCGCGACGGCGCGCTGCCCGGCAGCCAATGGTTCAATTCCTCGAACTTTCCCATGGCTATTTTCCAGTCGGAGAGCGTGCGCCGTGTGGACGGCAATGAGTATGTGGCCGAAGGAACGCTGACCTTGAAAGGGGTCTCCAATCCACTCGCCCTTCCCTTCACGCTGGAAATCGACGGCGACACCGCCCATGCAAAAGGCAGCGTCGTCATCGACCGTCTCGCCTTCAAGGTGGGCGAAGGGGAAATGGCAACACCCGGCATTGCCGGGCTGCAAGTCACCGTCAATGTGGACGTGACGGCCACCAGATAAGCCGCTCACAGTTCGGCAAAGTGGCTATAGACCGTCCACAGGCCGAGCAGCACGAAACCTGCGCCCGCAATCAGCTTGAGCGGCAGGCGGGCAAGATATTCCCCGGCAAAATGCCCAGCAAAAACCGCCATGGCCGTTGACGCCGTCAGCGCCGCTGCGGCCACGGTAAAAACAAGAAACGGCGAGACTTCCCGGCTAGAGGCGAACAAAACCGTAGCGAGCTGCGTTTTGTCCCCAAGCTCTGCAAGAAAGACGGCGATAAACATCGCGGCCAATTGTGACATGAATGCTCCCGAGGGCCGGAGAACGAGACGCGGCTTTACACCCGCCCGGCCCTGCACGAGCGGTAAAGCCGTCGGTCTCGCCAACCCGCAAAAGGCAATGCTTCTGCGTTGCGCACATGCCATGGCGGATATGCCCGCCAATTATGTTGACATGCGCCCCTCCTAAAAATGGAGGGCGGCTACTCCCCTAAGGTGCGCTTTGGATAGTTCAGCCAGCATGTGCGATCAAGAAGAGATTTATAAAGTGAAGTTTTTATTTGCAGTTCCAGGTAGTACATCCCATGCTCTTCAATCAAGAGCGCTCGTGAGTTTGGGGGATTAAGGAGACTCGGTATGAATTGCAGCTCTGACTGCGCGCCAGAAGGCGGGAAATACTTTAACAGCCCAAGAAAAGACGAACCGGTATCCGAAGAACTCCAAGCGCTGATAACGCGGGCAGGCCAATTAAATCCTCCTATCCTGCTCGATCCCACCTTGTCCTTCGAATACCGCATTCCCGCAGCCGGGCTCGGCTACTGGAACGCCAAGCGCCCGGCGGACGGCCGCCTGCCGCCGCGCAGCGCCGTCAATCCGGCGGAGCTTGCCAAATATCTGCCGGCCCTTGCCTTGATCGATGTAAGCGAAAATGAAAATGGCGGCATCGAGCTTTTCAGCCGCCTGGCCGGCGCCGAAGTCGAGCGGGTTTTCGGCATGATGAGCCGGCAGGACCTACGAAAACGGCTGCCGCCGGAAATATTTGCACGCTGGCAGATTATCTTCCGTGCCCTGTGGGTCGCCGAGGCGCCGCTGCGCATCACCAGCCGCATCGCCTATGAAGACAAAACCTATCTCTATATCGAGTGTCTTTTTGCCCCGCTCGCGAATAGCGACCCCAACTCCATCACATCGCTCATTTTTGCCGAATTCCGTATGGATAGCTAAAGACCGCCTCCCTTCATTTGGTTAATACCTCTTTACCAAATACTCATAGACTTCTTGACCAAAGAAATTTGCAGTTTCATGATCGAGTGGTGAGTCGGAGAGGAACGAGTATTTGTCTCAATTTGCGGAATCTTCCGTTTCATTTGAGAATGAAGCTCGTTGGGGGGAAAAATGTCATCGACATTCCAATCGACTATCGGCACAGATGCTCAGGCCGGGCTGCAGCAGGGCGACACGGACGTCCCGCAAACCCTTGAGGCGGTCATGGCACGCTGCGAAAACTTTTCGCCGCCCAGTTTCATCGATACCAAACTCGACTTCCGTTATGAAATCCCCGCCATCGGGCATAAATATTGGCTGTCGAAATGCCGTAACGGCACCTTCCCGCACCGGCGCGATATCAGCCCGGTGGAGCTTTCCGCCCAATTGCCCAATGTAGGCCTGTTCGAAATCAACCGGAACGCCGCGCCGCTCAATCTCTACTGCCGGATCGCTGGGGACAGTATCGAGCAGGTCTATGGCAAGATGCACCGGCAATTCATCCGCGAATGCCTGCCGCTCGAACAGGCAACCCGCTTCGATTGCTATGCGGCGGCCGTTCTTCTTTCCGGCGCGCCCATCCGCATCAGCGGCAAGGTGAGCCACGAAGAACGCACCTTCATGGATGCGGAGATGCTGGCCGCCCCGCTCGCCACGGATGACCAGGACCGCCTGCAGATTATCGTCTTCGCGGAATATCAGCCGGTGTCCTGAGGCCAATGGCTCGCGGCACGACTATCTAAAAATATTTTGGGAGAATTCGCCCTTCCCCGGCCCGGTTTCCGGCCTCTGCAAGAGGCCTCGTCGGTGCCGCCGGGGGAAGAAAAGTGGCACGCCCTACGGGAGTCGAACCCGTCTTTCCAGATTGAAAATCTGGCGTCCTAACCGATAGACGAAGGGCGCCCGGCGAGGGCAGCTTATAGGGGGTATTTCGCTATATTGCAAGCCGGTCCCAAGCCGAAAATGTCATTAAACCGCACTTAAATCGTCAATGTGCAGTTGGACGCCTTTCCGGCCCTGCCAATCGTCCGCTTTAAGGCGCCCGGCGACATGATAAAGCCCTCTATGGCCGTCCAGCAGCGCCTGTCCGAGCGGTCCTTCCGCCGCACGGAATGCGATTCCCTTGATCGTGCCGCCATCCTCGCCCGAGAGAATGCAGCTGACATGGTTCTGCCCGACCACCCGCGCGCGGATCAGCCGCAAACGCGGCAGCGCGAATCGTGGTTCCGTATTCCCGGCGCCGTAAGGCCCGGCCCGTTCGATCATTTCCAGCGTCGCGCGTGTCGCCGCCTTGGGCACCAGCGCGCCGTCCAGGGTCAGCCGCCGGTCACTGGCCGCCGCGTCCACGTCCGCCTCCATGCGTGCGCTCAGAAAGGCCTCCAGCGCCTCTATCTTGCCCGCCTTCACCGTCAGTCCCGCCGCCATGGCATGGCCGCCGCCATTGACGAGCAGCCCTTCTTCCAGCGCGGCGGTAACGGCGCGGCCCATATCGACGCCCGGCACCGAGCGGCCTGAGCCTTTGCCCTCGCCTTTTTCATCGACCGCGATAACGAAGCTCGGCCGGTCCCAGCGGTCCTTGATGCGGCTCGCCACAATGCCGATGACACCGGGATGCCAGCCCTCGCCATGCGCCATGATGAGCGGCGGCAAGGTGTTGCGCCGTGCTTGCTGCAAGCGCATCTCGATGCGCCCCATCGCGTCCTCCAGCACTTCCGCCTCGATCGCCTGACGCTCCTTGTTATAGCTGTCGAGCTCACCGGCGATCTGCGCCGCCTCCACCGGATCGTCCGTCGAAAGCAGCCGCGTGCCGAAATCGGCGCGCCCCACGCGTCCGCCCGCATTCACGCGGGGGCCGAGCAGAAAGCCTGCATGATACGTCGAAGGACGCCCGTCCAACCGGCTGACATCGGCAAGCGCGGCGATGCCGGGATTGGCGCGCCGCGCCATCACTTTCAGCCCTTGCGCAACGAAAGCGCGGTTGAGCCCGGTGAGCGGCACCACATCGCAGACGGTGCCGAGTGCCACCAGATCGAGCCATTGCAGAAGATCGGGCTCCGCCCGCTCGCCATCGAACCAGCCGGCCTGGCGCAGAGTGCGGTTGAGCGCCACGATGAAAAGAAATGTCACGCCGACAGCGGCAAGTTGTCCTAGCCCGCTCTCATCATCGAGACGGTTCGGATTGACGAGCGCCGTAACGGGAGGCAGCACAGGCTCGGCCTGATGGTGATCGAGAACGAGCACATGCAGGCCCGCTTCCTTTGCCTGGCCGAGCGCCTTATGCGCCATGGTGCCGCAATCGACGGTCAGCACCAGCTTCACTCCCTCCTTGCGCAGGCGCAGAAGTGCGGGCGCATTGGGGCCGTAGCCTTCTCTTATGCGGTCGGGAATGTAATAGCGCAGCGGCGCGCCCACGGCGCGGCAATAGCGGATGAGCAAGGCCGAGGATGTCGCCCCGTCCACATCATAATCGCCGAAGACGGCCATGCTCTCGCCCGACATGATGGCCTTGGCGGCGCGCTCCGCCGCCTTGTCCATATCGGTGAGAACGGATGGGTCCGGCATGTAAGCGCGGATCGAGGGATCGAGGAATTGCGGCGCCTCATCGAGCCCGACGCCGCGGCCCGCGAGCACCCGGGCAAGCAATTCGGGCAGGTCGTGCCGCTGCGCGAGGGTCAGCGCGAGCCGGTCGTCTTCAACCCGGCTCGCCCATCTTTTGCCCGTGAGCGAGCGTTCGACGCCGAGAAAGGCGGCACCTGCCGCGCCTTTTGCCTCTGGCCTGACGCCGTTCACGCCCTCTCCTTCGCAAATCAGGGTTTGACGAATTTTTCCATCTGCGTATGCGTCGCCTTGATCGAGCGGACGGTGCCCGTGGACGAACGCATCACGATCGTATGGGTAGAAACGGCTGGACCGTTGAAGTGAATGCCATCCAGCATCGAGCCGTCGGTAACGCCCGTCGCCGCGAAGATCACATCGCCCGAGGCCATTTCTTCCATATTGTATTTACGGTTGAAATCCTCGATCCCCATTCGGGCGGCGCGGGTCTTCTGTTCTTCATTGCTGGTCACCAGCCGGCCCTGCATCTGGCCGCCGATGCAGCGCAATGCTGCCGCCGCCAGCACGCCTTCCGGCGCGCCGCCAATGCCGAGATAAATGTCGATGCCGGTAGAGGCATCCGTCGTCGCGATGACGCCCGCTATGTCGCCATCGGTGATCAGCGTCACCTTCGCGCCGGCCTCGCGCACTTCGCGAATGATGTCGGCGTGGCGCGGACGGTCGAGAATGCAGGCCGTGATATGGCTGACATCAACGCCCTTGGCTTTGGCGAGCGCCTGCACGTTTTCTGTGGGGCTTCGGTCGAGATCGACCACCCCTTCGGGCAAGCCGCCGCCAATGGCAATCTTGTCCATGTAAACGTCGGGCGCATTCAGAAGGCTGCCGCCTTCGGCCATCGCCACCACGGCCATGGCGTTCGGCATGTTCTTCGCCGTCAGCGTCGTGCCTTCCAAGGGGTCGAGCGCGATATCCACCTTCGGGCCTTTGCCGGTGCCCACCTTCTCGCCGATATAAAGCATCGGCGCTTCATCGCGCTCCCCCTCGCCGATCACGACAATGCCGTCGATATCCAGCGAATTCAGTTCCTTGCGGATCGCATCCACGGCAGCCTGGTCCGCGGCTTTTTCATCGCCGCGCCCGGCCAGATATGCCGCCGCCACCGCGCCGCGTTCCGTCACGCGCGCCAGTTCCAATGCCAATGTGCGGCTCAATCCAACCGTCTTGCCTGCCATGCTAGTCCCCGTCCTTCTTCGTTATTCCTGTTCGATGCGGATAAGCAGCGGCTCGTCCACAACATCCTTATGTTTTGCCAAAAGCGCCAATGCCCGCTGCATCGTGACTTCATCCGTATCATGCGTAATGAAAACGACGGGAAGACGGTTGTCTTCCTCGGGTATGGGATCTTTGCGCTGCACGATGCGCTCGATGGAAACTTCCGCTTCCGCCAGCGCCCGCGTGATTTCGGCCATGGAGCCTGCCCGGTCCACGGCATGGACGCGCAAGTAATAGGCCCCGGTGTGATCTTTGATCGGCTTATAGCTCGCCTCCTCCAACATGGAGGCGGGAAGACCGAAAGGCTGGGCGATATTGCCGCGCGCGACATCGACGATATCGGCCACCACGGCGGAGGCCGTCGGCCCCTCGCCCGCGCCGCGTCCCTCCAGCATCACAGGCCCCACATGGCTGCCGACCACTTCCACCGCATTGAAAACCCCGGTCACGGCGGCAAGCGAGGAATTTTTGCCGACCAGGGTCGGGTGCACGCGCAGCTCCATGCGTTTGCCGTCGCGCTGGGCGATGCCAAGCAAGCGCACCTTGTAACCGAAATCGTCCGCTAGGCGAATATCGAGCGGCGTGACGGTTTCCAGCCCTTCGACATAAACCTGATCGAAATCCGGCAGCGTGCCGAAGGCAAGGCTCGCCAGAATGGTCAGCTTATGCGCGGCGTCCGTTCCGCCCACATCGAAGCTCGGATCGGCTTCGGCATAGCCGAGCTTTTGCGCATCGGCGAGCACGTCCTCATATTCCCGGCCGGACGTTTCCATCACGGTCAGGATGTAATTGCAGGTGCCGTTCAAGATACCGGAAACGCGCTCGATCCCGTTGGCCACCAGCCCCTCGCGCAGGGCCTTGATGATCGGCACGCCGCCGGCCACCGCCGCTTCGAATTGCAGTGCCACCTGGTTTTCCTCGGCCATGCGGGCAAGCGTCGTGCCGTGATGGGCGATCAGCGCCTTGTTGGCGGTAACGACATGTTTGCCGGAGGCCAGCGCCTGCTCGACGGCCAGCTTCGCCGCCCCGTCCGATCCGCCGATCAGCTCCACAAAAACGTCGCTGTCCGGATCGGCGGCCATGGCAACCGGATCGTCATACCAGCGGAAGGCATCGATATCGAAGCCGCGGTCGTGCTGACGGTGGCGCGCGCTCACCGCCACGATCTCGATCTTGCGCCCGCACAGCGCTTCGATGCGCTTTGCTTCTTCGGTCAATACTTTAACGACACCGCCGCCCACGGTTCCGAGGCCGGCAATAGCAAGTTTAAGCGGCTCCTTCATACCTGACCTGCCCGTCCTTTCTCTTGCGCGCCCGAACCTGCATAGGTGACGACGTTCGTATTGCGTTCGTACTCGGCCAGAATGCTGTCCGCATTGGCCATGAAGCGTTTCACATTGGCGGCGGCCTGGCGGACGCGCTGCTCGTTCTCCACGAGCCCGACCCGCACATAACCTTCCCCGTATTCGCCGAAACCGACGCCCGGCGCAACCGCCACATCCGCATGCTCCAGCAGCAGCGTTGCGAAAGTCAGCGCGCCATGCTCGCGGAACTTCTCGGGAATAGGCGCCCAGGCGAACATCGTTGCGGGCGGCGCGGGAATGTCCCAGCCAGCCCGGCCCATCGCCTCGACCAGCACGTCGCGCCGGCCCTGATAGACGTTGCGGATGTCCTGGATGCAGTCTTCCGGCCCGTTCAGCGCCGCCGTTGCCGCCACCTGAATGGGCGTAAAAGCGCCGTAATCGAGATAGGACTTGATGCGGGTCAGCGCGCTGATCAGCTTTTCATTGCCCACGGCAAAGCCCATGCGCCAGCCCGGCATCGCGAAGGTTTTCGAGAGCGAGGTAAACTCGACGGCAACGTCCTTTGCCCCCGGCACCTGCAGAAGCGAGGGCGGCGGCGCCGTGCCTTTGAAGTAGATTTCAGAGTAAGCCAGATCCGAAATCAGAATGAGATCGTTCTTCTTCGCCAGATCCACCACTTCCCGGTAGAAATCGAGATCGGCGACATGGGCGGTCGGGTTCGAGGGATAGTTCAGCACCAGCGCGATGGGCTTAGGCACGGAATGCTTGATCGCCCGGTGCACGGCACGCAGAAACTCCTCGCCCGGTTCCACCACCGGCATGTTACGGATCACCCCGCCGCAAATGATGAAGCCGAAGGCATGGATCGGATAGGTCGGGTTCGGCACGATGATCACGTCGCCCGGCGCGGTGATCGCCTGGGCAAGGTTCGCCAAGCCCTCTTTCGAGCCCAGCGTCGCGATAATTTCCGTTTCCGGGTTCAACGTCACCCCGAAGCGGCGCTCGTAATAAGCGGCCTGAGCTCTGCGCAGGCCCGGAATGCCGCGCGACGAAGAATAGCGGTGCGTACGCGGGTTCTGCACCGTCTCGATCAGCTTATCGACAATGTGCTTCGGTGTCGGCATATCGGGATTGCCCATGCCGAAATCGATCACATCGCAGCCTTCCGCGCGCTTCTTGGACCGGAGCCGGTTCACGACATCCAGCACATAAGGCGGCAGACGCTTTATCCTGTAAAACTCTTCATCCATCTTCGGAAATCTCCCGGCATGCGGGTATGTTCTGGCGGGCCCTTATACCGCCAAATCAGGTCCCGGGCCATGCCGTAATCTGGGGAAACGCAAACTCCGGCTTCAGCGCACATAAACTGCGGAAACCGGGCCAAATCAAGGCGTTTTGTAAGGTTTGCCGCCTATTCGATATAAATCTCGACCCGTCTGTTGCCTGCCTCACCGGCCGGCATCGTCTCGTGAAAGACGGGGCTCGACTCGCCCTGGCTCTCGATAAGGATGCGGGAGGGATCGATCCCCTGACGGGCAAGCTCGGCAGCCACCGCTTCGGCGCGGCGGGCGGCCACATCGAAATTGGCAAGTTTATGCCGGGCAAGCGGCAGATCGCTGGTACGCGAGGAGGCATGGCCGACCACGCGGAGCGCCGTGCCATACTGGTCGAGCGCAGCTTTGACCTCGGCCAGATTGGCCCGGTCATCCGCGCTCAAATCCGTTTTGCCATGGCCGAAATAAACCGTGAAGGGCGCAGCCGAGGGTCCGCCCTGGCTGGTAAAGGCAGCGGCGCCGTCGATGATCTGCGTGTCGAGCGAGGCGCCGGGGCCGGGCGGCGGCAGCGCATCGAGCGCGTCCATATTCACCGTCACGGGCTCGTCCTCACCGCCGACGACCACGGTGCCGTGGGTCTGCTGGTAGCGCGAGGAAACGACACCGCCTGCCGCTTCCAGTGCTTCAGGCGAAAGCTGGGGCGCGGAAGAACGCTCGAACTGCGTCGCCGAATAGGTTTGCGTGCCCGGCTGCGCACTAGGCTGCGTTACAGCGGGTGCCTGACGGTTTGCCAGCGAGGGTGAGGTTGCGTTGGAGACTTCCCCCTCGATCGGCGCCATTTCGGTGCGCGGATTGGCGGGCGCGCGGGCAGCGGACTGGCTGCCGGGGCGCGGCGGCACGGCTGCGCGGCGCTGAGTCTGAGGTTGCGGCTGAGCCTGGACCTGCGCAGGCTGCGGCGCGGGCGCGGCAGGCTGAGCGGTTTGCTGAGGCAGCGGCGCGGCCTCCTCGCGGGCGACATCTTCAACCGGTGTGGCGCGGGCATCGGCGGCGGCTTTCGCGGCCTCTTCCGGCGTCGGCCCGGATTGGGCGGTGCCGTTCAGCGAGCGGCGGCCCCCGCGCGGCGGCGGCGGGATCACCCCTGCCGTGTCATTGCCGGCATCGCTGGCATTGGAACGGTCCCCATTCGCGCTTTTCGGCAGCGAGGGCAGCGGCGTCGGTTCGGCAACACGCGGAGCGGAAGCAGGCGGCTCGGTGCCCCCGCGCAGCACTTCATCCGTATAGCGCGAGCGTTCCCGGTCGGCGGCCAGCCCTTCGGCGATACGCTCACGCTCGGCAGCCGAGGAAGTATCTTGCGGGCGGTCCGGCACGTCCTGAATTTCCGGGAAATCCGAATCAGTACTGGTTTGCTCGGCGGAAGCGGCAGCCGCGCTCTCGTCGCCATAAATGATGCCGGGCCGGGCCCATTCGGGCGCCGTCGAACAAGCGGCAAGCAGGCTGGCCATCGCGGCGGCGCTCAGCGCGGCGCGCGCCGTGCGGCCAAAGCGCTGCGTCATGCCGGGGTATCCGCCCCGATTATCCGCGCCGTCCTTGCTCGAAAGCATAAACCCGGTGTTCCGAAGGGCCATTAATCGCTCCTTTACAGGCGGCTACTGCCCGTGCCATTTCCTGAGACAAAGATGCCGGTCCAGTCCCTTTGAGTAAAGAGTTCCCCCCAAACCGGCCAACTCAAGGGTATAGTATACAGCGTTTCCGAATTGCTAGGCCTGAGTTTGTTTATCTGGCTGAAATTCTTCGGAAACCGGCCGCAGAGAAGTAACCCGGGTAGAGAATGCAAAGCCGTAACGGCAAAGACCGCCGCCCTCACGACGCCAAACAGGGCAAAGACGCCGGAAAAGGCCCGGGAAAGTCCCCAGGATATCCTGAGGGCGAGTCAGCGGGCAATCCGCAGAATTTGGGCGAAAACCTGCTCAAAGCCGCCATCGACTTCATGGAGCTTATGGCCGAGCGCGGGCGCACCGAGGACGGCAAGCCGCCCCAATCGGTGATGGATATCCTAGGTCCCGCGAGCGCTGCCCTTGCCGAAGCCTTCAAAAGCTACACGGTGGAAACCGCCCGCTGGGCCATCGCCGAAGAGCAACTACGTCATGACTTCTCCGATGTCAGCGAATACGCCCTCAAGCGTATGGTGGGCCTCGCAGATACCCCGCTGATCGACACCTCCAAAGACAAGCGCTTCCGCCACCCCGCCTGGCGGGAAACCCCGCTTTTCGACATTCTGGCGCAAAGCTATCTGCTCTTTTCGCAATGGTTCATCAGCGTGGTGGACGCGGCGGAAGGCCTGAACCCGCACCGCCACGACATTGCCCGTTTCTATGCGCGCCAGATTGTGGATGCGCTTTCGCCGTCCAATTTTCTTTTCACAAACCCTGAAGTCTTGCGCGCAACTGTCGAGACCAACGGCAAAAATCTGGTTGATGGGCTGCAGAATCTGCGCGCCGATTTCGCCAACGGCAATTGGCGGCTGACCCAGACGGATATGGACGCCTTCGAGATCGGGCGGAACATCGCCACGACCCCCGGCAAGGTCGTCTATCAGAACGACCTGATGCAGCTCATCCAATATGATCCGGCGACCGAGGAGGTGCATCAGCGCCCGCTCGTCATCGTGCCGCCCTGGATCAACAAGTATTACATCCTCGATCTGACGGAAGAAAAATCCTTCATTAAATGGGCCATATCAAAGGGTTACACGGTTTTCGTCATTAGTTGGGTAAACCCCGACAAAAGCCTCTCCCACAAAACTTTCGAGGACTATATGCGCGAGGGCATTCTCGAAGCCCTCGATGCCGTGGAAAAAGCGACGGGCGAGCGCGACGTCAATATGATCGGCTATTGCATCGGCGGCACGCTGCTCTCCGCCACACTGGCCTATATGGCCGCGAAGAAAGACAAGCGCGTCAAATCCGCGACCTTCTTCGCCACGCAGACGGATTTCACTGAAGCGGGCGATCTGAAAGTCTTTATCGACGAAACCCAGATAGACACCGTCAACAACCTGATGGGCGAGCGCGGCGGCATCCTGCCTGCCTCCGTCATGGCGCATACGTTCAACCTGCTGCGCCCCAACGATCTCATCTGGAACTATGTGGTCGGCAATTATCTGATGGGCCGCACCCCGCAGCCCTTTGATCTTCTGTTCTGGAATGCGGATGCCACCCGCATGCCCCAGAAGATGCATCTTTTCTATTTGAGCGAGTGCTACCTGAAAAACGGCCTGGCCGAGGGCAGCATGGAGCTTGGCGGGGAAAAACTCGACCTTTCCAAGGTCACCTGCCCCGTCTATCTGCAATCGAGCCGGGGCGACCACATCGCGCCCTACAAATCGGTCTATAAGTCCGTGCATCTTTTCGGCGGCAAAGTGACCTTCACTCTGGCCGGTTCCGGCCATATTGCCGGCGTGATCAACCCGCCCGCCGCCAAGAAGTATCAATATTGGGCCAATGCCGAGCTGCCGGAAACGGCAGATGAATGGCTCGCGGGCGCGACCGAGCACAAAGGCTCCTGGTGGCCGGACTGGGAACGCTGGCTGCGCAAGAAATCCGGCAAGAAGGTTCCCGCCCGCATTCCCGGCGACGGGGCACTCAAGGTCATCGAGGAGGCGCCCGGCTCTTATGTCCGGGTTCACGCCAAGGATTAAGGCCCTGCCCCCACATTCTGCAGGGCGATAAGCGGATTATCCCTCTAGGGCCGTTTAGCCCCTCCCCCTAATCTCCACGGGCCACATGCTACCGGCTGGAAATGGGAGACAGTTCTGGATACCGGCATTCTCTTGGTCGTCCTGGCGACCGCGCTCATGCATGCAAGCTGGAACGCCATGGTGCGCGCATCGGGCGACAAGCTCGTCTCGCTCGCCAACATGACGGCGCTCTCCGCCCTGATCGGCCTGCCCCTCATCTTCTTCGTGCCGCTGCCGTCCAGGGAAGTCTGGGGACTGCTCGCCCTCACCACCCTGCTTCACACCGGCTACAAGATCTTTCTCGTGCGCGCTTATGCCCATGGCGGGCTCGGCCATGTCTATCCGCTCGCCCGCGGCGGCGCGCCGCTTCTGGTGGCGGGCGCAGGCTTCGTGCTTCTGGGGGAGACCCTGTCCCCCGCCTCCCTTGCCGGTATGCTGCTCGTCACGCTCGGGATCATCTCTCTCGCCTTCCGCAAGAACGGCGGCACGCAGGACGAGAAGCGCGCTACGCTCTATGCGCTCATCACGGCAGGCTTCATCGCCTCTTACACCACGGTGGACGGTATCGGCGCGCGGCTTGCCGAAACCTCCTTTGCCTATGTGGCCTGGCTCTTCGTGCTGGATGGGGCGGCCTTTACGGCGCTGGCGCTCTGGCGGCGCGGACCGGGCGCCGCCTGGAGCCCGGCAACGCTTCTGCGCCAAGGCCTGCCCGGCGCGCTTCTTCAGGTCGTTGCCTATGCGCTGGTGCTCTGGGCCATGACAAAAGCTCCGCTCGGCCTCGTCTCGGCGGTCCGGGAGACAAGCGTCGTCTTTGCCGCGCTCATCTCCTCGCTCATCCTGAAAGAAAAGCTGGGGCCCATGGCAGCGGTCGCCGCCCTTGCCGTGGCCGCCGGGGTCATCCTCATCGAAGGCTGAGCGGCTTATTCGAGCCCCAATGCCTCGTCCACCCCTGCCATGATGTTGAGGCACTGCACCGCCTGACCCGAGGCACCCTTGCCCAGATTGTCGAGCTGGGCGACAAGCCGCGCCTGTCCCGTCTTTTCATTGGCAAAAACGAAGAGCTTCATCCGGTTCGTGCCGTTGAGGTCTTCCGGATCGAGATTGGCAAGGCTGGCGCTTTCCTCCAGCGAGACAACTTCGACGAAATGCGCGCCTTCATAAGCCGCCGACAGCGTTTCATGGATATTGGCCACGCTCGGCTTGCCCGGCAGCGCCCAGAGCTGCAGCGGCATTTCCACCAGCATGCCCTTGTAATAGCGCCCGACGGCGGGCGAAAAGAGCGGCGGATGCGAAAGGCCCGTATAGGTCTGCATTTCCGGCACATGCTTATGAGCGATCGTCAGCCCGTAAAGCCGGAAAGGCTGGCAGGAATAGTTCTCGCCCGCTTCATCTTCGAATTCGGCAATCGTGCCTTTGCCGCCGCCCGAATAACCGGAGACGGCATTGATCGTCACCGGCCAGTCCTTGGGCAGGAGCCCGGCCTCGACGAGCGGCCGGGTCAGCGCAATCATGCCCGTAGGGTAACAGCCCGGATTGGAAACCCGCTTTGCCCCGGAAATAAGCTGGCGCTGTTCGGGTGCCATTTCCGGAAAGCCATAGACCCAATCAGGATCGACCCGGTAAGCGGTGCTCGCATCGATCACGCCCACATCCGGGTTCTCGATCAACGAGACCGCTTCGCGCGAGGCCTCATCCGGCAGGCAGAGAATGGCGAAATCCGCTTCGTTCAGCTTCTGCGCCCGGGCCTCCCGGTCTTTGCGCCGCTCCGGATCGATCTGCAACAGGTCGATATCCGCGCGCGCGGCCAGACGCTCACGGATCTGGAGCCCCGTCGTTCCCGCCTCGCCATCGATATAGACCTTGATCATCCCGGCCTCGCTAAAATAATAAACTCAGTAAAGAAATGCGTTTCTACAGGAATATTTACCGCAAACTCAAGAACTCGGAAAGCTAGGCACCGCTAGCAATTAATTAAAATTCGAGAACCAAGTCTTAAGAGTGCCTGTGAATACTGCAGACAAACTCACACACCCTCAACACAGGTGTTCTCCCCCCATGTCGACAAAATCCGCATCCCTGCTCTCCGTTGCTTTCGCAGTAATGGAGCGCACGTTCAAGAACTTTTCCATTTCCTGGCGCATCGCCGCGCTCGTGGGCTTGGCGCTGGCCGGCCTGACGGCCATTTCCGCAACTTATTTCGCCGGCAACGCCGTTCTCAATGCAGCCGAAGACCGGCGCTGGGAAGCGGAAAAGTTGCTTGCTCATGTCAGTGACATTGAAAGCGGCGCGCTGCGCATGCGCCGCCGCGAGAAGGATTTCCTTTTGCGGATGGATGAAAGCTATCTGGCAAAATACGAGAAAGATGCCGAACAGGTAGCGGCAGCGCTCACGCAAGTTCAGGGTCTGGAAATCGCAAGCGAGCTTCAAGCACCGCTCGCCAAGCTGCGCGAGACCCTGCCCGCACACCGCACAAAGATGGCCGAGGTCGGCGCGCTTTATAAAGAAGTCGGTCTTACCGAAGAGCTGGGCCTCAGCGGCACACTACGCAAGGCCGTGCATGAGGTGGAAGAAAAACTCGACGCCGCCAATCTCGACGCGCTCACCGTCAAAATGCTGATGATGCGCCGCCATGAGAAAGACTTCATGCTGCGCGGCGATGATAAATATATCGGCCGGGTCGATGAACGGCGCAAAGAGTTCGACAGCCTTATTCAAAGCTCTTCTCTCTTTCCTGCTGAGCGCAAACGCATCAGCGCGCTGATGGACACCTATCAGCAGAACTTCAAAGCCTACGCAGCGGCGGTGAAAAAAGCCGAAGCCGGCGTTGCCGAGCTTTCCGAAATTTACGCTGTCATGGAGCCGGAATTCGAAGCGCTCTTTGCGCTGGGCCGCGCGCTTTCCGAAGAAGCGATCGAGGACGGCCACAATGTGCAAAGCACGGTTTCTACATTGATGATTGCCGTGCTGGGCCTGACCGTTCTCGGCGTTGCGCTTTCCAGCCTCTTCGTTGCCGTTGGCATTTCGCGTCCGATCAACAAGATCACCCGCGCCATGAGCACGCTTGCCGAAGGTGACAAGTCCATCGCCATTCCCGCTCTCGACCGGGGCGATGAAATCGGCGCCATGGCAAAAGCCATGGAGGTCTTCAAGAAGAACGCCATCGAAGCCGAACGCCTGGCACTCGAACAGGCCGAAGAACAGAAGAAACGGGCCGAGCGCGCCGAGGTCATTCAAAAGATCAGCGCGAATTTCGAAGGCTCCGTGAAGCAGGTTCTGGACACGCTTGCAGGTTCCGTCTCCATCATGCGCTCAAGCTCGGGCGAGCTCACCGCGCTTGCCGGTGAAACGAGCCGCAAGTCGGGCGATGTCACCCATGCCGCAGACGCCGCCGCCGCAAATGTGCAGATGGTGGCAAGCGCCACGGAAGAGCTGTCCAGCTCGATCTCGGAAATCTCCCGTCAGGTCAGCTCCACGCGCGATATCTCGGCCAAGGCCATCACCCGTGCCGAAAGCGCGGCGGAGACCGTGACACGTCTTTCGGAAGCGGCCCAGCAGATCAACGATGTCGTGACCATGATCAACGACATCGCCAATCAGACGAACCTGCTCGCGCTCAACGCCACGATCGAGGCGGCGCGCGCGGGCGAAGCGGGAAAAGGCTTTGCGGTCGTCGCCTCGGAGGTCAAAAGCCTGGCGGGCCAGACCGCCAAGGCGACCGAAGGCATTACCGGCCAGATCGCCGCGATGCAGGAAGCAACTTCGGCCACCGTCGAGGCGATCCAGCACATCACCGATATCATCACCGAAATCGGTCAGGGCACGACGGGCGTTGCCTCCGCCATCGAGGAACAGACCGCCGCCACCCAGGAAATTTCCCGCAACGTGCAGGAAGTCGCCAATGGCGTGCAAGGTGTGACGGACAATATGGCGGATGTGAATAACGCAACCCAGGAAACCGGTACCGCCGCGCAGAACGTATCGAGCGCTGCCGAGGACGTGTCCGGTCAGTCCGCCATTCTGGATACGGAGGTCAAAGACTTCCTCTCCAAACTGGCAGCCGCTTAAAGCAGGCAGCAGAGAAACAAAAAAGGGCGGCCTCTCGGGCCGCCCTTTTCGTATCCGGTAGTGGCGCGCTTAACGCTTGGAGAACTGGAAGCTCCGGCGGGCTTTCGCGCGGCCGTATTTCTTACGTTCCACAACGCGGCTGTCGCGGGTGAGGAAGCCATGCTTCTTCAGGACAGCACGCAGGCCCGGCTCGTAATAGGTCAGCGCGCGGGAAAGACCGTGGCGGATCGCCCCGGCCTGGCCCGACAGGCCGCCGCCAGTCACGGTCGCCATGATGTCGAACTGGTTTTCGCGGCCGGCCACAGTGAGCGGCTGGTTGATCACCATACGCAGCACGGGACGGGCGAAATAGCGCTCGAATTCCTTGCCGTTGATGACGATGCGGCCGGAGCCCGGTTTCACCCACACACGGGCGATGGCGTCTTTCCGGCGGCCCGTGGCGTAGGAACGGCCCTGGGCGTCGATCTTCGGCTCGGCCTGAACGGCAGCTTCGGCGGCAGCGCCGTCATTGCCCAGCGCGCCTTTGAGATCCTCAAGAGTGGTGCGTTCTTCTGTCATAGCTTACGCACTCCGCGTGTTCTTGGGGTTGAGGGAAGCGATGTCGAGCTTCGCGGGCTTTTGAGCCTCATGCGGGTGCTCGGAACCGCCATAGACATGCAGGTTGGAGAACTGCCGGCGCGAGAGCGGGCCGCCCGGAAGCATGCGCTTCACGGCAAGCTCGATCACCCGGTTCGGGTGGTCGCCGCCCAGAACTTTTTCCGGCGTGGTTTCCTTGATACCGCCGGGGTGGCCCGTGTGGCGGTAATACACCTTGTCCGTCAGTTTGCGGCCCGTCAGAGCCACTTTGTCGGCATTGATGACAATCACGTTGTCGCCGCAGTCGATATGCGGGGTGAAGGTCGGCTTGTGTTTGCCGCGCAGACGCATCGCGATGATGGACGCCAAACGCCCAAGCACCAGCCCTTCGGCGTCGATAAGCACCCAGTTTTTCTCGACTTCTGCGGTTTTGGCTGAATAGGTCTTCATGCTCAATCCCAGTCAAATCGCTTCAAGCAGGGGCATCATGCCCCGTTTGAGCCGCTTTTTATGGGAGGCGGGCCGGACAGTCAACGGAAATCGGCCTGAAAAAGCACGTAAATGCAGCAACTTAAAGACACGGTATTATAATACCGCATTTAGGGCTTTTCAGGCGGAATGGAGTAAGTCACCTGAGCATGGGCGGCGGGCCGCCCCTCCTCGCCCTCCGACCAGATCGTCACATCGCCGACCGCCAGGCGCTGGCCGAGCTTCATGATCCGTGCTTCCGCCAGAAGGTCGCCGGGCGCGGGTTTGCGCATGAAATTGATGGTGAGATTGGTCGTCACCGCCAGCGCCACCTTGCCGATATGGGCCAGAATGGCGGCATACATGGCATGATCGGCAAGCCCCATCATGGCTGGGCCGGAAATCGTGCCGCCCGGGCGCAAATTGCGTTCGGCAAAGGAAAGGCGCAGCCGCGCGCGCATCGGCCCGACTTCTTCCGTCCTTGTGCCGCGCTCGCCCTCCTGCATTTGCGGAAAAACCTCCGCCAAATAGGCATCGACCTCGGCCGCGCTCATGACCGGCTTTGTTGCTCTTGTCATTTTTTTTACCCCTTTTGCCGCTCAGCCCTTTGCACAAACAACACCTGACGCCGGGCCGCGCGGACACTATCATGGCCGAAACGGAAAAAGGGAGACGGGAAATGAGCGAAGCTGCAAAGGCGCCCGAAACGGCGATGCCGGTTCTGCTGCGCGAGGATAAAGGCGCCATCGCCACCTTGACCCTCAACCGCCCGAAAGCCCGCAACAGTCTTTCCGAGGAACTGATGCAGGCTTTGCTCGGCGAGGTGGAAAAGATCGGCGCCGACCCGGATCTCAAGGTTATTGTCCTGAAAGCCAATGGGCCGGGCTTTTGCGCCGGACACGATTTAAAAGAGCTGACCGCCGCCCGCGGAGAGGCCGACAAAGGCCGGGCCTATTACACCCACATCATGAAGCTCTGCAGCCGAATGATGCAGGCCATCGTGCAATGCCCGAAGCCGGTCATTGCCCAGGTGCATGGCATTGCAACGGCGGCAGGCTGCCAGCTCGTTGCCTCCTGCGATCTTGCCGTTGCCGCCGATGAAGCGAAGTTCGCGACACCCGGCGTCAATATCGGCCTTTTCTGCTCGACGCCCATGGTCGCCCTTTCGCGCAATGTGACCCGCAAACACGCGATGGAAATGCTGCTTCTGGGCGAAATGATCGACGCGGCGCGCGCCGCCGAATTCGGTCTCGTGAACCGCGCCGTCTCAGCAGACACGCTGGAAGCGGAAGTGGAAAAAATGGCCGCCACCATTGCCGCCAAATCGCGCCTCACGGTCGAGATCGGCAAGACCGCGTTTTACGAACAGCTCGAAAAACGCCTCGGCGATGCCTATGACTATGCAAGCGACGTGATGGTGCACAACATGCTCGCGCACGATGCGCAAGAAGGCATCGGCGCCTTCATCGAAAAACGCGATCCCGTTTGGGAAAACAGATAAGCACCGGAAACGACAACCGCCTTAAAAAACACGCGAGCCGCCCCCATGTCTCAGACCACGTATACGAGCGATTATCTCGCCGGGATTTTGAAATCCGCAAAGACCATCGCCATGGTCGGCGCCTCGCCGAAATCCATCCGCCCGAGCTATATCGTGATGAAATACCTTCAAAAGAAAGGCTACCGCGTCATCCCGGTCAATCCGGGCGTGGCGGGCCAGGAAATCCTGGGCGAGAAAGTCTATGCCTCGCTGAGCGACATTCCCGAGAAGGTGGACATGGTCGATATTTTCCGCTCGAGTGAGGCGGCCGGTCCTATCGTCGATGAAGCGATCGCCATCGGCGCGGCGTCCGTCTGGATGCAGATCGGCGTCATCAATCCTGAGGCCGCAGCAAAAGCGGAAGCGGCCGGTCTTAAAACCGTGATGGACCGGTGCCCGAAAATCGAATATTCCCGCCTCTCAGGCGAGGCCGGTTGGATGGGCATCAATTCCAACCTGGTGAGTACACGCAGACAGCACCTGCTTTAAATCAACGTCCATAAGCGCGGCATCCGCGCGATCTATAATGGGGAACCTTCCATGCCGGAATACAGTTTCGACACGCTTTCCATTCATGCCGGCGCCAAGCCGGACCCGGCCACCGGCGCGCGCACCACGCCGATCTATCAGACGACGTCCTTCGTCTTCGACGATGTGGACCATGCCGCAAGCCTCTTCAACCTGCAGCAATTCGGCAATATCTACACCCGCATCACAAACCCGACGACGGCGGTTCTGGAAGAACGCGTGGCGGCGCTGGAAGGCGGCGCGGCAGGCCTTGCCACGGCGTCGGGCCACGGCGCGCAGCTTCTCATCTTCCACACCCTGCTGCAGCCCGGCGATCACTTCGTTGCCTGCAAAAAACTTTATGGCGGCTCGATCACACAGTTCAGCCAGTCCTTCCAGAAATTTGACTGGCATGTGGACTGGGCCGAAACACCGGATGCCGCGGGCATCAAAGCCGCGATCACGCCGAAGACGAAAGCCGTCTTCATCGAAAGCCTCGCCAATCCGGGCGGCGTCATCATGGATATCGAGGCGATCGCCAAGGTCGCCCATGAGGCGGGCGTGCCGCTTATCGTCGATAACACGCTGGCCTCGCCCTATCTCTGCCAACCGATCAAGCACGGCGCGGACATCGTCGTTCATTCGGCAACGAAATTCCTCGGCGGCCATGGCAATTCGATGGGCGGCATCATTGTCGATGCGGGCACGTTCGACTGGTCGGCCAGCGACAAATATCCGAGCCTCTCGCAGCCCAACGAGGCCTATCACGGCATGAAGCTGCATGAGACCTTCGGCAATATCGCCTTCGCCATTACCTGCCGGGTGATCGGCCTGCGCGATCTGGGCCCTGCCATCTCGCCCTTCAATTCCTTCATGCTGATCACCGGCATCGAAACCCTGCCGCTGCGCATGCAGCGCCATTCGGAAAACGCGCTGAAAGTCGCCGAGTTTCTGGAAAGCCACAAGGAAGTGAGCTGGGTGTCTTATGCGGGCCTGAAGAACAGCCCTTATTACGATGCCCATCGGAAATACTGTCCGAAAGGCGCCGGCGCGGTGTTCACCTTCGGCGTGAAAGGCGGTTATGAAGCCGGCGTCAAACTCGTCAACGGCATCGAGCTCTTCAGCCACCTTGCCAATGTCGGCGACACGCGCAGCCTGATCATCCACCCCGCCTCCACCACGCACCGCCAGCTCAATGAAGCGCAGCAGGAAGCGGCGGGCGCCGGGCCGGACGTGATCCGCCTTTCCGTCGGGCTCGAAGATGCGGCCGACCTCATCGCAGATCTCGACAAGGCGCTGAAGGGGTAAGTCCCCTTCCCTTCAAAACACCGTCATGCCCCGCTTTATGCGGGGCATCCACGGGCGGCGAGAACAAGCGCTTCTTCAAGCTGTCATGGATGGCCCGGATAAACCGGGCCATGACATTTTTGAGGTGAGGAAACTCTACCGCCGCGCGCTCAGATGCAGGTGGAAGAGCGCCGCGCCGAGAACCAGCATCGCGCCGCCCTGATGGATCACTCCGAGGGGAATGGGCACGGCGGCGAGCAGCGTCCAGATGCCGAGCACCACCTGCAGCAAAATAGCCGCCATCAAAAGGTGTCCGCTCATCTTCACCGCGCGAGGCGCGCTCTTCAGCGTAAAAAGGTGATAAAGCGCAAACGCCGTGATCGCATAGGCCACCATGCGGTGATCGAACTGCACGGTGATGTGGTTCTCGAAGAAATTCACCCACCAGGGGGACAGATCGAAAAGCCCGCGCGGGATGATGCGGCCGTCCATGAGCGGCCAGGTATTATACGCATGCCCTGCCCGCAGCCCCGCCACGAAACCGCCAAGCAGCACCTGAAAAAAGATGGCGCCCGTCAGCACCGCCGCGCGCTTTGATATCCCGGTCCATGTTAGCGCCTGGCCGAGCGTGCCGCGCAGAAGATCGAGCGCCACCCAGAAAATGTAAGCGGCAATGACAAAGGCAAGGCCCAGATGCGCGGTGAGCCGGTACTGGCTCACATCCACCCGGTCCACGAGCCCGCTCATCACCATGTACCAGCCAAGCGCGCCCTGCAGCCCGCCCAGCACGAACATCGCCGCCAGCTTGGGCACCAGCTGGCGCTCGACGCGCTTCGTTGCCAGGAAGAAAACGAACGGCACAAAGAACGCAAATCCGATAAAGCGGCCGAGGAACCGGTGCCCCCATTCCCACCAATAGATGTATTGGAACTCGGCCAGGCTCATGCCCTTGTTGACGAGCTGATATTCGGGGATCTGCCGGTACTTCTCGAATTCCTCAAGCCAGTGCTCTTCGGAAAGCGGCGGGATGGCCCCCATCACCGGCTTCCATTCCGTAATCGAGAGACCGGATTCGGTCAGCCGCGTCGCCCCGCCCACGATCACCATGCAAAAGATCAGCGCCGCCACCGTGAAAAGCCAATAGGCAATGGGCCGGCGGGCGGCTATCTGCCGGGCTGTGGGCCCGCTATGGGGAAGGACGGCATCGCTCATGGCACCGGAAATAGCGCGATCGGACCGAACCAACAAGAAAAAGCGGCCTGAATAACCCGCCCCCGCCTGTGACCCGATGGCGCAGTTTCCCGAGGTGAGGCTGGCCACCCCTCCCCGGAAATGCCATATACGGGGGGAAAGCTCTCTGGCCTCTTCCAGGCCTCGCCGAACAAGGACCGCCATGCCCTCTTCCGCTTCCCGGCTTCCCATGCGCCTTAGAAAACTGATCGGCACCTTTTTGCTGATGGCCTGGATCATTGCCTACACGGTGCTGGCGGTCACGCTGGGCACGGCCTCCTTCTTCCCGCAGCATGTGGCCGTGCAGCTCGTCTATTATGTGGTGGCGGGTATCGCCTGGATCTTTCCTGTGCGCTACCTCCTCGCCTGGATGCAAAAACCGGACACACCAGCCTAAGCGCTGCTTGCACGCCTGCCGCCGCTTCTGCCACTCTGCCCCCAATCAACAACGATCCGGCGGCAAGCCGGCAACAGGGGCAACGGCATATGCGCATCGCAATCGAGAACGGCCATCTCTTCGACACGGAGAAGCTGGATTTTACCGGCGAAGCAACGCTCATCATCGAAGACGGGGTGATTGCCGGTATTGGCGAAAAAGCCGCCTCCGCCGATCTGCGCATCGACGCCAAAGGGCAATATGTCATGCCGGGCCTCATCGACGCGCATATTCACTTGCGTCTTGCGACCATGGATTTCCGCAAACTCGCCGCCTGGTCGGAAGTCGAGTTCGGCCTGCACATGGCACGGCTGGCGCGCGAAACGCTGGAACGCGGCTTTACCAGTGTGCGCGATATTGGCGGCGAGGTGGAAGGCATCATCCGCGCCATCTCCAGCGGTCTTCTGGACGGCCCGCGTATCACCCGCGCCGGGCGCATGATCTCTCAGACGGGCGGCCATGGGGACGCGGAAGGCGGCGCCCGGCCCGTGCCGGACTGCGCCTGCCAGATGCGCCACACCGCGTTCGGCATTGTCGCGGACGGCGCGGATGCGGTGCGCAAAGCTGCCCGGCACAATCTGCGCGACGGCTCGGACTTTCTGAAAATCCATGTCTCAGGCGGTGTGGCAACGCCGAGCGATCCTTTGGAATGCACCCAGTACACGGCGGAGGAAATTACCGCCGCCGTCACCGAAGCGCGCAACCGCCACACTTACGTCGCCGCTCATGCCTATACGCCGGATGCCATCAAGCTTGCCGTGGCAAACGGCGTTCATTCCATCGAGCATGGCAATCTCATCGATAAGGAAGCGGCGGAAGCCGTCGCCAAGGCGGGCGCGGTCATGGTCCCGACCCTTGCCACCTATGAAGCGATGTTCGAATTCGGCGCGGCGCTGAAACTGCCCGCCCGCAACCGGGAAAAGAACAAGGCGGTTTACGACGCGGGCCTTGCCTCGCTCGAAATCGCGCGGGAAGCCGGCGTCACGCTCGGCTTCGGCACCGACCTCATCGGGGAAACGCAGAACCGCCAGAACCGGGAATTCGCCATCCGCGCGGAAGTGGAACCGGCGCGCGACATCCTGCGCGCGGTCTATCACGTCAATCCGGTGCTTTGCCGGCTGGAGGGGAAAGCGGGCACGCTCGCGCCCGGCGCCTTTGGCGATGTTGTCATCGCCCGGCGGAACCCTTGCGAGGACATCCGGCATCTAGCCGATGCCGCCGTCTTCTCGCACATCATCAAGGACGGCAAGCCGGTCACCCGGCCTGGCGCCTAAAAGATAGGGTAATCAGTCGAGGCGGCCGAAGCTGATGAAGTTCAGCGCCAGAATGGCAACCAGGAAAATCGCAATAGCGTAAATCGCAACCATAGCGGCAGGCCCTTTCGGAGTTGAATGCTGGCCCTTGGCATAATCAGCTTCGCGCCGGAAGGCAAGGCCCCGAAAAGAAAACCGGCCCTGGGAGACCCCAGAGCCGGCTTCAAATGGTCGGAGCGGCCGGATTTGAACCGACGACCCCTTGTCCCCCAGACAAGTGCGCTACCGGGCTGCGCTACGCTCCGTCATTCCGGTAAGGGCTCAAGGGCAAAAGACGGCCTCAAGCGGGGCGGACTATAGGGATGTGGCCTTGATCCGGCAATAGCTCTTTGGCGGGAAAAAGGGCAAATCTCCCGAATTAATAGCTTTCCGTTTCCGCTTCCGGCACCCGCGCCTCTTCCAGCGCATCGCGCAGTTTTTCAAGCCGCAGGGCAATCGCCTCCAGCTCCTTGCGGGCCTTTACGGAAAGCGGCGAATTGTCGTTGGCCTCCTCGGCCACATCTTCATCGGCGCCGTTCTGCCGCTCCACGGCCTCGCGGGCGAGCTCAGCGATAGTACCGTCCACCGTGCCGCGCCCGGCCTCGGCGACAAAGCGCCCGCCCTGCTCCCGGAAGACTTTCTGCACGCCCTTGATCGTGTAGCCGTCATTGTAAAGAAGCGCGCGCACACCGCGCAGCAGGTCCACATCTTCCGGGCGGTAATAGCGCCGCCCGCCGCCGCGCTTCAGCGGCTTGATCTGGGTGAATTTGCTTTCCCAAAAGCGCAGCACGTGCTGCGGCACGTCCAGTTCGGCGGCCACTTCACTGATGGTTCGAAACGCTTCCGGCGATTTTTGATGCAAAGACACGCCTTAATATTCTCGTTTCCGGTCATTCGGCCAGGTAATCGGGCCTGACAATCGAGCCTGGCAATCGAGCCTGACAATCGGACCCGGCAAATGGGCCAGACAAGGGTTGAGGAAACTAGTCCGCCGCTTCACCGGCCTGGGCGCGCATGGCGCTCATGGCCTTATTGATTCGCTCTTTGAGCACGTGGCTCGGACGGAAAACAAGCACCCGGCGCGGCTTGATCGGCACTTCTTCCCCGGTCTTCGGGTTGCGGCCCATGCGGCCGCCCTTCTGACGAACGGAAAAGGATCCGAACGATGACAGCTTTACGGTTTCCCCGCGCGCAAGGCAGTCGGAAACTTCCTGCAGCACGGATTCCACCAGATCCGCCGACTCGTTACGCGACAGACCCACTTCCTGATAAACCGATTCACTCAGTTGCGCCCGCGTTACCGTCCGCGTCATGGCGTCCTGCTCCCTCGTTTGATAGTTGGCTATTTGATCACCAAAAAGCAGCCAATATCAAGGAGATAGTGAAGCTTCTTCAAGCAGGGATATGTTGAATTTTAAACTTACCAGCGAACCAGCGCGGAGCCCCAGGTAAAACCGCCGCCCATCGCTTCAAGCAGCACCAGGTCACCCCGCTTGATGCGCCCGTCCTTTACCGCCGCATCGAGCGCCAGCGGCACGGACGCGGCAGAGGTGTTGCCTTGTTCGCCGACGGTGATGACGACTTTTTCGGGCGCAAGGCCGATTCGCTTGGCCGTCGCATCGAGTATGCGCTTGTTCGCTTGATGCGGTACGAACCAGTCGATGTCGTCGGCGGTGAACCCCGTTGCCGCCAGCGCCTCTTCGATCGCCTCGGCGATATTCACGACCGCATGGCGGAAGACCTCCCGGCCCTCCATGCGCACATGGCCGACCGTTGAGGTTGAGCCCGGCCCGCCATCCACATAGAGCTTTTCCTTATACCGCCCGTCCGAGTGCAGATGCGCGGTCAAAACCCCCCGGTCTTCATTCGTGCCGCTCTGTTCCTCCGCTTTCAGGACGATGGCGCCCGCCCCGTCCCCGAAAAGGACGCAGGTACCCCGGTCGTCCCAATCCAGAAGCCGCGAAAAGGTCTCCGCGCCGATCACCAAAATCGCGCGGGCCTGGCCCATGGCGATGAAATTATTCGCTACCGCAACCGCATAGACGAAGCCGGAGCAGACCGCCTGGACATCGAAAGCTGCGCCGTGATGCATGCCGAGCCCGGCCTGCACCGCCGTCGCCGTCGCCGGAAAGGTATTGTCCGGCGTCGTCGTCGCCAGGATGATCATATCGAGATCGTCCGCGTTCATGCCCGCATCTTCCAGCGCCTTGCGGGACGCGGCGAGGGCCAGATCGGAGGTTTTCTCATCGTCGGCAGCGATATGGCGGCGGTGAATGCCCGTGCGCTCCACGATCCATTCATCGCTCGTATCCACCATTTTGGCGAGATCCGCGTTGGTCAGGACCTTTTCGGGAAGAAAGGACCCGCACCCGGCAACGACACTTCGAATGACACTCACGATACTGCGGCCTCTTCCCGTTCGGCAGCTTCCGACAAATCACCGGCAAGCTGCACCAGCACATCCATATCCGTCGCGATTTTCCGCACGAGATCGGCGGCGGCTACATCCAGCGCCACATCGATGGCGGAGGCAAAGCCGAGCCCGTCCGTGCCGCCATGGCTCTTTACAACCAGCCCGTTCAACCCGAGAAAGACGCCGCCATTGACGTTGCGCGGGTCCATCTTGTCGCGCAGCGTGCGGAAGACGCTATGGGCGAAGAGATAACCGATCTTGGCGAAGAAGGAGCGCTCGATGCCCTCGCGCAGATAATGCGCCACTTGCCGGGCCGTGCCTTCCGCCGTCTTCAGCGCGATATTGCCGGTAAACCCGTCCGTCACCACCACATCGACGGTGCCCTTGCCGATATCATCGCCCTCCACGAAACCGTGGAAATCGATGGGCAGTTCCAGATTGCGGAGGATCTGCGCGGCAGCTTTCACCGATTCCGTGCCTTTGACTTCTTCCTCGCCGATATTCAGCAAGCCGACGGTCGGCCGCTCCACGCCGAAAATCACGCGCGCATAAGCCTCTCCCATCACCGCGAATTGCACGAGCTGCTTGGCGTCCGGGCCGATCGTCGCGCCGAGATCGAGCACGATGCTCTCGCCCTTGATCGTCGGCCAGAGCCCGGCAATGGCAGGACGCTCGATATTCGGCATGGTGCGCAGAATCACTTTGGCCATGGCCATCAGCGCGCCGGTATTCCCGGCAGAGACGGCCACTTGCGCGCGGCCCGTTTTCACCGCGTCGATCGCCATCCACATACTGGAGGTTTTACGCCCGCGCCGCAGCGCCTGGGAGGGCTTGTCGTCCATGCCCACGGCGACTTCGGTGTGCACAAACTCGCTTGCACCGGCAACGCGCGGATTGGCGTCCAGCAACGGCTTGATTTTCGCCTCGTCCCCGAAAATCAAAAAGCGGATATTGGGATGGCGGATGTGAGCGGCCTCGGCCCCTGCAATCACGACCTCGGGCCCGCTATCCCCTCCCATACCGTCCAGGGCGATGGTTATTTCGCGCATCACGGTTGCTCTGCCTCCGTCCCCTCAAAACTGTGCCGGCGGACGCAAGGCGCGCCGCGGGCGCCCCGAACATAACCCCTCACCGGCCAGACTCAACCGTATTATATGCTTGAATTTTTTCGATTAATCGTCTTGACGGCGCAACTTGCCAAGAACCGCAAAGGGATTGTCCTCGCGTTTTCCATCCGTTTTGCCGTCATCTTCGACAACAGGACTAAATTCCGCATCTCCCTTGCGCGGATAAGGATTGATGGCAAGGCTGAGATGCTCGCTCACCAGCTCCCCCACATCGATTCCCCCGTCGTCCAGCGGGTCCGGATCATGCGCATCGTCAAGATCGACATGAATTTCGGCTTGCGGATTGACCGGCGTCAGATCGCTTTCGGGAAGAAAATACGCTTCGAAACTGTCCGAGACGCTATCTTGCAGAGGCTCCAGCGTCACCACGCAGCTTTGCGTCACCTCGGCGGTAAAATGTCCGCGCACGGAGACGCCGCTTTTGCGCCACGGTTTCACCTCGGCCTCGGCCTTGAAGGCGTCGAGGGAGACAAGCCCCAGGCGTTTGGCAAGCGCGGCGCGCTCCTTCTCATCGGCCTCGAGTTTCACCCGCACGCCTTTTGAGGGAAGATCCTGGACCTCTAGGCGGTAACTGAATTCAGGCGCGCGGCTCATAGCGTCTCCTTTGCCTCTTCCGGCGCTGCCTCTCTCACGGAAGGCTCGCTCATGGAAGGCGCTGCGCCGAAATCGGCCTTGCCGGTCATCAGCGTTTCGATGGGCTGGGTCTCGAGCCCCTCATAAACCCGGCGCACATAAGCGGCGAGCGCGCCGATCTGGCGTTCGTCCGCCCCGCCCTCGGGAAAAATGTTGCGCGACAGCGCGGCGCGCAGCGCGCCCTCATCACCGCTTTTCAGCGCGTCGCGGTAAGCGGCGCTGCGCCCGTAAAAGGCGGCGGCCATGGTTTTGATTTTCTTACCGACGGAAAGATCGCCGACGCCCATTTCGCGCAAGGACTGGTCCATATCGGCAAAGAGCAGATCGAAAAGCGCCTGCGCCTGGCGTGCCGCGGCCTCGCCCTTGCCGCTCAGCCGGTTCACCAGCAAGAAGACATGCAGCACGATCATATCGAAGCGCCCGTCCAGCGTGTCGGGCACCGCAAAATCGCGGTAGAAGCCGGGCTGGCGCGCCTGCGCCACGGCGGCGGCATAAAGCTCATGGACGCTTTGCTCGTCCGTGTTCTGTTTGAACCAGCGTTTCCAGAACATGCATACTCCTTGGAACCGGGCATTGGGGAACCGGTATCATCGGGAACCGGGGCATCCGGCGGAGGAATGGTCCTCAGCCTGGATGAGCGGCGCCATGCCCGTACCCCTGGCCGCTCCCGTCTTCTATACCGGACGGGGCCGGGAAGAAAGAGCCTGCCTTTTTGGCGCCAGCCCGTGTTAAAAGTTGAATTTAGCCGCCGCTCCCGGTAGGTCAACGGGGGCAGCGGCCGCCCTTACAGGGCGCAAACCGCAGATTCGAAGGAGTTCAGGCCTGATGCAGTCCGCTTTTCTCCCGCTTCGCCGCACTGCGCGGCGGAAGATTTTGACACCGCTTCTTATTGCCGCGCCGCTGGCTTTTAGCCTCGCGGCCTGCTCTCCGGTGATCGAGGAGCGCGGCTATAAGGCGGAGCCGGGGGATCTGGAGCAATTGCAGCCGGGCGACAGCAAGGCAGAGGTGGAAGCCCTGCTCGGCTCGCCTTCCACAGCCGCCATCGTGGACAATGAGGCCTGGTTCTACATTTCCTCCAAGGTGGAAAAGTACCTTTTCTACGAACCCGAGGAGATCGACCGTACTGTCGTCGCCATTTATTTCGACGATCAGGAAGCGGTGGAGGAAGTCGCCTATTACACGCTGGAAGACGGGCGGATCATCAATCTGGTGGACCGCAAAACCCCGACCCGCGGCAAGCAGCTCACCATCCTCGGCGAGATTTTCGGCAATCTTGGCCGCTTCAACCGGCCCGGCGGCAGCGGCGCAGTGCCCACACCAGGCCGGCGGCGCTAACTTTCCCGCCTGCGGCACGCCCGTGAAATAAAAATCGTCTCATGAAAAACCCCGCGAAGTTGCCTTCGCGGGGTTTCGTTTGCGTATGATCCGCTATTAGCTGTGCGCCAGAATGGCGAGCAGCAACAGCGCCACGATATTCGTGATCTTGATCATCGGGTTGACGGCAGGACCGGCCGTATCCTTGTAAGGATCGCCGACCGTATCGCCGGTCACCGCGGCTTTATGGGCGTCCGAGCCCTTGCCGCCATGATTGCCGTCTTCGATATATTTCTTGGCATTGTCCCATGCCCCGCCCCCGGCGGTCATGGAAAGCGCCACGAAAAGACCGGTGACGATCACCCCGAGCAGCATCGCGCCGAGCGCCGAGAAGGCGGCGGACTTATCCGCGATCTGCAGCACGATAAAGTAAAGCACGATGGGTGAGAGTACCGGCAGCAAGGACGGCACCACCATTTCCTTGATCGCCGCTTTGGTCAGAAGGTCCACGGCCGCCTTATAGTCCGGCTTTTCCGTGCCCTGCATGATGCCCGGCTTTTCGCGGAACTGGCGCCGCACTTCTTCCACGATGGCGCCGCCCGCGCGGCCGACCGCCATCATGCCCATGGCCCCGAAGAGATAGGGCAAGAGGCCGCCGACAAAGAGCCCGACCACGACGTAAGGATTGGAGAGCGAGAAGTTCGCTTCCACCCCGGCGAAGTAAGGATAAAGCTCCGGACTAGCCGTAAAGAAGGTCAAGTCCTGCGTGTAAGCGGCGAAAAGCACCAGCGCGCCGAGACCGGCCGAACCGATAGCATAACCTTTCGTCACGGCTTTCGTGGTGTTGCCCACGGCATCGAGCGCGTCGGTCGTATTGCGCACGTCCTCCGGCAGTTCCGCCATTTCCGCGATGCCGCCGGCATTGTCCGTCACCGGACCGAAGGCATCGAGCGCCACGACCATCCCTGCCAGCGCCAGCATCGTCGTCACCGCAATCGCAATGCCGAAGAGACCGGCAAGGCTGTAGGTCACGATAATGCCCACGACGATGACAAGCGCGGGAAGCGCAGTGGCTTCCATGGAAACGGCAAGCCCCTGAATGACGTTCGTGCCATGGCCCGTTTCCGACGCCTTGGCGATGGAGCGGACGGGACGGAAATTCACGCCCGTATAATATTCCGTGATCCAGATGATCAGGCCGGTAATGACCAGACCGGCTATGCCGCAAATATAAAGATCCATGCCGGTGAAGTTGCCTGTACTGGTCTCGAACGCGGTATCCAGCCCAAGCAGATGATCGGTCATGAAATAAAGCGCCACAAGCGACAGAACCGCAGAGGCCACAAAGCCCTTATAAAGAGCGCCCATGATGTTCTGGCTGGAGCCGAGACGGACGAAGAACGTACCGATGATCGAGGTGATGATGCAGGTGCCGCCGATTGCCAGCGGATAGACCATCATGTCGCCGGCGCCCGCGCCGACGAAGAAGATCGAAGCCAGCACCATCGTGGCCACCACCGTCACCGCATAGGTCTCGAACAAGTCGGCGGCCATGCCGGCGCAGTCGCCCACATTGTCGCCCACGTTATCGGCGATCGTTGCCGGGTTGCGCGGATCGTCCTCGGGAATGCCCGCTTCCACCTTACCCACAAGGTCGCCGCCGACATCCGCACCCTTGGTGAAGATACCGCCGCCGAGACGGGCGAAAATCGAAATCAGCGAGGCGCCGAAACCGAGCGCCACCAGCGCGTCCACCACGTCGCGGCTGGACGGGTCAAAGCCCAGATGCACGGTCAGCACCGAGTAATAGACAGCAACCGACAAGAGCGCGAGCCCGGCCACCAGCATACCCGTGACAGCCCCCGACTTGAAGGCGACGGAAAGCCCTGCGGCCAATGAGACGCTTGCCGCCTGCGTGGTGCGCACATTGGCACGGACCGATACGAGCATCCCGATATAACCGGCAGCGCCCGACAGAATAGCGCCAATGGCAAAGCCGATCGCGGCGAGCCAGGAAAGCTGCCAGGCAGCCAGCGCGAAGATCACTACACCCACCATGGCAATGGTGGTGTACTGACGATTGAGATATGCAGACGCGCCCTCCTGAATGGCGCCTGCGATTTCCTGCATCCGTTCATTACCAGGATCGGATGCCATCACGGAACGAATTGCCCAAAGGCCGTACACGATGGCCAGGACACCGCACCCGATGATAGCCCATAAAGCCGTGCTCATAGGATTGTCCTTATTGTTGCCTATAACTGTACGGGGAATACGCATCGCAGACGGATATAGAATCAGTCTGCGCCCCCTCTCTCCTCACAATGGAAAGGACCATGCCAAACCTGACCGCAGGTGGCAACAGGAACAGTTTTGCAGCTTGAAAGGGCTTCGCCCGCCTTCAGGGCTCAAAAATGCCGGTATCCGCTTTCGGCAAGCGGTTCGGTTCGCCCGCTCATATCTTCCAGAAGAACAGCCGGTTCGCCCGCTTCAAGATAGCCGATCCGCGTGATCGGCACGCCGGTGGATCCGGCCAGAAGTTCGAGCTTCACCCCCGCCTCCCCCGGCGCTGCAAAGACGATTTCATAATCATCGCCGCCATTCAGCACCGACGGCCACAGCGTTTCGTCTTTCTTGAGCAACTGACGCGCGGGCGCTGAAAGCGGCAAGGCGGATTGGGAAATACGGGCGCGCAGACCGCTCGCCTTGCAAAGATGAAGCAGATCGGCGCCAAGGCCGTCGGAAATATCGAGCCCGGCGGAGGCGATTCCCCTCAGCCCCGCGCCAACCGCCACGCGCGGCTGCGGCAGGCGGTAACGCTGAATGAGCGCGCGGCGCTCGCTTATGGAAAGCAGGTCGATGTCACCCCTGGCAAGTTTCAGCCCCAGCGCCGCATCGCCCAGCGTGCCGGTGACATAAACCGCATCGCCCGCCTTGGCCCCGGAGCGCCGGATGAATTCGCCATGAGGCACAGTGCCGATGGCGGTGAGCGAGAAGGTTGCAGGGCCCGGCGTCTTCACCGTGTCGCCGCCCAAAAGCTCCAGACCGTAAATGTCCTGATCCTTTTGAAGCCCCGCCGCAAAGAGCGCGATGTCTTTTTCCTCGACGCCTTCCGGCCAGGCAAGCGCCAGCAGATAGGCTTTGGGTTCGGCGCCTTTCGCCGCAAGGTCGGAGACATTGACCCGCACGAGCTTTTGCGCCACGAGGTCGTAAGGGTCCGCCGGAAGAAAATGAACGCCCGCCACAATGGCGTCCTTGGTCATGACAAGATCGTAGCCGGGCCGTGGCTGAAAGAGCGCCGCATCGTCCTTCAAGCCGAACGCGCCTTCGGTCCGTTTGGCCAAAGGCGCGAAATAGCGTTCGATAATCTCGAACTCGCCGGTGTTACCCTGTCCTGCCATTGGCGCCGGTATTGCTCCTGAATTCGCCCGCCCGCAATTCGCGGCCGAGCTTGTCGAGCAGCGCGTTCACGACTTTCGGCTCCTCGCCGTCGAAAAACGCATGGGCGATATCGATATATTCCGTGATCACGACTTTGACCGGCACATCCTTGCAGCGCTGCAACTCGTAAACGCCCGAGCGTAAAATGGCACGCAGCGTGCTGTCGATCCGCTCCAGCTTCCAGCCCGCGGCCAGATTGCCGTGAATGCGCTGGTCGATGGCGCGTTGCTCGCGCACCACGCCGCGCACCAGATCCTCGAAATGGGCTTCATGGGCGGGAAGATAGTCCGCCTCCTCGTCCATCTCGCGGCCGAGCCGGTGCAGCGCGAATTCCTCGATGATATCGTCGAGCGGGGTGCCCACCATATCCATCTGGTAAAGCGCCTGCACGGCGCCGAGCCTTGCCGCGCTGCGCGAGGCTCGTGTTTTTCCCGAGGGCGTATTTTTTTGCGGCGTCACGTCAGCTCACCGCCCGCCCAGCAAGCCGAGCTTGCCTTTGAGTTCGATCATGTCGAGGCAAGCCGCCGCCGCCCCGCCGCCTTTGTTCTTCTTGTCCACCTTGGCGCGGGCCCAGGCCTGATCACCGTTTTCCACGGTCTGAATGCCGTTGCCGAGCGCCAGCGAATGCTCGATGGTCAGGTCCATCAACGCGCGGGCGCTTTCATTGCATACCGTGTCGTAATGGGTAGTTTCGCCGCGGATCACGCAGCCAAGCGCCACGAAGCCGTCGAAGGGTTTTTCGATAACCCGGCGCGACATGGCATCGAGCGCGAATTTGACCGCGCCCGGCACTTCCAGCACGCCCGGCACCGCGATGCGCTCATACGTGCCGCCGCGCTTTTCGATTTCGGCAATCGCGCCCCGCGCCAGCTCGTCGGTAATGTCCTCATAGAAACGGGCTTCGACGATGAGGATGTGGGAAGACTTGCTCACGATGTGGCCTCGGCTTTGTTTTTCGAAGACTTCTGAAGGCGCGGATTATCCGAGATCGGCTCCTGCCCGACAATATGCAGATCGTAGCCGTCAAGGCCGACTACCTGGCGCGTCGTATCGGAAAGCAGCACCATGTTGTGAATGCCCAGATCGAGCAGGATCTGCGCGCCCACACCATATTCGCGCAACCGGCGCGGCATGGACTGGCCGTCATCATCGCCCTTATGCAGCAGCATATCCGAGACGACCGTTGCCGTCGTGTCGCGGATGAGCACGATCACGCCGCGCCCTTCTTCCTCGATGATGCGCATGGAATTTTGCAAAAGGTCGGCCCGCCCCCCATGGGTATTGAGCTTGCCTTCCGCGCCCAGCATGTCGTCGAACACATTGATCGCATGCATGCGCACCAGTACGGGTTCGGGCGTCGAGATATCGCCCTTCACCAGCGCGATATGCTCGGCATATTCCACCGTGTTGAGATAGACTTTGAGATCGAACTTGCCGCCATAACGCGTGTCGATTTCCGTTTCGATGGCCCGGTGAATGAGATTGTCGTGCTTGCGCCGGTAGGCGATGAGATCGGCGATCGTCGCGATCTTCAGCCCGTGCAATTGCGCGAACTGCACGAGATCGGGCAGGCGCGCCATGGTGCCGTCTTCATTCATGATCTCGCAGATCACGCCCGCCGGATAAAGCCCGGCCAGGCGGGCAATATCGACCGCCGCTTCCGTGTGCCCGGCACGCACCAGAACGCCGCCGTCACGGGCGACCAGCGGGAAGACGTGGCCCGGCGAAACGATATCGCGCTCGGCTTTCGTCGGGTCGATGGCGACGGAAATCGTACGCGCGCGGTCATGGGCGGAAATACCGGTCGTAATGCCCTCGCGCGCTTCGATGGAGACGGTGAAAGCCGTCTGATGGCGCGACTGATTGGTATTCGACATCAGCTGCAGATTGAGCTGCTTGGCCCGCTCGCCCGTCATGGAAAGACAGATCAGGCCGCGGCCGTATTTCGCCATGAAATTAACCGCCTCGGGCGTCGCCATCTGCGCGGGGATGACGAGATCGCCCTCGTTTTCCCGGTCCTCGGCGTCCACGAGAATGAACATTTTGCCATTCCGCGCGTCTTCGATGACGTCTTCGATGGGCGATAGAAATTCCTTATACACAGATCTTAGTCCTCTTGCCTTAGGCGGGCGACATAGCGGGCCAGCATATCAATTTCAAGATTAACTGCATCCCCCGCCTTTGCGGTGCCCCAGGTGGTGACGGCCTGGGTGTGGGGAATGATGTTGACGCCGAAGCGGTTGCCTTTCACCTCGTTCACGGTCAGCGAGGTGCCGTTAAGGGTGACGGAGCCTTTTTCGGCAATGAATTTTTTAAGGTCTTCCGGCGCTTCGAAAGTAAAGCGCACGGAATCCCCTTCCGGGCGGATGTCGAGGATTTTGCCGACGCCGTCCACATGGCCCGAAACGATATGCCCGCCAAGCTCGTCGCCGACTTTCAGCGCGCGCTCCAGATTGATGCGCTGGCCTTCTTTCCAAGTGCCGAGCGTCGTGCAGTCCAACGTCTCCTGCGAGGCTTCGACGGCGAACCAGTTCTGCCCGTTCTGCGCGCCGCGCTCGATCACGGTCAAGCACGCCCCGTCACAGGCGATGGACGCGCCAAGCTCGATGCCAGCGGCATCATATGCCGTTTCGATGACAAGGCGCGTGTCGCCTCTCTTTTCCATCGACCGCAGCCGCCCGATATCCGTGATGATGCCTGTGAACATGCTTACTCCTGCCGGCGGAAACTGAAGCGCTGCAGCGAGTCCTCGCCCAGCGCCAATACCTGACGCCGCTCCAGCACCGGCGCCTCATCCATCTTCTGCACACCGAGCGCGGCAAGGGCGGGATAGCCGTCCCCGCCAATGAGCTTGGGCGCCTGAAACCAGTCGATCCGGTCGACGAGCCCGGCTTGCACCAGCGAAGAGGCAAGCCGCGAGCCGCCTTCCACCATGAGGCGGGTAATGCCCCGCGCGCCGATTTCCTGCAAGGCGGCTTTCATATCCATGAGCCCGCCCTGCCCGCGCGGCACCTCGATCAGCTCCGCGCCGCAATCGAGAAAGGCCGCGCGCCGGTCTTCATCCCCGTCCGGCAGCGTTAAAATCCAGAGCGGCACTTTCGCCGCGCTCTGCACCAGTTTCGAGGTGAGCTGCATACGCAGCCGCCCGTCGGCCACGATGCGCACCGGCGAGTGCTGGCCAAGCCCCGGCAGGCGGCACGTCAGCGTCGGATCGTCGACGATCGCCGTCGCGCTGCCGATCATGATGGCATCGGCTTCCGCGCGCATCAGGTGCCCGCGGTTGCGCGCCGCCTCGCCCGTGATCCACTGGCTTTCCCCGTCATGGGTAGCGGTGCGCCCATCGAGCGAGCTCGCCAGCTTCAGCATCACCAGGGGGCGGCCTTCGCGCACTTTCAGAACGAAGCCTTCATTGAGGTGATAGGCGTCCTCTTCCAGAACGCCTTCCACCACCTCGATCCCGGCTTTACGGAGCATCTCGTGCCCCTTGCCGGAAACACGCGGGTCCGGGTCCGTCATGGCGCTGACGACGCGGGTCACGCCTGCCTCGATCAAGGCTTCGGCGCAAGGCGGCGTCTTGCCGTGATGGGCGCAGGGCTCGAGCGTCACATAAGCCGTTGCGCCTTTCGCCTTGCCGCCAATTTTGTTCAGCGCGTGAACTTCCGCATGGGGCCGCCCGCCCGGCTGCGTCCAGCCGCGCGCCAGAATACGCCCGCTCTCAGGCGCCACCAGCACGCAGCCGACCGCCGGGTTGGGCGCCACACGGCCCAGCCCCCGCTGCGCCAGATGCAGCGCCAGCTTCATGTATCTGATGTCGTCCGGCCCGCTCATGCCAATCCTTTGCAGCCTTCTTGCCGAAGGAGCCTTGCCGGATCAGCCTGGAATATCTTCCGGTCCGGAAAGCTCGCCAATAACGTCTTCAAAATCCTTGGCTTCGCGGAAATCCCGGTAAACGGACGCAAAGCGCACATAAGCCACATCGTCGAGGGTCCGCAGCCCCTCCATCACCATTTCGCCCAGCACCTGGGAGGGAATGTCGGATTCCCCCATGCTTTCCAAGCGCCGCACGATCCCGCTCACCATACGCTCGACCCGTTCGCTCTCAACCGGCCTTTTTCGCATGGCGATTTGCACCGAGCGCATCAGCTTGTCCCGGTCGAAGGGAACCCGGCGGCCATTGGTCTTGATGATCGTCAGCTCGCGCAGCTGCACCCGCTCGAACGTCGTAAACCGGCCGCCGCAGGCCATGCAGGCGCGCCGCCGCCTTATGGCATTGTTGTCCTCCGTCGGACGGGAATCCTTCACCTGAGTGTCTTCGTTGCCGCAATAAGGACACCGCATGGTTTTCTTCCCCTCCAACCGGGCCCAAGCTCGGGCTGAGGCCCGGCCGGCTGCCCCTTCTATCCTGCGTGATCAGTAAATCGGAAACCGCTGGCACAGGCCGAGCACGCGTTCGCGCACCGAGGCTTCGACCGCGCCGTTGCCCTCATCGCCATTTTCCGACAGCCCCGTGAGTACTTCTGAAATCAGCTCGCCCACTTCCCTGAATTCCGCCACACCGAAACCGCGCGTCGTGCCCGCCGGTGTGCCGAGCCGCACGCCCGAGGTGATCATCGGCTTTTCAGGATCGAAGGGAATGCCGTTCTTGTTGCAGGTGATATGCGCGCGCTCAAGGGCGGCTTCCGCCACCTTGCCGGTGAGTTTCTTCGGGCGCAGATCGACCAGCATCAAATGCGTGTCGGTGCCGCCGGAAACGATATCCACACCGTTTGAGGCAAGCGTTGCGGCAAGCGCGCGGGCATTGTCCACCACGGCCTGCGCATAAAGCTTGAAGGAGGGCTGCAGCGCTTCACCGAAGGCCACGGCCTTGCCCGCGATCACATGCATGAGCGGGCCGCCTTGAATGCCGGGGAAGATCGCCGAATTGATCTTCTTGCCGAGCTCTTCATTGTTGGAAAGGATCATGCCGCCGCGCGGGCCGCGCAGGGTCTTGTGCGTCGTCGTGGTGACGACATCGGCGTATGGCAGCGGGCTTGGATGCGCCCCGCCTGCGACGAGACCGGCGAAATGCGCCATATCCACCATGAGATAGGCGCCCACGGAATCGGCGATTTCACGGAAAGCCTTGAAGTCGATAACGCGCGGATAAGCCGAGCCGCCTGCAATAATGAGCTGCGGCTTGTGCTGCTTCGCAAGGGTTTCCACCTCGTCCATGTCGATCAGGTGGTCCTGCTGGCGCACGCCATATTGAACGGCGTTGAACCATTTACCGGACTGGTTCGGTGGCGCGCCATGGGTCAGGTGACCGCCCGCGGCAAGGCTCATGCCGAGAATCGTATCGCCCGGCTTGATCAGCGCCATCATGGCGCCCTGATTGGCCTGGGAGCCGGAATTGGGCTGCACGTTGACATAGGCGCAGTCGAATAGTTTCTTGGCGCGGTCGATGGCCAGCTTTTCGGCCACATCAACGAACTCGCAGCCGCCGTAATAGCGCTTGCCCGGATAGCCTTCGGCATATTTGTTGGTCATGATCGAGCCCTGGGCTTCGAGCACGGCCTGCGAGACGATGTTCTCCGAGGCAATCAGTTCGATCTGCTCGCGCTGCCGGCGCAGCTCCTGCTCGATCGCATCCAGGATTTCAGGGTCCCGCTCCGCGAGCCCTTGAGTAAAAAACGCCGTCGTCGCGCTACCGGATGCCGCGTCGCTCACCGCCATGATCTGACCTCTTGATACCAAAGGAAGACGCAAGGGCCTCTACCGGAAGATAGCTACCATATCTTGTATCTTCCGGGCCCAATATTCTGGCCTCTTAGCATATGCGCCCATGCCCGCCAAGCGCGCAGCTAAAGACTTGATGAGGAAGCCTCCATTACCCAACTGCTTTGTAAAATAGGAAGACATTCCAAGAAAACACACCGTTTGTTGTTTGTTTTCTGTTTCCAATTTTGTGAACAATCTCTACAGTTTGGGGCAATTAACCATAAATTGATCTGACGTTGCTGTATTTAATGAGTGGCATGCAATGGAAAATCTGTCGTTCTACTTGATTTTTCCTTCATCCTTGTTCATAAATCGCATCCGCTAATGGTAATTAAGTTTATTGACGTGTCGCGCAAGGCCCACAGATGACCAGCAAAACAGACCACCAGGGCATATCGCGGGCTGAAGCTTTGGAGTTGGCATCGGAAATCGTTTCCGCCTATGTCAGCAATAACGCCGTCGCCGCCGCCGAATTGCCGGCAATGATCAAGACGATGCACGACACATTGCTGTCTTTGGGCGGCAATACGGAAATCGGCAAGACGGAACTCGATCCTGCGGTACCCGTAAAGAAGTCGATCACGCCCGAATATCTAATTTGTTTGGAAGACGGCAAGCGGTTGAAAATGCTCAAGCGCTATTTGCGCTCACGGTACAACATGTCGCCGGAAGAATACCGCGCACGTTGGAACCTGCCGGCAGACTATCCCATGGTGGCGCCGAATTACGCCGCCCAGCGCTCGCAGCTTGCCAAGGAAATCGGCCTCGGCCAGGCAGCCAGCAGCGGCCGGCGCAAACGCTGACTAAGCCCGCCTGCCTGCCCACCTCTTCGATCCAGTCTAGATAAGAATACCGCCACCATCATCCCCGCCTGAAGACGGTTTATCTTTAGACGGTTTATCTTTTTTGGATTTGGCGTCCCGTTCCATTACATAGCGCAGCTTGTTGATCGCCACGCGTTCGAGTTCCGCTTGCGGCGCTTTCGACGAGCCGACGATGGAAACTTCCAGCCCCGTTTCCGCATCGATGGCGCAGACCTTCACAAAACCGCCCGACGCGGGATGGACTTCAAGATAAACCTCCCGGCTGCCTCCAGAGGCTTCGCCGGGGCGGCCCTTGCCGCTGCGATCAGGCGGCACGCTTCAAGTTGCGCTGGGTCCAGACCTTGTCCAGCGCATCCACAAGAGCTTCCATCATCTCATCGGTGTGATAAGGCGAGGGCGTGAAGCGCAGCCGCTCCGTGCCGCGCGGCACGGTCGGATAATTGATCGGCTGCACATACATGCCGTAAGTGTCGAGCAATTCGTCCGCGACTTCCTTGCACAGGACCGGGTCCCACACCATCACCGGGACGATATGACTTTCGCACATCAGAACCGGCAGCCCGCGATCCGCCAGCATGCGCTTCAGCTTTGCTGAACGTTCCTGATGCTGGCCGCGAATATTGTTGTCGCGCTTCAAATGCCGCACGCTCGCCAGAACGCCTGCCGCAATGGTGGGCGCCAGCGACGTGGAGAAGATGAAGCCCGGCGCATAGGAGCGCACCACATCCACCAGTACGGAGCTTGCCGCGATATAGCCGCCCATCACGCCGAACCCTTTGGCCAGCGTGCCTTCGATAATATCCACCTTGTCGAGTACCCCGTCCCGCTCGGCAACGCCGCCGCCATGCCGCCCGTAAAGGCCGACCGCATGCACTTCATCGAGATAGGTCAGCGCATTGTATTTGCGCGCGAGATCGCAAATCTCACCGATCGGCGCAATATCGCCATCCATGGAATAAACGGATTCGAAGGCGACGATCTTCGCCTGATTGGGGTCCGCTTGCGAGAGCAGCTCTTCCAGATGGCCGAGATCATTATGCCGCCAAACCCGCTTCGGCCCCTTACCGCGCCGGATACCCTCGATCATCGAGGCATGGTTCATCTCGTCGGAAATGATCAGGCAGTCGCCGAAGACTTTCGAGAGCGTGGCGAGCGTCGCGTCATTGGCGTTGTAGCCGGAGGTGAAAAGCAGCGCCGCTTCCTTCTGGTGCAGCGAGGCCAGCTCTTTTTCCAGTTCGACGTGGTAATGGGTCGTGCCGGCAATGTTGCGGGTGCCGCCGGAGCCGGCGCCGTGCTTGTCGAGCGCATCCTTCATGGCATCGAGCACCACCGGGTGCTGGCCCATGCCCAGATAATCGTTCGAGCACCAGACGACGATATCGCGCTTGCCCTCATCCGTATGCAGCGTGGCGCGCGGAAACGAGCCGCGATGGCGCAGAAGATCGGCAAACACACGGTAGCGCCCTTCCCGCTTGACGGTGTTCAGCGCATCGCAGAGCAAGCCCTCATAATCCATAACGTCGGTCCTCTATGTCGTACTCCGGTCCCGGCCGTTTCCGGCCTGGCCCGCCGCGTGCCCTCAGTTTCCCGCATCCAGATTGAATGGTGCTTAACGCGGGGGCCCGAGGGCGCAGCGGCCGCGGCCATTAAGGCCGCCGGACCTGAGTCTGGCCAGCCGCGAATTGTCGCAGCCGGACAGTCACTTAGCTCTTTTTACTCCCATAGGCCCCGCGCTTCCAGAACCGATTTCAGCACCTCCGGCTCGTCGGTCATCAGCCCGTCCACGCCCAAATCGATCAACCGGTGCATTTCTGCCGGGTCATCGATGGTCCAGACATGGATTTGCAGCCCCAGCGCATGGGCATGATCGACCATCCGCCGGTCGATTAGCCGCAATCCGGACTGGTAAACCGGCAATTGGGCGCAGCCTGCCGCAAAGCCGCCGAGCAAGCCTTTGAACGGGCCGAGAAAGCTTCCAAGTCTCAGCCGCGTTGCGGCGATGGGGCCCATGCTCGTGCACAGCCCCGGGCCGAGCGCCGCGCGCATGGCGGCAAGCCGGGCATCGGAAAATGAGCCGATCCCCACCCGCTCCGTCGCCCGGGCCTCCTTGAGCACGTCGATGAGCGGGGCGACCGCATTATCCGCCTTCGGATCGATATTGATTTTTACAGCCGGAAAAGCGCTCAGAAGATCTGCCATGAGCGGGATCGGTTCTTTGCCTTCCACCTTGGCGCCGCGCACCTCGTCATAGGTCATTTCAGCGATGATACCGGTCTTGTCCGTCACCCGGTCGAGCCTGTCATCGTGAAAGGCAAGCAGCACGCCGTCCTTGGTCGCATGAACATCCGTTTCGATATAACGATAGCCGAGCGAGATCGCATGCTCGAAGGCCGGCATGGTGTTTTCCGGATGCACATTCGCCCCGCCCCGGTGGGCAAAGGCCAAAAGGCCGTTCGATTCAAGATATGGAAATTTCGCTGGCCGCATGCTCCCTCCCTGCCTGGAACCGGCTTAGAAACTAGGCCCGCGCCCTCGCCGCGCCAAGCCGGAAATGAATGGCGGCGCTGCGGCGTCGGATGATGCCTACTCTGTGAGAGAAGTGGTGCGCACGCGTTTGTCGAGGCTGTAAATATCGTCGCGGAAATTCACCACGCCGTCCGCGCTCACCCAGGCGGTCAGATAAAGAAGATAGACCGGCACGGGCTCCCCCAAAGCCACATCCATGCGGTTGCCGGAGGCAACGGTGCTGTCCACCTTGCGCCGGTCCCAGCCCTCTGTCTCCTCAAGCAGCCAGGCAACCAGATCATGCACCTTATCCACCCGCACACAGCCGGAGGAATAAGCGCGCGCATTGCGCCCGAAAAGGCTCTTGGAGGGCGTGTCGTGCAGATAAACGGCATGCGGGTTCGGGAAATGAATTTTCACCGTGCCCAGCGAATTGCGCCGGCTCGGGTCCTGGCGCAGACGCAGACGCTCGGCGGCGGGCGAAGACCAGTCCACATTGTAAGGATTAAGCTCGCGCGGATTGGGCCCGTAATCGGACAGCACGCGGATGCCCATGCGTTTCAGATAGCCCGGATCGCGGATTGCCTTCGGGATAATGTCTTTCTTGGCGATGCTTTGCGGCACGTTCCAATAAGGATTGAAGGCGATGAAGGTGATCTTGCTTTCATATTCCGGCGTCTGCCGGTCGGTCTTGCCGACAATGACGCGGCGGCGCAGCTCGACGCGCCCGTCCGAGACGGCTTCGACTTCCTGGCCTGCAATATTCACGAAAACATAGCGCCGGCCGAGCGTGGCCGATTGCTCGTTGAGGCGTTTCAGGTTGACGGCAAGCTGCTTGATCCGCGTTTCCACCGGCACATTCATGGCGGCAAGCGTGCGCGTGCCGATAATGCCGTCCGGCGTCAGCCCATGGCGGCTTTGAAAGCGGCGCACCGCATCGAAAACGCTCTCATCGTAGACATTGGGATCGCCGCCGGAGGCCGCCAGATCGCCCGTCGCCACCAGCCGCTCCCGGATCAGCGCGAGGCGCGGATCGCGCATGCCTTTTTCGATCTTCTCGCCATTGGGAATGGGCTTCCAGCCGCCCCATTCCTGAATCTGCTCATACATGGACATGGCGCGCAGCAGCGGCCAGAAACCGGCATCACCCAGCGTCGGGATGGTCGAGCGGCTGACCCGGCTCTCCGTTACCTCCGCTTGCGAAGAGGTCGCCCAGGGGTCCACCCATTGCAATTTCCAGGGGTCGAAGGCCTCATTGGCGGCTTTCGCCGGGAGCGAGGCGAACGAGAAAGCTGCGGCGCATAGCAAAATGGCCACGCGCGCGGAAAACCGCGCCGCGCCCTGCCGCTTATGCCCCCAAGCTCCCAGATCCTTCACGATTGCCCACCTTGCCCAAGGAGTTAACGGTCCGTTAACGGGGCGCGGAAGTCAAACCGATTCGGCCTAAATGACCTTAAATGAGACAGAAAGCCTCACTTTCGGCGGTAACCCGCGCCTCTTGGGCTTCACGCAGCAAGGCAGATGCCAAACGCAAAGATTTCAGCCAAACTCCGGACTCACCATGGAAAGCACACCCTTTACCCTGATCGAGCCCCGCCTCATGGCCTCCTGGCCGCTCTACCTTCTGGCGAGCGCCCTGACGGTTGCCGCGCTGATGGCGGCCATCTGGCTGTGGAGCCTGAAGCGGCGCGACGTGAGCATGGTGGACGCCTTCTGGGCACCGGGCTTTGCCGTCATTCTGTGGACGCTGCTAATTCTCACGCGCAACATCACCCCTTTCACTTTGCTGCTGGTTTTCCTGACGAGCTTTTGGGCAATCCGCCTCGGCTTCTATCTGGCCGGACGCTGGCTTGCTCACGGCGAAGAAGACAGGCGCTATGCCGCCATGCGCGCCCATCACGCAGGCCGCTTTGGCCGGGTGAGCCTTTACACGGTTTTCGGCCTGCAAGCCGCGCTCATGTGGCTGATCGCCCTGCCGCTGCAATTGGCCCTTCTCACCGTGCCCAGCCCCCCGCTCGGGCTGTTCGGCATTTTGGGCACCGCGCTCTTTCTCCTCGGCTTCGCGCTCGAGGCGGCAGCGGATGCGCAATTACATGCGTTCAAGGCCAATCCTGAAAACGAGGGAAAGGTGATGGACCGGGGGCTTTGGGGCTGGAGCCGCCATCCGAATTATTTCGGCAATGCGATGCTCTGGTGGGGGCTTTTCCTGCTGGCGGCGGAAACGGAAGCGGCGCGCTGGGCATTCTTCGCGCCGGTGCTCATGACTTTCCTTCTGCTCCGGGTCTCGGGCGTGCGGCTGTTGGAAAAGACCATCGCCAAGCGGCGCCCGGACTATGAAGACTATAAGACCCGTGTAAATGCATTTGTGCCGCTCCCTCCAGGCTGGAGGAAACGGCACAAAATCTCGAACGCCGATAAACGCAGTACTTAGAGGCGGAAGCGGATCTGATCCGTCCAGAAGCGTTCAAGCTTAAACAGTGTCGAGTTCAGCATTTCCAGCTCGTCCATGCGGATATCCGCAACCTGTTCGAGCTGCTGCCAATGGCGGTCGTAGAGCGCTTCCACGACTTCGCGGATTTCGTGGCCCATTTCGGTCAGCTTCACACGCACCGAGCGGCGGTCCTGATCGGAGCGCTGGTGGTTGATGTAACCGGCCTCGACCAGCTTCTTCAAATTGTAGGAGACGTTGGACCCGAGATAGTGGCCGCGCGTGCGCAGTTCGCCCGCCGTCATTTCCTGGTTGCCAATGTTGAAAATCAAGAGCGCTTGGACGCTGTTGATTTCCGTGTTGCCCATCCGGTCCAATTCATCCTTGATCACATCCAGAAGACGGCGGTGAAGCCGCTCTACAAGCGTCAACGATTTGAGATAGACGTCATGGCTTTCGGTGGCCTCATTGCCCGCCGTGGCTTCTGCCGCGTTGCTGCTCATCGAATGCATCATCTAATCCTCAAACTACTTATCCCCGCACACCCCCCTTTTGCACAGATAAGCAGTGCCCGGGACGTACGTCTGCCATGGACAAGAGCTTAAGAGAGCTGGACTAATGAGCCCTTAAAGCAAATGTTCGCATTTTGCCTTTCGCAAAAATTTGCAGCGATTTCTGATATAAATTTCGCAATTCTGCGCGGGCGGCCCGCAAAGACATGCGGCCATGCTTAATACCGGCTAAACAAAGGGCCGCCGCCCGCCCGCAGCTGCCCCAGTTCGGCACAGCAGCGCGGCGCGGGCTTTAATGGAAAACCTTAAAGTTCACCGCGCAGCAATTTGATGATTCCGGAAAAGTCGATGCTGTCCTGCCCCGAGGCTTCGACCATCGCATAAAGCGAGGCGGCCATGGCGCCGAGCGGAGTTGCGGCATGGGCACTCTGCGCGGCCTCCTGCGCAAGGCGCAAATCCTTCAGCATCATCGCCGCGGTGAAGCCGGGCTTGTAATCATTATTGGCGGGCGATGCGGGCACCGGCCCCGGCACCGGGCAGTAAGAGGTCATGGACCAGCACTGGCCGGACGCGGTCGAGGAAATATCGAACAGCGTCTGCGCATCCAGGCCCAGCTTTTCGGCCAGCAAAAATGCCTCGCTCGTGCCGATCATGGAAATGCCGAGCAGCATATTGTTGCAGACCTTGGCAACCTGGCCGTTTCCCGCGGCGCCTGCGTGGAACACATTCTTGCCCATGATGTCGAGCAAGGGCTTGGCCTGATCGAAAGCAGCTTTCTCCCCGCCGACCATGAAGGTGAGCGTGCCGGCCTGCGCCCCGCCGACGCCGCCCGAAACGGGGGCGTCCACCATTTCCATCCCGGCCTCGCGGGCAAGGCCGATCACCTTGCGCGCGGTCGGTACATCGATGGTCGAGGAATCGATGAAGAGCGTGCCTTTCCCGGCTTGGGCCAGAAGCCCGTCCTTGCCGAGATAAACGCTTTCGACATGGGGGCCCGCAGGCAGCATCGTCACCACGGCCTCCGCGCCTTTGGCGGCATCGCCCGCCGTCGCCGCCGCTTTCGCACCCGCCGCCACCAGCGTGTCCACAGCTTCTTTGGAGAGATCGAAGACGGTCAGCTCATGGCCCGCCTTGACCAGATTGAGCGCCATGGGCCCGCCCATATTTCCAAGCCCGATAAAGCCGATCGCCGTCATCTCTTCCTCCCGCTTCCTATTGTTCCGTTTTGCGCGGCCTGACCGGAGCATAACGGTGATTGATAGCCAGCCGCGTCACCTTAAAACGTCAGCTCGTCCGCACCCAGATCCGCGAAATATGCCCGCACCATCTCATCGCTGACACCCTCCAGCGTGGCCGGGTCCCATTTCGGCGCCTGATCCTTGTCGATCACGACCGCCCGCACCCCTTCGTAAAAATCATGCCCCGCCATGAAGCGGTTCGTCAGGCGGAACTCAAGCTGCATAGCGGCGTCGAAATCGAGTTTCGCGCCGGCACGTACCTGTGCAAAGGCAACTTTGGTTGAAAGCGGGCTCTTGGCGCGGATGGTCTTCGCCGTCTCCTGCGCCCAGTCGCTGCCCGCCGCATCGAGGGAGGCGAGAATTTCCTCGACGCTTTCCCCGGCAAAATGCGTGTCAATCGCCGCGCGCACTTCGGCAAGCGGCGCACCTCCTGCAGGTTCGCTGAAACGCGCCACGACCTCGCCCGGCGCCGCATCGCCCTTGGCGAGCGCGGCCTTCAATTCTTCCAGTTTTTCGGACGGCACGAACGCATCGGCAAGGCCGGCATAAAGACAGTCCGCCGCTTTCAGCCGCGCGCCGGTCAGCGCCAGATACATGCCGACCTCACCGGGGCAGCGCGGCAGGAAATAGGTCCCGCCCACATCCGGAAAAAGGCCGATCCCCGTTTCCGGCATCGCAAAAAGCGTGCGCTCGCTCACCACCCGGTGCGCGCCGTGGATGGAAAGGCCGACGCCGCCGCCCATATCGATCCCGTCGATTAGCGCCACATAAGGCTTGGGATATTTTTTGATGAAGCGGTTGAGCCGGTACTCTTCCCGGTAAAAATCAATCTGTGTGCGGTCTTTCGCTTTGCCCCAATCATGCAGCGCGCGAATGTCCCCGCCCGCGCAAAAAGCTTTCTCGCCTGCCCCTTGCACCACAACGCAAGAGACGGCCTCGTCCGCCGCCCAGGCCTCAAGCTGAGGATGCAGCGCGCGCACCATGGCAAGCGTCAGCGCGTTCAGCGCCTTCGGCCGGTTCAGCGTCACAAACCCGGCAGCGCCTTCGCGCTCGAACAGGACTTCTTCCTCACTCATGAGAAGCCTTACTCCTTCAATAGTTCGCGCGCGATGATGACGCGCATGATCTCATTCGTGCCCTCGAGGATCTGATGGACGCGTAGGTCGCGCACATGCCGCTCCAGCGGGTAATCGTTCAGATAGCCATAGCCGCCATGGATCTGCAGCGCCTCGTTCGCCACACGGAAACCCGTGTCCGTAGCAAAACGCTTAGCCATGGCCGCGAACATCGTGGCGTCATGCGTCTTCGCATCCACCTTGACGGCGGCTTGGAGAAGCAGAAGCCGGGCGGCTTCCAGCTCCGTCGCCATATCGGCAAGTTTGAACTGCAAGGCCTGAAAATCGGCAAGCGGGCGGCCGAACTGCTCGCGCTCCTTCATATAGGTACGTGCCGTTTCAAGCGCCCCGCGCGCCGTGCCGAGAGAACAGGCGCCGATATTCAGCCGGCCCCCATCGAGCCCGCTCATGGCGATCTTGAACCCCTGGTCTTCCGCGCCCAGAAGATTGGCCGCGGGCACGCGCGCATCCTCGAAAATCACCTGCCGCGTCGGCTGGCTTTTCCAGCCCATCTTCTTTTCGTCCGCGCCGAAGGAAACGCCCGGCATGTCCTTTTCGATGATCAGGCAGGATATGCCCTTCGCGCCTTCGCCGCCCGTTCGCACCATGCAGACATAAATGTCCGAAACACCGGCGCCGGAAATGAAAGCCTTGCCGCCATTGAGAACGTATTCGTCCCCCTCCTTCACCGCCTTGGTGCGCAGCGAGGCCGCATCCGAGCCCGAGCCCGGCTCCGTCAGGCAGTAGCTTGCGATCTTTTTCATGGAGGTGAGATCGGGCAGGTATTTCTGGCGCTGCTCTTCCGTCCCGTAGGTGTCGATCATCCAGGACGCCATATTATGGATCGAGATGAAAGACGCCGTGGAAGTGCAGCCCCGCGACAGCGCCTCGAAGATCAGCGCCGCATCGAGCCGGGTGAGCGCCGAGCCCCCCACATCCTCGCGCACGTAAATCCCGGCAAAGCCGAGGCCCGCCGCCTCGCGCATCACATCCACGGGAAAATGCGAGGTTCTGTCCCATTCGGCGGCATGGGGGGCCAATTTATCGGCGGCAAATTGCGCCGCCATATCCTGAATGGCGCGCTGCTGTTCATCGAGCTCGAATTGCATGACGATCCTCCCATAACGGGTTCTTGGGCGGGTTCTGAACCGGCCTTGCAGGAAGCCGAGCCCGTTTGCAAAGGGTGATAACGCGGCTTCGAGCGGCATTGCAACCGCCTCTTGACCGGGATATGAGATGCTCCATGACAAAGAACCCGCCATCCTTCGGTTCCCCTGCGTCTTCGGGCGCGGCTTTTCCGGGAACCCGCATGCGCCGGAACCGCAAGGCGGACTGGGCGCGGCGTCTCGTCGCCGAGAACACTCTTTCGGTCAATGATCTGATCTGGCCGCTTTTCCTGCAGGAAGAGCCGGGCCGCAGCCCCATCGCCTCCATGCCGGGGGTAGACCGGCTGGGCATCGGTGAGGCAGTGAAGGCGGCGGAGGAAGCCGCCAAACTCGGCATTCCCGTGATCGCGCTCTTTCCTTACACCGACGGCACAAGCCGGAACGAGACGGGCACGCTGGCGACCGATGAGAACAATCTCGTCTGCCGCACGGTACGGGCCGTCAAAAAGGCCGTGCCGGAGGTCGGTATCCTCTGCGATGTGGCGCTCGATCCTTATACGAGCCACGGTCATGACGGGCTTTTGAAGGACGGCATCATCCTCAACGATGAAACCGTTGAAGTGCTGGTGCGCCAGGCACTGATCCAGGTGGACGCCGGCTGCGACATCATCGCCCCCTCCGACATGATGGACGGGCGCATCGGCGCCATCCGCGCCGCGCTGGAAAGCGCCGGGCACCAGGACACGCAGATCATGGCCTATGCGGCGAAATACGCCTCCGCCTTCTATGGCCCTTTCCGGGACGCCATCGGCTCGACCGCCGCCCTCAAAGGCGACAAGCGCACCTACCAAATGGACGCAGCGAATTCCGACGAAGCGCTGCGCGAAGTCGGCCTCGACATTGCCGAGGGCGCGGACATGGTCATGGTCAAGCCGGGCATGCCCTATCTCGACATCGTGACGAAAGTGAAGCAGGCCTTCGCCGTCCCGACTTTCGCCTATCAGGTGTCCGGCGAATACTCGATGCTGGCCGGAGCCTGCGACCAGGGCTGGCTCGACCGCGAGCGCGTCATCCTGGAAAGCCTGCTCGGTTTCAAACGCGCCGGCGGCGACGGGGTGCTCACCTATTTCGCGAAGGAAGCGGCGGAGCTGCTGCAGCGCTGACGCCCACCTATATCTGCGGCGTGGTGTGAGGCTGCTTGGACCCCGGGTCAAGCCCGGGGTGACATCTGGTGACTGGTGTAAGGCATTGCTCTGCAACTTACTCAGGTTGTCACCCCGGCCCCCGTGCCGGGGTCCACACTGACTATGCGCCAGGTGAGAGTGCGTGAGCGTAGCACACGTCCCTCACGCCGACAGCGTCTCCGCCTCGGCAAGCGGCATGGCCTCTTCAAGCCAATGCGGGCGCCCGTCGACGCGCAGCACCGTGTCGGTGACGAAGCCGTTGAAGCCCGTGGCCAGCGCTAGCGAATATGCGCCCATCAGCCCGACCTCGATCCAGTCGCCTTCCTCGATATCGTCCGGCACGAGGAAAGGCCCGTCCATCACATCAAGACTGTCGCAGGTCGGCCCGAACACGCGGAAGGCTTTCGGCGCGCCGGTCAGCGCCCGCCCGCCCTTGCCGAAAGCGCGGGCCGGCATGACGAAATTGCCGATATTGACCTCCGAGAGACAACCGTAAATCCCCTCATTCACATAAATCGCATCACCTTTCCGAAGATGCACCTGCAAGAGCAGCGAGCAGCCATCGGCGACGAGCGCGCGGCCCGGCTCGCAAAGGAGCGGCAGCGTGATGCCGAGTTCTTTCACGGCAGCGGCGATATCGGCCAGCATCGCTTCAAGATCCACATGCACGCCCGCATAAGGCGCGGGGAAGCCGCCGCCGATGTCGAGGAACTGAAGCGGCACATCCGCCTTTTCCATGATCTCGACGGCGCGTTTCAAAGCGCTGCGATAGGCATCCGGATCGAGACACTGGCTGCCGACATGAAAGGTGAGCCCGGCGCGCATGCCCCGCTCATGGACGATCTTGAGAAGCCGCACGGCTTCTTCCGGCGGTGCGCCGAACTTGCTCGAAAGATTATAGACGGCGCCCTTGCCATCCGTTTCAAAACGCACAGCAACCGTGACATCGCGCCCGGCGATTTCCTCGATCTTGTCGATCTCCACTTCATGATCGACGACGAAATCCGTAATGCCGTAAACATCGGCAGCGGAGTCGATCGCCCCGCGCCCTTTTACCGGGTGATTGAAATAACAATCGGCATCGGGAAGCAGCTCGCGCACCGCCGCGATCTCCGGCAGCGAGGCTGTGTCATAAGAAGTGATGCCGCCTTCGCTGAGCGCTTTCAACACGAAGGGATGGGGATTGCATTTGACCGCATAAAGAACGTCGCCGGAAAAATGCTCGACGAAGAGCCGCGCCTTTTCCCTCAACACCTCCGGCCAGACGATGAACACCGGGTAGGACGGATTGAGCCGCTCGATGATCGAGGCGACGGAGGGAAAGCTGCGGGCTTTCATCGGCGTTTCTCCCGTTCAAGTTCGTTTTATTTTTCAAGGCGCGCGATGAGGCTCGATGTATCCCAGCGCCCGCCGCCCATTTGCTGCACTTCCGAATAAAACTGATCTACAAGAGCTGCGACCGGCAAATGCGAGCCGTTGCGCCGCGCTTCTTCCAGGCAAATCGAAAGGTCCTTGCGCATCCAATCGACCGCGAAGCCGAAATCGAATGTGCCCTCGATCATGGTTTGATAGCGGTTCTCCATCTGCCAGGACTGGGCGGCGCCTTTTGAAATAACGTCGATAACGGCGGCAGGGTCCAGGCCGGCCTGTTTGGCGAAATGAATGCCTTCCGAAAGTCCCTGCACGAGCCCGGCGATACAGATCTGATTGACCATTTTGGTGAGCTGCCCCGCGCCGGGGCCGCCGAGAAGTTTGACCGAGCGGGCATAGGCATCGATCACCGGGGCGGCTTTTTCGAAATCCGCTTCGCCGCCGCCGCACATCACCGTCAGGACCCCGTTTTCCGCCCCGGCTTGGCCGCCGGAAATCGGCGCATCGATGGCGCCGATGCCTTTGGCGATGGCCGCGCCGTAAATTTCCCGGGCGACGATTGCCGAAGCCGTGGTGTGATCGACGAAAATCGCGCCGCTTTTCATACCCTCGAAAGCGCCTTCCGGGCCGAGCGTGACCGCGCGCAGATCATCGTCATTGCCGACGCAGGTGAAAACGAAATCGGCTCCTTCCGCCGCCCGCGCCGGGCTCGGGGCATTCTTGCCGCCGAATGCCTTGCTCCAAGCCTCAGCTTTTGCGCCGGTGCGGTTATAGACCGTGACCGTGTGCCCGGCCTTTTGCAGATGGCCAGCCATGGGATAGCCCATCACGCCAAGCCCGATAAACGCCGCCTTTACACCCATCAGATCCTCACTATTTCTCATCTGTCATGGCGGCGTCCCATTTTGCCGTGGGACTTATCCCCGCCTTTTGCGGCCATGGTATAGAGGGAGCGGGCAAAAACCAAAACCGGCCCTGTGAGCCAATCTCGTGAGCGAGCCGTTTGAGCCAGCCTTGGGGGGAGAGGAAACATGAAACGCGTGAAGAAAGCGGCCAAATGGACCGGCATCGTGTTTGCGGGCGCGTTTGCCCTCATCGCCCTTCTCCTGCTCGACCGGTTTTCCGCCGCCCGCCATGCCGCCCCGCAAATTCAAGGTGAAAAAGAAATAGCATCTCCCCTTGGCAGCGGCGTGACATTGAGTGCGCCCGTCACAATCCTGCGGGATAAAAACGCCGTCCCGCATATCGAAGCGCAAAGCGAAAAAGATGCGCTCTTTGCCCTGGGTTATGCCCACGGCCAGGACCGGCTCTGGCAGATGGAGCTGCTGCGCCGGGTGGGCACCGGACGGCTTGCGGAAGTCTTCGGCCCGCCCGCCCTTTCCATCGACCGGTTTTTCCGCACCCTCGGCTTTGCCCATCTGGCGGACGATACCTACGCCGCCCTGCCCGGCAGGATGAAGGAACTCCTCGATGCCTATGCCGCGGGCGTGAACGCCTCCATGAGCGGGCGGGACAAACCGCTGCCGCTCGAATTCCAGCTGCTCTTTCATGAGCCCGAACCCTGGGAACCGCGCCACTCGCTCGTCATGGTGAAAATGCTGGAGCTCGGCCTTTCGGCCAATGCCTTCGATGAAATTGCCCGCGCGCGGCTCGCCCGCGATTTGCCGCCGACAAGCTTTCAGGAATTTTTCGGCGTCGAAGAAGAACTCGCCCCTTTTCTCGTCGGCGAACTCGGCAAGCTTTTCCAAAAAGCGCCGCTGACCAAGACCGCGCGCGCCTGGCCCGATCTCGGCCCCATCGGCGCCTCCAATAATTGGGTGGTAAACGGAGAGCACACGAAAAGCGGCAAGCCGCTGCTCGCCAATGATCCCCATCTTGGCATGCTCGCCCCCTCGCTCTGGTATCTCGTGCATCTGCAAAACCCGGTGGAGGGTGAGACCCGCAATCTTGTGGGCGCGACGATCCCCGGCATTCCAAGCGTGCTGCTCGGCCGGAACGACCGCATCGCCTGGGGCCTTACGAATACGCGGCCCGACAGCCAGGACCTTTATATCGAGCGGCTCAATCCCGATAACCCGGATGAATATGAAACGCCCGATGGCTTTACCGCCTTTAAGGTGCGCGAGGAACACATCAAGGTACGCTTCGGCTCGGATGAAGTCTTGAGCGTCAGGGCGACGCGGCACGGCCCGGTACTGCCGGAGGAAACCGTGGCAGGCGCGCCCTCGCTCGAAGAAGGTCACGTCCTCGCGCTTTCCTGGCCGGCGCTTGAGCCCGGCGATCTGACGGTCGCGGCAGGATACAAGATGAGCCGGGCGGAAAATTTCACCGGCTTCCTGGAGGCGCTGCGCGATGACTATGTCAGCCCCATGCAGTCCATCGTCTATGGCGATATTGACGGGAATATCGGCTTCATCGCGCCGGCGCATATTCCGCTACGCGGGCCGGCGCACCGCACGAAAGGGCTGATGCCCGCCGAAGGCTGGCTGCGCGACAATGACTGGACGGGCATCATTCCCTTCGACGCGCTGCCGCAGCTTTACAATCCGGCAAGCGGCATCATCGCGAGCGCCAATCACAAGATCGTGGACGACAATTATCCCTATCAGCTCGCGCTCGACTGGAACGCGCCTTACCGCGCCATTCGCATTTATGAACTCCTGGAAGCGGGAGACGATTTCAGCGCGCAGGATTTCGCCGACATGCAGATGGATAATCTCTCGCTTTTTGCCGCCCGCGTGCTGCCGCTTCTTCTGGAACATTTGCCTGAGGCGCAAAAAGAAACGGCGGAAGGCAAACTGCTTGCCGCCTGGAACCATTCCCTCGATGCGGAAAAAGCCGCCCCGCTCATCTATGCCGCCTTTCTGCACGAGCTGCCGAAAACACTCTGGGCGGATGAGCTTGGTGCCTCTTTTGACAGTTACAAAAGCCCGCGTTCGGATTTTCTCTTGAGCATCTTCGAAGGCACACGCCCCAATACCCATTGGTGCGATGACACGCAAACGGAAGAAACGGAAAGCTGCGCCGCCCAAACCGGCAAGGCCTTTGAGGCGGCAATGGCGGGGCTGCGCGAGACATATGGCGAAGACCCTCAAGATTGGACCTGGGGCGCGGCGCATCCCGTGATCAACAACCACATTCCGGGCGGCAGCTTGCCCTTCCTGAAAAACTGGCTGAGCCTTGAAACGCCATCGGCGGGCGGCATACATACGCTGAACCGCGGGCAATATCGAGGCAGCGGCGCGCGGCCCTTCGCCAATATCCATGCGGCAGGTTTCCGCGCCGTCTATGATTTTGCCGATCTCGACAGCTCGCTTTACATGATCTCGACCGGCCAGTCGGGCGATCCTTATTCGCCCTTTTACGGCAATCTTCTGGAAGATTGGGCGGCGGGTCGAACCATCACCATTTCAACGCGCAAGGACGTTTATCGCAAAGGCGCGCTTGGCACGCTCACCCTGCGCCCGGCAGACGGATAAGACGCCTATTCGATCCGGCCTTCCGCCGCGATCCGGCCCGTCTTGCAATTGGGCGAGGAATCGATGGTGCATTTGTCGTAGTAAAGCCGCACCGTACCCGCCTCGTCCTGCGTCATGTGATAGCAGTCTTTGGTGTTGTAGGAGATGACGGGCGATTGATGGCACCACATGTCGCCTTCGATCCACCAGCGCCCTTCCCCGTCGAGGCTGCGCGTCGAAGAGCGCTGCTGGTGGAAAGTCTTGTAGTGGTAATAGACGAGTTCCACTTCCGAGGTGCCGTCCGGCTTCAGCTTGATGATCGTGTTGGTGAGGCGGTTGCCGCCGGGAATATCGAGTCGGCCCATTTCCAGATTGAACGTATGTCCGCTCGACTGCGCGGCGATCTGGATGCCGGTCATTTTCGTCCCCTTTTGATTGAGGATCGTCTGCTCGGCCTCGCCGCTGCTGCCTTGCGTATCGTCTCCGCTTGTACCCTCGGAGCGTCCGGCAACGGCCTGTTTGGCCTCGCCCTCAACGGGCGTCGTCTTTTCCGCCGTCTGGGGGCGTTCGGTCTTGCGCAGCGGAATGACGTCGGGCTTGGGCTTCGGTTTTTCCACGACTTCGGGTTTTTCGGCAGGCTTCGGCGCCGGGTCCACATCGGCATCGGCAAAGACCGGGTCCTGCTGCGCCCCGTCAATATCCGCCGCCGCATCCACGTCCTGGCCCGGCCCGGCCGCAAGCTGAAAGAACAGCTTGTCGCCGCCGCCCGGCCCCGGCGCGCCGAAAATACCGCCCGCCAGCATGAAGAGGATAAAGGCCAGCACATGCACCAGCGCGGAGCCGATAAGAAACCGCTTTATATTCGGCGGTGAGGATGGCGATTGTTCGGCCAAACTCATGTTACTCCTCCCGTTACACCCCCGCCCGCGCCCGGCACCCGGCCCGGGCGGCGCGTTTCTTTTATTCCTTTGCTTGCTGCGTGATCAGCATGACCTCCTTCACGCCGATATTGCGCAGGCCCTCCATGAGCTGAATGAGATCATGGGCATCCGCCGCCTGATCCGCCTTCACCGTCACGGCCTCCACCGCGAGCTTGGAGAAGCGGTTGCGCAGCATGTAGGGCGCCATTTGCGCGTCCATGGTCAGGTCCTGAAAATGCACGAAGCCGTCCGCTTCCACATAAAGGATGAGTTCTTCTTCCTGCTTCTTGTCGTCCACCTGGCCGGTGGGAAGCTCGACATCCACCGTGTCGGTCTTCTTCAGCGTGCCGGTGAGAAGAAAGAAGATCAGCAGCAGAAACACTACATTTATGAGCGGCACCACGCTTTCGATCTGGCGGCGGGGCGGGTTTTCCTCGAACTCGATCATTGCCCGCCCCCCACGCGTGTCGTGGCCACGGTGCGCGCGCCCGCCTGACGGGCCGCCTCCACCGCACTGATGAGCGGCTGCACCTGCACATCCTTCTCCGCCAGGATGGAGACCACCGCCTCCTTGTCCCCGCCGAGCGCCGCCTTGATGGCCGCCGAGAGCTCTTCGACCGGCGCGGCTTCCCCATCGACACGGAACGTACCGCCGGGGGCAACGCGCACCTCCACCACCGTCCAGTCGCTGTCGGTCTCGCTTGCCGCCTTGGGCGGGGTGATGACGCTCAACGTCTGCGTTTGCAGAAAGGTGCTTGCCAGCATGAAGAAGATCAGCAGCAAAAACACCACGTCGATCAGCGGCGTCAAAGAGACGATGCGCCGCTTGACCTCGTAGTGCCCGAAAAGATCGTCGCCGCTTCCATGTTGCATGGCTGGCCTCAGACGAGTTTCAAAATGGCGAGCATGCGGCCCGTCGCGTCACGCAGACGCAAACGCACCTGGTCCACCCGGTTCTCGAAAAGATTGAGCGCCCCGATGGCGGGAATAGCAACGGCCAGACCCACGGCGGTCGTCAGCAGCGCTTCCCAGATGCCGCCGGAAAGAATCGCCGGATCGACCCGGTTGCCCGCCGCTTCAAGCTGCTGGAACGCCTCGATCATGCCGATCACCGTGCCGAGCAAGCCGAGCAAGGGCGAAATATTGCCGATCACTTCCAGCCAGCGGAAATAGCCTTGCAGGGCGCCCAGCTCATTGCCGCCGACACGGGCCATCTCTTCGGCAGGCTGCATGCCATTGCGCTTCGCCTCGACACCGGCCAGAAGCACGCGGGCGATGGGCGAGCGGTGCTTGCGCAAAATGTCTGCCGCCTCATCGAGCTTGCCGGCCGAGGCTTTGTCCAGCGCCGGTTCCAAGAACGCTTTGCGCGACAGGCCTGCACGCCAAAACTGCACCACCTTGAGCAGAATGACCGCCAGGGAGAAAACCGAAAGAATGATCAGGATAACGACGATGGGGCCGCCCTTATCGACCAGCGGCACCAGATCGAGCAGCCCACCCCCATCGGCGGGAATGGATGCGGCGGCATCGCCCGCCGCCTGCGCCGCGCCTTCCGCGGCCTCTGCCGCCCCCTCGACGGCGCCTTCGGCCGCATTTACAGCTTCTTCAGCGTTTTCAGCGCTCGCTTCGGCGCCCGAACTCGTGACGTCGTCCACACTTTCCCCCTATGCTTGTTCTTCGCATTATGCGGTGGTAGAACCCACTTAGTAAATTAAATTTACGAAATCATGGAATGATCGGCAGGTCAACGGTCATACCTGACTATTACAGAATAACAGCAATCGCGGCGCGAAACTCATGCCCCAGAACCTGCCAGCCGATAAAAATAAAGTCAGCGCCGCGGGGCGAGCCGCGGCCGGGCCGGACGAGATTCCGAAGCCGCCCGCAGGCGAGACGGAGCTGGGGCCGGGCTATTTTCTGCAATTGCTGGAAGGTATAGGCACCTCGCTGGAACAGGCCTATGACAGCGCCAACCCGCTGCCACGCGGCCACCAGCGCCTGATCCGCCAATTGCTGCTCAAGGACGGCCAGACCCAGACGGAACTCGCTACGGCTATGCACATCCACAAAGTGTCCGTCGGGCTCTACATCAACGATCTGGTGGAAATGGGTCTGGTGGAACGCCGCCGCCACCCCAAGGACGGGCGCGCCTATTGCATCCATCTGACCGAATATCTGCACCGTTTCCGCCCGGAAGGCGAACGGGTCTTCGCCGAAATCCACGCCCATGCCATCAAGGGCCTGCCAACCGAGGAATACCGGATGTTGCTGCAGGCCATGGAGAAGATCTATCTCAACCTGCAGGGCCTGGCGCGGGCCCCTGACAAGGTAAAGCCGATTACGTCCCCAGCGCCTGATAGCCGCCCCGGTGATAAACCAGCGGGCGCCCCTCCTGTTCGGAAGAAAACGCCTTAACCCGGCCAATCAGGATGATGTGGTCGCCCGCATCATGCCTTGCATAAATATCGCATTCGAACACCGCCAGCGCCGCCTCGATGCGCGGACAGCCATTCTCCCCTTCCCGCGTGGCAACCGCCTCAAGCGAGTGATCGCCGCTCTTGGCCAGTTCGTTGGAAATGTGTTTTTGATCCTCGCTGAGAATGTTCACGGTGAAGGCATCGCACGTCTCGAAAATGGAAAGCGTGTCCGAGCCTTTGTCGAGGCACCAAAGAACCAGCGGCGGGTCCAGTGAAACCGAGGAAAAGGAATTGACCGTAATTCCAATAGGGGTTTTCCCCGGTACTTTCGTCGTCACAATGGCAACGCCGGTGGCGAACCACCCCAAGGCGTTGCGGAGGGCCCGCGGATCGTGGGTCATTAACGCTGCTCCCAACGGCTGATTTGTGATCAATTCTTAATTAGACCGGTTTTAGGAAGGTTTGCAGGCCGGTGCAATGCCTCAATCATGCCGGGCCTTTTGCGTGCCGGCGGCCTCATCCGGGCAATTTACCTAAACTCGGTATTAACCCGATTTCGCGGACAATGTGCCAAATCGGACTACCTGCGGAGCACCCGCGGGACATCCGCCGTGAGACAGGGGGACCGTCGGGGTCATGAAGTTTATCATCGGCATTGTCATCGTCGTCGTCGCTGTTTTCGGCGGTTATTGGGGCGTCGGCGGCCATTTGGGGGTACTCTGGCAGCCTTACGAATTCGTGATCATTCTGGGCGCGGCCATCGGCGCCTTCGTCATCGGCAACCCGCCTTCCGTGCTCAAGGGCCTGGGCCGGACATTCAAGATCATGCTCAAGGGGCCCCAGTACAAAAAAGACTCCTATCTGGAATTGCTCGGCCTGCAATACACGCTCTTCAAATTGGCCAAAGCCAAAGGCAGCCTGGCGCTGGAAGCGCATGTGGAGAACCCTTCGGAATCGGACATCTTCAACAGGTTCCCGGCCATTGCATCGGATCCGCGCGCGCTAGAATTCATGTGCGATTATTTGCGCCTTGTTACGCTGGGCACGGAAAACTCCCACGAAGTCGAAGCGCTGATGGATGAGGAACTGGAAACCCTCAACCAGGAAGACGAGCAGATGGTCGCCGCCATTCAGTCGCTTGCAGACGGCACGCCTGCCCTCGGTATCGTGGCCGCGGTGCTCGGCGTTATTCACACGATGGGCTCGATCGACCAGCCGCCGGAAATTCTCGGCCACCTCATCGGCGCGGCGCTTGTGGGCACGTTCTTCGGCGTGTTCTGCGCCTACGGCTTCTTCGCGCCCATGGCCATGGCGCTGAAGAATGCCTTTGAATCGGAAAACAAATTCTACCTCTCCATGAAGGCCGGCATTCTGGCGCATTTGCAAGGCTATGCGCCGGCGGTGTCGGTGGAATTTGCGCGTAAAGCCCTGATGAGCGATGTGCGCCCGACCTTTGCGGAAGTCGAAGAATCCACACAGAACAGTGCGCAGGCCGCTTAACACGACCCTTGCGCTCCGGCACACAAGGCACAGACCTGAAACAGTACGGAACGGGCGACCCAGACGGTGAACGAAGCGCAACCCATCATCAAGAAGATCAAGAAGGGCAAGCACCCGCACCATGGCGGCGCGTGGAAAATCGCCTATGCCGACTTCGTGACCGCGATGATGGCATTCTTCCTTCTGCTCTGGCTGATCTCCATGACGACGCCGGAGCAAAAGCAAGGACTGGCCGACTATTTCGCACCGGCAAATGTCAGTCGCTCGACCAGCGGCTCGGGCGGCGTCATGGGCGGCACCGCCTTCGACATCGAAGGCTCGCGCATGGCCGGCACCACCCCGCAAGTGGTGATGAACATTTCCGCTCCGCCCAAACCGAAAAATTCGTATAAGGATGAAAAGGACCGCGCCGAGTCCGCCGAGACGGTGAGTACCGTTCAGGACAAGCAGGGCCAGGAAGGCACGACCCAGGTCTTCGACGAGCAGCGCCAGCTGGCCGCCGCGACCTCGCGCGAGAAAGACGATTTCCGCTCCGCCGCCGAAAGCATCCGCCAGGCGCTGCGCGACATGCCGGATCTCGCCGAGCTTTCCAAGAACATATTGGTGGAAGAAACACCCGAAGGCCTGCAAATCCAGCTCGTCGATCAGGAAGGCCGCTCGATGTTCCCCGCCGGGATCGAGGAACCTTATGAGCGCACCCGGCGCCTCTTGGAAGAAGTTGCCAAGATCGTTCAGAAATTGCCGAACCGCATCGCCATTTCCGGCCACACCGATTCTGCGGCGAGCTATGGCGGCTCGGACAGCCAGAAATGGGATCTGACAGCCGACCGGGCCAATGCCACGCGCCGCATCCTGCAAGGGGCCGGCGTGCCGGACGACCGCATCTACGAAGTGACCGGCAAGGCCGATACGCTGCCGCTCTTCCCCGAGGACCCGAGCTTGCCCGCCAACCGGCGCATTTCCATTCTCCTCAAGCGCGAGGCGCCTGTCGTGCCGCCCGATTTCGGCAACGGACGCGGCTGATCTTCAAGGCCACTTGCTATCGGGCGCCAGTCTTCCTACTTATTTTTGAAGCAGACCGGAAAAGGAGACCCGAATGAGCGCGAGCGGCGACGAAACTTATCCCTCCCCTCATTCCGCCTCCCGCGCCAATGACGGCCAGAATGACGGTCTGGCCGACCCGTTCGACGATAGCGAATTCCGCGGCATTCTCGTTTCACGCTTTTTGGCTGTAATAGCGGACTTCCTCATTCTGACGGTACTGATCGTGTCGGCCTGGCTGCTTTTGGGCGTGCTTGGCTTTTTGACATTCGGCCTTGCATGGCTTGCATTGCAACTCGTCACGCCCGTTGTCTTTTTCGGCTATTTCACGCTGACCCTGGGCGGCGAGCATTCGGCCACACCCGGCATGCGCTTTCAGGGCATTCATGCGGAAACCTGGGACCGGCGCGCGCCCGGCCTCGTGCAAGCCTTCGTTCAGACCGTGCTTTTTTACCTGACCGTGAGCATCCTCACGCCGCTCATTCTTCTCGTGGCGCTCTTCAACCGCCGCCGGCGCTGCCTGCATGATTATCTGTCAGGCATGGTCTATGTGCGCAACCGCGAACTGATATAACCGCCCCTCGCGTCTCGCGCCGCCGTCCCATTTCCACTAGACTCGCCCCGGATCAGCGGGCAAATTGCGCGCCGCTGAAAAATGAGGCCTATGGAAACTCTACTTCCAGATAGCTGGCAGATGTGGGTGACGTTCGCTGCCATCGGCACCGCGGTCGTCTTCTACTCTATGAGCCGTTTTTCCCTGGAGCTGACGTCGCTGTTCGCCGTCGGCTTCCTGATGATTTTCTTTCATCTGTTTCCCTTCGAAAACGCGCAAGGCGAAAACCTGCTCGACAGTTCCGTATTGCTGTCCGGTTTTGCCGCGCCCGCCCTCATTTCGGTTCTGGCATTGCTTGTGGTCGGCCAGGGGCTTTTCCATTCCGGCGCGCTCGACAAACCCACCCGCATCATCGCCTCCGCCGCAGGCAGCCGCCCGCAGCTTGTCGTCATAGCCACGTTGCTGCTGATCGCCTTTGTCAGCGCCTTTTTGAACAACACCCCCGTCGCGGTGATGTTCATTCCCGTACTTGCCACCCTTGCCGCGCGGCTGCGCCACCGGCCAAGCAAGCTGATGATGCCGCTTTCCTTCGTTTGCATTCTAGGCGGCATGACAACGCTGATCGGCTCGTCCACCAACCTGCTGGCCGCCGGCATTGCCAGCCGCACGGGCGTCGGCGAAATCGGTTTTTTCGATTTTACCGGGCTCGGCGTCATGCTGGCAGGTGTCGGCCTCGTCTATGTGCTCTTTGTCGTACCGCGCATCCTGCCCGACCGGGAAGGCCTTGCGGACGAGCTGACGGGGGGCACCGGCAAGCAGTTCATCGCGCAAATTCAGATCACTTACGACCATCCCCTTGTCGGCATGGAATCGGTCGCCGGGCTTTTTCCCCCGCTCAAAGACATGACCGTGCGCATGATCCAGCGGCGCGAACATGCCTTCCTGCCGCCTTTCGAGGATGTGCGGCTGCAGCCGGGCGATACCGTCATCATCGCCGCCACCCGCCAGGCGCTGACCGAAGTGCTCAAATCGCGCAGCGGGCTTTTCGAAAACATGCTGGAGGAAAACCACCAGAACCAGAACTGGGACGGCGAGCGCGGCGAGGAAACGCCGGAACGCCCCACCGGCGATCTGACCATGGTGGAAGTCGTCGTGGCGCCCGGCTCGCGGATGATCGGACGCAATATCGAACAGATCGGCTTTCGCTATGAAACCGCCTGCATCGTGCTCGGCATTCAGCGCCGCAGCCGGATGATCCGCGCGCGCATGAGCGATATCCGCCTGGAAGACGGCGATGTCTTGCTGGTGCTGGGTAAACCGAGCGATGTCGGCGGGCTCAGGCTCAACCGCGACGTTATCCCGCTGGAATGGTCGGCGACCGAACTGCCCGACCCGAGCCGGGCCCGGCGCGCCCGGTATGTTTTCGCAGGCACCGTGCTCGCCGCCGTTTCCGGCATCGTGCCCATCGAGGTGGCGGCGGTTCTGGGCGCGGCAGCCATGATCGCCTTCGACGTCTTGAACATCCGCCAGGCTGCGCGCGCCATCGACCGGCGGATTTTTCTGCTTGTGGGGGCGGCGCTTGCCATGGGCATCGCGCTCGATGTCACGGGGGGCGCGGCCTATCTGGCCGAGGGCGTGGTTAGCCTCTTTGCCGATGCCGGACCGGCGGTCGCGCTTTCCGCCTTTTTCCTCTTCATTGCCATTGCGACAAATATTCTGACCAATAATGCAACGGCCGTGCTCTTCGTGCCCATTGCCGCCAATGCCGCCAGCCAGTTCGGCGTCGATCCCATGATCTTCATTTACATGGTGATCTTCGCCGCCAATTGCTCCTTTGCCACGCCCATGGGCTATCAGACGAACCTCTTGGTCATGGGGCCCGGCCATTACCAGTTTTCCGACTATATGCGCGCCGGCGTGCCGCTGATTCTTCTGCTCTGGATAACCTTCTCTTTGCTCGCGCCCTGGTATTATGGTCTTTAATAGACCTCTGGGAGGCCTTGGCGCGGGGCGCGGCCATGCTGCCTGTCCCGGCCACAAAAGCGGGCAAGCCACGAAAGCGGGCGAGAAAGGGACCACAGCGTATGACGCGGCATGACCAGACGCAGTTTCCGCAGTTCTACATCACGGCCCCCTCGCCCTGCCCTTATCTGAAAGGCCGGTACGAGAAAAAGGTCTTTACCCATCTGGTCGGCGAACAGGCGGGTAGCCTGAACAATATGCTCTCCCAGGCCGGGTTCCGGCGCAGCCAGGGCATTGCCTACCGCCCGGCTTGCGACGGGTGCGATGCCTGCATATCGGTGCGCATCCGTGTGAACGAGTTCTCGCCATCGCGCAACATGCGCCGCATCCTCAATGCCAATCAAAATCTCGTGCGGACGCGCAAACCGGCCCGCGCGACGGAAGAGCAATTTTCGCTGCTGCGCTCTTATTTGGATGCCCGCCATCAGCAAGGCGGCATGGCGGATATGACGGCCCTCGATTTCGTGTCCATGGTCGAGGACACCGCCGTGGACACCAATATCATCGAGTACCGCCCCCGGGCGGCCGATGCCGATAACCGGCTGATCGCAACGGCGCTCACCGACCGTCTCGAAGACGGATTGTCCATGGTCTATTCCTTTTTCGACCCGGACCTGAGCGCCCGGAGCCTTGGGACCTATCTCATTCTCGATCACATAGCGCTCGCCCGGGAGCTGGGCCTGCCTTACGTCTATCTGGGCTACTGGATCGAAGGATCGGCGAAAATGGCCTATAAGGCCCGTTTCAAGCCGCTGGAGGCGCTGACCCGCGAGGGCTGGCGGCTGATGGACTAAACCATTCCCTCTATTCTGCCGCCCCTTGCAGCGCCATTGCACCTTGCGCCGCCCTGCCTATACTGGCCGCAAACCGGCGCTGCGGGGGATTTTAAGCGCGCCGACACAACAAGTCTTCGGGGAGAGCTTGCTCTATGAAACGCCGTTCCTTTCTTGCTGGCGCCGGTCTTATGGCCGCTTCCGCCGCGACGCTGCCTGCGCCGGCCATTGCCGCGAATGTAAAACGCCTGAAAATGGTCACGACCTGGCCGAAAAACTTCCCCGGCATGGGCGTTTCCGCCGAGCGGCTGGCCGCCCGCATCAAGGCCATGACGGACGGCGAGATCGACATCAAGGTCTATGCGGCAACCGAACTCGTGCCCCCGCTGCAGGCCTTCGACACAGTGTCGAGCGGCGGCGCGGAAATCTATCACGGCGCCGAATATTACTGGCAGGGCAAGTCGCCCGCCTTCAACTTCTTCACCACCGTGCCCTTCGGCATGACGGCGAATGAAATCAACGCCTGGATCTATCATGGCGGCGGGCAGGAACTGTGGGACGAGCTTTCGGCCCAGTTCAACATCAAGCCCTTCATGGCCTCCAATACGGGCGTGCAGATGGGCGGCTGGTTCCGCAAGGAAATCAAGACGCTGGAAGACTTCAAAGGCCTGCGCATCCGCATGCCCGGCCTTGGCGGGGAAGTAATGCGCCGGCTGGGCGCTGCCGCCGTGACCATGGCGGGCAACGAGATTTATCAGGCGCTGCAAAACGGCACGATCGAGGCGACCGAATGGGTGGGGCCGTGGAACGACATGGCCTTCGGTTTCCATCAAGTGGCCGAATATTATTACTGGCCGGGTTTCCACGAGCCGGGGCCCGCCCTTGCCGTCGGGTTCAATCTCGATGTCTTCAACGGCCTTACCCCGTCTCAAAAAGCAGCCGTGGAAGCGGCCTGCGCGGCGGAGAACGATTACACGCTCGCCGAGTTCAACTATTACAACGCCAAGGCGCTGCAAACCTTGATCACCGAGCACAAGGTCAAGCTCAGCCGCTTCTCGCCGGAAATTCTGGCCGAGTTCCGCCGCCTCTCCGCAGAGGTCGTGGAAGAAGCCGGCAACACGGATGAGCTGACCAAACGCATCTATGAAAGCTACAAGGCCTCGCTCGCCCTCTCGCGCGAATGGACGAAGATCGCCGATCAGGGCTTCGTGGAAGCCCGCCAGGGTGTCGCTCTCGATTGATAGGAAACTTGCGTGCTGCGTTTAGCCACTCTCATCGACGGCTTTAACGACCGGCTGGGCCGGTTCGTTTCCTGGGCGGCGCTTGCCATGGTGCTGGTGCAGTTCATCGTCGTCATCATGCGTTATGTCTTCGGGCTCGGCTCCGTGTGGATGCAGGAATCGATTATCTATCTGCATGGCCTTCTTTTCATGCTGGCCGCCGGTTATACGCTGCTCATGGACGAGCATGTACGGGTGGATATTTTCTATCGCGAGGCAAGCCCGCGTTACAAAGCCACAGTAAACTTGCTCGGCACGGTGTTTTTTCTCTGGCCCGTCTGCTGGCTGATCTGGGACGCGGCCTGGCCTTACGTGGCGCTTTCCTGGTCCTATTTCGAAGGCTCGCAGGAAACGAGTGGCATTCCCGCCGTTTTTCTTCTCAAATCCGTCATTCTGGCCTTCACCGTGCTCGTTGCGCTGCAAGGCGTGTCCGTCATTTTGCACGCCGTCCGCACCCTGCGCGGCCTTGAAGTGCCGCGCAGCGAGCCCGCGCCGAAACTATAAGGTCAGTCCCCTTCATGAATCTCGCCGACACGCTCGATCTCATCATGTTTGCCGTTGCCTGCGGGGTGCTGCTGACGGGCTATCCCGTCGCCTTCACGCTGGGCGGCGTGGCGCTGGTGTTTGCCGGTATCGGCATCTGGCTGGGCATTTTCGATTCCGGCTACATCTTCGCCTTGCCCCAGCGCATTTTCGGCACGATGACGAACGAGACGCTGATCGCCGTGCCGCTTTTCGTTTTCATGGGCACGATGCTCGAACGTTCGAAAGTCGCCGAAGAACTCCTGGAGAATATGGGCCGTCTCTTCGGCTCCTTGCGCGGCGGGCTCGGCATTTCCGTTTCCATTGTGGGCGCGCTGCTCGCCGCCTCCACCGGCATTGTCGGCGCGACGGTCGTTACCATGGGCCTCCTCTCGCTGCCCACCATGCTGCGCCGGGGCTACAACCCCTCGCTTGCCGCTGGCTCCATCGCCGCTGCCGGAACGCTCGGGCAGATCATTCCGCCTTCCATCGTTCTCGTGCTGCTCGGCGATGTGCTTTCCAACGCCTATCAGAAAGCCCAGCTCGAACAGGGCATCTTCACGCCCGAGACCATGTCCGTCGGCGATCTTTTCGCGGGCGCCCTCATTCCGGGCCTCATGCTGGTCGGCCTTTACATCGCCTATCAGGCCTTCCGCGCGCTCATAGACCCTGCCTCCTCACCCGCCGTGCCCCATGAAGGCGAGGAAGAAGATACCGCCGCGCTGATCTTCAAGACGTTGCGCGCGCTCTTTGCGCCCGTCGCCCTCATTATTGCGGTGCTGGGCTCGATCCTTGCCGGGATCGCCACGCCCACCGAGGCTGCCGCCGTCGGCGCCATCGGCGCGGTGCTGCTGGCCGGGTACCGCCAGCAGGGGGCGTCACGGCCCGTTGTCATTGCCGCATTATCGCTGATCGGTGTGTTGCTGCTTACCGCCTTTGTCGATCTACGCGTCGCGCGCAATGAAATCAGCACCGGAGAATATGCGGCCATCACCCTCGCCTTTCTTCTCTGCGCTGCCATGGCCTGGGGCATCACCATCAGTCTTATCCGGCTTTACCGCAACGATGTGCTCCCCAGCGTCATGCAATCGACGGCGCGCATCAGTTCCATGGTCTTCGTCATTCTGATCGGCGCGGCGCTCTTCTCGCTCGTCTTCCGGGGGCTCGGCGGGGACGAGACCGTTCAGTCCTTCCTCAGTTTCGATGACGCAAGCCTGATGGGCCGGCTCTTCGGCGACATGGCGCCCATCATCGCCGTCATGGCCGTGATGTTCATTCTCGGTTTCTTTCTCGATTTCATCGAGATCACCTTCGTCGTGGTGCCGATCGTCGCGCCCATTCTGCTCGCCATGGGCTTCGACCCCGTCTGGCTCGGCGTGATGATGGCGATCAACCTGCAGACCTCGTTCCTCACCCCGCCCTTCGGCTTCGCGCTCTTTTATTTGCGCGGGGTGGCACCCGACAGCATGCGCACGGCGCAGATTTACCGGGGGGTCATTCCCTTCGTCTTGATCCAGATCGGCGCCTTGATCATCATTTCGCTTTACCCGCAGCTTGCGACCTGGCTGCCAACGATCGTTTTCGGTTAGGAGAAGAGCCATGGCTTTGCCCGATTGGCTGAAACCAGGCCGCGGCCTGCCCGCGGCGGTGCGCACCTCGCTCATCACCATCGCCGCCGTTTTGGCGCTCGGCTATTTTTTGCAATTTGCAGGGCTCTATGAAGCCGAAGACAAGCTCACCGCGACGCTTGAAGCCGGCAGCCTGCAAGACGGCATCGTGCCGCTGACCGTGACGCTGCGCCTCAACAATCACGATGAGGAAGGCGTGCTCTACGAAGCGGAGAACCCGTGCAATGTATTCCGCTGGATATTGCTCGATCCGGAGCGGGCCTTCGTGCAGTCGGAGGCGGAGGAAAACTGCCCGGATGTGCATATGGAGCAGTACATCAAGCCCAAGCATTATCTCGAACAGAGCTATACGCTGGAGATCGATGCGCGCCGTCTGAAAACCGGCGAAAGCTATGTGCTGCAAATGCGTTTCTGGGGCGAGGAGATACGCAAGGACGTGCCGCCGCTGCTTCCCTGATCCAGCCTTGAGACGCCTAGATTTTCGGCCCGAACGTTTCCCCATGCGGGAAGCCTTTAGGCGGCAGGCGCCCGGCCTGTGCCCGCGCGCCGAGCCAGTCTTTCAGCCTATCGAAGTGCCGGTTGCGCCCGCCGCGGTCGACGACGGTGAGGCCTTCTTTCAGCGTAAAGCACTTCACGTCTTTCAGCACACCGTCGCGGTATTTTTGAAGGCGCACGCCCTTGCCGCGCGTCATTTCGGGCACCTCGGAAAGCGGGAAGAGCAGCAGCTTGCGGTTCTCGCCGATCACCGCCACCGTGTCGCCTTCCACGGGCGCAAGCGCGCAGGCTTCCACATCGCCCGAGACGTTGAGCACGACCTTGCCCGGCCGGCGCAGCGCCACGACTTCGGCCTCCGGCACGATGAAACCGTGCCCGGAGCTTGAGGCGACGAGCAGTTTGCGCTCGGGATCGTGGACGAAGAAGGCCACAACGTCGTGCCCGTCATCGAGATCGATGAAGAAACGGACCGGCTGGCCATTGCCGCGCCCGCCCGGCAGCTTGTCCGCCTGGATCGTATAAAAGCGGCCGTCGGTGGCGAAAAGAATGAGTTTGTCCGTCGTCTGCGCATGGAAGACGAAGCGCTCCTTGTCGCCTTCCTTGTATTTCAGATCGCCCGTGTTTTCCGCATGGCCCTTGAGCGAACGCACCCAGCCCTTGGCCGAGCAGATGACGGTGATAGGTTCGCGTTCGACCATGGCCTCGAGCGGCACATCTTCGAGCGCAGGCGCGTCGCCGAATGTGGTGCGCCGGCGCCCGAGCGGCGTCTTCGGCCCGAATTCCTTCTTCACCTCGCGCAATTCGCCGTCGATCTGCTTCCACTGCGCCTCGTCGGATTTGAGGAGCGCGCGCAGGCGCTTGGCTTCGGCTTTGAGCGCCTTGTGCTCTTTTTTCAGCTCCATCTCTTCAAGCCTGCGCAAGGAGCGCAAACGCATGTTGAGAATGGCCTCGGCCTGCGTATCGCTGAGCTCGAAGGCGCGGATCAATTCTTTCTTCGGCTCGTCTTCCTCGCGGATGATGCGGATCACTTCATCGAGGTTGAGGAAGGCGATGATATAGCCGTCGAGAATTTCAACCCGCCGCTCGACCTTATCGAGCTGGAACCGGCTGCGCCGCACCAGCACTTCCTTGCGGTGCGCAAGCCAGGCGCTGAGCACATCGCGCAGGCTCATGACCTTGGGCACCTGCCCGCCGTCGAGCACATTCATGTTGAGCGAGATGCGGCTTTCCAGCTCCGTCGTCTTGAAGAGCGATTCCATCAGATGGAGCGGGTCGACATTGCGCGATTTCGGTTCCAGCACGACGCGGATGTCTTCGGCGGATTCATCGCGCACATCTTCCAGAAGCGGCAATTTCTTGGCCATCAAAAGCTCGGCGATCCGCTCGATGAGCTTGGCCTTTTGCACCTGGTAAGGAATTTCCGTAACGACGATCTGCCAGCCGCCGCGCGGCAAGTCCTCCAGCTCCCAGCGTGCGCGCACCCGGAACCCGCCGCGCCCCGTCGCATAGGCCTCGGCCACGCTCTCCTTGCTCTCGATCATGATGCCGCCGGTCGGAAAATCCGGGCCGGGCACGAGATCGGCGAGTTTGGCCGCCGAGGCATTGGGGAATTTGATGAGATGCAGCGCCGCGTCGCACAGCTCGGCCACATTATGGGGGGGAATGTTCGTTGCCATGCCCACGGCAATGCCCGAGGAACCGTTCGCCAGCAGGTTCGGGAAATTGGCGGGCAGAACGATGGGCTCTTTTTCTTCCCCATCGTAAGTCGCGCGGAAGTCGATCGTGTCTTCGTCGATCCCTTCCAAAAGCAGCTCGGCAACCCGCGTCAACCGCGCCTCGGTGTACCGCATGGCAGCGGCATTATCGCCGTCGATATTGCCGAAATTGCCCTGCCCGTCGACCAGCGGGTAGCGCACGGCAAAATCCTGCGCGAGGCGCACCAGCGCGTCATAGACGGCGCTGTCCCCATGGGGGTGGTATTTACCGATAACATCGCCCACCACGCGGGCCGACTTCTTGAAGCCGGAATTGGGATCGAGCTTGAGCTGGCGCATCGCGTAGAGCAGCCGCCGGTGCACGGGTTTCAGCCCGTCGCGCACATCCGGCAGCGCCCGGTGCATGATGGTGGAGAGCGCATAGGCAAGATAGCGCTCTTCCAGCGCCTCACGCAGGCGGATCTCTTCGGCGGGCGATTCGGGCGGTACGGTTACTTTCGTCATGGCGCGACTATATCATGAGGACTGGCCGGCACAGGACGCGCAGGCGCGGGATACTTGATAGACGATTCTCCCCTGAAATACAGGGGCCCGATATCACTCAGGCAGGCCCCCCAGGACCGGGCCGACCGCCGCCTGCGACCGCCTGGCGCCGCTCGAAAAGCTCCACCAGCCGCCGGCGGGCATCCGGCAAGGTGCGCTCCTGAGGCGCAAAAAGGTAGCGGTCCATAAAATGCGCGGTCAGTTTCAGCCCGTCCGCCACATCCTGCATCGAGGCGCCGCCCGCCTGCGCGCCCATCAGGAAGCCCGGCAGCGCCAGAAGCTTGCCCTTGTAAGGCAGCCCCGCCCCGCGGCTGACCGCCCGCCCGCTTTTGGGCGAAACGAAAACCAGATCCTCGCGCTCCCCCGTCGCCGCGCAGCGGCTGAGATCGAGCCCGTAGCCAAGTTCCTGCAAAAGCCCGAGCTCCCAGCGCACGAGCACGGCAGGCCAGATGTCGGCGTCGTCCATGCTTTCCAGCAGGATTTCGAGCGCCTCATAAAGCGGGGTATGAGCCTCACGCTCGGGCAGCGCACCGGCCACCGCGCAAACGGATAAAAGCCCGCTGAGCGCCATGGGCTCTTCCATGAGCATACCTGCCCGCGATTTGACGAGATCGGCGGTGAAAGTGCCCAGATGCTCCTGCAGCCGCGCCCGCCAGGTCAGGGTGAGCGAATTGCCGGGCTGCAGCACCGGCTTCATCCGCCGCGACGCGCCGCCGCGCACCAGCCCCATATGGCGGCCGTGCTCGGCGGTCAGCACCTCCAGAATGGCGGAGGTTTCGCCATGCGGGCGCACGGAAAGGACGATGCCCTGGTCGCGCCACTCCACGCTGCTCACCTCCTGATTTACCTAGTTGGCCGCAGGGTCCAGCCTGCCGCCGCTCCGACCTACCAGATAATGTGAAACAGGCTTTCAGGTCAAAATGCTGCAAAAACACCCGTCAAACATGCACGGAAAAGGTTCCTGATCCTCAAAACCCGGCTCTGTGCAGATTCATCACAGCGATCAGCAATTTTGCCACATACTAGATCCTGTGGCGCTTTTCAAAAGCGCAAAAGGCCCGCCACATCAAATAGTTAACACGCCTATTGCATGGAAGCTTTGAGCTCATTCCTTCGGGAAATCGAGCCCCATCTGCGAATAGCGTTCCGGGTCGTCACCCCACTTTTCGCGCACCTTGACGAAGATGAAAAGATGCACGCGCCGCTCCAGCATCTCTTCCAGTTCCTTACGCGCCTGGGCACCGATGGATTTCAGCGTCGCGCCCTGTTTGCCGATCAGGATCTTCTTATGCGCCTCGCGCTGCACATAGATCACCTGCTCGATGCGCGCCGAGCCGTCCTTCAACTCCTTCCAGCTTTCCGTCTCCACGGTGAGCTGATAGGGCAACTCCTGATGGAGGCGTAAAAAGAGCTTCTCGCGCGTCACTTCCGCCGCCAGATTGCGCATCGGCGCATCGGCAATCTGGTCTTCCGGGTAAAGCCAGGGGCCGGGCGGCACATGGGCGGCGAGATAAGCGCGCAGATCCGCCACCCCGTCGCCTTTTTCCGCCGAGATCATGAAGGTTTCCGCGAACGGCACTTTGGCGTTGATATCGGCGGCCAGCACCAGAAGCTCTTCGCGGCGGATGAGGTCGATCTTGTTGAGCGCCAGCAAAAGCGGGCGGCGCACATCCTGAAGGCCCTTTAAAATGGCCTCTACCTCTTCTGTCAGCCCGCGCTGGGCATCGACCAGCAACACCACGAGATCGGCATCCTCCGCCCCGCCCCAGGCAGCCTGCACCATGGCCCGGTCGAGGCGGCGGCGCGGGCGGAAAATACCGGGCGTGTCGACGAAGACGAGCTGGCTCTGCCCCTCGATCGCAATGCCGCGCAGGCGCGAGCGCGTGGTCTGCACTTTATGGGTGACGATGGCGACTTTCGAGCCGACCATCTGATTGAGCAGCGTGGACTTGCCCGCATTGGGCGCGCCGATCAGCGCCACGAAACCGGCCCGCTGGCCGTCTGCGCTCTTCAAGATCCCGCCGGTGGGCGCCTCACTCATATCCTTCAACCTTTTCACGCTTGAGCAGCTTTTCCGCCGCCATCTGTTCCGCCGCCCGTTTGGAAGAGCCGAGCCCCTTGGCAGGTTTATGCCCTTCGACGCTCACTTCCACCTCGAATGTCGGGGCATGATCCGGCCCCTTGCGCCCGGCCAGGCTGTAACGCGGCAGGCCGAAGCCGCCCGCCTGCGCCCATTCCTGCAGCACGGTTTTGGAATCGCGCGGCGGGCGCAGATCGAGCTGCAGACGCGGGCGCCAATGCCGTTCGATAAAGGCCTCGGCCGCCTCAAGCCCGCCATCGAGATAAAGCGCGCCGATCACCGCTTCGCAAACATCAGCGAGGATCGTCGCATGGCGCCGCCCGCCGGCCCGCGCCTCGCCCGCGCTCATGGCGATATATTTGCCAAAGCCTGCTTCCTGCGCCACCGCCTCGCAGGTTTCCGCCCGCACAAGCGCGTTGAGCCGCACGGCCAGATCCCCTTCCCGCTCGCCCGGAAAGGTCTCGATCAGCATCCGCGCGATCACAAGCCCAAGCACCCGGTCGCCCAGAAACTCAAGCCGCTCATAACTGCCATGGGGCCCTTCCGGCACGCTGCTCATATGGGTCAGCGCTTCGCTCAAAAGCGACGGGTTCTGAAAGCTGTGGCCCAGAACGGCGCTCAGCGGATGGGAAGAAGGCGTATCGCTGGTATCGGTGTCGTTGCGCGGCTTGCGCGGCATCTGTCAGTCAACCTCATGGAAAAGGCGGTTCCAGCGCGTGGCCGAAAACCAGTTCCAAATTTCCCAAATACGAGCGCTGCCATCGGTGGAGAAGAAAATCACTTCCGCCCGGCCGACGAGATTCTCAAACGGCACATAGCCCACTTCGCTGGGCACGCGGCTGTCGTTCGAATTGTCCCTGTTGTCGCCCATCATGAAGTAATGGCCCTCGGGGACTTTATAAACGCCGGTATTGTCGAGATAGCCATTGGCATCAGTGTCGAGTGTCGTGTAGCTGACGCCGTTCGGCAGCGTCTCGCGGTATTGCGGATAGCGGCGCAAATCGCCCGAGGGCGCTTTCTCGATGAAATCTTCCAGCCGCTCGCGCTTCACCGGCTTGCCGTTGATATGCAGGATGCCCCGGCGGACCTGAATTTCATCGCCGGGCAGCCCGATCAGGCGCTTGATGAAATCGGTTTGATTGTCGGTCGGTTTTTTGAAGACGATCACATCGCCCCGCTCCGGCTGGCTGGCGAGCACCCGCCCGTCGAAAATCGGCAGCGAGAACGGGAAGGAATGCTTGGAATAGCCGTAAGAGAATTTGGAGACGAAAAGATAATCCCCGATCAGGAGCGTCGGGATCATCGAGCCAGAGGGGATGTTGAACGGCTGGAAGAGAAAGGCGCGGATGATCAGCGCGATCACCACCGCGTAGGTCACCGTGCGCGCGGTATCGACCCACTCGCTCTCCCGGAAATTCTTTACCTTGTCTGTCATCGACATTGCCTACCGGCTCCCCCGCAAATCACCGCCCGGCGCCCGCGCGCCAAAGCGGCGCGACCATAGCATACCAGACCGGCAAGCCTAATCCTTTCCTGAGGCGGATGGACGCAGGGATCAGTCCTTAGGGACGGGCAAAGCTTCAATGATCACAAAGGCTTGGGCGAGCGGATCATCATCGGTGATGGTGAGGTGGATATGGGCGGCCATGCCCGCCGGGGTCATCGCCTCCAGCCGTTTCAGCGCGCCGCCCGTCAGCTTCATGGTGGGCTGGCCGGTGGCAAGGTTCACCACCCCCATATCCTTCCAGAAAACGCTCTGGCGGATGCCGGTGCCGAGCGCTTTGGAACAAGCTTCCTTGGCGGCAAAGCGCTTGGCGTAAGAGGCGGCGCGGTTGCGGCGGCGATCGGACTTCTTGCGTTCGATATCGGTGAAAACGCGGGTGGTGAACCGCTCGCCGTGGCGCTCCAATACCTTGGCCACCCGGCGGATGTCGATCAGGTCATTGCCCATGCCGATAATCATGAAACCTCCCGGCCCGCTTCTGCCTGCCCGCGCGCGGCCTCCATGCGGCGGCGCATTTCGCAGATAGCCGCTTCAAGGCCGATAAAAATCGCCTCGCCCACCAGAAAATGCCCGATATTCAGCTCCCGCACTTCCGCGATTGCAGCAACGGGGGCCACCGTGTCGAACGTAATGCCGTGACCGGCATGAACCTCAAGCCCCATGGAGGCGCCAAGAGAGGCGGCGCGCTGCAGGCGGGCAAGCTCACGCGCGGCTTCTTCCGTTTTTCCATCGGCAAAGGCATCGCAATAAGCGCCGGTGTGAAGTTCGACGACCGGCGCGCCGAGCCGCACCGCCGCTTCAAGCTGCGCCTCGCTTGCCTCGATGAAAAGAGAAACCCGCGAGCCTGCATCGGAAAGGCGGGCGACGAAAGGCGCCAGATGATTGTGCGCGCCAGCGGCATCAAGCCCGCCTTCGGTGGTGCGCTCCTCGCGCTTTTCCGGCACGAGGCAGCAAGCATGGGGCTTATGGCGCAGCGCGATTTGCAGCATTTCCTCGGTTGCCGCCATTTCAAGATTGAGCGGCAGGCCGATCTCAGCCGAAAGCCGCTCGATATCCTCATCGGAAATATGCCGGCGGTCCTCGCGCAGATGGGCGGTAATGCCGTCCGCCCCGGCCTTTTGCGCCAGATGCGCGGCACGCAGCGGTTCAGGATGACGCCCGCCCCGCGCGTTCCGGATCGTGGCCACATGGTCGATATTGACCCCAAGGCGCAAATTCTTGCCGCTGCCAGTCATCCTGCTCCTCGCGTATTCGGCTTATTCGGCCTCACTGGTTTATTCGGGAAGGGCCTGCCCTTGCCTTTCGGACATTTTGGCATTCCTGTGCCGTGCCCGCTGCGCCAGGGTCTCGCGGCGCTTCTTCTGATAGGCTTCCACCGCCGGTTTCGAGACGAAATAGATCGCGACGGCGGCCGGTACACCCAGAAGCACGCTGCCCAGCGACATCGGGCCGATTATCGGCAGCACCTTATCGAGAGCCTGGTTGAAGAACAGGTCCGATGACAGCGCAGTTGGATGCATATTGGCTGGCTTATCGTAGGACAACAGCCAGCGCCCCAGATCGTAAGTGCCGATCCAGATGAAGGGGAAGGTGATGGGATTGCCGACGAATGTACCGAAGGCGGAGGCGATCAGATTGCCCCGGAAAATCCAAGCCACCATGAAGCCGAGCATGAAGTGAAAGCCGACAAAGGGCGTGAAGGAGGCAAAGGCGCCCGCCGCCACACCGATGGCGATGGCATGGGGAGAGCCCGACAGCCGCCAGACCCGCCGCCAGCCATATTGAAAGGCGCGCCGCCATCCGCTGCGCGGCCAAAACCATTCGCGCAAGCGCTCGATCGGATGCAATTCTTTGCGGCGGCGGAACATCGGTCTGCGGTTCTTCCCATGGCGCCGGGCTTTTCGCCCGTTTCTGCCAATATGGCACTCAAATACTAACGCTCTATGCGCTATTTCGTCCGGCTGCCCGGCTTTACCGCAGGTATCTGCGCCAAATCGGGCGGCAATTTGTCCGCCTCGTAAGCGGGAATTTTCAATTTTGCGAGGGAGACGAGTTTCGTCCCGATCTTGGCCTTGCCGCCGGAGCGGTCGATAAGGCAGGCCCCGCCCACGACCCGGCCGCCATTTTCCCGAATGGCGGCAATGGCTTCGCGCGAGGAAAGGCCGGTGGTCACGATATCCTCGACCATCAGGCAGCGCGCGCCTTTGGGGATGGCAAAGCCCCGGCGAAGCTCGAAGCTCCCTGTCGGGCGCTCCAGAAACATCGAGGGCACGCCGAGCTGACGGCCCATTTCGTAGCCCACAATCACCCCGCCCATGGCCGGGGAGACGACGAAATCGATTTCCTTGTCGATTTCCTCGCGCACCTTGCCCGCCAGCGCCTTGCACAGCTTGGCCGCGCGCTTGGCGTCCATCAGCGCGCGGGCGCATTGAAGATAACGGGCGCTGTGGAGCCCCGAAGAGAGAATGAAATGACCGTTGAGGAGCGCGCCTGCCTTCTCGAACTCCTTGAGCACCTGAGCTTCGTTCATGTCCTCTCTCTCCTGACGCCTCGTGTTTCCGGCGGGCCGATTTGCGGACCGGATTGCGGGAGGGCCCCGCACGGCTATGGCCTGTCTCATACCCCGCCGCCCGAAAGCGGCGCAATAGAGTTAAATGCCGCGCCCGGAAGCGGCGCTTAGCCGCGGGTGACTTTATTGACCACCGAGAGGCCGCGCAGCGCACTCATGATAGAGGTGAGATGCTTGAGATCGCGCACCTCCAGCATGATCTGAAGCGTATAAAAGTCGCGGTCCCGCTGGGGTGTGGAGAGCGTATCGATATTGCCGTCATAATCGGCAATCAGCGTGGCGATGGAGCCGAGCGCGCCCACCTCGTTGCGCACCATCAGCGTGATTTTGGCGAGGAAGGCAGCTTCTTCCTCGTTTTGCACATCCCAGGTCACATCGATCCAGCGCTCCGGCTCGCTGTCGAAAGCGGCCAGCGCCTCCGAATCAATCGGATAGACCGTCACCCCTTCGCCCGGCGTCAAAATACCGACGATCCGGTCCCCGGGCAGCGGATAGGTGCCTTCGGCAAAATGCACCGCCCCGTGGGACATGCGCTTATCGAGTTTGACGAGCGGCTTCACCGCGCGCTCGCCCGACGGCAGGGCCCGCCCGCTTGCGCCCTCACCCACTTTAGGTTTGCGCACGCGCGGGTAAACCGCTTTCAAGACGTCATAGGCCTGAATGCGGCCCTCGCCGACATCGGCCAGAAGCTCCTCGATGTCCTTGCGGTCGAAGCGGCCGACAGCCCGCTCCAGCACCGCATCGCTGAACTCTTTTCCTGCCAGCTCGAAAACGCTGGAGACCATGAGGCGGCCCAGCCGGGCAAGCTCATGCTGCTGGGACTGACGGGCGGCGCGGCGGATGGCCGAGCGCGCCTTGCCGGTGGCGACAAACGCTTCCCAGGCCGGCGACGGGGTCTGCGCTTTGGAGCGGATGATTTCCACTTCATCACCGTTTTTCAGCTCGGTGCGCAGCGGCATATGGCGGCCATTGATCTTGCAGCCAACGCATGTGTCGCCAATGTCGGTATGGACCGCATAAGCGAAATCGACGGGCGTTGCCCCGCGCGGCAGCGTGATCAAAAGCCCCTTCGGCGTGAAGCAGAAAACCTGGTCGACAAAGAGCTGGAGCTTGGAATGTTCGAGCAGTTCCTCAGCCGAGCTGCCATGTTCCAGCATCTCAACAAGGTGCCGTAACCATTTGAACGTATTGGCAAATTCTTCCGAGGCTTCGGCGTGATTGCCGCGATCCTTATAGAACCAGTGCGCCGCGATGCCGTATTCGGCCACCTCGTGCAGCTTGCGGGTGCGCACTTGCACTTCCACGCGTTTGCGCTCCGGGCCGATGATCGTCGTGTGGATAGAGCGGTAGCCGTTATTCTTCGGTGTGGAGATATAGTCCTTGAAACGGCCCGGCACCATCGGCCAGGTCGTGTGCAGGATACCTACCGCCTTATAGCAATCGGCAACGTCTTCGACGATGACGCGGAAGCCGTAAATATCCGAGAGCTGCTCGAGCGAGATGGAGCGGCGCTCCATCTTCTTCCAGACCGAGAACGGTTTCTTCTCCCGCCCATAGACGACGACGTCCATGCCATGGGCCTTGAAGGTGGAGCGCAGCATCTCGCTGATCCGCTCGACGATATCGCTGCGTTCTTCCCGGATCTGGTTGAGGCGGTTGATCAGCGTGTCGCGCGCTTCGGGCTGCAGCACCTGGAAAGAGAGGTCTTCCAGCTCCTCGCGCACTTCCTGCATGCCCATGCGCCCGGCGAGCGGGGCATAGATATCCATGGTTTCCTGGGCGATGCGCTGACGTTTTTCGGGCTTGGAGATGAAATGCAGGGTGCGCATGTTATGCAGCCGGTCGGCCAGCTTGACCAGCAGCACGCGGATATCACTCGACATGGCGAGCAGGAATTTGCGGAAATTCTCCGCCTGTTTGGCGTGCTCCGAATCCCATTCGAGGCGGGAGAGCTTCGTCACCCCGTCCACGAGATTGGCGACTTCCTTGCCAAAGAGTTCCTCGATCTCGGCCACCGTCGTATCGGTATCCTCGATCGTGTCGTGGAGAAGGCCGGTAATGATCGTCGCCGTGTCGAGACGCAGCTCGGTCAGGATGCCCGCCACTTCGATGGGGTGGGAGAAATAAGGGTCGCCGGAGGCCCGCTTCTGGTTGCCGTGTTTACGCGTGCCGAACACATAGGCACGGTTCAGCGCTGCCTCATCCGCCTGCGGGTCATAGGCAACGACACGGTCAACCAATTCGTACTGGCGCAACACCTATTCTTCACCTTTCCGCCCGGCACACCAAGCTGCCGGAACAAAATACGCCGCCCAAGCCAGGAGCCGGGGCGGCGCTGTCGGCGGGAGCACCCGCTTAACCGATTGTGCTGCAGGGCCAGTGCCCCTCTTCCCTGACTTAAGGGTGCGGCACTTACTTCTGCGGTGCGTCCATCTGGCTCTGCAGAGCACGCAGCAAGTCTTCCTCGCTCATGCGGTCGCCCGCGCCCAGCGCCTCTTCGGCGCCGCCTGCGGCCTGTTCCGGCTGAGCGGCTTCCTGACCCGGCAGAAGCGCCATCGGCTCCATTTCCGGCTCGTCCGTCTCCACCCGCTTTTGCATGCTGGCGATGAAATCTTCGTAGAGCTCGGCCGGCTTGACGGTTTCCTCGGCAATCTCACGCAGGGCAACGACCGGATTTTTGTCGTTGTCGCGGTCGATCGTCAGCTCGGAACCGGCGGAAATGCTGCGGGCCCGGTGAGCAGCCAGAAGCACGAGCTCGAACCGGTTTGTGACTTTATCCACGCAATCTTCAACGGTGACACGCGCCATGCGGGCCTATCTCCTGCAATGTGAGGGATCATGTTTGCAGATTATCTAGGGGTTTGCACGCTCAAACGCAAGGGAAAACAAGCAATTAGGTGAAGAAAGGCCTGAATTACTGCCCTTTTTCACGCCCCCTCCCGTTCCGGCGCAATCCCCGCCAGATCCGCAGGGTCAAGCCGGCCAAGCAGCTCCCGCGCGGTGAGACCGAGAACCGGATGGCGCCATTCGGGCGCAATATCGGCAAGCGGCACCAGCACGAAAGCCCGCTGGGCAAGGCCGCTATGGGGCAGTTCCAAGGGCCGGGGCTTCCAGGGCTCGCCCGGCTGCGGCCCGCCGCCTGCCGGGGAAACGACAAGATCATCAAAGGCCAGAAGGTCGAGATCGATGATCCGCTCTTCCCAGCGCACCGCCCGCTCCCGGCCCAAAGCCTGCTCGATCCGGTGCAATTGCGCCAAAAGCGCTTCGGGCGGCAGCGCCGCTTCCACCTCCGCCACGGCGTTGATGAAATCGGGCTGCGCATAGGGGCCAACCGCCGGGGTGCGGTAAAATGGGGAAACGCGCACCGGCTCCAGCCCATGCAGGGGGAACTGGCCTAGCGCGGCGCGCAGCACATGGGCCGGGCTTTCATAAGCCCCTGCCATATTCGACCCGAGCGATATCAGGATCATGCCCACTCTTCCTGCGTACTTTAAACCGGCTGCATGCTTTAAACAGGCACCCATACCTGCGATAAAGCCGGGCCTGCGATAAAGCCGGGCCTCCCGACACCGGAGCCCAACCGATCAGAAGACCGACTTATGCCAAAAAAAGCCGCGCCCGCCTATACGCCCGAACCGCCGCTCGACTGCCCGCTCTGCCCGCGCCTTGTCGGCTTTCTGGACGAGCAGCGGGACAAGCACCCGGACTGGTTCAATGCGCCCGTCCCCTCTTTCGGCGACGAAGAGGCGAAGCTGTTGATCGTGGGGCTCGCTCCGGGCCTGCAAGGGGCGAACCGCACGGGCCGGCCTTTTACCGGGGATTATGCGGGCGATCTTCTCTACCCGACGCTGCTGAGCTTCGGCTGGGCCGAAGGCACGTTCAAAGCCGACCCTAATGACGGACTGAAACTGAAAGGCGCGATGATCACCAACGCGGTGCGCTGCGTACCGCCGCAGAACAAACCGACGGGCGCTGAGACCAAAACCTGCCGCGGCTTTCTCGAAGCCCGCCTTGGCGCGCTGCCGAAGCTGAAAGCCATTCTGGCGCTCGGACGCATCGCCCATGACAGCACACTGCCCGCGCTGGGGTTGAAACGCACGAGCTTCACCTTCGGCCACAACGCCGCCCATGACCTCGGCAACGGCATCACGCTTTTCGACAGCTATCATTGCTCCCGCTACAATGTGAACACGCGCCGCCTGACCGAAGAGATGTTTCACGACGTCTTCCGCTCCATCGCCGCGCATTTGGGCCGGTAGAGTTCGGTCTGCCGAAAGGCTGTATGGACCCGGGACAAGCCCGGGGTGACATTCGGTATTTGCGGATAAGCTACAGACTATCGTCTAGCTCTGTACGTCACCCCGGCCCCCGTGCCGGGGTCCATGCAGCACCAGCCACAAACGAAAGCGGCAGCAGGCAATCACTCAAAAATGCGACAAGTACCCGCCATCCACCGCAATGGTCTGGCCGGTAATGTATGAAGCGGCAGGCGAGGCAAGAAAGACCGCCACGCCCGCAATTTCTTCCGGTCGTCCCCAGCGGGCAAGCGAAGTGCGCCGGGAAAGCCAATCGGCAATTTCGGGATTTGCGCTCATCGCTGCATTCGCTTCCGTCGCAAAGAAGCCGGGCGCCACGGCATTGACCGTAATGCCATGCTCGCCAAGTTCGGCGGCAAGCGCGCGGGTGAGAGCGTCAAGCCCGCCCTTCGCCGTCGTGTAAACCGCATCGCCCTTGTTGGAGATGGGCCCTGCAATGGAGGTAATGTTGATGATGCGCCCGCCCTGCCGCGCGCGCATCAGCTTCGCCGCTTCCCGGCTGAGATGAAACGGCGCGATGAGATCGGCGCCGATCAGCCGCTCCACATCCTCCATATCAAAATCGAAAAGCCCGCGCCGGTCGCGAATGCCGACATTATTGACGAGAATGTCGAGCCCGCCCTGCTCTTCCCCAATGCCGCGCAGAACCGTTTCGACAAGCGGGCGGTCGGTCACATCGAGAAGAAGCGGCGCGGCCTTGCCGCCTTCGCTCTCGATCGCGGCGACCGCCTCTTCAAGCGCTTCCCGGCGCCGGCCATTGACGAAGACGAAAGCACCTGCCGCCGCCAGACCCTTGGCGATCTCAAAGCCGAGGCCGCGCGCGCTGCCCGTGACCAGCGCATTGCGCCCTTCCAGTGAAAACCCGGTAAGCCCCATCACCCGTACCGCTGCTCCGTCCACGGATCGCCGTCATTATGATAACCGCGCTCTTCCCAGAAACCCGGCTTATCCACTTCGGAAAACTCGATCCGCTTGATCCATTTCGCGCTTTTCCAGAAATACCAGCTCGGCACGATGGCCCGCGCGGGCGCGCCATGTTCCGCCGTCAATGGGCGGCCTTCCCAGCTATGGGCGATGAGCACATTCTCATCATCGAACATGGAAAGGCGCAAATTCGTCGTATAGCCGTCATAGGCATGAAAAATGACATGACGTGCTTCAGGCAGCGGCTTTACGACCTCGAGAATATGCCGCGCGGAAACACCCTCCCAGCGATTGTCATAGCGCGACCAGGTGGTGACGCAATGAATGTCGCTGAGAAAACTTTGTTGGGGCTGATCGAGAAAAGTCTGCCAGTCCCAGGTCACGGGATTTGCGACCGCCCCGTCTATGGCAAGCGACCAGGAGCCGGTTGAGATTTGCGGCTGAATGCCGAGATCGAGCACAGGCCATTTTTCCACCCGGTGCTGGCCGGGCGGCAAACGGTTTTCGCGCGACAGGTCTTGGCGGCCCGTCAGGTGCCGCCCCTCCGCCGCCGTCTTTTCTTTGGAGCGTATCAGCTTGTCTTTGATCTGCCCGAAGAACCCGCGCTCATCCGCACTCATGTTTTTCTCCTGCGTTCTCGCGGGGCCGATACTAGCCCGGAAACGAAAAAGACGGCCAGTCCCGAAGAACCGGCCGCCTTCTTTAACCGAAAGGACGCGCTGCTTAAAGCACGGCCAGGATGTTACGGATCGCGATAACGACGAGCACCAGCGTCGACACGGCAAACAGCGTGAAGCGCAGCGTCACTTTGTTGACCGTGATCTGCACCAGAGAATGCAGCACACGCAGACCCACATAGGCCCAGGCAAGCGTCAGGTTCAGCTCGTCCGCCACACCTGCAAGCTGCGAATAGATGATCAGCGCATAGAAGATCGTCGGCTGTTCATGCAGGTGATTGTAGTTATCCGCGGCAAAACGCGCGGGCTTCGGCAGCATGTTCAGTGAGCCGGGATGTTGCGCTTCTTGCGGATCGAGCCCCGCCGCATTCATCGCCGGGATACGGCGCGCATACATCCAGAACCAGACGATCAACGTCCAGGAAACCAGTGCGAGCACCGGCGTCAGAAAAGTCGTTTCCATGTGTCCCCTCCGCCATTCAGGCTTTGTTTTTTCCCGGCGAATGGGAAAAGTCGGAGGGCGAAAAGTCAAGAAAACAATGTGTGAGGCAGCGCGGCACCAGCGTTGACCCCGCGTCCGATCAGCCTTTTTCGCGCAAGAGCCTTGCCTTGTCGCGCTGCCAGCTACGGTCTTTTTCCGTCTGGCGTTTATCGGCCATCTTCTTGCCTTGAGCAACGCCAAGCTCGACCTTGGCGATTCCCCGCTCATTGAAATAAAGCCGGAGCGGCACGACTGTCATGCCCTGCTTGTTCACCGCATCGGAAAGCTTGGCGATCTCACGGGCATGAAGCAGCAATTTGCGCGGGCGGCGCGGGGCATGGTTGAAGCGGTTGGCCTGCAGGTATTCGGGAATATGCGCGTTGATGAGATGAACCTCGCCGTTCTTGATCTGCGCATAGGACTCACCAAGGCTCGCCGCACCGGTACGCAAGGACTTAACCTCGGTACCGGTGAGCATGATACCTGCTTCATAGGTATCCTTGATGAAGTAGTTATGGCGCGCCTTGCGGTTGTCGGCGACGATCTTGCCGCTTTCATCCTTCCGCTTCTTGGCACCGCCTGCTTTCGAAGACATATCTTCCCTATGCTGCCCGTGCTTGCTGCTTTGCCCGGCCTAACCGTTGATCAGGCCGGCATGGATCATGGCTTTGCGCACGAGCGTACGTGTTTCGTCTTTCACCGGCACGAGCGGCAGGCGCAGCTCTTCCTCGCACAGGCCGAGCAGGCTTGCCGCATATTTCACCGGGCCGGGGCTTGCCTCGACAAAGAGCGCCTTGTGAAGCGGCATCAAGCGGTCCTGCAGCAAGAGCGCATTGGCATAATCACCGGCAAGACAGGCTTCCTGAAACTCGGCGCATAGCGCAGGCGCCACATTGGCGGCGACGGAAATGCACCCCACCCCGCCATGGGCGTTGAAGCCAAGGGCCGTGCCATCTTCTCCCGAAAGCTGAATGAAGTCCGGGCCCATCAGATGGCGCTGAATGCTGACCCGCGAAAGGTCCGCCGTTGCATCCTTCACCCCGACGATCCGCTCCAGTTCGGCAAGGCGGGCCATCGTCTCCGGCTGCATGTCGATCACGCTGCGGCCGGGAATGTTGTAGATATAGATGGGGATGTCGGTTGCATCATGCACCGCCTTGAAATGGGCATAGAGCCCATCCTGGGTCGGCTTGTTGTAATAGGGCGTGACGACGAGCGCCGCATCCGCCCCTGCCTCTTCGGCATGGCGGGTAAAATCGATCGCTTCCAGCGTGCTGTTCGAGCCCGTGCCGGCCATGACGGGGATGCGCCCCTTCACCGCCTCGATACACAGCTCGATGACCCGTTTGTGCTCGTCAGGGCTCAATGTCGGCGATTCACCCGTCGTGCCCACCGGCACAAGTCCATGTGTCCCCTGTTCCACATGCCAGTCGACCAGACGCACGAAGGCTTCTTCATCGATGGCGCCGTCCTTGAACGGTGTGATAAGGGCAACGATCGATCCCTTAAACATTGCAAAGCTCCTAGAGCACGGGCGGCGGGCCTGCCGCCATGCGAAAACAAAACCGCGAAGCCCTGTGAAACCGATGTGAAATCGGTGTGAAACCGGGCTCCGCGGCGCGGAACATAGCCGCAAACACTCAGCCGGAGCAAGGAACTAGCACCTGGGCGGTACGTTATTTGTTCTTCTGCCTCTGGCGGAGAGGGGGCGGGAATTGTAGGCTGAGGGCAGGATGAGCCTCCCGGTACATGGTGGATAAGGTTCTGGGTGAACAGGGTTCTGATGGTGCGAAAATTGTCTGATCGCAATGTTTCAGCCGCGCCGCGGGCGTTTTGCGGCATTTTAGCCCTTTTTACCGGTTTAGCCTTCGGCGGCATTGCCCCCGCCAAGGCCGAAGCGCCGCCGGCCGTGCCGGTGAGCCGCCCGGCCCCGCCGCCCCCCGTCAAATATCTGCCCCCGAGCGAAGGCCAGGCATTCATCACCGCCCTCGATGCCGCCGAAAAGCGCGACTGGGCGGGCATGCTCATCGCCATGCGCGCCATCAAGGACCCGCTGACCCGCGACCTTCTGGACTGGGTGCGCTTCCAGTCCTCCAAAAGCGGGGCGAGCTTTGCCGAGATCATCCAGTTTCAGGCAGGCCATCCCGCCTGGCCCCGCCAGGAACGGCTAACGGAGCGGGCCGAGGAAGCGCTGCTCGAATTTCCCGTCGACGATAGCGATGTCATTGCCTGGTTTACCGGGCGCGAGCCCGTAACCGGCGACGGCAAGCTGCGCTATGGCCGCGCGCTGCTCGCGCAGGGTAATAATGAGGATGCTGCTTACTGGATCCAGCGGGCCTGGGCCGATCATCAGTTTTCCCGTTCCCGGGAAAAAGAGATTCTGGACCGGCATGGGCACATGCTGGGCCTGCAGGCCCATGAGGACCGGCTGCGCCGCCTCCTCTGGGAGCAGCGCTACGACGATGCAAGGCGCATGCTGCAGCTCGTCAGCGAGAATGCCCAGAAGGTGGCCGAAGCACGCCTCAGCCTGATGCGCCGCACGCGCGATGCCGACACCGCCTTCTCGCGTGTGCCGCCGCATCTGCGCGGCGATCTCGGCCTGCTTTACGATGAAGCCCGCTTCCGCCGCCGGCGCGGGGAGAACCATCAGGCCGTGCCTCTTCTCCTCACCGCGCCCACGGCGCCGCACCGGCTCGATCAGGCGGGCGACCTTTGGACCGAACGCAAGATCGCCGCGCGCGATGCGCTGGAACAGGGCAAATACAAGGAAGCCTACGATTTAGCCAAAGCCCATGGCCACGAACGCGGCCTTGCCTTTGCCGAAGGCGAGTTCATGGCGGGCTGGCTTGCCCTGCAATATCTGAACGAGCCCAAAACCGCCTTCACCCATTTCGAAACGCTCTTTAACGGTGTTTCCACGCCGATCAGCCAGGCGCGCGGCGCTTATTGGATGGGCCGGGCGGCGGATGCGATGGGCGACACCGCCAAGGCGCAGGTGCATTTCAAGGAAGCGGCCCAGCACGGCACGACGTTTTACGGTCAGCTTGCCGAAGCCGCGCTCAGCGCCGGGGCGAAGAAACCCGCAAAACTCGTGATCGCCAGTGCCGATGCCGCCCCGCGCAAGGGCGAGGCGAGCCTGATGGCGCGCCCGGTAATGAAAGCGACGCTGATGCTGTATGACGCGGATTGGACACGGATGGGCCGCGTCTTCGCCCTGCATCTGGCCGAAACACTGGAACACCCGGCCGAGCTTGCGGCGCTGGCCGAAAAGATCGGCGGCCTCGGATATCCGGAAGTCGCGGTGCGTATCGCCAAAACGGCAGCTACCCGCAACATCGTCCTGCCCGAACAGTCTTACCCGCTCGGCGTCGTGCCGAATTATCCGGCCAAGGGGCGGCCTGTGGAGCCCGCTTTCGTTTACGGCCTCTCGCGCCAGGAGAGTGAGTTCAACCCGCGCGCCGTTTCCCATGCGGGCGCGCGCGGGCTGATGCAGCTCATGCCATCGACGGCAAAAGGCGTCGCCCGGCGCGTCTCTGTGCCCTACCGCCGGGACAGATTGCTCGATGATCCGGCCTATAACGCCATGCTGGGCTCGGCGCATCTGGGTGAGCTTTTGGACGAGTTCTCCGGCTCCTACATCATGACCATCGCCGCTTACAACGCCGGTGAGCGGCGCGTGGATGAATGGGTCGACACGTTCGGAGATCCGCGCTCCACCGGCGTCGATGCGATCGACTGGATCGAGAGCATTCCTTATTCAGAAACCCGCAATTATGTGCAGCGAGTGCTGGAGAACATTCAGGTTTACCGCGCCCGCCTTGCCGGCGGTGTCGCCTCGCTCGACATCGAAAAAGACTTAAAGCGCAATCAGGGCGCGCCGATCAGCGCGCCGCCGCCGCCCCGGCGCGCCGAGCGCACGCCATTTGCCCCGCCTTCTGCCGGGGCAGGAAGCGTGCCGGGCGTTGCCGTGCCCGCCAAACCGCTGATGCAGCCGGTTCCCGGGCGGTCCCAATCTCAAAGCGTGAAACCGCAAGCTGCGGCGCCTGCGCCTGCAAAACCGCAACGCCAGAACCCGCTGCCGCTCGCCTCGCCGGAGGGCGCGGTGCAAATGGCCCCGGTAGTCGAGCCCTCGGAAAGCATGACGCCGCAAGCGGTATCCACAGCGCCCGAAATTACCGGCAGCACAGGTGCCGCCCAGCCGGAGCCTGTGAACAAACCCGCCGGGCGCATCATCCTCAAACCGCCCCCCGGTCTTGAAACGCCGCGCGCGCCCCGCCAATAGTCCAATGGCCAATAACCCAATAATTCAATAATTCAATAACAAAGAAAACAAGATGAGCTTCACGGAATTCTTCTACACGAACCAGGAAGGCATGCGCCTTTATGCGCGCGACTATGGCGACGCGCTGGCGCCGGGCGTGCCCGTTCTCTGCCTGCCCGGCCTTACCCGCAATTCCAAGGATTTCCATAAGCTTGCCGAACATCTAAGCAAGCAGCACCGTGTGCTCTGCCCCGACTTCCGCGGCCGCGGGCGCTCGGATTATTGCAAAAGCTGGACGGACTACACGCCCCAGGCGGAAACCCGCGACACGTTCGATCTGATGGCCGCGGCGGGTGTGCCCCATGCCGCGATCATCGGCACCTCGCGCGGCGGCCTCGTGGCAACGCTGATGGCCGCCCAGCGGCCCGGCGCGCTGAAAGGCGTGGTGCTGAACGATGTGGGGCCCGAAGTCGCCCGCGAAGGGATTACCCGCATCATGGGCTATGCGGGCAAGATGCCCGCCCCTGAGAGCTGGGACATTGCCGCCATCATGCTGCGGCAGATGAACGAGCGCCACTTCCCGACCATCACCGGGCCGGCCTGGCACGAGTTTGCGCATATGACCTTCCGCGATGAAAACGGCAAACCCGCGCTCGATTACGATTCCAAGATCGGCGACGGCTTGCGCATCGGCATGAAACTTCTGCGCGGCAAACTGCCCAATATGTGGACCGAGTTCAAAGCGCTCTACACCATTCCAACGCTCGTGCTGCGCGGGGAAAATTCGGATCTTCTTTCCGCCGAAACCGTCAAGCGCATGGAAGAGGTTCACCCGCGCCTGACCGCCGTTACCGTGCCCGACCGGGGCCACGCGCCCTGGCTCGATGAGCCGCAATCGCTCGCCGCCATCGATGCCTTTCTGGAAGAGCTGCACTAAAGCGCCTGCGCGGCGTTGATCAGCAAAAGGCCCAAACTGGCGGCGGCGCCCGCCACCGGCACCCAAAGCGGCACGGTGAAACCATCCGGCTTTGCGCTGGCGCTCTGCACCAGTTTCAAACGCACCAGGGCCGCGTTGACGAGCGCGAATACGGCCAAAGTCACATAACTGGTCGAGGCTGCCAGGTTTTCGACGGAAAAAAAGACCGCAAGCAACCACGCCGCGCCGGCCACCGCGGCAATCGCAATCACCGGTGTTTGCGTGCGCGGCCAGATATAATTGAACGGCCCAGGCAGCCATTTTTGATCCGCAAGGCCGTAGAGCATCCGCGAGCCCATGATCAATTGAATGAGAACGCCGTTCAATACGGCAAGCACGGCAATCAAACCAAGAAGCCTGGCATCCGATCCGGTAAGCGCCATAAAGACATCCGCAAGCGGCGCTTCCGACTGGCCAAGCGTCTCGGGAGAGAGCGTGCGGATGGCGATAACCACGATGGAGAAATAAAACACGGCCGTGACGAGCAGCGTCAGAGCAATCGCGCGCGGTAGATTGCGCGCCGGATCGCGCACTTCCTCAGCCACATTGGCCAGATCCTCGAACCCGATAAACGCATAAAAAGCCAGAAGCGCGCCCGCCCAAATGCCCGGCCAAACAAGAGACGAGGCGCCTGCCCCCCACAATGAAGAGAGCGCGCCCTGGGCGGGTAGCTCGAAAAGGGTGCCGCTGCCTGCCCAGACGACCATGAGCAGGCCGGACAGCTCGATCAAGGTGATGAGTGAAGCCACCGCGACGGATTCGCGGATGCCCCAAATGACAATACCGGCCAGCACCAGCGTAAGCAGCGTGACCGCCGCAAAATCGGGCAGATCGACGATCAGCCGCAAATAGCCGACATAGCCTGCGATAATGACCGCCGAGGAAAGCGTGCCTGTGCTCAGGACACCGAAACCGACGGCAAGCGAAAGCCAGGGCCGTTTGAACCCCTCGAAAACATAAACCGCCTCCCCTGCGCTTTTGGGAAAACGGGAGGAAAGCTCCGCATAAGAACAGGCGGTAAACCCTGCCAGCAGCGCGGCAAGCAAAAAGGCAAGCGGCGCATAGAGCCCGGCGGCACCCGCCACCTTGCCGACCAGCACATAAATGCCCGCGCCCACCGTTACGCCAACACCGTAAAGCACGGTTAAGGGCAGCGAGAGGCTGCGCTTGAGCCTATGCCTGTCTTCCGTCCCTTCCGGCATGATCTTGTCCGGCCTTCATCGTTTCACCTTCAGCATCATGCGGGCCCCGAGCTGAAACTCAAAGGGAACAGTCACCGTCTCGCAGGCATAGCCTTCCAGCCTCAGCCGCTTCATCACGCAAGGCAGATGGCTCGAAGGGCGCCCGTCGAGATTGAAGAGCGGAAAGATGCGCACTTCCCCCGCCACACGCGCAAGCTCCTTGACCGCGCGCAGGTGGAATGCGGCATCGAGATCGTCCCCATAGAGAAAGAGAAGATGCGAGCAAAGCGCAAGATGAAATGCACCATCGGCAAAGGGAAGCTTAGGCAGGGAGGCCGCGATATAGCGCTCCGGCGCGCACGCGCGGTCCGCGATGAACGCCTGCAAGGTCTCGGCTCTTAGCGTTTCAAGCGCGCTTTCGCTGCCATAGGTTTTCCAATTGAAACGCTCCTTCGCCTCACGCATCGCTTTGCGCATGGGTGCGCGCACCGCCTCGAAACGCGCGGCGATATCGGCGCTCGCCTCGGCATAAAGCGGATCGGCGGCAAGCCCCTGCCCGCCGCGCGCGCAAAGCTCCCCTGTAAAAGAGGACGGCCCCGCGCCCGCATCGAGCACGGGTCCGGCAAGCGCCGCCGCATCCAGCGCGAAAAACGCTTCATATTCCTTGAACGTGCGCCCCCAGGGAACGATCCCCGGCAGCTCGAACTTGGCATTCATTGCCCTTCCCTCCTGCAAAACCGCAAGACAGGACCGCATGACAGGGCAGCGCCAACAAAAAAGCCGCCCCGAAAGGCGGCCCGAACTTCAGATATGCGACACGCGCACGCGAAGGAGACCGCCTAAAAGGCGGCCCACCAAAGACCGGCAACGCGGAAGGCCGGACAGATCATGGTGCGTGCGTTCATCATGGGACGGAGAATAGCTGCGGCAGCGCGCTTTGCAAGGGAGAATTTCCTGGCGTTGCGGGCGCGCCTCAGATGGACCCCGGGACAAGCCCGGGGTCCACACAAAGAAAAAGGCCGCCCCCGGAGGAGCGGCCCCTGCCTTAAGGTTCCAGGGCCTTACGGCTTTTCGAGAATGTGGATGGCGGCGGCATTGCCCATGCCCACCACATGGGTCATGCCCATGCGCGCGCCTTCCACCTGGCGCTTGCCGGCCTTGCCTCTGAGATGGGTGACGATCTCATAGACATTGGCGATGCCCGTCGCGCCCAAAGGATGGCCCTTGGAAAGAAGCCCGCCGGAAACATTGACCGGGATCTTGCCGCCCAGCGCTGTGGCACCCGTGTCGATCATCTTGCCCGCTTCCCCGTCCTTGCAAAGGCCGAGATTTTCGTAGTGCAGAATTTCCGCCGTGGCGAAACAGTCATGCAGCTCGACAAGATCGAGGTCTTCCGGCCCAACGCCCGCCATCTCGTAAGCCTGTTGCGCGGCCATGCGCGTGCAGGTCGAAAAGTCCGGCATCACGAGATCGCGGTCGGTGAAGGGATCGGAGGTGAGCGCGGAAGCGCGCACTTTGATGGCCCGGTCCATAAGGCCGAGTTCCTTCACCTTCTTTTCGGAAGCGAGCACGGCGGCGGCGGAGCCGTCCACATTCACCGAGCACATGAGCTTGGTGTTGGGGTAGGAGATCATCTCCGCGCCCATCACTTCTTCAAGCGGCGTTTCCTTCTGATACATCGCCTTGTCGTTCATGGTGGAGTGATGATGGTTCTTCACCGCCACTTTGGCGAATTGCTCGAAGCTCGTGCCGTGCTTCTTGTGGTGTTCCATGCCAAGCTCGGCAAAGACCGTCGGCATGGTGCCCGAGCCCAGAAGCCCTTCGGTGGGAATGCCCTTGTCGCTGCCCCCGCCGCCGAGAAGCCCGCGGCCCATCTGTTCAACGCCGACCGCAAGCACGAGGTCATAAAGCCCCGCCTTGATGGCGATCCAGCCTTCGCGGAAGGCGGTCGCGCCCGTGGCGCAGGCATTGGCCGTATTCACCACCGGAATGCCGGTCTGGCCGATCTGATGCAGAATACGCTGGCCCACCATGCCGCTTGCCTGAAAGAGGTTGCCGCAATAAAGCGCCTGCATGTCCTTGATGCCGAGCCCGGCATCATCGAGCGCCAAGAGCGCGGCTTCCGCGCCCAGATCCGGCACCGTGCGGTCCGGGAAGCGGCCGAATTTGATCATATCCGTGCCAATGACATAAACGTCGTCTTTGCTCATGGGTTAAGCCTCCTCACGCCGCCGGTTGAAAGAAATAGGAAATATAGTGGTTGCCCTGTTTGTCGGTGCGGCCCGCATCTTTGAAGACCACATCGACATCCATCCCCATTTTAATTTTGTCGGGGTCGGGCTCGATATTGATGAGATTGCCTTTCACCGTGCCGCCGCCTTCGATATCCACCACGGCGGAAACGAAAGGCACTTCCACGCCGGGGAAGGAGCGGTAGACGATCGTGTAGGAATAGAGCTTGCCTTTATTCGGCAGCTTCACCGCTTCCATCTTATCGCGGGCAAAACATTTCGAGCAGACATGGCGCGCGCCGATAAAGACGGTGCCGCAATTGCCGCATTTGTGCCCTTCAAGATATGGCTCGCCATTCGCCGGCAGTTTGACGTAGTCCGTCACCGGGCGCAGCTCGCTCGCCGCTTCGCTCATCGCTCTCTCCCCTTGCATTTGTTCTTGTCGCCGTTCCTGCGGGCTTATCCGCCTTTGCGCGGCAGGCGCCGCTTGTTTCCGGCGGAACTTTACCACCTTCAAAAGCGCTGTCATCAGGACGTAAAAACACGTCGCGCCCGCAACGACTTAACGTGCCCTGCCCGGGCACCGCCCGGTGCATAACGGAACCAAGGCGGCAAGTCATCGTTTCTGCGGCATGATGGAAACACTCGCCGGCCAGTTCGAAACCTACCTGCCCCCCGCCGAAATCGCCCTGCGCACGGTTTCCGCTCTCGTGCTCGGCACCCTGATCGGGCTCGAACGGGAGTTGCGGCAAAAACCGGCGGGCCTGCGCACCTGCATGCTGGTGGCACTCACCTCGGCCGCCTTCGTCGTCGGCAGTATCGAGCTTTCCATGCGCCTTGCCGATGACGGGCCGGATTTCAATCTCGACCCCTTGCGCGCCATCGAGGCGATCGTGACTGGCATCGCTTTTCTCGGCGCGGGCGCCATCCTGCAATCAGGCGGGCATGTGCGCGGACTGACCACAGGTGCCAGCATTTGGCTCACCGGCGCCATCGGCCTCATCGCGGGCGCGGGCCAGGTTCTCTTCGCCCTCTTCGTCGCCCTGCTCGGCCTCTTCGTCCTTCACCTCATGGGCCGCATCGAGCACCGCTGGGTGAAAACGAAAGACGGGGAGGCGCCAACCAGCGGGGAGTAAAACTCTTTGCGATTGGCACTTTCCAACGGGCAAGTGGTCGAACCCCACTCCGCCTCCCGCTAAGATGCCGCCCCGAACAACACACTCACCAGCCGCAAGGGGAAGCGCATGTCAAAAGTCAAAACGCATATGATGTTTCAAGGCGAGGCGGAAAACGCCGTCAAACTCTATGCGTCCGTTTTCAGCGATTTTCAGATCGGGGAAATCGAGCGCTATGCCGAGGGAGAACCGGGCCCCGTGGGCGCTTTCAAAACCGCGCCCGTTTCCTTTGCAGGTCATGAGCTGATCATCTTCGACAGCCCACCCATGCACGACTTCACTTTCACCCCCTCCATCTCACTCTGTGTCGATCTTGAAACGCCGGAGGAAATCGAGGCGGCCTTCGCCAAACTGTCTGAAGGCGGCGAGGTCATGATGCCGCTGGACGATTACGGCTTCAGCCAGCGCTTCGGCTGGCTCGCCGACCGCTACGGCGTTTCCTGGCAGCTCAACTTGCCGGCCTAGCCGCGTGTGATGAACGGGACCGGGGCTCAACCGCAGGCTGGAAACAGAGAAGAAAATGTCGGGGAAAATGGCGGAGAGGATGGGATTCGAACCCACGAGACGCTTTTGACGTCTACTCCCTTAGCAGGGGAGCGCCTTCGACCACTCGGCCACCTCTCCGCCGCCGTGTATGCCCTAGCTGCCCTGCCGTTTCAAGCCGTTTCAGGCCGTTTACGCCCCGAAACCTCAGAAAATTTGGGCAAAGCCCGCCAATCAAGCCTTTGATTCTGCTGGCCGAACCGCCCGCCTCATGGCCGGGCCAGCACCTTGCGGAAGGTGAGAGAGAGCCGCCGTCCTCATATATGCACCCGAGGACATATCCCTTCAGCCATGCGATTCAGAATGTAGCAAATGCTACAAAACCATGATAAGCAGTTATGTAGCACTTGCTACGGAGGATACGCATGACTGCTCATACCCGCCTTCCCCTCACCGCCCGGCAGATAACGCTCAGCGCCTTTATGGGCGCGGTGCTTTGGCTTTTTGCCGCGCTCTTGCTGCGCTTTCTCGCCCCTCTGGGCATTTACGAGGGAATGAACACGGCGCTTCTTTACGCGCTCATCATTCCGGGCACCGTACCTTTTCTTTTTGTGGTGAAAAAAATTGCCGGGCTCGGTGACGATCAATTCGCGCTCGGTATCGCCGTTGCAACAGCGGCGGCCACGTTGCTGGACGGGCTGGCGCTTGCCTTCACCCCGGCGCTTTACGGCACATCCGTCGATCAGACGGCGGGCGCAGGCGCGGCGATCCTCTGGGGCGCGGGCGTCGGTCTCGTTCTCGGCATGATCTTCAATAAGAGCGCGGCGCGATAAAACTTAGCTCACGCTTTGCGCCGCTTATTTGCTGAAGGCCGGGAGGAGGCAAACGCCTCCCGGCTGACAGCGCCGAGCCCCACCGCGTTGAGCAGCACCATTCCTTCAATCGTCACGAAGAGCCGGGCAGCCTCTTTCTCCCGCTCCTTGGCCGACGCGCTGTCCAGTTGTCCGGCAGCCCAGGCCAGCATGCCCCGGCCGATCGCCTCGCCGGTTGCCCGGTAGAAGGCATCGCCGCGGCCCGCCAGCGCAACGATTTCCAGCCAAAGCCGCATATAGGGCCACATATCCTCCGCCAGCACGATGCCGCGCAGCTTGGTCAGCAAAGCCTCATAGGGAAGCGGTTTGCTGGCGGTCTTCTTTCCCAGAATAACCACGAGCCGGGAAGAAATGCGCTCCAGCGCCGCGCCCACGGCCTGCGACTTGTCTTTGAAATAGTAAAGCAGCATGCGGTCGCTCACCTTGGCGGCCTTGGCAAGCGGGCGCAGCTTTGCCGCTTCCAATCCTTCCGCAAGGATGAAATCGGCCAGCCGATCCACCATCGCCTCGCGCCGCTCGTCCGCCTTTACCATCGATCCATCCGTCCGCTCTTCCCGCCTACCACCTGCAAACTTACATTTGGCATAGCCGCGCGGCCTGCGCAAAACATGAGATCAAGCCCCGGAAGGGCCGAAACGCCGGCAAGCACACCGGAGCCCTTCACAATTGCATGAACGATAGGCGATTCCCGCTCGCCCTTGGCGGAAACTGTGGGTAGGTTGGCGGCCATGATGCAAGCTGCCCGCCATATGAAACAGGATGCCAAGCGCACGGTCCTTTGGCTGTCGCTTTTCGTGCTGTTTTTGAATGCGCTGCTGCCCGCCGGCTATATGCCCGGCGCGCGGGCGGAGGATGGCAGCTTCACCATCGTCATCTGTTCGGCCTCGGGGCTGAAAACGCTGACGCTGGATGCAGCGGGTAACCCCCTCTCGCAGGATGAAGACGGCGGGGCGGAAAGCACCGGCTGTCTTTACTGGACCGCGACGGCCCATTACATCGCCGCGCCCGAGATCACGCTGAGCGCGATGGCCCTGCCCGCTGCCGCACCCCTGCGTGCCCCGCAAGCGCATGATGTGGTACTGCCGCCCGCCATCGGCCCGCCGCTCGGGGCGCAGGCCCCACCCTCTTTCCTCATCTGACTGCCGATCTACCGGGGTGCTTTTGCGCGCCCGCATTGTCATTTGAGGGACCCAATGTCTAATTCATCCATGAAAGCTGCGCTCGGCGCAGCGCTTATCGCCTTCCCTGCGTTTCTTGCCGCTCCGGCTGAGGCGCATATCGTTCTGGAAACCACAAGCGCGCCTGCGGACAGTTATTTCCAGACCACGTTCCTTGCGCCTCATGGCTGCGAGGGTTCGGCCACGACGGGCCTCACCATCACGCTGCCCGAGGGTACGCTGGTCGCCAAGCCGCAGCCGAAACCCGGCTGGCAGCTTGAAATCGTCAAGAAGCCGCTGCCCGAGCCCGTGGAAGGCCCGCATGGCGCCCTCTTCGAGGAAGCCATCGAGACGATCACCTGGCGGCACGGCAAGCTGCCCGATGCGCAGTTCGATGCCTTCAAAATCCATATGCGCCTTCCGGCGGTGGACAAAGAAACCACGCTCTATTTCCCGGTGCTCCAGACCTGCGAGCAAGGCACCCGCAACTGGAACGAGATCGCGGAGGAAGGCGGCGCGCACCCTGCCTCGCCCGCCCCCGCGCTCACTCTGATGCCCGCGCAAAACGCGCATCACAACCATTAAGCCGCCGGAGAAGACACATGGTCCCGACACCCTTCGGGCTGCGCCTTGCCGGCGCCGCCGCCCTCAGCCTGTGCGCCGCCCCGGCGCTGGCCGAACACACACCGCTCACCCTGCAGGACATCACCGTCTCGGCAGAGGCCGAGCCCTCTCTCACCGTGCCGAGTTTCGAGGCGGCCGAAGAACGCCTCTCCCGCACCCCCGGCGCGGTGAAAGCCGTTCCGGCGGAAGATTACCGGGACGGGCGCGCCACGAACCTGAAAGACGTGCTGGACTTCGTGCCGGGCGTCTTCGTGCAGCCGAAATACGGCCAGGAGGATTTGCGCCTCTCGATCCGCGGCTCGGGCCTTTCGCGCAACTTCCATTTGCGCGGCATCCGCCTTCTCATTGACGGCATTCCGATCAACGAAGCCGACGGCGGGGGCGACCCGCAGGAAATCGACCCGCTGACCTTCCGCTATACGGAGGTCTACCGGGGCGCCAACGCGCTGCAATATGGTGCGGCATCGCTGGGCGGGGCGATCAATTTCGTCTCTCCCACGGGCTACAATGCGCCCTCTTACCTTTCGCGTGTGGAAATCGGCAGCTTCGGCACGAAACGCGTGCAGCTTGCCGCAGGCGGCGTTGAAGGCAAGTGGGACTATTACGCCAGCCCCACCTATTCCAGCTCCGATGGCTACCGCGATCACACCGAGCAGGATTATCTGCGCTTCTCCGGCAATCTCGGTTACCGGGTGAGCCCTCAAGTCGAAACCCGCTTCTATCTCAATCTCAATACGATCGATCAGGACATCCCAAGCTCGCTGACAAAGGCGCAGGCGCTGACCAGCCCGCAAAGCACGCAGACATCGAGCTTCACGCAGGATACGGCCCGCGACATCGATTCCATTCGCGTCGCCAACCGTACCTCGTTCTTCCTCGGCGACTGGGACGTGATGCTCGGCGCTTCTTATACGAACAAGGACCTCTTTCACCCGCTCTCTTTCGGCGTGATCGACAATTCCTATGAGAATGCCGGTCTTTATGCGCGCGGCACGCAGGAGGGCGAGCTCTTCGGCAACCGCTCGCGGATCACGCTCGGGGCCAATGTCATTGCCGGGATCAACCGGGCGCGCATCTGGCAGAATATCGGCGGCTCGCGCGGGTCCATTCAGTTCAACGATGTGGACGAGAAATCCTACAATTACGAACTTTATGGCGAGATCGAGCAATATCTCATCACCGGCATCGCTCTGATCGCCGGGGCGCAGCTCAACCATTCCATCCGCGAGCTCGACGACAATCAGCTCTCCAACGGCGATGACACGGGCCGCAAGACCTTTACGAGTTTCAACCCGAAACTCGGCGTGCTGTGGGATGTGGCGGAGGACGCGCAGCTCTTTGCCAATGTCTCCCGCTCCTCCGAGCCGCCGACCTTTTCCGAGCTCAACCCTTCTTCCGCGCCCGGCTTTGCCGATCTCGATCCGCAGGAAGCCTGGACGGCGGAAATCGGCACGCGCGGCGGCAATGAGTGGATCGGCTGGGATCTTTCGCTTTACCGCGCCTGGATCGAGAACGAGCTGCAGCTTTTCGTAACGCCGGGCAGCGGTCAGGGCGGCTTCGCGCTCAATGCCGATGAAACCATTCACCAGGGCATAGAGCTCGGGCTCAACGTCAAATTGCTGGATGGGCTTTTCGCCGCGCCGGGCGATGACAAGCTCTTCTGGCGGCAGGCTTACACGCTGAACGATTTCCATTTCGACGGCGACGCGGCCTTCGGCGACAACGAGCTGCCGGGCGCGCCGAAGCATTTCCTGCGCACCGAGCTGCGCTATGAAAACGAGGACGGCTTCTACATCGCGCCCAATGCCGAATGGGTGCCGGAGGGCTATCACGTCGACAACGCCAATACGGATGCTTTCAAGACCGAGCATTACGTCATTTACGGCGTCAAAGCCGGCTATGATTTCGGCAACGGCCTCAGCGTCTATGCCGACGGGCGCAACCTCCTCGACCGGACCTATATCTCCAACACCAATGCCCGGCCCATGGCAACGGCCGCAGACGCGCTCTACAACCCCGGTGACGGGCGCGCGCTCTATGTGGGCATGGAGATCCGTTTTTGAGCAAAAGACGCGCTCAGCACCTTGTTTGACGCGTTTATGGGCGGCTCCGGGAGATTTCGGAGCCGCCTTTTGCTTTTTTGCAGCGGTTTTTGCATTGTAGAGGCCGAAGCGCGCCCTTAAGTAACGCCAACCGGCGCCCCTTATTTCCGCCCCCAGCCTTTACAAAATCCCGGAGACGACATGATCTCGACCGCCCGGCTGACCATTCTGCTGGCGATGACGGTGGCGATGGGCCCCTTCGCCATCGACGCCTATCTGCCTTCCTTCCCGCGCATTGCCGAGGCGCTGGGCGTGGAGGTGCATGACGTGTCGCTGACGATCTCCGTCTATATGCTGGCCTTCGCCTTCGGTCAGCTTTTCGGCGGGGCGCTCTCGGACAGTTTCGGGCGGCGCTGGGTGATGCTGTCTGGCGTTGCTGTGTTTTCCCTCTCCAGCGTGCTGATCGCCCTTTCAGGCAACCTCACCGAGCTTTTGATCTGGCGCGCGGCGCAGGCTTTCGGCGCGGGCTTCACCGCCGTTTCCGTTCCCGCCATCGTGCGCGACCGGGCGACGGGCCGGGAAGCGGCAACGCTCTTTTCCCTGATCGGCCTGATCATGATCATCGCCCCTGCTATCGCGCCCACCGTCGGCAGCGCCATTCTGGCCGTTTCCAGCTGGCCGATGATCTTCATCTTTCTCGCCGCTTATTCCGCCATGATGATCGTGCTGCTCTGGTTCGGGCTTTTTGCAAAGCTTGAGACGATCAAGCGGGCGCCGCGCGATTACCGCCTGCTGCCGGCCTATCTGGCGGTGCTGAGCAATCCATCGGCGCTGCGCTTCATCATGATCATCACGCTCGGCTTTTCCTCCATGCTGATCTTCCTGACGCATGCCTCCTACATCTACCAAAAGTGGTTCGGCCTTTCCGAGTTCGGTTTCTCGGCGGTCTTCGCGGCGAATATCGCGACCATGGCGGGCTGCAATTTTCTCAACCGCTTCCTCTTAAAGCGGATGGACCCGGATCATATTCTGAAATTCTCCGTGCCCGTTCAGGCGCTCGCCATTGGCGGGCTCGTCGCCGCCGCCGCTTTCGATATCGGCCTTTGGATGTTCGTGCCTTGCATGATGGTATCCGTCGGCTCGCTCGGCATGATCGGGCCGAATGCGCAGGCCTGCGCCATGCATCATTTCGAGCATCAGGCCGGCACCGCCGCTTCGATCATGGGCTTTACGCAGTTCATGCTGGCAGGGGCAATCAGCGCCGCCTCCGCGCTCGTGCCTGAATCCCTTATCAACATCACGCTTTTCATGGGCGCCTGCGGGTTCTTATGCGCCGCCCTGGCGCTTGCCCCGGCAAAGCCGCTTCACGCGCACCCGCTCTAACTTTTACGAGCCCTTGCGCGTGCCGTGATAGCGGATCAGCCCTTCCTGGGCGACGGAGGCGGCAAGCTTGCCGTCCCGCGTGAAAATGCTGCCCCGGTTGAAGCCGCGCGCCCCTTGCGAGGTGGGCGCATCTTGCGAGTAAAGCATCCACTCGTCGACGCTGAAGGGCCGGTGAAACCACATGGCGTGATCGAGGCTCGCCGATTGCAGCTTGCCGGAAATCCAGCTCACCCCATGCGGGCGCACGCAAGTGTCGAGCAGCGTCATGTCGGAGGCATAGGCGAGCACGCATTGATGGATGCGCAAATCATCCGGCGTCGGCCGCGTCGTCTTGATCCAAACATTCTGCAGCGGCTCCATCGGCTCCGGCTTGATATAGGCTTGAGGGTCGACGGCCCGCACTTCGATGGGGCGCGGACGGGCAAAATGCGTGGCGATTTCCGGCGGCAGCCGGTCCATGATTTCCTTGCGCCGCTCGCGCTCGGTCGGCAGGTCTTCGGGCTGCGGCACATTGGGCATCTCCACCTGATGCTCGAAACCTTCTTCCATCACCTGAAAGGAACTTGCCAGGTTGAAAATCTGCTTGCCGTGCTGAATGGCGACGACGCGGCGCGTCGTAAAGCTTTTGCCGTCCCGCGCCCGGTCCACCTCATAAAGGATCGGCACTTTGGGATCGCCGGGGCGGATGAAGTAAGCATGGAGCGAATGGCAGACCCGGTCTTCGGGCACCGTGCGGTAGGCGGCGGAAAGCGCCTGCGCAATCACCTGCCCGCCGAAAACGCGCTGCCAGCTCGCATCGGGGCTGTGGCCGCGGAAAAGGTTCTGCTCGATGGCTTCAAGGTCGAGGAGCTCAATGAGATTTTCTGCTGGCAGGGTCATGACCGGCTCTCTTTCTTCATTGTTGACGCGGCGGCAAACGAATCTGGGCGGAAAATACGCGCTTAAATGGCAAGTGTCACGAAGACGTGAGGCCCGCCCGGCCAGGCAAAGCTCCGGACAAAATAAAAGGCCCGCACGCCGAAGCGTCCGGACCTGTCAAAGCAAAAACATATACGCTTACTTTCTTACTGCTGGCTGGATGTTTTCCGCCAGTCCTATGGATCCACCCTATCAGTGCTGCGAAAGCCACTCCCGTGCCTGGCGCTGAGCGTCGGCAATCTGATCCGGCGACATATCGCGGGCAATCTCGGTGCGGCAATCGCGGGCGGCGTGATTACCCCGCATGGCCGCAAGATTGAACCACTTATGTGCCGTCACATAGTCGACATCCACGCCTTTACCCGTGGCGTAGATCAGCCCCAAACTGTAGAGGGCTTCGCTCTGCCCGCCTTCGGCGGCCATTTCGCATTTCTGAAGAGCATCGATTTGTACACGAGCCATCGTGCCAGCCTCCTCGATGATGCCTCAGGCCCCCCAACTCCATTACCCCGGAAGAGCCTCTCGACAAACAAGCAGGACATCCGCCTGCAACGAGGTTAATGAAAAATCCATCGCTTGAAAATTTGGTTAACAAGGATGGATTCTTCATCTCCGGCCGAAAGTTTTTGCAAATCAGCTAACGACTGGGACTTTCATGCCACGCTCCACGGCGGGGCGGGCGGCATTGGCCGCCAGCCAGCGTGAGACGTTATTCCCATCGCCGACAATGTCGCCCTTCAGCGACTTGATCATCTCGAACCCTACGGAAACCCAGGGATAGGTCGCCATATCGGCAATCGAATAGTCCCCGGCCAGAAAATCCGTACGCCCCAATTGGTCATCCATGACTTTCAGGAGCCGGGCCGTTTCACCCATATAGCGGTCGATCGCATAAGGAATTTTTTCCGGCGCGACATTGGCGAAGTGATTGGCCTGGCCCATCATCGGGCCGATATTCGCCATCTGCCAAAACAGCCATTCAAGCACCTTGGCGCGGCCCTCCCCCTCCTTCGGCAGGAACTTGCCCGTCTTCTCGGCGAGATAAACGAGAATGGCGCCGGACTCGAACAAGGAGACACCCGTCTCCCGGTCGACAATGGCGGGGATCTTCGAATTCGGCGCGATTTTCACGAAGTCCGGTTCGAACTGTGCGCCTTTGGAAATGTCGACCGCATGCGCCTCATAAGGCAGGCCGCATTCTTCCAGCATGACGGAAACCTTGCGGCCGTTCGGCGTGGTCCAGGTATAAAGATCGATCATTCGTGCCTCCCTCTCCGGGTCTAAGGCCCGGCCGTTTATCGCAGTCAACAACTGCGCAGAAATATGGGAGGTGGCACGGCCGAACCCAAGGGCTCAGAAGCGTAAGGCGCGGACCACTTAGTATTCCACGGTCACTTCGACGTGATGGTGGCGGTGTATTCGGCAGATCAAAGGGCGCAGCGCATAAGAGCCCGCCGGCAATTCAAAGCCGACCGCGTCATCGGGAAAAAGAAAATCACCGACGACATCGCCCTGCTTGTTCACCAGCTGAAAGCCGTAGGTGCCGCCCATAACGCGCACAATCTTGCCGGCCTCGGGCAGGTCGAGCGAGCGGCCCCAAATGTTCGCCGTGCCGAACGTGTCGTTTTCCACCCGCGTGCCCGTTGCCGTAACGCGCTCAGCATGGGCAAGAGGCGCTGCGAACAAAATTGTAGCCAAAAGGCTCGACGCAAAAACCAGACCTCCGGCACCCCGCATGACATCCTCTTTCATCGCTTCTGCGCGGCGCTTACACCGCATGGATGGCGCCCGCATCAAACGCGGGCACACGCCGGACTTTAACACAGCTCCGGCAAAGCGCGAACAGGCCGCTGGCCTGACAAGCGGCCGCTCCCGGCGAGCGGAAAATGAAATGGAGAGTTGAAAGAAAAAAGCCGGCTGACGCGCCGGCGAAAAGAGGACTGAAAGATCGCACCGGCTCCGAATGCCGTAATCGGCTTGCCGCTAGGTCCATCCGGTTTGGCGATCACCGGCACCCGGACATCCGGCGCGATCTTCAGTTCTATGAGGCCGAAACGCCTTCGCCGCTACGGGCTGGGGTGTTTCGCCTTGTCTGCCGTTCCATGTTCCGCCGCATTGGAAACACCGGAGGGTCAGACTGTCCTATGCCGCTGCCGCGCCGCGCCCTAAGGCGCGGCGGGACATTGCATGGCGGCTATTACTTCTTCTTGCGCGCAACCTTACGCTTGGGAGCGGCTTTCTTCTTGGCCGCAGCCTTGCGCTTGGGAGCTGCCTTCTTCTTTGCAGCGGTCTTGCGCTTGGGAGCTGCCTTTTTCTTAGCAGCGGTTTTCTTCTTGGCAGCCGTTTTCTTTTTAGCGGCTGTCTTGCGCTTCGGAGCGGCTTTCTTCTTAGCAGCCGTTTTCTTCTTGGCTGCAGTCTTCCGCTTCGGAGCTGCTTTCTTCTTCGCGGCGGTTTTCCGCTTAGCCGCCGTTTTCTTGGCAGCGGTCTTCTTCTTGGCCGCTGTCTTGCGCTTAGCAACCGTCTTACGCTTCGGGGCCGTCTTCTTGGCCGTGCGTTTCACTGCTGCTTTTTTCTTGGCCGCCGTTTTCTTTTTGGCGGTGGTCTTCCGTTTAGCTGTAGTAGCCATTGTCCATATCGCTCCTGATGTGCCGTTTCCTGTGACGACGTAAATTTAGGACCTAACGCACATACTTTAGTGAGCGCCCCCAATTAAAGGACGCAGACACCCATACTATGGTTGTCTCCTCTTGACTCGGCAACACTTTGATGCAGGCAAGTGTTAGCGAGTCTGCAACACATTCAGAAAAATGTGTTTACAAACGGTTCACTTCAGAAGCGGAAAAACATCTTCAGTTATCGGAAGACACACCCAATTTTTCGGCGAGCAGTTCATTCACGGTTTGCGGATTCGCCTTTCCTGACGTGGATTTCATGACTTGTCCGACAAACCAGCCGATCATTTTCGGCTTCTCTTTTACCTGCTCAACTTTATCCGGATTGGCTGCGATAACCTCGTCGACGGCCTTCTCGATGGCGCCTGTATCGGTCACCTGACGAAGGCCTTTTTCTTCGACAATTTTCGCCGGATCGTCGCCGGAATCGAACATTAGCTCGAAAACTTCCTTAGCGATTCGCCCGGAGATGGTCCCATCCTGGATGAGATTGATGAGTTCGGAGAGCTGTTTTGCGCTCACAGGAGAGCTCTCGATCGTGAGCCCCGCCTTGTTGAGTGCGCCGAAAAAATCACCCGTCACCCAGTTCGCCGCAGCTTTCGGATCGCTCGTTTCGGCAACCTCTTCATAGAAGGAAGCGATGGCTTTTTCCGAGACGAGCACACTCGCGTCATAAGGCGAAAGCGCATATTCGCGGATGAAACGCTCGCGCTTTTCGTCGGGAAGTTCCGGCAGGCCCTTGGCGATTTCATCGACCCATTCCTGGCTGAAAACCAGCGGCAAAAGGTCGGGATCGGGGAAATAACGATAGTCATGCGCCTCTTCTTTCGAGCGCATGGACCGTGTTTTGCCCGTCTTGATGTCGAACAGACGCGTTTCCTGGTCCACCGTGCCGCCATCTTCGATCAAATCGATCTGCCGGCGCGCTTCATATTCGATGGCAAGGCCGACAAAACGGATCGAATTGACGTTCTTGATCTCGCAGCGCGTGCCGAAAGGCTCGCCCGGCTTGCGCACGGAGACATTCACGTCCGCGCGCATCGATCCTTGCTCCATATTGCCGTCGCAGGTACCGAGATACCGCAAAATCGCCCGCAATTTCCGCACGAAAGCCTGCGCCTCTTCAGAAGAGCGCATATCCGGCTTCGTGACGATCTCCATCAGCGCCACACCGGAACGGTTGAGATCGACAAAGCTCATCGAAGGATGCTGATCGTGCAGGCTCTTGCCCGCGTCCTGTTCCATATGCAGGCGCTCGATGCCCACAGTCTTCATTTCACCGCCCGGCAGGTCGATCAGCACCGCCCCTTCCCCGACGATCGGGTGCTTGTACTGGGAAATCTGATAGCCCTGCGGCAGGTCCGGATAGAAATAGTTCTTCCGGTCGAAGACGGAGCGCAGATTGATCTGCGCTTTGAGGCCAAGACCCGTGCGCACCGCCTGCTCGACGCATTTCTTGTTGATCACCGGCAACATGCCCGGCATCGCCGCATCGACGAGCGAGACGTTCTGGTTCGGCTCGGCGCCGAATTCCGTCGAGGCGCCGGAGAAAAGTTTCGCGTTGGAGGAAATCTGGGCGTGAACCTCGAGCCCGATCACCACTTCCCAGGCGCCCGTCGCCCCTTCGATCAGTTTGCTTGCAGCTTCTTGCGTCATGATCAGGCCCTCCACCAGGCGTCAGGCTCGGCATTGAAGCCGGCAGCCTCTTCCAGCACACCGGCGGTGCGCAGCAAAGTTTCTTCATCGAAGGCGCGGCCGATAAGCTGCAACCCGAGCGGCAATCCCCTGGCGCTCAGCCCGGCGGGCAGCGAAATGCCCGGCAGACCGGCCAAGTTCACCGTTACCGTGAAAACGTCGTTGAGATACATGGACAAGGGATCGTCCGTTTTCTCGCCAATACCGAATGCGTCCGACGGCGCGGTCGGCGTCAGCAGCACATCCACTTTCTCATAAGCCTGTTTGAAATCCTGCGCGATGAGCGTGCGGATCTTCTGCGCCTTGATGTAATAGGCATCGTAATAGCCTGCGGAGAGCACATAGGTGCCGATCAGCACGCGGCGCTTCACTTCCGCGCCGAAACCGGCTGCCCGCGTCTTCTCATACATATCCGTAATATCTTTGCCTTCCACGCGCAGCCCGTAGCGCACGCCGTCATAGCGCGCCAGGTTGGACGAGGCTTCGGCAGGCGCCACGATGTAATAGGCAGGCAGCGCATATTTCGTGTGCGGCAGCGAGACATCGACAATCTCAGCGCCAGCCGCTTTCAACCAGTCGATACCTTGGGTCCAGAGCTTTTCGATTTCCTCGGGCATGCCCTCCACGCGGTATTCGCGCGGAATGCCGACTTTGAGGCCCTTGATGTCCCCGGTCAGTGCCTTTTCGAAATCGGGTACCGGCTGATCGACGCTGGTGGAATCCTTCGGATCATATCCCGACATGGATTTCAGCATGATCGCCGCATCCCTCACCGTGCGGGTGATGGGCCCTGCCTGATCGAGCGAGGAGGCGAAGGCAACGATGCCCCAGCGCGAGCAGCGCCCGTAAGTCGGCTTGATGCCCACGGTGCCGGTAAAGGCGGCGGGCTGGCGGATCGAGCCGCCCGTATCCGTCGCCGTTGCCGCCAGCGCCGTGCGCGCGGCCACCGCAGCCGAAGAGCCGCCGGAAGAACCGCCGGGCACAAGCGCTTTATCCTCGCCCTTGCCCTTCCAGGGGTTTGTCACCGCGCCGTAATAGCTCGTCTCGTTGGAGGAGCCCATGGCAAACTCGTCATTATTGAGTTTGCCGAGCATCACCGCCCCGTCGCGCCACAGCTGGCTCGTCACGGTGGACTCATAAGTCGGTGTGAAGCCGTCCAGAATGTGGCTGCAGGCCGTGGTACGCACGCCTTCGGTGCAGAAGAGATCCTTGATGCCGAGCGGAATGCCTTCCAGCGGACCGCCCTCGCCCTTTTGCAGCCGCGCGTCGGAGGCTTTCGCCATCTCGGCGGCCTTATCAGCGGTTTCAAGCACATACGCATTGAGTGCGCGCGCGCCTTCCATCTCTTTGATGTAGGCGCCGGTCAGCTCGCTCGAGGTGATTTCCTTGGCTTTCAGCTTGTCGCGCGCTTCGGCCAGGGTGAGTTTTGTCAGATCCGTCATGCCGCGCTCCTATTCCACAACCTTGGGGACGGCAAAAAAGCCGTCATCGGCGCCCGGCGCGTTCTTCGTCACCTGGTCCTGAATATTGCCATCGGTCACGACATCCTCGCGCATCGGCAAGGCCAGGTTCTCGACGCTCGCCATCGGCTCGACATTGTCCGTATTCACTTCGCCAAGCTGCTCCACCCAATCGAGAATGGAGGACAGCTCCTTGGCAAGCGGAGCGACTTCTTCATCCGTAACGGCAATGCGCGCAAGCCGCGCAATGTGCCGGACCGTGTTCTGATCGACCGACATGGGCCTCTCTCTTTCGAAGGTTTAAGGAAACGGGCAAGATCACGCGGGAGGGGCCCCGTATCATCTTGATTTGGCGCGGAAAATAACAAAGCGGGCTGGTCCGGGCAACCGGGGCGGCACCCCGGCCTCGGCCTCGGCCTCAAGGAGTACAGCAAAACCTGCCAAATGGTGATTTACAATTCCTCACCGGAGGGCTACCGATCCTGCCATGACAGCGCAAATATTGAGCATCGAGGAGTTTGCGGCCAAAACGCGGCCCGGAAAGGCGCTTTTAGGCCTCGATCTCGGCACCCGCACCATCGGCGTCGCGCTTTCGAACGGCCTTTGGAACATCGCCAGCCCGCTTGAAACCATCAAACGCACGAAATTCACCGCCGATGCCGCCCGCCTTCTGGAGCTGATCGCGGAGAATAATGTCGGCGCGCTCATTCTGGGCCTGCCCCTTAATATGGATGGCAGCGAGGGCCCGCGCGCCCAGTCCACCCGCGCCTTCGCCCGCAACCTGGCGCAAAAGACTGAATGCCCCATCGTTTTCTGGGACGAAAGGCTTTCCACCGTCGCCGTCACCCGCACGCTGCTGGATGCCGATGCGAGCCGCAAGAGGCGCGGTGAAGTCGTCGATAAAATGGCTGCTGCCTACATCCTGCAAGGCGCCCTCGACCGCCTCGCCCGGCTTTAAGAGCCTCCCGCCCGCCTCTGGACCCGCAACAAGCGCTCTGCTAGAGCACAGCATCCCCTTGCGGCGCCCGCCCTGAAAGAAGAGCCATGGAAGCGATCCTCAACTCCCTCATTCCCGTCTTTCTGGTGATCGCGCTCGGCGCCGTCATCAAACGCATCGGCTTTCTGGATGAAGGGCTCTGGGCACCGCTCGACCGGCTGACTTATTACGTCTTCTTTCCCGCTCTGCTGCTGCACACGCTGGCGACCGCCGACCTTGCCAATTTCGACGTCTGGCCCATGGCCTATGCGCTTTGGGGCGGGCTCTTTTCCATGGTTGCAATCTTGATGGTGCTGCGGGTGACGACAAAATTCACCGGCCCGCAATTCGCCTCCGTCTTTCAGGGCGCGGCGCGCTGGAACGGTTTCGTCGCCCTTGCCGCCATCGGCCAGCTTTACGGGCCGGAAGGCGTGACCCTTGCCGCCGTCTCCTTCGCCGTGCTGGTGCCGACGGTCAACGTGCTCTCGGTGCTCATTCTCACCCGCTATGCCGGCGACACGCCGGCCGGCATGGGCACGGTGCTGAAACTTCTGTCAAAGAACCCGCTCATTCTTGCCTGCGCGGCGGGCATTGCGCTCAACGCGTCCCATATCGGCCTGCCCGGCCCGCTTGCCACCACCGCCGATATTCTAGGCAAGGCGGCGCTCACCATCGGCCTCATCGCCATCGGGGCAGGGCTTAAATGGCATGAAGCGCTCGCGCATAAATGGATCGTGCTTTTGACAAGCGCGCTGAAGCTCGCGGTGATGCCCGCGCTCATGCTCGGCTGGTGCATCTTCTTCGACGTAACGGGCCTGCCGCGCCTCGTCGTTCTTCTCTGCGGCGCGGTGCCGGGCGCAACCTCCTCTTACATTCTTGCGCGCCAGCTTGGCGGCGATGCCAGTCTGATGGCGAGCCTGATTACCGGCGGCACGATCCTGGCGGCGGTTACGATGCCACTTGTGCTCTGGCTGGCGAGCTAACCTATCTCACCCCGTCACACGCGGGCTTGACCCGAGGGGCCATTCGGCAGCTCAGCTTGTAGCCACCTTCCTGTGGACCCCGGGACAAGCCCGGGGTGACGCGTGTTGTTTGCGGCAAGGTGGTGCATGACACAGAAGCTGTCACCCCGGCCCCCGTGCCGGGGTCCATGCAGCGTCACAGGCCGCCCCCGCCCCCTCACCCTCCCACTGCCTTCGGCAGCGGGCCCCACCCTCTCCCCAAGGGGAGAGGGAATTTCACTTATAGCCCTCTCCCCTTGGGGAGAGGGTTGGGTGAGGGGGTAAGCGAGGCACGTATGGCCTAGAGAACCGGCATCGCCCGTTCGACGATCTCGCGCAGCGGCGCGCCGAGCGGCAAGGCGCCGTAAAGATCGCCGCTCTCTCCGCCGAAGCGGGAGGCGCAATAAGTTTCGCTCACTTCCTCCCCCGGCGCGGTTTTAAGCAGAATGGAGGCGGCGGCGATCTTCGCCATGTCTTCCACCACGCGGCGGGCACGCGGCTCCAGCGTGCCGATATCGCTGAAACCTTCTTTCAGTTTCGCAAGGGCAGCGTCGTAATGCCCGTTCATGCCCTTGGCGCTATCGAACTCGCCCAGCACCACCTCGAGCGCTTCGGGCTCGCGCGCCAGCGCGCGCAGCACATCGAGGCACATGACATTGCCCGAGCCTTCCCAGATCGCGTTGACCGGCATTTCGCGGTAAAGCCGGCCTGCCACGCCTTCCTCGACATAACCGTTGCCGCCAAGGCATTCCATCGCTTCATAGGCAAAGCCCGGCGCGCGCTTGCAGTTCCAGTATTTGGCAACCGGCGTCATGATGCGCCGGTAACGCGCTTCTTCTTCGCTTTCATCGGCCATGTCGAAGGCGCGTGTCACGCGGAAGGCAAGCGCCGTATTCGCTTCCACTTCCAGCGCCATGTCGGCAATGACGTTCTGCATCAAGGGCTGATCGATCAGATGTTTCTGAAAAACGCGGCGATGCGCGCAGTGATGCAGCGCTTGCGCGAGCGACTGGCGCATCATCCCCGCCGACGACACCGCGCAATCAAGGCGCGTATAGGTCGCCATCTCGATAATGTTGCGCACACCGCGTCCTTCTTCACCGATCAGCCAGCCATGGGCGCGTTTGAACTCTACTTCGGAAGAGGCATTGGAACGGTTGCCGACTTTCTCTTTCAGCCGCTGGATCTGAATGGCGTTGAGCGTGCCGTCCGGCAAAAAGCGCGGCATGAGGAAACAGGAAAGCCCGCCCGGCGCCTGCGCCAGAACAAGAAACGCATCGCACATGGGCGCGGAGAAAAACCACTTATGCCCGGTGATGAGATATTCGCTGCCCGGCCCCGCGCTTGCCTTGCCTGCAGGTTCCGCCCGCGTGGTATTGGCACGCACATCTGTGCCGCCCTGCTTCTCCGTCATGCCCATGCCGAGCGTCACCCCGGTCTTGGCCTGCATCGGCCCGAAGGCGGGGTCATAGGCACGGGAGACGATCTTGGGCAGCCATTCCTCCGCAAGGCTCGGCTGGAAAAGCAGCGCGGGCACGCTCGCATTCGTCATGGTGATGGGACAGATATGACCGGGTTCGACCTGGCACATCATGTAAAGCGCGGCCTGGCGGGCGGCATTGCGTCCGGCAGGCGCCGCCTCGCCGCGCGCTAAATGCTCCCAGGGCGAGGCGTGAATGCCTTGCGCCACGGAAATCTCCATGAGCGCGTGATAGGAGGGGTGAAACTCCACCCGGTCCTGCCGGTGGCCGAAACGGTCGAAGCCTTTGAGCACCGGCAGATAGGTATTGGCCTGCCGCCCGAGGTCGAGCACCTCCGCCTTGCCGATCTTCGCGCCGAAGGCGGTGAGCTGAGCGGCCTCATCGCCCGCCCCTTCCCGCGCCACTGATTCTTGCAGGACCCGGTCGCTGGTGAAGAGATTGTAGTCCTCAAGCGGCGGGGCCTGATTGAAAACTTCATGGGTTTCGAACCCGGTTTCCGCGGCTACTGGCCTGCTCATCTCTCGCTCCCTTATTTTTCCGGATCGGCACTTGCGCCAAACACGCTTCGAGCCTATAGAATGCCACTTTAATGAGCGCCGCCGAAACAAGTTCCGATCTGATTTTCCCCCACCGCCATCTGTTGGGCATAGAGGGGCTTTTACCTCAGGAAATCGGCTCGCTGCTCGATCTTGCCGACACTTATGTCGACCAGAACCGCCAGACCAATAAAAAGAAATCGGTCTTGAGCGGGCGCACGCAGATCAATCTCTTCTTCGAAAATTCCACCCGTACCCAGTCGAGCTTCGAACTGGCGGGCAAGCGTCTGGGCGCCGATGTCATGAATATGTCGGTTGCAAGCTCTTCCATCAAGAAGGGCGAAACGCTGATCGACACGGCGCAGACGTTGAACGCCATGCATCCTGACCTATTATGCGTGCGTCACGGCGACAGCGGGGCCGTTGCCTTGCTCGCGCGCAAAGTCGGCTGCGCGGTCGTCAATGGCGGTGATGGCTCCCACGAGCACCCCACCCAGGCACTGCTCGATGCGCTCACCATCCGGCGGCGCAAAGGCCGGCTGCAAGGGCTCACCGTGGCGATTTGCGGCGATATTCTGCATTCGCGCGTCGCCCGTTCCAATATACTGCTGCTCAACACGATGGGCGCGCGCGTGCGCGTCGTTGCCCCGCCCACGCTCCTGCCCGCCGGGATCGACCGGATGGGCGTCGAGGTCTTTCACGACATGCGCAAAGGCCTCAAGGATGTGGACATCGTGATGATGCTGCGCCTGCAATTGGAACGCATGAACGGCTCTTTCGTGCCCTCGGTGCGCGAATATTTTCATCTCTTCGGCCTCGATGAAGCCAAGCTCTCGGCCGCCAAGCCCGATGCGCTCATCATGCATCCGGGGCCGATGAACCGGGGCGTTGAAATCGACAGCGCCGTTGCCGACGACATCAACCGCTCGGTGATCCGCGAACAGGTGGAAATGGGCGTCGCCGTGCGCATGGCCGTGCTCGATGCGCTTTCGCGTAACCTGCCGAACACGCCCTATGTCAATGGAGCGGGCAGCGATGGAGCGGGCAAATGAGCCGGACTGCGTTGATCAATGCCCGCCTCGTCGATCCGGCAAGCGGCCTTGACGAACAAGGCGCGCTTCTGATCGAGGACGGCAAGATCGCCGATTTCGGCGCCGCCCTCTTTAAGGACGCCGTGCCCGAAGGGATCGAGGTGATCGATTGCGGCGGCCATGTGCTCACCCCCGGCCTGATCGACATGCATGTCTTTACCGGCGAGCCGGGCAATGAGCACCGCGAAACGCTGGGCAGCGCCACGCAGGCCGCCGCTGCAGGCGGCGTGACGACCATCATCGTCATGCCCAATACGGAACCTGCCATCGACGATGTTGCGCTTGTCGATTTCATCAAGCGCCGCGCCCGTGACACGGGGCTTGTCCATGTCCATCCCATGGCCGCGCTCACGAAGGGCCTGAAAGGCGAGCAGATGGCCGAGATGGGCCTTCTGAAGGAAGCCGGCGCTGTCGCCTTTACCGATGCCGACCACACGCTCGAAAATGCACAGGTCATGCGCCGGGCCATGTCCTATTCGACTTATCTCGATGCGCTCATCGTCAATCATGCCGCCGAGCCTTCGCTGGCGCGCGGCGGGGTGATGAATGAAGGCGAGCTGGCCAGCCGCCTCGGCCTTGCCGGTATCCCTAAAGCCGCCGAAACCATCATCATCGAACGCGATATCCGCCTCGTGGAAATGACCGGCGCGCGCTATCACGTCTCGCAGGTCTCTACCGCCGACTCCGTCGATGTCATCCGCAGGGCCAAAGCGCGCGGGCTGCCCGTCACCTGCGGCGCTTCCGCCTGCCATTTGACGCTGAACGAAAACGATGTCGGCAATTACCTGACCTTCTGCAAGCTCGACCCGCCGCTGCGCTCGGAAGACGACCGGCGAGCGGTCGTTGCCGGTGTCGCCGACGGCACGGTGGACGTCATCGTTTCCGCCCATGATCCGCAGGACCCGGAAACGAAGCGCCTGCCTTTCGCGCTTTCCGCCTTTGGTGCCGTCGGTCTTGAAACGCTGCTGCCTGCAACGCTCTCCCTCGTTCACAATGGCGATATCGAGCTTGCCGCGGCGCTGCGCGCGCTCACCTGTCATCCCGCCGATCTGCTGGGGCTGGAAACGGGCCGGCTCGGCACCGGTATGCCTGCCGATCTCACCCTCATCGATATGGGGGTGCCATGGGTGCTCGATCGGTATAAGCTCAAATCTAAATCGAAAAACTCGCCATATGACGAGCGGCGCCTGCAAGGCCGGGCCATCAGAACGATCGTTAATGGCAAGAGTGTTTATGTCCAGGGAGAGGACGTCTAATCCATGCCGGATCCGATTGACTGGGGACAGGCGCTTCCCTATTTCGCCGCCGCCTTGTTCGGCGGCTATCTTCTGGGCTCCATTCCCTTCGGCCTGATCTTCACGCGCCTTGCCGGGCTCGGCGACATCCGGCAAATCGGCTCGGGCAATATCGGCGCGACCAATGCGCTGCGCACCGGCAACCGCTGGGTCGCCGCCGCAACGCTTATCGGCGACGGCGCCAAAGGCGCGGTGGCCGTGCTTCTCGCCGCCCGTTTCGGCCCGGATACGGCGGTGCTTGCCGCTGTCGGGGCCTTTCTCGGCCATCTCTTTCCGGTCTGGCTGAAATTCAAGGGCGGCAAAGGCATCTCCACCTTTATCGGCCTGCTGCTTGCGCTTTACTGGCCCGTGGGACTGCTCTTCTGCGCCACCTGGCTCGCGGTTGCCGTGGTCTTCCGCTATTCCTCGCTCGCAGCCCTTGTCGCCGCGCTGGCGACCCCTGCCTATCTTGCCTGGCTCGACCGCTGGCAGCTTGCCGAAATGAGCCTTCTCCTTGTCGTTCTCATCTTCATTGCGCACCGCGAGAATATCGGACGCCTTCTGCGCGGTGAGGAATCGCGCATCGGCGCCAAGAAGACGGATGGCTAGGCGCGCATGGCGGCGCCCCTAAGCGACAAGGAAAAAAGCGCGCGGCTGCGGCTTGCCCGCAGCGAAAATATCGGCCCCGTTACTTTCCACGATCTTCTGCGTGTCTATGGCACGGCTGCCCGCGCGCTGGAGGCCGTGCCGGAACTGGCAAAACGCGGCGGGCGCGCCCGGCCCATCAAACTTGCAAGCCCGCGCGAGGCGGAAAGCGAACTGAAAGCCATCGCCAAGAACGGCGCCGAGCTTCTCTTTTTCGATGAAGCCGATTTCCCGCTGCTCCTTGCCGCCACCGACCCTGCCCCGCCGCTCATCATCGTCAAAGGCCATAAAAGCCTTTTTGCGCAGCCCTCCATCGCCATGGTCGGCGCGCGCAACGCCTCTGCCGCCGGGCTGCGCATGGCAAGCGACATTGCCCGTGAACTGGGTGCGGAAGGCTATGCCGTCACCTCCGGCCTTGCCCGCGGCATCGACACTGCCGCCCATAAGGCAGCGCTTGAAACCGGCACCATTGCCTTCATCGCAGGCGGCATCGATGTGGTCTATCCGGAACAGAACCGCGCCCTGCAGGAAGAAATCGGCGAGCGCGGGCTTCTTGTTAGCGAAATGCCGCCGGGCACCAAGCCGCAAGGCCGCCATTTCCCGCGCCGCAACCGTCTCATTTCCGGCCTCTCGCTCGGGGTCATTGTCGTGGAAGCGGCGCTGCGATCGGGCTCGCTCATCACCGCGCGCTTTGCGCTCGAGCAGGGCCGCGATGTCATGGCCGTGCCGGGCTCTCCGCTCGACCCGCGCGCGGGCGGTACCAATCAGCTCATCAAGGACGGCGCCCCGCTGATCGAGACGGCGGCGGACGCGCTTGCCGCCCTTGCCCGGCAAAGCACCGATGATTGGTTCCGCGAGCCTACAGACCGGTCCGGCTACGGCGAACCGCCGCCCGCCCCGCCGGAAATCAGCGATCCGGAACGGGCCGAAATCCTTTCGCTCCTCGGGCCGACACCGGTGGAAGTCGATTTTCTGATCCGCCAATCGGGCCTGCCCGCCCGCGCGGTCGCCGCCATCCTGCTAGAACTCGATTTGAGCGGCCGTCTGCGCCGCGAGCCCGGCCAGAAGGTCGCGCTTGTTCCGCCGGAAGAGGCCTAACCTGCGCGGGTCGCAGACTAGAGGGCCGAGCGGGCGGCTTCTTTCGCCCGGCGCTTTTCTTCCTGGGAAACCTCGAAGGCCACTTCCGCTGCCATGGAGACGAAATGCGCCAGGCGCCGGTAGCGCGGCTCATGCAAAAGCTTGGCAAGCCCCGCCAGCAGTTCGAAGGAGTAAAGCGCCATATCCTCCTGCGCCGTGCCGCACGGCTGGACCCCGGCGGGCAATTCCCTGGAAAGCGGAAGCTTGCTTGCTCTGTCAGGTTCCATTTTGGCCTCTTTCAACTACGGGTAAGTGGTAATCCGGCGACCGCCCGCCGAAAGTGAGTCAGGGTCGCGTCAAGAATGTACTCATAAATTGTATTCATGTCAAAATACTCGTTTTAGTTGTGTATTTCGATGCACATCCCCGCCAAAAAGACTTTTTTCCTGCTCTTTCCGGTCTTTTCACCCTTCCAGCAGGGCCTAATAAGAAGTAGTCCATTTGACAGCCCTCCTGCTTTTGCTCATTTTCTCCCACCGCCTATTCGCAGAACGGACCGGGCCGCCACTTGCGGGAAAGCAGCGGAACTTGCCGGGGTTACCGGCCTAAGTAATTGTTTTCTTTAAGAGAGTCATAACTGCATGGACGTCGTCATTGTCGAATCGCCTGCCAAGGCCAAGACGATCAACAAATATCTCGGCTCGTCCTACAAAGTGTTGGCGTCCTATGGACACATCCGCGACCTCCCCTCCAAGGACGGGTCGGTCAAGCCGGATGAGGACTTCGCCATGGCCTGGGACATGGATGCGAAGTCCAAGAAGCGGGTGAATGAGATCGCCGACGCGCTGAAAGGCGCGAACGGGCTGATCCTCGCCACTGACCCGGACCGCGAAGGCGAAGCCATTTCCTGGCACGTTCTGGAAGTCCTGAAGAAAAAAGGCGTCCTGAAAGACGTCAAAAACATTTCCCGCGTGGTCTTCAACGCCATCACCAAGAAATCCGTGCTGGAGGCGATGGAACATCCGCGCGAGCTCGACAAAGAGCTGGTGGACGCTTATCTCGCCCGCCGCGCCCTCGACTATCTGGTGGGCTTCACGCTCTCGCCGGTGCTTTGGCGCAAATTGCCGGGCTCCCGCTCGGCCGGCCGCGTGCAATCCGTCGCGCTGCGCCTTATCTGCGACCGCGAACTCGATATCGAAAAATTCGTTCCGGAAGAATATTGGACGCTCGCCGCCGATATGCGCACGGGCTCGGATGAGAACTTCGAGGCAAGGCTCTGGACGCTGGACGGCAAGCGCGTCGAAAAATTCGACCTTAACAGCGCCGATGCGGCACACGCCGCCAAAGGACGCATTGAAGCCTCGCGCTTTTCCGTGCGCTCGGTGGAAAGCAAACCCGGCCGGCGCAACCCGCAGCCGCCCTTCACCACCTCCACGCTGCAGCAGGAAGCGGCGCGCAAGCTCGGCTTTTCCGCCTCGCGCACCATGCAGACAGCCCAGCGCCTTTATGAAGGGGTGGATATCGACGGCGAGACGACGGGTCTCATCACCTATATGCGGACGGACGGCGTGCAGATCGAGCCCGAAGCGCTCGCCCAGACCCGCAATGTCATCCAGAACGAATATGGCGAGCCTTATCTGCCCTCTTCCGCGCGCGAGTATCAGACCAAGGCAAAGAACGCCCAGGAAGCGCACGAGGCCATCCGCCCGACCGATGTTGCGCGCCTGCCCTCGCAGCTTGAAAAAATTCTCGATGCCGATCAGCACCGCCTTTACGACCTGATCTGGAAGCGCACCGTGGCAAGCCAGATGGAAAGCGTGCGCCTCGACCGCACGACCATCGACATTACCTCCGCCGACAACCGGATCGGCCTGCGCGCCACCGGCTCCGTCATCACCTTCGACGGCTTTCTGAAAATCTATCAGGAAGGGCGCGACGATGAAGTGGACGGCGAGGACGGCAACCGCCTGCCGAAAGTCGCCATGGGAGATGCGCTCGGCCTTGGCGAAGTCAAAGCCGATCAGCATTTCACCGAGCCGCCGCCGCGCTTCACCGAAGCCAGTCTCGTCAAGCGGCTGGAAGAGCTGGGCATCGGCCGCCCCTCGACTTACGCCTCCACGCTTTCCGTGCTGCGCGACCGCGGCTATGTCCATATGGACAAGAACCGCTTCGTGCCCGAGGACAAGGGCCGTCTCGTCACCGCCTTCCTCGAAAACTTCTTCACGCAATATGTGGAATATTCCTTCACGGCGGATCTGGAAGAAAAGCTCGACCAGATTTCTGCGGGCGAGCTCGACTGGAAGGAAGTGCTGCGCGACTTCTGGAAGAACTTTACCGGCGCCGTCGATGAAGCGCTCGAACTGCGCATCACCCATGTGCTCGACCGGCTGAACGAGGTCCTCGGCCCGCATGTCTTCCCGCCGAAGGAAGACGGCTCGGACCCGCGCGCCTGTCCCTCCTGCGAGACAGGCCAGCTTTCCTTGAAGGTCGGCCGCTTCGGCGCTTTTGTCGGCTGCTCGAATTATCCCGAGTGCAAATTCACCCGCCAGCTCACCAAATCCAACGAGGAAGCCGTGGCCGGCGACAAGGTGCTCGGCCAAGACCCGGAAACGGGCAAGGATGTGATGCTGAAAAGCGGCCGCTTCGGCCCTTACATTCAGCTCGGCGAGGCCGAAGGCGGCGAGAAGCCGAAACGCGCCGGTATCCCGAAAGGCTGGAGCGTCGCCGATATCGATTTCGAGCAGGCCCTGCAGCTTCTCTCTCTGCCGCGCGACGTCGGGCCCCATCCCGATGACGGGGAGATGATCACTGCCGGGCTCGGGCGCTACGGCCCC
>NZ_BBIO01000001.1 GCF_000739695.1 Tepidicaulis marinus
TACCTCCTCGCGCTCCTCCGCCGCCCGCTCGACATCTACTGCCGGATGCGCGCTCAGAGCTTCTTTCAGTGCTGCTGGCGCGCGCGGTTCGTTCAGCAGCGGAAGCTCGCCCACCGGCGGGCGATTGGCATGCACGCCGATATATCTGGCAAGCTCCGCCGCCGCATTTTTCCCGTGCTGGGTCAGTGCGGAAAGCCGGTCTTTCATCAGCGCGATTTCAAGATCAGCCCGGAAGATGTTCTGGCTGCTCGATCCGCCGCTCGCGAAAGCGCCGGTTTGGGCACTGGCCAGGTTCTGCAGCGCGCTGAGATTGGCCTTAATGATGCGGCGGGATTTTTCCGCGTGATAAAGATCGAGCCAAGCCCGGCGCACGTCGAAGACGATCCGGCGGAGCAGCAATTCTTTCTTCTGCCGCTCGATCGCTGCTTCCGCGTGCCGTTCACGGCCCCGGAGCGCAAGTGTGTCGCCAGGCAGAAATTCCTGACGCAGCGCGACCTGATACTGCGTCATGGGCTCTTGAACGTCGCGCAGCGTATCGACGGGAAAATTGGCGAGGCCGGTGCGAACCGTCGGGTCGGGCAGCGCGGAATCGGCGATGGCGCGTTCTTCAAGACTTTCGGCGCGGGCGTCGAAACGTTCGAGCGCAGGGTCCTGTGCTGTAGCAGCAAGGCGGGCGGCCTCCTCGAAACCGAGGGCTGTTTCTTCCGCGTGGAGCGGATAGGTCCAGGCAAGGATGCCTGCGCAAACCAGTGCGGTTTGCGCGATCCGGGAAAAGGGCGTCATGAGAGTATCGTCTCCTCGAACAGATCTGGAGATCCTTCCGGCTCCATGCCGGAGGAAGGGCGCGCGCGCGGCGCAGCGGCGCTACACGCGTGATCTGTTAGAGGCGGGGGGGAGGTGGATCGCTGGCGGGGACAAGATGCGCGGCGATCCGGCTTCCGGGAATGCGGACCTTATCGCCGCCGGAGCGCGCCGTTATGGCGCAAGTCGGGGCATGAAAGCTAGAAAGAGAGCCGGTGCTGCAAGCTGTACGGCATGTTTTATCGCAGGCGGCGTCGCTATTGCCCGCCGTGCAGTCACCGTTTTCCGCGCAGGTGCCGCAAGTGTCGCAATCGTGCATGTCCCCTGCGGACGCGTTCACTTCCGCTACGGCACTTATTTTCCCTGCGTCAGGGGAGGGCGCCGAGCCTTGATCTGCCTGGGCGGCAAAGGGGCCCATATCCGCAGGCAAAAACGTACCGGGCGCAACCAGCAGCGCCAAGGCAAGCAGCGGATATAGAAGATAGCGGATCATGAAGCCATCCTAGCCTCTCCGCCCGCCCGGTCCAGAGAAAAACCTGTTATGCGGCGATATGCTCCGCATCTTGTGAAGAAGCGTAATCTGCCCAAAGGGATAGGCTTGTGGTCCGGCTCACTTGGATGGGGACCGGCCTCATGATGACCGAATCCTTAATTACATGTCCGGCATGCGGCCATAAAGCCGTAGAGCAGATGCCAACGGATGCGTGCCAGTATTTCTACGAATGCAAATCCTGCGGCAGACTTCTGCGCCCTCTACCCGGCGATTGCTGTGTTTTCTGTTCCTATGGCGACAGGCCTTGCCCGCCGAAACAAGCTCATTGAGTGCCCCGGCGGGCTGCTTGGCTGAAGCGTGGTTTACGAGGACGTGTCGTGCTGCATGCTTTTGTGCGCAGGCCATCTGGCGAAGGCCAGAAAATAAATCAGGGCGATATTGGCAATAGGGACGATGGACAAGAGCCCCAGTATGCCCGGATAGCCCGCTTTCTGGCAGATGCGCCAGAAAGGAATGACAACAATGAGCGCCAGAACGAACATCCAGATTAGATGCGCGCCGGCCATGTTTTCTTGCATCATCAAAACGTCTCCTTCCTTGGAAGCGGTTGCTTTCTTTTGCGTCGGCCCTTGTTACTGGTGTCCCTCACTCTTGCGGTGTTTCAAAAAAATCGCCTCGGAAACGAAGATGACCGCCATCGCGCCCAGAGCGACGCCGATTACGGTGATGTCGGAGCCAAGTTTAACCCAGACAAAGCCGCCAAGAACGATGAGGTCGAGCAGGATGGCGGATGTCAGGACCATGGCATTTGCGCCGATTTCTTTGCGCAAATATCTAAGGATGCCCCAATGCACGGCGATATCCATAATTAGATAGAAGATAATCCCCAGTGCCGCGATCCGGGTGAGATCGAAGAAAGCAGTGAGAACAATGCCCAGAACCACCGTGTAAACGAGGGTGTGTTTCTGAATGCTGCCGGGCATGCCGAAATGGCTATGAGCGACCAGACGCATTTGCGTGAGCATGGCAAGCATGCGTGACACCGCAAAGATACTGGCGATAATGCCGCCTGCCGTCGCCGCCATGGCAAGAATGACGGTGAACCAGAGACCGAGATCACCGAGCGCCGGGCGGGCCGCGGCGGCAAGAGAATAGTTTTTCGTTTCTATGATTTGATCGATCGACAGATTGCTTGCCACGGCAAAACCGACCAGCGCGTAAATCACAACGCATAAGGCAATCGAGATCAGGATCGCCCGCCCCACATTCTTATGGGGGTCGGTGAGCTCCGAGCCGCTATTCGTGATGGTTGTAAAGCCTTTAAAGGCAAGAATCCCAAGCGCGGTGGCCGCCAGAAACCCTTCCCATGAGGCGCGGGGCTCAGACTGCGTGAAATCCGCAGTAACATCTTCCGCCAGCCATATGCCGACGGCGCCGAAGAGCACGATACCGGCAAGTTTGAGTATGCCGATGAATGAAGCGACGGCTTCGATGATCTGGTTCTTTGACAGGTTGATCAGGAAAGCCGCAATCAGAAGCGCTACACCGAGGACCGGCACCCAAATGCTGTTATCGGGCACATCGAAAAGCTGCAGCGTGTAGGCGCCGAATGTGCGGGCCAGGAAACTTTGCGCGATGACCATGGAAAAATACATAAGCAGCGCGTTGAAGGCTGTGGGGAGTGTGTCTCCATAGGCTTTGTGCAGATACATTGCGATGCCGCCTGCCGAGGGATGAGAGGCGGACATTTTCACGTAAGAATACGCGCTGAAGAGAACGACGATGGCGGCAGAAAGAAAGGCAATGGGAAATAACGGGCCGGAAAGCTCGGCCATTTGCCCGGTTAGAGCGAATATTCCGGCACCGATCATCACGCCCGTTCCCAGCATGACGGCGCCGGCGAGCGTCAAACTGTTTTTTGCGTAACTGGGAGAACGGTCTTCGCTGTTCATTGCCTGACTGTCCGCTTCGTTTGCTTAGTGAGTCCCAAGCCTCACTTACGCACGATTTAGTTCCCGCTTCAACACAGAAGAGAGATTTTTTCTTTATCGAACGGCCTTATAATCGCCCGCGTTCTCGTTATACCATCCGTCTAGAGACAAAAGCGAGGCTGCTTGCTCAGCGTCTGAAGCGGGAATTGCATCCCATCAAGATTGTATCTGCACTGGGTGCGAGCAATCTAACCAGCAATCCCATTATATCCATCGCATCAGTTTTCGGCTGGCGAGCCATCTGCCCAAACGTCTCAGCCGCGCCGCCGCATCACCCTTTTTCGCCATTACAGGCTTTTCTACAAGATGCCAAGACAGGATTGCAGCGGGCAGCACCGCAGCCAGAGTAACGGCGAAGAGATGAAGTGGCGTCAGGTTCGGCATGGTCAGCACAAGCGCTTGCTGAAACGGATAGGCATAAATGTAGAGACCGTAGGAGTAATCCCCGGCTTTATTGAAATTCCTGATCCAGCCGCTGGGAATATAAGCCAGCCAAAATGCACTGTAAGCGGTGAGAAGGTAGAAGCTCAACGGAAAAACAGCGTAAGGCCGCATGGCCACGGTGAGCAGGAATAAAAACACGACACCAGCCCAATGAAGCGGGATTTGCGCGCGGTATTCATAGGCCAGTACGCCCAGCCCGAAGCACAGGCCAAACCGCACGAAGTGGCCAAGGATCGTGTCATCGGCATAGGCGATGGGGAAAAGAGACAGTGCGGCGAGGGGCAGGCCGATCACAAACGCCGTGCGGATCAGCCATTTGCGCCGCGCGAGGATACCGCTCATACCCAAAAAGGCGAGGGCCGCGTAGCACAGCACTTCGTATCTGAGTGTCCAAAGGGAGCCGTTGACCTCATTGGCAACCGGCGTCGTGAGGAACGTGCCGGGCAATGTGCCGTCCGGTGAGACAAGACTGGCGGTCAAGACAACATAGGAAAAGGTCTCGAAAGACGAGAAGTAGCCTGCAGCGGACGTATTGCTCAATGGCGGCAGCAGCACAAGCGCGGTCAGCATCACGCATACGGCAAGAGCCGGGTAGATGCGCAAGGCGCGGGCCACAGTAAAATCCAGCAACGAACTCCGGCGCATCCAACTTTGCGTGACCAGAAATCCGCTGATGACAAAAAAGATGTCAACGGCGTGATAGCCGATGGAAAAGCCTGTCGCCTTCATGAGCGGGCGGCTTTCCGGGTCGCCCGTGACAAGTAGGAAGCTGTGGGAAAGCGCGACGGTAGCGGCAGCGAGAAAGCGGAGCAGATTGAGATTGTTGTCGCGGTTTTGCGCAACGTCCCCCAAAAACACTGTCTTTCTCCGCAAGTACGCCATGTTCCTCCGTCATTTCCGGATCTGCTCGAATAGATCGATAAGTTCTGCGAATTTCTCTCGTTGCTCTTTCGCCGAACCGCTCTTGATGGCGTGTTCGACGCAGTGACCGGTGTGCTGCTTCAGCACTTCACTTTCCACTTTTCGCAAGGCAGCCTTGACCGCCTGGATTTGCCGGAGAATGTCTATGCAATACCGGTCCTCTTCCAGCATCCGGGTGACGCCCCGGACCTGGCCTTCGATCCGTTTCAGACGGTTTACGGTCGTGCGCGTGGCAACCTCCATTGACGGATACTCCATAGGGGTATAAGAAAAAGGTTAAGTTTAAGTGAGCGGAATATGACACACAGAAACCCGGTCGTCAGCTTTGTGGCAGTATTTATGCTGGCCCTTGTTTGGGGCACGGGCGCCTTTGGTGCATGTTTTCCTCTCGGCGGCGCAGCCCATGCGGCGCTGGCAGGACACGTTATGTCCGGTCACGCGCATCAAGAGCGTGCTTATGATGCGGTGGCACCTGCTTTCCACGGACACGAGGCCGCAAACGCACAGGAAGATGGCCACGAGCTGGTCAAATGCTGCAACTCTACAGAGTTGCGTGCGAGCGCGCTGACAGCGGCAAGGGCTTTTTCCCCGTTTGAAATGTCACCGAGCCTTGCTGCGCGCGCTGTGCCGGTTGCCTGGCCGTCCCCGCTGCTCTGGCAGCACATGCCAGCTATGGTGCAAACCGGGCCACCCCTTGTTGGGGCAACGCCGGTCGGCCTGCACAATCTTCTTTTGATTTAGCTCTTTTGTTTGATTGAGGGCTGCCTTCTTGAGGCGGCATGTTGCTCATTCAAAACGGAAGAGATGAAATGATTCACAGATTCTCCATTTTTGCCGTCACGGCGGGCCTATTTCTGGTGCTCGCCATGACGGGCAGCGCCTATGCGCATGGTGACGAAGTACATGAGAGGCCATCTGGTCAGGCGGATATGCCCGTACCGGCGCAAGACCGACACGGCGCGCAAGCGTTCGCAAACGCCAAGGCCGGTTCGCCTGCACCGATGCAGGACGAAGGCGGGCACGATCACAGCGCCCATGCAGGCTGGGCCGATACCGGCTTCGAGCGTTTTCTAAACTGGATCGGCAAGCTTCATCCTGCCGCTACGAACTTTCCGATCGGGTTGCTGCTGGGCGCCGCGCTGGCCGAGGCGTTGCGGTTCCGTTACCGGACCGCGCTTTTGCCCAATGCGGCGCGTTTCATGCTTTGGGCAGGGACCGTATCCGCCGTGGGCACGGTGATCTTGGGCTGGTTCTTCGCCGGATTTTCCGTGAGCAGCGACGGGCCGCTTCTTGCCTTTCACCGCTGGAACGGCACGGCCGTTGCCATCCTCGCGCTTGCCGTTCTCTGGCTTGGCGAGCGGCACTGGCGTGAGCAATCCGGGCCGGGCCTTTACCGGACCGGACTTTTCGTCCTGGCCGTTCTTGCTGGTCTCAACGGCTATCTGGGCGGGCGCATGCTTTATGGCGCCGATCACTACGCCTATCCGGCGGCGCACACTCATTCACCCCACTCTCACGAGGAGCACTGAACATGCTTACACGGCGTCACCTCCTGAAATCGTTTTCATCGGGCGCGGCCATGCTTGCTGCCTCTGGCCTCCTGCCGGCCTGGGCGCGCTCACCGCGTTCCCTGTCCGAGGCAGGCATCACCGCTCTTTCCGGCAACCGGTTCGATCTGGATATTGCCCGCAGCGCCATCAATATAGACGGGCGCACCGGTGAGGCGATCACGGTCAACGGCACCTTGCCCGCGCCTCTCTTGCGCTGGAAAGAAGGCGAGCAGGTCACCATGCGGGTGACCAATCACCTGGACGAGGACACGTCCATTCACTGGCACGGCATGCTGGTGCCCTTCCAGATGGACGGTGTGCCGGGGGTGACGTTCCCCGGCATCAAGGCGGGGGAAACGTTCGAATATACGTTTCCGGTGCGTCAGTCCGGCACCTACTGGTACCACAGCCATTCGGGGTTGCAGGAACAGCTCGGCCATTATGGCCCGCTTGTCGTGGACCCGGCCGGCAGCGATCCGGTGGACTATGATCGGGAATATGTGGTGGTGCTGTCGGACTACACGTTCGAGGGACCGCACCGGATCTTCGCCAAGCTGAAGAAGATGTCGGATACCTATAATTTCCAGCAACGCACCGCTGGTGATTTCATGCGCGACGTGTCCCGGATGGGACTTGGCGAGACCGTCGAGGAACGCCTGATGTGGGGCGACATGCGCATGAGCCCGACTGACATCGCCGACGTGACAGGGGCTACCTATACATTCCTCGTTAACGGGCATGGGCCAGGCGATAACTGGACGGCGCTGTTCGAGCTGGGCGAGCGGGTGCGGCTACGTTTCGTCAATGCCTCGGCCATGTCGGTATTCAATGTGCGCATTCCGGGCCTGCCGCTTAGCATCGTGCAGGCGGACGGGCAGAATGTGCGTCCGGTGGAGCGGGACGAGTTTCAGATCGGCGTGGCCGAAACCTATGACGTGGTCGTCACACCCCGCAAGGATCAGGCCTACACGCTGATGTGCGAATCCATCGACCGATCCGGTTACGGGCGGGCGACGCTGGCGCCACGTCCGGGCATGGAAGCGGAGGTGCCGCCGCTGCGGCCCAGACCGCTCTTGACCATGAAGGACATGGGCATGGCCGGACATGGTGGAATGAGTCATGGCAGTATGGATCATGCCGCGATGGGCCAGGGCGAACCGGCCGGTCACAAGAGCGGTGAAATGGACCACGGGTCCATGGATCATTCCGCCATGGGGCACGGCGCCATGGATCATGGGGCGATGGGCCATGGAAGCGCCCTGGCCGGAGCCATGCAAAAGGACGGCATGGAGGGCATGGGCGCGATGGAGACGCACAACCACCCTACCGGACCCGGCATTGCCAACACAGCGATGCAGCCGCAAAACCGGCTGGGCGAACCGGGCATTGGCCTTGAAGATGTGACGCACCGGGTTCTCGTTTACACGGATCTTGAAAGCTTGGCACCCAATCCGGATACGCGCGCGCCGGGCCGGGAGATAGAGCTGCATCTGACCGGAAACATGGAACGTTATATGTGGTCGTTCGATGGCAAGAAGTTTTCGGAGGTGACGGAGCCCATCATTTTTCACTATGGCGAACGTTTGCGCCTGACAATGGTCAACGACACGATGATGCCGCATCCCATTCACCTGCACGGCATGTTCTTCGAGCTGGTGACGGGCGCGGGGGATCACAAGCCGCGCAAACACACCATCGTGGTCAAGCCCGGCGAGAAGATGTCTTTCGACGTGACGGCGGATGAAGAGGGCGACTGGGCCTTTCACTGCCATCTTCTCTATCACATGCATGCGGGCATGTTTCAGGTGGTTTCGGTACGTAAAGACATGGCGGAGGCGTCTCAATGAAAACGGTAACTCTAATGTCCGGGCTGGCGGTGTTCGGTGTGCTTGTGGCCGGTCCGGCATTCGCGGCGGAAGATGAATTCGGCTACAGCGCCGCAGACGAACACTATGACGCGGAAGAAATGGCGGCTGCCCGCCGTGCGCTGAAACACGAGACGGGAGGGCAGACCAACTTCATGCTTATGGGCGACCGGCTGGAATACCGCAGCAATGAGGGCGAACCAGTGCTCCTCTGGGACATGCAGGGCTGGCTCGGAGGCGACATCAACAAGGTCACGGTCAAGACGGAAGGCGAATATCTTCTGGACAAAGATCAGGCCGAAGGTGTCGAGGTGCAGGCGCTCTACACGCGCACCATTTCGTCTTATTTCGATGTGCAGGCGGGGGTGCGTCACGATTTTCGCCCTCATCCCTCGCGCAGCTTCGCCGTTCTGGGGGTGCAGGGGCTTGCGCCTTACTGGTTCGAGGTGGACGGGGCCGCGTTCCTGAGTGAGGACGGCGACCTCTCGGCCCGTTTAGAGGCGGAGTATGAGTTGTTGCTCACGCAGCGGCTGATCCTGCAGCCACGCGCGGAGTTCGATTTTGCGGTTCAGGATGTACCCGAGCTTGGTATCGGGTCGGGGTTAAGCACCGTGGAGACGGGACTGCGTCTTCGATATGAGGTGGTGAGGGAGTTCGCCCCATATATAGGTGTCTCCTGGGAGAGCGCCGTGGGCGAGACGGCGGATATAGCCCGCGCTAGCGGCGAGGATGTTGATGCTGTGTCGCTGGTGACAGGGGTTCGCTTCTGGTTCTGATTTTCAGTGGTTCGTTTTACACTAGAGGTCGCGGGTTCCGCGTTTGGTGTGCTTATACAATAAGCCCGCGAACACTCTCTTCGCTCGCAGGAAAGCAGGGTTTGGATTTCGTGACTACAGCTAAAAGGTTTCTCAATCACGCATTATGTATCCACACTCAAACCACTACCTGGACCGTTGCTCCGAGCACGGCTCGGGGCAACGGTCTTTGGTAGCGCAACAAAGTGTCCGCCCTGCTCCCGAACAAGCAGGCCGACCACCATGCCCTGGTCATTGCGCCGTGGCGCGACCACGTTCCCCTAGCCATCCTGCATTTGTTCGGCCCGTTCCGGCCGCGTTGCCATCTGCGGCTTCATACGAGAGACTTGCGCCGGCGCAAGCTGGCGCCAATGGGCAAGGGGGCCCTCAAGTGTTTTCGGCACGCGCTTTGCTTGGACCTGACGGGGTCCGAGCAGCAGATTCAGCATTTCCCGATGCGCAAGGATGAGAACAATCGCCATCGGATCGTTATAGGCCTCCGCCAGCAAGAACTGCTTCCAGTTCCCGATCGCTCTGCCAATGATCCCCGGCCGCTTCGGAACAGCCCGCCGTGTTGTCAGGTAGCGCCGCCATAGCGGTCTCATGGCCGGATGTCCCTTGAGCAACGGCCGGGCTTTGTAGCGCCGCGCCGGCATCGATCGGACGACCCCGGCCTCTCTTTCTTTCTCGATAGGCTCAAACGGTCCCAGCCGCTTCTCCAGCGCCGGTTTCGAGGTCGAGCGGTCGAAGGCACTGGCTTTCATCGCCTGCTTACCTTCCCGCGCTTCCACAAAGACCAGACCGTTGGCTCGCTTGCGAAGTGAGACCCCGTGGGCAGAGAGCCCCTCGTGGAGAGCTTGCCAGTCCTGGGCTTTCCCAATCCCCTCCAGTATCTCCGCCTTGTTCTCCAGCATGTAGCGCTGGAACGATTGCTGCCAGGTATGGCGCTCATAGTCCTGGGCTTGTGGCGAGAGGCCCTCCCGGCCGCGCTCGATGCCGTCCGTCATGCCCGGATCGATCGCAAGGCCGTATTTCTGCTCAAGGGCGCGGGCGGTTTTGGCGAGCGCCCGGAAGTCATGGCGCGGATACGCCATCTTGAGGGTGTACGGGTTCACCAGATTGTAGGCCACATGCATGTGGAAGTTGTCGGTATTGATATGCGTGCCCGCCACACGCTGATGATCCGAGAGGCCCAGCGCGCCCGCAAACTCTTCCTCGATGTGTTTGAGCGTTTCGCTTGAGAGCTTTTCCTGGTCGCTTGGACGGAACGACACGAGCAAATGATAGGTCTTGTTCTTCGTGTCGGGTTTCTGCTTCCTGACCGCCTCGATCTCGGCCAGCGCCGCATCAAGATCGCCCAGCTCTTCCCCAGCATCACAGCCCGCGATCCAGAGCCTGTCCAGCTTCTCGCCCTTGTCTTTGGCGGCCGCAATATATTTGCCGAGCGCCGTGAAGTTGTCGGCAATCTGGCTATCCTTGGGAAGACGCCGGGCGATCATCGGCGCCGCCCCTGGATGAGGGCGCGCACATCGATCGCGGCGGCTTTCAGGTGCTGCTGGGTCTCCGCAATATCGGCCGCGATTTCACCCAGTTTTTGGGTCAGGCTGTCCGGCGGCTCTTCATCGAGCGCGAGCTTGAAGAGATTGCCCAGCCGGGCCAGATCCGCGTTCACCTTCATCAGATCCCGGATGCCCTGCCAGGCTACGAACTCGGTCGGATCAGGCACACGGTAGGCCATGGTCAAACGGCGCAGGAAGTCGGAGCGGTTAAGGCGGAGGCGCGCCGCCACTTCATCAAGATGCGCCGCTTCCTCGGCTGTAAAATAGGTCTTGATGCATTTGCGGGTTGTGGCCATGGCTCAGAGCTCCATGCCGGTGTCCCGGCCGCGCTCTTTGCCGGTCTTCGCTCCGAGCCCCAGCGCCTGGCGCTGGCGCGCCTCATAGAGCCTGGCGCCCGCGCGCATGTTCTGCTTGCGCGCCTCGATGATCTGTTTCTCTTGGCGGTCGAGCCGGGACTTGTCCTGGTTGAGGAGCCGCGTGGCATGAGAGCCGAAGAAGAGGCGGGCCTCGTCTTTCGGAAGGCCGCCGACGCGGCGCTTGGGCAAGCTATGCGCCTCGTCTATGAGCCTGTATTGGACCGGGTCCTTGACCAGCTCCAGATGCCGCTCGGCGATCTTGAGCTCGGCCAGCGCCACATCGAGGCTCGAGCGCATCGCCCGGCTGCTGACATATTCCACCCTGTCGTTCTCCAGGAAGCGGCGCTCGATGGTGAGAATCGTCTCAAGATCGCCGGAACGCCTCGCATCCTGAACGATGGCCAGAAGTGTGTCGCGCACGGTTGCCCGCTCTTTTGCGGCCCTTGTGCGATCGACTTCCTGGGTAAAACTTTTTTCGAGAAGAAGGGTGTCGTTAAAGGTCTCGATCAAGCCAGTCTTTGCCATAGGCTGCTTCCGCTGTCTCGGTACGCAAGCCTCTGGCCCGGATATAGTCGGCCCCCTCCACGCGCTTGAGCGCAAGAAGAGCGGGCGCCGGAATCTCGGCAAGAGCCAGCCAGGCACGGCCGGTCTCCCGGTCTCCGGCACTGAAGGCCTCTTGAGCTTCAATGAGATACGTCATGTTCTCAGAGACCCGTTCAGCCTGCAGTTCCTGGCGCTCTTTTTCGCACAGATAGCTCTTCGGCATTTGGGTCTCCTTTGCGTCGAATCCGGTAAGGCTCAGTCTATATCTGCCTGCCCGTGCGGGCCAGAGGGTACGTCGGTTTCAGGGGGAGGAGAGAGGCCTAATCCGCCTCCACATCCTCGATCTCGAAGGAATGACAATCGCCGCAAAAGGGCGGATCGACGGGCGTATCCATCACCCAGTCCTCTTCTTCTGCGTCCCAGTGGGCGAGCATCTGGCAATGGATCTCCGTGCTGCCGCAGTCCTTGCATCGCTTCTCTGTAGGCATGGGGTCTTTTTCCTTCTGTTGCGGCGCGCTTCACGCCTCGTCACCTTCTTCTGTGAGGATGGTCTCGATTCTTTCCAGTACGGCGGGCTTGAACCGTGAGCGGTACACGTCCCGCGCGAGAGCGAGGCGCTTCTCACCTCTCTTTGCCTTATCCGGCGGCAGACCGAGCAGATAGGAGAAGGCCTCCGGTCTGATCTCGATGCGCTGCTCATAGATCGGCTGCTTCGCCGCGCTGCGCACCTCGAAGATCATGCTCTCGTGCATGGCACCGTCTTCCCAGCTCACCTTGTGGTGCTGGAAGGCGCAGGAGAGCGGATAGAACGCTTCTCCCTTTTTCCCGATCCGCCCCGTCTCATCGATCGAGGCCTCAGGGATGGCTTTCAGGATCGCCTCACGCAGACCGTCATTATCGGTAATCTGCTGGCCAAAGGGATTGAGGCCGCGTGCCCGGTATCCCACCATCCAGGGAACATTGCGCAGCGTGGCATTCGTGTACCGGTAGCCTTCACCGTCGAGCCAACTCTCAAGCAGCTTTTGGGCAAAGGCGTGCGAGAAGCGCATGCCGGTTTCCTGTTCCAGAATGCGCAGCACCCGGTCAAAATGCGCGAGCACCAAAGCCAGTATTTTGAGCGAGACCCCTTCGAGCGGGCGCTTGCCGGCCTTTCCGCCTGCATTCGATCGGCGGACATAAGGACACCACTCAAAGACCGAAGGATCGAAGCGGCCAAGTCCTTTCACTGGCCGGTGCATGTGCTTTCCATAGGGGCGCTCGGAATGCGCTAAAGGCTCAAAGAGCCCGATCAGCTGAACGGGAGACTCGCAGGCCTCGCAAATGGCATAGGCCCGCTCCTTGCCGTCTTCCTTACGGTACCAAGGCAATTGCTTGCCGGTTTCCCGTTCAAAGACCTGGCGGTCGACCGGATAGGGCCCCGGCTCGTTCATCCGGTATTTGCACACATGCATGGAGCGGCTTCCTTTTTTACGCCTGATGCTTGTTCAAAGGTTCAGGTGATTGCGCGTCTTGTTCCACCAGTTGGCCGGAAGCGGCGGCAGATGCCCGCGCTCTTCCGCTTGCCCAAGACAGGCAATGATGGTGGGCAGGTCAATTGAGAACGCATCACCTTCCCGTGTGGCGAGCGCAAAGACGAGACGGCTGTCACAAGTCTCGCATCCTGACGTTTCCCGGGCGGCGATTTCGTGCGGATTAAGAGAGGCCCGGCGCTCAAAGATTTTTGCCGGATCGATTTTGCTTTTCTGCGGCATGTATGGCTCCTGTGTATGAAGAGGAAGAAGCTGGCGGCACGAGCCCGCGCCGCCAGCCGGTGTGTGCTCTCAGACCCCAAGTCCCAATGCCTCGCCGGGTCGCGCTTTGGCAGGGGACGCGGCTTTCCGGGTTTCCTGACCTCGCGTCCTCACAAGTTCGGGCAGAAGCTTTTCCAGGGCCTCCGGTCCCCGTTCCTGCGCGATGTCGTTGAAGTCGGTGAGGCCCTTGGCCTTCTCGGCCTCCGTCAGCGGCGGCACGATCAGCTCGGCATTCACGGCCTCGGCCGCTTGCCGCGCCCGCGCAAGGCCCGCATTGCGCTCTGTGCCGTGGTCATCATCGGCCGCGATCACCAGAGCCCGCTCCGGCTCTTTGGCCTTAAGCGCTTCGGCGACAGGACCAAGGTTCCCGGCATCGAAGGCAACAGCGACCTGGCGGCCGGTCGCCTTCTCAAGACTTGCGGCCGTGGCATAACCCTCCGCGATGAGGAGGGGCCCATCGCCTTCCCCGATCACATGCATAAGGCCGGTCTTGCGCCCGCCCTTGAGGAAGCGCTTGGTCCCGTCTTCCCGGATCACCTGCAGGTTCCAAAGGAAGCCCTTCTCATCGCGCATGGGGACCAGGAGATTGCCGTTCTCGTCGAGTTTCAGGCCGTGGCCCTTGACCTGTTTCTTTTCAAGGTAAGGGTGGTTCTGCGGGGCTTCTTCCGCGTTGATATAGACCGCATAGGCGCGCTTGGCGGTCCTGGCTTGGGTTTCGGCAATCTCCGCTTCAAGGCTCGCCCGCCTTGCCTGGGAGTCCGCTTTGACGCGTGCCAGCTCTTCCGGATCAAGCCGTGAGCCCGTCGCCACCCATTGCACGGCTTTCTCGCCGGTCTTGTAGTTCATGATCTGACCGGCAGGCCGCCCATCGAGGAAGCCCCGGTAGGAGCCGGAGAGCTGGCCCTTGCGGTCGCCCTCGACTGGGACCCGGTGCCATTTGCCATCCATCTGCGGCGCGCCTTTGAGCTTGAGGCCGTTCGCCTCCAAGGCCTCCGCGAACTCTTCTTGCGGCGAGACAGACGGCGCCTCGCGCTTCGGGGCGTTTTCCTGAGGGAGCCATTTGGCCACCGTCTCAAGATCGGTCCCCGCGCGCACATACCAGGATTTGCGGCCCCGGTCCCAGCGGGCGCCGAGTTCCTTGGCCGCGTCTTTCTCCTCGTAAGGGACGGCAAGATAGATGCGCTTGGGCGGTTCTTGTTCCGCGCCGTCTGGCGTGTCCAATTGCGCCTCCTTTTGGGGTTCTGAGCCGAGCGCCTGGGCCTGCTCGGCCCGCTTCTTGTGGGAGAGTTCAAGGCTGAGACGCTTTTCAGGTTCGAGCACCCAGCTGCGGATGTTCTCCGCGTCCCTGACCGCGCGGAAGAGCGCGGCCGGGTCTTCGCGGATGGTGTTGGCCCAGGAGCGCACATAGGCCGCATGGCGTTCCGGGAAGTGCCCAAGCCCCAGCTCCGTCGTGATGAGATAGGAGGCGATCTCCGCCCTCAGCTCCTCACGGGCGTAAGTCTCGGACCCGAAGGCGCCGAACTCGCGGTTTAACCGGCTTTCATGGCCGGTCGCGTGCCCCAGCTCATGGAGCGCCGTGGCGTAATACTCATAGGCCGTGCCGAACGCCTCCCGTCTTGGCAGATGGATGGCGTCCTTGTTGATGGCATAAAATGCCCTGTCCGTTTGGTCGTGATGGATGGGCACGCCGCCCCCCGCCAGCACCTTTTCGGCTTCTTCCACGGGCTCGAAGGTGCGTTCCGGGGCCTTGTAGGGCTCCAGCCCGTCGATCTGCTCGGCATTGAAGACGGTCGCATAAAAGACCTTGGGCCTCTCAAGGCGCACCGTCTCATAAAGCGCATTGCCCTCGCTGTCGGTCAGCGGCCGGCCGGCTTCATTCAGCTTTTGCCGGCGCTCTTCCCATTTCCAGAACTCGATTTTTGTGCCCTTCTCGCCCTTGCGCACCTGGGCGTCTTGAGCGGCGGCCTGCCGGTAGGTCATCCAGCGCGGGTCTGTGTAAGGCTGCAGATCGAGCCAGATCGAGTTGATCCCCTTGTAAGCGGTGCCGCTGGCCGGGTTATGCGCCCGGCCCCGGATGAGATTGGGGTCCCAGGGCTTTTGCCAGGGCGCGGTCCCTTCCTCGATATGCCGCACCAGCTCCTCGATAACGGTCTCCCGCCAGGTCGGGCCTTTCTGCTCTGCCTCAGCCATGGGCGCCTCCCTCAGCGGAGAGCGCGATCTCATCCACCAGGCTGTCGAGCGCGTCCTCTTCAGAGAGCGCGGTCTCTTCAAAGGCGCCCATCTCATCGGCAAGGTCGGGATCGACGGCAACGGGACCTTGCGCCGCAAGCGCGGGGATCGTGGCCGAGGCGAGACGGCGCCAGACCGTCTCGCCAATTGCTGCCTCGGGGGCAGAAGTCTCTTCAGTCTCTCTCATGGGGGGTCTCCTGTTGCAGAGAGGGCGCGGGTGATGTGGGAAGGACGGGCGGCGCCGGGATCGCGGCCCGGCGCGCCAGCTCCTTGTCCTGGAAGTAAAGGCGCTGCAGGCCCCGGATCGGTGGGGAGCCTGCTGAGAAGATGAGGGCCTCGCCGGGAACGATCTTGCGGCCGTGCTTTTCGATGCCGCGCAGGCGCATGCACTCATCCGGCGTCAGAAGCGGGCGGCCGGTCTCCCTGAGAGAGTCCGAGACCGAGCCCAAATGACCCAATTTGCCCGAGCGCGAGCGCTGCTTTTGCACCACCGTCGTCTTGCCGGTCATGTCGGAGAGAAGTTTCGCGGTCTCGATGCGGTTCGGCGCAAAGGCGATCCGCACATGACAGTTCGACATGACGGATTCGTCCCGCCCATAGGCCTGGTGCAGCTGGGCAATGTCCTGGACGACCACGAAGGCCTTAAGGCCATAGCCCGCCATGAAGGCAAGGGCGCGTTCGAAGATCTCAAGCTTGCCGATCGCGGTGAACTCATCGAGCATCAGAAGCAGGCGGTGCTTGTAGGTGTCGATCGACTTGCCGCCCTCGAACTCCATCCGCTCGGTGAGACGGCGCAGAAGGATGTTCATGATGATGCGGATGAGGGGCCTGAGCCGGTCGATATCGGAGGGCCGGATGATGAGATAGAGCGCGGCCGGGGTCTCGCCGTTCACGAGATCGGCCAGCGCAAAGTCACTCTCCGCCGTGTTCCCCGCAATGATAGGATCGGCATAAAGCGCCAGCTGCGTGATCGCGGAGGAATGCACGCCTGAACGTTCCTGCGGGGCCTTGATCTTCATGCGCGCTGCCCCGCGCCGCACTTCCTTATCGACATGGGGTTTGCCATGCTCGAAGGCGATCATGTCATCGAGCAGCGCCTCGAAGTTGTCCTCGCCCGTGCCCTCCTCGATGACGCCGGAGACGAAGGTGTTCACATCATCAAGGCAGGCATCCCGGCCTTCATCGCGCAGCACCCGATATATGACGTGAAGGATGACGACAGAGAGCCAGGTCCAGCCCTCTTGGCGCCAATAGTCCCGAAGGCCCTTGCCGTCCGGGTCGATGATCATGGCAGCAATGTTCTGGCAGTCGGCAATGTCCCGGCCGCCTTCAAGGCGCACTTCGGCCAAGGGATTAAACCGCACGGTTGAATCGGGGCTGGTCGGCTCGAACTTCAGGATGCGGTGCCCTTGGGAAGCCCGCCATCCGGCCGTCAGGGCGAAGTTCTCGCCCTTGATGTCGAGGACGAAGACGCTCTCAGGCCAGGTCAAAAGCGTCGGCAAGATAAGGCTCACGCCCTTACCGGAGCGCGTCGGTGCAAAGACCATCACATGCTCCGGCCCGTCATGGCGGAGCGTTTCTGTCTTAAGCCGCCCCTTCCAGCCGCCGACCGTGACGCCTTTTGCCGAGAAGAGGCCTGCGGCCTTCACGTCTCTGCGTTCCGCCCAGCGCGCGGTGCCGTGGAGTTCATCCGCCTCCCGCGCGCCCGAGAGCGTGCGGGCCGAGACACGCGCGGCAAGCGCCGCCACGCCCAGCATGGCAAGAACACCGGCGCTCCCCGTCCAGATCGCCGCCGAGACCATCTCGGCCGGAAGACCGGCCGGATGGGCTGCGCTCTTAAAGGCCCATTTCCACCAGCGCGCGTCCAGCGGGTCAAAACCAACCGCGAGATGCCATTGGAAGAGAATGGCGGCAAGTGCCGCAGTGAAGACGGCAAGAAGAGCGAGGCGGGCGGTCAGCATGGGCGCGCCTCCTTGCCTCTGCGGAACGCGCCCTTTATCGTTTTGATCCAGGCGCTGTAACGGTTCAACTTTTCAACAAAAGAGGATGTCTCATGGTCGAACTCGTCTCTTGCCGTATTTGCCGCGCCCCTATCGCTTCCGACGCGAGCGGTCCGTGCCCCACCTGCAGCACACAGGATCCCCTCGGACACAGCGCTTTTCTCATCCCGCTGACCTTGTTCGGGCTCTGCCTTCTCTCGCTTTTCTCGATCTTCTGACGCAAGCGCCTCGAAGGTCTGGCCGAGCAGGCCGAGATCCCCATCAAGCACGGATCTGCGCAGGCCCAGATGCCAGAGCGCGGCAAAGGGATTGCCATAAGCAACGCTCAGCCCTTCCGCGCGAAGGGAGAAGTGCGGCTCTCCTTGCCCACCGAAGGCCATGGAGAGCCGCCAATCCCAGTAAAGCCGCTCACTTGCGCGAAGCTGTCTCAACGCGGCCTCGATCCGGCCGGCTGTTTCAAGATCGCCATAGAAGGCTACATAGGGCAGCCGCTGGCCGGTTACGTGCCCCTGACAGGACGCGAAGGTCCGAAGGCCCGGCACCTTGCCCAGGCTTTCTACCAGGGACGCGATCCGCGCATCCGGCGGCACGCCGCGCCAGTCATACCCGTTCCGGAACTTGAAGTAGTGACAACCATAAGAGACCGCTTCGCTGAGGGTCATGATACTTGTGAACCCGGCGATGAGGCCGCAAAGATAGGAGGTCATGGTCTCAATCACCGGGAGCGGTATATCGAGGAGAACAAGCCCAGGCACGGCAAAAAAGGCCGCGAGCCCCGCTTGTTTCAAGGCATTTACACTCCGTTCCTGTTCTCCAAAGCGCCCCGTGAAGGGCAGGAGGAACAAGGCCGCCGCAGCGCCGGGAAGAGCGCCTGCGAGAGCGGCTGTAAGAGGAAGGCCGGTCAGCATGTCAGCTCCTCCCCGTCTTTCATCACCCAGCGATCACGGCGCGGCTCCCAGATGTCGGTAATGCGCCGGAACCCGTCCGAGCTGCGTTTGATCTGGACGACCACATCCACAAGCTCTGTGAGGAACTCCGGCACGCGCGGCATGGCGGCGCCCGACCAGGCAATGTTCTGATCGAACTTCCGGTGGATGGCCTGCCAGGGGCTTTCTGCATGGATGGTGCACATGAAGCCCGTGACGCCCGAGTTGAGCGCGGCAAGGGCAGCAAAGGCGTTCTGGGTTGAGATTTCGCCGAAGAGGATATGATCCGGCGTGATGCGCATGAGATGATCATAGAGCTGGCGCCAATCGAGAAGACCCGCGCCGGTCCCGGCCTCGCGCGCCGCAATGAGCCCGACGCCGTCCCAGAAGCGCTCGATATGAAGCTCCGGCGTGTCCTCGACCGCGACGACACGCCGGTTCGCATCGATCGTCTCAAGCAGCATGTTGAGGAGCGTCGTCTTGCCGGTGTTGGTCGCCCCGGCAATGATCATGTTGGCTTCGCTCTGGATAGCTTCCGTCAGATACTCCCGGATCGCGGGGCTCACCCCCGCCTGTTCCCAGGCAGGGGTAAAGGGATGCTTGCAGCGGATCGCCAGCGAGAGCCCGGTACGGACAGACGGCCCCACCAGGCACTCGAAGCGATGGCTCTCCGGCAAGATGCAGGAGAGCTTGGGGCTCTCATCAGCATCAAAGGCAAGGCCATTCGCGTTCCCAAGGGACCGCGAGATGGACTCGATGACGGCAAGAGAGAGGCCTTTGTCTTCGACAACGCGTTTGCCCTCGCCCCGCCGCTCGGTGACAACCTCGCCCGGCCTGCTCATGCGGATTTCGACGGTGGCCGGGTCATCGTAATGCACCGAGAGGGGCGCCAAGATTTGCCGGAACAGCGGATTGGGATGCAGCATGACCGGCTCCTACCCAACACTGGGGCAGGCATTGACCGCCCGCACGTAAGGCGCACCTTCATTCACCCAGCTGCCATACTGGCGCGTTCCATCTGGGAACTGCGTTACCTGGCGGCTTTGACGGCGGTCGTAATGGGTCATGCTGATCCCGCCGCCGAGCGTGATGCAGTCATTGTAGGAACTGAGGCCTGTCACCTGGCGTGAAGAGGGAAGATGGACCCAGTACGAACGCCAGGGGCAATAGTTCGGATGGTTGGCGCACCCGGCTCCAAGGTAATTGCCGTCCTTGCCACCCTTCCATTCCGTATAGGCATAGACCGTCCGGCTCTCTGCAGAGACCGTGCACTTGTTGCCCTTGTTCACCGGGGCGGCATCGCCGACAACAACCTCGTAAGATGTTCCATCGGGCCGCCGGTAGAGCTTCACCGAGTCCTGGCCTGCATATTCCGTGCAGCCCTCATACCAGCCCGTGCCATCGAGCTTTGTGGTGAGGCCTTCATAGACGTAAGGCTCTTCTTCAGCGCCCGGCAGCACTTCAGACGAGAGCACCGTGTAAGGCCCCTGCGGCGTGTCGATGCTTAAGGTGGTGAGCCGGTAGGCGTAGAGCTGGCCGTCATGGTTCTGCCAGCCGGAGATGGTCTGTTGATGGTTATAGACCGTCTCTGAGTTCACGCATTCCGACACAAACGTGCGCGTGCCCGAGCGCTCATAATAAAACCGCTCCTGGCCGTAAGAGACCCCGGCCGAGACATCATGCGTCCAGCTTGCCGGGTTCGTGCAGCCTTCCACCGTCGCAACAAGAGCATTCGCGCTGCTGTCCGGTTTGCACTCGGTAATGAACTGAGACCCCGTATCGAGGTCGATCTGGATGCGCGACTGGTGTGTGACTGTTCCAAGGTCGCGGCTGACGATCGGCTCGCAGACCAGCGCCCCGCCTTCCGTCTCATAGACCTGCCGGTGCGCGTATTCAGTCCCGTCATCCGAGCAGGGCCCCGCCTGCCAAATCGCACCGTCGAGCTCATAGGTATAGCGGCTCTGCCGGAACGAGCGGTTTGCCGCAAAATCATGGCGGATGGTGCAGCCCTCGACACTGCGCAGAAGAGGCACGGCGGCCGCTTCCAGCGAAGGCTCGCAGCCGCGCACCTGCACTTCCGTATTGCTGGCATTGAGATAGGTGAGCGCTGCCTGCGGCACCGCCTCTTCTTTCGCGTAATCGAGATAGACCGTGCAGGCCCCGCGCTTCTCCGTGATCGGGAAGACTTGCTCTTCATCCGGGGCGCAGTCGCTGACCTCCTGCCGGTTGCCGCCTGCATCCGTGTAGAAGAGAAGGTATTGCGCCTGAGCAAGACGGGCCTCGATGTCCACCTTGTCCCCGCACACCGCATAGGATTTTTGGAGGGGGAAGCGGTCATTGCCGTCTTCACACTCCGAGTAAGTGACGCGGCCGTCTTCTTCGGTTTCAACGCGGGCCTGCTGGATGGCGACTTGCTGCATCAGATCCACTCGGATCTGGCAACCCTCATTGGTCACCCGGATGTTCGGGATGGAGGTGGGCTCGACATCAAGCGGCGCCGGGTTCTGATACCCGGCCGCATCCTTGTTCTCGGCCGCATTGGAGGGCGCGCCGCTTGCAGCATTCGCCGCTTCCGCCGTCTCCCGCTCTTCGGCCTCCTCGTCTTCTTCCGCCAGGCGTTCCAGAGCGGCAATCAGCTCATCGCCATTGCCTTCCACATTGATGACGGAGGCCGCATCAAGCTCCGGCCGTTCCAGTGTGAACTGCGCCACGAAGTTCTCGGTATTGAGCGCCTCGACTTTGCCGTCCTTCTGGACGCTGGAGAGCACGAGCTGGCCAACAAGCGCGCCGTCGACCTTCACATAGCGCGAATAGGCATTAGCCGTGACGCCTTCGGTCAGGTTCGCAGGGGCGCCAGGCACCCGCACCAGAGAAAGATCGATCGGTTGCGGCTCGTTTTCAGGGACAGCCGTCAGGTTCTTAGTGCGCGTGACGATCTCAACCTTGCGGGCAAGCTCCTGAACATTCGGGCTTACTGCGCCTTCCTGCTCGGCCGTCTCGGCAGGGGCGCTTGCGGATGGCTCGGTCGCGCCGGCAGAGCCCGGCCCGGCCCATAACGACAGGGAAAGAACAGAGACACAGAGTGTGGGTTTGAGCAGCTTAAGCACATTGAGCATTGGGGGGGACTCCTTTGAACTACTCGGCTTTGGCGATGTACCAGTCCACGGCGGGGCGGATTTGCACCCGTGTGCCCTGGGGAATGGTGATGATGGGGGTGAGGGAAAGCGTCTGTTCGAGCACCGAGGCGCTGATTTCGCCGAAACGCTGGGACAGCTCTTCTGCGGCCGCTTCCGATGAAGATGAGGAGGAGCCGTTACCGTCCCCGTCATCCTCAGAGCTGGTGAGCGCGCTGCCGAAGCGCACGGCCGTTGAGATGCCGGTGAGGAGGAAGGCCGTTCCGTACCTTTCCCAGAAGCGCCGATCGACATTGCCTGCAATACCGGGCTGGCCCTGGACATTGCCGACAAGCGCCTCCAGCTCGCGGATCTCCGCGCGGTGCCCGGCCATCAGGATGCGCGAGCAGCTCAGCGGCAAGCGCGAGGACCCGATATCTGCAGGCGGCTGGAACGAGCAGAGAAGACGCGAGCCTTTGGGAATGAGGACATTGCGGCCGTGATAGCCAAAGACATCGCGCGCCGTCTGCACAACGATGGTCCCGGCCTCATCGCCGCCGACCTGGCTATTGATGCCGGTCTCCAGAATGCCGGTGATATAGCGGTCGGCCGTCACGATCCGCTCATTGTCCACCGGACGGCTGGAGGTCCGGCGCGGCCCGGCGTAATCAGACGGCGTCACCGAGGCAAGATCGAGCGGGCCTGCCGGTGGCTCGAGGGGCGCGGGCGGGAGCGGCCGGACCCCGGCCGCTTTTTGTGCCGCCTCCTCATTCACTGCGAGCGCATCCCAGCGCCGGGGCAATGTGCCGGGCCGTGCCCAGGCCGCCGCCAGCGCTTCCCTGAAGGGATCGGGCTCTGGTTCGGGGGCAGGCTCCGGTAGCTCGATGACCGGCACCGGCGCCTGAGGCTCTGTCCGCTTCTCGATAATGATGGGCGGCATGGTCGGCGGCGGCGCGGGCGCAGGCGGCGGCGGAGGGGCAGGCAGTTCCCAGGCGGCCGGATCATCTTCCGGCAAGGCTTGCTGAGGCCCGGCAGGCGCCGCGCAGGTGCCGCCGAAGGTCAGCCCGAGCGCGAGAGCAATGTCGCAGAAGGCGCTCATGCCTCGCCCTCATACTCGATGCAGAGGAAGCTTTCTCCGCTCTTGAGGGTGATGAGCGGCCTTGTGCTTTCGATGATATAGGTCTGCCCCTGCACCCGCGTGTTGACGAGTTCATCGATCCCGTCAACGACCACGTAAGCGGTCGGTAGCTCGATATCCTTCCAGCGCTTGCCGAAGCGGATATAGGTGAAGTGATCGTCGCGGAAGACGGTTTCGGGGCGCAGCTCCTTGTCGCCCCAGAGCGTATAATCGCCCCAGCCGCGCAGCGCATTCGGATCGAAAGGTGCGCTCGCGACAAAGTCACCATCCGGCGTACCGGGCGCTGTCTCGGTCAGCCCGGCAACGATGCCGCGAGCGCCGGACAGACCAGGATCACCCGCTATGTCCCCGGCCTGTCCTTCCGGGATGGGGGACGTTTCCCCGGAAGTGTTTGAGTGGAAGCCCGGCACGGCGATGCCGGTATCTGTGGCAACCGCACCTGCGATCCGCACCACAAGGTCAGGGACCGCATAGGAGTTGAAGCCTTCAGCGCGCAGGTAAAAAGGATAGAGCGCGCCCGACTTGCCATAGACGACAAGGGAACTGTCATAGCCGTGCCCCACGGGCCGCACCGCGAGGCGCCGCTTGCCGCGCGCCTTCACCGAGAAGCCGCCATTGTCTCCAAGATCAACAGAGGCAATCTCTTCGCCGCGCGGCAGCTCGATGACAGTGACCATGAACTCGCGCGTACGGATTTTATAGGTGCACGCCTCGCACATCTCGGCGGTATAGACCGCCTCCTCTGGCTCGGCCTGATCCCAGACCTCTTGAATCTGGCCAGGGGTGCGCGGGCGCACCAGCGTGCCGAAGAAGCCCTCGGCCTGTTCTTCGGCCTGGATCGCAACGGAATCAGGGAGCGGAAAAGGAGCCGGTTGCGGCTGCGCCTGGACCGGGGCGTTCGAAGGAACCGGCGGGCGCACGGGGCTTGCCGGTGTCGCGGCGAATGCCACTTGCGGCAGCAGCAGCGCGCCGCCAATGAGGGAAAGGGTTTTCAAGCGGGTGATAGACATCTGTCAGCCTCGTTCTTTCAAGGTCATGGCCGTCACCACGACCCCGAGCGGGTTCATGTATTTGTCTTCTTCTTTCACTTCGCGAGGACGGGTGGTCATCGAGAGGTAGGCGCGCAGCTTTTTGCGCTGGACGGTTTCGGCGCCGCGCGTGTCCACTTGTGTAAAGTCCACAGCGAACTTGTAATCACGCCCGAAGCTCGTGATCCCATCGACGGACTCGACACGGATTTCGCGGGTGAGGCCCGATGCAATTGCATCTCTGACTTCGTCAGTTTCGATGCGTTCCTTGCGCAGCCGCTCGCTGAGCGCGCGGTCGGTCATGCGCGAGGCCTCCCGGTAGCGCTCGGTTGAGGTCACCGGGTCGATGGCTAGCACGAGCTGCACATAGCGCCGCGCCATGCTTTCCATCAGAAGGTCGAAGCCTTCCGTCTGGCGCGTAATCGGCTCCACCCGGTAAATGCGGTCATCGGCCGGGTCCGTCCGAATGAGCGCAATTTCGGTCTCCTTCAAGGGGAGCATCACGGAGAACATCGAGACAAGCACCGTCACGGCCGCGCCGAGCACAATGTTTGTGCCCGCCGAGAGCCGGAGCATCCAGGCAAGGCGCCGATGCGCCGCTTGGAATGCAAAGGGATCGGCTTCCAGCACCGCGCCATGGGGAGAGACAGGCATCATGTCGCTTGCCTCTCCCTTACCCGGCCGAAATGCGGTTAGCCGTTCTAACCTGCCCATGTGTATCCCTCGGAATTGAAGGGGACTTTGAGACAGGCGCAGGGGCTCGGCTTCAGCTTGTCCGTTCCCTCGCCTGCATTCTTGGGCAGCTCGAAGTTTCCGGCACAGCCGGTCATAAGAACGGCGAGGGAGAAAGGGATGAGCCACTTCATGCCGTAGCTCCTTCCATGGCCGTCTCATCGCCCACTTCTTTGGCGCCGACTTCGCGCAGGATCACTTCCCCGTCGAGGGGAATACTGTCGAGCTTCACGTTGAAGCCCTTGCCGTCGCCATGAACCCAGGCCGCGCCGATGCGGTTCCAGATCACGCGCTCTTTGGTTTCGATGGCCTGCAGGGCGTGGTGCGTTGGTTTGTTGGTCATTTGCTGCTTCCTTTGTCGAAGACTGGGGTGGTAATGCGATCCATGATCGCTTTCCCCACTGGTGAAAGCGCAGCACCTGTTGTCTTGCGAGTGTTAGTCGCTAAGTCATAGGCACCACGCAAAGTGCTGATAGTTCCCAGACCTGCGCCAGCGGCCCCTGCACCCCATGAACCAATGCCTTGGGCGACATTTTTGTAGGTGTTGGGGTTGAGGGCAGCGAGACCGCTCGCAGTAACGCCAGCCGTGATTACGGCGGCCGCCTGGTTGGTGAGCTGCGATCCGGCAATGGAGTTCGCCATACCCGTTGCCTCGGCCATGAAGGCCGTGCCAAGCCAGCCGAGGATCATGGCAACCCAGAGAGTAGAGCTGGTTAGCGAGAGAACATCGGATGGCGTGTTGGCGCTATAGTCAGCAACGGCGAGTGCTTTAACGCCGTAGAGGCAGACAGCCAGCGCGACGGTCGCACCGAAGAGAACCATGAACGACGCAAAGAGCGTCTTGATGCCGGTCAGAGCCATGCCCCGCCCCCAACCGAATGCCATCAGCAGCATGAGAATTGGAGACAGTGCGGCGAACATCATCACTCGAAAGATCGAGACGACGACCTGCGCGAAGTAAACGATGAGCAGCAACACATAAGGAACGGCAATCAGTATGGCGTAGAGAATCGGCCCTGGATTTGTCAGTGACGCCTGAGACATGACTTCAGTTGCCAGGCCAAACACCTTCAAGACACCCGTCTCTGCAACCCAGACGAGTTTTTGCATTCCATCCACACCGCTGATGCCGGACGTTCCGGCAGGTAGAGTAGCCCGCGAACCAGTACTTGCCCCTTGCGTAGAGACGCCAGTCTTCTCGATTATCGAAGCGGTTGAAAGCACAGCTCCTGCCGCGCCGCCCATAACGGTGAGCGACGTTGAATAGATTTGATTAACCAGCGTTGGACCTTGCCCTGCCATCAACGTTGCGGCGATAACGACAAAGACAAACTCATGGGCTAAACTCATGAGATCGGCTTTGCCCAGGACCATCTTGATTCCGTGAATGACGATCCAGAGTCCGGCAAGCGAAAGGAAAATTACCCAGAGTGGATCAACCAACACCGTGCTCAAATCTTGAGTGAAGGCATTGGCAAGAGTGACGTACTCGTTCACAACGCCACACGTGAAACAGGCATCAGCCATGGCGGCACACCTCGTCGATTAGAAGGGGAGAAGAGAAGTGGAATATGTTCTGTATGCGGTCCTCGCGCTGGTTCTGCTCGGAGCGGTTCTCGGTTTGATTACCGAAACTCTGCAGAGGATTTTCCCCTCGCTCCGTGAAGACCCAGAAGTCGCCCGGCAACGCATTCTTGCCCGCAAAGAAATGAAGTCCCGCAAGAAAAAGGTGAGTTCTACACCGAAGAAAAAACGCGGCCCTATCGGCGGCTCGCACACGGCCGAGATCATGATGTTCGGCGAGGATCCGGTGACCCGCCGGGCGGCCCGGAAGGTGCGCGACAAGTTCTTCTGATTGTCTCATTGCTCTTCCTCCTCAGCCGCAGCGCGCTCGCTTGGCGACAAGGTCATCACCATCAACATCGTGGATTGAACTTTCAGGAGCTGGCCGAGTAGCTGGTTCTGCTGGACGAGCTGCCGGTTGGTCAGGACCTGGCCCTGCGCAATCACTGCCAGACGGTCCTGCTGGGTTTTCGCGGCGAGTGCGGCAGCTTCCAGCTCTTCGCTGGCCTTCTGGTTCACCTCGGCCGTCTCGCCAACCGCACGGTCTGCCTGGGCGAGACCCTTGGAGGCCGCGTCCTTTGTCACCGCGCGGCGGCGCGCTTCAACAGTCCGGCGCGCCTCTGCCCTCGCTTCCCATTTTTCTTCTGAGGTGCTGGCCTCGCCCCAGTTCGCGTTTTCGGGCCAGCTCTCAGGGTCGTTCGGATCGAACCAGAGCGCTTTTTGATAGGCCTGCGAGCCGCCGCAGATGGAATCGAACTGCAGCTCATCAAGGTCAATACCCGGCATGAGCTTTTCGAAGTCAGGCTTGAGGCACTGCGCATTACGCAAGACCTGGCCCGTCAGCCGCTCAAGGTTGAGCGTCGGCAGCGTAAGCTGACCAACCTCGCCAATGGCATTGATCTGGTCCTGTACCTGGGAACTCAGTGTGTTCAGCCACTCGGTTTGCTGGCGCAGCTGATCGATCTGTTCCTGCAGCTTGCTCAGCTGCTCAGAAAGTTTCGCAATTGCACTCGCATCAATTACCGCCATTGCGCTGTAAGCAACGCTCGGCACACCGAAGATGAGGGAGATGGTAAGAGCTGCGGTGCGCAGGCGTCGTTTTAGAGGTGTTCGGCCCATGCCTCTCCCCATGTTGCTTGAAGGTCCTGAAGATGCTTGTTGGCGTCAGTGCCCGCCCGGTAGAAGCGCAAGGATTTGCCAAGCGGTGAAAGGTCAACATCGATGATGGCGCTCTCATCGAAGCCCGAGGCCGCATCGCGCTTGACGATGAGCGCCCGGCGCTCGCGCCGCGTCGAGGCGCGGCCAAGGACAAAGCTCATTTGCTCATCATTGAGATTGAAAGGCTCGAAGCTCTCGGCCGTGGCCTGGGCATTCGGCAGGAAAATGAAGGTGGCCGTGTTCTCGATGAAGGCTTCGGCCATACCGGAGCGCAGAAGCGCGGCCGGGTCCTGGAAGGCGAGGCCCACGGCGCCATTGAGTTTCCGGTATTCACGGAACATCTCTGCGGCAAGCGCGCGGAAGCCTTCGTTCTGCAGGAGCTTGGCCGCCTCATCGATAAAGATGGTGAAGCCTTTGGCGGACTTTGCCGCCGATTGGCCGATCGCGGCCGCCATATGCGTGACGACAGGAGGACCAAGTTCCGGGTCACTCAGCGCCTCATTCATGTTGATGGCGACCATGTAATGATCGAGCAGGCCTCCAAGGCTGTCATGAGGCGCATTGAAGACGTGGGAATGCAGTCCCCTGTTCCCCTTGTCGTCGATCACCCATTTGGCAAAGACCTGGCGCAGCGCCGAGCGCTTGGCAAAGGCAAAGCCATAGATCGCGGAGAGGGTCCGCTCCGGGGGCTCAAGCTGGAACGTCAGATCGAGAGCGTGCGAGAAGGCGGCTTCTTCCTCGGGGCTTAGCTTGTGATCCCCGGCCAGAGCCCGGAGGATATGATAGACGCGCTGGCGGTTCGCCGGGGTGTCTTCCCCGACATCGAGCGGATTGAGCGCGAGCTTGTCATAGCTCTGATAGAGCCCGCCCATGGCTTCCACCATGAAGCGCGCGCCTTCCTTGGAATCGAAGATGTAGGAGCGCACGCCCTCGAACTTTGCGAGCCCGCCGAGGAGATGCATCATCAGCGTGGACTTGCCGCCGCCCGTGGGGGCAAAGACTAGGTAGTTGCCGCGTGCCTGGGGCTTGTCTTCCACATGGAACTGGAAGGCATAGGCCTGGCCCGTCGGCGTCCTGAAATAGCGGACCGGCGCCGGGCCGAACTGGCTGGAAGTCAGGCCTTGCGCGGAGTGCGGCATGGCCCAGAGGGCGGCGATGTTCTCGTCTCTCAGATCAAGCGGCAGCATGAGCCGGGTGCCCGGCATCAGCTTGCCTCTTGGCACAGACGGCAGCCGGCTGAACCAGCAAATGGGCGCGCCTTTGGTCTGGACCCGGTAGAGGACGCGGGCATGGCCCAAAACCTCGCAAATATCGCGAACGAGATGGGCAAGCGCGGTCTCTGTCTCGGCCCGCGCAATGATCTGGAACTCGGTGGCAAAGAGTGTGGAGGTGCCTTCCGAGAGGAGAGACAGGATCACTTCCGTCTCGCCTGCAGCGGCCGGATTGCCGAAGAAGGACCCGCTGAGGGCCTGCTGCTTGCGCTTGTAGATGAGCAGCGCCTTGTCCCGGTCCCAGGGCTCGCAGATCTGAGCGATCTCGATGTCGCCCGGTAGCGCCAGAATGTCCCCGACGAGGCGGCCCGAGACCGTCTCCGGCCAGGAGATCACTCCGATCACCCTATGGAGCTGCTTCTCCGGCACATGGGCCGTGATGACACCGCTCCCCCTCTCGCAGTGAAGATCCGCGCCGGGCAGTGCGCCGGAGAGACTTGCCGAGACGGAAGGCAAATCCCGCCGGTAATCGCCGGAGATGAGACCATTGAGGAAGCCGGTGAGCGGGCAGGCCTCCCCGTCTCTTGCCGCCTTGGCCACGGCCTCAGGCGCATAGTCCCCGGCCTGGGCGGCAATGATCTGTTCGGCATCGATCAGCGGCTGCATCGAGGCCGAGGCGGCCATCAGATACCAGTCCACAAAGTAGGAGGATTTGAAGAGGGCGGCTTCCGCCTCGCCGATCTCGCTGAGCGCGCGGGCCGGCCAGCGCGCTTCATAGGTTATGGGACGCTTGCGCTTCACCGCAAAGAGCCGGAGGGAAAGCCCCTTCTTGCCAAGCTCATGCAGGAGAGAGGCCCGGCCGAGCAGGAGCGTGTGCTGCTCCTGTTCGATCTTGGCATCATAGCTCGTGCCCCGCATCGACCAGACACGCGCGAAGGTGCCGTCCTTCAGGCGGATGGTGAGACCATCGGGCTCGATGGCGTCGAGCGCCAGTTCGTCCTGCAGCCAGTCCTGCTTGAGGGAGCCCAGCATGAGCTTGCGTGTGGCAGGGACCGCCAGAGCCGCCGCCCCGCCCGCGAGCAATCCCGTTGTGATCACTTGCGGCCAGATCGTCATGCCTGCCCCCTTGAGATCCGTCCTCCGGCAATGAGGACACGGGTCTCGCCCTTGCCCGCCCAGAAGCGGGTGGCAAGGAGAAGATCCCGGTCGAAGAAGGGATTGGCGCGGGTGGCGCGCAGGCACAGGAACCAGAGCCCGACAAAGACCGCCCCGGCCAGGGGCAGGGTGAGCGCGATCACATCGAGCACCACGGTAATGGCCGCCGTTACGCCTGCGCTGCCTGCGGCAATCACCACAAGCGGCAGCGCAAGCCCGAGCACACCCGGCTGGCGCTGGGACTGGACGAGGACGGCGCTTGCGGCTTTCATTGGCGCGCGACCTCCAGCAGAGCCACGATCATCGTGGGGCCAACCATGATGAGCAGCCCCCCGACGAGCCGCATGCCGAAGGACTTCCAATCGATCTGGCCGGTCAAAACGCCGTAGATGCCAAGAGCGATGATCCCGACGCCGATCAGAACGACACCGATGTTCACAAGGCCGCTTTGAAGGACTTCGATAAGACCCGTGGCAGGCTCTTCCCACCCATTCCCGACATCTTGAGCGAAGGCGGGAAGGCTTGAGAGACACAGAGCAATGAGTGACGCGGCGGAGAAAGCCAAAAGGTGATCGCGCAAGTTTTTCAGCGCCATGGTTTGATCCTTTCAAAGGGCAATGGCCGAGAGCACGCCGAGCGTGCAAAGGGCCGCGATGACATTCAGAAGGGTGAAAAGGCTTTGAACCTTTAGGTTCTGGCGGAAGCGGCTCAGCGTCTGCTCAGAGAGCTTCTCCGCTTCCTTGATCGTGGCGAGCCGCTCGCGCACTGCGTCATTCAGCGTCTCATTCTGGAGATCGCCGATGATGAGGCGGACCTCATCAACCAGCTCGGCGCTGGTCTTCTGGGCATGATCCGAGAGCTGGCGCTTATGGCTATCGAGCAGCCGCTCATATTCACCGAGCGCCACCTTGTGGATGGTGTGCAGCATCAGGATCGGGTCGTTTTGATCGACCGTCACCTGATGCACTTTCCATAAGTAAGTCCGCAGCTCCTCAAGGGAGTCCATAGTGAGCGGCGGCGGAGGTGGGGTGTCGAGGACGCTCATGCCCGTGCCTCCACCCCCAAAGCGCTCAGAAGGCTCTGGACATTTTGTCTTTTATAAGAGACAATTCTCCGATGATTGAAATCCGCCAGACAGACGAGTTTGCCAACTGGTTCAAGCGCCTTAAAGACCGTCAGGCCCGTGCCCGTCTGCAAGCACGGATCGACCGGATGGCACTCGGCGGCTTCGGGGACTGCAAGCCAGTCGGCAATGGCGTTTCGGAAATGCGTGTCCATTACGGCCCCGGCTACCGGGTCTATTTTATCCAGCGCGGCAAAACGCTTGTTGTTCTGCTGGCGGGTGGCTCGAAACGGACGCAGAGCAAGGACATTCTTTTGGCCCAGCGCCTCGCTGAAAACCTTTAGGAGAAAGTCATGGCCAAAAAAGCCAAAACCAAAACCCGTCTTTGGGACAGCGCCGAACACCTTGAAACCAACGAGGATATCGCCGCTTATCTTGACGCGGTTCTGGAAGAGAAAGACCCGGCTTTGCTGACCCACGCGCTGGGCGTCGTGGCGCGCGCGCGCGGCATGACGGACCTTGCGCGGGAAACCGGCCTTGGCCGCGCCAATCTTTACAAGGCGCTGTCCGCCGAAGGGCACCCGGAGTTCGCAACCGTGATGAAAGTCATGGAGGCGCTGGGCGTGCGGATTTCCGTCACCGCGTGAAAGTGCTGTGCTCATACCCGCGCCCCCCCTTTCTTCGGGAGGCGCTCCTGATCGTAGCGGTAATATGTCTGTTCTTGCCAGGCGATCCCGCTAACGGCGAGAGCACAGAGGATACCGACAGCCGACCCTAGTGCTGAAGGCGTGTCCCAGGGCATCAGGCTGACTTTCCAGTCAACAAACCCATAACTTGCGGGGTTGAAGAAAAGAACCGCGATAAAAACCAGAAGGAACCGTTGGCCAATAAGGGGCGAAAAGGCTGGATTGAAGGTTGCGAACGCCCTGTCCAGGGTCCCCCGCCCTGTCATTGCCAACGTCTTGCGTACATACCATTCGGCCATTAATGCCGCTGCGCAGAGGCCGGTTCCAATTCCATACCAAATCCAGAGCGGCACAAAAAACGCCGGTTGCGCGGACGCAAAGGCCATGGTCAAAGAACAGATCGTCACATAGTGAGAGTTCCGATGACCGATCTCCAATGCTCGGCCATCTTCACGAGTGAGGCAGGTGTCACCATCTGCACCAGCCTTACCGGGAGTTTTACCCTCGACTGGTATCTGGCCATTATTCCCATCACTGCTGTTCTCTGGTTCGGTTACAGCGCGCACCGGTTCCGCTGGTTCCGGGACATCACTTTGTTCAGCCTGATCCGTGGCGTTCTCGGCCTCACCCTTTCCCTTACCGTCAGTATTTTTACTGACTGACAGCGAGAAGAACCCCGGATGAATCGTAGACATCCGCTTGCTCATCACAGCACCGCCTGGTCCATGGCGCCGTGAATGGCCTTCCAGCTCATCTTGAGACGCTGCCTTGCCATGAGCGGGAAATCGAGATGCTGGACGGCTTCATCAAAGGTCAGCCGGGCGCGCATCATTTGCTCGATGTCATGGCCGAAGGTCTCTTTGCGCACTTCCGGCAAGCGGACCAGCGCATGAATGCGGGACTTGTTCTGCTTGTAGAGACCGGACTGCTCGAAGCCCTGAACTTCTCCCTTGTCGTTCTGCCGCTCGATGCGCCCGAAATACTCATTGAGCCAGACGACGACAGGAACGTCAGGCACATAAGTGAGGACCTGCGAAAGGCCCTGCAGCGTGTCATTGAGCGCCTGGCCGCCGGTCAGCACCGTATGGAGGCGCACCTCGTGGCCAGAGCCCGTGATCATCTCCAGGGCCTGGCTTTCCACCATGTAGCCAAGAAGCGGCAGGAAGGTGGAAGCGCCATTATCGATCACGACGACCGCGTCCTCCTCTGCCGTCATGATCTTTTCGACAAGCGCGTCGAAGTAGCGGGGGTTCAGCTCATCGGGCCGCTCGCCGAGCAGCACAGTCTCGGCATTGAAGGCCTCATAGCCTGCAAAGGTCCGGTTCACAGGATCGGTGTCATAGCAGGCCAGGGGCACGTCCTTGCCCGCGTAATATTGGGCGAGCAGCGAGGCAACGAAGCTCTTACCAACGCCCCCTTTGCCTTGCAGGGTGAGATTAATCAGCGCCATTAGTTGGGTCTCCTTCTTCAGCGGGTTGCGGCAACCGATTGCCGCTCGGAATGCGCGGGGGTGAGTCCCTCGCGCTGGTGGCGGGTGAACATGGTTTCTTCGGCTTGTTTGAGGCCGTTCAGGAAGGCGTGGACGCATTCGCGAAACGCGTGCGCCCAATCCTCGGCCAGCTCATTGCAGCGGACGGTCTCGTCTTCGCGCACATGGATGCGCACACCCTCTGTCTCGCGGGTGAGCTCGATCGTGACCTTGGCCGGGCCATGCGGGGTCATGCGCCTTCTCCATTGATGTCAGCGGGGGAAAGGGGGAGCGGCAGGGCCGCGACTATTCGGTATTGGCGGGCGACAGCGGCGCGGCCCATGAGCTCGGTCCGGCCGATGGCATCCGAAACCCGCCAGCCGCCGAGCTGGTTGAAAAAGCCAAGGCGCATGGCGCCGTCACTGCGGCGCTGCAGCCAATGCCAGCCGTTGGAAAGACAGGGAACGGATTGCACGACGGGGCGAAGGTCGATCACGTTGCTCATGAAGACCCTCCAGGCGTTTTGACGCTGCTCCCGCCCCAAAGATCATCATCGATGCGCGGCGCGGAGGAGGGTGTCGAGCGCGGACCATCAAAACGCAGTCCGCTAAGGGATGCCGTGGCGCGCACGGGGTCTGCGTCCTTGTCGGAACTAGACGGATGCGAGGGTTTGGGAGGATTTTCAGAAGAGCGCGCCTGGCGCGTGGTGCTTGCAGAGCGTTGCTGGTTGGGCGAGGTGCTTTGAGAGGCTTCGGAGCGAAAGCGATTTACGCTGACGTAAAAGGCCCGCAGTGTCATAGACACGCGACCAACCTCTTTTAGTTCCTCATAGATTCGCTTAACTGTCTGGCCGGCTTCGAGACGCTCAACTATCTCATCTCGTAGGGCCGCAATTTGGACCCTGGCCTGCCCCCATTCCATAGACACCCTTGACAACTCCTACAGATTGATAACTCTCTGTATTCAGTGCCAAGATGTGGTCCGACTCTTTTTCACTAGGGTTAGGTCGGCTCCACCATATCCCCGCCAATATCCGCTGGACCGGAAGCCTGCAGAAGCGGCGCGGCGCATCACGTTTTCTCGAACCGCGCCACTCATGGAGAAACGGTAGTTTTTCTTTAAGGCTTACCGGAAAAACTGAAGCCCGTTTCAGTAATGACGGACGGATTTCATGAAAACCGCAGCTATCATCATCAGTATTTTCCTGCCGGGCGCCGGCTCCCTGCTTATGGGAAAAATCGTTGCGGGCCTGATCCAGCTCGCCCTTGCCTTCACCGCTCTCCTTTTGAACCTGACCGGCATCGGCATTCTGATTGGCGGTCCGGTGGGCCTCATTGCTTGGGTATGGGGCCTGGTCACGGTGGCCCGCGCCGAGCCGAAAGCGCCTGCCGGCCGCGCCGCTTAAGCTTTACCGGCTACAAAATGCCGCAACCCCTTGGTTCCCCCGCCGGCAAAAGCCCTTAAAAGCTGGAGAAACGGCGCGGGAACCGGGGGCATCCGGCCTCGTTCATGGAACGATGGCAACCGAAAAGTAAACGGGACCTTTCCCGGTTCAGAGAATCTTTACCAGGGCCCCCGCATAGTAAAGCCAGCGTTAAGATATTGGGCGGCACGCTTATCCGGCAGGATGGCGCGGCGCCATTTCCTTTGTTTTCGAGGCGTTCATCTGAATGACTAATAAGCCCATCGCGGATGCGCTGAAAGACCGCTTGTCAGCCGCTGCGAAGAAAGTAACAGGCCGCAAGCCCGAAGGGCCGGCGCTCAGCGCCGATAGCCAGCTTGCGCGTCTGGTCAGCCAGATCGCGCCGGGACAAAAAGGCCCGCGCTCCTGGCAGGCCGGCAACATTCAGATTCTGGGCCTGGAATCCCTGCGCCGCCAATTGGGTCCGACCTGGGACAAGTTCGCCTCGACCATTCATCTGGCGATCGAAAACATTCTCTCTCAGCAGCTGGGGGTGAAGGACGTTTATGCCCGCCTCGGTGACGAGCGCTACATCGTCATTTTCGCCTCAAACGACCCGCGCCATGCCGCAGAGGTCATGGCCAAAGTGACCGACCATTTGATGGCCAACCTTCTGGGCGAAAGCGGCACCGAGCTGCTTCAGGTCGAAACGGTTCTCGGCCAGGTGAATGCCAGCGCCGACGGCGATATTCAGTTTTCCGAACACAAGGAAGAGAAGGACCCCGATGCCGGGCTCATTCTGCCCGATATCGGCCCGTCAAATTATGAAAGCGTCTATGCGCCGATCTGGAATGCCCGCCACCAGGTCCTGAGCGGTTATGCCTATATTCCTTACGAGAAGCGGCAAAACGGGCGCGAGCGCTTCGAGCATGCCGTATTGCCGCCCGACCGCACCAGCGCCGACACGCTGGCGCTCGATCTGGAACATCTCAATCAGGCGATTGAGACGATGAACGAGCTTTACGTCAATAAATTCGCGCTGCAGCTGATCACGCAGGTCCATTACGACAGTCTGGAAACGTCCGCTGGCCGAGAAAAAGTCATGGCCGTCTGCCGCCAGATTCCCAATCACCTGCGCAAATTCCTGCTGCTGCAAATTGTCGGCCTGCCCGAGCACACGCCCATGACCACATTCATGCAGCGTGTCTCTCCGCTCAAACCCTTCTTCGGTTTCCTTGCTGTGCGGGCACCGTCCTTTGCCTCGAACTTGCGTTACTTCAGGGATCTGAGCGTTTCCACGGTGACCTACCGCATACCGGAAAACGCCGATCAGGAGAAAATTCTCGCCCGCGTCGAACAATTGGTGAAAGAGGCGGAGACTGCGCGCATTCTTCTTTCGATCGAATATGTGCCGACCATCGACCTCGCCAAGAAGCTGAAAGAGCTCGGCGTCTGGTTCATCACCGGCAAGGCGATCGGGGAAGTGCAGGATTTCCCGCGCAATATGCGCCGCTGCACGCTGGACGAATTGGCCGCCGACCGGTTCGTTTGATAGAGGCGCGCTCACCGCGCCTCGTAAGTCACCCGCCAGATCGCCCCGCCCGCATCATCCGCAATAAGCAGCGCCCCGTCCGGCGCCTGAGCAAGGCCGACAGGCCGGCCGATCACCTCGGCCCGCTGCTCGCCCTGCCGCCAGAAGCCGGCGGCGAATGTCAGATAATGACCTTCCGGCTTACCGTCTTTGAACGGCGCGAAAACCACCTTGTATCCCGTCGGCCGCTCCCGGTTCCACGAGCCGCGCAGAGAAAGGAAAGCCCCGCCGCGATAAGGCGCGGGAAAATGCGTGCCATCGTAGAACAGCAATCCCGTCGGCGCCGAATGCGCGGCAATCAGCAGATCCGGAACCTGGGTGCGCTTGACGAGGTCGGGACGGATCTGCCCGAACTGGGGATCGGGATGAGGCCCGAGATAGGCATAAGGCCAACCGTAAAAGCTGCGCGCGCGCACCTGCGTCAAATAATCGGGCACCAGCTCGTCGCCATACCCGTCCCGTTCGTTGACGGCGGCAAAAAGTTTATCCGTTTGCGGATGAAAAGCAATGGCGGAAGCATTGCGCAGACCGGCAGCGAAGGTTTCCTGCCGGTTGAAAGCGCCGGGATCGAAACGCTGGATCGTGGCGCGCGGGGCTTCTTCCTCTTCGATATTGCCTTCACTGCCCACCGCGACATAGAGCGCGCCGTCCGGCCCGAAAGCGATGTCGCGCGTCCAATGTCCGCCGCCCTGACCGAGCGCGCCTGCGCGCGTCACGGGCCGGCGGGCCTGATTTTCTTTAAGTCCCTTGGCATAGCCAAGCTGCCAGACGGCTCTCAGATCGGCGACGAAAAGCTGCCCGTCGCGGAAGGCAAGCCCCGAGGGCCGCTCGAACGCATCGGCATAGACGCTGCGCGTCTCGGCCTTGCCGTCCCCGTCCTTATCCTCAAGGCGCAGCACTTCGCCCAGATGCGGCTCGGTCACGAAAATCGCCCCGTCGGGCGCGGCAACCATGAACCGGGGATGATCGAGCCCTTCGGCAAAAAGCGCCGCTTTAAAGCCTTCCGGCACGCGCAAGCCGGCCCCGGCGGGACGGTCGATGACGACGGGCCGGTTTGAGGCGGACGGTGTGGCATAAGGCTTCGGCAAATCCTCAAAGCGGATTTCATGGCGCGTGCCCACCGGCTCGCCCGGCCCCTGCATGAGCGGCAGGCCGTCATCCTGCGCATGGGCAGGCGCGGCCAGAGAAAAGAGAAGCGCGCCTGCCGCCAATGCAGCAAGCGCGCGCGCGCTATCACATGGCGCTGATGCCGCCATCGATCTTAATCTCCGATCCGGTAATGAATTTCGACTCATCGCTCGCCAGGAAAAGAACTGCATAGGCCACATCATCCGGTTCGCCCACCACCCCAAGCGGAACTTGCTTTGCGAGCTTGCGTTTCAATTCGTCCTTGCTCATCGCCCCGGTCATCCCGTCGAGAATGGGCGTGTCGATAAAAGTGGGGTGAACGGAATTGGAGCGAATGTTGTACCCGCGCTTGGCACAGTGTAGGGCGACGGATTTGGAAAGCAACCAGACCGCTGCCTTGGCCGCGTTGTAAGCGGCCATATTGTGCCCGGCGATCAGCCCGGCGATCGAGGAGACATTGATGATGGAGCCCGGCGCATGGGGCACCATGTGACGGATGGCGTATTTGCAGCCGAGAAAGACGGAATCGCTGTCGACTTCCTGCACCTTCTTCCAGGTCGCAAAATCCGTGTCTTCCACCGTCGAGCCACCGCCGATCCCGGCATTGTTGACGAGCACATTGAGCCCGCCCATGGCCGAAACCGCCTCATCGAGCGCACTTTGCCACTGGCTCTCGCTCGTCACATCGAGCGCCACGGCAAAGCCCTTGCCGGGATAGGCGGCGTTGATTTCATCGGCGACCTTCTTGGCGCCCGCCTCATTGATATCGGCAACGGTCACCTTCGCGCCTTCTTTCGCCATCAAAAGCGCGCTCGCCCGGCCAAGGCCCTGCGCGCCGCCCGTGACGAAAGCCATTTTGCTTTCAACCCGTCCCATGAATGTCTCCTGTCGTTTTCTCTTTTTGGATGGCAATGAAATGCGTGGGCCGGCCTTCAGTTTCCTTTGAAGCTTGCCGGGCGTTTTTCCAGAAAGGCTTTGATCGCCTCGCGCTGGTCTTCGCTGCCCGCGGCAAGGGCGAACTGATCCCGGTCCATGAAAGTCACCGCCTGATTGAGCGCTTTTGCGGCCATATCGATGGACTGCTTGGACATGCGCACGCCAAGCGGCGGCAAGGCGCCGATGCGCCGGGCAAGATCGAGCGCCGTCTCGCAGGCTTTTCCATCCGCGCTTACCTCATCGACAAGCCCCCATACCTCGGCTTTGCCTGCGGAGAGTTTCTCGCCGAGGATCGTGAAAAGCTTGGCCTTGGAAGGGCCCATCAGATTGACGAGGCGCGGGTTGGAGTGCCAGCTCATATTCATGCCGAGCGGCACCTCGGGCAGGCGCAAATGCGCGCTCTTGCCGGCAATGCGGTGATCGCAGGCCGCGGCAAGCGCGACGCCGCCGCCAATGCAGAATTTTTCGATGGCCGCGATCGTGACCTGTTCGAGCGCTTCCCAGGCCGCGCACATATCCGGGCCGACTTTCAGCGCCTGGCGCTGCTCGATGAGGCTGAGATCGCGCCGCGCCGCCACCTCCGGGTCTTTCAAATCAGCCCCGGCGGAGAAAGCGCCCCCGCCCCCCGTCAGCACGATGGCCGAGCTTGCCGTATCCTCGCTGAGATGACGGGCAAGCGCGGTCAGCTCGCGCATCGCGGCGATGGACAGCGCGTTCATCCCGTCGCCGCGGGAAAACTCGACCAGCACCACCCGCCCCTCTCGGGCGATGGTGGTGAACTCTCCGAAACGTTCGGCTTCTTGCATGGCTCCTCCCTCTGGCGGTAGACCCGCCTTATCCGGCAAGAGACCCTAGCGGAGAGAAGAAGCGGGCACCAGTCAAAGAGGCCGCGGCACTATTCTTTGCGGCGGGCTTTGCGGCAAGCCGGCCTTATGCCTGCAGGAAATTGACGAGGCCGAGCTTGATCCGGGCAGGGGTAAAGGCCATGGAGGCGGCCTGAATGCGGTTCATGAGCCCCGTCACCACCACAGGCTGCTTGCGCTTGAAGGCTTTGTAAGCAAGCCGCGCCACGCGTTTGGAGGACATGAGCGGGCTCAAGGTGACAAGCCGCGCCCCCGTCAGCCGTGCGGCATCCTGAAAGCCCGTTGCCGTCGGCCCGGGGCAGACCGCCGTCACGCTGACGCCTTTGTCTTTCAGCTCATATTGCAGTGCCCTTGAGAAGGAGAGCACATAGGCCTTGCTGGCATAATAGACCGCCATGCGCGGGCCCGGCAGGAAAGCCGCGGTCGAGGCGATGTTCATGACCCCGCCCTCTCCCCGCTCGATCATACCCGGCACCAGCGCCCGGGTAAGCGCGGTCAGCGCATAAATGTTGAGATCGATCATGCCGAGCTGATAATCCGCCTCAAGCTCGGCAAAGGCGCCCTTCGCGCCATAGCCTGCATTATTGACCAGCACTTCCGCATGAAGGCCCTTTTCGGCAAGCGCTGCCGTGACGCGGGCTGCGGCATCGCGCGCTGCCAGATCGAGGGGGAACACATGAACGCTCACCTTGTGCTTTTTGCGCAAGCTCTCGGCAATCGCCTCAAGCTTTTCCGCCGAGCGGGCAACAAGCACGAGGTCCTTGCCGTCCTTGGCAAAATGACCGGCAAGGTCTTCGCCAATGCCGCCGGAAGCGCCGGTAATCAGGGTAATGGGTGAGGTCATGGGACTATCTCCTGGGATCGCCCTTCCGGGCATTAGGTGTCAGAGACCGATAGGGCCCGCCAGAGCGCGGCGCGCATTTCATTAAGATGCGCAGGCTCAAGCGGACGCCCCTCGGCAAACTTCAAAAGACCGGCAAGCGGCCCCCAAAAAAGGGCGGCAAAGACCACAGGGTCGAGCGGTCTGAGCACCCCTTCCCTCGTCCCCCAGACGACGAAGTCTTCAATGGCGCGTTTGTAAGGCTCTTCATAAGCAAGGCTGGCCGCATCGAGATAGGGCGCATGGAAATGCAGATCGATGAAGCGGGCCTCGCGCGGAAAGCCCAGCAGCCAGTCCACCGCGCGCGCCCAGTAAAGCTCGAAGGCTTGCTTGACGCCCGTGCCTTCGGGCAAAGGCGCCAGCACCCGCGCGTTGAACTCCCCCTTCCAGCGCTGGAAAAGCGCGTTCACCAATGCTTCCTTGTTGGCAAAATAGCGGTAGAGCGTGCCCACACCCACCCCTGCCTTGCGGGCGATATCGGGCACCGCCGTCGCCTCATAGCCTTGCTCCTCGAAAAGATCGAGCGCGGCGGCCAGCAGGCGCGCCTCGGCCTCTGCCGCCTTCGGCCGGCCTTTGCGGGCGGGCGGCGCGGGCCGGGAAGAAGCATGACGATGTGAAGCAGCTTGCGGCACGAAGGTCTTCTTATTTTCGGAATGAACATTCATTCCGAAAATAGAGAGAGAGAAGCGCGGCGTCAAGCCGTCCTGCCTTCCGTTGAAAAGAGGGGGAAAACCGGCCGGTAAGGTCCGGGGCGACGTGAGAGGCGTTAGAGCATGGCGGTGTCGGTATCGAGCCCCATGAAAAGACGTCCCGTCAACTCGAGCGTCGGCCCGGCCACCATCATGTGCTGGGTGGCGACATGCACATCCCGGAAGATCCGCTGCAAAGGCGAGGTGCGGTAAACGGAACTGCCGCCTGCCAGCGTGTACATAAGATCGATGGCCTTGGCCGAAGATTTCACCGCATGGGTGGTGGCAAGGCGCAGATCGCGCCGGTGGGGAATGGAGATCACCCCTTCGGCCTGCGCCGCCTCAAAGGCCGCGCCCGTCGCCTCTTCAAGGAAGGCGCGGGCCGAGCGCACCAGCGCTTCGGCCTCGGCCACATCCACATGGGCCATGGGCTTCATGGCGAGCGGCTTGAAACTGCCTTGCGGGGTTTTTTCCACGGCGAGCCCCACAAGCTCGTCGATCGCCGTGCGCGCCATGCCGAGCGTCACCGCTGCAATGCCCATCCCGAGAAATCCGAATGTGGGAAAGGCATAAAGCGGACGCTCCAAGGGCTTGTCGTGAATGAGATCGACGGAATGGGCTTCGGGCACGACAACGTCCTGCGCGGCGTAATCCGTCGAGCCCGTGCCTTGCAGGCCCGAAACATACCAAGTGTCGAGAATATCGACATCGCCCGCCTTCATGATCATCATACGGTTATTGGGCTTGCCGTTGCTCAGCACTTCCGGCTTGCCGCTATCGTCCATGACGAAGGCCCCGCCCATGATCCAGTCGGCATTGCGCGAACCGGAGCCCCATTGCCACTGACCATTGACCTTGAAGCCCTCTTTCACCCGCACGGCCTTGCCCTTGGGCGCGAAAACCCCGGAGGTGATGACTTTGGGATCGCCGAAAATATGCTGCGCGGCCTCCTTCGGCAGAAAGGCGCTGACCATGCCGGACGTGGCGCCGATGAAAAGGCACCAAGCCGCCGACCCATCGGCGCGCGCAAGCCGCTCCACCGTTTCGATGAAGGTCCAGGGCGGCGTTTCAAGCCCGCCATAGGCCTTGGGGATGCACATGCGGTAAAGGCCGCTCGCCGCGAATTTCTCCGCAATATCCTGCGGCAATTGCCTTGCCGCTTCGATCTCATCGGCCCGCGCGGCAATGTCACCTGCCAAAGCGTCGGCAAGGGCCAGCGGATCGGTTTCCTCAAAACGGTCGAGCATGCTCATGGCGGTCTCCCCTCATCGCCGCGCCTTCACGCGCCGAGTTTCAGCCTATTGGCGATATTGTTCTTTTGCATGTTGGACGAGCCGCCGACGATAGGCAGGCTCTTGGCATCGCGCAGATAGCGCTCAAGATCCATATCGTCCGAAAGCCCGTACGCGCCGACGACGCGGATGGCCTGCTCGCTCACCTCCGCCGCGCCTTCACAGCAGAAAAGTTTCGCCATCGAGGTTTCCACGGAGCAGGGCCGGTTGTTATTCGCCAGCCAGGCAGCGTGATAAAGCATGTGGCGCATCGCCTGCACTTTCGTGCGCGCCTCTGCAAGGCTGTGGCGGATCGCCTGGTGATGGGCGATGGGCTTGCCGAATTGCACGCGCTCTTCGGCATAGGTCCAGGCATCGGCAAGGGCCGCTTCCGCCAGGCCCAAAGCGCAGGCGGAAAGCTCGAGCTTTTCCACTTCCAGCGCGCGGCCAGCAAGCTGGCCCCAGCCTTTGTTCCACTTCTCCGGCCCGCCCAGAATATTGGCGGCGGGCACGCGCACATTCTCCAGGATGACATCCTTGGTTTCCACGCCGCGAATGCCGAGATGGCCGAGCGGGGTGATCGTCAGGCCCGCCGCATCCGCCGGCACCAGCACGATGGAGAGGTTCTTGTATTTTTCCTCGCGCGGGCCGGAACGGGCGAGGCAGAAAATATAATCGGCAATATGGGCGCCCGTGCACCAGCGCTTGGCGCCATTGAGGACGATCTCATCGCCTTCACGCGCGGCCGTAGTTTCCACTGTCGCCAGATCGCCGCCCACATTAGGCTCGGAAAGCCCGTAAGCGAACATCAGCTTACCGGCGGCGACTTTCGGCAGCAGAGTTTCTTTCTGTTCCTCGCTTGCCGATTCGCCCAGATTCATCCCCGCATAACAAACGGCCATGATGTAAGGGCAGGCAAGCGCAACGGAGCGCTTGGCGATTTCCTCAATCACCGCCATGGTGGCGTAGATATCCACCCCCGCGCCGCCATAGCGCTCCTCCGTCGTAAGACCCATCATGCCGAGGGCGGCGAACTTGTCGAACACCTCGCGCGGGAAAATATTGCCCCGGTCCCATTCGCGCGCCTTGGCACGGGGCATATGCTCCGCAACGAAGCGGCGCGTTTGATCGCGCAGCATGCGCACATGTTCCGGTTCGTCGAAATTCATCGCATCGCTCATCGCACCGTTTCCGCTTTCCATATCCATGCTCAATGCCCTGTAAATTTCGGCACGCGTTTTTCGAGGAAAGCGCGCACGGCTTCACGGTGATCGTCCGTCGCGAATGTATTCATCTCATAGGCGATGGACGTATCGAGAATGGAATGGGCAAGCTGTTTGAGCCCGATATTGACGGAGACTTTCGTATATTTGATCGCTTGAATGGCACCATGCGCAAGGCGCTTGGCGAAGGACAGCGCCGCCTCATCGAGTGCCTCATCCGCCACGACGTGATTGATCAGGCCGATCCGCTCCGCCTCGGCGGCGGGCACCGGATCGCCCGTCATCAAATATTCCTTGGCCTTGGCATAGCCGCAAAGCTGCGGCCAGATGATCGCCCCGCCATCACCGGCCACAATGCCGACACGCACATGGGGATCGGCGAATTTCGCGTTCTCGCTCGCATAGATCACATCGCACATCAAAGCGATGGTGGCCCCAAGGCCGACGGCGGGCCCGCGCACGGCAGCGATCAGCGGTTTTTCCAGATCGAGCAAAGAAAAGATGATGCGTTTGGCTTCCATGGGATCCGGGCCCTTACCGCCCGTCTCATAGGTATGCTTCATCCAGTTCAGATCGCCGCCTGCGCAAAAGGCGGGGCCTTCACCGGTCAGCAACACCACATCCGAGCGCGGATCGTCCGCCGCATCGAGAAAGATCGTGGAAAGCTCGCGGTGCAAGAGCTCATCCACCGCGTTCATAAGCTTCGGATTGGATAGCGACAGCACCAGGATACGTCCCTCGTGATGCGCTTTGATGCGTTCATAGCGGCTGAAATCCGGCGCGTCGTGAGCCATGCCCTCTCCTCCCTTGGGCCGGACTGTTACCGGCTCATTTTTAGTTAGTGTCACGAACTAAATTCATCTTGTAAAGGCGCATTTGCGTTCACCCGCCGCGCAGCGCCTGACAGAAGGCTCGGACGGACGGCGCGCGATTACAAATAAAAACCCCGGCCGCCGGGGCCGGGGTTTTCAAAATAACACGTGCCCGCAGGCTGAGCCCGGAAGCTTAGCTCGAGACATCGTCCTGGGAGACGGCATCTTCCGCATTATCCGGCATGATCTTCACACCCGGCACGCCGAAAATGACGATCTTGCCCTCCGGCCCGTCCGCCACCGCATTATACCCCTCGCGGTCGCGGCGGGAGGTGGTCAGGAACGACTCGCCGCCATCGGAAGAATAGGCAACGGCGCCGTTGAGGCCGACCAGGATGATGTCGCCATTATCCAGCTGCACGCCGCCGCCGAAGGATTTCTTCGTACCCGTCGGCACTTTCGTCCAGGTCTCGCCGCCGTCCACCGTGCGGTAGACATTGCCGCGCATGCCATAGACCAACACCGAGCCGTCGGCCAGGCCGATGCCGCTCCAGAAAGAGCCTTCATAAGGCGTCTTGATGGCCTGGAAGCTTTCGCCATCGTCGGTGGAGCGGAAGACATTGCCGAATTCCGCCGCGATATAGATCGTGCCGTCTTTCGCTTCGAAAATATCGTTCAGGTGATAATCATATTCACCGCCATCGACGATATCGGTCTGCTCCCAGGTTTCCCCGCCATCATTGGTTTCCAGCACCAGCGAAAAAGCGCCGATCGCAAAACCGTGCTGGGGCGTATCGAAATAAAGCCCGAAGATCGGCGTTTCCGCTTCGAAATCGTGATAGACGCGCTCCCACGTTACCCCGCCATCTTCCGTCTTGATGATGGTGGTGTCATGCCCGCCCGCAAAGCCGACCTTGTCGCTGGGAAAAGCCACGGTCGTCAACGTCACCTGCGTGGGCACCGTTTCCGCCTGGGTCCAGCTCATCCCTTGGTCGTCGGAATAAATGACATGACCGAACTCGCCCACGGCCACGAGGCGGCCATTGGCGCGCACCACATCGAGAAGAAGATTGTCATCGGCCTGATCGGAGGGCGTGGCATATTTGATCGCATTGGGATCGAAGCCTTCGACATCCTCCAGCACCGTATAGTCTTTTGCAGCGCTCGCCGGAGACACCGCAAGAAGGCCGCTCAAAACCAGAGCGCCAATGCCGCTTGTCATCACGCGCGCCATACGACCGAAAAAATGGCGGCCGGAAAAATGATGGATCGTACCAGTCAACATCTATGTCACTCAGTTTGCGGAGACAGCCTGACTATTGTTATTCGCACCCTCTCCCGGTCCCGCCGGTCGGCTTTGCGTCAGATCAGCCTCGGTCCACTCCCCAGGAGGCGGGATGCGCCCCCAAATGATTGCTCTTAAAAAGCGATTGTTTTTAAACACGTCGGGCCGGCCGCGGGGAAACCCGGCGGCCGGCCCGAGGCATCATACTGCTTTTATCAGCGAACGCCAAGCTGGCGGATAGCGGCCGGCGTATACCGGTTCACATCCAGCTCATCAGCCCCATAGTTAATGGGCTGGCCTTCGTTCTGCATGGCAAGGGCGAGGTAGCGGCCAGCCTGCAGGTCATAGACGATTTCCGCGCCTTTGTTGCAGAGCGGCTCGCCGTAATCCTGGCGGCCATGCAGCTCCTGAACGCGCCAGAGCTCGCCGCGGCCGTCATAAAGTTCCGCACCCGTAATGGTCCAGCTGTCCTCATCGAGGTGAGTCACACGGCGCGAATAGACGTGGCGGGTGCCGCTTTTCAGGTTGGCCTCGATGCTCCATACCCGGTGCAGCTCATAACGGACATGGTCCTGATTGAGGTGCAGGGGCTTGAGGTAATCGGCATAGGACGCAAGCGAAGCGTCATAGGCATTGGCCGCAACGAATTTCGCGGACTTGCCGAGAACGGTCCAGTCATAGCGGTCCGGCGCGCCGTTATAGCCGTCGAAGCTGTCCGAAGTGGACAGGCCGTCGGAGTTGGTGCCCGGGTTGTCATAGGCAATGTTCGGCGCGCGGCGCACACGGCGGGTACCCGGCGAATATTGCCAGGCTTTGCGGTCTTCAAGGGCACGGTTCAGCGTTTCGTGCACCAGGATCACGCTGCCGGCGGAGCGGGCGGGCGCCACGGTGTTGGCGATGTAGTAGAGCGAGATATTGTTCAGCTCTTCCGCGCGTTTTTTGCTCGGGTCCGACCATTGCAGAATGGCTTCATCCTGCACGGTCTGCAGCTCATATTCGCCCGAACGGGTGACCGGGGCCGCGGTGAACTCGCGCGTCAGTTTGAAGGCGCGGTAACGCAGCGTGTGGTTCCAGATCACTTCCAGCGCGTTGTTGGGGATCGGGAAGGGAAAGCCCATGATCCCCTCGGACACACCATTGCCGCCCGGCGTCAGCTCGGCGACCTGGGCATTGCGCTTCGTCGCTTCATAGACGAATTCCGGATACGCGCAGGAACGGCGGGTCTGATAGACCTTCATCTTATAGGACGGATAGGTCTCAAGCAGCGCCTTATAGCCATCGGTGAGCTGGCCCTCGAACTGGCCCATATTCCCCTGGCTGATTTCCACTTTGACGGCATCGCCCTTGAACGGGTTCGGCAGCAGCTTATCGGCGGAATATTCGCCTTTCACGCTGTCAGGCACACCGGTCAGGCCGCCGGTCCAGGCCGGGATATCCCCGCCATTGCCCGCCTTTTCGGCGCCAACCGGCGTCAGATCGCCGCCGAGGCGGCCCACTTGCGCGTCCGGCACCTTGGCCAGCGCGCCGCCCATCGATAGGGCACTCACAAAAAAAGTACCGGCCAAAAGCGCCGGCACCGAAACACTTGTCTTACGCGTCACGGTTTGTTCCCTCCACATGTGCCTGTGAAACCAGGCCCCTCTTTGCATAGCAAAGGGCCCGGCAGTTTCCCGCCGGGCCCCGCTAAGTCACATCCTACTATGATTAGAACGAGTAGGACAAGTTGACTGAAACAAAGATAACATACAGAACGTTTGGGACTGTTATGTTTGACGGCTACTGACTGAGGTGGTCCTAGGAAATCGGACAGGGGGCTCAGGTCAGTTGGGGCTCCGGTCAGGAGCAGATCAGAAAGTATTAACCCACGGAGCTGTGGCATGACAAGAAGAGCGAAAGATTCTGAACGGTACCGATAAACCAAAAGCCCGGCGGTTTCCCGCCAGGCTTTAAAAAGTACTTCTAAACCGGTCGTCCAGCGACCCGTCGTATGAATCCGTTAAGGATTAGAACGCATAAGAAACGTTGAAGGTTGCGAAGTCCTTATCATAGGAATAGTTATTAAACTTGTTACCAAAACTATTCGTATACCGGATTTCCGCCCGCCAAGAGTTCTGATAACTGGCAGAGACTCCTAAGGAAACTGTCTTCCTGCCTTCGACAAAGCCTGGGCCAACTGGCCCCGCTGAGAAACCGCTCACATCATGCGCAAATTGGATCGACGGCGTGACGGTCCACGGAATGCCGAACGCATTATTGTAATCTAATGCTCCCACAAGCCGGTAACCCCAAGACGTAGAGGTGGCATAGTGGCCGTCTAACCCTTGCCCCAAAAAATTGGAAACAAGAGGATTCGCATGGCCGGCACCAGAACGCGGAATAGAGAAACGCTCATTGTCATCGGACTGATCTGGTAGATACTGGAACCCGACATTTGCCAGCAACACCATCAAATCCGCTCCCGAAAAATCCACAATCGGCTCAGATGCAGTGAGTGTGCTAAGCGTGTGAATTTGGCCTGTAACCACATTCGCCCGCTTGAAACCTGGGATTTCACCGGAATTGGTAAGCGAACTCCATTGTGTCAACAAAGGAGTTGCGTTTTGTGTACCTAAGAACGTAACCAAATCGTTAATCGTCGCTCCGGGCGTTGCACCAACAAATGCCGCCGCCTGTCCTGCAAGCGAACGATCGAGATCGTTAGCATTAACTTCAACATCATTAATCTGGAAAGGCATATTCGAAGAATAGGCGATTTCGCCGGCAAGCGCGGTTCCGCCCAGAAGATCTATCGACGTATTAAAGCTTGCGCCCCACATCTCAATGTCTTCGATGTAAGTGTTGCGGTATTCTTTAAAGGCCGCGCCATTCAACAAAATTCCGCCAACTACCGCTTCATTATTGATGCATGTGCTTGCAGGCGCCCCCCCATTTCCAACAATTCCTAAGCATGTCTGCCCCCAGTTTGGAGAACCCGGAACCTGACTTGCCGTAAATGTGCCGATCGGAAGTTTGTTGTGGAAATTCTGGAAATAGAAACCCAGATCAGTGCCCTGGTTTAGCCACTCTGCATAATACCCCAGCTTCACCCCCCATTGCCCCTGATCACCAGCTTCAGTTCCGGCAGTCCGCGGAACCAGAAAACCTTGGGCATCGGCCTGTTGGGGAGTAAGGGGACCAAACGGAGTCAAAATGGATTCGGCAAATTCCACCCCGTTCATAATGTATGCACCCTCTTCACCAGCCCCATCTGAACCAGAGAAATAGGTGCCCACCGTATCAATTTTAGTGCGCTTGTAATCCCAAACATAATACGCAGCTAAGTTAAAGTTAGCAGGCAACCCAAGGCCAGCATAAAACGCAGGCTGCGGCAACACGGCTTCTTTCAATTCCGCCCCTGGCGTGCGAAGCGCCGTTACGTCAAAGGACAGGTTAGAATTGATACCGCCCTGAATGAAAAGGCTTTCCCCCCAATTGATCACTTGGTTACCAACACGCACATTAAGCGGCAGATTATTGCCCACATTAAAATTGCCGTAAACGAACGCATCAAGCAGTTTGAAATCTCGCCCCGCACGGCTTTCTGGGCTCGAACCGCGAAGGCTATCATTCAGTGGACGGCGACCAAATCGAGTTGAATTTTGTCCCGCTTTTTCTGCGCCGATATAATCATAGAAGGCACTTGCGCGAACGAAGGCGCCATAATTGCGCCATCGCAAGTCAAAATCAGTCGTGATTTTCGCCGTAGCATTGATGAAATCGCCACGCTCGAAATTGACGTTGCCGTCGTCATCGTTTATTCCAAAAAAAGCGCCATTTGACGAACACCCGCCATTGGGCTCACTAATAAACGTACAGTCCTGATCGTGAACGCGCACACCGAAACCAACCGAACCGACCGTATCGATGGCAAGATTGGCTTCTCCGAGTTCAAACTCGGCAGCTTGGCTAACTCCGCCGCCAAACGCCCCGACGGCAGTAAGTGAACAAACCGTAAGCAATAAACGCAGATTTCTTGTTGTCATTGAGTGCGATCCTCCTCAATCCTCGATGCATTTAACGCACTGACGATGGCCGGAAAATATGGCGGTTATCTATGCCCCCTCGTAGACATGATTACCCTCGACCAGTCAGCATCCCTCAAACGCTACCCCACCGGAAAAGCCCTAAGAAGTCAACAAGGATGCTCGGTTTTTAAACAAAGCTGCCGGACTTCGAGTCCCGTTATTGCAGAATTGACACAGTTCCGCGAAAGAATAATTTGTCCTAATTTAAAGAAAGGTAGACCAAATCTTTCTTAGCGGAACGCCACTTTCTTCGCACCTGCAAAAACGCTGAAACGGCGCCGCGGCGCGGAATCCCGCCGGGAACATCCCCGCCAAATCATGCCGAAAACGTATCGTCGAGATAAAGCTCGGCCACCCGCAGCGCCTCGGCTCTGAGCGCTTTGCGGCGGGCGGCATCATCGGCAAGAAGGCCCGTATCCGTCAGTATAGAGAGCATTGAAAGAAAGGTGATTTTGATCGCCTCCGCCCGCGCTGCGGGTAAGCGCAGGCCCGCCCGCACCAGCGCTTCGTCGAAGAGCCGGCCAAGCTGACTTTCCGGCTGCGTGATCTGCGGCCCATAGGGATGTGTGCGGATGAAGTGACTGAAAAGCGGGCGCAGCGCCGCCTCTTCTTCGAGCCCCTGCCAATAAGTCTCCAGCACCTCCCGCAGGATGCGCTGCCAGGAGGCGGAAGCCGGCAGCGCGCCAAGCCGGGCAAAGCATCGAGCGGTAATGCGGCCCGTCACCTCACTGTGCAATGCAGCAAGAAGATCGCCCGCGTCGTCGAAATATTGATAGACCGAGCCCACCGGCACGCCCGCCCGCTCCGCCACCCGCGTGGTGGTGACCGAATCAAGCCCTTCTTCTTCCAAAAGCGCGCGCGCCGCCGCCAGCATCTGCCGGACCCGCTCCCGGGCGCGTTTCTGTGTCGGCTGACGCATGGACACAAACTCCTGCGGAAACGGAAAACGGGTGAGGCAACATCCCAAAGTGAATATCCTTCATATTTTGATTGACGTCCAGCCATACACGGCAAAAGATAAGCCAAAACATGAATAAGTTTCGGAAAGCGGCCGCTATACAGGGCCGGAAGCTGGAGGACCGCCCATGATGCCGCGCCTGAAAATGAAACTGTTTGCCGGCCTCGCCGCGCTCAGCCTGACCCTTGCCGCTTTCTCTGCAGGTGCCGAGGCCGCCACCCACGCGCTCGATCTCTCGGGCACAGAGATGAGCGCCCAGGAAAGCCTGCAAACCGCGCTCATTCTGGCCGAGCCCGGCGACACGCTGCTGCTTCCCGAAGGCACTTTCGCGCTGACCGACGGGCTCTCTCTCGATATCGACAATGTCACGCTGAAAGGCGCAGGACCGGAAAAGACGATCCTTTCCTTCAAAAACCAGGAAGCGGGCAGCGAAGGGCTGATGGTCACATCGAGCGGCGTGACGCTGGAAGATTTCGCGATTGAAGACGCAAAAGGCGATGCGATCAAAGTCATGGGCGCGGACGGCATCACCATGCGCCGCCTGCGCACCGAATGGACGGACGGGCCGAAGGAAACGAACGGCGCCTACGGTCTTTATCCCGTCTCCTCCAAAAATGTGCTGATCGACAATTGCACAGCCATCGGCGCCTCCGATGCCGGAATCTATGTCGGCCAGTCGCAGCACATCATCGTGAAGAACAGCCGCGCGGCCTTCAATGTCGCGGGCATCGAAATCGAAAACTCCTATTACGCCGATGTCTTCGGCAATACAGCCGAGCACAATACCGGCGGCATTCTGATTTTCGATCTGCCGGGCCTGCCGCAACAGGGCGGCCATTCCATCCGCGTCTTCGATAACCGCGTCGTCAATAACGACACCGGCAATTTCGCGCCCGAAGGCAATATTGTCGGCGAAGTGCCGACAGGCACCGGCATCATGGTGATGGCGAACCGGAACGTGGAGGTTTTCGGTAACGAGATCGCCGATAACGGCACCACCAATGTGCTCATCGTCGCCTATCCAAACGATTATGAAGATGAAAACTATTTCCCCTTCCCGCAGGGCATTCATGTGCATGGCAACCGCATCGGCGAAGGCGGCACGACGCCCGATAACGAGATCGGCGAATTGATCGCGCAGATCACCGGCACGCCTATTCCCGATATCATCTGGGACGGGCGCATGCCATGGGGCGATTATTTCTTCGGCCCGGAGGCCGGCAATGGCATTTACATCGGCGAGAACACGGCAACGGATGAAGGCGGCCAAGTGGACTTCGCCAATGTCGATGCCACGATGTGGTATGCGGCAAACTGGTTCCACAGCACGAAGCGGGAATTGCCGGATCATGCGGGTGGACCTGCAACGCTTACGCCCGTCACACTGGCGCCCGTCACACAGCCGCAAGAGACGCAATAAGAGGCAGAATAAGAGACCGGGCAAAAGCAGGTAGAGTAAACATGAAACGCGCCGCGCATATTCTCTTGGGCCTTGCCCTTTGGGCGGGAGGGGCGCTGCCCGCGGGCGCCGTCAATATGGAGGCGGTGCTGAGTAAGCGCCCCGCCGCCACGCTTTCCGCCTACGGATTGTTTGAAGACGGCGGCGCGCAGCGCCCGGCGAAAGGCGTTCTGCCATACGATCTCATCACGCCGCTTTTCTCCGATTATGCGGAAAAACGCCGCTTCGTCTTCGTGCCGGAGGGCAAAGTCGCCTCATATGACGGCGAAGATATTTTTTCTTTCCCCGTCGGCAGCGTTCTCGTCAAAACCTTTGCCTATAAGGACGAGAGCGCAGCCGCCGCCCACGGGCTGCGGCTCATCGAAACCCGCCTTCTCATTCATGGAGAAGACGGCTGGCACGCCTATCCTTATGTCTGGAACGAAGCGCAGAGCGAGGCCGTGCTCAAAGTGGCCGGTGCGCGGATGGAAATTCCGGTGCCACGGCCGGACGGACGCATCCTCACCGCACGCTACGCCGTGCCCAATGTCAATCAATGCAAGGGCTGTCATGTCTCCGGCAAGACGCTGGAGCCCATCGGCCCCAAGGCGCGCAATCTCAATCACGATTTTTCGTATGAAAGCGGCCCGGCCAATCAGCTGAGTACCTGGCAGGAGGCGGGCATCCTGACGGGCCTTCCCGACGGCGGGCCCGGCGCCTGGCCGCGCGTGCCGGACTGGTCGGACCCAGAAAGCGGCACGCTTGCCGTGCGCGCCCGTGCCTATCTCGATGTGAACTGCGCCCATTGCCACAAGGAAGACGGGCCCGCGAAAACCTCCGGCCTCTTTCTCACCTGGCAGGAACAAGATCCGGCCAGATGGGGTGTCCATAAAAGACCCGTCGCCGCCGGGCGCGGCTCGGGCGGGCTTGCTTTCGACATTGTGCCGGGAGACCCGGAGGCCTCGATCCTTCACTACCGCATGAATTCCGCCGATCCCGGCATCATGATGCCCGAGCTTGGCCGCAGCCTCATCCACGAAGAAGGCGTCGCCCTGATCCGCACCTGGATCGAGCAGCTTTGAACGAATTTGGGAAGTGGACGCAAATCACTCCCGGCACCGAGTTCAATCTTCCCTGGGCTGCAGAATAGTATTGATCGGAGGTAAGCGCTCGGACGAGCAAGCGGTAAAAATTTCCGATATCCCACTACTCGTTTCCACTCTCAGAGAAAAGGTCTCGGAGATGGCGACCGGATTCTCCGCTTCACGTTCATAAACCCAGCTTCTGTACCGAACGATGTTTCCATCAACCAAAAACCAAGTCGCCGGCTTAATGACGTCTTTTCTGGTTTCATAGACATATGGTGCAGAGAGACGCTCTACTCGCTTCTTAACGACACACCGATCACCGAGAAGCGATTTGTATTCTCTATACTCGCGGCCGAATCGCGAGAGATCGGAAGCGGAAACGTAACTTCCTTGAGCCAGCGAAGCTTCCGCTCTCCAAACCCGCCAGACCCAGTCATCAAATTCCGCGCAGTTAGCTGTTTGATCATTTCGTGCCTCGAGTGTGTAACGATACAGCCCCGTCACCATGCCGCGGCTGCCATATTCGGAATATGTCGGGCCGTCTTTGGCACCATAGTAGCTCTCTACGTAATCATATTGATCGTGAACTAGCTCTTTGAAACATGGGAAACACCCTGCGGGAACGGTCTGATACTTTCCCGCTGCGGCGTCGGGCAGAGACAATGCGTCGGCATCTGGAAGGATTGCGTATCCCTTAACGCCAGACACGGGATTCACAAAGCCTTGCAGATCACTCTCGCAGAGATCCGTTAGATCAGAGGGCATGTACAAGTTCCCTCCGCCGATCAAGGTCAAGAGCGTGGCCTGAAGCCAAACCACTCCGACATCCGGTCTATCGCAGCCTCCGATCAGCAAGGGCAGTGCAAGAACCAGAAAGAAGCCCCGCCGGCGTTTTACGCGGGAAAAGATCATGCCCCCTCCATGAAACAGTGATTTCCCCGACTATTTCACGACACCCACCGGAAGGAAAGCATGGGGTGGTATCGCCCATACTCCGCACATAAAGAAAAAAGCCGCCGCCCCTGAGGGCAGCGGCTTTTCATTCAGCCGCGAGCTTCCCAAAAAAATCAGTGCCCGCTGCCGTGATGTTTCATGCCATCGCCTTTCTGCGTACCGCCAGACAGACCGGGCGTCATGACGGAGAAAGTAACGGGCACGCGGCCCGCCTTTTCGAAAATCAGCGCGCCATCTACGGACATGCCTTCTTCGAGCGGGCCTTCAAGATCAAAAATCATCAGGTGATGGGCGCGGTGCTTGAAGATCAACATACCGTTGGCCGGCACCTCGGCGCTTTCGATGCGGCGCATCTTCATCACCTCGCCTTCCTTGATATGGGTGTGCAGCTCGACATTGCCCGCCCCTTCAAGTTCAGCGCCGATCAGACGGTCCGCCTCCCCATGATTGTGCAGCGTGAAATAGCCCGCGCTCCGGCGCACCGGGCCGATGGTCGGGCGCAGCACCGCCTTTTCGATCATGAAAGGAGAAGCCGGGGCTTCGGCTTGCGCTTCGGCTTCTTTTTTAGTTTCCGGCGCTTCCGCCGCCGCATGGGCGCCTGCCATTGGAAAGGCGAGAGTGAGGGCGAGCAGGAAACTTGAAATCATGTAACGCATAAGAGTTCCTTAAAAAGATTTCTGCCAACCGATGGTCAGCGTCCAATCCCGCTCCATTTGCGGGCCGTTCAGGTCCTGATAGGCCGGCAGGCCGAATTCGATGCCGAGCCGGTGACTGGCAAGCGCCCCGTCCAGCGTATCGCTTTGGCCGATCAAATTCACGCCCGCAGAAAGCATGATCCGCTTGCCGCCGTAATTGGCGGGATCGGCGGCTTGTGTCGGCCCGGCAATCCGCGCGTCCTGCCCGTCGATCGAGCCTTCCACTTCCCCCAGCGCGCGCAGCGAGGTGGAAATCCAGGGTGCCCATTGATAGGCCGCCCAGCCCGTCAGCCGGCCGATATCGCCGAATGTATAGCCTTCATCATTGCTGCCGAGCCGCAGCGTGGCGCGCGCCTGCCCGCCCCAGGAAAAATCGCCCTGCCGGTCGGTATAGGTAATTCCGGGCTCAAGATCGAACGTGCCCGAGCCCAGCTGCATCCCGTAAGGAAGACGCATGACGGGGCGCGTGTTCATCGGAGTGAGCACATCGTCTTCTTCCGTGATGGACCCCGTGGGCAGGCTGAGGCCGAGATTGAGATGCACCTGCCACGTCTCGCTGTGATCAAGGCGAAGAAGCCCCGCTACTTTCGTATCGCCGAAGCCGGAGGAGCGCGTGGTGAAAGTGCCAAGCCGCGCGGTGCCCGCCATGCCCTGGAAGGTGAGCGCCTCCATCTCTTTCTCCAGAAACATGCCCATGGCGGTCAGCGTCAGCCAGTCGCTCGGCGCATACATGAAGCCTGCCATATACATGTCCATCGACATGTCCTGCGGCACGACGCGCAATGTCGGCGGCTGCATGGGTTTGCCGAAATGCACATTGGGCACGGAGGTGACGATTTCTTCCGCGCTTATCGAAGACGTGCCGCTGCGGTTACCCTCCATCTCCATATGCATTTGCCGGAAGGACATCATGAACTCGCCCGTCTTATGCATGTGATCGCCCATCACCCCCATCGGCGCGTGGCCATCGGCGCGGTAGACATCCACCCCGTGCATCGGGTCGGCTTGCAGCGGCGCGCTGCCGAAGGCAGCAAAGGCAGCGCCAAAAAGCGCAGCGAAACGGGCGCCGGGTTTTGCCCCCGGCCTCTTCTTTTCAAAAATCATTTATCTCTCATCCCCTCTCCCGCTGCGCTTTGTGAAAAGCGGCGGAAGCAAAAACAAACGGCCCGGCATGCGCGCGCATGCCGGCAGGCCGTAGCCAATTCAAGTCAACGCAAATGTCAGACGGAGAGAGGGGGCCCGCGCGGATGGGTAACGGCAGGGGAGACGCCGCCGGTCAGAAGCGCGGTTTCAAGCGGCGGCTCGAAACGCAGCACGGCGCCGAGAAAGGCCCCGCCGGGCAGACAGCATCCGCCGCAGGCCCCTTGCGAGCCATGGGCGCAAAAGGCGCAGTCGGAAAGTTTGGCCGGCACGTGCCCGCTTTTGCCATTCTCGCCGCTTTGGGAGGGCGAGCAGAGAATGAGAAGATCGGCGAGAAGGGCCTCGATCTTGGCATTCCCTGTTTGGGCATCCCCGGCTGTTTGAGGAAGGCCGCCAGAAGAGGAAAGAGAAGACGGGATGAACGCGGCCTGCGCCGTGGCCGCCCCATGCACAAAGCCCCCTGCCACATGCGCGAAAAGCGCCAGCACGGCCAGTATCCGGGCAATGGAATGGAACATCTTGCTTCCCCTCTATCGGCCCGCCGCTTCACCGCACTGGTGATCACGCTGGGCCGGTATTCTTCTTAGGCTAAGGGAGCCGCGCGCACATTGACAGAGGTCAAGGTGCCGCAGGAAGCACGGAAAAACCTGAAGGATAGAAAGCGATCCAAGGGCGCCGCGCCCGCGTATCAGGATCATGAGGAAAACGCAGCTTGCCAGTTTCGGCACCGGCCTTTCCGTTGCCCTTTACGGGGCAAGCGGGGGCATCGGCACGGCGCTGCGCGAGGCGCTGCTCGCCGACCCCGCGGTCGAGCGCGTCTTTGCCTTTTCCAGGCGCAGCCATTTTCCCGCCCATGAAAAACTGACCGCCATCGCCACGGATATCCGCCGCGAGGAAATGATCGCCGACGGCGCAGCGCTAATGCGCGCGGAAGGCCCGCTCCATCTCGTGCTTGTCGCCTCGGGCATTTTGCACGGCGACGATGTCCGCCCGGAAAAAAGCTGGCGGCAGATCGAGGCGGGCGCCATGGAAGAAGTGCTGCGCGTCAACACGCTCGCCCCCGCGCTCATCGCCAAACACACGCTGCCGCTGCTCGCGCGCGGGCGCAAATCCTGCTTTGCCGCGCTGTCGGCCCGCATCGGCTCGATCTCGGATAACAAGCTGGGCGGCTGGCATGCCTACCGCGCCTCGAAAGCCGCGCTTAACATGCTGATCCGCACTTTCGCCATCGAACTGGCGCGCAAGAACGAAGAGGCCCTAACCCTTGCGCTGCATCCGGGCACCGTCGACACGGACCTTTCAGCGCCCTTCCAGCGGGGCTTGCCAGAGGGGCAAGTGCAAAGCCCGGAGGAAACCGCCCGCCACCTTTTGAAAGTGATCGACGAGAAGGGGCCCGGCGAAAGCGGGCGCTGCTTTGCCTTCGACGGAACGGAAATCGCCCCATGAAAGAGCATTATGAGAGCGCGTTATGAGTAAAGACCCGCAGATAGACGCTGCCGCCCGCGCCCTCATCGCCCAATATGGCGAGGATGCCGAAACCATTGCCATGCTGCGCGCGGCTGAATTCGCCGCGGCAGGCGATCTAAAGGCGCTCGGCGAATGGGACCGCATCATTGAAGCGATCCGGCTTTTCCTTGCCGCAGGGGAACCGGGCGCTTCGGCAGACACGCCCGCCCCCACCGGCCCGCGCCATTGACATGTGCCCCCTCTCCCTCAAACTTGGGACAAAATAACCGATAGGTCACGCCAATCCCGCCGCAGAAGCGGGGCGGCGGAAGGGGAGAGAGATGAACGCACAGCCTGAGAACACGCGCCTGCCGAAAGTCTGCATCGTGGGGGCCGGCTGCTCCGGCTTTACCACCGCCAAACGGCTGAAGGATTACGGCATACCCTTCGACTGTTATGAGATGTCGGACGATATCGGCGGCAACTGGTATTACAAGAACCCGAACGGCGCCTCCGCCTGCTATGAGAGCCTGCATATCGACACCTCGAAATGGCGCCTTGCCTTCGAGGATTTCCCGATCCCGGAAGACTTTCCGGATTTTCCGCACCACGCCCAGCTGCAGCAATATTTCAAAGACTATGTCGCACATTTTGGCCTCCGCCCTCACATCACCTTCAACACCGAAGTGACGGAAGCCAAACGCACCGGCGACGGGCTCTGGGCGGTGACGCTCTCGACCGGCGAAACGAAACTTTACGACGCGCTGGTCGTGGCGAACGGTCATCATTGGGACCCGCGCATGCCGGAGTTTCTGGGCGCCTTCGAGGGCGATGAAATGCATGTGCACGCCTATTGCGATCCGTTCGATCCCATCGACATGCGCGGTAAGAACATCGTCGTCGTCGGCATGGGCAACTCGGCCATGGATGTCGCCTGCGAGCTGTCGCAAAAGCCCATCGCCAAACGGCTGATGATGGCGGCCCGGCGCGGGGTCTATGTCATCCCGAAATATCACAAGGGCGAGCCGCTCGATAAAGCCTCCGCGCCCGCCTGGATGCCGCTCAAACTGCAAAAGGCCCTGGGGCGGTACGCAGTGAAAAAAATCATCGGCGATCAGACCCGCCTCGGCATGCCGCAGCCCGACCACCGCCCGCTCGATGCGCATCCCACCGTCTCAAGCGAATTTGCGATCCGCCTCGGCTCCGGCGATATCGAGATCAAGCCGAATATCGAAGCGAAACTCGGGCGCCAAGTGCGCTTCACCGACGGCTCGGTGGAAGATGTGGACGTCATCATTTATGCGACGGGCTATAATGTGAGCTTCCCGTTCCTGAAAGACGAGGCGGTCAAGGTCGAGAACAATCACGTCTCGCTGTTCAAACGCATGATGCGCCCCGGCGTGCCGAACCTCTTCTTCATGGGGCTCGCCCAGGCGCTGCCTACCCTCGTCAATTTCGCCGAACAGCAATCGAAGCTCGTCGCGAAATATCTGGCGGGCAAGTATGCGCTGCCATCGGAAGAAGAAATGTGGCGCATGACGAAAGCCGACGAGGCGCTTTACACCGGCAATTTCTATAATTCCGCCCGCCACACAATGCAGCTCGACTTCCCGCATTATGTCCGCCAGCTAATGAAGGAAATCGCCAAGGGCGAAGCGCGCGCCAAAAAACAAGGCGGCAAACTCCCCGTCCCCGCGCGTGCGGAAGAGGCAAAGCAGAAGGCGGCCTAGGCCCCGCCTTCACGCCACTTCCAGCCCCAGCTCCTTGCGCTTCTTCTTGGTGAGGCCGAGGGCGACGAGGCGGTGGGACTCGGTGAGATAGGCTTTCAGCTCTTTGTCTTTAAGGCCGGGCTTGGCATAGTTCTGGATCCAGCTCATGCCGCGCGAGGCAAGATAGGGCGCGGGGCGAAGGCCCGGCTGGTCTTTGAGCACTTCATAGGAAAGTTTGGATGTCTTGAAGGTGAAGGCCGGGCTTCCATCGGCCCAGCCGCCAATGGCAAAGACCTTGCCGCCCACCTTCCAGACATGAGCGCCGCCCCACTGCACCACGTAAGTCGCGGCGGGCAGGGCGGCGCAAAAGGCGTTGAACTGGTCGTAGGTCACGTACCGGTCTTCAGCTTGTCACCCGTCTTCGTGTCGAAGTCGCTGGCATCGTGCCGCTCGGGCAGCTGGCTTGCCGGCTCGCCCCAGACCCGGTTCACCATCCGCCCGCGCTTGACGGCCGGACGTTCGGAAAGCTGATCGGTCCAGCGGATGACGTTCTTATATTCATGGACGGAGAGAAACTCGCCCGCTTCATAAAGAAGGCCTTTGGCCAGCGCCCCGTACCAGGGCCAGATCGCCATGTCGGCGATGGAATATTCATCCCCCGCCATATATTCGCGCTCGGCCAGATTGCGGTCGAGCACATCGAGCTGGCGTTTGACTTCCATGGCGAAGCGGTCGATCGGATATTCGAGCTTCACCGGCGCATACGCATAGAAGTGGCCGAAGCCGCCGCCCAGATATGGCGCGCTGCCCATCTGCCAGAACAGCCAGTTCAAAGCTTCCGTGCGTTTGTGATGTTCCTTCGGCAGGAAGGCGTCGAACTTCTCGGCAAGATAAAGCAGGATCGAACCGCTTTCGAAAACCCGCGTCGGCTCCTTCGTCGAATGATCGACCATCACCGGAATTTTGGAATTGGGATTGACGGCGACATAGCCGCTGGAGAACTGATTGCCCTCGCTGATATTAATGAGCCAGGCATCATATTCCGCGCCTTTATGGCCGAGCTCCAGCAGCTCTTCCAGCATCACCGTCACTTTGACGCCGTTCGGCGTGCCGAGCGAGTAAAGCTGGATCGGATGTTTGCCAACCTGCAATTCTTTTTCATGGGTGGGCCCGGCGATCGGCCGATTGATGCTGGCAAAGCGCCCCCCGCTTTCCTTGTCCCAGGTCCAGACTTTCGGCGGTGTATATTCGCTCACGATCTTCTTCCCTCTTCACGTTTATGATGTCGGTTGCGCCTAGAATTCTCTCTTAGCCCGCGGCGCGCAAGGGCTGCGTGCGCCGGACATCTCATCACCGGCATGGCGCGGCGCAGAACTGAAGCGGCTTCACAATCTTGTTACGGCCCTGTCACGGCGCGCCCGAAACCATCTTCCGGGCCGCGCTGCCCGCCAGACACACCGAAAGAGCATACCTAAGAACCGGCAGGGCCCGGCGCAAGGCACCTTGACAGAATAAGACACGCGTCCTAATTACGTCTAGGACAATTGTCCGAGAAACCGCCAACCTGCGCCTCTGCCGCCATGACCCGCACCAGCCGAAAACACCAAGCAAAAACGCCCGGCCAAGCGCCGCAAAAACCCGGCACCCGCGCCCGCATCATCGAGGCGGCGGACCGGCTTTTTTACGAACAGGGCTATGAGCACACGTCTTTCGCCGATATTGCCGGCGCGGTGAACCTCTCGCGCGGCAATTTCTATTATCACTTCAAGACGAAGGACGAGATTCTGGATGCGGTGATCGCCCACCGTCTCACCGAACGGGAAATCTGGCTTGCCGAATGGGAGCGTGAGAACGACGACCCCGTGGCCCGCATCCGCCGCTTCATCGACATTCTGATCATGAACCGCGACAAGATCCTGCGCTATGGCTGCCCGCTCGGCAGCTTAAGCACGGAGCTGACGAAACTCGATCACCCCTTGCAAGGGGAAGCGGGAAAGCTTTTCACACTCTTCCGCACCTGGCTCGCCCGGCAGTTTGCCCTTGCCGGACAAAAGCGCGGCGCCGACCGGCTGGCCATGCACCTGCTCGCCCTTTCCCAAGGCATCGCGACGCTCGCCAATACGTTTCACGACGAAACCTTCATCCGCCGGGAAGTGCGAGCGCTTTACACCTGGCTGGATGACGTCACAGGCAAAGGGAATGCCGGCGCGTAAAGCCGCCCCCTTCCAATTTATCACTCCCCCACCCCCCGAAAGGAAACCCCATGTTCGTTATCGCACTGAAATTCGCCGGCGCCCGCGAGCGGGCCGGAGAATTCATGGAAGCGCACAAAGACTGGATCAAGAAAGGCTTCGATGACGGCGTCTTTTTAATGGTCGGCAATCTGCAGCCCGGTCTTGGCGGCGCGCTGCTCGCCCATGGCGCCTCGCGCGAGGAGGTCGAAAAGCGCGTGGCCGAGGACCCGTTCGTCGCCGAGAAAATCGTCACCGCCGATATTCTGGAAATCACCCCCGGACGCTGGGACGAGCGGCTTGCCTTTCTGGCAGGCTGAAACGGGGCGGTAAGGAGACAGCATGAGCACGACCATTACCGGGCCGGACGGAAAGCCGCGCTGCCGCTGGTGCGCGGCGGCGCCCGACTATCTGGACTATCACGACCGCGAATGGGGCTTTCCGGTGGGCGATGACCGGCGGCTTTACGAAAAGATTTGCCTGGAAGGCTTTCAATCGGGCCTGAGCTGGCGGACGATCCTGGCAAAGCGGGAAAATTTCCGCGCCGCTTTCAAGGATTTCGATTTTGAAAAAGTCGCCTGCTTTACCGGGCGCGATGTGGACCGGCTCCTGAAAGACGAAGGCATCATCCGCCATCGCGGCAAGATCGAAGCAGCGATCAACAATGCCAAACGCGCCCTTGAGATGGTGGAAAAGGAAGGCTCGCTCGCCGCCTTCTTCTGGTCCTATGAGCCGGAGCCCGGCTCCCTCGGCAAGCCGCAAACGCTCACCACCTCGCCCCAGTCCATCGCCATTTCAAAAGAACTGAAAAAACGCGGCTGGAAATTCGTCGGCCCGACCACGGTCTTCGCTTTCATGCAGGCCATGGGCCTCATGAACGACCATGTGGAAGAGTGCGCCGTCCACGCCAAGGTGGAAAAAGCCCGCAAGGCCTTCAAGCGGCCGAAAAGATTGAAATAAGGGGGAAGTGGTGCCGCTTGGGTGACTCGAACACCCGACCCCATCATTACGAATGATGTGCTCTACCAACTGAGCTAAAGCGGCCCGCGAAGGGCCCGGACGGGCCCCGCAACTTCGCGCTTTTCTACCGGTCTTGCCCCGGTTTGGCAACACTCTTCATAAATCCTCTTGCAGATAAGCGGGGCAAACCTCACCTTTTCCGGGCCTGCCTGCACCAAGAGCCCGGAGAGTGCCATGCCTGCCCTAAAAGCCCGCCTTATCCTGCCCGCCCGCTCTATCCCGAGAGCCACTGTAGGGCCTATTGGGCGGCGCGCGCGGACCCTCCGCCGCTCTTTGCCGCACCCCCGCATACCGCTCCAAATGGCAGGGCCCCGGGCCCGGGCCGCCATCTCCGGCGCGCTGCGGCGGATGGTAAGGGGCTATGCGCAGCCCCTTTCCGTGCCCGAGCTTGCCCGCGAGGCCGGTCTTTCCACCGCTTATTTCGCCGCCGTCTTCCGCGAGGAAACGGGGCTTGCCCCGCATGACTGGCTGATTGCCCGGCGCATCGAGAAAGCCAAAGCCCTGCTCGCCCAAGGCGAAAGCCCGGCAGCGGTCGCCGCCGCTACGGGCTTTGCCGATCAGGCCCATCTCACCCGTACCTTCCGCGCCCGTACAGGGGAAACCCCGGCAGCTTTTGCCCGTAAAGTGAAGGCCCGCGAGAGACCCGAAAAACCGGCAAGCTGAGAATCCTTCAAGACTGGCCCGCGCGCCCTGCCTAGCCTTGCTCCCGAACAACCGTCAGGGACAACAGGCAGGAGCGGCCCCATGAACCTTCTCATTCCAACCGTCATCGAACAGACGGCGCGCGGCGAACGCGCCTATGACATTTATTCGCGCCTCCTCGGTGAGCGCATCATCTTCATGACAGGGGAGGTGAGCGGTGCGAGCGCGAGCCTCATTTGCGCGCAGCTGCTTTTCCTCGAAGCGGACAATCCGAAAAAAGACATCCACATCTATATCAACTCGCCGGGCGGCATTCTGACGGCGGGCCTCGCCATTTACGACACGATGCAATATGTCCGCCCGGATATCGCAACGCTTTGCCTCGGCCAAGCCGCTTCCGCCGGCTCGCTCGTCCTGATGGCAGGCGCCAGGTGGAAAAGCTCTACGCCCATCATTGCGGGCGCACGGAAGAGGAAATGCACAAGGCCATGGAGCGCGATAAGTATTTCGCGCCCGAAGAAGCAAAAGCCTTCGGCCTCATCGATCAGGTTGTCGCGGCCCGCCCCGCGCCCTAGCTCTTTTCTTCATGCGCGACCTCGTTCTCATTCTGGGGGACCAGCTTTCCCCTAACCTTTCCAGCCTGCGCCGCACGGATAAGAGCCGGGCGCGCCTTCTCATGGCCGAGGTCATGGAAGAGGCCGCCTACGTGCCGCACCATAAAAAGAAACTGGCTTTCGCTTTTTCGGCCATGCGCCATCACGGCGCGGCGTTGAAAAAGGCGGGCTGGCAGCTCACCTACCGCAAGCTGGAGGAAACGGGAAAGGAGGGCTCCCTTGCCCGCGAGGTTGCCCGCGCCGTCCAAGAACACCGCCCGCAGCGCCTGCTCGTCACCGAGCCCGGCGAATACCGGCTCAAAAAGGAAATGGAAAGCTGGGCGGAGCGCTTCTCGCTGCCCGTCGAGATTTGCCCCGACACCCGCTTCATCGCCTCTCATGAGGAATTCGCCCAATGGGCGGCGGGCCGCAAAGAACTGCGCATGGAATATTTCTACCGCGAGATGCGCCGTAAAACCGGCCTTCTCATGGAAGGGGGCGCGCCTTGCGGCGGGAAATGGAATTTCGATGCGGAGAACCGCAAATCCCTGCCCAAGGGCCAGCGCTTTGCCGGGCCGCAGCGCACCGCGCCGGACAAGACCACGCGGGACGTGCTGGGGCTCGTCGACAAACGCTTCGCCGCCAATATGGGATCGCTATCGAACTTCTGGTTCGCCGTCACCCGCAAGGAAGCGGAAAAAGCCCGTGATCATTTTCTGAAAACGGCGCTTCCCCTTTTCGGCGATTACCAGGATGCGATGGCAAGGGAAGAGCGTTTTCTCGCCCACTCCGTTCTTTCCATCTACATGAATGCAGGCCTCCTCGATCCGCTCGAAACGGCAAAGGCGGCGGAGGCGGAATATAAAGCCGGGCGCGTGCCGCTCAATGCCGCCGAAGGCCTCATCCGTCAAATCATCGGCTGGCGCGAATATGTGCGCGGCATCTACTGGCAGCGCATGCCCGGCTACACAGACAGCAATGCGCTGGGTGCCGAGCGCCCCCTGCCGGGTTTTTACTGGACCGGCGAGACGCAGATGGCCTGCCTGAAAGCGGCAATCGGTCAGACGATCGAGGAAGCCTATGCTCATCACATTCAGCGCCTGATGCTCACCGGCACTTTCGCGCTTCTGGCCGGGGTGCGCCCGCAGGCGCTGCATGAGTGGTATCTTGCTGTCTATGCCGACGCGTATGAATGGGTGGAAGCGCCCAACACGCTCGGCATGAGCCAATATGCCGATGGCGGCCTGCTCGGCTCCAAGCCTTATGCGGCAAGCGGGGCCTATATCAACCGCATGTCGGATTATTGCAAAGCTTGCGCCTATAAAGTGAAAGAGAAGACGGGCGCGCAAGCCTGCCCTTTCAATTATCTTTATTGGGATTTTATCGCCCGCCACGAGGCCCGGCTGAAGAGCAATCCGCGCATGGGTCCCATCTACCGGAACTGGGCGCGCATGGAGGCGGATCAAAAGAAAGCCATCCGCGCCTCGGCCCGCACCTTTTTGGAAAAGCTCGCTTAAGGGCGCGCTGGCCGCCGCACCCGCCCCGCGCGCTTGCAGCGCTCGGAACAATATTTCACCGCCTCCCAATCCCGCGCCCATTTGCGCCGCCAGCTGAAAGGGCGCGCGCAGGCAGCGCAGATCTTGGAAGGCAGGTCCCGTTTCTTTTTCATGGCAAAGAAATAGGCCGCGCACATGGCGCGGCCATAAAGGATCGTTCAAAAAAAGCGGCCCTACTGCTTTTCGAGAAAGGCGCGCACATCCGCCGCGCTTTGTTCCGGCACTTCTTCCATGGCGATATGGCCGGCATTCTCATAGATCACCAGCGTGCTATTCGAAATCGCCTCATCGAACTTATACGCGTTTTCGACCGGGATCAGAAAATCCTTCTCGCCCCAGAGAATAAGTGTCGGCACATCGATCTCACCGAGCCGGGCGGGCAGCACATCGTCTTTCATGCCGTAAAGAGAGAAGCGCTGCACCATGGCTTCCCGGTTGCCCTTGTAGCGGTTGAGATCGGAATAGCGGTCGATCATCTCTTCCGTAACCAGCGTGTCGTCCACGATGACGTTTTTCAGCCCGTCTTCCACCATCGCCCGCGAGCCCATATAGGGCATGAGGTCCTTGACGATAGGCGTCGAGGCCATGCGGAAGGCGAGCGGCACCTCACGGTCCGGCGACGCAGGAAAGCCGCCGGAAGAAACCAGAATGAGATGGGAGACCTTTTCCGGATAGGCGATGGTGTAATGCGCGGCAATGCCGCCCCCCATCGAATTGCCGCCCAGCGCAAAACCGGTCAGGCCCAGCTCGCGCATCACCGCATCGAGAAAGTGGGCCATGGAGGCGCGTGAATAATCATCGCTCGGAATTGCCCCGGTCAGCCCATGACCCGGCATATCGACGGTGATGAGGCGGAACGTATCGCCCAGCTCTTCAACCCAGGGCTCCCAGGTATGGAGCGAGGCGTTGGAGCCATGCACGAGCACCAGGATCTTGCCGTTCTTATTGCCCTGATCGCGGTAATGAGCGACAGCGCCGTCCGGCAACTCCAAGAACTGAGACTGCGGCCCGGCATATTTTGCAAGATCCTGCTTATCGAGCGCGGGCCGGAAAAGCAGAATGCCGAGCACGGCCACAGCCAGCACCAGAAGGACGGCAAGCCCGCCCAGAATTTTCTTGATCATCTCTCCCCCCTAATCGCCGAGCGGGCGCACCCATTTGACCCCGGCCTCCTCATCCTCCTCATCCGCGCCCGGCCCCGGATCATCCGGCGCGGGCGGCAGAATGTCGGCCTCGTCTTTTTTCTGTGCGCCGGGCTGCGGCATGACAGCGGCAGGCCGCGCCGGTTCTTTTTCACTGGGCACGGCTTCAGCAGGTGCCGTTTCCGCTTCACTGCCCGTCTCTTCACGCACCGTCTTTTCACGCTCTGCCGGCAGCGGCGCGGCGGCGGAAGGGGCGGAAGCAACCGGCACGATCATGCTTTGCGGCACTTTCCACTCAAAAGCATCGAAGGCGCCCGTGCGCGGACAGACCGGCAGCCAGTCCTGGCTGACATAACCATCGCTTACCCAGGCTTCATCGCGCGGGGCATGGAGCGCGCGCGATAGCCATTCGCGCGCCCGGCCTCTATTGCCGAATTGCCCGTCCTCGATCTCCGCCATCAATTCGCAAATCCGCACGCTGGGCTCGCCCTCGGCGGAGCCTTCAAGAAAATGCCCGAGCGCGGCGCGCGCCGCTTCCCAGTCCCGCGAACCGATAGCGCCCTTGGCAAGCGCGATCCGGCTTTCCTTATGCTCTGGATTTTGCGCGGCCAGCGCCTGCACATGGCGGTGGCGCTCGAAGGCGCTTTCATCCCGGTGGACGGTAAGGAATGTGTCAAGTAATTCAGGATGCGGATGAAACGCCCAGGCCCGCTCGATAAGCCGTGTGGCCTTGCGCGTCTTGCCCTCCGCGCCCAGAAGCCGCGCAGCCAGCGTAACGGCGGGCGTGAAAGCCGGTTCCATTTCCACCGCCTCAGAAACCGTGTTCAAGGCCTCGGTCCGGCGCGCCTTGCCGCTCTCCGACATATCCTCGCGGGCTTCCGCCACAATTTCACGCGCTTTGGCGGTGAGCAGCACGGCGCGGCGGCGGCGGGCCTTGTCCCGCGGCACGAGACCGCCCGAGACCATTTTATCCAGCGTCTTCAGCGCGCCATCCCAATCGCCTTCATAAGTTTCAAGCTGGAATACGGCGTCCCCCGCCCAGCCGGTGCGCGGGGCTTCTTCCTGCGCGGCGCGGGCATGGAAAAGCGCGGCAACGGGATCGCCCGCCCGCTGCGCCTGAATGAAAAGCCCGCGGTGACCAATGACGGAGGTGTCCTTATCCTCCAGCATGGCGGCGAAATGCCGCTTGGCGCCTTCACTGTCCCCTTCAAGCTGCGCGGCTTGCGCGGAAAGCAGCATGGTCAAAGGCGGTCGGCCAAGGAGCCGTTCGGCCTGCGCTGCGCGCAGCCGCGCCTCGCGCGCATCGCCAGCGGCCACGGCCACCATGCCTTTGGTAAGCGCCAGATAGCCTTTGCGCTCCCGGCGCACGGCAATGAAGGCATAAAGATCGCGCGGGGAGCGGAAAAGCCGGCGCGTCATCTGCCAGAGATAGACAAGCCCGCCCGCCAGAAGCGCGATGATGCCCGCGCCCACCACGAAGCTGGTGCGGATTTCATAACCGCGCCAATGGACGACAAGATCGCCCGGCTCCTGCGCGAGCCAGATCGCACCGGCGGAAAGCAGCACGAGAACGAGAAATATAGTCAGTACACGGCGCATTCTCTCACCCGCTCTCTTATCCGTTCTCTGCGGCAATACTTGCCATGACCGCCGTCTGAAGCGCGCCGATGAGCGCCTCGCCCTGAAGGCGCGCCTCGGCGGCCTGAAGCCAGGGCGCGGCCGCCTCGCCCGCAGGCCCGCTTAATGCCTGGCCGGCTTCCACCGCGCCTTTGAGATCATCCTCGCCGAGCCGGCGCTCCATCCGGGCAAGCACCGCCTCCGTGCTGTCTCCTTCTACCTCACCCTGGCGGCGCACGGTGACGAGCGCGCTTGCATTCGCGGCAAGCTTCTCCCAAAGCCCGTCAGCGCCCTCCGTCTTTTCCGCATGCAGGACGCGGCCCACAAGATCGGGAAACCGCTGTTTGAGCGTAGCGAGCGAGGGCACGCCTTTTTCAGCTGCTTCTTCAAGCGCCTCGAGTTCGGGACGCTCTCCCGTCACGGCCTTGATCGCCTCGAGCTCGCTTGCAAAAGGCTGCCCGCCTTCAAAGGCCCGCGCGAGCCCGGCAAGCGCCGTGCCGAGCGCGGCTTTTTCCGCGCCAGACGGCTCATTGACCTTTTCGGTGAGCACGGAAAGCTCTTCGCTTAAACCGGCCACTTGCGGGCCGAGCGCGCCGATCCCGGTTTCAAGCGCATCAAGACGGCGGTCATTCGCGCCGACTTTCGCGGCAAGATCGGCAGGCGGCAATTGCAGGCGCAGCGCATCGAGCTGGCCCTGCAGATCGGCAATCCCGGCTTTGAGTTCGGCAAGCCGTGCATCGCGCGTAGCGGCCACTTCTTCAAAACGGCTGTCGATCGCGGCAAGGCGGCTTTCCACCTTGCGCGCCTCCTGCTGGAGCACGGAAAGATTTTCTTCGATGCCGGTCACCCGCTCCGGCTCAAGCGCGCCGAGCTCTTCTTCGAAGCGGCTCATCTGCGTGCCAAGGCGCGAAGTTTCCGAGCGGGTGAAATCCATCGCCGCGGCAAGACGGGATTCGACGCTTGCAAGCCTGTCGCCATCCCCTTCGAAAGCCGTGCCGGGAAGCGCGCCGGAAAAATGCAGGAAAGCGCCGAGCGCCACCGCGCCGATGAGCCCGCCGCCAAGACCTGCGGCAAGTACCGGGCCGAGCGTCCCGGAAGCGCCATTGGAAGACATAGAAGGCGGCGCCTTAGAAGAGGCCTCGCTGCGGGCCGCCTCGTCTTCGCGCACTTCTTCGGCTTCCCCTTCGATGATGCGCGGATCGTCCTCGCGGCGCTTGCTACTGGCCTTCGCCTTCTGACCGGGGCGCAAAATCTCCGGATCGCCCGATGCGCCCTCTGCACCGCCCTTTTGCGCCTTATCCTGCGGTCCGCCCTTATCCGTCTCGTCGCTCATCCCAACTCCCTTTAAGACCGGCTCCTGCCTGCCGCCCCGGACATTGACACCATAGCCGTTTTTCCGCGCCAAAACCTCCCGCAAAGCGTTTAAGCCAGAAGATCGAGCAGCGCGTCCTCATTGGGCGCGCCCGCCACGGCAAAATCGCGGAAGGGAAGCCCCTCCAGAACTTCCCGGATACCCGGCGCGAGACAATAAGCGCAGGCAGACGCCAAAAAATCCGTCAGCCCTTCTTCCTCGCATAAACGCCGGAAAATCTCGCCCGTGCGCCGGGAATAAAAAAGCACGCCCTCGATGCGGCCCGCGCGCAGCGCTTCTGCTGCCTCTGCCGGAAAAGTTTCCGCGCCCGCCGCCTCGTAAAGCACGGCGCGTTCGACCTCGAAGCCCTCCGCCTCGAGCCAGGCTTTAAGGTCCCCGGCAATCACCGCCCCTGAAATATGGATGAGCCGCCCGGCACCCGGCACGCAGCGCGCGCGGGCAAGCGCGGCAAGCGCCTTGGCATCGCCCTCCCCTTCCAAAACGGTTTTAAAACCGGCCTCGGCGGCAAGCGCCGCCGTTGTCGGCCCGACGGCAAGAAGCGGCACGTCCTGCCAGGCGCTTAAATCGGCGCGGCGGGCAAAGGCGCGGATGCCGTTCGCGCTGGTCGCCAGAAGCGCCTGCGCCCCCGCCCGCTCCAGGGGTTTTTCGGGATGATAGCGGATGGTCAGAAGCGGCGCGCACAGCGCCTCATGGCCGAAATCCTTCAGCCGGGCCTCAAGCGCCGCGCCGTCTTCCTCAGGTCTTGTGACCAGCAGTCGCACCTGCGCCCTCCCTTGGCGGGGCTGAAAGCCTAATGCGTGATCGCGGCCATGAAATCGGGCCCGGCCTGCTCTTTCAAGGCCCGGGCAGCGGCAGCCCCCAGAAGCGCTGCTTCCGATGCCGCGCCATCGGATTCGCAGCCCAGCTTCTCCGAGCCGTCCGGCTTCACGATTTCGCCGCGGAAATGAATGATCCCGTCTTCCAGCGTCGCATAGCCGGCGATCGGCGTGCGGCAGGAGCCGTCGAGCTCCTTCAAAAAGGCCCGCTCGGCGGCCATGCAGATCGAGGTTTCCTCGTGATTGAGCGGGGCGAGCATATCGGCCAGCGCCTCATCGTCCACCCGCCGCTCGATGCCGATGATCCCTTGGGCAATCGCAGGCAGCATTTCTTCGGGAGAAAGCGGCTGCGTCGCCGTTTCCAGCATGTCGAGCCGGGTGAGCCCGGCCATGGCAAGCAAGGTGCCGTCTGCCACTTCATCGGCAAGCTTGCGCATGCGCGTTTGCACATTGCCGCGGAAGGGCACGATTTCGAGGTCCGGCCGGTTGATCAGCATCTGCGCGGCCCGGCGCAGCGAGGAGGTGCCGAACCGCGCCCCTTCCGGCAACTCATCGATAGAGCCGTATTTCAGACTGATAAAGGCATCGCGCGGGTCCTCGCGCTCCAGCACGCAGTCGATGATCAGCCCTTCAGGCAGCACGGTCGGCATGTCCTTCATGGAATGGACGGCCAGATCAATGCGGCTTTCGGCCAGCGCTTCCTCGATTTCCTTGGTGAAGAGCCCCTTGCCGCCGATTTCCATCAATTGGCGGTCCTGAAACTTGTCCGCCGTGGTCTGGATGATTTCCAGCACCACATCCTCTTCGCCGAGCCCGTGATGGGCGCGCAGACGGTTTGCCACCGTTTCCGCCTGAATGAGGGCGAGTTTGGAGCCGCGGGTGCCGATACGAATAGGACGTTGCATAGATGAAGCCGTGAGTGCTAGAGCGTGAACCAACTGGACCGGCCCCTTATACAGCCTTGGCCCCCAAATAACAGGGAGCATCGGCATCACTTTATAAGGGCGCCTAGATATGCGCCTTTCTTAAGAGGCTGGATGGCGGCGCGATGACCCTCTCCCGCGATATGATCGTTCTGGGCCTGGAAACAAGCTGCGATGAAACCGCCGCCGCCATTGTGCGCCGGCGCGCCGATGGCACGGGCGAGCTTCTGGCCAATCAGATTCTCAGCCAAATGGACCATGCAGCTTATGGCGGGGTAGTGCCGGAGCTGGCCGCCCGCGCCCATGTCACCCATCTCGACGCCCTGATCACTGCGGCCCTCAGCGAAGCAAAGCTTGATTTTACCGATCTTGACGGGATTGCCGCGACCGCCGGTCCCGGCCTAATCGGCGGCGTCCTGGTCGGGCTGATGACCGCCAAGGGCCTTGCCTTTGCCCACGGGCTGCCGCTGATCGGTGTCAATCACCTGGAAGGCCATGCTCTGACGGCCCGGCTGACGGACGAGGCGCCCTTTCCCTATCTCCTTCTCCTCGTCTCCGGCGGGCATTGCCAGCTTCTCATCGTGGAAGGGGTCGGGCGCTATGAGCGCCTCGGCGCCACGATCGACGATGCGGTGGGCGAGGCCTTCGATAAAACCGCCAAGATGATGGGGCTCGGCTATCCGGGCGGGCCTGCCGTGGAAAAAGCGGCGGCAAGCGGCAATGCGGACCGCTTTGCCCTGCCCCGGCCGCTGACCGGGCGGGAAGGCTGTGATTTTTCCTTCTCCGGCCTTAAAACCGCCGTGCGCAAAGCGCTGCTCGATCTGGAAGAGGTCGGCCCGCAGGACAAAGCCGACCTTGCCGCCTCTTTCCAGAAGGCAGTCGGCGATATTCTGGCCCGCCAGACCGGCAAGGCGCTGGAGATGGCCGGCGCCCGCCTCGGCCCCGCTCCCCGCCTTGTGGTGGCAGGCGGCGTCGCCGCCAACCGCTATTTGCGCACACGCCTTGAAGCGCTCTGCCAGGAGCGCGGCGCGCAGCTCATCGTACCGCCGCCGAAACTATGCACCGATAATGGCGCCATGATCGCCTGGGCCGGAGCCGAGCGCCTTGCCCTCGGACTTTCCGATCCGCTGGACCTTGCCGCCCGCGCCCGCTGGCCGCTCACCGACCTTGCCGCCTCTTAACGTCCGCTCCCGCATAAAAAAAGCGCCGGCTAAAAAGCCGGCGCCAAGGTCTGAGCTTGGGGCTCAGGGGGGGTGCCGGACCCTCCATCGATAAGGGTGTAGCGCGTCATTTGATTTTTCAGTGGTTGCCACTTGGTTTTGCAGCAACCTAGTTTTCCTCAGAACCCGCTGAGAGGCTCTTGAACGGCCTCTTAGCGGGTTTTTCTCACTATCTCGGCTTCGCCATCCCTGCCCGCAGGCCGCTTGTCACCGTGCCCTCGATCTCGGCCCGATCTAGGCCGATGGCCAGGGCGGCTTGCGTGAGCCTGGCTCTGGCCTCGGCCTCGCTTATGCGCCCTGCGGCCGTGAACTGGCCAAAGACGAAGGCAGCGCGGTTCAGCTGGTCGTTTCGCGTGCCCGGCCGGGCCGCGCGGAGCGCGTCTTCTTCCATCTCCAGGATTTTCAGGCTCGGAGGCCCCTCAAATCGGCGCTGGCGCTTGCCAGGCTTCGGAAGGGGCTCGGCCCCGGCCGCAAGCCGCAGCCATGCAGGCATGGGCGCAGGGATGACAAGGCCCCCATGGTTCCAGCGATCGGGCGGCACAAGCCAGCGGTATGGCTTGCCGCAATGATGGATCGAGGGCGGCACGACGATCGAGCCGCCCGCGGAGCGGATATCGAGCCCTGGTGCAATCTTGCCAGCCCGATTCTTCAGCCGTTCGGGCGGCTGAATGAAATAGTAATGCAGTCCGCCCGAGCCAGACTGCGCCAGCGGCGTCGGCTGGAAAGGCTCAAGCCCGCTCGCAAAGAGCCGGTTCAGGCTTTCCAGCCCCTCGGGCACATCGACATCGAGGACGCAAATCCCGATCGGCGCACCCGTCGCCACGCCGATATTGCAGGGGGAGAAGTGCGCAGACCATTCATCGATCAGATCGGGATCGGTCGTGGCTGCATGGCAGCCGCCCTTGACGAGCGGCTTCTTGCGGGGGCCACGGGAGACCGGGAATACAGGCCAGCCGTAGCCCTGCACATAGGGCTTGGCCATTTCTGCAAAGCTGATCTCCCGCATCGCCGTTACCCCGAGATAATTACCTCGCCCACGCGGCCGCGTGAGCCAGGCTTTTTGCCGACGGAATAGCTGGTCTCCACGGCCTCGATCTCGAAGTCCTGGAATGTTTCCCGGACGCCGGCCGTGTCGTTGAGCGACATGATGAAGCGGCCCTCAAGCCCCTTTAAGAGGTCTCTCAGGCGCTCGAAATCGGCCCGTGAGAAGAGTTCCTTGCCGTAGTCACTCTCGCTGCCCCAATAGGGTGGATCGAGGTAGAAAAGCGCGCCCGGCCGGTCGTAGCGGGTGATGAACTCGGCATAGGGCAAGCACTCGATCGTCACGGCCGAAAGGCGCGTGTGGAGATCCTCCAGCATCGGCCCGAGCTTCGTGATGTCGAAACGGCCCGGCCGGTCCGGCGAGACGCCGAAATTCTGCCCGCTTGGCTTCCCGCCAAACGCCGTGCGCTGGAGGTAGAGAAAGCGGGCGGCGCGTTCCAGATCCGTCAGCGTGTCCGGATCCGTCTTCGTCAGCCGCTCGAACTCGGCCCGTGTGGTGAGCTGGAAGCGCATCATCTCCATGAAAGGCACGTAGTGGCGTTGGAGGATGCGGAAGAAGGTCGCCACCTCGCGGTTGAGGTCGTTGATCACCTCGGCGCGGGGCACCTGTGTGCGGCGCAGGAAAACGCCGCCCATACCGACAAACGGCTCCGCATAGAGCGTATGGGGCACAGCCTCGATGCGGGCGATCAGCCGCTTTGCGAGGTTGCGCTTGCCGCCCAGCCAAGGGGCGGCGGGTGAAACGGGTTCTACAGTGTGAATCGACTCCATCATGTCCAGTGCTTATAAGGTTCCCGCCGCGTGCGCGGTGGCGGGACGGCCGATTCGCGGCCGGTTTCGGTTGTGGGAGTTGGCGCTCCCGGTTCGGGCTGCGCTAATCAGCCCGGCCCCCGCCTATGAAGGGGGAGAAGTATCTAATGACTGAGGAATCAACCACGCCTGCCTTTCTGAAGAGCCCATACCTGATCCAGTACTTCACGATCGGAAGTTCAGGGCTTGTCGTGATTTCGTCATCGATATTTGTCGGTCTTCTGGCCAGCGGGGGTCTAAGCCCAAGTGCGGTGAAGATGGCGGAATTCACCCTCATCGCCTCAATTCTCAATTTTGCCATGACAGGGTTTGTTATTTCGCTCGTGAATACGCGCGAGCCGAAATTTCTGAAAACTCCTCCGCAACAACGTACGCGCCTGATCGGATCCGACAACTTTCTTAAAGCCAGCGATGGAAAGCTGTTTACTGGCACAACCTGCGCTAACTTCCTCACTCTGGTCTTGCTCATCATTACGCTTGAAGAGGTCGCAAGTGAGCTGAGCGAAAGAGCCCCGTTCACCCCTTCTGCTCCGCCTCAATCAAGCAGCGATAGCCAGAGCTCTCCCGGTAAAAATGCGTCACCCGCGTCAGAACCCAGCTCCCATCCGCTTCCGCCCCAAAGCCCTGCACCTGCAGCGGCGCCTCGGCCGCAAACTCCGGCCGCCCCTGAAACTCCCCTTCAAACACCGCCGTCCCCCGGCTCAGCGCCTTGAGTTTTGCCTTGGCGGCCGCCTGCGCCTCGCTCTCGCTTGAATAGGGGTTGCGGAGGGTGAAGACCGGCGTGCCGGAACCTGCCACGACTTCCTTGCGCGCCGCGCCTTCCACATCGTGCCAATAGGCTTTGACGGCCGTGTACTTGCCCCGGTCGGCAAAGCGCGCGCGCCAGGTGCCGGCGAGATCCTCCGGCGTCACCGTCACTGCCGTGAGCAGCGCGCCGGAAGCTGCTTTCGTCTCCCCGCGCGGCACGAACAGCAGGTGCCGGTTTGCAGGCTTCGCCACCGCATCGAGGTCGCGCGCCAGGCGCGTCAAAAAGTGCAGATCGCTCTCATCCGTCTGATCGAGATGCTCATAAGCGGTGGCCGCCAGCGCCTCGGCCGTCTTCGGCGCCAGACCATGCTCGCCGGCAATGGTGGAGACGATGCCGCCCAGCGTCATGGCGTCCCAGCTGCGGGTTTTGGGGGCTTTCAGGCTCTTGCCCATGTCGGCCGCCTTGCCCTCGATCGTCAGCATGTCGGGCGGGCCGCTCAGCTCGATCTCGTCGCAAGTGAAGACCCCGAGCCGGGCCATGCCGGTTTCCCGGTATCCGAGCCAGGTCTCCAGCATTGCCCCCGTGAGCGGCACGGCAACCAGCCGCGCCCGGTTGTCGACCTCGATCACGGCCGTGTCGCTCTTGTCCCCGCGCTCATCCGTTACCTGGAGCGAAACCAGCCGGTCCGCGATCAGCCGGGTAATGTCAGTGCCGTTGGCGACAATCTTGAAATCAGGGCGCATAGGGTGCTCCAATATCGCCATGTTGTAATTTTTGGGGGAGCGGAATGGAGGACAATACCGAGTATTTCAACCAAGTCGCCGCAGCGCTTTTTGGGCGGCTGCTCATGGACTTCCCGAAACCGATTGATATCAAGCCAACTGACCTGGTTCCTAAAAAGATCAACGGCCAAAAGGAGCACTGGGAAGCTGCCGATTTGGCCGGGCACGCAATTACCTGGCTCAAGAGGTACGGATATATCGACTTCGAAAACTCCTTAGATGACAAGTTCTTCGACGTCATTATCTCGGAGAAAGGATTGACGGCATTGAATGCCACTCCATCATCAATTGACGGGAAGAAAAGTGCGGCAGAGCAAATAAAGGAAGCGGCAAAGAAAGGTGCCCTTGGCGGCGTAGAGAAGCTGGTGCCTGACATTATTAAGCACGGTACATCCTTCGCATTTGCTGCGATCAGAGCGGCAGCTGGTGTCTGACCCCTCAATCCCATAGCCGCACCGTCTTCACTTCCACCTTGGGGCGCAGATCCGGCAGCGTGATCGTCACGCCGGCAGGCAGCCGGGGGCCGAGCGCCGCCAGGCCTTCATTCGCCTCAAGCACGGCTTCCACCGCGCCAGACTGGACGCCGTAATGCTTCCAGCAGATGAAATCCACCATGTCTCCGTCGCTTGTGCGGTAGAGCCTGCTCATCGGCTGCGCGCGCCTCCTGCCGCCTGTGTGCCGTCGCCGGCGTCCTCGCCGTAATGGGAAAGCACGAGCTGAAACTCAATCTTCAGCGGCACTCCGTTGCCGTGAAAGCGGGTCTGCGTTTCGGTGATGCGCTCGACCCCGTATTTGCCCCAGACGTTCCCGCGCCCGTCGACAAGAAGCAGCGGCTCGCCGGCATTCGCCTCCTCGCGCATTGCATCGATCTGGCCGAGCCCGCCCCGGAAGTGCGGGTAGATCGTGCCCTCAAGCTCGATGCGCTCCTCTCCCGCGCCGATGAACTGGCGCGCCGGGCGGCGGCCGAGGCGCGGCTGGGACGCCCAGCGGTACTCCTGCTCGCGCATCAGCCGCTGATAGGCGGCCGTGTCGACGGAAAAGCGGTATTTACCAAGCGCCATCATTGTCCGGCTCATTGCTTGCCTCCCGGACTCTGCTTGTGCTCAACTGCGCCGTTCATGATGGAAAGGGCATCGCCATGAAAGCCATTTGGGGTATCGCGCTGGTCATATGTGTCGGCCTTGTCGGGATCGGCATTCTCAATATGACAGGACAAACCGGCTGGTATGGCGGGCGGGTTCCCCTGAACGATGCAACAATTTCTGATTGGCATCGCGCGACGGAACGAGACCGCGTCGACACATCCAAGGTCTGGATTGCGGTTTGGATGGGGCGCGAAAACTATGAGCAGCTTGGGCCAGAAGCAGAAGTCATGATCGCACTCAATGCGAAACACCTTGCAGAATGTGTCACGAACACGTCGAAGCCGTGGGCACAGCAGCCTGATGGTGAGAACACTCAAGCCGCTGACCTTGCCAGCACCTGTCTGAACATGGCGGACGACATTCCCCGCGCCGATAAATTCAAGTAGCGCCTCAATCATGCAACGCCCTCCGGGTGCCCGCTTCCATGCGTTGCATCACCTTGCGGACGAGCTCCTCCATATCCATCCCCGGCGCCGCATGAACCGTAATCTGGTTCGTGACCTGAATAGGCCGCAGCGCAGCCGGAAATGCAGCCGTGGATGAGGGCACCGCGCCGGCCGCAATAGAGGTAGCCCCGGCGGCATCCGCCGCCGGCATGCCCCCCACTGCCTGACCGATCTTTCCGCCAAGAAATTCCCCGCCCAGTCCGCCGATCACGCCGCCCAGGATGCCCCCGATCGTCGTGCCGATAATGGGGACGATTGAGCCCAGAGCGGCACCGGCTGCCGCCCCGCCCAATGCGCCGGCAAGACCGCCGCCCGACCGGCCGACCGCCTCTGCATTGCCGCTGCGCGCCGCACCGATGAGGTCGACCGCGCCCAGGCCGACCGCCAGAGGTAAAGCTGCCCGGCCAAGCAGCTTCCCGCCGCCACGCAGTGCCCGGCCGAGCCGTCCGGCCCGCGCAGCGCCCCGGCCTGCGCGGCCTTTCCCGCCAGCGCCAAGGCCACCGAACCCGCCTGGCGGCATATTCGTCACATGCACAGGCGTAACGCCGCCAAAGCCGCCAAGACCGGCACCCACCGTGCTTGTCGCGCGCGCAGCAGCACCTTTGCGCCCGCGCGAAAAGAGTTTTCCGATGCCGAGCTTGCGCGCGGCGATGGCCGAGCCCACCAAGCCCGCTCCGATTGTGCCGATCGTGAAGGCCGTATTCGCCCCTTCCGCCCCAAGATTGTTGATAGCGGAGGCAAGCAAATCCACCGGCTTGCTTAACTTGCTGTCTGCGAAACGCTCCCATGCCGTCGAGAGCGCGCCGAGCGACTGGTTGAACGTCCGGCTTGCGCGCGCGGCATCCTTAGCAAGCGCATCACCTGTGCCGCCCGTTTGAAGAAGATCGTCCAGCTGTTTGAATTCGCCGGTGCGGTTAAATTCAGACGCGAGGACGTTGATGCCGCGAATGGACTCATCCCCGAATATCTCGCCGAGCTTTTTCACATCGCCTTCGGTGGCGGTGATCAAGTCCTTCAGCACATCCGTGACGGCGCGCATTTCCCTGCGGCCTTCGGCAAGGGCTTCCGGATCCCAGACATCGACACCGATATCCTCGACATCCTCCGATTTGGAGCGCAGTTCCGCCAGGGTGCGCTCAAAGGCCGTGACTGCCTGCTCGGCCGAGCCAGTGCCTTTGCGGAACATCTGAATAAGCGCGCCTTGCTCCGATGCGGCAGCCGCACCGCTGCGGCCGACGCCGGCATAGGCAGCCATTAACCGCTCGCTCTGTGTTGCCTGATCCTTCAGAGCGAAAGAGGCAAACTTGCCTTGCTCGACAAAGCGGTCGAGCTGACGAAGCACCTCTTCGGCGTCCCGGATACTGTACTTGTCCCACATATTGGCGACCATCGCGCCAATGTCCTGGCCGGCTGCGCCTGATGCCTGAACGGCCAGCGCAATGTTGAGGAGGTTTTCACGGGCGAGATCGAGATCACCGGTCTTTTCGACAATCGTTTCGACGGCGGCGGTGATTTCGCCGGCATCGACGCGTACATCATCAGCAAGCGCAATGTCGAAAATATCTTTCTTCAGCGCATTGATTTCAGCCTGGCTCTTGTTGGCTTGAATGCCGAGGCGGACAAATCGTTCTTCCAGGTTGCCGACTTGCCGGATCGTGGCACCAAGGCCCACGGCACCCACCAAGGCGGTGTATTTATTCGCGGCGAAGTCGAGCCCTTTCCCGGCCAATGCTCCCATTTTGCCCAGCTTCCGGGACTGAGCGGCCGCCCGGCCGAGCGTGCGGCCGTAATTCGCGGCGCCGCGCGCGGCACGGGCGATTTCTTCCTTCGTGCGGCGCATGGACTGGCCGAGGCGGGAAGACGAGCGATCTAGACGGTCCGTCTCACGCGCGGTATTGCGGGCAGAACGGGCATGGGACTTGAGGTCCCGCTCCTGAGCCTTGACCGATTTGCCGACACCGCCGATCGTTTGGCGCGCTTGCCCCATCGTGGAGCGGAAGCTGCCGCCAAGCGTTGCGCCGACCTCGATGCCGTAACCGAGCTTCTTCATTTCTCTGCCTGTTTCAGTTGCGCGGCCGCTTCGCGCCACTGGTCAAACTCATCGAGCGGCATGTCGAGCCATTCGGCAAGATTGCCGCCCGACACGCTGCAAAGCTGGAGGACGGAAAGCCTCAACGATCCGGCAGAGGAGGCTCCCCCGGCTTTCCCGGCTGCAGCATCTCCTCGAAAGCCTTCTGCAGCTTGCCCCAGTCAGCCAAGTCAAGCTCTTCCAGTTCTTCGCGGGTTAGCTCCGTGAGCGAGCAGAAATACATCAGCTCGCGCTCCGCCTCTTCCTTGTAAGTCTGGGCGGCCAGTTCATCGCGCACCTTCGGCCGGCGCATCTTGATGTCGCGGATAGTCGTGCCGTTCACGGTAACGGGGTGATCGAGTTTGATATGCTTCATCTCTTTTCCTCACGTCCTGCCGCTTAGAGACCCAGCGCGCGACGTTGATCGGCCATCTGGTCGACGCCTGCGATGCGGCGGATCATGTTCTCCGCATCGATCTCCACCACCGGCTGATCGGCGACGGAGATTTTCAGGTAATGCGGCGTGAACATGAGCTTCTTGTCGGGCATCGAGCCGCGCTGCCAGGTACCGGGCTCGACTTCCCGCAGGAGACCGCGCATCTGATAGATCACGCTTTCGGTTTCCCCGTTCGGGCCCACTTGCGCGCCGCGCAAGGTGAGCGGCGTGTCGGTCTTGCCGATATGGGCATAGAGTGCGTTGGAGAACTCTGAGAAGGTCATGGAACATTCCATCTTCTCCACCGCACCCATGTCGATATCGATCGGCGCGGCCATACCGCCGGCCAGATACTCTTCCACTTGCAGCGAGACGGTCGGCGGCACGCCTTCCTTGATCTTACCGGCATAGCCGAAACCGTCGATGAAGCCGGTGAAGTTCCGGAGTGTCTTGGGCAACATGTCTGAAATCCTTTTCAGTGCCTGATTAAATGGCTCTCAGGGGCAGTTCGGCCGCCCCTGTGAGGGCTCGATGCGCGCCTTTAGGCGGCTTCGAGAACCTGGTTGACCAGCTCTTCGTAGTAGCCGGCGTTGCGGTGCGCCCGGAACGTGAGGCGCTCAAGCGGCGCGGGCGGCTCGATGTCGAAATCGAGATAGAGCTTGCCCGCCATGAGCTGATCCGGCGTGTTGAGCTCGGGGTCGAGCCAGACGGTGCCGCCCAAGATCGCGCCCCGTGCCTGGAGCGAGCCAAGATAGGCTTGCACGCTGTCCTGGATATCGAGCACGAGCTGAGCGGAAAGCGGGCGGTCCATGGCCCAGAGGAAGGCGCGCTCGACGCTCTCATAGACCATGTCGGCCGTGCGCCGCACGGAGAGGAACGCCCAAAGCGGATCGTCCGAACAGGTCCGGTTGCCCCAGAGCCGGTAGCCGTCTTTCAAAACGACGGTCGCCACCTCGTTTTCGTTAAGCAGGTTCGCCTCCGAATTCGGATCGGACATGTTGAAGCCGATCGGCCGGGCCGTACCGACAATGCCGTTCAGCACCTGATTGGAAGGCGACCACCAGAAACCGCGCTCATTATCCCGCTTGGCAATGGCGCCAGCCACACGGGCAGAGACGGGCTGCACGACGGCCTGCGAAAGAGCCGTGTCCCAAACCTTGACGGCCGGGTCGGTCACATAAACGCGCGCCGAGCCCCAGTCTTCCCGCCAGGTAATCGCTTCGGTAGTCGTCGTGTTCGGGCCATCGGCGACAATGACAGCCCGCAGCTTCTCGGCAATCCCGACAAGCTCCGCCACGACCGGATTGGCGGCAGCTGCAGGCCGGTCACCCGTAAAGCCGGGCGCGCAGAGAATGCGCGGGAGCACTTTGACCTCGTTCTCGGCCGAGAGGAAAGCATGGACACCGGTGCCGAGCGCGCTGTCCCCCACGATGTTCGACATGGTTGCCGTGGTGTCGACACCTTCTTCGACGCGGATGATAACGATCGTTGCACCCGTCTGATCGTAGATTGCATCCACCGCATCTTTCAGCGTGCCGGCATCGCCAAGATCGGCAGCCTTGCGCGGCTGATTGGCAAGTAGTACCGGCGTGTTGAGCGGGAACGTTGCCCCAACCGCGTCGGGCGCCGTGCCGATAAGGCCGATGACCGAGGATTTCACCGTCTGGATGGGACGGATGCCCTCGTCGATTTCGATTACTTCTACACCGTGCAAAAACTGTTCAGGCATCAAGCCCTCCTTCGGTTAAGGCTGCGGCCAAGAAAGGCCGTCGAGAATGGTTTGAATAGCGGGCACATCACCGGCCGCTTCCACTTGCGTTTTGGCGGCGCGCCGGATGCCTTCGATAGCCGCGCCGACCTGCAGCCAGGCATCACGGGCTGCAAGCACGGTCTGGGCAACGGCCGCAAGGTCAGCCCCGTCACCGGGAATGCAGGCGCTCAAGACCGGATAGTCGGCAGGGTCGGGACTTGCATCCGCCATAAAGGCTTCCGCTTCACGCTCCTTGCGCTGATAGGTCCAGGCTTGTCCCTCTCCAGGTGTGATGAACAGCATCCGGGCCGCTTCAGCATCGGTGTCGATTTTCTGAAGCGCTGCCGCTTTCACTTCTGCAAACGGAGGAGCTGGCATCTCGGACAACGCCTCGGCGGGCGGCTCGATACCAAGCTCGGTGATTTTGTGTTTGCTGCGATCGGCAAGCCAGTAGGTATGCCCGCGCCAATCGGGAACAATTGTCCACGCTCCCTCGGCATAGACAGCCGCCTCATGTTCTGCCACTTCCGGCGGTGCCGTGAAGGTGGCAAAAGCGGGGAGCAGCCAAGCGCCCTCCTGCTTTGGATTTGCCCGCGCGGGCGTCGTGCCGCTCAGCTCGCCGGTCAGTGCATCGAAATGATAAAGGGTAGGTGCCATCGTCACTGGTTCCCTGCATAGATAATCCGCATCCGGGCGATGTTTTTGGGCCGGGTCTCTGCCGCAATGCGCGGAATGCCGTTCGTGCCGTCGCTGATCGGCTGGCCCGTTTCATCGGCGGTTCCTTCGCTATCTTCAAAGGATGGATAGTTGGTCGTACCGGCCGGACCGGCGCGAAGAATTCGCTCCATGTAATGGGTGTGCCCCTGAAACGCGTCTTCCTGCGCATTGCCCTGGCCGCGTCCGCTGTCAATTCCGCGTCCATGGTCCCAGGCACGCGAAAAATAACCGCGAAAATCCGGCAACCGGAAAGTGGTGCTGCCATCACCGACCGAGTAATAGCCGGTCTGACCGCTGAGCCAGAAAGCTTCGGATACAATAAGGTTCGATTGCGACGCCCTCTGCCACAACGCAGCAGCATCCACTCGTGAAATCAAGGCGCCGTCCGCCTCGTACCACCCGGCTGGCGGCGTCTCAAACGGCCAATCCATTTCCGCGCCCACGGGAACGGTTTGAAATCCTGCCACGGCCTGTTGCACAAATTCGGTGGTCGAGAGGGCAAGCGAGCTGTCACCAGGGGCCTGCGTCGGGGCTGTCGGTGTGCCGGTAAGGGCAGGAGAATTAAGCGGCGCTTTCAGGGCAAGCGCGTTCATCACGGTTGTGGCAAAGTTCGGATCATCGCCCAGCGCTGCCGCTAGCTCGTTCAATGTGTCGAGCGCTGCGGGAGAGCTGGCCACGAGCGCGGCAATGGCTGCCTGCACAAAGGCGGTATTTGCCGCGCTCAGCGAATTGTTTCCGGGCGGCTGCGTCGGCACTGTGGGGTTACCAGTGAAGACAGGCGAGGCAATCGGCGCGCGCAGCTCGACTTCCTGCTTTAGGTAAGCCGTGCGATTCGCAAGCTGCTTTGCCTGATTGTTGGAAATACCGTCCGGGCCGCCTTGAACGGGATCCGTGAGCTCAAGCTGATAAATACCACCTTCCCATGTGGCGGCTTCAGGCAGATTGGCCATCGACAACTCCGTGTGTATATGCGCCGTCATAGGTGATGGCGGCGTTATAGAGGTTCAGCGCCTGGTCGTAGCGCAGTTCATGTAGCTTGCAGCGCTCAGGTTGAGCGCGGTCGAGGATCTCTCGGACCTGCGCGGCCTGGGCGATGGAAACGGGTTTCTGCAGCACGATCGAGTACCAGGCCCAGTGTTCGCTCTCGCTGTAAAAATGGACCCCGTCGTAACTGGCGCGTCCGTCATACCGGCGCGCATCGAGCCGCTCGATAAATTCCACCTCGCCGTAACCGGCCGCGCGCAGCGCATCGCGCATCGCGCCTGGAGAGCCTTTTCGTTTATGAAATGCGAGGCTCGCAGCGGTTGTGTTCCGCCGCGCCTCAACCGACCAGTTCTCATCCCAGAGATCCACCGACCAGGCCCAGGCAAGCCAAGGCAGAATGTCGAGCGGGCAAGTGTGCGGATCCCAGACATCGGCAATGCGGACCGGGATAGCGAGCGCATGCTCGATGCTTGCATCGAGGTCGCGCTCAAGCTGGCTGGCATTGGGCGGCAGAAGTTCAGTCACCGGCCACCTCCGTGGTCAAGGTGATGCCCGTGCAATATGCCGCCTGGTAACGTGTGGGTTCGACATCGACCGCCGGAGCGTTAAGGCGCACCTTTTCGACGCCGGCAACCGTAAGCGCCGCTTTGAGACCGCTTTCTGTTACACGCCGGCCGATCTTGTGCTGGCCAGTAATGTATTTCTCGACGGCCGCATTGGCCGAAGCAAGAATGAGCGGCGCCTCCGGTCCATCGGTGATTTCGAGCACCGCATCGACCGTGTAGGTGACGATCTCAACGGGAAGAACGAATACCGTGTCGCAGAGCGGCCGGACATATTCATCCGTCAGATGTGCCTCGACGGCATCGAGAGTTGCCTGATCCGGGACGCCGTCGCCCTCATGCGCCATCACGATGACGGTTACATCGCCGGGCGCGGAACGGAAAGCATCCGCGTCCTTCACGTTTGCGGCGATGCCCCCTTCGGCAAACTCGTAGGTGATGGTCACAATGCCGGGAACGCCCGTTTCCACCTGGATATCGGTGGGAATTTCCCCGGCCGAAAGCGCATTGAAGATATAGCTGCCGCGCGGCCCGGCAACGGATAGGGCTTCCGGTGCGAGTTGAACACGGCGGCGCAGTGACGCATCGTCTTCATAAACCGGCTCGATCGGAGGTAAGGCTTCCGGATCGCCGGGAGAGAGCAGCCGGCGCTCGACGCTGTAATTTGCCGCAATGTGATCGAGGTTGTTGCCTGCCGCGAAGGCCAGCATGATCGAGCGGGCTTTGTCGTTCTCGCGCTGGCGGATCAACAATTCGCGGTGTGCCGCCGTCTCCAGCAGCTTCATAGCCGGATCGCTTTCAAGGAAGGCGGCATCATAGTCTTCGTTGCGTTCCAGAAAATCGGCTTTCAGCGCCGCAAGAATCGCCTCATAGGAAAGCTCCTCGATAACCTGCGGCTTTTGAAGCGAAGAAAGATCAATGACATCGAAGCGGCTCATAGGGTGATGCCCTCCAGCGTCAGAGTTTCACCCGTGCGCAGCCAGCGGCCTTTGAGATCGAGCGTGAACCGGCCGGCCTCCGCTGCCGCCACCCGTACATGCTTCAGCTCGAAACGCGGCTCCCAGCGATCGAGCGCCTCGGCCACGTCGGCATAAATGTCCACCAGGAGCTCCGGCGTCATTGGCCGGTCGATCTTCTCGAACAGGGCCGAACCATATTCACGGCGCATGACGCGCGTGCCGATCGGCGTCGACAGAATGTCGCCGATCGACTGGATCAGGTGATCCTGACCCGACAGGGCTTTGCCTGTATGCGCGCTCATGCCCGTGGTCATCAGTCTTTAATCTCCGTTTCTACCGGCGTTTTCTTTGTCTTCGTCTTGGGCGCGTCCGGCGCAGCAAGGTGGCCGGAAAGCAGGAGATACTTGGCGGCGCGCGCAGCAAGCTGGATGCGCTCACCCGGCTGCCAGGGCTCGCCGTTCTCCTTGCGGAGCGGGAGCTGCTTCAGAACTTCATAGGTTTCCGTTTTCATGGCTGCCTCAATGGTCATGGTGGTTGGAGTTCGCGCCGCCGGCGAGAATGTCACCGGTCGCATTGATGTTGCCGGTCACGTCGAGATTGCCCTCAAGCGAAAAGTTACCTTTGAGAGAGGCTTGAGCCGCACCACCTTCGGTCGATTGAATGCTGACAAAGGGCGCGGTGATGGAGACGTTGGCCGACGCTTCCACTGCGATGGACGCGGCAGAGGTCACAGTGACATCGCCTCCTGCATCGACAGTCACGGTGCCCTCCGCCACGACCTCGACATCACCCTTCACATTGGCAAAAAGACGTCCTTCGCCACGGCTATATTCGATCACCGTGCCATCGGCGAACTCGATCCTGGCTACATCCGCCGAGGCACCTGGTGCCGGCGCGGCCTGGCTGTAAATTGCCGGCATGACGATGCCCTGCGCCGGGTTGCCGGAAGGTGAGATCACGAGCACCTGCTCGCCAATCTCAGGCGCCCACCAAGTCCGGTCTCCGCCGGCGCGGGCTGTTACCCAGGGAAGCCAGCCGCTCTGCCGCTCTCCAATATTCACGCGCACCCGCGCCTTGCCGTAATCGGCGGCAGAGATGGTGCCGAGCTGCGCGATATTGGCCAAGCGCCGTTCGAGTTCAGCAATGCGGTATTCAAGATCAAGCATCGCCGTCCCCACTCGACGCGATCAGATCGCCGTTCAAATAAAGCTCGCGCAGATATTCCGGCGCTTCGTCATCCGGGCCTTCAAGCGTGATTGTCGTCAGTTCCAGCTCAGCCCCATGACAGAGAACACCGGCGAACATGACCGGCGCGCTCTCGTTGAGCTGAAGGCCCGCCGCCTGCGGTGTGGTGCAGGTGATGACCGTACCGCCCAACGTGTCGTCCGCCCGGAAGGCTTCCACAATGCTCTCGATCAGGCGGTCGAACTCGATCTCGCTGGCGCTCTCGTCATTGAAGGAACGAAAGCCCCGGATCACCCACGAATGCTGGACCTCATTAACCGCATAGGTCAGCACACGGGCGCGGCGGCGGATACGGCGCACGAACCAGCCCTTGATCTTGCCATCCTGCTCGTAGCGGGCACGGAATTTGTCCTGGCGCTGTGCCCAGCGCTCATGGCGCTGCACGATGCCGGCATCCGCCACACCCTCGATCTTGGCGGCAATCGCCTCGCGGATGAGCTCCATGTCCTGTTGCATCACCGCGCCTCCGCCATGCGGGCAGCGATGCGCTCCAGCGCCTGACCGAAAATCGCCTGCACCTGATCTTCACCTTCCTCGAAGGTCTCGGTGAACATGAAAGCGCCTTCCGTGCCTTCACGCGCGATCTTGCGGGCGATGGCAAAGGCCACGCCTTTGGCTTCCTGCGGGGCGAGCCCGAGCTTGATCCGCGCCCAATCCTCTATCGGCTTTACAGGCGGCATATGCGGCTTCGTGCCGAGCTCGACGGGAGCTGCATGGGCGAGTGACGTCGCAACAGCGCCGATTACGCCGTCTGCAATGCGGCCAGGTTCACGCGCCGAGATCGAACCCTTGAGCCCGCCGCCACCGCCCACACCGACCGGCGTGCGTTCCTGTACTTCACGCTGCAGGAAAAGCGAAGCCTCCCAGGTTGCCCCGTAAAGCTCCTCTTCGACGATCTCGGGCGCTTCTTCAAAGGCTGCGATCAGCGCCTCTGCCGAGTGAAGATCGATACGGATATCAAGCCCGTTACTCATCAGATACGCCCCCGGCCCTTGATCAGGCGTGAGCGGCCAAGGCTGTTCGGCCGGTTGAGATCGACAACGGCGGCGGCCGGCACATTACGTTTCGGATCGATGCCCAGATGATCCTGGTAGAGCTTACGCAGCCGCGCGGCACGGCCGGCAAAGTCCCGGCTTTTCGACTGCCAATCCACGCTGTCCGCATCGATCGTCGATTGCTTCGCGCCGGCGTAATAACTCGCGAGCTGTTCGAGCAGAAGCGCCGCCGCCCAGCTCGCCACGGCCTCCCGGTCGGCGGGCGGAATGGTATCGTCGTTTTCGTCCAACACATGCTGGACCGTGAAGCTGACATGCACGTTCGTGCCGCTGCGGATCGTGTCGGCCGTGCGGATGATGGTGCCGGTGATGGTCTGCTCGACCTTGCCCGCGATCTCGCCTTGTCCTGGGATGCCGAGTGCCCGAAGCGTACTGAAATTCTCTTCCCATGCTTGAGGAAGATCGAGCGCCGTGGTGCCGCCCGCCAGGACAGCCTCGATATGCGTGCGGGGGCGGTCCGTCGAATAGCGCGTCACTGCGAGCGAGAGCGCCTGGTCGCGGTCGGCATCGGCAATCTCTCCGCTGTAGTCGCGGATGAGATTGGAAACCAGAGACTGGAAATCGGCGAGCGCCATCTGCGGACCTGTTTCTGAAATTCATGCCCCGGCTTGAAGCGGAACGGCGCCGCAAGCCGGGGACTTCTTTCTAAGCGCGGGACTGCCGTTCCAGTGCCCCCGCGCTCTCTGCTCTCGGGGTTATTCCGTTACGCCACGACTGACTTGTAGGCGCCGCGAGAGTCTTTTGCGGTGCCGCCGTAGATGTGGCGGATCTTGTAAGTGAGCTTGTCGGAGCTGAACATGGAGCCCACGGTCGGGTTGTCCTGCACGAAGAGCTCGGGTTCTTCGTTCCCGTCCAGGAACCCAAGCTCGATGATGGGGATATCGGCCGGGTCGGCCGTCACCACCCAGTCATTGACATCGGTCCAGTACCAGACGGGCATGACTTCAAGGCTCAGGCTCTGCTGGAACGTCTTGTCGTTTTCCGTGTTGCGGCGGAAAAGATCGACAGCGGCTTCCTCAAGTTCCGGCGGCACCCAAAGATAGCGCGGACCGATGCCGAGCGGCTCATCGGAGCCGGCTTCCTGTTGCTTCAACATGGCGAGGCGGGCCGCAGCGAGCGATGCGCTGCTAAGCGCCGCCGCGCCCAGATTGTTATGGCTCGCATGAAAGAGCGTGACGCCGTCATAGATGACCGGATTGGTGCGCAGGAAATCGAGCACGAACTTTGAGAGCGTGCGCTTTGCGGCCCGGCCCATTTTACCAGGAATCTGACGGATCGCGCCGACATCATCGTTCTTGATCATCTCAAGCGTGATGGTCTCGATCCCGCCGCGCTTTGACACGCTATAGCTCGCCTTCTCGTCCGTCGGACTGTCGAGCGCCGTATAATCACCGCTCTCGGCCACGACCGGCAGGTCACCATAGCCGCCGAAACGGACACGCTCCTGGGTGCGGAAGTCATTGATCGGCACCGGCGAACCGGTGAGCGCCTTGTAGATGTCGTAGCTCGTCGGCGAATTGTAATCGGCGATCAAGCGGCGGTTCATCGCGTTGCCGAGCACATCGGAGAAGCTCGCACTGTCCAGCGCTTCGCGCATCAGCGTTTCATCCGCATCGGACAGACGGCCCGTCACGCGGGTATCACCCGTCACGGCCGCATAGCATTCCTTGAAGGAACGCGCGTGCCGGTGGTCCTTGTGCGAGGGATCGAAGAACGCATCGAACATGTCATTGACTTTGTCGAAACGCGACCGGCCGATCTCGATGCGCGGCGTGTCACCAAGCCCGTTCACCCGGCCGCTCTCCGTAAAGGTGGCGAGATAATCCGCTTCCTCCCGAATAGCCTCATCGACATCCGCTTCGCGGAAGCTGGCCATCTCAAGGAAGCGGGTTTTGACGCGCTTCTTGGCCGCATCCGGCAGCGAGGAGGCATCGACCTTCTCGCGCATCGTCTGACGCGCTTCGATCATCCGCAGCTCGTCGCGGGTCACGGTATCACCCGCCGTTGCCGTTTCAGCCGGCGCGGCCGTACCGACGGCTTCGCGCAGCATCGTGGTCAGCTCTTCATCCGAGAGCCGGTCCGTATTCTTACCCTTGAGCAGCCCTTTGGCTTCAAGCAGGGCGATGATTTCCTCACGATCCATAAGCGGATCTCCTTTTGCTTCGATGAGGTTGATGATGGCGCCTCCGGCGCCGGGTTCGACGATGAGATCGACGGAGTTGACGGCGGTGAATTTCACCGCTTCGCGGACCGTGACCTGGCCGGCCTTGCGGGTCTTGGCGAGCGCGCGGCTATCGATGGAGAAGCCGAAGAGCTCGGTGAGTTTGCGGCTCCAGGCTTCCCGTAGTTTGACCGCGATATCGCCTTCAGGTTCCAGGAGTACGAGATCGGCCTGCAGCTCCCCCGTGTCGGTTCCCGTACCCTCGGTGAAGGTCACATTGCGCAGCGCGCCGATCAGGTTGCGCACATCCTTACCGCCGCCGGAAAGATGCTCGGCGTCCGATTTGACGAAGACACGGGTGCCCTCGAACAGCGGCACGGCTTCGCGCAGGACGGCGTCGGGATAGTAGTTCCGGTTGCCGGAGAGCCCAGCCTTAATGATGCGGATCCGGTAGGTCGCCTCGTCCCGCGCTTCAATGAAGAGCGGCGATGCCGCTTCGGTCATCGATGCAGCCGAGCCTTCTTCGGCCGGCACGAAGCGTTTCACGACTTCCTGGGGCGTGCCCAGCGTGACTTTCGTGCCGTCGATCTCGTAGGGATATTTGAGGAGCTTGCCGTCCTTCTGCTCGACGACGATGAAATCATCGAAAAGGGCATGGACGTAAGGCCACCACTCCTCTTCACCCGCAAGCTCCAGCGCCTTCTTAACGGCGCCCTGAAGAAGGTCTCTGAGCTGCGTGAGGTCGCCTTCAAAAGCTTCCCGGACGGCTTCCGGCCCGATGATGCCAAGCGCCGGCACCTCGCCCTTCGCCTCGCGGAACGCCGCTTCAACCAGCAGAGCGCCCGAAAGGCCCGCAACGGCCACCGCGCCGCTCATGCCAGTTCTCCAAGCTTGAGCGCGTGGCGGTGACCGTCGGCTGTGACGACGGAAACCTCGTCGCCGTTCTGACGGAAAGAAAGGATGTCCGCCTCGGTGACTTCGCGGAGAACGGCCTTGAGCCGGCCGTCCTTGCCCTTCTCCAGGTCGCGCATCTCCCCAAGAAACGGGGCGAGATCGGTAGCGGAGAGTTCCTGATCGGCCTTTTTACCTGCCTTCTTGGCTTGCTCCGCCGTCTGCTTGCCGCTCTCCTTCTCAGGAGCGGCGGCGGAAGCGGCATCTGCGTCAGGGGCAGGTGCGGCACCCTGCTCCTGTTTTTCGGTTGATGCCGTTTCCGCCGCCTGGGAGGAGCTGCTTGATGCGGGTTGCGCCGAAGCTCTGTTCCGTGCCATGAAAATCTCCAGAAGCCTGAAATGCAAATCGGCCCCATCTCGCGGCCGTTGAAGTGCACCCTAGCGGCGGGGCTGGAGACAGGCTTGGGGTGAACAGTTCACCCCGATTTCCGGAAATTCAGGCGGCTGGGGCGTTCTCTCTTGCAGGAGAGGGAACGAAGCGGCCTTTTAAGAGCCTTTAAGAGGCCGTGAGAGGCCCTTCTTGGTGTTTCAGGGCCGGTGGTGGCCCGGCGGGCAGACAAGCGCCCACACGGGCCGGATTTTATCGATCACCGACGGCGGTCCGTTTATGCTCAGAGTTCATCTAGACTGCATCCAATGAACCGGAGGCATCCATGGACAAGAAGCACAGTGAAATGAGCATGACCATCGCCTTTCTCCTATGGGCTATTGGTGCAGCCTTTTTGATATGGCTTGGGTATCAACTCCCCGTTCCGGCATGGCTAGGAACTTTGGTGGGTTTCGGATATTTCTTTATCCTAGGATGGCTGAACGACAAGGTTCACCGCTATTATAGGACTAGAGAAGATCTTTGACGGCCCTGGCTAAGTCTCCTATCTTCTGGACGTGACGGCTGAGCAAATGCGAGAGCCGGTAACCTTCGGGCCCGTGCGGGGGTGTGTCGCTCCCCGCCAGCCGTCACTTTCCCTCCCGCACAAGACGATGACGCGCTATCTCTCTCCGGCGCTGTTTGGCAGTCGCCCGGTGCAGGGACTGCAGATAAAGCTCCCGCCCGCTTTCAGTCCGTTTAACAACTGCCTTCCAGAGTTTCCCCTCGATCTCGCCGAAGACCAGCACCAGCCGGTCGCTTTCCTGCAAGGCCGTGCCTTCGTCCAGGAGCGCCTGGACGCGGCGGTAATCGGCCGGGGTGAACGCCTGGCCTCGCCGGTGCGCTTGCTGCTTGATATGCGTGAAGGTTGAAAGCCGCAGGACGGAAGCCTCCGAACCGAGCGCGGCCTTCAGATCCTCTCCCAGTAGACCGACGGGGAAATGATCCCGCGTCTTCGTGGATCCTTTCAGAAAGCGCCGAAAGCTCTCCGTTTGCAGCTGATCGGCAATGATACGCCGGGCTGTTGCGGCGTGCTCCCGTTCCAGGGCGCGGATAGAGGAAAGCCCCGGCGCCGCACGGCTGATCGGGGGATTGAGTTCGCGGGCGATATTGCGCTTGCGCGGATTGAGGAAAACTTCCTGATCCGAAAAAGGCTGGCGGTCCGGCTGTGCCACACGCCAATGTTCCATGTAGGGCAAAGACAGGCAGCCGCAATTGATCGTTTCTTTGGCGGGGCCATTCGGGTCGCGCGGGATCATGAGCTCGGTGTCGCCAACGTTAAAGGGTTTGTCCACATCGCGGATTTGCCCGTCGGTCAGATCGTGCTGCAGGCGGCTATGGATCTTGCCGGACCGGCGCCATTGCTTCTTGAGGCCTGGCACCACCTCTTTCGCCTGGCTCATCCGCTCCTGAGCAGCGGTCGAGTAGGCCCGGCCGATCTCGGTCCGCGTAATGGTGATGGCGCGTGAGCGGCTGGACTTCAAGATGCCCTGCACCTGCGTCACGGCATCGCCGGTCGTTTGCGTTCCGACAATGGAGAGGCCGAGCTGCGACTTGATCTTCGCCGCTGCCTCCCGGCTCACATCCTTGAGCTTGTCTGTGAAGAAAGTGCGCATGGCGGCAAGCTGTCTTGTGTCGGGTGACTGGAGCACCGCCGCGATATTGATCCCGCCGGCCCGGATCGGCTCATCGATGAGCGAGACGCCGGCCTGATGGGCGGCCTCAATGCGCACGCTTCCTGCTTCGCTCATCTCCGTTCCGATTTCCGCAAGCGTGGCATCGATCGACTGATTGAGATTGGCGAGATGCCAGGATTGAAAATCGCTAGGCGCGGCCTTCAGCTCCGCCGCGATGTTCGCCTGCGCTTTTTCCAAAAGGCGTTTGACGTCATCGAGGGCAGCCCGATGAATACCGGCATAGGCTTTGATCTGCCGACGCCGTTCGGCCTGGAATGCCCGGTTGCGCTCTGCGTCGGTCGCCATGCCTACTGCTCATCGCTGGTTTCGCCGTCGCCGGTCTCGCCTGGCACGAAGCCATCCTCTTCGTCTTTCCGCGTGCGCTCAGCGCGGATCCGTTCCAGCTCTGCGGAGGGATCGATCGAAAGCCCGAGCTGGGATGCCACCAAGCCGATGAGATTAAGAGCTGTTTCTTCCGAGAGAAGTCCGCGGTCAACCGCCGTTGCGGCGGCCAGCACAACCTGCTGCAGCGCGGTTGCGAATTTCGACGTGTCTTTCGAGGTGAGTTCAGGGAAGCGGGCTTCAGGCACATAGACGGCAGGATCGTCCGAGGCCTCCGGCTCTGCGCCATAATAGGCGCGCAGACGCTGACGGATTACGAAGGTGCCAACCTCCGAGAGGATGTACCCCCAGAAGCGCTGGCGCATCGTGAAAATCTTCACCGTGGGCTCGCCCATCTCGCCCGCTGTCGCCCGGTTCACATCACCGCCGCCGCCATACCAGTGCTCCGGCAAAGTCGAGCCGCCCAGAATATGATTGCGGAAAAGCCGCGCAAGGCCGTCGCTGTCGCTCGAATGAAGATTGGGCGCTTCGGCCTTCCACTCCTCGGCATCATTGTGAACCCGCACGCTGCCGGCGTTCGGCACCGTGATCTGACTGGCCCGCTTGTTGACCTCTTCTTCCGTCGCGCCCTTCATCGTGACATCCCAGATGAAGGCGCGGAGCAGATCCCAGCGCTCCAGCTCTCCGAACATTGCGGTGTCGTAGGAGTCGAGCCAATCGAGAAGCGCCAGCATGTCGGAATGCCCGCGCGTCGAACTCGAAAGCTGGTTGACGGCAAAGTAGAAACATTCGCCATCCTCGAATGTCTCGCGGATCTCGCGGGTACGCTGCGAGAAAACCTCTTCGGGGCCGTTGACAATGACACGGTAGCGCTTGGTGCGGCCGTGCTTATCCTTCGTGGTCACCACCCCGATCGGCTGCTCTATATTGTCGGGATCCGTCACCACGGTTTCGATCAGCGCCGGGTCGAGATAGCCGAGCCGGACATGGCCGTTCATCTCATTTACGAAGACCGGCCAGCATTGCTCACCGAAGATCGCAAGCTCGCGTACCTTCTTCGGCAGCTTGATATCCATCTGATTGATCGGGTCGCGCCAGAAGGCATCGAGCCAGCCTTTGGCTTCCTCATCGGGCGCGGTGAGTTCCACGCCCTCCGCCAGAAGGTAAGCGACCGGCAGTTCGATGAGCCGGTTCGCCAGCATGTTCGTCCGCCAAAGATAGACGGCAAGCTCCTGCATGCGTGACTGCGTCAGCGGCTGCAGGTTGCGCATGCCGTCACCGGTCAGGCGCCGCCAGCCATGTTCTTCACCGTCGATCGTCTGCCCGGCCGCCTCGCGCATTGGCGTTTCGGGTTCCTGCTCCTTGCGGAAAGGCCGCATCATGAAATCGATCAAGCCCATCGCCGGCGTCCTCTTTCTACTGGCCGTTTAATCAGGCCCCGCGATGGCCGGTTCTCGACGGGGCTATGCCGCTGGATGGTCGCGCCGGCCGAGGGCTGCAGGCTCTCGCCGGTCGCAGCTGCCCAGGCAAGCAGCCCGGCAACGGCACTGTCGCCGTGCCGGTCCTTGCCATCCGAACCTTTGACTTTGGCGGCCGAGACAACAGGCTTGCCGTCGCGCAGCACAATGAGCCGGTGGTCCTGCACGATGTCTTCCGATTTCGGCACGCGGATAGAGCGGCCCTCATAGGCTGAGCGGTACTTCGGAAACCATTCCGCATACCAGCCGGCGGAAAGCATCACGCACTCGACAAAGGAGGGGCCGAGCGCCTGAAGCGCAGCCTCGGCATGGCTTTGCCCGTTGCCACGGCTGTCGAACTTGGCGTTCTGAAGAAGCGGCAGATTTTGAAGGACGAACAGCATGATCTGCTTTTGCACATCGAAGGGGATGTTGCGCAGCTCCAGCAGGAAAGCCGTGCGCCAATGGTCGCCTTCTTCCTGAAGAACCCAGATGTCTGACAGATCGCCCGACCGCCCGAAATCTTGCCCGAAGGCGGTGCGCTTGTCCTTCGGCATGGCATCGATGACGGGCCGCAAGACCTCATCGATCCATTCCTGTGTCTTACGCTCGCGCAAAGGATCGAGTACGAACTCGGCAGGGCGCGCGTGATAGAGAATCGGGATTTCCGCATCCCAGCATTGCTCGATGATCATGCGCGTGAAGTAAGCGCCGCTACCTCGCTTCGGAATGCAATCCAGTTCTTCGGCCGCGTCCTCCGCATCCGGGTAATCCGCCCGGATGGAGCGCCGGTAATCCGCCTCGGCGTCTTGCGACCAGTCATTTCCCCGGACCAGGCAAACGCGCCGGTAAAACCCCTCGCGCAGCGCATCGTCAAAGGTGATCGTGTGCGGGGACCAGGGCAATACCTTCGCCTGCACGTCCCGCAGGTACTCGAAGAACGGATTGTTCTCGGTGTTGTGGGTCGAGACGATATCGACGCGCCCGCCCCACATGCGGAAGGCGAGCGCGCCCTTGACCACCTCTCTTAAGTTTTCGTGGAAAGCTGCCTCATCGATGCGCGCATGACCCTGCTTACCGCGCCAGTTATAGGGGTTCGAGGAGAGCGCCTCGACACGGTGCCCGGAGGCGAAGCGGATCTTGTAGCGCAGGATGTCCCGGCGCTCATCTTCCACCATCACGACGTCACGGAAAACAGAGATTACGCTGACGGCTTGATCGAAGGCTTTAGCGAAGAAGGTGCAGTCCCCAATGAACTCGGCAGCCATCGCCTGATTGTAGCCCATATAGAACTGGTCCATACCGCCGGCTTCCTTGGCCGCCGCCGCCTCGATCACACTCTCTGCAGCAAGCGCGCCCCAACTGAACCCAATGCGGCGGGATTTGAGCGCGATGCGCACCGGCGAACGATCCGCATGCCAGCGCGCTTGGTAAGGCAGGAGAACATGTGGAACCTCTGCGGGCTTTAGCTTGCGTGACGCACGTTCCTCCTGGATCTCTTCCACGAGATCGAGCGCGTTCTGCAACTCCGCGCCTTCGAGAGGCGCGGAGGAAACGGTTACAGCTTCGGCGGAAACGGTCTCAGTCATTGCCCTCGTCTTTCTCGACGGGCACACCGAGGATTTGCGCGCGGAGGAAAGCGACTTGGCTAGCATCCATGCCGTTTGAGCGCGCTACGTTTTCCGCCTTCTCCGCGGCCTTCACCCGTTCCTGCCGAGCGATCTCGTCGCGCAGCCTGATCTCACGGTCCTGATCAAGCTTCGAGGCCGAGGCGAGATCCTTGAGGGCGCGGCCAAGGAACATCGCGTCCTGCGCCGAGAGCACCACATCGTCGCCGTCTTCCCCCGCCAGGAGCGACATCAGACTTGCATGCATCAACTCGATATTGAGCCGCGCCTGCCGGTTGTCGGTCGACGCGCCAAGCCGGTCCATGATTGCGTCCGCAGCCGCCCGGCTTTCCCGGACGCGTTCCGCAATGGCGTCGATCTTCTGGGTGTGGCGCGCCAGGGCCGAGCGCGACACATCGAGATCGAGCTCTTTCAGCTTGTCCAGAATACTGTCGATCGTCACCCCGTTCATGCGGAGCTGACCGATGAGCTCACGCACGTCGCGCGGCAATTGGTCGATGGAAGACGGACGCGCCATCGTCATTCCTCCAGATCGAGGTGCAGCGGTTTCTTGATGCCCGGAACAAGCTGCCGGCCTTCGACCACATCGAGGCCCGCCTGGGTGAGCCGCGCGCTCACATTCTCACCGGCTGTCTTGATCTCGGCGGCGGACACATCCGCCAGCCAGAAAAGGCCGGCGCGAACCTGCGCCATACTCGCACCAAAGCCGATGGCATCGAGGCCGCGCGCGAGCGAGCCATCTGCGGCCCAATAACCGCCGCCCTGTGAGGCAAGCAGCTTAAGAAGCACCCAGCGAAGATAAGGAAGATCGGCCGGAAGGATCATGCACCACCTCTTTGGCTGCGCCCCTTCACAAGGGCATCCTCAAAGATCTGTGAGAGGCGGTTTTCATGGCTCCGAAGGATGTCGTCGAAACCTTCGATACGGGCATTCACATTGGCGATGGCCGCTTCGGCCTTGTGCAGCTCGCGTCGGAGCGCGGCCAGTTGCTCGGCCGTCGGGATATGCGTAAGCGCACCCTCAAGGCGGCTGATCCGTTCGACCAGCTTGTGTTTGTCCTCGATGCGCGCATCCTCGATTTTGTCGATCGCTTCCCCGAGTTCCTTGAATTTGCCGGACCGGTCGAGTTTGAGAAGGCGCAGGAAGGCAAGGAAGCTCACCATCAGGGCCGCCCCGGAAATAATTACGCCGATGATGCTGAGGGCCGTGCCGCTATCCATTACCGGGTTTTCTCCTTCTCTGATTGACATGAAACGCAAAGTCGTGCGCCGGGCTGAGCGCGCCGGCGTTCGGGCGGGATCGGTTCCCCGCAGTCCGCGCAATCAGTCCCGGCCGGGCCGGTAACTGATCCGGCCGAACCCGCCGTCCGTAAACATTGACGAATGAGAAGGCGCCGCTCTTCTTCCTCAAACTCCTGGCACCAATCAACCTCATCCACGGGCACCCCCCGTGACGCGGCGCACAAGGTCGGTGACGGCGCTCGGCGCCATGGTTCCCGGCCGCTGGCCGGCGCAAACCTGCTTGTCATGGGAGCGTTTCACGACATTGACGCCGAGCACCGTCAGAGCGACCCCCCACTGGACCGTGAGCGCACCCGCAAGGCTTGCTGCCCCGTTCATGAGTGCGGTGACCGCTTCCGCCTTTCCGTAGAGCGTGGCAACAGCGGCTGCGCAAAAGCAGAACATTATGGCCATGGATTGAAGAGCCCAGGTGACGGCCGTCACGTAGCCCCAGGTCGGGCGCCAGCGGCGGACGAATTTATCGTCGGAATTGATGGCCGCACGGGCCGTCTCGTTGACGGCTTCGAGCTGGCGGGTGTGGGCTTCCAGCTCGGCAAGTTCGATCTGCGTTGCCTGTTGCTGGAACCGGATGAGCAGCTCGGGGTTCGCCTTGAGCGCCGGAAGGATATCTTCCGCCTTGTCAGTGCCCACCACGGCCTTGCCGACGTCGATAATTTTCTCGGCTGTCTCTTCGCCCTTTTCACCAAAGAGCCAGCGCCCAAGGGCGGGCGCTGCGAATTGGGCGATGCCAAGTGCCAGGCTCACAGGTTCCATCAGTGATAGGCCCTCCTGAGCCAGCCTTTGAGGTACTTCTTGAGTGACGGGCGGGATGCCACGAGAGAGCGGTAAAAGCCCGCAGCCTCCGAGCGCAGCGCGGCGCGCAGTTGATACGCGTCAGCCGATTGCACGGCAGCGCGCGTGCGTGGGCCGAGAATGCCGTCTTCGGTTAAGGGGAGTCCCACTGCATGGCAGGCGCGCTGCAGGAGTTTATGCGCTTGCACGGCACCCATGTTGACCGAAAGATCGAAGACTTTCACACCGATCGCGGGCGGAAGATCCTCGTAGCGATATTTGTCCCACCAGTGTTCGCGGTAGAGCGCCATCGCATCCTCTTTCGTGAGAAGCTGGATGTCGCCAGGATCAATTTCACCTGAGCGATCGATGTCGAAATCGAAGAAGCCGTCACCGTCGGCATCGATCTCGCCGACCTGCCGGAGAAAGCGCAAGCTGATGCCCCAATTGGTGGCGCCGCCTGGATCGTCCGCATCATTCACATACCCGCCCTCATGTTCGAGAACAGTTTGAATGGCTGTTGAGAAGGCTGCGCTCACGGCTCATGGCTCCCTTGGTGTGGAGCCACACTAAAGAAGAACGGCGCATAGATTTTGGGGTGAACTGTTCACCCCGAGGTAGGTCGGGGTGCTGTCTATAAATCGCAGAGCTGGTGACCGCCGTCAATCGTGCGGTTTCTTCTCCGGCGCGGTGAAGAGATCAGGCTCATCCGCGTCCCCGTCGACAAGATCGGAGCGGATCTTCTTCACATAGCGCATCGAGCAGCCGACACGCAGCGCAATCGACCGTGCGCTGCCGCGCTGACCGATGATCTCCGCTTTCTTCAGCTTGGCATATGTGCCCTTCGGGATATCAATGCGCTCGCCGCCAAGCGCTTCGCAAAGATGCTCCATGCGGTCAAGACCAATGAGAGCGGTAAAGGGATGATCGAGCCGCGCGCGGCGCGGAATATACTGGTCCTGGACGCCGCCGAAATGTTCGGCCAGCTGCAGGGCAGCTTTCGGGCCAATGATCACGGCAAGACGCTGCAGTCCTATGGGCCAGCTCTTTTCCTCAGTCACGGGCAACTCTCCAGCGAACCGTGTATTCGATGGTCATCGCAGGATCTTCAGCCCGTTTGCGCCAGATAAAACGGCACGTGAGCCCGCCGTCCTGGCGGTGGTACGGTCGGACGGTTTTCTTCAGAACATAGCCATCGGCAATACAGCGCTTGTGAAAGGCCATGAGCTCCTCGTCATGGCCAAGCAGCCTGAGCGCATCGACCGGGCGTAGATGCCGGCCGGGACGGGAGCGCCGCGCTCTCATGATTGCTCCTCCGGCAGGCGGCGCCGGATCATCTCGCCGAATTGGCGGATGAGCGCATCCAGCTGCGCAGCATCTAATTGGGTGATGGAACTATGTGAGGCAATGCCCAATGCCCGGCAGGCCCACCTGTCCAGCGCGCCGCGATCATCAATTCTGACCGCTTTGAGAGCGTGCAGCTTTTGCCATTGAGCTTCAATGACGCGGCACCGCTCATTGTGAAAGGAGCCGTTCGTACTCGCGTAAGGTTCCCAGTTCACGCCGCCGTCACGGCTGGCCCAATCCTTCAGCGCTTCTATCACCGTTGAGGCGTCCTCACCCGCGATCCAGGCAAGCGCGTCAACGCCAGCTGCCTTTCCGCCGGTCACGCGTTTTGCAAAGGCAGCGAGCGCGCCGTCCGAAGGGTCATGCACGACGCCTAAGTGGTACAGTGACAGCCAGAGCGCCCGCATCTTGCCGTGCTCGCGGCGGGCCGCGCCCTTCGGCTTACCAGAGCGCGGGCGAGGCTGGAAACCTTGTGCCTGGAAATGTTTCAGAAGATCGACAAGCTGCGCATCGCTCATCTTTGTCCGCGACCGCACCTCGTAACGTGCCTCCAAGATATCCCGGAAGGTGTCTTCATCGAGCCCAAGCTGTTTCTGAGCGATCGAGATTTTCGCATAGAGAGAATGACGGGAGGATGCAGGTTTGCGGGCAGCTTTCATTTGCCTTCAATCTCCATCATATCGCCCAGCGTGAGCGGCTTCACCACCTCAACCGAGCGGGCGCACCGGCGGCGGCGCACGATCCGGCCGCGCTCTTCAAGAAGGTCCAGTATGCGGGCGATACCGCCGGTCGACCGATACCCAGTGATGCCCTGAAGCTCGCGCACGGCCGGCGCATGGCCGTGTTTAGAGATGTACCGCTCGATAGCGAGCAGCACCTTTGCCTGCCGGTCGGTGAGCCCGCGCGCTTCCGCCCGGCAGGCAAGCCGGAGATCCCGCAGCGCGGAGCACATCTGATCCGGCGTGCTGGATTTGGCAGCGCGCAGGAACTGGCGGGCTGCTCTTTCGATATCGATCTTTTGTGCGGGCGTGAGGGTTTCCATCATGCACCCTCTTTTTTGGTTCCCGCGCCGCCGATGGCCGCATAACCTGATATGTCGACCCAGCTATCATGGTGCTCAGCGTCATGGGAAAGACGGGCCAGCTTGAAAAGGATCATGGCCTGGGCAACATCGCCGCCCGTGACGTCCCAGCCGAACTGGGCGCGCCACAGATCGGCAACATGCTCCATGAACCGCGCCGGAGGTCCGTAACTCTTCTGCCGGCCGTCGACACTTTCCAGGGCAGCGAAGAGGACTTTTGCTTCGGGAGATGGATCTTTAAGCACACTCATTGTCTTGAACCTCCCCGGCCGCCACCTCTTTATCGAGAAGCGCATCGACCAGTTTGTCGATTTCACTATCGGCAGGCTTAATGACCACGGCTTCACCGCCCCCGATTACCGTCACGCCAAGCTTTTTAAGGTCGGTTGCTGTGAGACCCGAGAGAGCAGTCTTCTGAGGCTTCTCGGTTACATTAATGAGCGCGTCAGCCTTCTCCGGCATGTGGCGCTTGATAAGCTTCACGACCATGCCGGCATCGAATTTGAGCTTGCCCTTTTCCTTCATGATACCGACCTTGATGCCATGCAGAATGCGCGTCTTCGGCTTTTTAAAAAGCGCTCGACTTTCGTCTATTGTCGCCTGTAGCTCCGCATGCGCATTGGCAGCTTTCTCGGCCAGGTTCCTGATGCGCCGAAGCCTGCGCCGTTTGAGGCCGGTCATCTCCGCTTCGAGTTCGGCAACCGCATCACCGAGTTCGGACCGGGCGTCGGCATATGCCTTGGTCAAGCATTCGATCTCAGAAAAATCACTCATGAACGCCTCCCTCGCGAACCGGATTGCGGTCCATAAGCGGTGCAGATCCAGCGCCATTGCTGCCTGAAAGGTCGCGCGGCTCGCTTGAAGAAGCGGCGGAAAAGCTGGTACATGACGTTCTCTCCCGAATGATGAGACGCTGAAGTTCGGCAAGCTCCGTGCGGGCCGTTTCGATAAGGAGGAAAAGCGAGTTGATGCGAGCCGTAATTTGGCTGTCACCGGCGCCAGAGATGGACGGCAACTTTCTCTCGATTTCGAGCTTTAGTTCCGCGATCTCTTCCGCCATCGCGGTACTTGCGGCGGCACTCAGTTTCTTCTCGGTTTTTTTGATGAGCGCCCGAACGGCGCTCTGCTCTCTGTTGCCGAATGCCAGCCCGATTTCGCCATAAGAGAAATCGAACATGTGGCTGGCCAAATAGCAGGCGAGTTCACGCGGACGGGCATGACGCCTCGCCCCGTGTTTCCTTTCAAGAAGCCGCGGCTCAATGCCGTAGTGCTCGGCCACGACCGATTTGATAAGAGCGAGCTCTCTCATGCCGCACCTCTTTCATCGTCCGATTTGCGGGTTAGAAAGCCCATTCTCATAAGCTCGCCTTCGAGCGCAGCGAAGCCGCCTATCGCTTCGATCCTCAGACCAGGCGAAGCCGGGTCTGAGGCGAGAGCCGACAGAAGGCCGAGGCTGCTCGCGGCCAGGTGAAGAGAAGCGGAGAAATCAAGAACAGCTGCAGCCAGCGCCCGGATTTCTTGCTGGCTTGCCATCGTTTCGCGGCGCGCGCCCTTGTTCAAAATGTCGGTTGCCACGGCAACTACATCGATGGGCGCAGTGTTGGAAGCGGCAATCATGATTGGCCTCCCTTGATGAGCTCAAGCTGTACGCAGGAGCGCCGGGCATGCGGCGCAACGCTGGAGCGTTCCATGCCTTCCGCTTGCTCAGCGAGAGCGTCCAGCTTGGCAAGAAAGGCGTTGAAGAAACCCGGCGAAAGCTGACCGCACTCGTAGTGAGCCTTCATGGATGCTTTCAGATTGCGGATGTCATTACTGATCATGAGGCACCTCACGCAGCTGAAGATGTGGAGAGCCGCTCAAACGCAGCCTTGATGTGTTTGAGGTTCCGCTCTTCGCCTTCACCTGAAGCCAGAACCGTTGCAAGCTGGAGGCATTTCGTGAGGCCGCGCAGAGCGCCTGGCTTACGGCCGATGGCCTTGAGCAGCCGGACTTCTTCATCTTCGGTGATCTTCCAGGCATCGATGATGGCGCAGATGTCTTTCGCCTTCGGACGCGCCTGCGTTACACGGACGCCGACGCGGGAGAAAAGCTGGGCGAATGTTGCTTTGCGCCCCTCGCCTTCAAGACGCGTATAGACGCTTTCATTCCCGACTAGCGCAATGCCGACGCTCCCGTCCGCCCGGTCATAGATCGAGCGGAGCTGATCAAGCGCCTCGGACTTCAGGTGCTGCGCCTCATCGATAATGATGAGCCCACCCGAACCTTCAACACGGCGGGCAACGGCGCGGGCGAGCTTGGAGGCGGACCGCTCCACAAGGTCCATCGCCTCGCACACCTCGCTCAGCATCGTGTGAATGCTCGATGTGGACGGGTCCATCGTGGCGATCCACACGTTCCGGTTCTTGCGCGCATATTCGTGGATGGACGTTGTTTTTCCGATGCCCGCGCCACCGGCAATGACGGAGATTTCCGGCATGATCTGAGCGAAGCGCAGCGCCTCGATGAAATCCTGCGCGGAAGGCGTCAGAATGAACTCCGGGGCTCGGGGCACGATTGCCTTTTGCCGCTTCTTCTCCTCCCGCCCGGCAAGCCAGATCTGGACCGCCGCCGTGATCCTATCGTTATTGCCCTGGTAAGAACCGCTTAGCCACCCCGTGAAGGTGCCATAGGCAATGCCTACTTCCTTCGCCAAGGCTGCTTGGCTTTTGTCTTCGGTCTCCATAATCGCGCGGATCTGATCCCGCACGGCCTGGTGCTCTTCCGGTGTAAAGGTTCTTTCGTTTGCCGCATCAGACATGTAGTTTCTCCCATGTGGATTGGCAGTCCTTCTCTGGACCGCCGGTTTCAGTGAGGACGCGGGGCCGTCAAACCTGCCGCGTCCTCACAATTCTTTTCCGCCTTGCACGAGCGTCAGACCGGCGCTCAAAGCGGAGGTGAAGTTGATCTCCTCCTCATCGGGCTGCTCTTCTGCCTTCCGGGCCGTGTTGCCGACGATGGCCCGCACGACTTTCGATGAAGGCGGCTCGCGATCCTCGACCTCGATCCCGGCATAAAGGTCGGCCAGCTGAGACGCGGAAAGCTGCTTCTCCATCGTCGCCAGTTCTTTCGTCTTTCTCACAAAAGCACGGCGGTCGCGGGCATGGGCGCGGGCGCTTTCCGCATCGAAGAACCCGGCCGCTTCAATGCATTCGGCAAAGCCGACATAAGAACCATCGGTCCGGTAAATGTGGACACCATCATGAAGGTTATCGGGATCGAAGCGGACGGTGACCGGCTTGCCGAGATAATCGTGTAAGCTCTCGGCCCAGTACCGGTTGCCGAGAAGGCGAATGCTTCCGTCATATTTGTTCGGCCGAACGGACTCCGCAGCAAGCAAGCACATTTGAAGCTGCTCGGGCCCAGCCTTTCTGATCGCGGATGCCGCGTAGCTGCGCTCGAAAGCCTCATCGAAGCTGAGCGTCCCGCCGCAAACCTTCGTGCGGCGCCCCGGCTTGGCGTTGAAGAAGCGGATGCCTTGCTCGACGATCTGCAGAAAATCACCCAGATCGATGGCGCGGCTGCCGTAATTCTCCGGCTTCGCTTCCGGCGAGTTACCGGTATAAGCCCCTTCGCAAGCCGGGTGTTTGGCGATCCGGTCACAAAGCTCCCGGAAGGCGCGCTCGATCGGCTTGGACTGGCCACTATAGGGGGTTGCCCAGCGCAGATCGATGCCGAGTGCCGTCAGAATGCCGACGGGCTCTTCCGGCTTCACCTTGAAGCGGAAGCGATTAGGCGTTCCGCCGGAAATATATTTCGAAGCGAAGGCTCGGCCGTTATCGAGAAGACACCTGTCGGGAATGCCAAAGGCTTCGAAAACATCTTTAAACGCGAGCCGGACCAGGTCGGTGTTCTCGCTCCGGTCAATTCGCCAGCCCAGTATCTTGTTCGAGAAGAGGTCTTGAATGGCGACCATGAGCGGGCGGGCTATCGTTCCGTCCGGCCAACGGACGAAGACATCCCATTTATGACCATCCACGTTGACAGCCTCCAGCGCGTGAAGCGCCGTGCGGTCACGCTCCTGAGGCGGATACATCCGGGCCAGCGCGCGCGGGCCTTGACGGTGCAGGACGAGAACGGGTTTCGGAATTTCCTGGTCGATACGGCGCTTCAAAGTACGCGCGGAAGGAAGGCTCCAGCCTTTCTGATCGGCGAGGCGTTTCAGATCCTCATAACAGATTTCGAAAGGCCGTTGGGATTGGCGGAGATAATCGGCCAGCAGCGTTTGCCAGGCGCGCGGATCGCATTCGACGGTCTGCGTTCTTCCCGCATGCCGGGGGCAAAGGCGCGGTAACCAGTCTGAGCGGGGTGCGCCCGCGACCAGGTCCAGCCAGTTATAGACGGTGCGCGGGCTGACCTTCTCTTTCTTGGCTGCCTCATGCACCGCGAGGTTGCGGATCATGCCGCCATGTTCGAGCGCGAACACAGCGTTCAATGTCCGAAGGCGGTCTTCGGCCTTTGATTTCTTCGTATCCGGCTGGCGGTTATACCAGTCCCAAAGCTCAGAGCTCTGCGCTTTGGGCTCGGCAGGGTTTTGTTTCGACCCCACGCGTCCGAGCAACACCACCTGCGCGCGCATCGGCAGCAAGGAAATGTGATACTCGTAACCGCCGCCTCGCCCCTTGCGCCGCCGCGCCATCGGCTCGCCGGCAGCATTCAGCCTGTCTTTCCAGCCTTCACGTTTCGCAAGCTTGCGAATGTTACTAACATCAGACGGAAGACCCGGCAGGTTGAGCGCGGCGATTTCATCGGCGGTAAGCCAGGATGCGATCTGCTTATGAGCGAAGGTTTCGATCATGATTTTCTCCCCCGCCGCAGAGCCTTCAGCTCGTCGTTCATGTTTTCGATCTGCTCGGCGAGGATCGCTTCACGCACAGCGTTCTCGTAGCGGCGCGGGATCACACAAAGGTCGAGCTCTTCGGCAAGGAGGTTGAGAAGGCGGAAATCGCTGGTGGCATGGGCAAGCGCGACAGCCCTTACAACCGAGATATTGTGAGCCTCCCGCGCGCCGCTCGCATAGGCGTTGAGAATATGTGCCGATACCTTGTCGTCCTCGCCCAGGCCGAGAAATTCGGTCATCTTTTCCGCGATCTCGTCTCGGTCGAGCGGGTTCTCCTCACGGGCTTTTGCATCGTTAAGGACCTGGGAGACGGCTTTGCTGACGCGAGCGCCGATCGTTCCGGCGCGCACGGTCACCGGATCAAATCTGTCGACCTTGGGCGCTTCCGGGCGCCAGGTCAGAAGGTCGAGCGTCTTTTTATCGCCGCGCACCCGTGCCATCAGTCAGCGACCTCCAGCTTTGGGGTGCGGGAATTGAGGAAGGTATAAAGGCGCTCGATGCCAATGTGATCGAGCAGCATGTCTTGTCCGCGCTTGTCGAGGCGGTTCCAGGCTTCGACCGCACGGGCGACCTTCGCTTCGCGGCTCTGTTTGTCCGGGCCGGTACTGCGGCCTTCGAGCTTGGCAGCTGCCTGACCGACGCGCTTGATTTCGCCGTCACCCTGCATCAGGAGCTTCACAATCTCCCGTTGACGCTCTGGCTCAAAACGCACGAGGGACAGCAGCTCGCTTTGGTTACGGGCGATGTCCGTGCCGATGATCTTCTTGCGGGCTTGCGGGTCCAAACGCTGATGAAGCCGCACATGGCGCTCAATCGTTCGCTTGCTCCAGCCGGTCTTCTCCGCGATGTCGTCTGCAAACGACATCATGTCGTTTGCAGATCCGTGACGGGCATTTGCCCCCGCTACCCCGGCTTTGGTTGCGGGGTAAAGTGTTTCATAAACGGCCTTCCGCTCGGCCAGAAAAGCTGCCCGATCGAGCGGATTGAGTTCATGACGGCACAGGTTCTCGTCGATCTCCATGAGCCGGGCTTCGGCAGGCGACAGGTTCTTATGGATCTCGCAAGGGACGGTTTCGAAGCCAGCCTTCTTTGCCGCTGCCAGACGGTGAGCCCCCGCGATAAGATGAACCTCGCCGCTCTTCTTATCCTCCCGCACCGTCAAGGGCGTGAGTACCTTGCCGCAGTCCCGCATGGACTGAGCAATCACCTCGACATGATCGGGATCGACGCGCCGGAGACGCTGTCCGACCTTGATCTCTGAAAGGGAAACCTGCCGCATCACACTCATTGCGTTACCTCACTCGCTTCTTCAGCGGCACGTTAGGCCGGCCTGTTGCAAGAATTGTTTGGGAGAGGCGTCCCGGCCGGAAAGGCGTCAGGAGCTGAGGGCCACCACACCGGCCAGGACGCGGGCTGTGAGCTAACAGGGATCGCTCACAAGAAAAGGTTGGAGAGCGAAGCGCCTGGCTCATGTCTAAGCCGCCTCGCCGATTTGACAGTGACGCCCTTCGGCGCGCTGCTTATAGTTTTCTGCAGGTTGAGGACGCAGACGCCGCCCCTTGGCGTCGTACCGGCTGGGCCAGATTTGATGGGGGGGACGCCCCAGCGCCTTAGCGATCACGCGCTCGCCGCGTGTGTTGGGAATAGACGCTGCTTTTGAGCAAGTTGAAAGTGGCAGTTTATGTGATCGGTCGAGCGCGTAAAAACTCGCGACACCAGCGCGTTTCAACTCATAAAGAATCCGGATACGATCCCAATCATGGGAGGCTTGATCGGTCATCGGGTCACCCATTTTCCCGGCCCTGCCAGGCCGGGTTTTGTTGAATGGTGATTTGCTAGAACGAGCAAAGGATAGCGATTTTCGTCGTTATGTCCAAACAAAAAACGCTATATGAGGGCGATTTTTATCGCCTCCCGCAGAATGTCTAAGATGCGGGGCATAGAATTTGAGGGGGATGCTTTCCTGCAGAGATTGCAGGAGGTCGTGAACCTTTACGCAAGCCGCCGAGAGGCGGCGGGCGTTGCTGGCGTCACAGATGAGCAGCTTCGCAAGTGGCTGAAAGGCCAGGCGAAGGTCCCATTCATAGCGGTCGCCAAGCTATGTGCGGGGAAGGACATCGATTTAGGCTGGATTGCTGGCGGTAATCGCGAGCGCGATATCGCCCCTGCAGATGAAGAGCATCCGGATTGGATTACCTTCCCGCTCTATACTGCTCGTGCCGCAGCAGGCTCGGGGGCAGTCAACGAAGCCGGTTTTCCTTCGCCTGGCCTGGCATTCGACCCGGCCTTGGCAGCGCATCTGCTCAACACATCTCCCCGATCTCTTGCCGGGCTTTACGTCGCAGGGGATTCGATGGAGCCGACCTTTGGCGATGGCGATGTACTCATCATCAACACGAGCATCGAGCGGATCAGCGGTGACGCCATCTATGTGCTTGTGGTGGACGAAGGCTGCATCGTGAAGCGAATTACCTGCCTGACGGATGGCCGGCTCGTTCTGCGAAGTGACAACCCGAATTATGCTGATGAAACCATAGATCCGGCCCGCAAAAGCCACCTGACAATCTATGGCCGTGTGGTTGCGGCAGTGAAGCGGCTTTAGAGAAATACCGCCCGAGTTTGGCTCTGGCTGCCCGCTCTTAGAAAACACTCAAGCTATTGAATATAAAGCAGAAAACCCGAAGTCGGGCGGCCTGAAGAAACTCGCGCATCATCGCCCGAGTTTCGGCCCCAAACTCGGGCGCATTCCGACGCCTCAACTCGCGTAGCACAACGCGCTGGGCTGTCATTGAGAGCAGCGCTTTTAGACATCTCAAACGGCTCTCAGAGCCGCTTTTACGCGCTTATTCGCTTGTCCTGAGAGATGCTTTAACGCGCGGCTGAGAGCGCTCTAGGAGGACGGTCAGAAGCGCCGGGCCGATTGCAAATTTAACTGGCGGTGCCGGTGCAAATCAGCCTTACTGCAAAAACAACGCGTCGCGGCGGCGGCACGGAACGGCGGCGCGAAATGCCCGGAAAACTAAGGTTTGTCCCAGTATATCCCGCCTAATGCCGCCAAATCCCGGTACTGCAATAACAAGTGTCCCCTAACAAAGGGGGAGGGGGAGAGAGGGCCCGGCGGGGGATCGGAAGAACAGACTGGTATTCTCAGAGCGCACTGCAACAAAGCAGCGCGATCAAGCCACCTGCACGGCCACCTGGCCGATGAAAAGCAGGGCATAGGCGCCGAGAACAACGCCAACGAAGGTCTGAGGATTTGCCAGCTGATGAAGATTGATGTTCAGCATGGGAGGCTCCCTAAAGGTCAATATCGCTATCAAACTCGTTTCAAAACTTGCTCGCGGGAGGGGTTCCAAGCCTTTCCGTCCCGCGATGGAAGGGATATGGGAACCTATAAACGAAAAACAATGAATGAAATCAATTTTATTCAGCGTTCATTCCATATTTTTTGTGCAATGCACAAAATCTGGCGGAAAACCGGGCTTTCCCCGCGCCCCGTCCGGCAAAAAATTTTGGCGCCCAAACCCGATTCACCCCTTGGATCGAACTTGGATCGAACCTGGGCCAGACTTGAACCGGCATGGCCAAAGCGCCGCAGCTATGCTTGGTGATTCTGCTTGTATTTCTCCGCGACCAGGCGCAATGTGGATAAGCCAGTTTCGAGCGCTAGGTCATCTCTGCTTCGTATCGGCCTTCAAGGCGACCCGAGCTATTTGCCCCGAAAACTTGAGCTGCCGTCACATGCCCGTCGGGCATGCGACTTCTACAATATTTTTGAAAGCGAAAATCTATGACGACCGGAACAGTTAAATGGTTCAACCCCACCAAGGGTTATGGCTTCATCGAGCCTGACGATGGCTCCAAGGATGCTTTCCTGCACATCTCCGCTCTGGAGCGCGCAGGCATGTCCAGCATCAACGAAGGCCAGCGGGTGGAGTTTGAACTTCAGACCGGTAAAAACGGCAAAAGCTCGGCAGAGAACCTTAAACTCGCCTAAGCGATCCTTCGCTCTTTCATAAGAGCAAGAATACGGACTGGCGGCCTCAAGGCCGCCAGTTTTGTTTTGGGACCTGGTTTTCAGTAAAAAGTCTCAAGCGTCCTGCGGCGCAAGGCGGGCCTTTTCTTCCGCCGCCGCCTGGATCGGACAGGCAAGCCCATCGGTGATGAGCTTGAAAACGCCCTCCAGTTCGAATTCCAGCCGCTCCAGCGAGAGGCGCGAGAAAAGCTGGGGATAGGAAAAGCGCATCGTGGCCGCCTGGATAAACTCGGCGCAGGCCGCCGCCGGATCCTTTAAGCGGAACTCGCCCGCCGCAACCCCCATTTCCAGAATACGCGCAATCACATCCCGCTCCCGCTTCAGCCCTTCATTGTGAAAGGACGGCCGCTCGGCGGTGACGATCTGCGCCATATCCACGATCTTCGGGTCTTCTTCCAGCGTCTCGAAAGTCGAGCGCAGGTCCTGCAGCAAAAAGCGCCAGAGCCGCTCGCGCGCCGAAAGCCCCGGCTCTTCCAGAATGCGCTGCAATTCTTCCGCCGTCTGGATCGAGGCGCGCCGGCAAATCTCCTCGGCAATATCGAGCTTGCCGGGGAAATAGCGGTAGAGGTTGCCCGGCGACATATCGCAGTCACCGGCAAGCTCCGCCATGGTCGTCTTGGCATAGCCGTAATGGAAAAAGCGCTGCTTGGCGGCAGCGATGATTTTTTCGCGCATCTCGTCGGGACAGATCATACAAACAATTGTAGGCTCCGCCGCGGAAGAAACAATGAAAAATGAACAATCAATGATTCGTTCACTATTTTTTCAGGGTAGAACAGCCCTGCCGGGGGGCTGCGCCCATGGCTGATACTCCCCTTTCCCGCATTGCCGTGATCGGCGGCGGCGCCTGGGGCACGGCGCTGGCCTCAGTTGCCGCCCGCGCCGGGCGTAAGATTACGCTCTGGGCCCGGGAAGAAGAAGTCGTGGCCGCCGTCAATAAGGGTCACGAGAACACCCCCTTCCTGCCCGGCATCGCGCTCGATCCGGCGATCCGCGCCACCTCCGATTTTGCCGAACTGGCCGGGGCGGAGGCGATTTTGCATGTCGCCCCGGCCCAGCACCTGCGCGCCGTGACCGCGGGTCTCGCCCCCCATCTGAAGTCCGGCACCCCGCTCGTCCTTTGCGCCAAGGGCATCGAGACGGCGAGCGGCAAGTTGATGAGCGAGGTCGCCGGTGAAGAAGCGCCTGAAGCCAGGCTCGCCGTCCTTTCCGGCCCGAGCTTTGCCGCAGATGTCGCCCGCGGCCTGCCCACCGCCGTCACGCTTGCCTGCGCCGATGAAGCGCTGGGCGCGCAGCTTGTGGAGGCGATCGGCGTGCCGACTTTCCGGCCCTATCTCAGCACCGATGTCATCGGCGCGCAGATCGGCGGGGCGGTGAAAAACGTGCTTGCCATTGCCTGCGGTATTGTCGAGGGCAAGGCCTTCGGCGACAGCGCCCGCGCCGCGCTGACCGCGCGCGGTTTCATGGAAATGAGCCGCTTCGGCGAGGCGCTGGGCGCAAAGCCCGCGACATTGAAAGGCCTGTCGGGCCTCGGCGATCTCATCCTCACCTGCGGCTCCCGGCAAAGCCGGAACATGTCGCTCGGTTTTGCGCTGGGGGAAGGCAAGACGCTTGAAGACATTCTGGGTGCGCGCTCTTCCGTCTCCGAAGGCGTCTATACCGCCGAGGCCGTGATGCGCCTTGCCGCCGCCAAAGGCATCGGCATGCCGATCTGCGAGGCGGTGCATAACATCCTTTCGGGCAAGAGCGGCGTGGATGACGCGATCGCCGCGCTGCTTGCCCGCCCTTTTACGAATGAAGACTGAGATAAGGAAACATCATGCTGTTCTGCATTATCGGCACGGATAAAAAAGATGCGCTCGACAAACGTCTTGCCAACCGGGACGCCCATCTCAAACATTGGGGTGAGAGCGGCGCCGTGAAACTCGGCGGGCCTTTTACGAGCGATGATGGAGAGATCATGAACGGCTCCATGCTCGTCATCGATGTCGCGGACCGCGCCGCCGCGCAGAAACTCGTCGACGCCGATCCTTACAAAGTGAACGGCGTTTTCGAGAGCGTGGAAGTGCGCGCCTGGAAATGGCTGCTCAAGGATCAATAAGCGCGGGGCTCAAACGGGCGCGGAGGGAACATGGCTTACTGGCTTTTCAAATCCGAACCTTCCACCTGGGGTTGGGACGACCAGCTCAAACGCGGCGCCAAGGGCGAACACTGGGACGGCGTGCGCAACTACCAGGCCAATAACAATATGAAGGCCATGAAGAAGGGCGATCTCGGCTTCTTCTATCACTCGGTGGATGAAAAACGCATCGTCGGCATCGTCGAGGTGATCAAGGAGCATTACCCCGATAACAGCGACGCCTCAGGCCGCTTCGGCATGGTGGACATCAAGGCGGTGGAAACCGTGCCCGAGCCCGTCTCCCTTGCCGATATCAAGGAAGACCCGGCGCTCGCCGAGATGGCGCTTCTCAAACAGTCCCGCCTTTCCGTTTCCCCCGTGCGCGCGGAGGAATGGAAGCTCATCTGCAAGAAAGGCGGTTTGAAGAAAGTACCGCTTTCCAAGAATAAATAGAGAGCGCCCCTCACCCTCCCACCGCCTGCGGCGGCGGGCCCCTCCCTCTCCCCTGAAGGGGCGAGGGAAAACGAAAACCCCTCTCCCTTGGGGAAGAGGGCCGGGGTGAGGGGGCAGCTTCTCAGCAATCACGGCGCCCCATGATTTTTCTCTGCCGCCTTAGCGATCTCGACAATCCCGGCACGAAGGAAGCCGAGGTGCACGTGCAGGACCGCCCGCACAACATCTTTCTCGTGCGCAAGGGTGATAGCGTCTTCGCTTACCTCAATATCTGCCCTCATGCAGGCCAGCCGCTCAACCGCATGCGTAACCGCTTTCTCAATCAGGCCGAGACCCATCTTCTCTGCTCGGCCCATGCGGCGAGCTTCGAGATCGAAACGGGGCTGTGCACCGGCGGACCCTGCGCAGGCAAAAGCCTGACACAGCTTCCGCTGCACCAAAACGGCGATGCCTTCTATCTGACAGAGACGGATTAAATCATCAGCCGCGTGGCGCGCAGATTGTCCGGCATCAAGACTTCGAGCAAAGTCGGCGAGAATGTCTGCGTCTCGTTGTCATAGACCGCCAGCAGATAGGTGTCGCCCGGCGAGGTCTGCTCATAAGCATCGACACGCTTGATCAGTTTTTCTGTAATTTCATCGACGCTTTGCCCGCCGAACTGGTGAGTGATGAAAACCCGGTAGTCGGCGCGCGATTGCAGGAGCTTGTCGAAATCGTCCCAGACATCGCCCCAATTGCGCGCCCATTCGCATTCGCAGGCGAGCACAATGCGTTTCGTATTGCTCTCCCCACTTTCATCAGGCGATTCCTGCGCCCAGGTCACATCATAGACCCACTCGCCGCGCACCTGCTGCGCCTCGATGCCATTGGCATAAACGATGTGATCACGCTCGGCCCCGAGCTCGGCCAGCTCGCTCTTGATGCAGCGCGTCCAGTCCTGGTCATAAGCATCGGGAAGTTTCGCGGGCACTTCGTTCAGAAGAGCGGTGATCTTTTGATATACGTCCTGCATAAATCCTCTAACTGGTCGTGAAATTTTTGAAATCTTCGGCAAGGCTCTTGGCCGACAGCGCGATCAGTTTCTCGCCGTCTTCGGCGCGCGCCAGAGAAGGGTCCGAGCCGATGCGCCCGTCCGGGAATTTTGCCCGGTAATCTTCCGCATCCGTGAAGCGGCCCGAGGGTGCAATGGCCGGCTCCATCACCGCGTGCTTGACCGCATGGGGAAAGGCGGCATAGGTGACGGCCACTTCCGAGGGCGTTGCATGGCTGCCATGGGCGCTGCCATAGGTCTGCTTGCAATAATCGAGCACCGGTTTGAAGTCCCACCAATTGACGAGACGGCATTTGACGGCGCGCCGGTTATCCCCTTCCCGGCCCAGGCTGCGATCCGCGTAAATTTCGGAAAAAGCAGCCTGAATGGTCGCGATATTGCCGCCATGACCGTTGAAGAAATAAATCCGGTCGAAACCGTGCCGGCTGAGCGAGGCCACCCAATCGTAAATCGCCGCGATCATCGTCGAAGGACGCAGCGTCATGGACCCGGCAAAGCCCATATGATGCTGCGCGATGCCGACATTGAAAGTGGGCGCGATCAGCATTTGCGTGTCTTCCGCCGCTTTGCGCGCAATCACTTCCGGACAAATCGCATCCGTGCCAATGAGCCCGTTCGGCCCATGCTGCTCGGTCGAGCCGATAGGAATGAGAACGCCTTTCGAGCGCTCCAGATAGGCCTCGACTTCCGGCCAGCTTGCGTGATGCAGCAGCATATGCATGTCCTTCTGGGCGTGAGTGAGGGGCAAGTCTAGCTGCCGGGAGGCAAAACACCAAACCGGCGCCCATAACAAGGTGCAGCACAGCGCCGCAAAACCTCTGCTAAACGCAAGGGAAAGCCGGAGCCTCGCTTTCCGCGCCCCGCTCCTCACTTGACCTTTACCGGCCGCGGCGGGAAAACGGCGCGGGGGCGGCCGGGTTCTGTGATATATCTGCGCGCGGCCCACGCGTTTGCGGCAAGAGGAGAAGAGACGTGAGCAAGAAGAACGAACTGGAAAAAGAAGCCACCGGCCCCTTGAAAGGTGTGCGCATCGTCGATCTGACCAGTGTCGTCTTCGGCGCTTACGCCACGCAGATCCTTGCCGATATGGGCGCGGAAGTGATGAAAGTCGAAGCACCGTCGGCCACCGGCGGCGGCGGCATGGGCGGCGACATCATGCGCTGGCCGGGCCACCCGCCGGAAGGCGCGCCCGCCGATCTCGGCCCCATCTTCATGACCATCAACCGCAACAAACGTTCCGTACTGCTCAATCTTGGGGATGAAAACGCGCGCGAGGCGTTTTTGAAACTTGTGGCGACGGCAGATGTCGTCGTCTCCAACATCCGCTATGAAGGCATGAAGCGCCTCGGCATCGCTTATGAGGATGTGAAGGCGGTCAAGCCCGACATTATTTTTGCCCATGCCGCAGGCTACGGCTCGAACGGGCCCTATGCGGGCCTGCCCGCCTATGACGATCTCATTCAGGCCGGTTCCGGCATGGCGGACCTTCTGCCGCGCATGGACGGCAATGAGGCCCCCCGCTACATGCCGACGATCATCGGCGACAAGGTCTCCGGCCTCTTTCTTGTCTCCGCCATCACCAGCGCGCTCTTTCACAAAGAACGCACGGGCGAGGGGCAGTTCGTGGAAGTGCCGATGCTGGAATCGGTTACCTCCTTCGTGCTCGCCGAACATTTCTACGACCATGTCTATGATCCGCCGACCGGCGAGTGGACTTATGGCCGCATCACCAATCCGGACCGGCGCCCTTACAAGACGAAAGACGGCTATATCGGCCTGCTTCCCTATTCCGACAAACAGTGGGAAAACTTCTTCGAGCTGGCGGGCCGCAAAGACGAGTATCTGAGCGACCCGCGCTTTAAAGATTACAAGGCGCGCACGAAACATATCCGCGAGCTTTATGCGATGATCGAGGAAACGACGCAGCTCAAAACCACGGAAGAATGGCTGAACGTGCTGCAGCCGCTTTCCATTCCCGCCGTGAAAATGAACAAGCTGGACGATCTGCAGGACGATCCGCATTTCAAGGAAGTGGATTTCTTCGCCCGCTACGAGCACCCGGATGCAGGCGGCTATTTCGCGCTGCGCCCGCCCGTGCGTTTCGGGCAAACGCCTTCCAACATCCGCCGCCACCCGCCGCGCCTTGGCGAGCAAACCGAAGAAGTGCTGAAGGAAGCCGGGCTCAGCGATGAAGAAATCGCCGCACTGCGCGCAGGGCGGAAAGCGGCCGAGTAAGAACCTTAAGCCTGCGCGTTGCCGGAGGCCGGGGCCGCGCCGGCCTCCTGCTGTTCTTCCAGAAGCGCCTGATAAGCGGCAAGGTCGAGCGGCTTGTTGAAATAAAAACCCTGCAATTCATCGCAGCCCATAGCGGTCAGAAGATCGGCCTGCGAGGCCGTTTCAACGCCTTCCGCTACCACGCAGAGCCCAAGCCCCTTGCCGATCTCCACGATCTGCCTTGTGAGCAGCGCATCGGGCGCATGCGTCAGGCGCTGCACGAAGGATCGGTCGATCTTCAGCTTATGCACCTGGAACTGGTGCAGATAGGCAAGCGAGGAATAGCCGGTGCCGAAATCGTCGATCAAAAGCTCGACGCCCATGCCGGCGAGCTCCGCCAATTGCTCCTGCACCCGTTCCCGGTCGCTGAGCAGAGAGGATTCCGTCATCTCCACTTGCAATAGCGAGGGCGGCACCTCGAGCTCGCTGAGAAGCGCACCGATTTCCTGCGCCTGATCCTGCAGCATCAGATCGGCGGCGGAAAGGTTGAGGGACACGGGAAGCGGCTGAAGCCCCATGGCCATCCAGGAGCGCAGCTGGAAGACCGCCGTCTGCACCACCCAGCGGCTAAGCACGGTGATAAAGCCGGTTTCCTCTGCAATCGGAATAAACTGATCGGGGGGAATGGGCCCGCGCTCGGGATGGTCCCAGCGCAAGAGCGCTTCGGCGGCGATGGGCTTGCGGGTGCGCGCGCACATGCGCGGGTGATAGACGAGGCGGAACTCACCGCGCTCGATCGCCTGGCGCATATCCTGCTGCAACTTGCCGCGCTCATGCACTTCTTCGGTGAGCTTGTCGTCGACGACGAAATACTGACCGCGCCCGAGCTCCTTGGCTTTGTAAAGCGCCATGTCGGCATAGCGCATGAGCTCGTTCGACAGCCCGTTATGCCAAGGATAGATCGCGATGCCGATGGAGCAGCCGACATTGACCATGTTGCCGATCACTTCATAGGGCGCGGAAATTTCGCTGATCAGCGCCCCGGCCAGCTCCTCGATGGCGGGAATGCTGTCGAGCCCGCGGTAGAGAATGGCGAACTCGTCCCCGCCGAGGCGCGCAATCTGGCAGTTTTCCGGCGAAAGGTCCTGCAGGCGCGTCGATGCTTGAATGAGAAGCTGATCGCCCGCCTCATGGCCAAGCGTGTCATTGACGTTCTTGAAGCGGTCGAGATCGATCAGAAGCAGACCGAAGACTTCCCCCGTCGCTTCCGTCTCGCGCACGGCTTCGGCCATCAGATCGGCGAAGGTCTGGCGGTTGTAAAGTCCGGTCAGCACGTCGAATTGCGCGCGCTGGCGCAGTTCGTCTTCGAGGCGCTTGCGCTCGGTCAGGTCATGCATGATCACATAGGCGCAAGGCTGACCGTTATGCTCGATAAGCACGCAGGAAATGAACGCCCAGAACTCTTCGCCGCTGGTTTTTTTCAGCCGCGCTTCCCGGCCCGTCGAATATCCTTGGTTGAGAAGATCGGCGCGCAGCTGCGCCAGATCGGCTTTGTCGACGAAGAAATCCGGTGTGTTGAACGCCCCGCCCCCCTCGCTCGTCACGCCGAAAAGATCGTTGGCCATCGCGTTGGTATAGATCACCTTGCGCGTATAAAGATTGGTGATGATGAGCGGAAAGGGCGCGGCGGAAACGAGAGAGCGGAAATGCTCTTCGTTCTCTTGCAACTGCTCGAGCATTTCCACGCGCTCGGTAATATCCTCGATCGAGCCGCCCACCGCATGAACGCGCATACCGGTATCGCGCAGCGCATAACCGCGCGCGCGGATCCAGCGATAACCTTCTTCCGATAGAAACCGCACTTCGATGTCGTAAGCCTCGCCCCGGTCCACCTGGCCGCGAATGGCACTGATAAGTGTTTCTTGATCGTCGGGATGCGCGCGCTCGGCCAGCGCGTCGGTCAGCCCCGCCCGCGCCCGCTTCTCGATGCCGAGCAAACGCCAGGCATTGGAAGAAAAATTGAACTCCCCGGATTTCAGATCCCAGAACCAGGACCCGAAGGCCGAATTCTCCTCGGCAGTATTGATCTGGTTCTCGTGAAACTGGAGCTGGGCCTCGGCCTGCTTGGCGCGCGCGCGCGCCGCCGCCGCCCGGCGCCCCGGTGCCTTGTTGCGGGCAGCCGCCGATAAAAATCCCCGTCTTTTGGTTTCTCGTCTTAGAACACGTGCCACACTGTCCCTCCCTTACAAACGATCATGGAAGGAGGAAATGAACCAAATCTTTCCGGGGCTTACGCAGATTGCCAAAAACTTGGGCACAGTTAACCATGCGTGAAACGCTGCTCTCGGGAGTGTGAAGACCCCTGCTTGCTGCCCCCCGCCCAAGTGCCCATAATGCGCCCCAACCGGCTGCAAGAGCCCGGAAATCCGCCCACTCTAGAGAAGCCTGTAAAGAAGAACGGCAGGGAGGCCGCCATGTCAGAACCCCAGATTTTTCCCGTCCCTCAGGATTGGGCCCGCCGCGCCTATGCAGACGAGAACGCCTACCGGAAAATGTACGAGGCCAGCATCGACAACCCGGAAGGGTTCTGGCGCGAGCATGGCCAGCGCATCGATTGGATAAAGCCCTACACCAAGGTCAAGAATGTCTCCTACGACAAGGGCGATCTGCATATCCGCTGGTTCGAGGACGGCACGCTGAATGCCTCGGCCAATTGCATCGACCGGCATCTGGCTCACCGCGCCGACAAGGTGGCGATCATCTGGGAAGGCGACGAGCCGACCGACGACAAGAAGATCACCTACCGCGAGCTGCACGAGGAAGTGTGCAAATTCGCCAATGTGCTGAAGGCCCAAGGGATCAAGAAGGGCGACCGCGTCACCATCTATATGCCGATGATCCCGGAGGCCGCTTACGCCATGCTCGCCTGCGCGCGCATCGGCGCGGTGCATTCGGTAGTCTTTGGCGGCTTTTCCCCGGACAGTCTGGCCGGCCGTATCGAGGACTGCGCATCGAACTGCGTCATCACCGCCGATGAAGGCGTGCGCGGCGGGCGGAAAATTCCCCTGAAAGCCAATACGGACAAGGCCCTGGAAAAATGTCCGGACGTCAAATCCGTCATCGTCGTGAAGCGCACCGGCGGCGATGTCGCCATGAAAGACGGCCGCGACGTCTGGTACGAAGAAGCCAAGGCGAAAGTCGGCGCCGACTGCCCGCCCGAGGAGATGAATGCCGAAGACCCGCTTTTCATTCTTTATACGAGCGGTTCGACCGGCAAGCCCAAAGGCGTGATGCATACGACCGGCGGCTACATGGTCTATACCTCCATGACCCACCACTATGTCTTCGACTATCACGATGACGATGTTTACTGGTGCACGGCGGATGTCGGCTGGGTGACGGGCCATTCCTACATCCTCTATGGTCCGCTGGCGAATGGCGCAACGACGCTGATGTTCGAAGGCGTGCCGACCTATCCTTCCCCCTCGCGCAGCTGGGAAGTCTGCGACAAGCATGGCGTGAACATCTTCTATACGGCGCCCACGGCGCTGCGCGCGCTGATGCGCGAAGGCGAGGGGCCGGTGAAAAAAACCTCGCGCAAGTCGCTGCGTCTTCTGGGCTCGGTGGGCGAGCCCATCAACCCGGAAGCCTGGCTCTGGTATTACAATGTGGTGGGCGAAGGGCGCTGCCCCATTGTCGATACCTGGTGGCAGACGGAGACGGGTGGCATTTTGATCTCGCCGCTGCCGGGCGCCACCGCGCTGAAACCGGGCTCGGCGACGCTGCCCTTTTTCGGCATCAAGCCGGTGCTGGTCGATAATGAGGGCAAGGAGCTGGAAGGGGCAACGCAGGGCAACCTCTGCATCGCCGATAGCTGGCCGGGCCAGATGCGCACCGTTTACGGCGACCACCAGCGTTTCATCGACACGTACTTCTCGCAGTTCCCGGGCAAGTATTTCACCGGCGACGGCTGCCGGCGCGATGAAGACGGCTATTATTGGATCACCGGCCGCGTCGATGATGTGCTCAACGTTTCCGGCCACCGCATGGGCACGGCGGAAGTGGAATCGGCGCTCGTCGCCCATGCCAAAGTCGCCGAGGCCGCCGTGGTCGGCTATCCTCACGACATCAAAGGCCAGGGCATTTATGCCTATGTGACGCTGAATGTCGGCGAGGAACCGAGCGAGGAGCTGCGCAAGGAACTCGTGCAATGGGTGCGCAGCGAAATCGGCCCCATCGCCTCGCCCGATCTCATCCAATGGGCGCCCGGCCTGCCGAAAACCCGCTCCGGCAAAATCATGCGCCGCATCCTGCGCAAGATCGCCGAGAACGATTTCTCCAATCTGGGCGATACCTCGACCCTGGCGGATCCCGGCGTCGTCAACGATCTGATCGACAACCGGCAGAACAAAAGCTGACCGGGCCTCTCAAGACACGCAAAAGGCCGCCTTTCGGGCGGCCTTTTTCATGCGCTCTTTCAATCTGCGCGCCATCCCCTATATGGACCTCATCGGGCAGCGAGGAAACGGGAGGAGCGCGCCATGCTGAGCTGGCAGGTTGGAAACGTCACGATCAAACGGCTTGTGGAATTCGAAGGCCCGCTGCCGGGCGGAGGCAAGGGCTCGATGGTGGAAGAGGCCTATCCGGAAGAGGTGAAAAAGATCGGCTGGCTCGCGCCGCATTTTGCCACTAACGAAGGTCATATCATTGCCGCGGTGCAGGCACTGCTCATCGAAACGCCGGACAAGAAAATCATCGTCGATACCTGCGTCGGCAATGACAAGAAACGCTCCAATCCTTTCTTCAACGAATTGCAGACCCCGTTCCTGAAGCACTTGGCGGATGCCGGCTGGGACCGGGAGAAGGTGGACATGGTGCTCTGCACGCATTTGCATGTGGACCATGTAGGCTGGAACACCATGCTGGTGGACGGGGAATGGGTGCCGACTTTCCCCAATGCCGATTATCTGATCGCGCGCAATGAATGGGATCATTGGCGTAAAGAAATCGACGACCCCGATCAGGCCCCCGTAATGGAAGATTCCGTCCATCCGATTTTCGATGCGGGCCTCGCCAAACTCGTCTCGGAGGATGAGCGCATCAGCGACGAAATCCGCCTGATGCCGACACCGGGTCACACGCCGGGTCACGTTTCCATCGTCATCGAAAGCGAAGGCAAGACCGCCATCATCACTGGTGACATCATGCACCATCCCTGTCAGATCGCCCGGCCGTCCTGGGCAAGCGGTTTCGACACCGACCAGACCGCCGCCCGCGCCACCCGCGCCGCGTTTCTGAAAGAAGTGGAAGGCAAAGACATTCTCGTGCTCGGCACCCATTTTGCCGCCCCGACCGGCGGCTATGTGCGCGAGGAAGGCGAAGGCTACCGCTTTCACGTATAACAAAAAGGGGCAGCGCTGCCGCTGCCCCTTCCGCGCCTCCCTTAAAGCGCCAATGTTTTAAAGCGAATAGGCAAGCTGCACCCAGACCTTGTCCCGGTCCGCAAAGCCGCTTTCTCCTTCAAAGAACGCGGCTTTAAGACCGAGAGAGAGGTCATACGGCAGCTTCGCGTTCAGCGTGAAGTCCACCTCATCGCCGTAACTTGCCGAGCCGCGCTCGGCTTCGAAATCGTGATAGGTCGCGCCGAAGGCAATCCCGCTTAAGGGGCCAAGATCGCCGAACGTGTAAGAGCCGCCCGCATAAAGATCCTGAATGCCGTTGACCGGCGTCGTCAGGAAGGCATCGGCAAAGCCCTGGAACTTATGCAGCGTGGCGATGGGCGTCGAAAAGCCCTGCGTGCCATTGCCTTCCAGCACTTCACCGCCAAGCGTGACTTCCCAGGCGTCTTTGCCGGCTTTAACCTCCCCGTGCCAGTAATCGAGCGAGAGGCTCAAGGGATTGTCGTCATAATCTTCCTGATGGGCATATTCGGCCGCGCCTTTAAGCGTAAAGCCCGCTGCCTCCGTCTTGCCGTCGAGCCGCAACCCGATAGTGCGTGTGGACAGCAAGGGCGCCTGATCGAGCGAGAGGAAATGCCCATAGGCTTTTGCGGTAAGCGCATCGCTAAAAGCATAGGCAATCTCGCTGAGATGGGTTTCCCCGTCATAGCGGCCATTGGGTGAATTATCCCCGAAGATCCGGTTGACCTGATCCACATAGGCGTAAGTCACACGCAGGTCTTCGATGCTCTCGAAATCGAGTTTGAAAGCATCGAAAGTCTGCTCGTTCTGCCGCCAGCCGACATTGCCGACAAAGCGCCCATTGCCGAGGATGATCCGCTGACGCCCAAGCGCCGCGCTCACACCGCCGTTCTGATAGGAAACCTGCGCGCGGTTGAGCTCGGTATCTTCCGGATCGGCCACCACCGGATAGTTGCCGCGCCCGTTCACCGTGTCATTGTAACGGCCAAGACCGAGATCGATAACGGTTTCCCCTTCCACAAGGAAGGTGAACCCATAAAGCGCGCCCGTCTCGAACCCGTAGCGGGCGCGGAAAGTCGTGGCATGGGCATCTTCCGGCAGGCCCTGCTGGTCCACATATTCATAGCGCAGCCGTGCATCGAGAATAGGTTTGCCCTCTTCCCAAAACGCCGACAGCGTCTCCCCGGCAAAAGCCGGTGTGGCAAGGCCCGACAAGAGCACGGCGCCTGCAATGGTTTTTTTCATTTTCATCTCCTGCTTCCTTTCCTGATGAGTGGCCTTTAGGCGGTCTTAGGCCGCCTTGATTGCCTGCAGGAATGTCTGGATCGTTTTTTCCAGCGAACTGCGGGCAGCGGAAAGTCCTTCCGCCGCGCCCAGCACTTTTTTCGATGCTTCACGCGTTTCGCTCGTGCTGGCGCGCACGTCCGAGATTTGCTGCGTCACTTCCTGTGTGCCGCGAGCCGCATCATTCGCGCTGGTTGAAATTTCCGCCGTCGCGGAGCTTTGCTGCTCCGTCGCACTCGTCACGGAGGCGGCGATTTCCATATTCTCGCGGATGACGGATTGAATATCGGCAACGACCGATACCATCCGCTCGCTTACGGAACGCACTTCATCGACATTGGTGGAAATATCCGCCGTCGCCTTGGCGGTCTGCGTGGCCAGCGCCTTGACTTCGGAAGCAACGACCGCAAAGCCCTTGCCCGCTTCCCCTGCCCGCGCCGCCTCGATCGTGGCATTGAGGGCAAGAAGGTTCGTCTGTTCGGCGATTTCGTCGATAAGGCTCGTGATCTCGCCGATGCGCTGGGAGGCGGCGTTCAAAAGCTCGACGGTTTCCACTGCGTTCTGCGCCTTGTCCACCGCCTGCCGGGTGATTTCGGAGGAACGTTTGATCTGCCGCATGATCTCGCGCGAGGAGGAATCCATTTCCTCCGCGGCAGCAGCCACGGTCTGCACGTTGGAGGACGTGCGCTCGGCAATGTCCGTTACCATGCCGCTTTGCTGCTCGGTCTGCTCGGACACGCTGGAAAGCGTGCCGGCCACCCCTTCCAGATGCGCCACGTTCTCGGTGAGCTGCGACATGGCGGCAAGCACCTCCTCATCGAACCCTTTGATCGAGCGGTCCACAAGTGCCGCCCGTTCATCCCGGCGCCTTTGTTCCTCAAGCGCTGCCTGTTCGAGCGCCTCGCGCTTCCTCGCCCCTTCTTTAAACGCAAGAAGCGAAGCGGCCATGAGCCCGAGCTCGGATTTCGCGCCCTCGTACGGCACCTCCACATCGAGCTGGCCGCCCGACAAAGACTGCATTGCATCGGCGAGCGATACAAGCGGACGCGTTACGCTTTGCGCAACGATATAGGCACAGAAGGAAAGCGCCGCCGCTCCGAAAAGCGAGACGACAAGCGCGATCGTCATCGTTACGCGCGCATCCGCCGCAAGCCCGCTTGCCCGCTCCATTAGATGCATGTTCAGATCGTCTTCCACTTCCTTGAGCAGATTGATCTTCTTCGTGATCTCGGCGATCCAGTAGGGCCCGCTATAAGGCCCACCCGCCACATCGCCGCGCCGGGAGATAACGAACTCCCGCATCTTGGCGACGTTTTCCACGGCATCGCCCGTCACGATACGTTTGTAAGCGTCCCGCGCTTCCGGCGTCGCCAACCCATCGAAAGAAGCAAGAAAAGCCTGTTGCTGAGCGATGAGGCCGATCACACGGCCTAGCAGCAATTCGGAGAGATGGCCCGAGGCAAAGCCGGGCGCGGCCGCCGCCCGTTCCTGCCCTGCCCGTTCCTTGGCTTCCAGAAACGCGACATAGGCGGCGATTTCACGGCTCAGGCCCGCATCCTCGGAAACGCCCGCCATGGTCTTGATGACATCAAGCAGGATCGCGATCGTGCCGCTATACCAATCGGCCATGCCAGCGGCCGGAAGGCGCAGCGCGGAAACATCTGCGCGGGTGCGCGTGAGCTCTTCGAGCCGGGCAAGGCTCTTGGCTACTTTTTTCTCGAAAGCAGGGTCCTGCGCGCCCATGTCGAAGGTCTCGAGCGCGCCGTTTAGTTCGGCAAGCTTACTGTCTGTGTCCGCCCGCTGCGCACTCAGCGAGGCAGTGAATTCCGCGCTGCCTTGGGCGCCGATGAAGCCCGCGGACTGGCCGCGTTCTTTTTGCAATTCGTGAATGACGTGGGAAAACCCGGGCGCAAGCTGCGCCAGGTTGGAGAGCGCCTGGTAGGTGCGCGTATCGCTATAGGCGTTCCAGGAAATAACGGCCCCCATCAGGGCCAGAATGAAAAGCGGCAAGGCCGTCAGGCCGATGATCCGCTTGGTGAGGCTGAAATTGTTCAGCATCCGCTCGACTGTGCCGATCACGGTATCCCCCAAGGAGTTGAGCAAGGGCGATAATCGGCACGCCTATGGCTTGCCTCTTACAACCCCAATCTCATCCCCACACGGGAAATACAACCTAAAAGGTTAGAAACTGGTGAACCGGGTTGTAGTTTCGAACACCTAGCTGACGCCGCACCATCCCGCCCGCGCCCCGCCCTCATAAGGCCGGGCAAAACCGGCGGTGATCAGCCGTTCGGCAAGATCGCCAAGCTCCGCCTCGCTGACATTGGCCAGCACCCGCCCGGCATATTTGCCGTAATGAATGCCCGAAAGCGCGACGGCCTTACCCTCCACCCGGGAAAGCCAGGCCTTGGCGGCGCGGGCCTTTTCTTTTTCATCCGGGCACTTGCCGCGCAGCTCCGGCGTGTCGATCCCGGCAAGGCGCACCCGCACGAAGACATCCTGGCCGAGCCAGATACGCGCCCGCACATCGAGCGTGTCGCCATCCACCACCCGCACGACTTCCGCCGGAACGGGGCCTGCGAGCGTTTCTGCTGCGCGCGCGGGCGCATCCGGCCCAAAAGCCGTCAAAAGCAGGAAAGCACACACGCCCGCTATGAGGGAAAACCATCTCATACTCGATTTATACGAGAATGACGGTTTTAGCGCCAGCCCGGAAAGCGGCAAGGGGGCTGGGAGCGCCAGATCAGCGGCAATAGCCCCAGCCGCTCAGCTCGAAATGGAAATGATCCTTGTGTTTGTCATTGTAATCGGGGCCGAGCACGCCGCCGAAAAGCCCGCAGGCTCCCTCATGTATGCGGGCGAGAAACTCTCCCTCCGGCGTTTCCTTGCCCCAATCCTCAAGCACCGTGATCCGCCGCCCGTCTTCAAGCTGAAAACCGGCCACATCGATGGCGGCGGCGCTGGCATGTTTCGAGCGCCGTCCTTCTTCGGCATTATTGACGTTGCGGCAGGAATAGGTGCCGTAATGCAAGACGCGTTTGACCGGGCTTGAAAGAATCTCTTGCGCAGCGGGCATCACCTCATGGCGCTCCCAAAGCAGGAGCGAGATCATGGCCGGACAGGCAAGGCGCACGCCGCCCCCGTAATTCAGCTTGCCTTGGAGGAGCCGCAGCGCATGCAGCGCGCCGCAGCCTTCCTGCTTGGAAATGATCGCGTCATGAGCATAGGAAATCCCGCCCTCGCGCGCCGCCTCCTTCTCCATCACCGCGCGGCAGGCCGCCGGATCGCCCGCAATCCAGCGCTGCTTCAAAGGCGTTGCGAAGGTCGGCTCATGGGAAAGCTCGAGCGGGGCGAAGGGATTGTAAGGGGCGGGCAGGTTCCAGAGAACGAGAGCGCAGAACCCTGCCACACCCAGCAGAACACCGAGCATGAGCGCTGCCGTGGCAAGGCGGGCCGGGCGTTCAGAAATCGCTCAAGATCCCTTTCTTTTCCCAGTCCCCATAGCGGGTGGGCTCCGGCCCGTCCTGGCCGCCAAGCTCGCGCGGGCGCGCCGCCTCCTGCGCTGCGCGCTCGGCGCGGCGCGCATCGGCCTCGGCCAGCGCCCGCTGGGCCGCAGGCGGCAGGCGCTTGCGTCTTTCTTCTTCCGAAAGCGGGGCCTCTTCAGGGGCGCCCGTCTCTGTCTGGCTTGAATTGCTCATCACGCTCCAACATATAGAAAGATGCCCGCGCGGCGTCCAGCCTCCGATTGGCCCTTGGCCTGAAGAGGCGAGCGTCGAATAAAAATCGGGCAAAAAGAAGAACGGTTGATCGGATAGAGGTCCGGCAAATGAATATGGTCAAAACAGGCATGTTGCTTGCCGCCATGACGGCGCTTTTCATGGGGATCGGCTTCATGCTGGGCGGCGAGGCAGGCATGCTTCTGGCGCTGCTCTTTGCCGGCGGCATGAACCTCTTTGCCTATTGGAATTCCGATAAGATGGTGCTGCGCATGTATGGCGCGCGCGAGGTGGACGAGGCCGCCGCGCCCGAATATGTGCGCATCGTGCGCCAGCTGGCCGCGAATGCGAACCTTCCCATGCCGCGCACTTTCATCATCGAAACAGATCAGCCCAACGCTTTTGCCACCGGGCGCAATCCGGAAAACGCTGCCGTGGCCGCCACCACCGGGCTCATCCGCATGCTCAGCCCCGAAGAGCTTGCCGGCGTCATGGCGCATGAACTTGCCCATATCAAAAACCGCGACACGCTGATCATGACCGTGACGGCAACGATCGCCGGGGCGATTTCGATGCTCGCGAATTTCGCGCTCTTTTTCGGCGGCAACCGCAACAATCCGCTCGGCATTGTCGGCGTCATCTTGATGATGATCCTTGCCCCGCTTGCCGCCGCGCTCGTGCAAATGGCGATCTCGCGCACCCGCGAATATTCCGCCGATGCAGGCGGCGCGGAAATTTGCGGACGCCCGCAATGGCTCGCCTCGGCCTTGAAAAAGATCGAACAGGGCGCTTCCCGCATCGACAACGAACCGGCGGAGGCCAACCCCGCCACCGCTCATATGTTCATCATCAACCCGCTCCATGCGCATAAACGCGACAGCCTCTTTTCCACGCACCCGGCAACGGCAAACCGCGTGGCGAAACTGATGGAAATGGCCGGGCTCGGCCAAAGCGCGCCGGGGCGCCCCTGGGGCTGAATGAAAGGCGAGGCGTTTTAAAGCGCCTGCCAGTCGTTCCGGCTCATGGCATAGATGAGAAACTCCGTACCGCCCACATCGATGGCGCGCGCCTCATGCTCGCCGAGCTTTTCGGCAACGCGGCGCGAGGCGGTATTTTCCGGATGGATGATCGAGCAGATTTCATCAGCGCCAAGGTCCCGGAAGGCCATGTCCCGGCAGGCACGCGCACCTTCGCTTGCATAGCCCTTGCCCCAATGGGCCTTGTCGATGAACCAGGAAAGCTCGAGCCCCGGCCAGCCATCCGGATACCAAAGCCCGAGCCGGCCGAGAAACGCCCCGCTCGCCTTTTCCTCCACCGCCCAAAGCCCGTAGCCGCGCAAATGCCAATGGCCGATCATCAGCGCGATGACGGACCAGCTTTCATCCGCGCTCACCGCGCCGCCGATCATATAGCGCATCATGTCGGGATCGGCGTGAAGGCGGGCAAGCGGCGGGACATCTTCCCCGCGCCAGGCGCGAAAGTGCAGCCGCTCCGTTTCGAAGGAGAGGGGAAGAGAAGCAGGGAAGGCAGCAAGAGACATGGAAGAAGGCTTTCAGAAAAGCGTATCGATTTTCTTATCTCCGCCGATTTTCCCGGTGAGGCGAGGGGCGGCAAGTCACGTCGCGGTGATCGGGGAGCATTCATCTGCCTACAGATGAATAGAGAAACGGCGGAAAACCCCGCCGATCCTCCTTGGCCTGCGCCCTGCCATGTGCTCTAACCGCGCCCAGAAACGAGTGAGAGCGCCATGACGGACAAACCCGGCAAGAAAAAGCAAAAACCCCCGGCCCCGGTCACATCCCGCCAGACAAGCGGGGTGCCCGCGCGCGTTGCCGCCCATGAGCTGATCGCCCGCGTGCTTTTCGACCAAATTTCGCTGGACGAAGCGCTTCTTGCCTGCGAGCCCATGCTGCGCCCGCTTGAAACGAGAGACCGCGCTTTTGCCCGCGCCATTGCCGCCACCAGCCTGCGCCGGCTCGGCCAGATCGAGGCGCTGCTGGCGGGGTTCCTCGAAAAGCCGCTGCCGGAGCGGGCCAAACGCGCCGGGATCATTCTGATCGCCGCCGCCGCCGAACTTCTCTTTCTCGGCGTCAAACCCCATGCGGCGGTGAATGCCGCCGTCGGCGCCGCCGCGCTCGACCACAAGACGCGCCCGCTCAAAAATCTCGTCAATGCCATTGCCCGGCGCATCGACCGGGAAGGCAAAGAAATTGTGGAGGCGCAAGACGCGGAAAAGCTGAACACCCCCGCCTGGGCCTGGGAAAGCTGGCAGCGCGCTTACGGGGAAGAAACCGCGCGCGCCATTGCAAGCGCGCATCTGAAAGAGCCGCCGCTCGATTTTTCGGTAAAGGAAGATGCCAAAGGCTGGGCCGCGCGCCTCGAAGGCACGGTCCTGCCGACGGGCAGCGTACGCCTTGCCAAAACCGCATCGGTCGAAAAACTGCCCGGCTTTCAGGAAGGCGGCTGGTGGGTGCAGGACGCCGCCGCAGCCCTGCCCGCAAAAATGCTCGGCGATGTGAAAGGCAAAGACGTACTCGATCTATGCGCCGCGCCCGGCGGCAAGACCGCGCAGCTTGCCGCTGCCGGGGCTCGTGTCACAGCGCTCGATAAATCCTCAAGCCGCCTTGCCCGCATCCGGGAAAACCTGAAACGCCTTTCCCTTGAGGCCGAGCTTATAAGCGCCGATGCCTTGCGCTGGAAACCGGAGCGCAGCTTCCCGCTCATTCTGCTCGACGCCCCGTGCTCAGCAACCGGCACCGCAAGGCGCCACCCGGACGTGCTGCATCTGAAAAGCGCCGGGGACATCGCCAAACTTGCCGATCTGCAATTCCGCCTTCTCAGCAAAGCGCTCGGTTTTCTGGCCCCCGGCGGCACGCTCATCTATTGCACCTGTTCGCTGGAAGAGGCCGAAGGCCCGGCGCAGATCGAAAAGCTGCTGCGCAACCGCAAGGACATTGCCCGCCTGCCCCTCACCGCCGCCGAGATTGGCGAGGACGCGGATGCCCTTGCCCCGCTGATCACCGCAGAAGGCGATCTGCGGACCCTGCCCGCGCAGTTTGAGAGCCTTGGCGGGCTTGACGGCTTTTACGCCGCGCGCCTCAAGAAACTAGCCTAAGATACTGAGTTTATTGGGGAACAACGTTTCTTTAGAAGCGTTCTTGCTTGTGAATGATCCCATCACTTCCGGCCCCGGGGCACTCTCCTCCCGCCCCTGGCAGGCCGGCAAGACGATAAAGGAGAACGTCATGAGTAAGGTTGCTGCCCTGAAAGGAAACCCCCGCGAATCCCAGATCCATACCGGCATCAAGGATGAAGAACGCAAAAAGCTCGCCGACGCGCTGGGCGGCGTTCTCGCCGATACCTGGGTGCTGCTCGTTAAAACCCAAGGTTTCCACTGGAACGTGGTCGGCCCGCATTTCTACGGCCTGCACAAGCTGACCGAAGAGCATTACGAGGATCTTTTCGCCGCCCTCGACGATCTGGGGGAACGGATTCGCGCGCTCGGCCATTTCGCGCCCCAGAGCCTCTCGGAGGTCTCCGAGCTTTCCTCCATCAAGGAGCAGGAAAACCCGGCTTCGGCGGATAAAATGATCCATCAGCTCATCGACAATCACGAGAAAATCGTGCGCCGGCTGCGCAATGCCGCCGAGCATGCCGACAGTGCCGGGGACAAGGCGACGGACGACCTCCTCACCCAGCGCCTCGAAAAACACGAGGAAGCGATCTGGATGCTGCGCGCGATCGTCAGTGAATAACCTCACCCTTAAAAGCGCTCAGCGTTTCCGGGCGGCGTCTCTCCTTCTCGGCGCCGCCCGTTTTTTGTCTGAAGGCCCCTTTTTTGTCTAAAGACTGCGGCCGGTGACCGGCGGACACAGGCCCCGGCCCTTGCGCCAAGTTTGCTTGCGCGCCCGGAATCGCGCTGTTAAGCATGGACCTTAAGAGAAAGACCCCTTAGGCAGCACGAGTAAATGAGCCAGAGCATCAAGATCGCCCCGTCCATCCTGTCCGCCGATTTCGCCCGCCTGGGCGAGGAAGTGCGGGCCATCGACGAGGCCGGCGCCGATTACATCCATGTCGATGTCATGGACGGGCATTTCGTCCCCAACATCACGATCGGCCCGAATGTGGTCAAAGCACTCCGGCCGCACTCGAAAAAGACCTTCGATGTGCATCTCATGATTGCCCCGGTCGATCCTTACATCGATGCCTTTGCCGATGCCGGCGCCGACATCATCACCTTCCACCCGGAAGCCGGCGCTCATATCCACCGCACCATTCAGTCGATCAAGGCGCGGGGCCTGAAAGCGGGCCTCTCGCTCAACCCGGCCACGCCGTTGAATGTGATCGACCCGATTTTGGAAGATCTGGACCTCATTCTCGTAATGAGCGTTAATCCGGGCTTCGGCGGGCAATCTTTCATCGAATCGAGCCTGCCGAAGATCGAGGAACTGCGCCGCCGCATCGACGCCGCCGGAAAGGCGATCGACCTGGAAGTGGACGGCGGCATCAATATGGAAACCGCGCCGCGCGTCATCGCCGCAGGCGCGGATGTCCTGGTCGCGGGCACCGCCACCTTTAAGGGCGGCCCGTCCGCCTATGCGAGTAATATCAAGGCCCTGCGCGGCTGAACCAGCGCCGAAGGCCTTGAGCAAGGGAGCCGCACGAAGCGGGTTTAGGCCTTGAGCGAAGAGCTTGCCGCATCACGCGCGCCGACCAAAGGCGCCCGGTCCGAACATCACATCATGCCCCCGGGCAACCGGACGGCCGACCTTTGTGTCGCTGCGGCCCGGCGCACCCTCGATCATGCGCTCGCTTATATTTACGGCACCCGCGTCTATGGGCTGACGCTGCGCGGTCCGATGCCGGACCATATGGTGCATTACCCCAAAGATTTGCGGCCCGGCCGCGCCGATAAAGGCGCCGCGCTCATGCATGGCCGCTTCGATCTGCCCGGCGGCCAGGTGCGTGTCACCGACACCTCGCCCTTTTTGGCGGCGGCGCCGAGCGAAACCTGGGCCGAAGAGCTGCACGGCTTTTCCTGGGCCCGGCATCTTTCCGCCCGGGGCGATGCCCATGCGCGCCAATTCGCCCGGCTTCTGATCGAAGACTGGATCGCAACGAGCGGGCGCTGGCATCCCATTGCCTGGCGTCCCCATGTGATCGGCCGCCGCCTCATCTCCTGGGTCGCCAATGGCCGGCTGATCATGGAAAACAGCGAGCTCGTTTACCGCTCGACGCTCCTGCGCAATATGGCAAGTCAGGCCCGTCATCTCGCCCGCGTGGCAGGCGGCGCCCCGGCGGGCGAGCCGCGGCTTACGGCGGCGCTCGGCCTTGCTTTTTCCGGCCTCTGCCTTTCCGACGGACCGAAAAGGCTCGCTAAGGGTCTTGCCCTGGTCTGCCGGGAACTGCGCGAGCAGATCCTGCCCGATGGCGGCCATATCAGCCGCAGCCCCGCCGCCCAGCTTTCCATCCTGCTCGATCTCGTCTCACTGCGCGAAGCCTTGATCGCCCGGCGTCAGGAAGTGCCGATGGATGTGCGCAACGCCATCGACCGGATGATGCCGATGCTGCGCTTCTTCCGGCACGGCGACAGCAAGCTGGCGCTTTTCAACGGCTCGAACGAAGGCCCGGACGGGGCGATCGATGCGGTGCTCGCCTATGACGACACGAAGGGCAAACCCTTCGGCTTTGCGCCCCATTCGGGCTATCAGCGCCTTTCGGCGGGCAAATCCACCCTCCTTATCGATACCGGCCCGCCGCCGCCCGGCCGCTATTCCCATGACAGCCACGCCGGCTGCCTTTCCTTTGAAATGAGCGCCGGGCGCTGCCGCCTGGTGGTCAATTGCGGCGACACACGCCTTTTCGGCCCGGACTGGCGCGCGGCGAGCCGGGCGACCGCCGCTCATTCCACCATGGTGGTCAACGACACGTCATCCGCCCGCTTCACCCAAGGGGCGATGGCCCATCTCCTGCTCGGGCCCCGGCTCATGGAAGGGCCGAGCCGGGTGGAAAGCCGGCGCAACGAAACGGCGGACGGCATCTGGCTCGAAGCCAGCCACAACGGCTATCAGAAGCTTTTCGGCCTGATCCATGGCCGCCGGCTCTTCCTTGCCGCCAATGGCGAGGATTTGCGCGGGGAAGACCATCTCCTGCGCGTTACCGACGACGACACCCCGCCCTGGCATCCCGATTACTGGAAAAAGAAGACCGAGGGCGAGGCCTTTGCCCTGCGCTTTCATCTCCACCCGGAAGCGCGCGCTTCGCTGGCCCATGACGGCTCCAATGTGCTCGTCATGCTGCCGAACGGGGATGGCTGGCAGTTCCGCGCAAGAGTGCTGGGCGGCGGGGAAAGCACGCTTACGCTCGAGGACAGTGTCTATCTGGGCGGCGGCGAGACCACCCGCCGCTCCGAGCAGATCGTCGTCTCCGGCCATGTCTTCAAGGACGAGGCGAAAGTGCAATGGGCCTGGCGGCGGCTCTCGAATGCCCGCCCCACAAAGGGCGAGGAGGCCGAAGTACCCGAATTCCCGGAACTGACCCCCGCCTCCCCGGCATCGGACTAAGTTTCAGCCTTCACATAAATGGCAGGATTGCCGCAGGCAGGCCCCGCCCGCTTGGCGCGGAGCGCGCTTTCATGCTATCGCCCTCCTCAATTGTCCTCCCGCCAACAAATGAGCCAATCATGCCGCACGCCAAAGCAGCCGATATTCAGCCCATCCGCCGGGCGCTGATCTCCGTTTCCGACAAGACGGGGCTGATCGAATTCGCCGCCGCCCTCAATGAGGCGGGCATCGAGCTAGTTTCCACCGGCGGCACCGCCCGGGCGATCAAGGAAGCGGGCCTGCCGGTCAAGGACGTCTCGGACCTGACGGGCTTTCCGGAAATGATGGACGGACGGGTAAAGACCCTGCACCCCATGGTGCATGGCGGGCTTCTGGCCGTGCGGGACAATGAAGATCACAAATCCTCCATGGAAGTGCATGGCATTGCCCGCATCGACCTTCTGGCGGTCAACCTCTACCCCTTCGAGGAAACCGTGGCGAAGGGCGCCGACTATGAAACCTGTGTCGAAAATATTGACATTGGCGGCCCGGCCATGATCCGCGCCGCGGCCAAGAACCACGACTATGTCACCGTGCTGGTGGACGGCGCCGATTATGCGCAGGTGATCGCCGAGATTACGGAAGAAGGCGGCACGACGATGAAGACCCGCCGCGCCCTTGCCCATAAAGCCTATGCGCGCACGGCTGCTTATGACGCGGCCATCTCCAACTGGTTCGCCGATGAGCTGGCCGTGGAAGCGCCGACCTACCGCGCCATCGGCGGCACGCTCAAACAATCGCTGCGCTACGGCGAGAACCCGCATCAAAAAGCAAGCTTCTATGTCACCGGTGAAAACCGCCCCGGTGTCGCCACCGCCGAGCAGGTGCAGGGCAAGGAGCTGTCCTACAACAATATCAACGACACGGACGCCGCCTTTGAATGCGTCGCCGAGTTCAACCCTGAAGAAACGGCAGCCGTCGCCATCATCAAACACGCCAATCCTTGCGGCGTCGCGATGGATGGCTCGCTTGCAGAGGCTTACCGCAAAGCGCTGAAATGCGATCCGGTCTCCGCCTTTGGCGGCATCATCGCGCTTAACCGCACGCTGGACGGGGAAACGGCGGAAGAAATCGCCAAGATCTTCACCGAAGTCATCATCGCCCCCGACGCCGATGAAGAGGCGCGCAAGATCATCGGCGCTAAGAAGAACCTGCGCCTGCTGGTCACGGGCGGCCTGCCCGACCCGCGCGCGCCGGGTCTTTTCGTCAAAACCGTCGCCGGCGGCTTCCTCGCCCAGACCCGCGACAATGGCGTGATCGACGATCTCGACCTTAAAGTCGTCACCAAGCGCAAGCCGGGCGCGCAGGAACTGGCGGATCTGAAATTCGCCTTCCGCATCTGCAAGCATGTGAAATCGAACGCCATCATCTATGCCAAGAACGGCGCCACCGTGGGCATTGGCGCAGGCCAGATGAGCCGCGTGGATTCAGCGCGCATTGCGGCCCGCAAATCCGAAGATGCCGCCCGCGAGGCAGGCGAAACTGAAGCGCTGACCAAAGGCTCAGTCGTTGCCTCCGATGCCTTCTTCCCCTTTGCCGACGGGCTTTTGTCTGCGGCGGAAGCCGGTGCCACCGCCGTCATTCAGCCGGGCGGCTCCATGCGCGATGAAGAAGTCATCGCGGCGGCGGATGAAAGAGACCTCGCCATGGTCATGACCGGCATGCGCCATTTCCGCCACTAAGAAAAAGCGCGGGCAATCATGGAAGATCGAACCACCCATGCCATTGCCGTTAAAGCGCATATCTGGCGCGCGGGGAAACTCTTGATCCTGAAGCGCCAGGAGAGCGACGAAGAATATGGCGGCTACTGGGACATTCCCGGCGGCCGCCTTTTACCTGGCGAAGACGCGCGGCAAGGCCTTGCGCGCGAAGTACGCGAGGAAACGGGATTGACTCCCTCAAAAATCCGCCCTCTGACGGTCTGGGATTATGAGGCGGGCGGCACGAAAGTTATCGGTCTTTCCTTCCTTGCCCGCACGGAAGAAGAGAGGGTGCGCCTTTCAGCCGAGCACAGCGCCTATGCCTGGATGGCGCCGGAGGAAATTCATGCCTACCGCTTTGCCGCCAATCTGGAAAAAGAAATTTCCTGGATCATCGAAAAAGGCTGGCACCTTTAAATTTCATCTTCCACAGCTTCCGCCCGCTCCTCACGCACGAACAGCATGAGCGCCATGCCGCCGCCAAGGAGCAACAGCACGGAGGCAAAACCTGCCCGCTGGCTTTGGAAAGCGGAGGTCGCGACCCCTACCAGGAGCGGGCCGAGAAAGGCCGTTGCCGTACCCGACAGCGCATAGAGCCCGAAAAATTCCGACATCTTGGAGACGGGCGCGATGCGCGCCAGCATGGTGCGGGAATTGGCATAGGCCGCGGTGATGAAAATCGCGACGAGAATGACGACGCAGACATAAAGAAGTTCCGGCAGAGTGCGGAAGAAAGGCAGATCCCAAAGCGGCTGAGCACTTGCCGCATCGTAAGGAAAGATGAAAAACATTTCCTGCGGCGTCATGGAAACGGCCAGTACCACGCCGAGCGAGGTAAAACCGATCGAAGTGAGGATGGCATTGCGCGAGCCCAGATGATTGTCGAGCCAGCCGCCGACGAAACCGCCCAGCACCGCAAAGACGGAAAGCACCACACCGTAAATCGTCAGCGCCAGCGGCCCCCAGCCGAAAACGCCCGCCGCATAGACCCCGCCGAAAATCAGCACCGCCGTCTTGCCATCATTGTAAAGCATCCGCGCAATGAGATAGAGCGCGATATTGCGGTAGTGACGCAGGCCCTTCACCGTGTGCCAGACCGTCTTCACCCCCTCCCGCACCGCGCCTTTGGGGGAAAGGCCCGTTGCCTTTGCATCGGGCGTGAAAAGGAAAAGCGGCACGGCGAAAACCAAAAGCCAAAGCGCGGCAATGGGCCCGGCAATGCGGCTATTTTCATGGGCGCTGGTGTCGAGCCCAAAAAGCGGCACCTCGGGAATGAAGCTCCACGGCACGGCGCCCGGCAGCATGAAGGCGATCAGCATGAAAATCAGAATGATAAGGGAGCTGAGATTGCCGAGCGCGAGGCCGAGACCGGAAAGCCCGGCAAGTTTCTTCTGCGGCGCGATATGCGGCAGCATGGAATTGTGAAAGACGGCGGAAAACTCGAACGAGACATTGGCGATGATCACGGCGGCCGCCGCGCCCAAAATACCGATCCCGGCATCCATCGGCAGCGCGAACCAGAGGCAGAAAGTGGCAAAGCCCATGGAAAGCACGAAAGCGGCAAGCCAGGGTTTGCGCCGCCCGCCTCTATCCGCAATCGCGCCTAAAAGCGGGCCGAAGATCGCAATGATGAACCCGGCAATGCCGTTGATATGGCCCCAGATCGCCTGGCCGTGCACCGGATCGCCCACCACGGTACTCGAGAAATAAGGCGCGAAAATATAGATCGTAATGAGGATCACATAAGGATTGCGCGCCCATTCAAAGCCCGCCCAGGAAAGCTGGCCTTTGCCGTCCGCCGCCTCAAGCCCCGTTGCGGATAAAAGCTGCGCGCTTGCCTGACCCGGCACCTGCACGCGCACGGGCTCTGAATTCCGGTCTTCAGCCGCCACATTCCCCTCCCTCAACAGCGTTTCTGCCGAACGCTTGACAAGGAGTGGAGCACAGGACGCGCAAAGATGAAAGCCGCCCTTTAAAGCGCGGCGCTGCGTTCTTCCCGCACGAAGAGAAGACCGAGAAGCCCGATAACCAGAAAGCCGATGATCACGGCAAGGCCCGCGCGCTGGCTTTCGTAAATCCCCGTGGCAACGGCAATCGCAAAAGGCGCGATGAAACTCGTTGCCTTGCCCGAAAGCGAATAAAGGCCGAAGAACTCCGTCATCATCGAGGCGGGCGCAAGGCGCGCAAGCAATGTGCGCGAGGCGGCCTGCGCGGGCCCGCCGAACACCCCGATCAAAATACCGGAGAGAAGATAGACTTGCTCGGCAAGGGACGAGAAAGGCGCGCCGCCCGGCTCCACCGGCGGTACGGCGATAATGAAGAAAATTTCATCGCGGGTAATCGACACCGCAAGCAGCACGGAGAGCACGAGGCCCGTCACGGAAAGGACGATGGTGCGCTTGGAGCCGATGGCATCGTCAAGCCGCCCGCCGGCAAACGCGCCGATGGCCGCAAAGATAGAAAGCACGATGCCGAAAATCGCCAGCGTCTCGATCTTCCAGCCGAACGTGCCCGCCGCATAAATCCCGCCGAACGCGAAGATCGCCGCCAACCCGTCATAATAGACCATGCGGGAAATGAGAAAGAGCGCGATATTGCGGAATCGCCCGAGGCTTGAAAGCGTGTGGCCGAGCTGAGCCAGGCCTTTGCGCGCGGCCTCGGACAGCTTCATGCGCGTGCGCGGCACATCGGGCGTGAAAAGCAAAAGCGGTAGAATGAAGAGAAGGAACCAGAGCCCCGTCATCGGCCCGGTGAAACGGTCCGCCTCATGCAGCGCCGGATCGAGCCCGAGAATGGGCGCAAGGCCCGCCAGCGTCTTGCCCGTTTCTTCATTCGCCACCATCAAAAGCAGCACGATAAAAAGCGCGATGAGCCCGCCCACATAGCCGATACCCCAGCCGAAACCGGACAGCCGCCCCATCTTCTTTTCCGGCACGATGGCGGGCAGCATGGCGTTGTTAAAGACGATGGCAAATTCCATGGAAAACGCGGCAACCACCACCGCGCCCATGATGAAGAACGCGCCCTCAGGCGCGCCGGGCATGGCGAACCAGAGGCAGGAGATGGCAGCGGCAAAGACAAGCGAGAAAAACGCAAGCCAGGGTTTGCGCGCGCCGGTCTGGTCCGCGATCGCCCCGAGAATGGGCGAGCCCAGCGCGATGACGAGCCCGGCCATGGACTGCGTATAACCCCAAAGCTCCTGCCCGCGCACCGCATCGCCGATGAAGCCGGAGGCGAAATAAGGCGCGAAGATAAATGTCGTGATCAGCGTGTAATAAGGCTGATTGGCGAAATCGAACATCGCCCAGGAAAAGCGCCCGAGCGAGGAGGCCGGTGTGCCGCCGCTCACCGTCAAGTGATCGCCGTCTTGCGTAATGGCTTGCGTGACCGTTTCTTCTTGCGCGCTCATGGCTCCCCCTTGATCCCCTGCCTAGCCTGACGATCTTGCGCGCCGGCGCAACTTAAAAAGCAGACGCGGCGTAGCGCGCCTCCATGACAGGTTCAAGACAGAGCCGGCTTCGCACGGTATAACTCGGCCAACGAATGAATGAACGAGACGGGAGGATGGGTCATGCGCGTGCTGATGGGCAAAACCGCTTTTGAACGGGTGGGCGAACGGGCCAAGAAAATCACTTCAGGTTTCACCCCGCTGATCGTCACACCGGAAGGCGAAATTCAGGAAGAGGGCAAGGCGCTCGCCAAGGGCGACGCAAAGCCCGATGCCGCCTGGCTGAGCACCGACATCCTGATGACGAAAAGCATTTTTCCGTTCGTCGAAACGCTGCTGGCGGGCGGCACTCTCAAATGGGTGCAGTCGGGCGCCGCCGGTTTCGATCATCCGATTTTCAAGGACATCGCCAAGAAGACGGAGGCCTTCTGCAATTCGAACGCCCATTCCATTCCCATCGCCGAATATGTGATAGCAAGCGTCATGGCCGAATTGCAGCCCATTGCCGAGCGCCGCGCCGCTCAGGCGGAAAAGAAATGGCAGCGCCTTGGCTTCCGCACGGTCTGGGGCACGAACTGGCTCGTCATCGGCCTCGGCAATATCGGCTCTACCATCGGCGCGCGGGCACAAGGCTTCGGCGCCCATGTCACCGGCGTGCGCCGTTCGGCAAAGCCGTCCCCCGGCGCGGATGAAGTCATCACACCGGCAGAGGTGAATGAGGCGCTCGGCAAGATGGATGTAATCGTGCTCGCCTGCCCGCTCGATGAGACGACGCGCCACCTCGTGAATGCGGATTTTCTCTCCCGCCTCAAAGAAGACGCGATCCTTGTCAATATCGGCCGGGGCGGGCTTGTCGATGAAGCCGCCCTTTTGAAAGGGTTGGATGAGGCGCGCCCCGCCGCCGCGCTGCTTGATGTTTTCGAGACCGAGCCGCTGCCCACCGAAAGCGCCTTCTGGGCGCATCCGCGTGTGCGCCTCACGGCCCATTGCGCCGCCTGGAGCCCCGTCTCGGAAATTCAGAACGACACGCTCTTTCTCGATAACCTTGCCCGCTTTTCCAAAGGTGAAGCGCTCTTGCAGGAAGTGCCCCTCGCTCAAATCCTGGAAGGATAAGCGCAAGCGGCGCCATGCGCGCCGCGGCGCTGGCGTTCAAAAAGCTGAATATACCGAGAAGGAAAATGGAGCGGGCGATGAGATTCGAACTCACGACCCCAACCTTGGCAAGGTTGTGCTCTACCCCTGAGCTACGCCCGCCCACCGGGAGAAGCGCCCCAAACGAGGCGCTGTCGAGGGCCGTTATATGCCTGAGACGGCGCGCGATTGCAAGCCCGATTTAGGCACTATTTTCGGGCTATTTAGGGGGTTTTGCCGCTCCCGGCTTGTCCCGCGCCCCGGCCCGGAACAAGAGACGCCGGGTTTCGGCGCCCGGTTTTGACAAAGAATAGGGCCGGAACGTAAATCTTCTCCCACGCAAACGGCCCGCGCCTTTTCGAACCGCCCGAGCCTTTTCAAACCGGAAGAGACCCATGCTGACCTGCAAGGAAGATCTGCTCGCCCATCTTGCTTCCCTCGGCCTTGAAACCGAGACGGTGGAACATCCCCCGCTCCACACCGTGGAGGAAAGCCAGGCCTGGCGGCGGGACATGGCGCCGGGCGGGCATTTCAAGAACCTCTTTCTGAAGGACCGGGAGGGCCAGCTCTGGCTCATCGTGGCGCTGGAGGAAACGAAGATCCGCCTCAACAGGCTTTATAAGCGCATGGAGGGCGCCGCCCGGCTTTCCTTTGCCAGTGCCGAACTGATGGAAGAGGTGCTCGGCGTCAAACCGGGCTCCGTCACACCCTTCGCGCTTGCCAACGATAAAGCACACCGCGTGCGCCCCGTCTTCGATAAAGGCCTTGAGGCCCATGAGCGGCTTTATTTTCACCCCCTCGACAACCGCGCCACCACCGCCATTTCGAGGGCCGGCTTCATGGCCTTCCTTGCCGCATGCGGTCATGAGGTGACCTTCATGACGCTCGACGAAGAAGCAGAGCAGGAGGCCGGACAAGAGGCCTGATAAAGAAAGGGCGCCTGAACAGCCAAGCGCCCCTTCCCGTCCCCAATGCCCCTTGGAGCTTTATGCGCTGCCGCGCGATTGGGAGCTTTATGCGCTGCGGCGCAACTGTTCGAGAAGGCCTCCCATCGCCTGTTCCAGCGTCTCGGTCTGGCCGGAGACGAGATCGACGGCGGACATCAGCTTGCCGGCGGATTCTTTCGTTTCCTCCGCATTCCGGCGCACCGTCTGAATGGCGCTCGAGACGGCCTGCGAGCCGGCGGAGGTGCGCTGGATATTATTGGAGATTTCCTGCGTCACCGCGTCCTGCTGCTCGACGGAGGAGGCAATGCCCGTCGTGTTCTCGCCAAGCTCGGTGATCGAGCGTCGGATGCTTTCCATCGCCCCGCTCACCTCGCGGCTGGCGGCGGCAAGCTCGGCAATCTTGGCTTCGATCTCTTCCGTCGCCTTCGTCGTTTGCCCTGCAAGGGCTTTGACTTCCGAGGCAACCACCGCAAAGCCCTTGCCCGCTTCCCCGGCCCGCGCCGCCTCGATCGTGGCATTGAGGGCAAGCAGGTTCGTCTGTTCGGCAATATCGTTGATAAGGCCGATGATCTCCGAGATGCTGTCGGCGGAAGCCATGAGATGGGCCACCTTGCCGGACGTGTCACCGCTTTCACCGGCCACGCGGTCCGCCAGATTTGCTGCCGCGCGCACATTGCCGGAAATCTCGCCGATCGAAGTCGAGAGCTCTTCGGCCGCGCCCGCCATGGTCGAAACATCCTGGGAGGAAGCATCGGCCTGGGCCGTCACTTCCTGCGCCGTGGCACCCGTCTCTTCGGACTGGCGGCTCATCGCATGGGCTTCCTCGCGCATCTGGCGCACCGCATCGGCGATCTGGCGGATGACGCCGCCCACCTGGCTTTCCATGTCGCCGGCAAGACCCGCCAGAAGCTGCTGGCGTTCCTCGGCGGCTTTGCGCTCCAGTTCCTGCTGTTCGGTCTGCAGGCGCTGGCGCTCGGCCACGCTTTCGCGCAGCACATCGACGGCCTGCGCCACCTGGCCGATCTCATCGGCCTGGCCGCGATAAGGCACATCGATATCCGAGCGGCCCTTGGCCACTTCGCTGATCGTTTCGGTGATGCGCACGAGCGGGCGCAGCATCATCCGGAACGAGACGACGGCGATACCGATGGTCAGAAGCAGCGCGATCCCGGCCACGATGAAAATGCCCTCGCGCACATTGGAGCGCATGACGGCGACTTCCGCCTTTTCGACCCCGGCATAGAGAATGCCGATAATGTCGCCCGCCGGATTGTAGATCGGCTCGTAGATCGTGTAATAGGCCTTGCCGAGAATGTTCGCTTCGCCCCGGAACGTCTCCCCCTTCATGATCACAGGATAGACCGCGCCGTCCTTGCCGAGCGGCGTGCCCACCGCACGCTTGCCCGCTGACGCGCCGATATTCGTCGTCTTGCGCCAGAAATCCTGCGAGGCTTTATCGAAGGCGAAAACCGTCACCGTCTCGCCCGTCATATAGCCGATCCGGTCGATCAGCTTATGGTCGCTGAACTCGGGAATGGCCGGCATGGTGAGTTTTTCGATCACGCCATTGTGATCAGATGAAACGTTAAGCTCGGGCACCGCCTCGCGCAGCTCATTCGCCGCCACGCGCAGATTGTCCTGCTGCTTTGCGTTCACCTGCCGCTCGATTTCACCGGCCATTTGCCACTCGGTGGAAACCGCCATGGCCGCCACCAGAACGGTCATTAACATACTGACCAATAAGGCGCTTTTCGTCGTCATCCGGATGTCGGAAAAGCGGATACGGGAGAATATTTCTGTCATGCCTGCCTCATGCCTCGGCTCGGCGGATGACCGCCGGGTTCGTCTTAAGCCTAAGGCCGGGCGCTTTGAAAAACGGTGAATATCAAGGTAAAAGCAAAATTTCGAAATGAGCGTTCGGGGCAGGTTTCCCCTCCCTCCGTCTCTTTCGTCGCAAGCTGCAAAAACCGGACGGGAAGAACCGGCCCCGGCCCGCCCGCGCGCCCGGCGCCGGCGCCGGGAAAAGCCCCGACTTGCAGGACGCGCTTTCCCGCTTTACATCCTAGGGCACACCCGGCCAGGCGCCGCCTGCAAGCGGCGCTCTCAACAAACGATTGCAAAAACGACTGCCGCGGCCGGGGGCCAGAAAGGACAGTTTCATGGAACCGGTCATGCCAAACCAGACAGACGGGGCGGGCGGCCCTCAAGGCGCCCTGATCAAGGACACCACGACCGAGACTTTCGCCGCGGATGTGCTCGATGCCTCCATGGAAGTGCCGGTCATTCTGGATCTCTGGGCGCCCTGGTGCGGCCCCTGCAAGCAGCTCGGCCCCGTGCTGGAAAAGCTGGTGACGAATGCCGGCGGCGCGGTGCGGCTCGTCAAAATGGATATCGACCAGCACCCGGAAGTTGCCCAGCAGCTGCGGGTGCAGTCCATTCCTGCCGTCTTTGCCTTTAAAAACGGCCAACCCGTGGACGGTTTTACGGGCGTTCTGCCGGAAAGCCAGCTCAAACAGTTCATCGAGCGCCTGGCAGGCCCCGTCGGCCCGAGTCCGGCCGAGCAGATGCTGGAAGCAGGCCATCAAGCGCTGGAAGCGGGCGATCTGAACCGCGCCGGCCAGCTTTTCGCCGGCTGCCTGCAGGCAGAGCCCGGCAATCCGGAAGCCATTGCCGGGCTTGCCCAGTGCTATTTGAAAAGCGGCGATGTGGAGCGCGCCAAGCAGACGCTGGAGCTCGCCCCGCCCGAACAGCGCCAGCACGCCGCCATTTCCTCGGCCCAGGCCGCCATCGCGCTCGCCGATAAGGCAGCGGAAGCCGCCTCCGTCGACACCTCCGCGCTCGAGGCGCGCCTTGCCGAAAACCCGAAGGATCACGAGGCCCGTTTCGAGCTTGCCATGGTCAAGAATGCCCGCGGCGACCGGGAAGGGGCGGTGGACGAGCTGCTTACCCTGCTTACATATGACCGTAAGTGGAACGATGAGGCCGCCCGCACCCAGCTTCTGGAGCTTTTCGAGGCTTATGGCCCGATGGACGAAGTGACGAAAACCGGCCGGCGGCGGCTTTCCTCGATCCTCTTCAGCTAAGCGCTATGTGAGAAGCTGAGGCCATTGAAACGATCATGAAAGCAGCCCGCCGATGAGCTTTATCGACCGATACCGGAGCCCGGCCGATTTGCCGGAGCGCCTCCCGGTTTTTCCGCTCGCCGGGGTGCTGCTTCTGCCGCGCACGCAGATCCCGCTGAATATTTTCGAGCCGCGCTATCTGGCCATGGTGGATGCCGCGCTCGCGGGCGACCGGCTGATCGGCATGATCCAGCCCGACGGGCTGGAGGCCATGGCGGCCCAGGGCGATCCGGCGGCAAAACCGGCGATCCATAAGGTCGGCTGCGCCGGGCGCATCACCTCCTTTTCGGAAACCGAAGACGGGCGCCTCCTCATCACGCTGACCGGCATTTGCCGCTTCAAGGTGAAAGAGGAGCTCGACACGATTACCCCGTTCCGCCAGGTGCATGCCGATTTCAGCCCTTATGCGGACGATCTCAGCGCCGATACCGGCGCGGACAAGGTGGACCGCGAGCGGCTTCTGGATGTCCTCAAACGCTATCTGACGCGCTATGATCTGCGCGCCGACTGGCAAGCGATTAAAAATTCGGGCAGCGAAACACTGGTCAATTCGCTTTCCGTCATCAGCCCTTACGGCCCGGCGGAAAAGCAGGCGCTGCTCGAAGCCAAGACTCTGGAAGACCGCAACCAGATGCTGATCGCGCTCACCGAAATGGCGCTCGCGGGCGACAGCGAAGACGGCACCAACCTTCAATAGTCCTTGGGAGGGACAGATGGCAAACGCGACAGGCGATTCACAACCGGGCATCGACCGCAAGCTTCTGGAAATTCTGGTCTGCCCCGTCACCAAGGGCACGCTTGTCTATGACAAGGAACGCGGCGAGCTGATTTCGGAAAAGGCGCGCCTTGCCTATCCGATCCGCGACGGCATTCCGATCATGCTGCCCGAGGAAGCGCGCAACCTGGATGAAGAGAGCAGCCCGGCATGAGTGAGGGACGCCCCTGGCCGACCGATGTCAATTTGAACAAGGGCGAGCAGGTTCTCGAAATCGCCTTTGACGACGGCGCGCAGTTTCATCTGCCTGCGGAATATCTGCGTGTCGAATCCCCCAGCGCCGAAGTGCAGGGCCATGGGGGCGATGAAAAGAAGATCGTGCCCGGCAAGGAGCATGTGCGCATCGAGGCACTGGAATCGGTGGGCAATTATGCCCTGCGCCTGATTTTCGACGATGGCCACGATAGCGGCCTTTATACCTGGGATTATCTTTACGAGCTCGGCGCCAACCAGAACGAGAAATGGCAGACCTATCTTGCCGAACTCGCCAAGCGCGGCCTGAACCGCTAGCGCGAAAACCTTAAACCGGCTCGCCTTTAAGCAACTTCGGCACATCACCGCTGCCGCCCGCCGCCTCGCGCATCAAAAAGCGCCGGGCCGGGCCGAGCTTGCCGACAAGCCCGAGGCCGACATCGCGCAACAGCCGGAGCGGGCCCACATCGTTGGAGAAGAGCCGGTTAAGCCCGTCCGTAACGAGCGCGAGCGAAACCGCATCGAAGCGGCGCCAGCGCTGATAGCGCTCGAGCGCGGCAAGCGAGCCGATATCGAGCCCGACCCGCGCCGTCTCCGCCGTGACCTCGACAAGCGCGGCGGCATCTTTCAGCCCCCAATTGAGCCCTTGGCCTGCGAGCGGGTGCAGCACATGGGCGGCATCGCCGACAAGGGCAATGCGCTCGCTCACATAGTCATGGGCAAGCTGCAGCCCGAGCGGATAAGACCAGCGCGGCCCGACCGGGCGGTGCGCGCCCAGATAATCGCCGAAGCGTTTCGCGCATTCACGCGCAAAACCTTCTTCGTCCATGGCCATGATGGTTTTGGCGAGCGCCGTCTTCTCGCTCCAGACAAGCGAGGAGCGGTTGCCTTGCATCGGCAAAATGGCAAAGGGGCCGGAGGGAAGGAAATATTCCTGCGCCGTGCCGTCATGGGGCAGTTCATGTTCGACCGTCGTCACGATGCCCATTTGATCGTAGGACCAGCCGACGGTTTTCAGCCCCGCAAAGGCGCGCAGCCGCGAGGCGCGCCCATCGGCAGCAACGGCAAGACGCGCGCGGATCACCCGGCCGCTGGCAAGGCGCACCTCGACGCCGCCTGCATCGCGCGCGAAACTTTCCGCCCCATCGGGCGCGATCTGATGAAGCGTGTCCGGCGCGCGCTCCGCCGCCTTTTGCGCAGCGATGCGGATATGCCTGTTCTCAGCCATATGCATAAGGGGCCCGGCTTCATTGTCAGCCGCATCGAAATGCAAAAAGAAAGGCGCGGCGCGCCCGCCCACTTTACCGTCCGTCACCATGATGTCGGTGACAGGCTGAAGCCGGTTTTCAAGATGAGGCAGCACGCCGAGCTGGCCGAACATGGCAAGGCTGGCAGGAGAGAGCGCGGAGACGCGCCCGTCAAATTCCGCCCGCGCCACCTCTTCGGGCGCCTGCGCATCAATCACCGCCACCTTAAACCCGGCTTGCGCGAAGCCGAGCGCAAGCGGCAGGCCGACAAGGCCGCCGCCCACAACGGCAATATCGAACATCTCGGGATCTTGTTTGCTCTGCGCTGTGCTCATGGCCCCAAAATCACGCGATCGGGCGTCCATGTCCAGTAAAAGCAGGGCGGGCTTTCACCGCTGCAGCCATTTGCCGCTCTCATGCTTGCCATAGGCCGCCGATTGTAGGAGCGTTCGGAAAAAGAGGACCATATGAGCGGCACTTATCACGACATGCCGGCGCGGGCGCTCGGCGCGGAAATCGAAAAAGGCGCGCTCGATCCGCGCGAGCTGACCGAGTATTTTCTGGCGCGGATTAAGGCCGACCCGTTTTCGGACCGCATTTTCACACACGTCCTGGCCACCCGCGCGCGGGCCGAAGCGGCGGCTGCCGCCGAGCGCGCAAAAAGAGGCCTGCGCCGCTCGCCGCTCGACGGGGTGCCCATCACCTATAAGGACCTTTTCGACACGAAAGGCTGCGAGACCACCGCCGGCTCGAAGCTCCTCAGCGGGAACATGCCGGCGCGCGATGCAGCCCTTGTCGAAAATCTCGCCCGCGCCGGGCTCGTCACGCTGGCCAAGACCACTATGACAGAGCTTGCCTTTTCCGGCCTCGGCCTCAACCCCTATTTCGGCACGCCGCCCAATCCTTTCGATGCAACCTGCGAGCGCGCGCCGGGGGGCTCTTCCTCCGGGGCAGGCGTCGCGCTTGCCCGCGGGCTCTGCGCCGCTTCCATCGGCACGGATACGGGCGGCTCGGTGCGCATCCCGGCAAGCTGGAACGGGCTGACGGGCCTTAAGACCACGGCGGGGCGCATCTCATTGCACGGCACGGTGCCGCTCTCCCCGAGCCTCGATACGGCAGGCCCGCTCACCAAGGATGTGGAAGACGCCGCGCTCTTCTTTGCGCTTATGGCGGGCGTCAAAGCCCCCGATCTTTCCCATCCAAGGAAACGCGATACCCATGTGCTCATCGCCCGCGGCATCGGCTTTGAGGATCTGAGCCCCGGCATCGGCGAGGCGGTGGACCACGCGCTGCGCCTCTTTGCCAAACGCGGCATCCATATCAAGGAAACCAAGCTGCCGGTGCTGGATGAGATGAACGCCCTGACCTGGCAGGCACCGAACCTCCTTGCCGCCGAAGCCTATGCGCTTTGGGGAGAGGCGATCGAGAAAGCCCCGGAGAAAATGTTCGCCCCCGTGCTGAAACGCTTCCGCATGGGCCAGAACCCGGACAGCGCCGCGCTCGGGGCCAAATGGAAAAGACGCGAGGAACTGCGCCGTCTCTACCTGGAAGAAACGGCAGGCTATGACGCGGTACTCCTGCCCACCGTCTCGCTCAGCCCGCCGCCCATTGAGGGGCTGATGGAAGACGATGCCGCCTATGGCAAAGCGAATGTAAGCGCGCTGCGCAACACGACGCTCGGCAATCAGCTCGGCCTTTCCGCGATCACGCTGCCCGTGGGCAAAGACACGCTCGGCCTTCCCGTGGGCCTCATGGCGATGGGCGCCCCGCATGGCGAGGAGCGCCTCCTTCGCCTTGGCCGCTGCCTTGAAAGCGTGCTGCATCCTTGAAGCACCTAAAAGAAAACGCCGCCGGAAAACCGGCGGCGTTTTGCTTCATCTTTATAAGGAGGATTGAAATCAGTTGGCAGGTGCCAGCCGCTCTCTATCCTCACGCGCGCGCTTGATGATATAGCCATAAATGTCTTTGACATCGCGCTCGCTCAAAAGATCGCCGAAGCTCGCCATGCCGCGGTCCTTCAGCATGCCGCCGCGCACGATCTCCATGAAGTTTTCCTTCACCGCCGGCGACATGCGCCGCAGGTCGGGCACGACGCCGGAGGAGATGGCCAGCGCGCCGTGGCAAAGCCCGCAATGAGCCATGAACTGCACTTCGCCGTTGCGCAGCTGTTCTTCCGTCAGCTCCACCGGCTCATGCGCCGGGATCGACTGATCCTTGATCGCAACTTCCGGCAGGTCGGCCTTGCCGCCGACTTTGAAGACGAGAAGACGGCCTTCGTTCTGATATTTGGCCGCCGCCGTCTGGCGCGCATCACCCGAGGCAATACCGACGCCGCCATAGCCCGCCATAACGGCGATATATTGCTCGCCGTCCACCGCATAGGAAATCGGCGGGGCAATGATGCCGGTCTGAATATCGGCTTCCCAGACCTTCTCGCCCCGGTCCGCCGTATAGGCGACGAAGCGCCCGTCGGCGGTGCCCTGGAAGACGAGATTACCGGCAGTGGTCAAAACGCCGCCATTGAGCGGAGCAGGCAGATCGACCACCCAGCGCGCTTCCTGCTTCACCGGGTCCCAGGCTTTCAGATAACCGGCGGCAAGCGGAATTTCGCCCATGGCATTAATCGCATCGACATAGTCGCCCCAGTCTAGGCCCGGGTTCCACCAGTTCTCTTTCACGTCATATTCGCGCTCTTCGCGCCATTGCCGCTCCAGCGAATAGATGCCGGCGATCTCCTGCGTCGGGATATAGACGAGGCCGGTATTCGGGTTATAGGCCATGGGGTGCCAGTTATGCCCGCCATTGGCGGACGGCAGCACCACTTGCGTCGTCTTGTCGTAAGCCAGCGCCGGGTTTTCCACCGGACGGCCCGTTTCAAGATCCACATGGCTTGCCCAGGTGACGGTGATGTAATTATCCGCCGAGATCAGCTTGCCCGTTTCCCGGTCGATCACATAGAAGAAGCCGTTCTTCGGCGCCTGCATCAGCACTTTGCGCGTCTCGCCGCCAATTTCCATGTCGGCCAGAATGATGTGCTGCGTGGCGGTGTAATCCCAATTATCGCCCGGCGTCGTCTGGTAATGCCATTTCAAGTCGCCCGTATCGGGATCGATGGCGAGGATCGAGGAAAGATAGAGATTGTCCCCGCCGCCCGGCGAACGGATTTCGCGGGTCCAGGGCGAGCCGTTGCCGACGCCGACATAAAGCGTGTCGAGCTCGGGGTCATAGGCCATGGAATCCCAGACCGTGCCGCCGCCGCCGACTTCCCACCAGCGCCCGCCTTTCCAGGTATCGACCGCTTTTTCAAGGGCGGGCGATTCCAGCGGCTTGGACGGATCTCCCGGCACCGTATAAAAGCGCCAAAGCTGCTCGCCCGTATTGGCGTCATAGGCGCTGAAATATCCGCGTACGCCATATTCAGCACCGCCATTGCCGATAATGACTTTGCCCTTCACCACGCGCGGCGCGCCGGTGATCGTGTAAGGCGCACCCGGAATGGTGTTCTTTTCCCAAATGACGGAACCGTCCTTGGCATCGAGCGCGATGAGACGCCCGTCGAAGCTCGCCGCGAAGATCTTGCCCTCCCAGGCGGCGACGCCCCGGTTGACGATATCGCAGCAGCCATAGCGCGCCCACTCACCCGGCACTTCCGGATCATAGGACCAAAGCTCTTCACCGGTCTTGGCATCGAGCGCATGGACGACGCCCCAATTGCCGGTCGTATAAATCACCCCGTCGATAACGAGCGGCGAGGCTTCAAGGCCGCGCGTCGTGCCGGTATCGAAAACCCAGGCGGGGGCCAGCTTATCGACATTTTTATCCGTGATCTGATCAAGCGGCGAGAAACGCTGTTCGCTATAGGTGCGCCCATGGGCAAGCCAGGAACCAGGCTCGCTATCGGCATTTGCGATGCGCGCGCCGGTAACGGCGGCCGGGCCGCTTTCTTCTTGGGCTGCCTGTTGCCGGGCCGCTTCTTCCGGCGCACTCATTTCTTCTTCCGGCGCTGCCGTCATTTGCGGCATCGGCGCCTCGCCCTCGCCGCCGCCCGGCGCCCCGGCAAATTGCCAGACGATCACGCCTGCCAGAAACAGGCCCGCCGCCGCATTGACCGCGACAGGCCACATGGATTTTGTTTCGGACATTCCGCACCTCCCCAGGTGTTGGTTGTTCTTGTTCATTGGCTTGCAGGCAGGCGCGCCGCCCCCTGAAAGGCCCCGCCTGCTTTTTGCCTAAGCTTACCCGATCGGTTTCAAAGGAAAAGTACGGACTCCGACTCCGCTTTACCGATTTTCTGCATATTTTTTGATCATCAATAAGTTTGTGCATAAAAATTGTGCATATTTGCGCTCTGCACAGCGCTCCTTTTGCGGGCAGTTCTTCAGATTCGTTTAACGGATTCAACGCTTTAGGGCGTCTTCCGGCAAACCGGCACGCTTCTTGGAAAATGAAACCCCATCAGCCGTCCGGCAGTTCCTGGAAAGAGCGATCTGGATGGGACCGCCGGATGGCCGCGAAAGGCCAAAAGGTCAAAAAGGGGAAGAGCAGATGAAACTAGTTATGGCAGTCATCAAGCCGTTCCGGCTCGACGCCGTTAGAGAAGCGCTCACCTCGCTCGGGATCGAAGGGTTGACCGTGAGCGAAGTGAAAGGTTTCGGCCGGCAGAAAGGCCAAACGGAAATCTACCGCGGCGCCGAATACGCCGTGAACTTTCTGCCCAAGCTGAAAGTGGAAGTCGTCGTGAAAGACGGCGATACCGACCGAGTGGTGGATGCCATCGCCGCGGCCGCGAAAACCGGGCAGATCGGCGACGGCAAAATCTTTGTTGGACCGGTCGAACAGGTCATGCGGATCCGTACCGGTGAAACTGACGCAGAAGCCCTGTAGGAGAATGGAAATGACACGAGTTAAGCAGACACTCACACTACTTGCCGGCGCGGGGCTTGCGTCCATGGCCCTTACCGGCGCGGCTTTTGCGCAGGAAGAGCCCTTCACGCAAACGCCCGAAGAAACCGCCTTTATCTTCAACACGCTCCTGTTCCTTTTGGGCGGCATCCTCGTCATGTGGATGGCGGCCGGCTTTGCGATGCTGGAAGCAGGCATGGTGCGCACGAAAAACGTCGCCATGCAGTGCACGAAGAACATCTCGCTCTTCGCCATTGCCGGCATCATGTATTACCTCGTCGGCTATAACCTGATGTATGCAGGGGTCGATGGCGGCTGGATCGGCTCGCTGAGCCTGTGGAGCCCGGACGACAGCGCCGCGCTCGCAGAAGCAGGCGCCACTTTCGGCAATGGCGGCGGCTACGCGGCCTCTTCCGACTGGTTCTTCCAGATGGTGTTCGTTGCCACCGCGGCCTCGATCGTCTCCGGCACGCTGGCCGAGCGCATCAAGCTGTGGCCATTCCTGATCTTCACGGTCGTTCTGACGGGTTTCATCTACCCGATCCAGGGCGCCTGGCAGTGGGGCGGCGGCTGGCTCTCTGAAATGGGCTTCTCCGACTTTGCCGGTTCCACGATCGTGCACTCGGTCGGCGGCTGGGCCGCGCTTGTCGGCGCCATCATCCTCGGCGCGCGTCACGGCAAATACGGCGCCAACGGCGAGATCAACCCGATGCCGGGTTCCTCCATGCCGCTGGCAACGCTGGGCACGTTCATCCTGTGGCTCGGCTGGTTCGGCTTCAACGGCGCTTCCCAGCTTGCGCTGGGCACGGGTGCGGACGCGGTTGCCGTCTCCAACATCTTCGCCAACACGACCATGGCAGCCGCCGGCGGCGTGGTTGCGGCGATGGTGCTCACCCAGCTCCTCTACACGAAGGTCGATCTGACCATGGCGCTGAACGGCGCGCTGGCCGGCCTCGTGTCGATCACGGCTGAACCTCTGACGCCGGGCATCGGCTGGTCGCTGATCATCGGCGGTCTGGGCGGCGCGCTGGTCGTGGTTGCGGTTCCGCTGCTCGACAAGCTGAAGATCGACGACGTCGTGGGCGCCATCCCGGTCCACCTTCTGGCCGGTATCTGGGGCACCATGGCTGTGCCGATCACCAATAGCGGCACGAGCTTCGCCGTCCAGGCGATCGGTGTGGCCTCGATCGGTGCCTTCGTCATCGTCGCCTCGCTCGCCTTCTGGCTGGCCCTGCGCTTCACGATCGGCCTGCGCTGCTCGGAAGAAGACGAGGTGCTCGGGCTCGACAAAGCTGAAATCGGGCTGGAAGCCTATCCCGAATTCGGAACCGGCTCCAAGGCCTACTAAACCTCTCCTCCCAGCCCCTCCCGAAGGTCCCTCCGGGGACCTTCCTCGGGGTCGGACGGGGCCTTGTGCCACCACCATTGAAGGCCCCGTCCTCACTGGAGCCCGGACCCCAAAAGGTCCGGGCTCTTTTTGTTTGGACGAAGACGCATCGAGCCGCCGCGAAATCAGGCAGCCCAGTCGCTCTGCCTTCGATTTAGGCAGCACTCTTTGGGCAAATGACCGGCATTTAGGCAAGTCCGGCATTGCCCAAAACCCGTGCAGATGCCGCGCAGGCAGGCTAACATCTTCAAATCATTAACGATTAGCGGATTGCACAGGCCTGAGGGCCGGTTGGCACGGCCCTTGATTAAAAGAATGCTTAAGCCGGGCAGCGGGGGGACCTTCCATTGCCCGAAATTGGGGCTCGGAGAAAGCCTCCCATAAGGCAAGAAAGACCCGAGCTCTCCGTCAGGTGGCACACGGAGGCACATCATGGAAGCAACCCAGCAGGGTGCGGACGTTTTTTTCGTGCTCATGGGCGCGATCCTCGTTTTTGCGATGCATGCGGGGTTCGCGTTTTTGGAAGTCGGCACGGTCCGTCATAAGAACCAGGTCAACGCCCTGGTCAAAATCATCGTCGATTTCGCGATTTCGACGCTCGCCTATTTCTTCGTCGGCTATTCGGTCGCCTACGGGGTGGATTTCCTCGTTTCCGCCGCCGTGCTCGACGGCTCGGCGGAGGGCAGCCCCTTCGCCAAGCAGGGCTTCGATCTCGTCAAATTCTTCTTCCTGCTCACTTTCGCCGCGGCCATCCCGGCCATCATTTCCGGCGGCATTGCCGAGCGGGCGAAGTTCTGGTCGCAGGCCATGGCAACCGCCGTTATCGTCGGCCTCATCTATCCCTTCTATGAAGGCATCGTCTGGGGCGGCAATTTCGGCCTGCAGGACTGGCTGAGCGAAAGCTACGGCGCCGCCTTCAACGATTTCGCCGGTTCTATCGTCGTCCATGCCGTGGGCGGCTGGATCGCGCTCGGCGCCGTCGTCCTGCTCGGCCAGCGCAAGGGCCGCTATACCTCGGACGGGCGCGTCGTCGGCGTGCCGCCCTCCTCGATCCCGTGGCTGGCGCTCGGCTCCTGGCTGCTCTGTGTGGGCTGGTTCGGCTTCAACGTCATGTCCGCTCAGTCCGTGGAAGGGGTCTCGGGCCTCGTCGCCATGAACTCGCTTCTAGCCATGGTGGGCGGCATTCTCGTCGCGCTCATCGTCGGCAAGAACGACCCGGGCTTCATCCATAACGGCGCGCTGGCCGGTCTCGTCGCCGTCTGCGCCGGCTCCAACGTCATGCATCCCATCGGCTCGCTGCTGGTCGGCGGCGCGGCCGGGGCGATCTTCGTCATCTTCTTCAACCTCTGCCAGAACCGCTGGCGCATCGACGATGTGCTGGGCGTCTGGCCGCTGCACGGGCTTTGCGGGCTCTGGGGCGGCATTGCCTGCGGCATCTTCGGCCAGGAAGCGCTTGGCGGGCTGGGGGGCGTCGCCTTCATGAGCCAGCTCATCGGCTCGCTGGCGGGCGCAGCCTACGCGCTGGCAGGCGGCTTTGCGGTCTACGGGGCGCTGAAACTGCTGGTGGGCATCCGCCTTACACCGGAAGAAGAAGCGCAAGGCGCCGACCTCTCGATCCACAAGATCGGCGCCAACCCGGAATCGGAAATGGCCCCGCGCTAAGCGGCCTATCCGGCCCAAGGAGACAGAACGCCCGGCCACCGGTTTCAAAACCGGGGCCGGGCGTTTGCGTTCCGCCTGCCCGAAGGAAAGGCCGCTCATCTAAAAAGTTAACAGATTGTTAACAAAAAACTTCACATTGTCTGGATAAAGTGCTGATTACGCATAGGTTTTTCCCCCGATCCACTCTTTAAACTAGCTGGACGGATTCGCTGGCATTGGTTTAAGGTCATGCCATAAGTCATTGATGTTAACCTTGTGCCGTCAAAATGACGGCGCATGAGGCGTGTCCGGCAGCGTGCCGGATAGGAAAGTGGGGGAAAGATGGCTGACGCGCAGGACCGTTTTGCCGCATTGCCGGAAAGCCCGTTTCCGCGGCTGAACGATCTTTTGGCCGGCATCAAGCCCGGCGCCGAGCCTTTGATGATGTCGCTTGGCGAGCCGCAGCATCCTTTTCCCGATTTCGTGCGCGAGGAACTGCGCGCCCATGAGGCCGATTACGGGCGCTATCCGCCGATCATCGGCACGGCTGGCTTCCGCGATGCGGTGGCGGGCTGGCTCGGGCGGCGCTTCAATCTGCCGGTCGGCGCGGTCGATCCCGACACCCAGATCCTGCCCGTGAACGGCACCCGCGAGGCGCTGTTCAATATCGCGCTGCTCGCAAGCCCGCCGGAAAAGGCCGGCAAGCAGCCCGCGATCCTGATCCCCAATCCTTTTTACCAGTGCTACGCCGCCGCCGCCCTTGCCGCAGGCGCCGAGCCCCGCTACATCGCTGCGCGCCCCGAAAACGGCTTCCTGCCCGATTTCGAAGGCCTGCCGGACGATCTTCTGGCGCGCACCTCCATCGTCTATTTCTGCTCGCCCGCGAACCCGCAAGGGGCGGTGGCGGACAAAGACTATCTCAAACGCCTGATCACGCTCGCGCGCTATCACGGGTTTCTGCTGGCGATGGATGAATGTTATTCCGACATCTACGACAAGGTACCGCCTGCGGGCGCGCTCTCTGCCTGTCTCGAGCTGCCGGTCCCTCCAAGCGGGGATGCTTTTGAAAACGTCATCGTCTTTCACTCGCTTTCCAAACGCTCCAGCCTGCCGGGCCTGCGCTCCGGCTTTTGCGCGGGCGATAAAAGACTGATGATGCGCTTCCGCTCCTTCCGCAATATCGCCGCGCCGCAAAGCCCGCTGCCGGTTTTGGCGGCGGCGGCGGCGGCCTGGAACGACGATGCCCATGCCGCCGAGAACCGCGCGCTTTATCAAAAGAAGATCGATGCCGCCGAGCGCATTCTCGGCAACCGTTTCGGCTTTTACCGGCCGGCCGGCGGCTTCTTCCTCTGGCTCGATGTCGGCGACGGGGAAGCAGCCGCACGGCAGATCTGGGAGAAGGGCGGCGTCAAAGTGCTGCCCGGCAAATATCTTTCCCGCGACGATGAAGCGGGCAATCCGGGCGAGGCCTATATCCGCGTGGCGCTCGTCCATCCGCAAGACACGACCGAAGACGGGCTGAAACGGCTCGCAAACGCGCTCGGCTAAGACGCCGATCCGCACGCACGACAAAGGACAAGGACACAAGGACATGGCGGTTCTCAAATCCCTGCGCAGCCCGCTCGCCCTGCTTCCCATGGGCGCGCGCCTTTTCCTGCGTGACCGCATGCAGGAGCTATTCGGTCTTGCCCTTGCAGGCTCCAGTCTCTTTGCGCTTGCCGCCCTTGCAAGCTGGAACGGGGGCGATCCGAGCCTCAACCGGGCAACGGGCGCTGAGCCTGCCAATTGGATGGGAATGGAAGGCGCGGTCCTCTCCGACATTCTTTATCAGTCGCTCGGCCTTGCCGCCTTGCTCTTTGCCGTGCCGCCCATGCTCTGGGGCATCCGCCTTCTGCGCCATGACCCTGCCGCCATGCCTTGGGCCCGCACGGGTGCCTGGCTTATTGCGGCGATCTTTGCCGCGCTTGCCTTCAGCTTTTTGCCGAGCCCCGATATCTGGCCGCTGCCCTCCGGCCTTGGCGGCTTTATCGGCTCCAGCCTTGCCGCGCTCGGCATCGACTCGCTGAGCTGGGCGATCGGCGAGGAAATCGCCTCAGGCCTTGCAGGGCTTCTCGCCGGTCTTCTGGCGCTTGCGCTTTTCGCCTTTGCCGCCGACATAAGAGGCGAGCATATCGAAGCGCTGCAGGAGCGCTGGCTCGATTGGCGTGAGGCGCGCGCCGAGCGCAAAGCCGAGGTGCAAATGAACCGCCCGGCCAAACGCGCAAAACCCGCGCGCGAAACAGGGGCCCGCAAAACGGGCCGCGCGCAAAGCCGTCCGGATGTCGAACCCTCGCGCCTGCGCATCCTCTTCTATCAGATCTCCGACCTTGCCTCCGGCACGGCGGACCGCCTGCTGCGCCGGGGCGATTATGCGCCGCTCAGCGAAGAGGAAAAAGACCGCGCCCGCGCCGGCCTCTTCGGCAAACGCGGCGCGGCGGAAGAGATTTACGAGGAAGACGATGACGCGGGCGATTATGAGGACGGTTACGAAGACGATGAGGCGTTTTACGATGAAGCGCCCGCCGCGCGCCGCCGCGTAAAAGTCTCCCGGCCGCAAAACAAGGTCAAAACCTCCAAGCGCGCGGCCCGCGAAGCCCAGCCGAAACTGAAATTCGTCGCCGAGGATTTCAACCTGCCCGCCCTCTCGCTGCTCACCGCAGCCAAACGCCCCGCCGCCGACGAAGTGATGAGCGATGAGGCGCTGGAACAGAACGCGCGCATGCTTGAAGGCGTGCTCGACGATTTCGGCATTCGCGGCGAAATCATCAATGTGCGCCCGGGTCCTGTCGTCACGCTTTATGAACTGCGCCCGGCGCCCGGCATCAAGTCCTCGCGCATCATCGCCCTTGCCGACGACATCGCCCGTTCGATGAGCGCCGTTTCCGCCCGCGTCGCCGTGGTGCCGGGGCGCAACGTCATCGGCATCGAACTGCCCAACACGAAACGCGAGACCGTTTTCCTGCGCGAGCTGCTCGCCACCGCCGATTATGAAAACAGCCGCGCCAAGCTGCCTTTGACGCTGGGCAAGAATATCGGCGGCGAACCCATCATCGCTGATCTCTCGCGCATGCCGCATCTTCTCATTGCGGGCACCACGGGCTCGGGTAAATCGGTCGGCATCAACGCCATGATCCTCTCGATCCTCTACCGCTTCTCGCCGGAGGATTGCAAACTCATCATGATCGACCCCAAGATGCTCGAGCTTTCCGTCTATGACGGTATTCCGCATCTTCTGGCCCCCGTCGTCACCGAGCCGAAAAAAGCCGTCGTCGCCCTGAAATGGGTGGTGAAGGAAATGGAAGACCGCTACCGGAAAATGTCGAAGCTCGGTGTACGGAACATCGAAGGCTACAATACCCGCGCCGCCGAAGCGCTGGAAAACGACGAGACGATCACCCGCACCGTGCAGACCGGTTTCGACCGGGAAACGGGCGAGGCAATTTACGAAGAAGAGGAGATGACCCTCGAGCCGATGCCTTTCATCGTCGTCATCATCGACGAGATGGCGGACCTGATGATGGTCGCGGGCAAGGAAATCGAAGGGGCGGTGCAGCGGCTTGCGCAAATGGCGCGCGCGGCGGGCATTCACATGATCACCGCGACGCAGCGCCCCTCCGTCGATGTCATTACCGGCACGATCAAAGCGAATTTCCCGACCCGTATTTCCTTCCAGGTCACCTCGAAGATCGACAGCCGCACGATCCTAGGCGAGCAGGGGGCCGAACAATTGCTCGGCCAGGGCGACATGCTCTATATGGCCGGCGGCGGGCGCGTTTCGCGCGTGCACGGGCCTTTCGTTTCCGACGAGGAAGTGGAAAAGGTCGTCAAGTTCCTCAAGAAACAGGGCGTGCCGGAATATCTCGACGCCATTACCGCCGAGGATGAAAGCGGGGAGGGCGATCCCTTCTCCCTCGATGGCGGCGGCTCGGGCGATGATCTTTACGATCAGGCCGTGGCGATCGTCGGCCGCGACAAGCGCGCTTCCACCTCCTACATCCAGCGGCGTTTGCAAATCGGGTATAACCGCGCCGCCCGGCTGATCGAAAAAATGGAAGATGAAGGTGTCGTTTCCCCCGCCAATCACGCCGGCAAACGCGAAGTGCTGATCGGTGAGCCGGGGGACGGTGTGCGCTACTGACCCGGCACGGCTAGGGGAAAAAGTTAAGCGCGGTTAACCAAATGCCGCGCGCCCGCCCGCCTACCTCCTTCTTTCCGCCACATTGGAACGCTATATGAGCGCCATGGACAAATACCACCACGACAGCTATCCCGGTGACGAGCAGGCGGCAAACCGCCGCCAGATCAAGCTCGTGCTTGCCGCGCTTGCAGGCCTTGCGCTTTTGCTATTGGTCCTTGTCGGCGCCCCTTATGCGCAGGCAGAGGCAAGCGAAGCCGAAGCCGGCCTGAGCGCCAAGGAAGCTGCCGATGTGGACCGCGCTTCGGGCTATCTGAATTCCGTCGGCCATATGCAAGGCGCCTTCCTGCAGGTCAACCCGGATGGCACGCTCTCGGAAGGCAATTTCTATCTGCGCCGGCCGGGCCGGATGCGGTTTGAATATGCCGCCCCGCAGGAACTCCTGGTCGTTGCCGACGGCACCTGGGTGATCGTCAAGGAAGACGAAAAAGCCCCCGCCGAACGCTATCCCTTGAACGCCACCCCGCTCAACATTCTGCTCTCCGATCCGGTGAACCTGCGCGAGCGGGCGGATGTGCGCCGCGTGGAAGAAGAAGCGGGCATCCTGCGCGTCACGCTTGCCGATGCAACAGGCGAAGCGCCGGGTGAAATCACCCTCGTCTTCGACGAACCCGAGCTGCATCTGCGCCAATGGATCGTGACGGATGCCCAGGGCCTTCAGACCACCGTTGCCTTGCGCAATATCGAGTATGGGCAGAAAGCCGATAACGATCTTTTCGTCGTTAGAGGCGAAAGCCGCCCGGCGGTTTCCGGCGGCGGACGCTAAGCCGTCTCCTGCGGGCAGTTCTCCGCTCATTTTCTTAAACAAATGGCCGGAAAAGCACACCCTTGATCGCCGCCCCCTCTTGACCGTGGAGGGGGAGCGGGGGTTAGCTTAATGCCACCATGATCCAAAAAACTAAACACGCCGCCGCCCGAACGGGCCTGACACGGCCCATCGTCGCCATTCCCTGCGACATCAAGATGATGGGCGTTCATCCCTTCCATGCCGTGGGCGAGAAATACATCAAGGCCGTGAACGAGGGGGCAGGCTGCCTGCCCATCCTCATTCCCGTCATGCCCGACCCGCTGGCGCTGGAAGAAATTTTCGCCGTGGCCGACGGTGTCTTTCTGACCGGCTCCTGGTCGAACGTTCACCCGCGCCATTATGACGGGCCCGCCTCGCGCGAGGGCACGCTCCATGACGAGCAGCGCGACGCGCTGACCCTGCCGCTGATCAAGGCCTGTATCGAGCGCGGCATGCCGCTTTTCGCCGTCTGCCGGGGGTTTCAGGAACTCAATGTGGCTTTCGGCGGCACGCTGCATCAACACATTCATGAAGAGCCCAGCGAAGAAGGCTATGCCCCGCGCTTCGATCACCGGGACAAGAAAGACGATCCGGTGGAAGTGCAATACGGGCCCGCCCATAAGGTGAGCACGGTACCCGGCGGCTTTCTGGCCGGGCTGACGGGCGAGCGGGAGATCACCGTGAATTCGCTTCACGGGCAGGGCATCGACCGGCTGGGCGAGGGGCTGGAAATCGATGCGCGCGCGCCCGACGGGACCATCGAAGCGGTGCGCGTCAAGGAGGCATCCGCCTTTGCCTATGCCGTGCAATGGCATCCGGAATGGATGTTCTGGGACAATCCCGTTTCGCTTAAACTCTTTCATGCCTTTGGCGAGGCCGTGCGCGGCCATGCAGGGGCAGCAGATGATGAAGAAACAAAAAACCAGGTGACACATGCCTGAGGGCGAGCGAACGAATATCGAAAAATGGTTGAAGGACCGCAGGGTCACGGAAATCGAATGCATGGTGCCGGATATGTCCGGCATTGCCCGCGGCAAGATCCTGCCGACCACGAAATTTCTCGAAAGCTACAAGAACGAAACGCTGCGCCTGCCGGAATCGATTTTCGGGCAGACGGTGACGGGCGATTATATCGATGAAAGCGCGATCTTGAGCGAGATCGAGCCCGACATCATTCTCGTGCCCGACATAGCGACCGTGCGCATGGTGCCCTGGTATGACGAGCCGACCGCGCAAGTGATCTGCGATGCGGTGAACCGGGACGGCACGAATGTCTCCATCGCCCCGCGTTCCGTGCTCAAGCGCATTCTCAAGCTCTATGAAGATCAAGGCTGGTACCCGGTCGTCGCCCCGGAACTCGAATTCTACCTTGCCGCCAAGAACATCGACGCGGACTATCCGCTCGAGCCGCCGATCGGCGCAAGCGGGCGCCCGGAAAAGGGCCGCCAGTCCTACGGCATCGATGCGGTCAACGAGTTCGATAACATCTTCGAGGACATGTACGATTTCTGCGAGGCGCAGGAAATCGACATCGACACGCTGATCCATGAGGCGGGCGCCGCCCAGGTGGAAATCAATTTCAACCATGGCGATCCGCTGGAACTAGCGGACCAGGCTTTCCTTTTCAAACGCACCGTGCGCCAATGCGCGCTGCGCCACGGCGTCTATGCCACCTTCATGGCGAAGCCTTATGAGCACGAGCCGGGTTCGGCCATGCATATCCACCAGTCGGTGGTGGACAAGAACGGCAAGAACCTTTTCGCCTCGCGCAACGGGCGCGACACGAAACTCTTCCTGCACCACATTGGCGGCTTGCAGAAACACCTGCCCACCGCCATGGCCATGATCGCGCCGAACGTCAACTCCTACCGGCGGATCGTGAAATGGAACGCCGCGCCCATCAACACGCACTGGGCGCAGGAGAACCGGACCGTGGGCCTGCGCGTGCCCGAATCCGACGCCAAAGGCCGGCGCATCGAAAACCGCGTGCCCGGCGCCGACGCCAACCCTTACCTTGCCATCGCCGCCTCGCTTGCCTGCGGCTATCTGGGCATGATGAACGAGATCAAACCCTCAAAACCGAAAGAAGGGGTGGCCTACGAATCCCGCGGCTTCGCGCTGCCCAAGCATCTTCTGGATGCGCTGGGCAAATTGCACACGAACCGCGAACTGAAAGAAGTGATGGGCGAGGAATTCGTCACCGTCTTCATGGAAGTCAAAGACGTGGAATACAACGCCTATCAGCAGGTCATTTCCGCCTGGGAACGCGAGCATCTTCTGCTCAATGTCTGAGAGGAACGGCTGGCCCTTTCGTGCCGGGCTTGCTAGTCTTGAGCTTATGAAACTGCGATACGAAGATATCCGCCTTACCGCCAAACAGGAGCTTTTGATCCTGTGCGCGCGTATTGGCTACAACCCATAGAACTCCAGGGGCAAGGCTACCCCGCGCCGTCCGCAATTCTTTCCGGCACCGTTTTTCGCATTGGGCCGGACTTTTTTTCCGACCGACGTTCCGTAATGGATGGAGTTTTCAATGTCGCAAACCGCACAGATTTCCAATCAGACCCGCCGCTGGCAGGAAATGGATGCCCGCCACCATGTGCATCCCTTTTCCGATCAGGCAGCCCTTGCCAAGAAGGGCGCCCGGGTCATCACCCATGCCGAAGGCGTTTATCTTTACGATTCCGAAGGCCACAAAATCATCGACGGCATGGCCGGTCTTTGGTGTGTGAATGTGGGTTATGGGCGCTCGGAGCTTGCCGAGGCCGGCTACAAGGCGCTGAAAGAGCTGCCCTATTACAATACGTTTTTCCAGACGACGAACCCTTATACCGCCGAGCTCGGCGAGCGGCTGGCGGAAGTGACCCCGGACGGGCTCGACCGGTTCTTCTTCGCCAATTCCGGCTCCGAAGCCAATGACAGCATGGTGAAGATCATCCGCTATTATTGGAGCCTTCAGGGCAAGCCGGAAAAGAAAGTCTTCATCTCCCGCAAGCAGGCCTATCACGGTGTCACCATGACGGCGGCCTCGCTTTCGGGCATCTCGGCCATGCATCCGCAAGCCGGTCTGCCGCTGCCGAACCACGCCCATATCGATTTTCCCTACTGGTACGGGATGGGCGGGGACATGGACCCGAACGAATTCGGCGTGCATATCGCCATGAAGCTGGAAGAAAAGATCCTGGAAATCGGCGCGGAAAACGTCGCCGCTTTCGTCGCCGAGCCCGTGCAAGGGGCGGGCGGGCTTATCATTCCGCCGGACAGCTACTGGCCGGTCATTCAGGAGATTTGCCACAAATACGACATTCTTCTGCATGCGGATGAAGTGATCTGCGGCTTCGGGCGCACCGGCAATTGGTTCGGCAGCCACACTTACGGCATCGTGCCGGACACGATGGCCATGGCCAAGGGCATGACCTCCGGCTACCAGCCGCTTTCCGCGGTCGCCCTTGGGCCGCGTGTCGGCGATGCCTTGCACAATTCCGGCGAGGAATGGTCGCACGGCTTCACCTATTCCGGCCACCCCGTGGCCAGCGCCGTGGCGCTCGCCAATCTCGACGTGCTGCAAAAAGACAAGCTCGTCGAAAAAGCGGGCGGGGAAACCGGGGAGCATTTCCTGAAGCATCTTCACGCCCTCGCCGATCATCCGATCGTCGGGGAAACGCGCGGCGTCGGTCTTCTAGGCGCGATCGAGCTGGTCAAAGACAAGAAGACCCGCGAGCGCTTTGAAGGCGATACCGGCGGGCTTTGCCGCGATCATTGCTTCGAGAACGATCTCATCATGCGCGCCATCGGCAACACCATGGTGCTGAGCCCGCCGCTTTCCATCACCAAGGCCGAGCTCGATGAGCTTTTCACGCTCGCCCGCAAGGCGCTCGATGCCACCGCCAAAGATCTCGGCGCGATGTAAAGAGGCAGAACCGGACGGAACTTCGGGCGGCGCTTCCAGGATATCGGAAGCGCCGCTTTTTCTTGCCCAAACGCGATAGCCGGCCTCGAAACACCCGGGTACAAGAAAAAGTGAGCCCCTCAAAAGGACAGCAAGGCTGCATTATCACGGGTCCCATATGAGGACCATTTTCCGCGCCCTTGCACAGGTCCGTCGCAAAACGAAAAGCTAATAGTTAATCGTTTTTAACACCAAGTTAGCTATCTGGAACGGTTCCAGTTGAACTGGGGCCGGGACACACCTATCTCTAGTCTCAGCAGGGTTGGAAAAGAACCGGCCCGGGATAAGCCCCCCTCTCCCGGCCATCGTTCCTCCTCCCTGAAGAAGTGCCGGTCTTCCCCTCCTGGCACTTCGCGCACTGACAGTAAGTAGCGCATCGTGCCCCGCCTCCCCCCAAGGCGGGGCACGACTCTTTTCCGGCCCGTTTATTTGACGTCCCTTCCCGAATGAGGGAACGCGCGGGCGGAAAGCCGGGCTGCATCGCGCCCCGATTCGCGCTATAAGATGGCCCGCCCCGCAAGGGACACCGCACCCCAACATCAAAGCCTTCAAGATGAATCAAGACCCCCAACGCGCGCCCACCGATCAGGAACTGGAACTGCTCTCCCAGGAGATGCCCGCTCTCGCCCGGCTGCGGGATTTCGCGCGGCTGGCGGAATCCGTTCAATGGTTTTCGGATCTCGGCACACCCTTGCGCAAATCCGTGCGCGAGATCGCCCGCGCCTATCTCGACGGCCTCGGCTTTCCGGATGTGCATATGGCCCGCCTTCACTCCTGGGAAGAAGCGGCGGCGGCCGGTGAAAGCCTCGACTGGGATACCGAAGGATGGGAGGCCGAAGAAGGCCTGCGCGCCGCGCTCACCACCGATGCGCTCGAGCAGCTCAGCCAGGAAGCGCTGGAGGTCGGCCTTGCTTATCTTTTTTCCGCCATCGAAGACCCGATCCGCCAAGCCGTGCTGACCGCCGCCGCCATCTGGGGCGAAGACGATGAAGAGCTGCTCGCCGCCGCCATGGGCTCGGCGCTGCAAGCGGCCCATTGCGCCGCGCTCGCCGTCGTTGCCGGAGAGGACGATGAAACCCATCCCTTCATCCACCGCTTCCGCCTGTTCGAGCGCGGCCGCTGGCCCGTCAGCCTTGCCGGGCGCACCTATAATATTTTCTGACGAAGAATTCCCGCCCTGCCCATAGCAACCAAGGAAGACGTACCGTGCCGCTCAAGCTTGCCACCTGGAACATCAATTCCGTCCGCCTGCGGATCAATCTCGTCGAACGTTTTCTGGAAGAATATCAGCCGGACGTTCTGTGCCTGCAGGAAACGAAATGTCCGAACGATGCTTTCCCCTCCAAGGCCTTCCGCAAGGCAGGCTATGAGCATATCGCCTTTCATGGGCAAAAGGGCTATCACGGCGTCGCCACGGTGAGCCGCATTCCTTTTAGCGATGAAGAGCGGCGCGACTTCTGCGAGAAAGGCGACACGCGCCACCTTGCCGTCACACTCGACATCGATGGGGCAGAAGGCGTGCGTGTGCATAATTTTTATGTACCCGCCGGCGGCGACGAGCCCGACCGCGAGGTGAACGAGAAATTCGCGCACAAGCTCGATTTCCTGACCGAGATGGAAAGCTGGTACAAATCCCACAAGGCCAAGAAGAACGCCCGCATGATCCTGGTCGGCGATCTCAATGTCGCCCCGCTCGAACACGACGTCTGGTCGCACAAGCAATTACTGAAAGTCGTCAGCCATACGCCGATCGAGGTCGAACATCTTGCCCGCGTCATGAAGGCTCATGACTGGGTGGACGTGATGCGCCGCTTCGTGCCGGATGAAGAAAAGCTCTATACTTGGTGGAGCTACCGCGCAAAGGACTGGGCGAAAGCGGACAAGGGCCGCCGCCTCGATCATATCTGGGTCACGCCGGCGCTGGCCGACACACCCACCGCCATGGAAGTCATAAGAGACGCGCGCGGCTGGGAGCGCAGCTCCGATCATGCGCCGGTGCTTGCCACCTTCGATATCTGATCTTCCGGCCTAAGGGGGGGGTGGAAGCAGGCGCCTGGCCAAAATACGCCGGCCGGGGGCAGCTCAACTGGGGGGTATGAGGCTAGCCTCGACGCCCGCTCCCTGGGGTTCCTCACATCTCCATGGCCGGTGATTTTCCCGGCGGGCAGGTTTTCCTGCTCTTCGAAAATGATCCGATGGCGCTAATTTAGGGCATTGACCCTACTCCCGCAAGCCCTCACCATTCCCCCCGGAGGGCCGGACCGGAAGCCGGGCGCGCAAGCGCCTGCCGCACCGGGCCCGGCTGGGAGGACAAGAACAAGACCCAAGAGGAAAAATGGCGCCCACCACGCGTGAACGCATACTCGCGGCCAGTCTGACGCTTTTCAACGAGCACGGCTTTGACGGGGTAACGACGGCCCGCATTGCCGAAAATGTCGGCATTTCGGAAGGCAATCTTTGGTACCACTTCCGCACCAAAAAAGACCTGGTGCGCGCCCATCAGCAATTGCTGACCCAGAAGATCGCCCGGCGCCTGGGGCTGAGCTGGACCCCCGACACGGTGCTCACCTCCTATATCGCCTTCAACCGGCTGATGTTCGAGGAGATGTGGGAGTTCCAATATCTCTACCGGGATTCGGCCGAATATGGCCGCACCTCTCCTGAAATGGAAGAACGGGTGCGCGGCATCTACAAGGAAACGACGGACCGGCTCAAACGCTTTTTCGACCAAATGTGCGACGGCGGCCATCTGACCATGCCGCGCAGCGAGCTGCCCGCCCTTGCCGACAATGTCTGGATGGTGGTGCGCTATTGGCCGAGCTTCCTGCGCGAGACGCAGGAAGTCGTGCGCATGGACAAAGAGGCGCTCCTTGCGGGCATCCGCCATCACCTCGCTCTCTTCGAAACGCATTTGAGCGATGAGGCCCGCGCCTATATCGAAAAAAACGCCTTTACCGACTAAGGCCTATTTCTTATCGGTCTTTTTGTCTTCCGCGCGTTTCAGCCGCACGAAGGTGGCGGTGGAACTGCCGGTCGCGAGCACTTTGCCGCTTTCATCGCGCAGCTCCCCTTCGATGAAGCCGACCGACTTGCCGCGCTTGATCACCCGCCCCTCGCCATAGATCCGGCCAGGCCGGGCGGCATTCAGCATCGAGACTTTGATTTCGAGCGTCGGGCTGATTTCCCCCCAATCGAGATCGAGCCCCACCGCAAAGGCCATGACATCGTCAAGCATGGCCGCAACCATGCCCCCCTGAATGCCGCCCCACAGATTGCAGAGCTGCTCGCCCGCATTGAAGGCGACCTTGACCCAGCGCTCGTCTTGGTCGGCATCGAGAATTTCAAGACCGAGATAGGCGCTCGCCGGCGCCTGACGCTTCAGCGCGGCTTGAATATTGGGCGGCCAGGGCTTGCCTTTACTTGTCGTACCAGGACTTGCCGTATCAGGTTTTTTTTCGTTTCTTCCGCCGCCCGCTCGCTCATACCCGTCCCTGTTCTTTTTCTTTGTTCTCTTTCAAAAGCCCGCGCAGCGCACCGGAGAGCCCTTCGAGCCTGTCCGCCGCGGCAGCCGCCACGCCCAGCGCGAGTTCCGGAAATTCTTCCGCAAGGCGGGCGAAAAGCGCGCGGCTGATTTCCATCAGCTCCAGCGCTTCGCCTGCCCGCACATTGGCTTTGGCGGGCACGGGCTTCAACAAGGCGGTTTCGCCGATGATGTCCCCCCTGTCAAGGCGCGACGCCATGGGCCGGCCCTCCCCATCCTCGCCCAGCATGACGGCGGAACCTTCCAGCACCACAAAGGCGCCTTCCAGGAGCTGCCCGCGCTCGATCACCAGCGCACCGGTCTCAAAACGCCGGTGGGCAGCGGTAAAAGCCAGAACCTCGAGGCGCACGGGATCGACACGGGCGAAAAGCGCCGTGCGCCGCAAAACCTCGATATCCCGTTCCACCGTCATGACAGCCCGCTTCCTCCAAACTTATTAAAAGGGCGGCTCTCTCGCCCCTTCCCGTCAAATCTGCTAGGTAGAGCCGGGCATGTAAAGAACGGAAAAGAAGATGACGGGCATGAACGAACCGGCTGAAGGATGGGACTACCCCAGCCCTTTCATCGTGAACCTGACGGTGAAGCCCGAGCATATCGATGATTTTCAGCACACGAACAATGTCGTCTATCTGAGCTTCATGGCGAAAACCGCCTGGGACCATTCCAAGGCCCTCGGCCTCGACTTCGATGCCTACCGCAAACTCGGTAAAGGCATGGTTGTGCGCCGCCATGAGATGGATTATTTCGCTCCCTCCTTCGAGGGCGAGGCTTTGCGCATGGGCACCTGGATCACCGGCAATGACGGACGCCTGCGCCTGCGCCGCCGCTTCCAGCTCATCAACGAAAAAGGCGCGACCTTGCTGCGCGGCCTTTCCGATTTCGTCTGCATCAATATCGAAAGCGGGCGGGCGGTGCGCATGCCGCCGGAATTCGTCAGCACTTATGCGCTGACCGCGGACGAGCCCGCCGATAGACCCGCGCCTAAGTAGGGATAATAACAGGGAAAATTGCGGCAAACCGCCGCGCGGCGGCGCGCCGCCTACCCGCGCGCACCCTTAAGAGGCATATGAGGGGAACCGTTAACGCTTCTTCGAGGAGAGCCCCCCATGTATGGCCGCATCAACGGTTCGTTCCAGCCCGTGCTTGTTTGTCTGAATATCGTCATGGCGCTGGCACTGGCGGTAATCTTCTTCGGCGCGACCGCGCTCGTCATTGCAGCGCTCGCCGCCGTGCCTGTCGTCTTCGGCGTGCTGATCCACCTGACCGCGCCCTTCTCGCGCACATAGGCGCAAGCGGGAAGAAGGAATTCAAACCGGGGAGAGAAATGTCCCCGGTTTTCTTATGGCATGAGCTTGTAGCCGCCCGTCTCCGTCACCAGCAATTCGGCATTGGAAGGATCGCGCTCGATCTTCTGGCGCAGGCGGTAGATATGCGTTTCCAGCGTATGCGTGGTCACGCCCGCATTGTATCCCCACACTTCATGCAAGAGCACGTCGCGGCCCACCACTTTCTGACCCGCCCGGTAGAGATATTTCAGGATCGCCGTTTCCTTTTCCGTCAGGCGCACTTTCTTTTCCGAGGGATCGACCAGCACTTTGGCCGACGGCTTGAACGTGTAAGGGCCGATGGCGAAGACCGCATCCTCGCTCTGCTCGTGCTGGCGCAAATGGGCGCGCACCCGCGCCAGAAGCACGCCGAAGCGGAAGGGCTTGGTGACATAGTCATTGGCGCCCGCTTCCAGCCCCAGGATCGTGTCGGAATCGCTGTCGGCGGCAGTGAGCATGATGATCGGCGCTTTCAGCCCGGCTTTGCGCATCAGCCGGCAGGCTTCCCGCCCATCCATATCCGGCAGGCCCACATCGAGCAGCACGAGATCGGCATGGTCCGAGCGCACCTGCTCCAGACCTTCGGCGGCGGTGGAGCCGGTAATGCAGGTAAACTCTTCATGCAGGTCGAGTTGCTCGACGAGCGATTCGCGCAAGGCGTCATCATCATCGACAATCAGGATCTTTTTGACGGTGCTCATCTGCCCCTCATCTCTGGCGTGCAGCAATAAACTGCGCTCAACATCCCGGTGATGTAAAGGCAAGCCCTGCCGGTCACAAGAGCGAGAGCGGGGGTATCACATTCATGTGAGACTGTTTGATCTCATTAGAGTAAATATCCCCCTCCACTCCCCCTGCCGGGCCGGGCTCAGGAATAGCCGAAAGCCGCAACAAAAGGCGCAAGGCGGCGCTCCGCCGATTCCAGATAGGCACTGTAGCGCTCATAGCGGGCGGCGGCGCGCTGGTAAATCGGCTCCGTCACCTGCGCATAAGACGGCGTGCGGATCGTGCCGCGGGCCTTGGCATGGGCCACATGCTCAAGCTGCGCCGGGTTCCAGGCAAGGCCGAGATGCGCCAGCACCGGGCGCACCGCGCCCTCCACATCGCCGATCAGCTCTTCATATTTGACGGCGACCTTATCGAGGGCAAAGCGGCCCTCATAAAGCTGCCAGAGCCCCATCACCGCCTCATAGAGCTTGGCGGCATCCCCGATATCCAGGAAATGCGCCATGGAAGCATTCACCTCGAAATCCTGCATGAAGCAGGACAGCACGGCGTCGAGGGGATGGCGGAGCGCCAGAATAAATTTCGCTTCCGGAAAGACCCGGTGAATAAGCCCCGCGTGAATAATATTGAGGGGCAATTTGTTGATGACGGTCTTGGTTTCAAGCTCGGCGCCTTCTTGCCTCAGCGCCGCCCAATAGCGCGCACGCAGGTCCTCAAGGCTCGCCTCATCGAGCTTTTCAAGGGCGCCGGGATAGCCGCCCGGCAGCGCGGCCACCGCATCGCGCACCGCCAGCAGCACCGGGCGCTCCTCGATCACCTGCACATCCGGATGCGCATCGAGGATCTGGTCGAGCAGCGTCGTGCCCGAGCGGGGAAAGCCGACCAGGAAAACCGGCGCATTGGCGTGACCTTCAGTCACCCTTCCGGTCTCCGGCCAGCTCTTCCCGAGCCCCGTTTGAAACGCTTCGGTGAGGCCCGTCACCTGCGCCATATAGCTTGCTTTGTCGATGCCTTGGGCGGCGGCCTGTTTCTTCGCCATCTCGTTCTGGCGGGCGAAATGAGAATAAGCGTTCTGAGTGTCGCCCAGCCGGTCATAGACCTGGGCGAGCTCGGCATGAATGAGCCGGGCAGCATGGGGCGGAAACTGGCCGATCGCGACTTTTTCCAGCCGGTCTTTGACTTCCTCGAAGCGGCCGAGACGGCGGGTCACGCTTGCCCAGACTTTGAGCGCCATGGGCGTATGCGGCAGCGCGGCAAGCGCCTGATCCGCCAGCGGCTTGGCGGCTTCAAGATCGGAAAGGCGCTCATAGGCCGTGGCGAGCCCGGCCAGGAAATGAGCATGGGCGGGCAGCGCCTCGAGCCCGCGCTTATAGGCCTCCGCCATGGCGTGAAAATCGCCTGCGCGCAAATGATGCTGGGCAAGCTGGGCATAGCCGCCCGGCTCAGCCGGCGCGCGTTTGATCGCTTCCTCGAAATCCGCCCGGGCCTCATCCTTCCGGCCAAGTTCGGACAAAAGGATGCCGCGGTTGAGATAAGTCCCGGCAAATGCCGGATCGAGCGAGACGGCTTTCGCGAAGGTCGCCAGCGCTTCCTCGATCTTGCCTTGCCGCCGCAAGGCATTGGCCAAATTCACCTGCATGAAGGCATGGGAGGGGGCCTGAGCCACCGCCAGGCGAATGAACTTTTCCGCCAGCGCCGGGTTCTGCGCCCTCAGTGCCACAAGCCCGCTCAAATGCAGGACGTCCGGGTGATTGGGCGCCGTGCGGCGAATGTCATTGAGAAGCTTGCCCGCGCCTTTCAGATCCCCCGCATCGAGCTGAGCGGCGGCCTCGCGCAGCGCGGCCTTGATCTGATCGGGGCTGAGCGGCGCGCTTTTCGGCGCAGATTTGGGCGGGGAAGAAGAAACCATGAAATGACTGAACCAGACTGCCGGACCTATGAGGGAGCGCCGAAGAGCGCCCTTTTTACCTGTCGCGGAGTTTCGCATGGAAGCCCCGTCCGGCTCCAGAAAAACCCTTTAAAGCCCAGCCCGCTCAGCAGAAAAAGCCCGGCAAATTTTGCCGCCTGGCAGCAGTGCCGGGCGCCCTTCCCGCATAAGTCGTTGAAATAGCTGGCAGCCCGTCTGGTCCGCTTTTTGCGGCTGTTCCAGCAATCATCACGCCTGAGCATTGCGACCGACCATGAGCCTTGAAACCGCCGCCGACCTGCCCCTTTACCTTCGCCTTGGCAACAAGCGCGGCACGAACGCGCTGGCCGAGCTTCGGGCCGCCAATCTGCGCAAGGCGCAGGAAAGCGCGGCGGTGCAGCCTGAGACCGGCGCCAAAGCCCAGAACTCCCTGACCCGCAGCGCCGAGACCCGCCAAAGCCTGGCAACACCCCCCGCCGTCGACGGTCAGGAAAAGGCGGAGGAAAACGGCCTTTCTTTCAGTGACCTGATCGATGTCATCAATCCGCTTCAGCACCTGCCCGTCGTCTCCACCCTTTACCGGGAATGGACGGGCGATGAGATTGCCCCTGCTGCAAAGGTGGTGGGCGGCGCGATTTACGGCGGCCCCATCGGCGCCGCCGCCTCCCTCGTCAATGCCGTGATCGAGGAATCGACCGGCAAGGATATTGGCGGCCATGCGCTGGCCCTTCTGGGCAGCGAGGAAGAAGCCGGACCGCAGCTTGCCGCCAATGAGCCGCGCGCCGCTGAAACGGCCGCCGCCCCTTCCCTTGCGGCGCAAACGGCACTTGCCGCACCGGCTGAGGAAGCCGCGCCGCAGCAGACCGCCCAGCTTGCGCACGCACCGATTCCCACTCAAGGCAGCGCTGAAACCAAAGCCGCCGCCTCAGGCCTGCCGAGCCTAAGTGAAGAGGGTTGGGACGCGCTGCTGCGCTCCGTAAAGGATCCTGGCACCCTGAAACGCCCTGAAACGGCGGAAGCTGCCAGTAAAACCGCTCCCGAAAAGAAGGCGGGAAAGCCTGAGCAGCTGGCCTCTGCCGCACCCGCCGCCTCTGCCAGCAGTGAGGCAGCGGCCTGGCCGCCCCAGCCCGGCGCCATCGACCCATTGACACTCATAGCCCGTTCCCTGGACAAATATGAAGCGGGTAAAGCGGCCGGCTTCGGCGCCGCCTTCAGCGGAGAGACGGGCACCCGCACCGACGAGCGGTTCTAAGGCGCAAATTGGGATAAGGCTCAGGTAAAAGCCGGGCCGGACAGAACATGGATATTACCGTTTCCGCCAAACCGGGCACGCATCGCGGCAAGCTGGAAATCGGTGCGCTGCGCTTTGCCTGCGCCCTTGGCCGCAGCGGCCTGACGGACGAGAAACAGGAAGGCGACGGGGCAACCCCCATCGGCATCTGGCCTTTGCGCGAGGTTTTTTACCGGGCCGACCGGCTGGACGCGCCGAAAACCGATCTGCCCATCACCCCCATCCACCCGGAAAACGGCTGGTGCGATGCGCCGGACGACCCGGCCTATAATAAGCCCGTCAAACTGCCTTATCCGGCCAGCGCCGAAAAGCTATGGCGCGAGGATGGGCTTTACGACGTCGTGGTGGTGCTGGGGTATAATGACGATCCGCCCGTGCCCGGCAAAGGCAGCGCGATCTTTTTCCATCTCGCCAGCGAAGAAGAAGATGGCGGCTACGGGCCGACGGAAGGCTGCGTCGCGGTATCGCGCGCCGACATGCTGAAACTGCTGCAGCTTTGCGGACCGGATAGCCAGATGCGGATCGGCATCTGATTTCTTTTACCTTACGTGCGCGCGCCGAAAATTGCGCTGCCCACCCGCACATGGGTGGCGCCAAGCTCGATCCCCGTTTCGTAATCCGCGCTCATGCCCATGGAAAGCGCGCTAAGCCCGTTACGTTCGGCGATCTTGCGCAGAAGCGCGAAATGCAAGGCGGGCTCTTCATCGACGGGGGGAATGCACATCAGCCCTTCGACCGGAAGGCGAAGCTCATCCCGGCACAGTTTGATAAAACCGTCCGCCTCCTCCGGCAGAATACCCGCCTTCTGTTCTTCCTCGCCCGTATTGACCTGAATGAAAAGCCGGGGCAGGTCCGCCCCCTTCTCCCGCTCCTTGGCAAAGGCGCGGGCGAGCTTTTCCCGGTCGAGCGTTTCAATGACATCGAAAAGCGCCAGCGCCTCACTCACTTTGTTGGTTTGCAGCGGGCCGATGAGATGCAGCTCGATGCCGCTATAATCTTCGCGCAGCTTCGGCCATTTCTTATGGGCTTCCTGCACGCGGTTTTCACCAAAGACGCGCTGACCGGCTTCAAGCGCCGGGCGGATATCTTCGGCACCGAAGGTTTTGGAAACGGCAACAAGCGTCACCGTACCTTCCGCGCGGCCCGCTTTGCGGCAGGCCTTTGCAATATCGCTCTGCACGGCTTTCAGATTATCGCTCACATTGCCGGCCATCTGCCGCTCCTTCTAAAAGGCGTCACGGGAACGGGCCAAAGGAACGGCATTCTGCTAATCTTGTCCAGACCGATCTCGGCCTTTCTTTAAAGGAGACATGCCATGGCGCGGCCCTCCGCAAGCCTGATGCGCAGCGTGCGTGAGATGGGGGCAAAGGCTCCGCACCTGCCCGATCTGCTGGCGCTGTCGGATGAAGCGCGCGCGCCGGGTCCCCTTGCGACGCTGGAAAGCCTGCCTGCGGGAAGCGGCTATATCTTCCGCCATTATGCGCTGGCGAGGGAAGAACGCATAAAGCTGGCAAAAGAAGCCGGGCGCGCCGCACGCCGGCGCGGCATCTTCTTTCTTGTGGCAGGCGATCTCGGCCTTGCCACGCATCTGCGCGCCGACGGCATGCATCTGCCTGAATGGCAGGTAAAAAGGGGCTATGCGGCAAAAGCGCTGGAGCGTTTCGCGCTTGTCACCGGCGCCGCTCATTCCGCCGAAGCGCTTGTCCGCGCGGCCCGCGCGGGGCTCGATGCGGCACTCCTCTCCCCAGTCTTTCCGACGCAAAGCCATCCCGGCGCCAAAACGCTCGGGCTTTTGCGCTTTGCAGCCCTTGCTGAGGAAGCCGCCCTGCCCGTCTATGCCATGGGCGGCATGAATGACAAAACGGTCCGCCGTCTCTGCCAGACAAAAGCAGCGGGCATTGGGGGGATCGGTTTTACGGCAAGCTGAGCGCTGCCTAGTCTTTATAATCGGCGGGAATGTAACCGAAGCGTTCCATTTGCTCTTTGTGCTGATCGATGATCGCCCGCACCTGATCGGGCGTCAACTCCTCGCGCCATTGCTCCGCCTTGCCGGAACGAAAGAACGCCTTGGCATGTTCCGAGCGTTCCTTGAAGCCAGTTTTTTCTTCCTGCTCCTTCAAAGCTTTGAAGGAAGAATGCCGGATCGCCCGTTCCAGCCTTTCGGTGGAAGGTTTTAGCCCCAAAAACTTCGTCACGCTTTTGAACGCGCGCCGGGGTTTGGCAAGCATATCCTCATAGCGCAAAACCAGAAGCTGCGGGTTGGGATGCTGCGTCCAGCTTTTCACATGCGCCGACCAGGAGGAATGAAACTCGGGCACATGCCCCTCGCCTGTGGTCGTAATGGCACCTTCATTCGCCATGCGCTCGATCGCTTCCTCCAGCGTCAGCCCGAAATGGTGGGTCATGGACAGCACGACATCGAGTGGGTTGCGCACAACATAGATCCCGCCTGCCGTGACACTCATATTATGGAGCGGCACGCCGTGCCATTCGCCCAGAAAGTTGTGAGTCTTGACGAAGACGGAGTCAGGGAATGCCTGAGTCATATCCGCATGGGCGAAGGGACGGACCTTCATGACGATTTCCGGCGTCAGTTCCTCAAACGGCGTTTTGAGATGGCGCATATACCACTGGGCAGATGACTCGCCGAGACAGAATTGATCGAGCTCGTTGATGTCGGCCGGCTTCGGCGTGTTGCGCAGAAGATTGTAGAGAAAGGAGCGCAGCCAGGTATTGCCGGACTTCGGATAGGATGCGAGCCAGATAATGCCGCCCATGTCAGATGCCTTTCAATTGCGTGCTTGCTGCTTTTAGCAACAATGGCGCGCGCGGAAAAGCCATGTGCCCGCATCGCCAGAGCACGCACGACCAGAGCACGTACGAAAGGGGTCCGCACAAAAAAAGAGAGCGGGCAAAGCCCGCTCTCTTCCGTCCCAAGACTTCAGAAGTCTTAGAAAGAAATCGCCAGAACGATACCAGCGGATTCGGAGTCGGTCGTGACACCAGCGCCGTTGTCGTCTTCGATCAGCTGGATGTCGAGGCCGAGGTCAACACCGGCGCCGAGCGAATAGCCGCCACCGATCTGCCAGAACTCAACCGACGTATCAGCAACGCCCGTGCGCTCACCCGTGGATTCGAGGTACGCGGTACCAACGGTCCAGGGGCCCGAGCCGTAAGCCAGACCGGCGGTCCAGACTTCGGTTTCATCACCAGACAGAGCCGTGGACTGCGTGCCGCGGGCAATGTCTTCGTTCTGGTACCAGGCGCCGCCCAGCGTGAAGCCGGCGAAACCGAGATTGGCACCAACGCCCCATTCTTCCGGGTCGCCGCCGCCAGCAGCCGGGGCATCGCCCGTGCCGTAGAAGCCGTCAATGCCGACGGACACTGCGCCGAATTCACCGGCGTAGTTGGCGGCGATTTCGAACACTTCTTCGACACCGCTGTTCTGAGCGCTAACGCCGAAGCCGTTCGCAACCGGGTTGTTGCCGTTCACGTCCGGCGTGTAGGACACACCGAGCTGGAAGCCGGCAAGGCGCGGCGTGAAGTACGAAATCTTGTTATCGTCTTCCGTCAGCAGCGCGTAGGTAGAGGTACGCGAAGACGGCGTGGCAGCAAGACCGCCAGCAGTCTGCGGACCGCCATTGAAGATGTTCGGGCTGTCGACGCCGTTACCCGGCACGAACCAGGGCGACGAATAGTGCATTTTGAAGGAAGCGGAGTCGGTGGCACCGATTTCCGTACGGCCGAAGCCGCCTTCAAGGTAAGCGAACACTTCCTGGAAGGTCGCGTCGTCGTTAGCCGGAGCGGCCGCGCCTTCGTCATCGCCGAGCTCGAGCATCAGCGTGGCACCGGCAACCAGACCGTTATCCAGCGTGCCTTCAGCATTGACGGTCAGGTCACGGGCAACCACCGGCACTTTCGTGTCGTCATTGTTGCCATCGGAATCTACAAAGTAGAAGCCGGTGATCAAGGAGCCGCTCACGGTGACGTTGAGCGGGTCGCTAGCAAGGGCCGGACCGGCAACGAGGCCGGCGGTGACCAGAGCGGTCGTCCCAAGGAGAGTCTTTTTCATCTGTTCCTCGCAGTTCAGCAGTTAGCTGTATAACTTGAGATCTTCGGAGCTTCAGGTTTTTGCGGACCGGATTTTCTTACCAGACTTGCTGTCGCCGGGATGTGTTCCCGTTCCCTCAATCCAGTCGTCCAACCGGTCCTTCCGCAAACGTTTCAGCTCTTGGATCCTCTCGTCGCCGGGCGACAAATTCGAATGCCCCCCCAAGCGCGTACCCCGATTAATCAAGATGACCCGGCCACACGTCAAGCAAACCCGACCGGTATTGAGGGAAATTTGAGGTTATGTTGCGTAAAGATCACAACACCTTAGCGAGAAATTGAAAAGCGAAAGCTGAACCGCAGGACCGGGATTCCGGCGGGCGGGCCGCCCGCCACAGGCACATCTGTGGTGTTTTTATCACACACCCGTCAGCGCCATTTCCTCATCTGCCCTCCCTCAGACATGTCCGCCCGGGGCGAACCCGGCGTCAAAACCTGCCGGAAGACGCGTGTGAGCCCCGCTTATGTTGGACGGGAGAAGGCAAACAGGCTATAAGAACTGCCAAATCTGGGGCTTTGGTCCATGGGCAAGCTGGCATTGGGTGCCGATCGCCCAGATCGACGGGTTAGACCACTGGTTAGACCACAGGCCAGACCACAAGAACGCAAGTCAGAAGAGAAAATTCCCATGCCTAAATTGGCGTTTCGTGCCTCCTCGTTCGTTTCCATCGCCGGGGCCATTTTCCTGAGCCTGTTCATCGCCGCCTGTGCCGGCGCGGACAAGGATGAAAGCTACCCCACTTCATCGAGCGACAAGGGCTACGGGCCCAACAATCCCCGTCCTTCCGGGGAACGGGAGAGCATTTTCGGTGAAGACGGCCTGTCGCTCTTCGGCGGCGGGGGCGGCGCAGCCTCCGGCGGCGGCGCGGGCATCGGGGTCAATTCCTTCCTCTGGCGCGCCTCGCTCGACACGCTGGCCTTCGTGCCGCTCGCCTCGGCCGATCCGTTCGGCGGCGTCATCATCACGGACTGGTATTCCGATCCCAAGGCCCCCGATGAGCGCTTCAAAATGACAGTCTATATTCTCGACCGCCGCCTGCGCGCCGACGGGCTGAAAGTCTCCGTCTTCAAACAGGCCCGCGACAGTGAGCGCGGCTGGGTGGATGCTTCCGTCGATCCCAATACCCATATCCAGCTTGAAAACGCGATCCTGATCCGCGCCCGCCAATTACGGATCAGCACGCTGGAAGCCGACGAAGGCTAAGCGGCACGTGTGACGGCCCTCTTGCCGTGTAGCCAAATACGGGGCAAAACGAAGCGCGGCGCAAAAGCCGCGCTTCTTGTTTGAGGACCCGCCCCCGCACGGCACGTTCATAGCCCCGTCCGCCCAAGTTTCGAGAGCACGACCCGACCATGGCCAGTCCCGATACGACCGACACCGCCCGCTATAACGCCAAGACCGCCGAGCCCAAATGGCAAGAGACCTGGGACCGGCAAGGCTGTTTCCGCACGCGCGAGGAAAGCGAGGCGCCGGGCAAGGACAAATATTATGTCCTGGAGATGTTCCCTTATCCTTCCGGCCGCATCCATATGGGCCATGTGCGCAATTATACGATGGGCGATGTCATTGCCCGCTTCAAACGCGCCCGCGGCTTCAACGTGCTCCATCCGATGGGCTGGGACGCGTTCGGCATGCCGGCGGAAAACGCGGCGATGGAAAACAAGGTCCATCCCGCCGACTGGACCTATAAGAACATCGCCGCCATGCGCGGCCAGCTCCAGGCCATGGGCCTTGCCATCGACTGGGAGCGGGAATTTGCAACCTGCGATCCTTCTTACTACCGCCACGAGCAGGCGATGTTTCTCGACATGGTCGAGGCCGGTCTCATCACCCGCAAGAAAAGTTATGTGAACTGGGACCCGGTGGACATGACCGTGCTTGCCAATGAGCAAGTGATCGACGGCAAGGGCTGGCGCTCGGGCGCGCCCGTCGAACGGCGCGAGCTTACCCAATGGTTTTTCAAGATCACTGACAAGGCCGACGATCTTTTGAAAGGGCTCGAGGGGCTGGAGCGCTGGCCCGACAAAGTCCGCATCATGCAGACCAACTGGATCGGCCGCTCCGAAGGCGCGCGCGTTTTCTTCCCCGTGGAAGGTCTGTCTAAGGACTATTCCCTTGAAGTCTTCACCACCCGGCCCGATACGCTGTTCGGCGCCTCCTTCTGCGCGCTCTCGCCCGGCCATCCGCTGACCCGCGAACTTGCGGAAAAAGATGCCAAGCTTGCCGCCTTCGTGCGCGAATGCGAACAGCTCGGCACCAGCGAGGAAGCGATCGAAACCGCCGAGAAGAAAGGCTATGACACGGGCCTGCGCGCCCGCCATCCTTTCATCGAAGGTCATTCCGTTCCCGTCTTCATCGCAAATTTCGTGCTGATGGATTACGGCACGGGCGCGATTTTCGGCTGCCCCGCCCATGATCAGCGTGACATGGATTTCGCCCGCAAATATGCCCTGCCCGTTTTGCCCGTCGTGGCGCCGAAAAAACTGCAAGGCGCGGAGCTTGAAACATTCCTGAGCGAACTTGGCGAGGCAAACGAAGCCTTCGACGGAGACGGCGTTGCCGTCAATTCCGATTTCCTCAATGGGCTGGAAGTGACCGAGGCCAAACGGGCCGCCATCGAAAAGCTCGAAGCGCTGAAACTCGGCGAGGGCACGGTCAATTACCGCCTGCGCGACTGGGGCATCTCGCGCCAGCGCTATTGGGGCTGCCCGATCCCGATCATCCATTGTCCCTCTTGCGGCAGCGTGCCGGTGCCCCGCGCCGACTTGCCGGTGGAACTGCCCAGGGACGTGAGCTTTGAAAAGCCGGGCAATCCGCTCGACCATCATGCCACCTGGAAACATGTCGCCTGCCCGAAATGCGGCGGCAAGGCCGAGCGCGAAACCGACACGTTCGACACGTTCGTCGATTCTTCCTGGTATTTCGCCCGCTTCTGTTCGCCGAAAGCCGAAACGCCGACCGATATCGCCGCCGCCAATTACTGGCTGCCGGTCGATCAATATATCGGCGGGGTCGAGCACGCGGTGCTGCACCTTCTTTATGCGCGCTTTTTCACCCGCGCCATGAAAGAGACGGGTCATGTGGGGCTCGATGAGCCCTTCACCGGCCTTTTCACGCAAGGCATGGTGACGCACGAAACCTATAAAGGCCCGGACGGGCGCTGGGTGGCGCCGGACGAGCTTTTCTGGAAAGACGGCAAACCCTTCCTTGATGAAGCAGCTCGGACACCGGTAAAAGTCGGCGCCATCGAAAAGATGTCGAAATCGAAGCGCAACACGATTGATCCTACCGCCATTATCGATCAATACGGTGCCGACACCGCCCGCTGGTTCATGCTCTCCGACAGCCCGCCCGAGCGCGATGTGCAATGGACGGAAGAAGGGGTGGAAGGCGCCTGGCGCTTCACTCAGCGCTTCTGGCGCATCGTCACCGGCGATCCGGCAAGCCTGGCTGAGCCCGGCGCCCCCATGCCGGCCCTCGATGAAGTGGCGGAAGCGCTCCACCGCACCGCGCATCAGATCCTCGCCGCCCTCACCGCCCATATCGAAGCGCTGCAGTTCAACAAGGCCGTTGCCAGGATTTACGAGCTGGCCAATGCCATTTCCGCCTTCAAGCCGCAGGATGAAGCGGCCGGCAAATGGGTCAAACGCGAGGCCGTGGACATGCTGGTGCAGATGGCCGCGCCCATGATGCCGCATCTGGCCGAAGAAAGCTGGCAGGCGCTCGGCCATGAAACGATCCTTGCCGAAACGCCCTGGCCCATTGCGGACGAGAGCCTTTTGGTGGAAGACTCCGTTACCCTGCCCGTGCAGGTGAACGGGAAACGGCGCGATGAAGTGACCGTGCCCCGCGATGCCGATAAAGCCGCCGTGGAGCAAGCCGCTCTCGGCCTGGAAAAGGTGCGCAATGCCCTGGACGGCAAAACGCCGAAAAAGGTCATTGTCGTGCCGGGACGGATTGTGAATGTCGTGGTTTAAAGAGCGCCGGGCCGTTCTGGTCCTTCTTGTGGCCGCAGGTTTTGCCCTTGGCGGCTGCGGCTTCCATCCGCTTTATACGGACCGCACCGGCGGCGCGCCCGTCAAAGCCAAGCTGCAAAACGTTTCCGTCAGTGCGCCCGGCACGTCTTATGGCCGCAATCTGAAATTCACGCTCGAAGACCTGATGGGTGCGGCAGGCAATCAGGGCACCCGCTATCAGCTCTCGCTGACCCCGACCATTTACGAAACCGACATCGCCGTGCAGCAGGACACCGAAGTGACCCGCAGCAATATCCGCATGACAACACCCTTCTCGCTTTACGATCAGGAATTGGGCGAGGTTGTCTTCAAAGGCACGGCGCTCAGCGTCGCCTCTTATAACCGCGTCGATTCCGAATTCGCCAATGTCATCGCCACACGCGATGCCGAAGAGCGCGTCTCGAACGACACCGCCCGCGACATCTACACCAGGCTGAGCATCTTCTTCGAGCGTCAGGGCCGGAGCTGACGCGGAAAGCTGCAGAAGGACCCGCGCCCCGTGAAGCTGAAGCCGAGGGAAATCGACGCCTTTATCCGCAAACCGGATCCCGCGGTGCAGGCGATTCTCGTTTTCGGGCCCGACCAGGGACTGGTGCAGGAACGCTGCCGCCAGCTTGCTAAGACCGTGCTCGAAGATCTCACCGATCCCTTCCGCCTGACCGATATGAGCGATGCGGATTTGCGCCAGGACCCGGCGCGCCTTGCCGATGAAGCCGCCGCCATTTCCATGATGGGCGGGCGGCGCGTCGTGCGTGTGCGCGGCGCGGCGGACGGGCTTTCGAAAACCTTCAAAAGCTTTCTGGAAAATCCGGCAGGCGATGCGCTGATCATCGTCTCGGCGGGCGAGCTCACGCCCCGCTCCTCTTTGCGCAAAACCTTCGAGGACGCAAAAAACGGCGCCGCCATCGCCTGTTATGCCGATGACGCACAGGCGCTGGAAAGGGTTATCCGCACACGGCTGAAAGAAGCAGGGCTTAGCATCGATGCCGCCGCCACCAACTATCTTCAGGCCCATCTCGGCGGCGATCGGGGCGTCACGTTGCAGGAACTCGACAAGCTCATTCTCTACATGGGCTCCGCCGAGCAGCCCGAGGTGACGCTGGAAGACGTGCAGGCCTGCGTGGGGGATACGGCGGCGATGAGCGTCGATGAAGTGGTAGACGCCTCTCTCGGCGGCGATCTTTCCTCGCTCGACCGGGCGCTCATCAAAGCGCGCGAGGCCGACACAAGCCCCGTCATGCTGCTCAATGCCGTCACCCGCCATGCCGAACAGCTCCATCTTTTGACGGGACAGGCAGAAGCGGGTGCCCCGCGCGACGGGCTGTTGCGCACCATCCGCCCGCCCCTTCACTTCCGAAGGGAAGCAGCCGTCAAACGCCAGCTTTCCTTATGGACGCGGGCGCGGCTCGACCGGGCGCTGATGCTGCTCGAAGAAGCCGACCGGCAATGCAAGACAACGGGCATGCCCGATTGGGCGGTCTGCGCTCAGGTGCTCTTCCGCATCGGCCAAGGCGCGCGCGCCGGCAGACGCTAGGGTAAGTCCAGGCAAGCATTCAAAAAAGAGAAAAGGCCGGGCGCAGTGCCCGGCCTTTTGGTTCTTCCGAAAGCGGAAGGATCGTCAGATATCGGAGGCCTGATTGGCCGCGCTGATCAGCGCTTTCAAGGAAGCCTGCACGATATTGGGATGAATGCCGACACCCCAGATCGTGGAACCGTCCGGCCCCTCCACTTCCACATAGGCAACGGCGGCTGCATCCGCGCCCGTGCCCACCGCATGTTCGGTGTAGTTCTTCAAACGCATATCGACATTGCATTCGCTGCGCAGCGCATTGACGAAGGCAGCGATCGGCCCGTTGCCCTTGCCGTGTATCTCGCGCAGCTTGCCCTTGTCCTTGATCTCGGCGGTGAGCAAACGCCGCTCACTTGCATGCGGATCCGGCGTCGTGCGGTAAGTCACGAACTCGAAAGGCTCGGCGCGGGTGAGATATTTCTTCTCGAAGAAATCCCAGATGAGCTCGGAGGAAACTTCCTTGCCGGTTTCATCCGTGTACTTCTGAATGACCTTCGAGAAACTCGCCTGCAGCGCCTTGGGCAGATCGAGATTGAAGTCGCGCTGAATGAGATAGGAAATCCCGCCCTTGCCCGACTGGCTGTTGACGCGCACGATCGCCTCGTAGCTGCGTCCCAGATCCTGCGGGTCGATGGGCAAATAAGGCACTTCCCAAATATCGCTATTGGCTTTTTCTCTTGCCGCCATGCCCTTCTTGATCGCGTCCTGGTGCGAACCGGAAAAGGCTGTAAAAACGAGATCGCCCACATAAGGATGGCGCGGATGGATCGGCAATTGATTGCACTCGATCGCCACATCGCGCAGCTCGTTGATGTCGCCGATCTCCAATTGCGGATCGATACCCTGCGTGAACATATTGAGCGCGATATTGATCACATCGACATTGCCGGTGCGCTCGCCATTGCCGAAGAGCGTCCCCTCGATCCGGTCCGCCCCGGCCAGAATGCCAAGCTCGGCGGCGGCCACGCCCGTGCCCCGGTCGTTATGGGGGTGCAGCGACAGGATCACACTGTCCCGGCGCGGCAAATTACGGTGCATCCATTCGATCTGGTCGGCATAGATGTTCGGGCTCGCCATTTCCACGGTGGCTGGCAGGTTGAGGATCACCTTACGCTCCGGCGTCGGCTCCCAGACATCCATGACAGCGGCGCAGACATCGCGGGCAAAGTCGAGCTCGGTGCCGGTGAAACTTTCCGGCGAATATTCGAACATCACTTCCGTTTCGGGCATCGCATCGCGCAGCTTCTTGCAGAGCTCGGCGCCTTTCACCGCGATCTCGGTAATGCCGTCCCGGTCCATGCCGAAGACCACCCGGCGCTGCAGCGTCGAGGTGGAATTATAAAGATGGACGATGGCCCGCGGCGCGCCTCTGATCGCTTCGAAGGTCCGCTCGATCAGCTCGGGCCGGGCCTGGGTGAGCACCTGAATGGAAACATCGGCAGGCACTTTTCCCTGCTCGATAATCTCACGCACGAAATTGAAATCCGTGTCGGAGGCTGCCGGAAACCCGACCTCGATTTCCTTGAAGCCCATCTTCACCAGCGCGTCGAACATCTTGTGCTTGCGCCGGCTGTCCATCGGCTCGATCAAAGCCTGGTTGCCATCCCGCAAATCCACCGAGCACCAGATCGGCGCCTTGGTAATGGTACGGCCCGGCCATTGCCGGTCGGGCAGATCGATAGGCTCGAAGGCGCGGTATTTCTGGATCGGCATTGCGCTTTTATGTTGTCGCAAAACCGTATCGCGCGGCGGCAAATTCTTTTCTTGTGTCATGTCATCAATTCCAAATGTCGGAAAGTCTTATACCGGCGCTCCTAGGGAAGGAGCAATGACGGACCGAACCGAGCCGCCGGCTGTCCACTTGATCCGGCGGCCCGAGATAAGTCGCGAAAGGCCGCGTAGAAGAAAAGACAAGACGCCATGCCGCATATCCGCGCGCGCGGAAGGGCGAAAACGAACCGAATGAATGTGAGAAGACATTAACAGCCTCAAGCAATGAAACGACAAAACGACCCTGGGCCCGGCACGCCTTATGCGGCCGGGTTGATAAGTCGTAGCGCTAGGTTCATTGCGATCACTGTCATCATGTCCAAAACTTAAGGGCTCGGGGCCTGCCGCGCAAGTCCCCAGCCCGCGCGCGGGCCCTCGAAAACTCAGCGCACGAGCCCGCCGCCCGAACCGCCTCCATGGGCGAGACGGCGGCAAATCTCATCGAGTTGCTCGAGCGTCTTGTAATGCACTTTTACCTCGCCGCCGCTTTCCCCTTTATGAACGACATCGACATTGAGGCCGAGCGCATCGGAAATATTCTTTTCGAGCGCCCGTGTATCGGCATCTTTTTCCTTGGGAGCGCTGCCGGACGCCGTGCCGCGCCCGCCGCCGGACTTCGCTGCGCCGTCTTTGCGGGTCAGCGCTTCGGCTTCGCGCACGGACAGGCCCTTTTCGACGATTTGCTTGGCCAGCGCCTCGGCATCCGGCCGGCCGACCAGCGCGCGGGCATGGCCGCCCGTCAACTCGCCGCTCGAAATATAGGCGCGCACTTTTTCCGGCAGCGAGAGAAGACGCAAAAGGTTTGCAACATGCGACCGGCTCTTGCCGATCATTTTGGAAAGCTGATCCTGGGTATAATGGAACTGGTCGATCAGGCGCTGATAGCCCGCCGCTTCTTCCACAGCATTGAGATCGGCGCGCTGCACGTTTTCGATAATGGCGATTTCGAGCGATTCATGATCGGTCAGCTCGCGGACGATCACCGGCACCTGATGAAGCTGGGCGGCCTGCGAGGCGCGCCAGCGCCGTTCCCCGGCCACGATCTCGAAGGCGTTTTCCTCATCCGCCAGCGGGCGCACCACGATGGGCTGCAAAATCCCCTTTTCGCGGATCGAATTCGTCAGATCGGCCAGATCTTCTTCGCGGAACGTGTGGCGCGGCTGAAAGGGATTGGGCCGCAAATATTCGATCGGCACCTGGCGGATACCGCGCGCTTCGGCTGCCTCCGTATCCCCCAGATCGATTGCCGTATCTTCCCCGATCAGGGCCGCCAGGCCCCGTCCCAACCGGCTTTTGCTCTGCGCTTCCTCGGCCACCGCCTACCTCCACCTTCTGCCCGCATCCCCTGACGCGGGCCGGGCCGTCGAGCCCAAATCTAATTTGCCGGGCGCTAAGCACTACTTTTGGTAGTACCTATCAACCCCCTTAAGCGCCTCGGCTTTTTATCTAAATGCCGCGCCCGCGCTACCAAGTAGGACAAAGCCGAATCTTTTCAGTGGCTTGTCCCGGCTTCTTAAGAGTCTTAAGAGACTCGTTTAAGTTGCATCACCCCGCCTGCCCCGGTCCATTGCCCGCTCAGGCCGCCGGGCGGTTGCGCAATTTCTGCTCGCGCTGAATGATCTCGGAGGCCAGACGCATATAGGCCTGGCTGCCGGAACAGCGGAAATCATAAACCAGCGCCGGCTTGCCATAAGAAGGCGCCTCGGAAATCCGTACATTGCGCGGAATGACCGTCTTATAAACCTTGTCACCGAGATAGGCGCGCACGTCTTCGGCCACCTGACCGGAGAGATTGTTGCGCTTGTCGAACATGGTCAGCACGATGCCCTGAATTTCCAGCTTCGGATTGAGGCTGGAGCGCACCCGCTCCACCGTGCGCAAAAGCTGGCTGAGGCCTTCCAGCGCAAAGAACTCGCATTGCAAGGGCACGAGAATGGCATCCGCCGCCGTCATCGCATTGATCGTCAGAAGATTGAGCGAAGGCGGGCAATCGATCAGGACATAAGAATAAGGCTGTGATTGAATGGGGCTTGCATCCCGCTCCGGCGCGCGGCCCGCAGGCGGCATCCGGTTCAGTGCATCGCGCAGCCGGTGCGAACGGCGCGCCACGGAGGCAAGCTCAAGCTCGGCGCCAAGCAGGTCCATTGTAGAGGGCGCCACATCGAGCCCCGGCACCTGGGTCGAGACGATCGCATCCTCGATCACCGCCGAGCCGATCAGCACATCATATGTAGAGATCTTACGCGCCTGGCGGTCGATGCCGAGTCCGGTGCTTGCATTGCCTTGCGGATCGAGATCGACGATCAACACCCGCTCGCCCACCGCCGCCAGCGCCGTGCCCAGATTGATGGCGGTCGTGGTTTTGCCGACCCCGCCTTTCTGATTGGCGAGAACCAGCACACGGGGCTTTTTCACGCCCTGATCCGGCATTTGTTTACCGGTGCTGGCAGGCGCTTCCGTGTTCTGATCAAGTGTTTCCACGCGCGAGCCCCTGAAGCTTGACGATCGTACCGGCCGGATCGGATCGGCTAGGTATTTCCTGTGCCTTAAATGTCCAACATTTATGGGCTGCCGTCAATTCATCCCCTACCCCTTGACCCTTCAAAAAGAGCCCGATCGTTTGCGGAGTGAAAAAAGCTGCGGCCCAGTCCAGCAATTGTGTCATTGGGGCGCAGGCCCGTGCCGTCACCACATCGACCGGGCCAAGCGCCCCAGCATCCAAATCCTCTATCCGGCAGGTATGGACCTGCGCCCGGGCGCCGCTCTGGCGCAGCGCCTCCCGCAGAAACGCCGCTTTGCGCCGGTCGCTATCGATCAAATGAATCTCGACATCCCGGTCCGCCAGAAGAATGGCCAGCACCACACCGGGGAAGCCACCCCCGCTTCCCAGATCGACGAGCCGCGTCAGGTTTTCGGGCAGATGAGGCAAAAGCTGAGCGGAGTCGAAAAAATGCCGGCCCCAAAGGGCGTCCAACGTGCTTGCGGAGACAAGATTGATGGAGCGCTGCCACTTTCTCAGACAGGACTCGTAAGCGGCGAGACGGTCCAATGTTTCACGTGAAACAGGCAGAACCGCCGAAAAGGATTCCCTATCAACGACTTGCTGGACATTCTTAGTATGGCTGCTCATTCGCCCGCAACCCGGCGCTTTTCAGGACGTTTCACGTGAATCAAAAGCGCCGTCAAGGCAGCCGGTGTCATGCCCTCGATGCGCCCTGCCTGACCCAAAGTAACTGGCCGGGCATCCATAAGTTTCTGGCGGATTTCTGCCGAAATTCCATGCACTTGCGTATAGTCCAGATCTACGGGAATCCGGAGCTCCTCATCCCGGCGGAAGGCTTTAATATCCGCCGCCTGCCGGTCCAGATAGCCGGCATATTGCGCATCGATCCCCACCTGCTCCAGGATCGCCGGATCGAGCTGCGACAGTTCCGGCCATACTTTTACGACACCGGTCAGCCCGACATCCGGATAGGCCGCCAGATCGAAGGCAGTCCGCCGCACCCCGTCCTGATTGATTTTCAGGCCGCGTTTGGCGAGCTCATTGGGCGTCAGGGCGAGCGAGGTCAGCAACACCCTTGCATCCGTCAGTGCCTGCCGCTTTTCTTCGAAGGCCGACGCCCGCGGCGCCCCCACACAGCCTAGTTCCAGTCCCAAAGGCGTCAGCCGCTGGTCCGCATTATCCGCCCGGAGCGTCAGCCGGTATTCGGCGCGGGAGGTAAACATCCGGTAGGGCTCACTCACCCCCTTGGTGACAAGATCATCGATCATGACGCCGATATAGGCATCCGCCCGGTCGAGAATGAAAGCGTCGCCCCCGCCCGCTGCCCGCGCTGCATTGAGTCCGGCCATCAGGCCCTGTGCTGCCGCCTCTTCATAGCCGGTGGTGCCGTTGATCTGCCCGGCGAGATAAAGCCCCGGCAGCTTCTTTGTTTCAAGCGTTGGCAGCAATTCGCGCGGATCGATGTAATCATACTCGATGGCGTAGCCTGGACGCCGGATCACGGCCTTTTCCAGCCCGGGAATGGTCTTCAGAAATTCTTTCTGAACTTCTTCCGGCAACGCCGTCGAAATACCGTTCGGATAGACCGTGTCGTCATCCAGCCCTTCCGGCTCCAGGAAAATCTGATGAGATTCCCGTTCGGCGAAGCGCACGACTTTATCTTCGATTGAGGGGCAATAGCGCGGCCCCCGCCCTTCGATCCGGCCGCCATAGACCGGCGACTCCTCCAGATTGGCGGCGATAATATCGTGGGTCGCTTTGGTCGTCCGGGTAATACCGCATTCGATCTGCGGCACCGTGATGCTCTTGGTCAGGAAGGAAAACGGCGTCGGCGGGCTATCCGCCGGCTGGGTTTCAAGGGAGGCCCAATCGATGGTCTTTCCGTCAAGCCTCGCCGGCGTTCCCGTCTTCAGGCGGCCGAGCTGAAAGCCAAGCCCATACAGCCTTTCCGATAGGCCGAGCGCCGGCGCTTCCCCGACCCGGCCGGCAGGAATCCGTTCCCGGCCGATGTGAATCATGCCCCGCAAAAATGTGCCTGTGGTCAGCACTACTTTCGGCGCCCCGTAGCGGCGCCCTTCTTCCGTGATGACGCCTTTGAGCTGGCCGTTCTCCACCACCAGATCGTTCACTGCACCGGCAATCACCTTAAGGCCCGGCTGTGTGGCCATTTCCCTTTGCATGGCTTCGCGGTAGAGCTTGCGGTCGCTCTGGGTGCGGGGACCGCGCACCGCCGGTCCCTTGCGCCGGTTGAGCAGACGGAACTGAATGCCGGACGCATCGGCCACCCGGCCCATCACGCCATCCAGCGCGTCAATCTCCCGAACCAGATGCCCCTTGCCCAAGCCGCCAATGGCCGGGTTGCAGGACATCTCACCGATCGTCTCGATCTTATGGGTGAGCAGAAGCGTGCGGGCGCCAAGGCGTGCGGCAGCGGATGCGGCCTCGCATCCGGCATGGCCGCCGCCAATGACAATCACATCATAAGAATCTGTTATGTCGCTCATCTCTTCGCCTGCCGCCGCGCTCCCGCCTGGGAGTTCGGCCCTGTTCTGACTCCCTTTGGCGAGGGCGTCAATGCGGTTGAATGGCCGCGCCGCCCCGCCCCGTCAGTTTTCCACAAAACCCGGACTCCTTTTGTTTCACGTGAAACATCAAAGCCACGGCACCTGGCTTCTACTACTTCCCGATACAGAAATCCCGGAACACCACATCCAATAATTCTTCGACATCCACCCGGCCCGTGAGCCGCCCGAGTGCCCTCAGTGCTTGACGCAATTCCTCACCACCAAGCACCACATCATCTTCCGCCAGCCAGCGCTCCGCACCCGCCAGCCCTGCCACACACTCCTGCAAAGCAATCCGGTGCCGTTCCCGGCTGATCACCGGATTGTCCATTGAGGGGGCAAGACAGCGCACTTTTTGCTCGATCAGCGCAGCCAATTCTTCCAGCCCCTGCCCCTTCTTTACAGATATGGGGAGAAACTCCCGGCCACAAAGCCCGGCAACCGGGACCTGTTCCGGAGCCGAATCCAGATAGTCGGATTTATTGAGCACACACACATCATCCGGCGTGGCTTCCTCGAAAGACCCCAATATCTCGTGTCCTTCCGGGTTGACCGCTGCCATCACGATCCGGAAATCCGCCGTCTCTGCCCGGGCCAAGGCCCGCCGCACACCTTCCGCTTCCACGGCATTTTCCGCCTCACGCAGCCCCGCCGTATCGGCCATCGTCACCGGCAGGCCGGCAAGCTCCATCCGCGCCTCGATCACATCGCGCGTCGTCCCCGCTTCTTCCGAGACAATGGCCGCTTCCCGCCCGCAAAGCCAATTGAGGAGGGAGGATTTGCCGGCATTGGGCGGGCCGACAATCGCGATCTCCAGCCCCCGGCGCACCAGCTCGCCCCGGTAGCCATCGGCCAGCACCGCCTCGATCTCCGATTTGAGCGCGCCCAGACCCGGCAGAATGGAGGCGCCAAGCCCTGCGCCCACATCGCCCTCTTCTTCCCCGAAATCGATATCAGCTTCCACATAGGCGCTCATAGCGATAAGCCGCGCGCGCCAATCTTCCGCCTTCTCCTTCAGCGCTCCGGTCATCTGGCGCAGCGCCTGTTCGCGCTGGCCTGCCGTTTCCGCGTCGATGAGATCGGCAAGGCCCTCGACTTCCGTCAGATCGAGGCGCCCGTTCTCGAAAGCCCGCCGCGTGAAGGCGCCCCGCTCGGCCGGCGCCAGGCCCGGAAGCCTTGTCAGCGCGCCGAGCACCGCCTCCACCACCGCGCGCCCGCCATGGACATGCAGCTCGGCGACATCTTCGCCGGTAAAACTCGCCGGACTTTTGAAAAAGAGCACCAGCGCCTCATCAAGCCAGGCCCCGGTTGCCGGATCGCGCAGCCGCCGCAGCACCGCCTGGCGCGGCGCGCCCGGCTCCCTGCCGCTCAGCTTTTCTATAGCCGCGCCTGCGCCCGGCCCCGAAATCCGGATTACCGCCACCCCGCCTTTACCTGGCGGTGTAGAGAGCGCAAAGATCGTTTCCATTCCGAATCGAGCCCTTCCCGTCCGGCTGTCCCCAAGGCCCAACAGCCACAGGATTTTCGCAATCACTTCATGGACATAGAGCTTGCCGCCCTGATACCGTCCGCTACATATCGGAGGGGCGGTTTCCTGCCCCCGGCGCGCCCTCTCCAGGCGGCCCGGCCCCCGCGCCTCTCACGTCCCCGCGCCTCTTACGTCAAGGACCCCATGACCCAGACCCGCGCTCAGAACCAGCTTGCCAGCCAAACCAGTCCCTACCTTCTCCAGCACAAGGACAACCCCGTGCATTGGCGGCCCTGGGGCCCCGAGGCGCTGGCGGAGGCGAAAGCTTCGGGCAAGCCCATCCTGCTTTCGGTCGGCTATGCCGCCTGCCACTGGTGCCATGTCATGGCGCATGAGAGTTTCGAGAACCCCGAAATCGCCGCACTCATGAACGATCGTTTCATCAATATCAAGGTCGATCGCGAGGAACGGCCCGATATCGATGCCATCTATATGTCCGCCCTGCACATGCTCGGCGAACAGGGCGGCTGGCCGCTGACCATGTTCCTGACGCCGGACGGCGAGCCTTTTTGGGGCGGCACCTATTTTCCGCCCGAGCCGCGTTACGGCCGCCCCGGCTTCCCGCAAATCCTGCAGGAAATTTCGCGCATCTTCCGCGAAGAGCCGCAAAAAGTCGACGCCAATCGCACCGCGCTGACGAAAGCCTTGCAGGCCCGCTCGTTGAAAGACGCGCGCGGCACCCCGCCGCCCGATCTTGCGGCCCGCGTCGCAGGCAAGCTTCTGCAGGTGATGGACGCGCAAAATGGCGGCATCCAGGGCGCGCCCAAATTTCCGCAAACCGGCATTCTGACGCTGCTTTGGCGCAACTATCTGCACACGGAAGATGAGGCATTCGCTGCCCCCGTGCGCAAGGCGCTCGATCACATGTGCGAAGGCGGTATCTATGATCATTTGGGCGGGGGCTTTGCCCGCTACTCTGTCGATGCGCAGTGGCTCGTACCGCATTTCGAAAAGATGCTCTACGACAATGCCCTGCTTCTCGATCTTCTGACCCTTGTCTGGCGCACCACCGGCGATGCCCGCTATGCCGCGCGCATCGAAGAGACGGTGACCTGGCTCAACCGGGAAATGATCGCCGATGGCGGAGGCTTTGCCGCCAGCCTCGATGCGGATAGCGAGGGCGAGGAAGGCAAGTTCTATGTCTGGTCGGCGGCGGAGATCGATGCCGCCCTTGGCGAGGATGCGGCACTTTTCAAACAGGCCTATGACATTAGCCCTGCCGGCAATTGGGAAGGCAAGAGCATCCCGAACCGCCTCCATGCCGCGGATGCCCCGTTCGATACCACCCTCGATAACGAACTGAAACCCTCCCGCGCCGCGCTTCTTGCCTTGCGCGAGGAGCGCGTGCGCCCCGGCTGGGACGATAAAGTCTTGAGCGATTGGAACGGTCTTGCCATCGCCGCCCTTGCCCGCGCCGGTGCCGCTTTCGAGCGCCGCGACTGGGTGGAGCTTGCCCAGCGCGCCTTTAACTTCGTTACCGGCACCATGTATGTGGGCGGAAGGCTTTTCCATTCCTGGCGGCAGGCGAAACTGCAGCACCGCGCCATGGCGGACGGACTTGCCGCGATGATCGATGCGGCCCTCGCACTCTTTAAAGCCACGGGCGCGCGCGCCTATATCGAGCAGGCCGAAGCCTGGGTGGAAGAGCTCGACACGCATTACTGGGCCGAACCGCAAGGGGGTTATTATTTCACGCCCAATGATGCCGACGCGCTCATCACCCGTATCCGCACGGTCCAGGACGATGCAACGCCTGCCGCCAACGGCATGCTGCCCGGCCTCCTCGTCAAGCTCCATGCGCTGACCGGCAAGCTGCATTATCTTGAGCGCGCCGATCAGATCCTTGCCGCCTTTGCAGGCGAGGCCGAGCAGAACGCCTTCCCGCTTGCCTCTTTCCTTGTCAGCCTCGATACCCGTCTCAACCTCGTGCAGATCGTGCTCATCGGCGAAGGCGATGCGCTGGCTCCTTTCCGCGCCGCCGCCGCCCGCGCCCCGCTTGGCGATTATGTGCTTGAGGAACTGGCGCCGGGAGACGACTTGCCGGATGCCCATCCCGCAAAAGGCAAAACCCAGCAGGAGGGCAAGCCCACCGCCTATATTTGCCGCGGCGATACCTGTTCCCTGCCGGTCACGGACCTGGCAGAGTTCGAAAAACAACTCGGCGCTGCCCGCTGACGGGCACGCGCCAAGCAGCTAAGCTGCGCGCAGTAACATCGAACCGGCGCGCCCCGCGCGGCCGCCGCCTCTAAAAGCCATAACAGGGAGATACACATGCCCGGTAATTTTCTGCCAGGACAGGACGTCACCATCAAAGGCCCGGACGGGGATTTTTCGGGCTATCTATCCGTGCCCAAATCCGGCTCCGGTCCCGGCATCGTCGTCATTCAGGAAATTTTCGGCGTCAACCAAGTGATGCGCGACATCACCGAATGGCTGGCCGATCAGGGATATGTCGCGCTCTGCCCCGATCTCTTCTGGCGCATCGAGCCCGGCATCCAGATCACCGATAAGACGGATGAAGAATGGAAACAGGCTTTCGATCTTTTCGGCAAGTTCGACGTCGATAAAGGCGTGACCGACATTCAAGCGGCGATCGATCATTTGCGCGGGCTCGATGCCTGCACCGGCAAGGTCGGCGCGGTCGGTTATTGCCTCGGCGGCCAGCTTGCCTATCTCACCGCCGCGCGCACCAATGCGGACGCCGCTGTCGGTTATTACGGCGTCAACATTCAAAACCTGCTCGGCGAAGCCAAAAACATCAAAAAGCCCCTCGCGCTGCATGTGGCAGGCAAGGACGAGTTCGTGCCCAAAGAAGCCCAGGAACAGATCATTGCCGGGCTGCAGGATCATCCTGAGGTCACGCTCTATACTTACCCCGAGCGCGACCACGCTTTCGCCCGCGAAGGCGGCGCGCATTATCACCCCGCCGACGCAAAGACAGCGAACACGCGCACACTCGATTTCTTCAAGAAAAATCTGGGTTGACGGCCGCTGACGATAAGGGAGGCGCTTGCCTCCCTTATCCCTTTGCCGCGCCCCCTTCAAAGGAACCGCCCCATGATCAAAGCCATCCGCATCCACGAGACCGGCGGACCGGGCGTCATGAAACTCGAAGAGATCGAGCTGCCCGCCCCCGGCAAGGGCGAGGTCCGCATCCGCCACAAGGCGATCGGCGTCAATTTCATCGACACCTATCATCGCACGGGTCTTTACCCGCTGCCCCTGCCCGTGGGCCTCGGGCTGGAAGCTGCCGGCATTGTCGAGGCGGTGGGCAACGGTGTGACGAACCTGAAAGAAGGCGACCGGGTGGCTTATGGCGCGGGCCCCCTCGGCGCTTATGCCGAGGCGATCAACGCCCCGGCAAACCGCATCGCCAAGGTGCCGGACGGGGTGAGCGATGAGCAGGCCGCTTCCCTCATGCTGAAAGGCATGACGGTCCGCTATCTCTTCAAGGAAACCTATCCTTTGAAAAAAGGCGACACGGTGCTTTTCCATGCCGCGGCCGGCGGTGTCGGCCTCATTGCCTGCCAATGGGCAAAGGATATGGGCGTCAAGCTGATCGGCACCGCGGGCTCGGATGAAAAATGCGCCCTCGCCAAATCCCATGGCGCGGCCCATGTCATCAATTATTCCAAGGAAGATGTGGTGGCCCGGGTGAAAGAGATCACCGGCGGCAAAGGCGTGCCTGTGGTTTATGACGGGGTCGGTAAGGACACATTCGAAATCTCATTGGACTGCCTCTCCCGGCGCGGCCTCCTTGCCACTTTCGGCAATGCCTCCGGGCCCGTCACCGGGGTCAATCTCGGTATCCTCACTCAAAAGGGGTCGGTCTATGTCACCCGCCCCTCGATGATGGATTACCTCGTCACCGACGAGGAGCTTGCCGCCACCACCGCCGATGTCTTCGATGCGGTCGCCCGCGGCGCCATCAAGATCGATGTCAACCAGCGCTACGCCCTCAAAGACGCCGTCCAGGCCCATAAGGATCTGGAGGGGCGCAAGACCACCGGCGCAAGCGTGCTGCTGCCTTAAACGCGGATTGGAGGAATTCGGTCCTTAAAGGACCAAAGATTCTCCAATAACGAAGATTGCTGCTTTAAAAAAATTCACCCCGGGAAAATTCCCGGGGTGTTTTAACGTCCAAGTAACCGTAAGTTCCGATCAAGTATTCATACTGTCGAAGAACTCGGCATTGTTTTTCGTCTGCTTGAGCTTGTCGAGCAGGAACTCGATGGCGTCCACCGTGCCCATCGGGTTGAGGATCCGGCGCAGCACATACATCTTCTGCAGCTCGGCCTTGTCGATAAGAAGCTCTTCTTTCCGGGTGCCGGATTTGAGAATATCCATGGCCGGGAAGACGCGCTTGTCGGCCACCTTCCGGTCGAGCACGATTTCCGAGTTACCCGTGCCTTTGAATTCCTCGAAGATCACTTCGTCCATCCGGCTGCCGGTATCGATCAGCGCCGTGGCGATGATGGTGAGCGAGCCGCCTTCCTCGATATTACGCGCCGCGCCGAAGAAGCGTTTCGGGCGCTGCAGGGCATTGGCGTCCACACCGCCGGTCAGCACCTTGCCAGAGCTCGGCACCACCGTGTTATAGGCGCGCCCGAGGCGGGTGATGGAATCGAGCAGGATCACCACATCGCGCCCATGTTCGACCAGGCGCTTGGCTTTCTCGATCACCATTTCAGCGACCTGGACGTGGCGCACCGCCGGCTCATCGAAAGTCGAGGAAATCACTTCCCCCTTCACCGAGCGCTGCATATCCGTCACTTCTTCCGGCCGCTCGTCGATCAAGAGCACGATCAAATAGCATTCAGGATGATTGGCGGTGATGGAATGAGCGATGTTCTGCAGGAGCACCGTCTTACCCGTACGCGGCGGCGCGACGATCAGCGCGCGCTGGCCTTTGCCGAGGGGCGCCACCATATCGATTACGCGGGCGGAACGATCTTTCAGGGTGGGATCGTCCACTTCCATCTCGATCTTCTCATCCGGATAAAGCGGCGTCAGATTGTCGAAATGGACTTTGTGGCGGGTCTTTTCCGGCGATTCAAAATTGATCGTGTTGACCTTGAGCAGCGCGAAATAGCGCTCGCCGTCTTTCGGTCCCCGGATCTCCCCTTCCACCGTATCCCCGGTGCGCAGCGAAAAGCGGCGGATCTGCGAGGGGGAGACGTAAATATCGTCAGGCCCCGGCAGATAGTTGGCCTGCGGCGAGCGCAGAAAGCCGAACCCGTCCTGCAGCACTTCCACCACCCCTTCACCGATAATATCGATGCCTTGTTCGGCCAGTTTTTTCAAAATGGCGAACATCATGTCCTGGGTGCGCAGCGTACTGGCGTTTTCCACTTCCAGCTCTTCGGCAAAAGCCAGAAGTTCCGTGGGGGATTTGGACTTGAGATCCTGCAGTTTAATCTGCTGCATGAAGCTGACCTTGAGCTTGAAAGAAACCGCGTAAAGCCGTTTCGAATGATTTGAGAAGAAGTCTGAAGGCGGGAAGTTGGAACCCTTCACCCGGCCCGGCTGCTAAACGGCTCATACGCCGCCAACGGCCAATACCTTGTGTGAGCTCTCTCGCGCTCTCACCTGCCGGCCCAGAAATGTTTTGAAATGCCTGTCCCGGAGATGAGCGGCGGCGCCACAAGAAACGGCGCGCCGGACCGTTGTGATCGGCCAACGGGAGAAATATACGTCAAAAGCCGCCGATTACAAACAGTCTCCCGCGCACAAATGTGTCAAAAGGGCCGCACAATCACCATGATCACGATAAAAATCGTCAGGAGCGGCGGCACTTCATTGGCGATGCGCAGGAATTTCGATGTATGCGGGCGCTCATCGGCGCCGTAAAGCCGGCACCATTTTACCAGCACGCCGTGATAGGCGGACATAGCAATAACGAGCGTCAGCTTCACATGGAACCAGCCTTCGGAAAGAAGCGAGGGAATGGTGAGAATGAGCAGGATGCCGAAGAGCCAGGTCGCTCCCATCGCCGGATTGACGATGCGCTTTAAAAGCAGCTCTTCCATACGCTTATAATTTTCCGAGAGCACCGATCCTGTTTCGGTTTCGGAATGATATACGTAAAGCCTTGGAAGATAATACATTCCCGCCATCCAGAAGATAACGGAGATGATGTGAAACGCTTTGATCCAGAGATAAAAGGGCTGCAGAAATTCCATCGTTCCGGTTTCGACTCTTTTAAGTTTTGATCCCTGGAGCCCGCTGGAAGGCTTTTCTTCCGTCAGGAAATCCCGGCAATAGCCCGCTCGGCCGTACATACATGCCCCGGCGCATCTTCCGGGCAAAGCACGCCGGTATTGTTCAGGCTTTCAAGCACCAGCCGCGCCAGCCCGTCGATAAAACCCCGCTCGGTGCCCACCGCCGCAACCCGCACATAAGCCGGCACCCCGCTTTCACGCGCCAGTTTGCCATATTCGATATCGAGCTCCACCAGCGTTTCCGAATGTTCGGAGACAAAAGCGATGGGCACGACGACCAGCGCCTTGCCCTCGGCGCCCGCCCGCTCGATTTCCTTGTCCGTGGCCGGGCCGATCCATTCGAGCGGCCCCACCCGGCTTTGATAGCAGGTCTGCCAGTCGAGACCCGGAATGGCCAGCTCCTTGACGATCGCCGCGCAGCTTTGCTCGACCTGGGCCTGATAAGGATCGCCGTCCTCGATGACTTTTTTCGGCAGGCCGTGGGCGGAAAAGAGCACGCGGGCTTTTTCCGGCCCGCCCGCTTCTTCGAGCGCCGGGCGGATCAGCCCGGCATAAGAAGAAATGAAACCGGGTTCGGTTGGGTAACAGCAAACCACATGAACGGGCGCTTTCAGTCCGGCTTCCCCTGCCGCGCGCATCCAATCCTTGAACGAGGATTCGGTCGTTGTTGTGGAATAGTGCGGGTAAAGCGGCAAGAGAACGATTTCATCGGCGCCCCAGGCTTTCACCTGCGCCGCCGCTTCATCGGCAAAAGGATGCCAGTAGCGCATGGCAAGAAAGGTCTTTGCCTCGATTTTCCCCGCCGCCGCCTGGTCCGCCAGCACCTCTTCCAGCGCCCGGCCTTGCGCCTCAGTCAAAGGCACGAGCGGCGAGCCGCCGCCGAGCTCCGCATAAATCTCCCTGGCAATTGGCGCGCGGCGTTTTGAAATCAGCTTGGCGAGCAAAAAGCGGAACGGATTGGGAATGCGGATAATCGCCGGATCGTTGAAGAGATTGAACAGGAAGGGCTGCACCGCCTCGGGCTTGTCCGGCCCGCCCAAATTCATCAATACGATGGCAACTTTGCGCCGTCCGGTCATGGGATTGCTCACCTGAAATTACGGATGAAGTCCAAAAGCTCAGCCACATGCTCAGGCGGGGTTTGCGGCACGATGCCATGGCCGAGATTGAAGATGAAAGGCCCATCTCCCAGCGCCTCGAGAATACGCGCCGCCGCGGTTTTCATTTCCTCCCCGCCTGCCACCAGCAGCAGCGGATCGAGATTGCCCTGCACGGGCCCCAAAACCTGCACATTGTCCCGCGCCCATTCAGGCGCGATGGCGGTATCGAGACTGACGGCGCTCACCCCCGTCGCCTTGAAATAGTCCGCATAAGCCGGCCCTGCCCCTTTCGGGAAAGCGATGACCGGGATATGGGGCGCTGCCTCTTTCAGCCGCGCGCGGATCTGGCGCACAGGCTCCACGCACCAGCGCTCGAAATGGGCCGGCGGCAAGGACCCTGCCCAAGTATCGAAAAGCTGAATGGCTTCCGCCCCTGCCTCGATCTGGGCGAGAAGATAATCGCCCGTCGCCTCGATGAGGAGATCGATCAGCACCTGAAATTCATCGGGCGCGCGGTAGGCCCAGAGCTTGGCCGCCGCTTGATCGGGCGAGCCGCGCCCGCCCACCATATAGGTCGCAACGGTCCAGGGCGCCCCGGCAAAGCCGATCAGCGCCGTCTCGCGGGGCAGTTCCTTGGAAAGCCGGCGCACCGTCTCAAAGACCGGAGAAAGATGATCGAGCAGCCCGTCCTTGCTTAACGCGGAGAGTTCCTGCGGACCCGTCACGGGTTTCAATACCGGGCCGATCCCCTCTTCAAAACGCACGTCCTGGCCGAGCGCGTCCGGGATCACGAGAATATCGGAAAAGAGGATCGAAGCGTCGAAGCCGTAGCGGCGGATCGGCTGCAGCGTGACCTCGACCGCGAAATCCGGCGTATAGCAAAGATCGAGAAAGCTGCCCGCTTCTTTGCGCACTTGCCGGTACTCGGGCAGATAGCGCCCTGCCTGGCGCATCATCCAGATCGGGGGCACATCGAAAGACTGGCCCTCCAGGGCGGCGAGAAATTTCTTCTTGGGCTCGGTCACGTCATTGCCTGTTTGTCGCGCCAGCCTAAGGGAAAGAGCTGGCCATCTTGTTTCCCGTCTTGCTTACATGCTCGCGTCTTGAATTGCGAGCTTGCAGGTTGCCGCAGGCACCTGCCTCTTATTGGCAGCGCCTTGGAAGGCTGCGTCCTTAAAGGCGCTTTTTGGAGGTCCCCGGTTTATCCACGAGTCCTCCTTCCATCTAAGAATCTATGAAAAGGATGTAGTGGGTAGTGGTTGCCTGTGGATGGTGAGGATCAAATTTGGTCCGGATTCCGCTCACATCAAGCATGACGCTAAAATCTTCTCCGCCCTATGAGGCACGAATGTGCAAAAGCAAGCTTCCGTGAAAAAGCGCGCCGGATTCCAACAGCTTGAATATAAGCGCCCAGGTTGTGGAAAACGGGGATGGCCTGAATGAACCGGAGGCGGAATTTCATATCCGCACTTATCCTCTTTATCCCCAAGGGCACAGGCGCATCTGTTCAGAGAGGAACGAGTCTGTTCGCTGAAAAGATCTTACCGGGGGCAAAAATTTTGGCGCCTGTCCCTTCCCCGCCTTGCCCCCGTTACCCACAGTTTTCCACAGGCTGCCTGCCTATATGCGCAAGTTCGTCCTCTGTTTGGCGCAAACCCGGCGGGCGGGAAAAAACTGGCACCTCACGGTCTCAATCAGTAGCTTCTCTCCCAATGATGTTTCCCGGCAAGGCACGCTGCCTTACCGGGCTTAAGGACTAGGTACATGGCCGGACGGCGCGTCTTTCATCTTCATCTTGTCTCCGATGCGACGGGGGAGACCTTGAACGCGGTCGCCCGGGCGGCCTGCGCGCAATATGAAGATGTGCGGGCGATCGAACATGTCTATGCGCTGGTGCGCGGGCCCAAACAGCTCGAGCGGGCGTTGGGGGAAATCGAGGAAGCGCCGGGCATGGTCATGTTCACCATGGTGAATGATGATTTGCGCGCGAAACTCGAAAAGCGCTGCCTGGAACTTGAAGTGCCCTGCATCAGCGTGCTCGACCCGGCGATCAATGCGCTCGGCTCGTATCTCGGCCGCGAGATTTCGCACAAGCCCGGCGGCCAGCACATCATGGATCAGGAATATTTCGACCGGATCGCGGCGCTCAATTTCACCATGGCCCATGATGACGGCCAGAGCCCCGGCGATCTTGACGAGGCCGACGTCATTCTGGTGGGTGTCTCGCGTACCTCGAAAACACCGACCTGTATTTATCTCGCCAACCGCGGCATCAAGGCGGCGAATATTCCCCTTGTTCCGGACATTCCCTTGCCGGCGGAATTGGAAACCGCGAAAAAACCGCTCATCATCGGGCTGGTTGCCAATCCGGAACGCCTCATTCAGATCCGCCGCAACCGGCTCTTGTCGCTGAATGAAAAAACCGAAACCGATTATGTGGACCGCGCGGCGGTGGCCGCGGAAGTCGCCCATGCCCGCAAGCTCTATAGCCGCAATGGCTGGCCGGTGATCGATGTCACCCGCCGCTCGATCGAGGAAACGGCGGCCGCCGTGCTCAATCTTTATACCCGCAAGGAGAATGCATGATGGGGGATCATCTGCCGCTCCTCCTGGCCTCTGCCAGCCAGGTGCGCGCCGATCTTTTGCACGGGGCGGGCCTGCCTTTCGATATTTGCGTCTCGCCCGTCGATGAGGAGGAAGCCAAACAGCGCCTTTCCAGCGAGCCCGATGCGCTGGCGATGGAGCTTGCGCGGCTGAAAGCCTGCGCGGTCTCCCTCGACACGCCCGCCACTCTTGTCATCGGCGCCGATCAGGTGCTTTCCTGCGAGGGGAAAAAATTCGACAAGCCCCGCGACATGAAAGAAGCGCGCAAGAACCTGTCTTTCTTTCGCGGCAAAACCCATACGCTGCATTCCGCCGTCACGCTGGCGCTCGATGGCGAGATCGTCTGGTCGCATGGGGACCGCGCGCATTTGACCATGCGCGATTTCTCCGACGCCTTTCTCGATCATTATCTGCGCCAGGCGGGGGAGAAAATTCTCAAAAGCGTGGGCTGCTATCAGCTCGAAAGCGTGGGCGTGCAGCTCTTCGAGAAAATCGACGGGGTCTATTTCACGATCCTCGGCCTGCCGCTTTTGCCGCTCTTGGAAGAATTGCGCGCCAGAAAAGTGATCCTCGCATGAGTGAGAAATCTTTAGGTACGCCTACAGCGCCCAATGCCAAGCGCCGGGTCTGCGTCATCGGCTGGCCGGTGGAGCATTCCCGCTCGCCGCTGATCCACAATCATTGGATCGCAGAGCACGGCATCGAAAACGCGGTTTATGAAAAACTCGCCGTGCCGCCGGAAGAGGCCAAGGAAACGTTGCAGGGTCTCGATGCGCGCGGCTTTATCGGCGCGAATGTCACCGTCCCCCATAAAGAGACGGCCTTTACCGCCATTCCCCGCCACGACAAGATGGCCTCGCGCGTGCGCGCGGTGAACACGCTCGTCAAGACAGAGGAGGGATGGGAAGGGCGCAATACGGATGGCTACGGGTTCATCGCCAATCTGAAAGAAGGCGCGCCTTCCTGGCAGAAAAACAAGCCGGCCGTTGTCGTCGGCGCGGGCGGGGCCTCGCGCGCTATCATTGCCGCGCTTTGGGAAGAAGGCGTCAACGATATCCGCCTTATCAACCGCACGCGGCTGAAATCGGAAAAACTGGCAGGTGATCTCGGCGTCCCGCTTCTCGTGATAGATTGGGAAAACCGTAATCAGGCATTGCCGGGCGCCGGGCTTCTCGTCAACACGACCTCGCTTGGCATGAAGGGAAGCGAGCCGCTCGATATCGATTTAAGCGGGCTGAGCAAAGAAGCGGTGGTCACGGACATCGTCTATACCCCGCTCATCACGCCGCTGCTTGAAGCGGCGCGCGCCAGAGGCAATCCCATTGTCGACGGGCTCGGCATGCTGCTGCATCAGGCGGTGCCCGGTTTCGAAGCCTGGTTCGGCGTGCGCCCTGAGGTCACGCCCGCTCTGCGCAAGCTCATTCTGGACGATCTTGGACAAAAAGCAGACTGAACGAAGAAGAACGATATGAAAAACGACGTGCTCCTTATCGGCCTAACGGGCTCGATCGGAATGGGAAAATCGGAAACCGCCAAAATGTTCGCAAGGCTCGGCGTACCGGTCTATGACGCGGACGCCGCCGTGCATGAACTTTATGCGCCGGGGGGCGCGGCGGTCGCCCCGCTCGAGGAAGCTTTTCCCGGCACGGTGAAGGACGGCATGGTCGACCGGGAGGAGCTTTCCAAGCGCGTTCTCGGTAAACCCGATGAGCTGAAAAAACTCGAAGCCATCGTCCATCCGCTGGTGGGCGAAGCGCAGCGCGCTTTCCTGCAAAAAGCTATGGCTGAGGATCAGCCCATGGTGCTGCTCGACATTCCGCTTTTGTTTGAAACGGGCGGGCGCGAGCGGGTCGATGTCATTGTCGTCGTCTCCGCCCCTTACGACGTGCAGCACGAGCGCGTGCTTGCCCGGCCCGGCATGACAGCGGAAAAATTCGATGCGATCCATGCCAAACAGGTGCCGGATGCGGAAAAGCGGGCGGGCGCCGATTTCATCGTCGAAACCGACAAGGGCCTTGAGCACGCCTTCGAGCAGGTCAAAGAAATCGTGAATAAATTACAAGGCCGGCCCGGCAAGATTTTGCCCAAGATGCTGGCGCAAATGGGCTAGACTCGGATCCCACGCGGGGGGTGCGCGCGGGTACAAGTGATGAGGGGAAGCCATGCGGGAAATCGTTCTCGATACGGAAACGACGGGCATCAGCGCGGCGGACGGGCACCGGCTGGTGGAAATCGGCTGTGTCGAGCTCGACAATCATGTGCCGACGGGCCGCGTCTTTCATGAATATCTGAACCCCGAACGCGAGGTCGATGCGGGCGCACTGGAAGTGCACGGGCTTTCCAACGAGTTTCTCTCCGACAAGCCGCTTTTTGCCGATATAGCCGAACGGTTTCTGGAATTTGTCGGCGATGCGCCGCTCGTCATTCACAATGCCGCTTTCGATATGGGCTTTCTCAACGCGGAATTGAAACGGCTGGGCCGTCCGCCGCTTCCCGATGAACAGGCCATCGACACGCTTGCCATCGCGCGGCGCAAATTCGCCGGCGCGCAAAATTCGCTCGATGCGCTTTGCCGCCGTTTCGGCATCGACAATTCCAACCGCACCAAACACGGCGCATTGCTCGACGCCGAGCTTTTGGCGGAAGTCTATCTGGAACTTGTGGGCGGGCGGCAATTCGGCCTCGGCCTTGCCGGTCAGAAAGATGCAGGCGGCGAGGCCGGTATGCGCAGGCTCTCGCACCTGCCCAAACGCGAGGCCCGGCCAAAGCCGCTTAACTCCCGCCTCAGCGACGCCGAGCGCGAAAGCCACGCCGCTTTTATCGCAAGCTTCGGCGCGCCCGCGCTCTGGACCAGCTCGAAAAACTAAAGGCCGTGCCGAGCACCGGACGTTTATGCGTCGGGCGTTTCCTGGGCGCTGGCTTCGGCTTGTGCCTGTGCCATTTGCTGGCGGTAAAGACCGGAGAAATCGATCGGGTCGATCATCAGCGGCGGGAAGCCGCCATCGCGCACCACATCGGCAACGATCCGCCGCGCGAAGGGGAAGATCTGACGCGGGCATTCGATGAGCAGCACCGGCTGCAGGCTTTCCTGGGGAATGTTGGCGAGCCGGAAGATGCCGGAATAGACAAGCTCCACAAGGAAGAGCTGTTTGTCCTCGGACTTCGCATCCACGTTCAGCTTCAGATCGACTTCATAGTCGCTTTCGGCCAGCTTGCGCACGCCGACATCCACATGAACGGAAATCTGGGGCGGGCCGCTTTGCTGAGTGAGGGAGTGCGGCGCGTTCGGGCTTTCAAAGGAAAGGTCCTTGATATACTGGGTTACGACGCGCAGCTGCGGCCCGTTTTCTTCTGCCGCGTTGGTATCCGTTTCACTCATGCCTGATCCGCCTCTCGATATGCAGGAAAGGAGGTTTGGCTAACACGGAACGGGCTGCCTCACAAGCGCGCAGCACTGTCTTGGAGGGGCATTGGCTTAAGGCCGCCAGGGCGAATGGGGATTGGGCTTGCCGTTGGGCTTGTCCTTGCCGGGGCGCTCCTCCCCGCCCTCCTCTTCGATGACTTCCCCTTCGATAATGGGTCCGCCCCGGCTGGGCTGGCCGCCGAAAGGATCGCCTGAAAAAGGATCGCGGGCCGGGCCTTCTCCGCCGGGCCGCCTGCCCGGACCTGCGCCATAGACATGCACCTGCCCCCGCGCCATCAGCGCGCGCAAAATCTTTTTGCCGAGCGCCAGGCGGATCGAGGGCACGAAAAGCAGAAGACCGGCCGTATCGGTAATAAAACCCGGCGTGAGCAGCAAAATCCCGGCAACGGCAAGAAAAAGCCCATGCACCATTTGCTCCACCGGTACTTGGCCCTCGTTCATGGCGGCCTGCGCCTTGGCGAAGGTGGCAAGGCCTTGCGCTCTTAAGAGCCAGGTCCCGGCGAAAGCGGTGGCGATGACGATGGCGAGCGTCGGCATGACGCCGATGGCGGCGCCTGCCTCGATAAAGACCGCGATTTCCGCGATCGGAACGCCAACGAAAAGAAGAAAAAGGAGTAGGGGCATAAAGATCAGGGACTTTCTGTCGTTTCATGGGCGCGGCGCCCGGCGGCGGGCTTTTCGCGCCAAATGGGGCCGGAAAAGCCGCTCTTTGCGCGCCTGCGGCAGCAAGGCGCACTTTTCTGCGGATAATCTGGCATTAGCTCGCTACTTGGCCTAGGTTATAAAGAACATATGTGGTGAAAAAGGGACCGCGCCAAGCACAGGACGGTAAGTGAGCCGTTGATAAGAGAAGACGGCGTGCGGGCTCTTTCGAAAACCGCTGGCAAAAGCCTAGAGACAAAGGCCTAGAGGCAAGAGCCGAAAGCAAGCGAGCGTTCGCGCGAAACCCCGCGCTTGAAACGCACCAAAGGAACGGTTTCATGGGAAACGGCTTCGACCTACTCAATATCATTCTGCTGATCGCCGCGGTTCTGGTGTTCTGGCGGCTGCGCTCCGTGCTCGGTCAGCGCACCGGTCATGAACGCCCGCCTTACGATCCTTATTCGGCCTCGAACGGGCGCGGCCCGCAGGAGGAGGCCGACGCTGCGGGCAAGGCGGAGAGCGATGGCAAAGTCATACCCATGCCCGGCCGCGCCATGCCGTCCGCGCAGGAGGGCCCGCTTTCCGGGCGCTTGCAGCATGTTGAGCCCGGCGCCCAGCAGGGCCTGACGGAAATTGCCCTCACCGACCGCATGTTCGATCCGGAAGGATTTCTGGAAGGGGCGCGCGCTGCCTATGAGATGATCGTCACGGCCTATGCCGAAGGGGACCGCGAGACGCTGCGCCCGCTGCTCTCCGATCCCGTTTATGCGAGTTTCGAAGGGGCGATCAGCGCGCGCGAAGAAAAGAACCTGAAAATGGAATTCGCCCTGATCGGGCTGAAATCGGCGGACATCAAAACCGCAAAGCTTGCCGATACGAAAGCGCGGATCGGCGTCAAATTCGTCTCCGAACAATCCACCGTCACGAAAAACGAAGACGGCATCGTTGTCGAGGGCGATCCGGTGACCGTGCACACCGTCACCGATATCTGGACCTTCGAGCGCGACACGCGCAGCCGCGACCCGAACTGGCAGGTCGTGGCGACGGAAGCCGGCGCCTGAGGCGATGATCTGCCGATGGGCCGCGCCGCGCCTTTTCCCTGCCAAACCGGCGTTTGCGGCTGCCTTCATGGCCGCTTTGGCGCTTGCCGCCTGCGCCGAGCAGGAAAAGAAGGCAGAGGCACCTTCCCCCCCAAAGGGGGCTGAAGCGGTGGCGGAAACCTCTCTCACCCGGATTTCTTTTGCCGAGCTGCCCGGCTGGCAGGGCGATGATCATGCCGCAGCGCTGGCCGCCTTCCGCCGCACCTGCCCCGTCATTGCCGCCCGCCCCGCCGGCGCGCCGCTCGACCCGCGCATGGACGGCAAGGCCGGGCTCTCGGGTCTTGCCGGGGCCTGGGCGGGGGCCTGCGCCCAGGCGGGCCGGGTCGCCGCGAATGAGGCCCGCGCCTTTTTCGAGACCCATTTCACCCCTTATGCGCTGGCAGCGGGCGGAAAAGAGATAGGCCTGTTCACCGGCTATTACGAACCGGAATTTAAAGCGGCCCGCTCGCCGGGCGGTGCCTATCAAACTCCCCTGCGCGGCAAGCCCATGGATCTTCAAACCATCGATCTTGGCGCGTTCGATCCCGAGCTTGAAGGCAAACGCATCAGAGGCCGGGTGGAGGGCGCGCGTTTCGTGCCTTATCCCGACCGGGCAAGCATCGAGGCGGGCAATGTGGGCCCGGGCGCTGCGCCTTTCGTCTGGCTCGCCGATCCGGTGGACGCCTTTTTCCTGCATATTCAAGGCTCGGGCCGCCTTCTCATGGAAGACGGGACGGCCATGCGGGTCGGCTTTGCGGCAAAGAACGGGCGGCCCTATACGCCCATCGGCCGGGTCATGGCGGCGCGCGGATTCCTTTCCCGCGAAAATATCTCCATGCAGTCGATTCGCGATTGGCTGAAAAACAATCCCGAAAAACGCCAGGCAATCTTGAACGAGAACCGCTCCTATATTTTCTTCCAGGAAATAGAAGGCTCGGACCCTGAACTCGGGCCGGTGGGCGCGGCAGGCCGCCAGCTCACCCCCTGGCGCTCGCTGGCGGTGGACCGGTCGGTCCATGGCCTCGGCGCACTCCTTTGGCTCGAGACGGAATTGCCGGGCGGTGCACCCTTCCGCCAGCTCATGGTGGCCCAGGATACGGGCTCGGCCATCAAGGGCCCCATCCGGGGTGACATCTTTATGGGCTCGGGCAGCGCGGCCGGCGAGATCGCCGGCAAGATGGCGGGCCAAGGCCGGCTCTTTTTGCTCCTGCCGAAATCCGCGGGCGCTGCGGCGTCCTTGAGCTCCCCGCGAGGCTGAGATGGCCCGCAAGCGCCCCGCCCGCCCCCTGTCACCGGAAGAAAAGAAACTCTGGAAAGAGGTGACGGAGACCGTCACCCCCGCGCCGGGCCGTATGGCCCCGCTGCCCGAGATGGAGGAAGACGGGATGAAAGCCTCCGGTAAGGCCGGTACGGAGGCGAATCCTTCCCCGAGATCTGCGGCCAAAAGCACGAGCCGGAAAGGCGGTGCGCCCGCGCCCTCCGCGAAGACCCTGCCCCCTCAAAGACTCGCCGGCAGCGAAATTATCCGCCCCCCAAGTCCGCCCCCGCTCACCGGGCTCGACCGGCGCACCTCTCAGCGCCTCTCGCGCGGGCAGATCGAGCCCCAAGCCTTTCTCGATCTTCACGGCGAAACGAAGATGACCGCCGAAATGCGCCTTACCCGTTTTTTGCAGGATGAGCGCGCCCGCGGCACCCGCGTCGTCTTGGTGATCACCGGCAAGGGCAACGCGCCCCATTCCCGCCACACGCTGCACGGCCATGAGTTTTATCATGCGCCCGAGCGCAAAGCCGTGCTGCGCCAGCTCGTGCCGGACTGGCTGCATGGGGACCGGCTGCGAGGGCTTGTCGCCGGGTTCCAGCCCGCCCATCCCCGTCATGGCGGCGGCGGCGCGCTTTATGTCTGGCTGAGACGCAAGCGATGACTCCCTTCGGCGAAAAACTCCGCGCTCACCGGGAGCGCAAGGGCCTCAGCCAGGCGGAGCTCGCCAAGGCGGTGGGGGTAAGCGCGGCCTATCTTTCGGCGCTGGAGCATGGATACCGGGGGCGGCCCGGCTTCGATCTTGTTCAGCGGATCATCGGCACGCTCGGCATTATCTGGGACGAGGCGGAAGAACTCGTCGCCCTTGCCCGTCTCTCTCATCCCAAGGTTACGATCGACACGGCCGGCCTTCATCCAAAGGCAACGGAGGCGGCCAATCTGCTCGCCAAGGAGATCCGGTTCCTGCCTGAAAAAGATCTCGACGCGCTGCTGCGTCTTCTCGAAAAAGCGCGCAAATCCGGGCCCGACTCGCGCTGAGCGGTAGATGACGCGAGACCGGATTCGTTTTCAGCGAAGAAATGAGAAGGCCGAGGCGCACGGAACGATGAGGCTCCGCCGCCTTTGAAGGCGGCGCGGATTCGCGCTTTGCGAAGGGTCTACGCGGGGCGGATTCACCAACTTGTTCCGCTGCCGGATTGAAAATTGACGAGGCTAGAGGATAAAGCGGGTCAGATCCGTGTTTTTCGCCAGCTCGCCTACATGCTCATCCACATACGCCTTGTCGATGGTCACGCTCTCCCCGCTCCGGTCCGACGCCGTATAGGAAATATCGTCCAGCACCCGCTCCATGATCGTATGGAGCCGCCGGGCGCCGATATTTTCCACGCTGGTGTTGATTTCGGCGGCGAGCCCCGCCAGTGCGTCGATCCCGTCTTCCGTGAAATCGAGGGTCACACCTTCCGTTTCCATCAGCGCTTTATACTGCTTGATGAGGCTGGCTTCCGGTTCGGTGAGGATGCGGCGGAATTCTTCCTTCGCCAGCGGCTGCAGCTCGACGCGGATCGGCAGGCGCCCCTGCAATTCGGGCAGAAGGTCGGAGGGCTTGGCGAGATGGAAGGCGCCTGAGGCGATGAAAAGAATATGGTCGGTCTTCACCGTGCCGTGCTTGGTGCTGACCGCCGTTCCCTCGATAAGGGGCAGAAGGTCGCGCTGCACCCCTTCCCGGCTGACATCGGCGCCCTGCCGGTCGGCCCGGGCGCAGATCTTGTCGACCTCGTCGAGAAAGACGATGCCGTCATTTTCCACCGAACGGATAGCGTCCTGCACCAGCGCGTCCTGGTCGAGCAGCTTGTCGGATTCCTCGGCAATGAGGATGTCATGGGAGTCTTTGACGTACATTTTCCGCGGTTTTGTGCGCCCGCCAAAGGCTTTACCGAAAATATCCCCGAGATTGACCATACCCATCTGACCGCCGGGCATACCGGGTATGTCCATCATGGGCATACCGCTGGCGCTCTCGGTCACCTCGACCTCGATCTCTTTATCGTCCAGCTCGCCGGCCCGCAGCTTGCGCCGGAAGGCCTCCCGCGTCGCTTCGGAGGCGCCGGCGCCTACCAGCGCGGACAGCACCCGCTCCTCGGCGGCCAGATGCGCGCGCGCTTCCACTTCCTTGCGCCGTTTCTCCCGCATGAGCGTGATGGCGCTTTCCAGAAGGTCGCGGATGATCTGCTCTACGTCCCGGCCGACATAGCCGACTTCGGTAAATTTCGTGGCTTCCACTTTAATGAACGGCGCTTCAGCGAGTTTCGCGAGCCGCCGGGAGATTTCCGTCTTGCCGACCCCGGTCGGGCCGATCATCAGAATGTTTTTCGGCAGCACTTCCTCTTTCAGGGAGCCTTCGAGTTGCTGGCGGCGCCAGCGGTTGCGCAGCGCAATGGCGACGGCGCGTTTGGCCTCATGCTGGCCGACAATATAGCGGTCGAGCTCGGAAACGATTTCGCGGGGTGAAAAGCTGGTCATTTGAGTGCCTGGGAAGTGCCTGGTTGCAGAACGGCTGAATTTAAAAGCAGGTGGCGTGCGTCTAGCGGGCGGAGGGGAGTTTCTCCACCACGATATTCTCATTGGTATAGACGCAGATCTCGGCGGCGATCTTCATGGCGCGGCGTGCGATTTCCTCGGCGCTGAACTCGGTATCCATCAGCGCGCGGGCTGCGGCAAGGGCGAAATTGCCCCCGGAGCCGATGCCGATCACACCGGCCTCCGGCTCCAGGACATCGCCGTTACCGGTGAGAACGAGGGATGCTTCCGCATCCGCAACGATCATCATGGCTTCCAGCCGGCGCAAATAGCGATCGGTGCGCCAGTCCTTGGCAAGTTCCACGCAGGCCCGGGTGAGCTGGCCGGGATATTGGTCGAGCTTGGCTTCCAGCCGCTCGAACAGCGTCATCGCGTCTGCCGTCGCCCCGGCAAAGCCGCCCACCACTTTGCCGCCGGGCCCGAGCGGGCGCACCTTGCGGGCATTGCCTTTGATCACCGTGTCGCCGAGGGAGACCTGGCCGTCGCCCGCGACCACCACCTCGCCGTCCTTGCGGACTGTCAGGATCGTCGTGCCGTGCCAGGAAGGAAGAGGCGAGCTTTCGTGAGGCATATGTCATGTCCGGGTGGTGGAAGGGCGGCGCAAGGCCGGGCCGGGAAACCGGCCCGCACGGCCTAACATGTGGCGCCCTTCCCGCCAAGATCAAGAAGCGCTCCGCCCGGCATGTCTGTCTGCAGGTTTTAGGTCAGGCCTACATGCTCGAAGGGTCCCGGATCGCCGCCCAGCTCGCGCACTTGCTCTTCCAGCTGCTTGATTCGCCCTTCCAGCCGCGCGAAGGCCGGTTCCAGCAGGTCGGGGGAATAACGCGGCATGATGTGCTGGTGGCAATTCGTGTCCCAGGCGTCCACCGTGATGATGATCGCCCGTTCCACCGCCGCGTTATAGCCTTCCGGCTTCAGGCTGCGGATCAGCTCATTGTCGCGCTCTTCCACCCGCGCGCGGCCCCAGATTTTGACGCGCCGCCGGGTCGGATAATCCATCAGGAAGAGAAAGCATTTCGGATTGTCTTTCAGATTGCCGATGGAAATATATTGCTTGTTTCCGGCGTAATCTGCGAATCCGAGTTCATGTTTGTTCAGGGGGCGCAGAAAGCCTTTCGGCCCGCCCCGGTGCTGAATATAGGGCTGGCCTTCCGCATTGGCGGTGGAAAAATAAAACGAATCCGTATTCGCCAGCCTTTGGATCAGATCTTCATTCACTTCGCCGCGCCAACCCATGGTTTGCTCATATCTTTCGTAGAATGTGCGGCTGCCCAGCCGCTCTTGTTCCGCTTTCACCGTGGGGGTGAAGCCAATATCGGTAATATAGCGGCGTTCTTCGCTCATAACGTGTCCTCCGTTCCTCTAGACCCAATAAAGCGGATAGGGGCGCCGGCCTGCGAGCCAATTCACGCCAATCCCGATCAAAACAATGAGAGCGCTGCCCGCCAGCACCGGATGCAGAAGCTGCGGCCAGGCCTCGGCAAGCCCCTGACCCGCCATCATAAAGACCAGCGGATCGGCGCCTGCCGGCGGGTGGACGGTGCGCGTGAGCTGCATCGCGATAAGCGCCAGCGCCATGCCGGCGGCAAGCGCCAACGGCGTGGCGGGCAGGGGCCCGGCTAAAATGAGACCGATCATACTCGCGATCAAATGCCCGCCCACCACATGGCGCGGCTGGGCCAGCGGGCTTTCCGGCAGGCCGAAAACCAGGACGCAAGAGGCCCCGAAGGGCGCCATCAGCCAGGCAAGGCCGCTCCATTCGCTAAGGAGTCCGCAGGCCCCGATGGCCAAAAACGAGCCGAGCCCTGCCCAAGCAATGCGTTTGAGCGGCGGCACGCCGGGCCGGACGGGGGCGGGGGCTATTGGGGAAGCGGCGTCGAAGGGCATGGGAATTTTCCTAAGTGATACAGTTCGGTATATTTATAGCCCCAAAAGATGTTTTACAAGACCGTTTCGTCTCATTAGACTGAATTTGCCCGGCACCCTTGCAAGGAGACGCCCAATGCCCCGCCCTTCCCGCCGCGACGATGTCGTGGACAGCGCCGTGAAGCTCTTCGCCGAAGAGGGCTTTCATGCGGTGGGCATCGACCGCATCCTCTCAGAGGGCGGGCTCGCGAAAATGACGCTCTACCGTCATTTCGACTCCAAACAAGCGCTCATTCTGGCTTCGCTCGACGCCCGCAACCGGCAAATCCTTGCCTGGTTCGGCCGCAAACTCGCCGAAAGCAACCTGCCGCCACCGGACCGGCCGCTCGCGCTTTTCGATGCGCTGGAAGAATGGATCGGCGGGGAAACCGAGCTCGGCCCTTTCAATGGCTGCATGTTCGTGCGCGCGGCGGGGGAGTTTCCGGATCTCGCCGATCCCATTCATAAGGCGGCGGCGGAAGCAAAAGAGAACCTGCGCGCGACGATCGTCTCCGCCGTGGAATTGGCAGGCTATTTGGAAGCGGAAGACTTGGCCGGTGAGCTCATGGTGCTGAAGGAAGGGGCGACCGTGCTCGCCCAGATTCACGGCTCCGCCGAGCCCGTCCAGCACGCACGGCGCACCGCCCGCGCCCGGCTGCGCGCCTGGCTGCGCGCGTAAGGCAAAAAGCCGGAAACCGCGCTTTCTGAGCTTTGCGCGCTAAGTAAATGAGTCCAGGGCGAAATTCCCTCCGCCGCGTAGATTCACTTTTGGTTAATTATAAGATCTTGGGTCTCCCCCTTAATCTGGAATCGCGCGTTTCCAGGCCCGGTACGTCTTACACAGGGATTTTATGGTTAACCTTTTCTAACCAATTGAGCGGCTAGGCTTTTTGTCTTGCGCCCTACCGCGCCAACCGGCGCGGGCAAAACCCTGTGGCGGCGGCTGGCCGCCCATGTTAGAAGCAGTCGAAACTGGCAGGCCTCAAGGCCCGCCGGGACACTTGAATGAAGGATGCTCCCATGCTCGCCGAGACGGGCGGCCGCACGGCCACGGTGGAACGCAAAACGAAAGAGACGGAAGTCTTCGTCTCCCTGGATCTGGACGGCACCGGCGATTACGACATCGATACCGGCATCGGCTTTCTCGACCACATGCTCGAGCAGCTCTCCCGCCACTCGCTGATCGATCTGAAAGTGCGCGCCGAGGGCGACCTTCATATCGACTTTCACCACACGACCGAAGATACCGGCATTGTCATCGGCGAAGCGCTGCGCCGCGCGCTGGGCGATCTGAAAGGCATCCGCCGCTACGCCTCCGCGCTCATCCCCATGGATGAGACGCTGACCCGCTGCGCCATCGATGTCTCGGGCCGGCCCTATCTCATCTGGAAAGTGAATTTCACGAAGCCGAAGCTCGGCGACATGGATACCGAGCTTTTCCGCGAATGGTTCCAGGCCTTTGCCTTCAATGCCGGGATCACGCTCCACATGGAAAATCTCTATGGGGAGAACAATCACCATATCGTGGAATCGAGCTTCAAGGCGCTTGCCCGTTCGCTGCGCGATGCGATCGAGATCGACCCGCGCAAGGCCGATGCCATCCCCTCGACAAAGGGCATGCTGGGCACGAACGGCTGAGGCAGCGTTTGCTTAACGGACCCGTTGCGGGGCTGGTCTTTTCGCTGGCAATCGCCTAAGTAAAGCGCGAAACCCGCAACGCACCGGGCGCGCTTTTGGCCCGCCCGCCGGATGCGCCGCCAAAGGTTCCGGATGAAGTTCTACACCGTCCATCTCAATGACGCGGAAACGCGCGAGACGCGCCAGATCGTCTTCGTCAAGGAAGGCATGGCCTGGCCGGCGCTTGCCGTGCCGCTGCTCTGGCTGCTTTATCACCGGCTCTGGTTCGAGGCGGCGGGCTATTTCGGTCTCTCGCTTCTTTTGACCGCTGGCCTCGTTTATCTGGGCTATGGCGAAACGCCAATCATGATCGCCTCTTTTGCCCTCCAGCTTTTGGTGGCGGCGGAGGGTAATGAGCTGCGCCGTCTGGCGCTTGCCCGTAAAGGCGCGCGCTTTGCCGCCATCGTGCATGGGGGCAGCGAGGAAGAAGCCGAGGAACGCTTCTTCCGCGATTATGAGGGCGCCTTGCCCGCGCCGCGCCCCGCGCCCGCCTGGGGCCTGCCGCTGAAAGGCGGTGTCTGGCCGGCAGCACATGAGCGGGCGGACGCCAAGAGCCAAGCGCAAGGCACGCCGCGTTCACCCCATGGGCGGGAGCAAGGCGGCGGCAATGATGTGCTCGGCGTCTTTCCCGAACCTTCCGGATGGGGCAGATGAAAGTAACAATCGTCGATTACGGCTCGGGCAATCTGCGCTCGGCGCAAAAGGCTTTCGAGCGCATGGCGCGCGAAGCAGACCTTACCGCCGATATTCTCGTGACGCCCGACCCGGAAGAAGTGCTGAGCGCCGACCGCGTGGTGCTGCCCGGTGTCGGCGCTTTCGGCGATTGCCGCCAGGGGCTCGGCAAGCTGACCGGCATGATCGAGGCGCTGGAAGAAACGGTCATCAAAAAAGGCCGTCCCTTTCTCGGCATCTGTGTCGGCATGCAGCTCATGGCAAGCGCCGGGCACGAGCACGGCACCCATCCGGGCCTTGGCTGGATTAAGGGCGATGTCGTGCCCATTGAGCCCGCGGATGAAAACCTGAAAGTTCCGCATATGGGCTGGAACGAGCTTCACATTTATGGGGCGCATCCGGTGCTGGAAGACCTTGGCGCGACCCATGCCTATTTCGTGCACTCTTATCATTTGAAAGCGGCAAACCCGGGGGAGGTTCTGGCCGAGGTGGATTATGGCGGCAGGCTCACTGCCGTCGTTGCGCGCGACAATATGATCGGCACGCAGTTCCACCCGGAAAAAAGCCAGACGCTCGGCCTGTCCCTTATCCGCAACTTCCTTCACTGGAAGCCCTAACGTTTTGGAGACCTGAGATGATCCTCTTTCCCGCCATCGACCTGAAAGACGGCCAATGCGTGCGCCTCGTGCACGGGCTGATGGATCAGGCAACGGTCTTCAACGACAACCCGGCGGCCCAAGCCCGCGCCTTTCAGGATGCAGGGTTCTCTTATCTGCATCTTGTCGATCTGAACGGCGCCTTCGAAGGCAAGCCCGTCAATGCCGGCGCGGTGGAGGCGATCCTGAAAGAGATCGATCTGCCGGTGCAGCTTGGCGGCGGCATCCGCGATATGGGCACGATCGACGCTTGGCTTGAAAAAGGCGTGACCCGCATCATCATCGGCACGGCGGCGGTGAAGAACCCGGAGCTCGTCATCGAGGCGTGCAAAAAATATCCGGGCCGCATTGCCGTCGGTCTCGATGCCAAAGACGGGCGCGTCGCGGTGGAAGGCTGGGCGGAGGTCTCAGACCTTACCGCCCTGGATATGGCGCGCCGCTTTGAAGATGCCGGCGTTGCCGCCATTATCTATACGGACATTTCCCGTGACGGCGCGCTGCAGGGCCTCAATATCGAAGCAACGGTGGCGCTTGCCGAGGCGATTTCCATTCCCGTGATCGCAAGCGGCGGCCTTGCCTCCATCGAAGATGTGAAAGAGCTTTTAAAGACAGGCTGCAAAAACATCGAAGGGGCGATTTCCGGCCGCGCGCTTTACGACGGCCGTCTCAACCCGAAAGAAGTTATCGCGCTCCTGAAAGAGGCTGCCTGATGTTGAAGGTCCGCATCATTCCCTGCCTCGATGTAAAAGACGGGCGCGTCGTCAAAGGCGTCAATTTCGTCGGCCTGCGCGATGCGGGCGATCCGGTGGAAGCGGCGAAAGCCTATGACGCGGCGGGCGCGGACGAGCTTTGCTTTCTCGACATTACCGCGAGCCATGAAAAACGCGGCACCCTGATCGATGTCGTGCGGCGTACCGCCGAGCAATGTTTCATGCCGCTGACGGTTGGCGGCGGCGTGCGCACGGTGGACGATGTGCGCCGCTTGCTGCTTGCAGGCGCCGACAAAGTCTCGATCAATACCGCCGCCGTCACCAATCCGGATTTCGTGCGCGAGGCGGCGGAGAAATTCGGCAGCCAGTGCATCGTCGTTGCCATCGATGCGAAAACCGTGGCGCCCGGCAAATGGGAAATCTTCACCCATGGCGGGCGGGAACGCACCGGCATCGACGCGGTGGCGTTCGCGAAAAAAGTCGTGGCGCTCGGCGCGGGTGAAATTCTTCTCACCTCCATGGACCGGGACGGCACGCGCGAAGGCTTCAACCTGCCGCTCACCCGCGCCATTTCCGATGCGGTGCGGGTGCCGGTCATTGCCTCGGGCGGTGTCGGCACGCTCGATCATTTGGTGGAGGGTGTGACTGAAGGTCATGCCAGCGCGGTTCTTGCCGCCTCGATCTTTCATTTCGGCGATCACACGATCGGCGAGGCGAAAGTCCACATGTCGAAAGCCGGAATACCGATGCGTCTTTGAGGCGCATCCGGCGCTGACTATAAGTCACGGCTGATTTCCGTTTGCCCCGTCTTCCGGCGCCCGTCATAGTCCTGTCATATGAAACCGGCCATGTGAAAATAGGCAGGTATGTCTTGCGCGAGATCGAACTGAAATTGCTGCTGGATACGCGCGCCCTTACCCGCCTGCCAAAAACGGCCTGGGCGGGGCGGAGCAATCTCGCCGGTGTGAAGCGCAAGCGTCTGCGCTCCACTTATTTCGACATGCCGGATCTCGCGCTCAATGCGGCCGGCTTCACGCTTCGGGTGCGTGAGGCGGGCCGCGACCTCATTCAGACCGTCAAGGCAAAGCCGCGCGGCACGGGCCTCGCCCTTGATCGGGTGGAATATGAAAGCCCGGTCGGCGCCTCCACTGCGCTGCCCGATCTCAGCCTTTTGCCGGAAGAAGTGGCAGGCACCATCGAAAAGCTGTGCGGCGGCACCTCGCCCCGGCCCGCTTTTACGACCGATATCCGCCGCCGCACGGCCTATCTCAAAACCCCGGACGCGCTGATCGAACTGGCTCTCGATGAAGGGGCCATTCTGGCCGGCGCGGAAAAAGAGCCGCTGCGCGAGTTGGAGCTTGAATTGAAAGAGGGCACACCGCTTGCCCTTTACCGGGAAGCCGCGCAGCTGCTCGAAGAAGTACCATTGCGCCTGTCGCTCCGCTCAAAGGCTGAACGGGGGTTCAGGCTTGCCTCAGGCGGCGCGATTTCTCCGGTCAAGGCCGGTCCGATCCAGCTTGAAGCAACCGCCACTGCCGGTGAAGCCCTGGAGGCCGCCCTTTCCAGCGCGCTTTCCCAGATATTGGCGAACGAGCCGGCCATTATGGAAGCGGGCGATCCGGAAGGCATTCACCAGATGCGCGTCGGCCTGCGCCGCCTGCGCGCCATAATCGGCCTTTTGGGGGATCATTCCGAAGAACTGAAAACGCTTTCACTTCAAGCAAAACATTATGCCGCGGTGCTGGGCCGGGCCCGTGATCTCGATGTCTTCGAGGAGGAAATCCTGGCGCCCGTCGCCGCGCTCGATCTTCTGGAAACGGATCTGACGCCTTTGACCTCCGCCCTTGGCCGGGCGCGGAAGGCGGCTTGGCGGGACGTGCAGGCAGCGCTGAATGAACCTGAGTTCACGAAATTTCTTCTAAGCCTTGCCTGTGAGATCGAGCGCTTGCGGATGGCCGCGCCAGACGGTGAGCTTGCCGCCCCGGCACAGGAGGCCGGCGCTGCGCGGCTGGAAAAAGCGGCGGAGAAAGCGGCCAAGCTCGGGCGCAAATTCGCAAAACTTCCCCCGCCCGAGCGCCATGAGTTGCGCAAGAGGCTGAAAAAACTGCGGTATGCGGCGCAGGTCTTCGAGCCGCTTTTCAATGCCGGCAAAACCGCGCCCTATCTCAAGCATCTCGGCGCCTTGCAGGACAGTCTGGGGGCGCTGAACGATGTCGCGGCGGCCGAGGAGACCCTCGCCCGCCTGCCCGTTGCCGCCCAGTACCGCACGGCGGCCGCCCGCGCGTGCGGCTTTATTCTCGGCTATCACGGCCACCGCGCCGAAGAGGACCTGAAGGCGGCGGGAAAACTCTGGAAAAAATTTGCGAAGGTCCCGCGCTTTTGGCAGGGCTGAGCGGGCAGCGGACGCAGCGTCACCCATTGGCTTGAGCCATAAAAGCCGCAGTTTTTAGGCAAAACCTGCCTGTTTTTGTCGTACTTTCTAAGAACCTTTCAGGCAAATTGGCCCATAGATGAAGTGCCCGGCTCTGGGGGGAGGCCGGCATGCCGAAGATGGGTGGCCGCTCCTCCATGACTGTACTTTCCGGATACCGGGTAACCCCCGAGCTCCTGCGCCGCTTACACGTTCTGCACCGCCGCTATATCCGCGGGATGCGCGACGGGCGGCGCGCCGTGCTGAAAGATTGCAATCTCTCCGATCTCGTCATCACGGCCCATGACTTTTCCGATTCCGAATTCATTGCTTGTAATTTCAAGGGCCCGGTCCTGGTCGATACGCATTTCGAGCGGGCGAACCTCTTCGGCTCCTCCTTTACTCAGGCGGACCTCACCCGCGCGAACTTCTCCCGCGCCGACCTGCGCGGGGCGAAATTCGATGAAGCGATCCTCACGCATACTGTTTTCAAGGAAGCGGATTTGCGCCGGGGCGAGGTGATCGGCACCGAGGGTAAACTGCTCTCCGCCCAGCCGGAAACCTCGTTCAAAAGCGCGCAGCTTGAAAAAACCGAGCTGTCGGGCTCCCGGCTCGGCGGGGCGGATTTTGCCGCCGCCCGGCTCAAGGGTGTGAGTTTCCAGAACGCCGATATGCGCTATTGCAGCTTCAAGGGCGCGGAAATGAGCGAAGTGGTGCTGCAGGGCGCCAATCTCATCGATGCGGATCTGCGCCAGGCCGCCCTTGATGAGGCGACCGAGCAAAGCACCAGCTTGATGCGGGCCCAGCGCGCCCGTCTCGGCCCTTCCGCCGACGATCTGCCGGGTATTCTCAAAGCCCATCTTGCCTGGGCCCAGAGCGGCGGGAAGAGGGGCGCGCGGGCCGATTTCAGCCAGATGGACATGAGCGGGCGCTATCTCGGCAAAGCGGTGCTGGCGGGCGCGGTCCTGCGGGGCACGGTGCTCACGGATGCCAATCTTTCCAATGCGGTGCTGGCCGCCTGCGATCTGCGGGACGCGGTCTTGCTGCGCACGGATCTGCGCGGCGCGGACCTGCGCGGGGCCGATTTGCGCGGCGCGCATCTGGCCAATGCGCTGCTTGACGATGTGCTGCAAGGCCGGATCGGGGAGGCCGGGCTCGCCACCCGCGCCTGAGGCGCATCTTCCCGCTGGGCCTTCCCTAAAGGTATTCCTTGGCGCCGGTCAGTCCTTTCAGCGCTGAAAAAGCGGCCTCAACATTGGGCCCATTCCCCCTTTGCCCTTCGCTGGCGCTTCTGCCACAAATCTGATACGAAGACACGCCCCGCAAGGCGGGTTTCCCGCGGCTTTGGGCCGGTCTGGAACTCTAAAGTGAACTGAAGAGGCAGGATAAGATGGCGCAGGAAGCCGGTGACGGCCGTCAGCTCGACCGCTTGTTCGAGACCATCGCCGCCCGCAAGGGCGCCGACCCGGACGCGTCTTATACCGCCAAGCTCCTGCATCGCGGCGTTGAAAAATGCGCGCAAAAAATGGGCGAGGAGGCGGTGGAAGCCATCATCGCGGCCACCGCGCGCGATAAAGCGGGCGTGATTTCGGAATCCGCCGACCTTCTCTATCATTGGCTGGTGCTTCTCGCCGCCTCGGACGTGACGCCGCAAGAGGTCTACGCTGCGCTCGCCCGCCGCGAGGGCACATCCGGCCTTGCCGAAAAAGCAGCGCGCCAGAAGACTGACAAGAACGCTGCGCCCAATAAAAACTGAAAGGGGCCGCCTTATGACAAGCGCGGAACAAAAGTCGTCGGCAGGTCCGGGTGAGGCGCAAAGCGCTAAAGGCAAAGAGCAGGCAAGCGCGGAAGAAGCCAAGCTCCGCCTGACAAGCGATCTTTCCCCTTACCGGCATTTTGAAACCGCCGATTGGGGCGATCTGCGTGAGGACACGCCGCTCACTCTGTCGGAGGCCGATCTTGAGGTGCTGCGCGGCTGGGGCGAGCGCATCTCGCTCGATGAAGTGAGCCAGGTCTATCTGCCGCTTTCCCGGCTGCTCAATCTTTATGTGGGCGCCACCCAGGACCTTTACCGCGTCACCTCGCAGTTCCTGCGTCAGAACCACGCCAAAGTGCCTTACATTATCGGCATTGCCGGGTCTGTTGCCGTGGGCAAAAGCACGACGGCGCGTATTCTGCGCGAGCTTCTGGCCCGCTGGCCGAACCATCCGAAAGTCGACCTCGTCACGACCGACGGCTTTCTCTATCCCAATGCGGTGCTTGAAGAGCGCAACTTGATGGGCCGCAAGGGCTTTCCGGAAAGTTTCGACATCAAGCGCCTGGTGCGCTTTCTCACCGATGTGAAATCGGGCTGCAAGCGCGCGGCAGCCCCCGTCTATTCCCACTTCTCCTATGACATCGTGCCGGGGGAAGAAGTGGTGGTCGAGCAGCCCGATGTGCTGATCGTGGAAGGGCTGAATGTGCTGCAGGGCCCGCGCATTTCCGATGGCGGCGCGCCGGAGCTCATCGTTTCGGACTTCTTCGACTTCTCCGTCTATATCGATGCGGATGAAGAAGTGATCCGTGACTGGTATATCCAGCGCTTTTTGGACCTGCGCAAAACCTCGTTCCAGAACCCGGACGCCTATTTCCACCGCTACGCCAATCTGACGGATGAAGAAGCGGTGAAGGTCGCCGACGGTATCTGGACCTCGATCAACCTGGCGAACCTGCATCAGAACGTGCTTCCGACGCGCCAGCGCGCCGACCTCATCCTGCGCAAGGGTACGGATCACTCGATCAAGGATGTGTACCTGCGCAAGCTTTAAAGCAGGTCTTTTTCTTCCGCGAGGTCTTTCAGCGAAATCATGGGCCGCGGCCCGTAATGGCTGATGGATTCCGAGGCTGCAAGCGAGCCGAGCTGGCCGCAGCGTACCGGGCCGTAGCCGCGCGCCAGGCCGAAGAGGAAGCCTGCCGCATAAAGATCGCCCGCGCCGTTGCTGTCGACGATTTTCGGAATTTTCACCGCATCCACCACATGCACCTCGCCGTCGGCGATGATGACGGAGCCGGCCTCGGAGCGTGTCAGCGCGGCGAATTTGCAATCCTTGCGCACGGACTGCAATGCGGCGTCGAACTCATCCACCTCATAAAGCGACATGATTTCGGCTTCATTGGCAAAGAGAAGATCGACCTCTTCTTTTGCCAATTTGCGGAACTCGTCGCGGTAGCGGTCGACGCAGAAGGAATCCGAGAGGGTGAGCGAGACCACGCGCCCGGCTTCATGGGCAATGCCCGAGGCTTTGACGAAAGCTTCCTTCGCGCGGGGCGGGTCCCAGAGATAGCCTTCCATATAGGTGATGGCGGAGGCCTTGATCAGGTCTTCGTCGATATCGTCCGGGCCGATGCCGCCGGCAGCGCCCAGAAACGTGTTCATCGACCGCTGGGCATCCGGGGTCACGAGAATGTAGCAGCGCGCGGTGGAAGGCCCGTCTGTTGCCGGGACGGTGTCGAAATGCACCCCCATGGATTTCAGATCGTGCTGGAAGACTTTACCCAGCTGATCGTCGCGCACCTTGCCGAAATAAACGCCCTTGCCGCCCAGCGAGGCGATGCCCGCGATCGTGTTGGCGCAGGAGCCGCCGGAAACTTCCACCGCCGGGCCCATTTTCGCATAAAGCTCTTCGGCGCGCGGCTCGTCGATCAGCGTCATGCCGCCTTTCTGGATGCCGTTGGCGATCAGAAACTCGTCCCCCGCTTCGGCGATAATATCCACAATGGCGTTGCCGATCCCGGCGACATCGAAGCGGGCTGTGCTCATTCCGTATCCTGTCCGTCAAATTGCGTCTTTAGTTTGCTGGGGCGGCAGTATAGGGACGCAGCGCCAAGGAACAAGCGCCGATCCTCCCTATGCCGGGCCGGCTTGTCATCAAGGCCAAAGCCGCTAAGCTGGCCGCTCCCGCGTCCCAAGCTGAAAGTGGACAAGCGAAGGATAAAAGACCCGATGTTCAAAGCCGCGCTGACCGCCGTGTCGGATATTTTCTCGCCCCCCTTCCGCGCCGTGCTCTGGAAGTCGCTGGCCCTGACGCTGGCGCTGCTCGTGGCGCTGGGTTATGGGGCGCAGTGGGGCATCGCCGCCATTCCGGATATGGAATGGGCCTGGGCAAACACCACGGTCGATCTTCTGGCGCAGTTCATTCTGGTCATCGTGCTTATCGTCATGCTGATGCCGGTCGCCTCGCTCTTTGCCGGGCTTTTTCTGGAAGAGATCGCAGGCGCGGTAGAAGACAAGAACTACCCTGCCGATCCGCCCGGCAAGGACCAGCCCTTCTGGCAGGGGCTCTGGCTTGCCTTGAAATTCACCGCCGTGCTCGTCGTGCTCAATCTTCTGGCTTTGCCGCTTTACTTCATTCCCATCGTGGGGGTCGCGGTCTTCTGGCTCTTGAACGGCTATCTGCTGAGCCGGGAATATTTCGAGCTTGTGGCGCTGCGCCATCTGGGGCCGAAGGAGGCCGCTTCCCTGCGCCGGACGCACCGGCTGCGGCTTTTGACGGCGGGCTTTCTGGTAGCGGCGCTTGCCAGCGTGCCCTTGCTCAATCTCTTTGTGCCGCTCTTTGCCACCGCTTTCATGGTTCATGTCTATAAGAGGATTACCCGGCTTGCGTAACTCGCCCTTTGCTTTTGCCGCCCCGCTTATGGCGGCGGCCCTCATGCTTGCTGCCTGTGAAAGTCCGGGCCGCGCGCAGTTTGCCCCGCGCGCCGAGCCTGCGCCGCAGCAACAGGCAAGCGCCTCGCCTGCCCTTGATCCCGCGCCCGCGCCGGCCTCGCTTTTGGGTGCAGGAGCGGAGGGCATCCGCGCCAAGCTCGGCGCGCCCGATTTCGTGCGCAAGGAACCTGGCGCCGAAATCTGGCGCTATGGCGGGGAAGCCTGCACGCTGCTTGTGATCTTTTATGAAGAGGGGGCTGAAATGCGCGCCTCTCATATCGATGCGCGCGCGCCGGGCGGCGGCGCGGCGGATAAAGGCGCCTGCGTTACCTCCGTCAATAAGGCGCTGCAGCTGGGCGCCCGCCCCGCCTGAGCCGGAACCGAGACTGGAACCTGAGGCAGCAACATGACGCAGAAGGCGCCGCCTCTTTTCAATTTTCTGGATGTGCCGCGCCCGCAAGGGCCGGGTGAAACGCTCGAGGTATTGCTGGCCCGCAAGGGCGTGCGGCTCGAGCGGATCGTCTCCCTCGGTCATGCAACGCCTGAGGGCGAGTGGTACGACCAGCGGCAAGACGAATGGGTGATGCTTGCCGCGGGCCGCGCCGCGCTTCTTATCGAGGGCGAGGAAAAAGCGCGGGAGATGAAAGCGGGCGACTGTCTTTTTCTGCCCGCCCATTGCCGCCACCGGGTGACTTGGACGGACCCGGAAAGCCCGAGCGTCTGGCTCGCGCTGCATATCATGCCTGAGGGAGACCGGGCCTGAATGAAATCAGGCCGCCGTCGTCTTGCCCTTAAAGCGGCAGAGATCGGCGACGATGCAGGAAGGGCAATCGGGCTTGCGCGCCTTGCATGTATAGCGCCCATGCAGGATCAGCCAGTGATGGGCATGAAGCTTGAATTCATCGGGCACGGCCTTTTCGAGTTTCTTTTCCACTTCAAGCGGCGTTTTGCCGGGGGCAAGGCCGGTGCGGTTGCCGACGCGGAAAATATGCGTGTCGACCGCGATGGTCGGCTCGCCGAAAGCGACATTGAGAACGACATTCGCCGTCTTGCGCCCGACGCCCGGCAGCGATTCCAGCGCGGCGCGGTCACGCGGTACCTCGCCGCCATATTCTTCGATCAGTTTGCGTGAGAGCGCGATGACGTTCTTCGCCTTGTTGCGGTAAAGGCCGATGGTCTTGATTTGATCGCGCAGCTTCGCCTCGCCGAGCTTTACCATTTTTTGCGGTGTATCGACGGTCTTGAAAAGCTTTTCCGTTGCCTTGTTGACGCCGACATCCGTTGCCTGGGCGGACAGGGCAACGGCCACGACCAGCGTGTAAGGATTGGTGTAATTGAGCTCGGTCTTGGGCTCGGGCAAGGCCGCGGCAAGGCGCGAGAAGAACGTATGGATATCGGCTTTTTTCATGCGCAAAGCCTAGCCATTTCCGCACCGCCCGCAAGCCTGATACGCGCCCCTCAGCCGCGCGGCGCGACCTCGACGGTCAGATGCGAAAGCTGCGGCAGGCCGGCAAGCTTCTGCTTGTAATAGGCGGGCGGCTCGGGCCGGTCCGTCTCGATGGAAAGGATCGCCGCCATATGCCCCGGCCCGACGCGCCAGAGGTGAAAATCGGCAAGCCTGTCCCCGTCTTCTTCGATGCGCCCGGCAATATGCGCGTGCAAATCCTCATCGGGCAGCGTGTCGAGCAGCACCGCGCCCGCATCGCGCATCAGCGTCCAGGACCAGCGCGCGATCACGATGGAGCCGACAATCCCCATGATCGGGTCCATCCAGACCCAGCCATAAGCGCGCCCGGCAAGCAGGCCCAGAATGGCGAGCACCGAGGTCAGCGCATCGGCAAGCACATGGAAATAGGCGGAGCGCAGATTGTTGTCGCGCGTGTCATGGGTGTGATGGTGGTGCGTGTGGCCGTGCCCATGACTATGCCCGTGCCCGTGCCCATGGCCATGACTATGACCGTGACTATGCCCATGATCATGGCCGCCTTGATGCAGCAGAAAGGCGCTGAGCAGATTGACGCCAAGCCCCAGCACCGCAACGGCAATCGCCTCGTTGAAACGGATGGCAATGGGATCGATCAGCCGGGAAACGGATTCGGCCGCGATGCCGAGCGCGAAGACCGCCAGAATGACGGCGCTGGCAAAGCCGGCCAGATCCCCCACCTTGCCGGTGCCGAAACCGAAAACAGGGTCATGGGCGTGGCGGCGGGCATAAAGATAGGCGAGTGCCGCAATGGTCAGCGCGCCGGCATGGGTTGCCATGTGAATGCCGTCCGCCAGCAGCGCCATGGAGCCGAAGGCGATCCCGGCCACGATTTCGCCGACCATCATGGCGGCGGTCAGCGCGATGACGGCCCAGGTGCGCCGTTCGTTGCGCGCGTGGTCGGCGCCGAGAAAGACGTGATCATGCGTGCCGCTCTCTGCCTTCGGGCTCTGCATGGGCTCTCCTTAAAGATATTTCGCGATCTCGCGGAACTTGGCGAGTTCCTCTTCCATCTCCGGCGGCAGCGGGCCTGTCATTTCCGTCAGGTGATGGTCGATGTGATGCAGGATCATGGTCTTCTTGCCGTTTTCCAGCGCCCGGACCACCGCCTGCATCTGCTGGGCGATGTCGAGCCCGTCCCGGCCTTCCTCGACCATGCGGATGACGCTGGCAAGGTGGCCTTGCGCGCGCTTCAGCCGTTTCAGGATGTCCGGGTTATTGGCGTGGCTCATGGGCTTGTCATATCCCCCTGGGGGGGATGAGTCAAACCCCTGTTTCGGCGTCTTGCGGCGGGGCTTGCCGCGCCGGGGGGCCGGGCCTATTTTCAAGCCCATGCAGCCCATGGAAGATCAGGCGCCGCTCCGCCCCCCGCTTTATTTCGATGCCGTGCTCACCCCGCACCGCTCGCTTTCGCCGCGCGGCTTTCTGGTCATGATGGGGCTGGTGGGGATCGTCAGTTTCATTTCCGGCATGGCCTTTTTGATGATGGGGGCCTGGCCGGTTTTCGGGTTTTTCGGGCTGGATGCGGCGCTTATCTATTTCGCCTTCCGCCTGAATTACCGCGCGGCCCGCGCTTATGAGACGGTGCAGATTTCGCAAGGCGAGGTGCGGGTGCGTAAGGTCGATGCGAAGGGCAATGTGACGGCCTGGAGCGCGCCGCCCTATTGGGCCCGTGTCGATTTGCATGAGGAAGAAGAGGCGGAGGAAAACACCCGCCTCTCGCTAATCTCCCATGGCCGCGCCGTGGTGGTGGGCGCCTTCCTTGCGCCTTTCGAGCGCAAGGAGCTAGGCGAGGCGATCCGCCAAGGCCTTGGCGATGCGCGCCGCGCCGGCACTCCCGTTTAAGAGCCGCGCTTAAGAATAATCCCGCTCGATCAGAATTTTCTTGGAGAGCACTTCGCCCTTATCGCTGAGCTCGTAAACGATGGGCGCGCCGGTTGCGATATTGAGCGCTATCACCTCCTCCTGGTTCAGCTTGTCGAGCTGCATGACGAGCGAGCGCAGCGAATTGCCATGGGCGGCAACGAGCACGCGCTCGCCTTTCAAGACGCGCGGCAGGATTTCCTTTTCGAAATAGGGCAGCACGCGCGCTGCCGTATCCTTCAGGCTTTCGCCGCCGGGCGGGGGAATGTCATAGGAGCGGCGCCAGATATGCACCTGCTCCTCGCCCCATTTTTCCCGCGCATCGTCCTTGTTGAGACCGGAAAGATCGCCGTAATCGCGCTCGTTGAGCGCCTGGTCGCGGATGACGGGCAGGTCCTCCTGGCCGAGTTCGGCCAGGATCAGATCGTTCGTATGCTGAGCGCGGGTAAGCACGGACGTATAGGAGACATCGAACGTGTAGCCGGCCTCTTTCAGCGCGCGGCCCGCGGCTTTGGCTTCTTCGATGCCTTTTTCCGTCAGGTCCGGATCGCGCCAGCCGGTGAAAAGGTTTTTCTCGTTCCAATCGCTCTGCCCATGGCGGACCAGCACCAGCAAATTACCCACATTTCACTCCGTTCTATCAAACCGCCCGGATGGCTAAAGCTACGCCGGGCTCATCCTTCAAAGCTCTTTAAGGCCCAACACGTCGGCCATGCCGAAAAGGCCGGGGCCTTTGCCCTGGCCCCATTTGGCCGCCGCCACCGCGCCGCGCGCGAAAATCGCCCGGTCCTCGGCCACATGGGAGAGTACGAGGCGTTCTTTTTCGCCCGCGAAAATCGCCGAATGCTCGCCCACCACCGAGCCGCCGCGCAGCGTGGCAAAGCCGATATCGCCTTTCTTGCGCGCGCCTTTTTGCGAATGCCGGTCGAGATCGCTGACTTCTTTGAGGTCGGTGCCGCGCCCCTTCGCTGCCGCATTGCCGAGCAAAAGCGCGGTGCCGGACGGCGCATCGACCTTGTGCTTATGGTGCATTTCTAGAATTTCGATATCCCAGTCCGCATCGAGAATGGCAGCGACCTGGCGCACCAGCGAGCCCAGCAGATTGACCCCGAGGCTCATATTGCCTTCCTTGATAATCGTCGCGTGGCGCGCGGCAGCGGCGATCTTGGCGTTGTCCTCCTCGGAAAAGCCGGTCGTGCCGATGACATGAACGATGCGCGCCTGGGCGGCCAGCGCGGCATGTTCGCAGCTTGCCTCGGGCACCGTGAAGTCGATCACCGCGTCCGCGTCCTTGAAAACGGCTAGGGGGTCGGCGGAAACCTCGATGCCGAGCGGCTCGGGGCGCCCGGCAAGAATGCCCAGATCCGCGCCGATATGCGGGGAGCCCTCAGGCTCCGTGCCGCCAGAAAGGGTGCAGCCTTCGGTCTCCAGCACCTGCGCCAGCAATTGCCGGCCCATGCGCCCGCCTGCCCCTGCAATCGCAATCTTGATCTCGCTCATGGGAATACCCCGATATCTCACATCGCGCCTTAAAAGGCGCCCGGGCGGTATATCAGGGGAAGGGGAAGGCGTAAATCCGCTAAGGGCAGCCCTCAGCCAAGCCGCCCCCAAAGAAAAAGCCGCCATACCTTCCGGCATGGCGGCTTATCTTGGATCAGGTCCGGGCGGGGAAGGCTCCCTGCCCGCGCCTATTAGAAATCGAGCTGAATACGCGAGACCACAGCGTCAATATCTTCATCCGTGCCGGCGGCCACCCGGTCCACTTCAGCGTGAATGTAGTTCAGCATCAGGCGGACATTCGGGTTGAAGTAATAATTGGCGCCGAGCGTGTAATTGTCTTCCTCGCCGTTCGTGGCGGCGGCGCTGGCCTCCGACAGATCGACGGTGGAATAGCGGGCGGCAAGTTCGATGGCGTTTTCCGCCTTCACGCGGCCGAAGGTGCCCTTCTTGGCGTTATAGGGACGCGACTGCCCCGTCACGAACCAGCTGGCGAAGACATAGCCGCCTTCCAGGTCCGCATCGCCGAGACCGGCTGTGCGCTCGACCGTCGTCCAGTGATATTCACCCTGCAGCGAGAAGGGGCCGAAGACCACGGCGGCTTCCGGGCCGACCTGGATCATCTTGTCCACATTGTTGACGGCGCCGGTATTGACGATGCCGCGCCCGTCATTGAACTCGGGGCGCAGATTGAAGCTGACCGTGTCGTTTTCAACGCCGCGGTAGCTGCCGGCAACACCCAGATGCACGGCGCGGTTTTCTTCGGCGATCGGCGCGTAATGCGTACGGCCCGTCACGGCCCAGTCGGTCGTCTGGTTGTTGATGCCGCCATTATTGATGCCATCGGTGAAGAAACCGGCGGCAATGCCCCAATTATCGCCGCCCGTATTGGCGCTGAGGCCGATATTGCGGCCCGGCGCAAAGACGTTGGGCAGGCCGCGCTCGATAAAGGTGATGTAGTTGGAGCCGGTCAGCTCTTCGAGCGAATAGGGCTCTTTATGGTTACCCGCGGTCACCGACACACCGCCGAGATCCGTCGACACATAAGCATCCTTGATGCGGACCTGATCGTTTTCAAGGCCGACCTGAAGCTTGTATTTCCAGTCGCCGGCGATCTTGCCCGACACGTCCCACCAGAAGCGGCGGATCTCGGCGCCATTGCCGATCTGCGTCACATCGTCATCGACGATCGTCGCATCGAGATGCAGGCGGCCGCCGAAGCGGATCGACCAATTGCCGTCGCGGCTGGAAATCTGGAGTTTTTTGGAATCGAATTTCGGCAGATCGGAAAGATCGGCCGTGCGCGATTCAAGTTCTTGCAGCCGTGTGTCGCGTTCCACGACCAGGCTTTTAAGTTCGCGCAGCTCGTTTTCGAGCGCATCGATGCGCGAGTTGACGTCATAGCCGGCAAAGGCCGGGCTTGCGAGCATGCCTGCAAGGCCGAGGCCCGCCAGCACAGCGTTCGTTTTCTTCATCTGTCCCATCCCTCGTTTCGGCTTGATGCCGGGAATGTGACAGTTTTGTAACGAGACGGGTTAAGACCGGCTTAAATCCTCCGTGACCGGAGGACATTTATTTTGTGAAGTGAACAACGGTCATTTCAAAAGTAATGTCTTGTTAAGCCCCGGCTAAATCCTGACTAAGCCCTGGCTCAAAGCGCTAGTCATTACCCAATAAAAAAACCGCCCGGTCCGAAGACCGGGCGGCAAGCGACTGACTGCGAGGGGTCGCTTCTTAGAAGTCCACAGCGAGGCGAGCGCCGAGGGAGTGGGCTTCTTCGTCCTGCGTCGCGCCGGTGGGGTGGTCCACATCGGCATAGACGTAGTTGACGATGGCGCGGACATTCGGGTTGAAGTAGTGGTTCAAGCCGAGCGTGTAGTCCGTCTGTTCGCCGCGGTCGGCGTTGGTGATGCCATTGTCTTCGAGGTCGAGGTAAGACACGCGGGCGAGAATTTCCCAGGCGCCTTCCGTTTTCAGACGGTCGAATTTGCCCGAACCTGCCTTATAGGCGGAAGCGCGGGATTCGCCGGTCAGGAAGTAGCTCAGGTACACATAACCGCCATGCAGGTCGATGTCGGAGTTGCCTGCAGTGCGGCCAACCTGCGTCCAGGAATATTCAGCCTGTGCGGAGAAGGGACCTGCCACGAAGGCGACTTCCGGGTTGATCGACCAGGTGTCGTCCACATTGGCGATCGTGCCGGTGTCCACCAGACGGTCGGCATTGTGAATGCCGGGGCGCTGACGGAAACGGGCCGTGCCGTCCTGATCGCTCAGGTAGTAGCCGGACAGGCCGAGATGAAGGAGCGAGCCGCCCTTCTTGTCGAGCATCGGCGCAACCGTGGCGCGGGCCACGATGCCGTTGTCTTCGTTCGAACCATTGTCCGAACCGTCGACGAGATCGCCGGCAAACATGTAAGCCACGTTGACGCCGTAATTGTCGCCGCCGAAGCTCACGCCGCCGCCGAGATTCTTGCCCGGTGCGAAGACGTTGTTGTTGCCGCGTTCCAGGAACGAGATGAAGCGCGACGAGGTCTGCTCTTCAAGGCTGTACGGCATTTTGAACTTACCGACGGTCAGCGCAGCCGGTTTCCAGCCCACGTAAGAGATGTAGGCTTCTTCAAGATCGACCGTGTCGGACGGCGCGTCGAAACCGGCTTCGATCTTATATTTGAAATCGCCGCCGAGCTTGCCCTTCAGGCCGAAACGGGTGCGGCGCAGTTCAACGCCGGCGCCGATGTCATGGCCGTTCTGCAGGTCGTCCTGGTCCGCGATCGAGGCATCGATCTGAATGCGGCCGAAGAGTTCCATAGAGTATTTGCCGTCAGCCGACGTGATCTTCAGCTTCTTGCCGTCGAATTTCGGGAAGTTTTCGATGCCCGTGGTTTTGGCTTCCAGAGCTTCGATTTTCGCATCGCGCGAGTCGACCTGCGACTTGAGTGCGCGAAGTTCGTTTTCAAGTGCATCGATACGCGCGTTCACGTCGTATCCAGCAAAGGAGGCACCGGCGGTGCCAAGAGAAAGCGCAGCAAACGCAACGCCCCCCAGCAGAGCTTTCTTAAACATATCTATCTCCTCGTAAGGCGGAAATTGCCCCGGTCGAGAGGAGGTTTAGGGGGGCTGTGTGACGGCGGGCTAACAGAAGTGTGACAGTGAAATGACAAGCCCACACTGTTGCCTCAGAAACACATAAAATTTGCCTGAGATTTATGCGGGCCGGGCGCGGGGGGCTGGACAACGAAAAAGGGCCGCTTGCGGCGGCCCTTAATTGTTTTGCAGTCCGTCCAGGAAGCCTTTGACCTTGGCAAAAAAGCCGGAACTTTCCGGGCTTGTGTCCTCGCTGGAGGCGTCCTGGAACTCTTTGAGCAATTCCTTTTGCCGCTTGGAGAGGTTCATCGGCGTTTCGACGCCCACCTGAATATAAAGATCGCCGAACTGGCGCGCGTGCAGCACCGGCATCCCTTTGCCGCGCAGGCGGAACTGTTTACCGGCCTGGGTGCCTTCGGGAATTTTCACCTTCACCTTGGTGCCGGCAAGGGTGGGCACTTCGATCTCCCCGCCAAGGGCCGCCGTCGTCAGCGAGAGCGGCACATGGCAGAAAAGGTCCGCCCCGTCGCGCTGGAAGAGCTTATGCGGCTGCAGCGAAAGGAAGATGTAAAGATCGCCCGCCGGCCCGCCATGGAGCCCGGCTTCGCCTTCGCCTGCAAGGCGGATGCGCGTGCCGTCTTCCACACCGGCGGGGATATTGACCGCCAGCGTGCGCTCGTTCTGCACCCGGCCCGCCCCGCCGCAATCGGCGCAAGGGTCCTGAATGATCTGGCCGCGGCCATGGCATTGCGGGCAGGTGCGCTCGATGGTGAAGAAGCCTTGCTGTGCGCGCACCTTGCCCACGCCCTGGCAGGCCGGGCAGGTGACGGGGCTGGAGCCGGGCTTGGCGCCCGAGCCAGAGCAGGTCTCGCAGGCCACTTGGGTCGGCACGCGGATCTGCGCCTTCTTGCCCTCGTAAGCTTCCTCGAGCGTGATTTCCATATTGTAGCGCAGGTCCGCCCCGCGCGCCCGGCCGCCATCGCCGCGCCGTCCCCGGCGCCCGCCCATGAACTCGCCGAAGAGATCGTCGAAAATATCCGACATGGAAGAGGAGAAATCCGGGCCGAAGCCGGGCCCGCCCTTGAAGCCGCCGCCCATGCCGTTTTCAAAGGCGGCATGGCCGTACTGGTCGTAAGCGGCGCGCTGCTGTTCGTCTTTCAGCACGTCATAGGCTTCGTTCAGCTCTTTGAACTTGTGCTCGGCTTCCGCGTCGCCCGGATTGCGGTCGGGGTGATATTTTTTGGCAAGGTTGCGGTAGGCTTTTTTCAGCTCATCCGCATTGGCGGACCGCTCGACACCCAGGACTTCGTAATAGTCGCGTTTGGACATTTCATTCACCCGTCAGAAAGGGCGCGCGAGACGGTTGCCCGCCTCGCGCCGCGTCCCCTCCTTTAGGAGGCGTCCTTTTTGTTTTCGTCGTCGACTTCTTCGAAATCGGCATCGACGACGTCATCGCCTTCGGCGCTTTCAGAGCTGCCGCCCTCTGCGCCTTCTTCGGCCTGGCTGGCGGCATAAAGCGCTTCGCCCAGTTTCATGGAAGCCTGGGTCAGCGCCTCGAGCTTGGCGCGCACTTCGTCCATGTCCGTGCCTTCGAGCGCGGTTTTCAGTTCGCCGAGGGCGTTTTGAACCGGGCTCTTCACATCGTCGGAGAGTTTGTCGGCATTGTCCTCGAGGGTTTTTTCCGTGGCATGCACCAGCCCTTCGGCCTGGTTGCGCAGTTCCACTTCCTCGCGCCGCTTCTTGTCCTCGTCCGCATGGGCTTCGGCGTCTTTGACCATCTGTTCGATGTCTTCATCCGAAAGACCGCCGGAGGCTTGAATGCGGATCGACTGTTCCTTGCCGGTCGCCTTGTCTTTCGCGCCGACCGACACGATGCCGTTGGCGTCGATGTCGAAGGTCACCTCGATCTGCGGCACGCCGCGCGGGGCGGCGGGAATGCCGACGAGATCGAACTGGCCGAGCAATTTGTTGTCGGCAGCCATTTCACGCTCGCCCTGGAAGACGCGGATCGTCACAGCCGACTGATTGTCTTCGGCGGTGGAGAAGACCTGGCTCTTCTTCGTCGGGATCGTGGTGTTGCGGTCGATGAGGCGGGTGAAGACACCGCCCAGCGTTTCGATGCCAAGCGAGAGCGGCGTGACGTCGAGCAGCAGCACGTCTTTCACATCGCCCTGCAGCACGCCGGCCTGAATGGCCGCACCCATGGCGACAACCTCGTCCGGGTTCACGCCTTTATGCGGCTCTTTGCCGAAGAAGGTTTTCACCGCTTCGTGCACTTTGGGCATGCGCGTCATGCCGCCCACCAGCACCACTTCGTCGATATCGCCGGCGCTCAGGCCCGCATCCGACAGCGCCTTCTTGCAAGGCTCGATGGTGCGTTTGACGAGGTCTTCGACCAGCGCTTCGAGTTTCGCGCGGGTCAGTTTCATCGTCAGGTGTTTCGGGCCCGACTGGTCGGCGGTGATGAAGGGCAGGTTCACTTCCGTCTGCGTGGCGGAGGAAAGTTCGATCTTGGCTTTTTCGGCCGCTTCCTTCAGGCGCTGCAGCGCCAGCTTGTCGGAGCGCAGATCGATGCCGTTCTCTTTTTTGAATTCGTCGGCAAGATAATCGATGATGCGCATATCGAAGTCTTCACCGCCAAGGAACGTGTCCCCGTTGGTGGATTTCACTTCGAAGACGCCGTCGCCGATTTCCAGAACCGAAATATCGAACGTGCCGCCGCCAAGGTCGTAAACGGCGATCGTCTTGCCGTCTTTCTTGTCGAGGCCGTAGGCAAGGGCGGCCGCGGTCGGCTCGTTGATAATGCGCAAGACTTCAAGGCCCGCGATCTTGCCGGCGTCTTTCGTTGCCTGGCGCTGGGCGTCGTTGAAGTAGGCGGGAACGGTGATGACGGCCTGCGTCACTTTTTCGCCGAGCGAGGCTTCGGCGGTCTCTTTCATCTTCTGAAGAATGAAAGCGGAAATTTCCTGCGGGGAATATTTCTCGCCGCGCGCTTCCACCCACGCATCGCCATTGTCGGCTTTGACGATGGCGTAAGGCACCATGTCCTTGTCTTTTTTCGTGGTGGGATCGTCATAGGAGCGGCCGATCAGGCGCTTAATGGCGAAAAGCGTGGCTTCGGGGTTCGTCACCGCCTGGCGCTTGGCCGGCTGGCCGACAAGCCGTTCGCCGTCTTCGGTAAAGGCGACCATCGACGGGGTCGTGCGGACGCCTTCGGAATTTTCAATAACCTTGGGCTGCGTACCTTCCATGACCGCGACACACGAATTCGTCGTGCCAAGGTCGATGCCGATAACTTTTCCCATATCTTTCCTCATTGTTTGCGGCAGACCGCCTGGGCCTTCATAGCACCCATGCCGGTCCCCTAAATGGATTTGGAAACGGTTTCAACCGGTTAGGGCGTATATATGAAGGCGGAGCTTGCCCCGCAAGGCTCTCCGGCCACAGGTGAGACAATTTAATCACATTGCCGCCCTCCTTGAGCCTTCCCCGGGCAACGCCGGAGAGGCCTCAAAAAGGCGGGTAAGCAGCGTGGGCCCCTCATACCCCAAAAGCGCGGGGGCGTTAACGGGCTTTTGGGGTAAATATCCGATTAATCTTTCGCCGCTAGCCTGACCTGCGAATAAATGGGGATGAGCGGCGAAAGACGCGGAGATTTAAGACATGGCAATTTCCGGATTGGGCGGCGGATCGGTCTTTTCGAAACTGGCGCAAAGCGCGCCGGGCCTCAAAGGCAGTGCCCTTCTTTCCAATATCACCAGCGTGACCATCGGCGCCCAGGCGGCTGGCCAAAACGAGCTGATCGTGGCGGGCATCGAAAAGCAGATCCAGCGCCTTCAGGGCTTTAACCCGAATATTTCCGAACCGCAGTCCCGCCGCCTGGCCGAGGCGCGGGCCGAGATCCAGCAGATCGAGCGGAACCAGAGCCCGGCGGGCCTCTCCGACAGGCTCGAAAAGCGGCGCATTCAGCTTTTCGAGGAATCCTACAAAATCCTCGGCAAGCGCTATGTGGACATCGATTCCAACCCGAAGCTGAAGGAAATCCAGGACAAGATCGACGCGCTCCTGGAACCGCCGCTGCGCGGGGAAAAGCAGGCGCGGCTGGAACGCCTGCGCAAGCTGGAGCAGAACTATCAGCGCCAGTTCTTCCGCAACCCGGGGAATGAGTCGAACATTCGCCAGCTGACCAATACGACGCGGCAGATCGCTTCGCTCGTGCCGCCGCGCCTTTTCAACGAGCTCTCGCCCGCCGAGCGGCGCGAATATGATGCGCTTGCCAAACAGGGCAACGACATTGCCGGGACGGAAGTGTTCCTCTCCTCCCAGACGCAGATCAAAATCGAGAGCCTGCAGCGCACGATCGGCCGCTTCACCGGCTGACGGTTTTCTCTTTCAAGATGGAAGATCAAGCGGCCATCCGCTCACACGTGCCGGATGCGCCCGCCTTGCCGGGTTTCCGGCGCGCCGCTCTGCGGGCTTTTCAGCGGCAGGAGAAGGCGCACGCGCGTGCCTTTTCCCGGTGCGCTTTCAAGGCTCAAATGCCCGCCCATGAGCTGCGTGAGCGAGCGGCAGATGGAAAGACCGAGCCCCGTGCCGCCATAGGTACTGGCGGTCTGGGCGCTGGCCTGGCTGAAGGGCGTGAAGAGGCGTTCCTGCGCCGCCTCGTCCATGCCGATGCCGGTATCGGTGACGGCGAGCGTGAAGGCGCTTGTGCCCCCGCCGCTCTCATCCTCAGCCGGCCCCGCGCTCAGCGTGATGGTGCCGTGCTCGGTGAATTTCAGCGCATTGGAAATCAGATTGTTGAGCACTTGGCCAAGGCGGTGAGGATCGGTATGGATCCGTTCTGGCGTGCCCGGCGCCAGGCGCAGCTCGAAATGCAGGCCTGCTTCCTCGGCCCGCCCCTCCCAGAAGAGCTTCGTGCGCGCCAGAAAGCGCGGCAGGTTCACCTCATCGGGATCGAGCTCCATCTGACCGGCTTCGAGCTTTGCGTGATCGAGCAGATCGTTCAGCGTGCGCAGCATGCCCTCGCCGGTTTCCTTCAGCACCGCCAGATGCTCGTCCGGGTTTTCATCGTTGCGCCGCTTTTGCAAAAGCTCGACAAGCCCCAGCATGCCCGAAAGCGGCGAGCGGATTTCATGACTGACGGTTGCAAGCAGTTTCGATTTGGAGGCGTCGGCGGCTTCCGCCCGCGCCACCGCCTCGCGCAATGCGCCATTGGCATCGTAAAGCTGCAGCATGCGTTTGAAGCTCATGCGCCCCAGATGCGGCGTTGTCACCGCCGTCATGCCAAAGGCGAGCGCCACGCCGATCAGGATATATTGCAGGGGCGCATCGATCAGCCAGTAGAAGAGGCCGGTGAAACTCGTCGTGCCGGCGACAACGATGACCGTCAGCCACAAGGTCGCCTGCCCGATGCCGCGCTGGGTCAGCACCTTATGCAGAAAAGCGGCGAGAGGGGCGTCGTCGAAATCCCGCACCCGCGCGCGCTTGTTGTGTGACCGCTCGTTCTGGTCCAGCATCTTTACTCGCTTCGGGCGCAGCTGGCACCCTCATCCCCCAAGAAACCAGTCTCGCATCAAAAAGTAGTGAGAAAGTTGACGGGCTCCCATGTCCTTAAGCTTTTTGCAAACCTTGGCCGATCTGCCCCAGCCCATTCCGGGCCTGCCGGAAGGGGTGCGCTATTACCCTTCGCTTCTGGGCCGCAGGCGGCAGGAAGCGCTGCGGGGCGCGGTGGAAGAGGCCCTCAAAGAGGCGCCTTTCTATGAGCCGCGCCTGCCCCGTTCGGGCAAGGCCATGTCGGTGCGCATGAGCAATATGGGCCCGCTCGGCTGGCTGACGGATAAGGAAAAGGGCTACCGCTATGAGCCCCGCCATCCCGTCACGGGCGCGCCCTGGCCGCCGATCCCTGAGCTTTTGCTGGAACTTTGGGCGCGGCTCACCGCCTATCCGGCGCCGCCGGAAGCCTGCCTGATCAATTATTACGGACCCGTATCGAAAATGGGCGCCCATCAGGACCGCGACGAAGCGGCGCTGGATGCGCCGGTGCTCTCGGTCTCACTTGGGGATTCGGCGAGATTCCGCCTCGGCGGGCTGAAGCGGTCCGACCCTTCCCGCCAGATTCTCCTGCATTCAGGCGATGTGCTGATCCTGGAGGGACCCTCGCGGCTGCGCTTTCACGGCATCGACAGGATATTGGGCGGCTCGAGCGGGCTTTTGCCTGGCGGCGGGCGGCTCAATCTCACCCTGCGCCGGGTGACGGCGCCTTGAGGACGCGCGCAAAAAAACCCCCGGCCGGGGATTGGGGGGACCGGCCAGGGGTTTCAAAGAACCGGGCAAACGCAAAACGTGGGGGGCGCCCGGTCTATGGGTCTTAAGGGCCGCTTACTGGATCAGCGCGGCGGCGGCCAAAAGGGCCAGAGCCGCGCCGCCCGTACGCATGGCCAGTTTCGAGGCCATAGGCGACGTCAGGAAGCGAAGGGCCGTGCCGTGCGGGCGGGCCGTCACATCCCGCATCGCGGCCCGCGCCGGTGCCTGCGCGCCCTGGGGGGTGCGCTGAACCGGGGTGAGGAAGGTGGCGGTGGCGTAGCTCGCCGCCATTCCATCCATATATCCACGAATTGGGTTCATGTTAATCTCCTTTGAGAACAAAGCGCTCTCATCTCTACGCGGCTTATATGGCGGTTCATTCTAAAAATGACAAACGATCATTTTTCATGATATATGTGAGGTAATTTCACATGTGCGACATCCGGGCGCAGGCTATGGATGGGGCCAGATGAAATCCGGAGAACATCATGAGCAGACGTTTGCCCCCCTTATCCATGCTGCGCAGCTTTGAGGCGGCGGCGCGCCATCTCAGTTTCAGCCGGGCGGCCGAGGAATTGTCGGTGACCCATTCCGCCGTCAGCCATCAGATCAAGGGGTTGGAGGAATGGCTCGGCTGCGCGCTTTTCCGCCGCTCCGGCCGGGCGGTGCATCTCACCCAGGCGGGCGAACGTCTGCTCGGCCCGCTCACCCGCGCCTTTGACGGCATGGACGATGCGGTGCGCGCCGTTACCCGCATGGCCGCGGACCGGGCGGTGGTGGTGAGCGTGGAGCCGGCTTTTGCCGCCCGCTGGCTGGTGCTCCGGCTCGACCGGTTTTATCAGCGCCATCCCAATCTGCGCCTCCATCTCGTGCCGACCCCGGAAATGGTGGATCTGACGAAAGGCGATGTGGATGTGGCGATCCGCTATGGGCGGGGCAATTGGCCGGGGCTGAAAGCGGAAAAGATCATGGGCGCCGCCGCCTTTCCCGTGCTCAGCCCGGCGCTGATAAACAAGGACACCCCGCTCGAAAAACCGGATGATCTCGCCCGCTTCACGCTCATCCATGAGGACACGACCGAAGACTGGGCCGCCTGGCTCAAGGCGGCGGGCGCGGCGGCGGTGGATGCCGGGCGCGGGCCGATTTTCGATGACGGGCATCTGGCGCTGGAAGCGGCGACCATGGGCCAGGGCGTGGCGCTGGCCGACGAAGCGCTGGCGGCGGCAGCCTTGCAGGACGGACGGCTCGTGCGGCCCTTCGATCTGATGCTGGAGACGAGTTCCGCCTATTATGTCGTCACCGCGCCGGCGAGTGAGGCGCGCGCCGATGTGAGCGCCTTTTGCACCTGGCTGCTCGAGGAAGCCCATGGGCCCCGGCCCGCCGGTTAGTGCTTCCCCGGCCATGGTGCGGGCCCGCGATGCGGGTCCAAGATGCGGCTCAAAGAACCGGCTAAGCAGGGATAGGGGACGGCTGATTAAGGCAATGGTTAAAGAAATCCATCAATAAACCCACTGAAAAACAGGTCATTAACCAGTTTTCTTTGCCTTGTCGTAACTGCTTGGGCGCCATGATGCCATTCGATTAAAATTTTGCGAGTGGCGCAGTGATCCTAACGGCCATCAGGAACGGGCAGTCTGACCTGGCGCAGAAAATGCGCGAGGCGGCCCCCGAGTCTGCGCCTGCATCCAAGCCCGACGCTGACATGCAGGAATCGCCCATGGCCGAGGGGATTCCCGACATGACCCGTCAGGTCCCGCCATTCTTCGCGAAGATGCTGAACATCGTGGCGGCGGCTGCGCTGATCTCCGTTATCCATCAATCTGTCTTCGTTGCCATGACGGGCCGCGCGGGCCTGTTCGAATATATCGCCGTGCCGCTTTTTGCGGTCTTCGTGGCGCCGACGATCTTCTATTTCACCGTCAATCCGGCGCGCCACCAGCACATTCCCCGGGTCATTTTCTGGCTCTATTGGGGGATCATGGCCTATATCGGCGCGGGCTTTCTCAATTCCCTCAGCCAGGGACTGGGAACCGATTATGGTATTCATTTCGCCGCCTGGGCGGTCATCGCCTATCTGATCGCGGTGGCAACGCAGCCGGTCAAACGCGCGCAGATCATGTGCTGGAGCGGCTTCGCCTCGCTTTGCGCCGTCTCGGTTTTCTTTCTCGTCTATTCCGGCGCGAACATTCTCACCGATCCGCAGACCGTCACCTTCGTAAGCATCATGGGCAGCCAGGCGGCGGCCATTGCCGTCCTCTATGTGCTTTCGGTTTTCCGCCAGGAGCAGCTTGCCGACCGCCAGCGCGCCAAAGTCTGGCAGCATGCCTCCGAAGAGATGATCCGCTATGCCCAGCAGGCCGACCGGGCGCGGCGCGATGCCGAAGAAGCGCGCAGCTCGGCGGAAGCGGCGATGCGGATGCGCGACCGTTTCGTTGCCAATATCAGCCATGAGCTCAGAACCCCGCTCAATGCCATTTTGGGTTTTGCCGAGGTGATCGAGCGGGAAACCTATGGCGCCCATTCGGATGGGCGCTACGGCGAATATGCCGGCGATATCCGCCGTTCCGGCCGGCACCTGCTTGGGCTGATCAATCAGATCCTCGACTTCTCGCGGATGGAAGCGGGTGAAATCAATCTGAAGCTGGAACAGGCCGATGCCCGCGAGGTCGTCTCCGAAAGCCTGCGCCTCATCGCGCCGCTTGCCGAGGCGAAACCGGATATCTCGGTGCAGTTCGAACCCGGCCCGTCCATTCCACTGACCACGGACACCCAGGCGCTGCGCCAGATCGTCACGAACCTCGTGTCCAACGCCATCAAGTTCACCGACCGGGGCTATGTCGATGTGCGTCTGAATGAAGAGGGGTCCGACATGCTCACCCTCACCGTGACCGATACGGGCTGCGGGCTGAGCGAGGATGCGCGCCGCCGTGTCTTCACGCCTTTCTACCGTGTCGCGCGGCAAGGCAGTGATGCGGGCGGCACCGGCCTCGGCCTTGCCATCGTCAAATCGCTGGTTGAAGGGCTGGGCGGCACGATCGATGTGGAAAGCCAGCCGGGCCGGGGCTCCACATTCCAGATTCGCCTGCCGCGCAGGCTGGGCGAGCGCACGGATTCGCCCTTGGCGAGCGTTCCGGCGGAGCCGCGCGAGGCCCCGCCGCAGAACATGATCGTCTATCTTTAAGCTGGCCCGAACGCCGCCCCCGGCTTAGCGCAGGAAGGGCGAGACGCCAAAGACCATTTCATGGGTCATCAGCACTGCCGCCCAAAGCACCACGGCCGCCAAAGGCCGCCACCAGCCGATTTCGCCCAGCGCGAGTTTTGTGCGCCCGCTGAGAATCGCCACAAACGGCAGGTTCGAGGTTTGCCTGGCGAACTTGCGCCAGCTCTCGCCCATTTTCTTGGCCCTTTTGCGGTCGATGGAAAAGGTGCCCACCAGCGCGACGGTGAGAAACGTGCCGAACAGCGCCTGCGAGGCGCGGTCGCCATTTGCCCCCAAATGAAACGCCGCCCAGATGATGACGCTCCAGAGAAAAGGATGGCGGGTGATGCGCACCATGCCTTGCACGGCGTCGTCTTTTTCCGCCGCCGCTTCCCCGCCGACGGATGTGGGGTTCGGCGTCAAAAGGCCGGGCACGCCGATAAGAAAAGCCACCAGCAGGATCAGCGCGCCTGAATGGGCAAGCCAGACCGGCGCTTGCCAGTAAACGGTGTTCTCAGTACTGACCACCGCATCATTGTAGCTCATGGCCAGCCAGACAATGGCGCCGATCGAAGCCAGCGAGAAGAGCGCCATATAGGCTTTCTCGCCGATCATATCGGTAATGATCCGGCGCAGCACCGTGCCGGAAATTACCAGATGCAGCCCCATGAAAAGCGCCGCAGCCAGATAAAGCTCGGTCATATCCTGCATGAAAGGTCCTCCTCATCCCCTCGCCCGGCGTGAATTTCGCTAGCACGTGCCGGGTCCGGATCATTCTTCGGGCTGAGGCGCGCGAATTCAAGCCATGGCTTTGCCCATCCGCGCGCAGGCGCGTGTGCAATTGTGCGGCAAGGCGGGAGGAAGGTTGCGTGCAGGGCGCGTCAGGGGGAAAGCGCGAGGCCTTTTTTCAGCTGCTTGCGGCCCTGTTTTGTCAGGATCCCCATCAAAATGAACCGGGTCAGCTCCGCCGTCCGTTCCGGCCGGCCCGTTCCCGAGCCGGAGCGCCAGGCAAGGCGCACCGCGCCGTGCAGCGCGGACTGCACCCCGAAAAGCAGCAGGTCGTCGGGGCGGGGCTCGATCAGCTCGGCATTGACCCCGGCGCGCAAAATCGCCAGGAGCCGGTCGCGCAATTGCTGCTCGATCATGCCCCAATCGGCCCGCATCGGCACGGGCAGGCGCCGGCGGAAACTGACCCGCCCGCAATATTGCATCAGGTTGCGCTCTTCGGGAGGCAGGTCGGCCAATTGCCAGAAAGCGGCGGTATAAGCGGCCAGCTGGTCGAGCGGCGGGGCTGCATCGTCGATCGCCTCAATCCGCGCCAGAAGACGCCGGTCGATCTCCATGGCAAGGCGCGCATAAAGCTCGTCCTTGCTGGCGACATGTTTATAGACCGTGCCCTTGCCGATCTGCGCTTTCGCCGCGATCTCGTCGATCGTCACGAGCTCCCAGTCCTCGCGCTGAAAAAGCTCCCGCGCGGCGGCAAGAATGGCGCTCTCGCGTTCCTCGAAAAGCGGGCGGGCGGGGGCGGTGTGTTCCATAGAGACCTCGCGCAGGATAAAGGATAGTGACCAAGGGTCACTCGCGGGGTCCCTTACTAGCTTTCTACTATGTCAGCTTGATGACGCCGGACCGGGAAATCCCGGCTTAGACCGTGGTGTCGACCTTGCCGCCGGCGCCGCCGCCATTGCCGCCTGCCTCGCCCTTGGCAAGGCCAACGCGGGCAGCGCGCAAGAGCCGGTCGCCGATCATATAGCCGGTCTCCACCACCTGAACGATGGCGCCGCTGGGCAGGCCGGTATTCGGGATCTCGAACATGGCTTCATGGAAATTGGCGTCGAATTTGTCGCCGGGCTGCGGCGCGATGGGTTTGATGCCATGGCGCTCGAAGGTCGTGTGCAGCGCGCGTTCCGTCATCTCCACGCCCTCGATGATGGCGCTGGCATTGGCGCGCTCTTCTTCGGGCACTGCATCGATAGCGCGGCGCAGATTGTCGGCAACGGAAAGGACGTCGCGGGCAAAGCTGGCCGCCCCGTAGCGGGCCGCATCCTGCTTCTCGCGCTCGGCGCGGCGGCGCGTGTTTTCAAGCTCGGCGGCAAGGCGCAAAAGCCGGTCCTTGGTTTCGGCAAGCTCGGCCTCGAGCGCGTCCGCGTCTTTGCCGCCCTCTTCGCCTTCCAGAATGGAGGGGTCTTCATTGACGGCGGCTGCCGCCTCCGCGCCCATCCGGGCACCGGCATCCGGCGCGCCTTCGCCATTTTCCTGCGGCGTGTCGTCAGACGGGGTCTTGGCCGGTTTTTCCTCACTCATGGGCTTTAAAACGTCCTGTTCTTAACGGTTCGAAACGTGTCTGGCTAAAGACGGGCAAGAGATGCGCTTCCTCAGGGCCCGTGTCAAGGTATGGACCCTGCAGCTTGCCCCGCGCCGTTCAGCTTAAGGGCCCGCGGCTGAGCAGGCGGCTGACGACGCCGGCCGTATAATCGACCATGGGAATGATGCGCGCGTAATTGAGCCGCGTCGGGCCGATGACGCCGATCACCCCGACGATCTGCCGGTCCTGGTCGCGGAACGGTTTGACGACGACGGAGGAGCCGGAAAGACCGAAGAGTTTCGTTTCCGAGCCGATGAAAAGTTTCACCCCTTCCGCTTCCTCTGCAAGGCCGAGAAGCTGAACGACATCGGTCTTGTTTTCCAGTTCCTCGAAGAGGAGGCGCACGCGTTCCAGATCCTCCATGGCGGTGACATCGTCGAGAAGGCGCGACTGGCCGGTGACGATGAGCGAGCGGGAAAGCAGCGCGTCGGGCCCCGATGCAGGCGCGCCCGCGCCCGCGCCCGACCAGGTGGCAAAACCTTCTTCGACGATGCGGCTTGTCAGTTCCGAAATCTCCCGCCGGGTCTGCTCGATCTCCGCTTGCAGGCGGCGGCGCGCATCGGCGACGGAAAGGCCGCGCAGTTTGGCATTGAGGAAATTCGTCGCCTCCTGCAGCGCGGAAGGCGGCAAGCCTTGGGGCAGGTCGATGACGCGGTTTTCCACCGAGCCGTCCTCGGTGACCATGACGACCAGCGCGCGGCGCGCATCCATGGGCACGAATTCGACGTGCTTGAGGCGGGATTCGGTTTTGGGCGCAAGCACGAGCCCCGCGCAGCGCGAGAGGCCCGAAAGCAGCATGGAGGCTTCCCTGAGCGCTTCTTCCACGCTGCCCGCGCCTTTGTTGGACTGGGTGATCTGGGTTTCGATCTGGCTTTGCTCGTCCTCGGAGAGAACGCCGACCTGCAAGAGCCCGTCGACGAACATGCGCAGCCCCGCATCGGTGGGGATGCGCCCGGCGCTGGTATGCGGGGAAAAGAGCAGGCCGAGGGATTCCAGGTCCGACATGACATTGCGGATCGAGGCGGCGGAAAGATCGACACCGAGATGGCGCGAGAGATAGCGCGAGCCCACGGGCTCGCCCGTCTCCAGATAGGTTTCCACGATCCCGCGGAAAATCTCGCGGGAGCGGTCGTTTATGTCCCTGATGGCCACCATCGTGAAATGGGCTTCCTTCAAAACGGCCCCCGGAAACGGCGGAATGCCTTGATCTGCCGGGTAAAAATCTAGGCAGCCCATGGGGCCGCGTCAATTGCCCTGCCCTTATGCGCGCGCTCCTGCTTGACACATAAGCCCGCGCCCGGTCTTGTGCGCCCCTTAAAGTGTCACATCTTGAAAGCAGGAGATGCCATGCGTCCGTCCGGCCGTGCCCCCAACGAAATGCGCCCCGTTATCCTCGAGCCGGGCTATGCGAAAAAAGCTGAAGGCTCTTGTTTCGTGCGCTTCGGCGACACGCATGTTCTATGCACCGCAAGCCTTGAAGAGCGCACGCCCCCTTGGCTGAAAGGCCAGGGCAAGGGCTGGGTGACGGCGGAATACGGCATGCTGCCCCGCTCCACCAATGAACGTATGCGCCGGGAAGCTTCGGCGGGCAAGCAGTCGGGCCGCACCCAGGAAATTCAGCGCCTGATCGGGCGCTCCTTGCGCGCGGTGGTGGATATGAAGGCGCTGGGCGAGCGGCAGATCACGGTGGACTGCGATGTCATTCAGGCCGATGGCGGCACGCGCACGGCTTCCGTGACCGGCGGCTGGGTGGCGCTGCAGCAATGCGTTGCCTGGATGATGGAGCGCGGGATGCTCACCGCCTCGCCGATCAAGGACAATGTGGCGGCGATTTCCTGCGGCATTTATGAAGGCACGCCCGTGTGCGATCTGGATTATGCCGAAGATTCCACCGCCGATACGGATGCGAATTTCGTCATGACCGGCACGGGCGGCATCGTGGAAATCCAAGGCACGGCGGAAGGCGAGCCTTTTTCGCAGGACGAGCTTTCCGCGCTGATGGGCCTTGCTAAAGACTCCATCGCCGATCTCGTGCGCCTGCAGAATGAGGCTGCGGGGCTTAAGTAAGCGGCCCCGCCTCAAGGAGCGGACCCTTTAAAGGAGCAACTATGAGCGCGCGTCTTTTCACCGAACCGAAGCTTGTCGTGGCAAGCCATAACCAGGGCAAGGTGCGGGAGATTGGGGAATTGCTCTCTCCTTTCGGTATCGAAACGGTATCGGCGGGCGCTCTCGGCCTGCCGGAGCCGGAAGAAACGGGCGCCACGTTCCGCGAAAATGCCGAGCTGAAAGCCCGCGCCGCCGCTGAGGCTTCCGGCCTGCCGGCGCTGGCCGACGATAGCGGCCTCGCCGTCCATGCGCTGGGCGGCGATCCCGGTATTTATTCGGCTCGCTGGGCGGGGCCGGAAAAAGACTTCCGCCTTGCCATGGAAAAGGTCGAGCGCGCGCTGGCCGAAAAGGGCGCGAGCGACCGCAGCGCGCATTTCGTCTGCGGGCTGGCGCTTGCCTGGCCGGACGGGCATGTGGAGTATTTCGAAGGCCGGGTCGATGGCCAGCTCGTCTGGCCGCCGCGCGGGGAAAAAGGCTTCGGCTACGATCCGGTCTTTCAGCCGGAAGGCCATGAGATTACCTTCGGGGAAATGGACCCGGCGCGCAAACACGCCATGTCGCACCGGGCCGATGCTTTCAAGCAATTGACGGATGCCTGCTTTGCCGCTGGACGATAGCGCCCGCGCCGCCTCTTCTCCCGCCGAAACCGAAGGCGGTTTCGGGGTCTATATCCATTGGCCCTTCTGCCTGTCGAAATGTCCTTATTGCGACTTCAACAGCCACGTGATGCGGGACGTGCCGGAAGACGCCTATGTCGATGCCATCATCCGTGAGCTGACATATTTCCGCGAACTTTCCGGCCCGCGCACGCTCACCTCGCTTTTCTTCGGCGGCGGCACACCGTCGCTCATGACGCCGCAGGCGGTGACCCGGCTCATCGATGCGGTGGCCGGGCTCTGGCATGTGCCCCAGGGCACGGAAATTTCCATGGAGGCCAATCCGACCAGCGTCGAGACGGCCTATCTGAAAGGCTATAAGAGCGGCGGCGTGAACCGCATCTCGCTCGGCGTGCAGGCGCTGAGCGACGATGATCTGCGCTTTCTCGGACGGCTTCATTCGGTGGGCGAGGCGCTTCAGGCGGTCAAACTCGCGCGCGATGTCTTCGAGCGCGTCTCCTTCGATCTCATCTATGCAAGGCCCGCGCAAACGCCCGCCGCCTGGCGGCGCGAGCTTGAAGAAGCCATCTCTTATGCCGCCGATCATCTCTCGCTTTATCAGCTCACCATCGAGCCCGGCACGGCTTTCGAAAAACTTTTTAAAGCCGGATCGCTCCTGCCCCCCAGCGCGGACGATGCGGCAACGCTTTATGAAGTCACGCAAGAGGTGTGTGCGAAGGCGGGATTCGGGGCATATGAAGTCTCCAACCACGCAAAGCCCGGCGCTGAGTGCCGGCACAATCTCGTTTACTGGCGCTACGGCGATTATGCAGGCGCGGGGCCCGGCGCGCATGGGCGGCTCAGCGTTGAGGGCAAAAAAATCGCGACGGAAACCGAGCGCCTGCCCTCCCGCTGGCAGGCAGAAGTAATGCGCGCGGGCCATGGCCTGACGCGCATGGAAGAAATCGCACCTGCCGAACAGGGCGATGAAATGATGATGATGGGGCTCAGACTTTCCGAAGGCGTGCCGCTGGCCCGTTATGAAAAGCTCAGCGGACGGATTATCGAAGAAAAACGCCTCTTGCTGCTTGAAAAAGACGGGCTCATCACCCGGCGCGGCGGCCAGCTTTATGCCACGGCGCGCGGGCGCATGGTGCTCGACAAGCTGCTCGGCGAATTGCTCGTTTGAGGCTTGCCGCCCGTCTCTTAGAAGGCGCGGGGGCGGAAGCTGGCGGGCGCAGGGTCGATCAGCACGGGCCCGGAAGACTGCACCTCGAAGACCGCAAGGCCGCGCTCATTCGTGCCGTCGGGCAGAAAGCGGAAAATCCCGTCCACCCCGGCAAAGCCGTCTTCGATAAGAAGCGCCTCGCGAGTGAAATCATCTTTGCCCGGCGCGCGTGCGAGCGCCGAGGTCAGGCTCACCGCATCGTAAGAAAGCGAGGCGATGAGCGGCGGCGTTTCCCCGAAATAAGAGCGGTAACGGGCCGAAAAGGCATCGCGCGCGGCGCGCGGCGGGGCGGCGTACCAGCCCCCCTGCACCGCAGGCTCGAGCCGCGTTGCAGGATCGTCCCAAAGCCCGGTGCCGAGAAACTTCACTTTGCGCGGGTCGATATCGAAATAGGGAAGAAGCGGCGCGGCGGATTTCAGCTCCGTACCGCCCGCGGCCAGCAGCACTGCATCGAAGGGCACATCGCCGATCGTGTCCCGTCCTTCAAGGCGTTTAAGAGCGGCGGTATCGCCTGCCTCCTCAAGCCGGGCTTTTTCCGCTCGAAGCGCCGCGCGCCGCTCGTCATAGCGGGCAAGGCGGCGGGCCGGATCGAACATGGCCTGGGCATCGGCGGGATAGGTCTCCACCCGGTCGATCTGCAGCGCGCGGGCCGAGAGCGCCTGCAGGAAGGCGGCGCGCACCCGCTCGCCATAAGCCGTTTGCGGCAGGAAGGCGGCGAAGGTTTCGTATGATTGCAGGCCCGCATAATCGATGACGCGGGTCACGCTGTCTTCGGGCAGGAAAGAGAGAAGATAGGTGTTACCGCCCGCTACATTGCTATCCGTGGAAAAGGCGATGACGGGCACGCCGCGCGCCTCGGCGAGCGGGGCAACCGCGCTCACAGAATGGGCAAAGAGGGGCCCGAGAATGATTTCCGCTCCCTCGCGCAGCGCTTCTTCGGCGGCGGCGGCCGCGCCTGCCTCCGTGCCGCGCGTGTCCTTCGGCATCAGCAGAATATCGGCATTGCCGTTTTCAAAAAGCGCCATTTGGCCGGCATTTGCCAGCGCTTCGGCCACCGCGCGCACATTGCTTTGTGAAGCGCCGAGCGGCAAAAGCAGAGCGACGCGCACCGGCTCGCGCCCTTCCATATGGGGCGGGGTGAGGAAAGAGCCCGTGTCGAGTTTCGGCAGATCGGCGGGCGGCGGGGTAACGGCAATGGGCCGCTCGCCGGGCGGCGGCGTCACTTGCACGTCTTTCGGTGTCTGCCCGCAGCCGGAAAGGGCGAGCCCCGTACCGGCAAGGCCAAGAGAAAGAAGAAGAGAGCTGCTGCGTGCCGCGGAAAGAAGGGCGGAAACTGCCCGGGAAACCATCATCTTAAGAACCGCCCGAATTACCTGGCGCCCGGCCTTGGCGGCGGGCGCTTGAACCTAACCTTGGCGCGCAGCCTAGCGCATTTTCCTGTGAAGGTGGACCCGTTTTACGTCCAGAACCTGCCCGGTGCACGTGCGCCGGTGATTGCGCTTTTCTCTATTGCCGGGCACTTTGGCGCCATGATGACGAAAACTGGATTTCTTCCAGGCAAGGATGGTCCGTGACGGATAAGAAACAGGCGCCGGCGCCGCGAAGGGCCCTTGCCCCCGGCCTTTATGTCACCGCGACGCCGATCGGCAATGCGGGCGACATATCCTTACGCGCGCTCGATGTGCTCGCGAAAGCCGATGCGGTGCTGTGTGAGGATACGCGCGTCACCGGCGGGCTGATGCAGATTCACGGGCTGAAAGTGCAGCTCCTGCCTTATCACGAGCATAATGCCGCCGAGATGCGCCCGCGCATTCTTGCCCGCCTGGCGCGGGGCGAGGCACTGGCGCTGGTCTCCGATGCCGGGATGCCGCTCATTTCAGATCCGGGCTATAAGCTCGTGCGCGCGGTGCAGGAAGAAGGGCGCATGGTCACTTGCCTGCCCGGCGCGTCGTCGGTGCTGGCGGGGCTTGTCCTTTCCGGCCTGCCCTCCGACCGGTTTTTCTTCTCCGGCTTTCTGCCGCCCAAAGAAGCCGCACGGCGCGCGGCGCTTGAAGAGCTGAAAACCATTCCCGCCACGCTGATCTTTCTCGAAAGCCCGCGCCGCCTTGCCGCCTGCCTGAAGGATATGGCGGGTGTGCTCGGGCCGCGCGAGGCGGCGGTGACGCGCGAACTCACCAAGAAATTCGAAGAAGTGCGCCGCGCGGGCCTTGCCGAACTTGCCGCCCATTATGAAGAAGCGGGCGCGCCCAAGGGCGAGGTCGTGCTGGTGGTGGGCCCGCCGGAAAAAGCGGGCCCCGAGGCGGGCGATCTCGACACGTTGCTTGCCACGGCCATGGACGAGCTATCGCTGAAAGAAGCGGTGAAGGAAGTCACCGAAATGACCGGCCTGCCGCGCAAGGAGGTTTACCGCCGCGCGCTGGAGCTGAAAGAAAGCGGGCGGGAATGAGCGAGGCCCGCCGCAAGATGCAGCGCCAGGAAGCGCAGCGCAGGGGCGCGCGCGCCGAAACGCTTGCTCTTTGGTGGCTGCGGGCAAAAGGCTACCGCCTGCTTGCGCGCAATTACCGGCGCGGGGTCGGCGAGGCCGATCTTGTTATGGCGCGGGGCAAGCTTCTTGTCTTTGTCGAGGTCAAGCGCCGGGAGGACAAGGCGGCGGCGGGCGAGGCGATCCAGCCGCGCCAGCAGGCCCGCATCGCAAGGGCGGCGGAAGCCTTTATCGCTCAGCATAAGGAGCATTGGGAAAAGCATATCCGCTTCGATGCGGTGCTGATTTCCCCGCGCACCCTGCCCCGCCATATCGAAGATGCCTGGCGTTAAAGCCGCTCTCTTATTGCGGCGCGCGGGCGACGATAAAGGGCCGCCAATCTTTCTTCTTTGCGCTGTGATAGGCCGTTTCCTCGATGCTGAATCCGGCGGTGCGGATCGCATCCTCGAGCGAGGCGGCGGTGAGCGAGGTAACGGAGGGCGCTTTGCCGAAAAGCTGCATCACCGGAATGGCAAGACGGATGAGCGGATTAATCTCGCCGATGCAGGGCGTTTTGGAGATGAAGAGCCCGCCCGGCGCAAGCAGCGCGCGGATATGGGCAAGGGCCGCCGGCAAATCGCCTGCCAGATGAATGTAATTGAACCCCAGAACAATGTCATAGCAGTCCGGTTCCTCGGCGAGCATTTCGGCGGTGGCTGCGCGAAAGCGGAGGCGCAAGGTAAGATCGCGGTCCTCGGCATCTGCCAGCCTTTCTTTGGCGATGGCGATCATTTCCCCGGAAATATCGGTGCCGAGATAGCTCTCGGCGGCATCCGCCAGACGCAGCGCCGCCGTGCCCGTGCCGCAGCCAAGTTCCAACACCCGCGCGCCCGGCGGCGTCAGTTCGCGCACACGGGCAAGCGTTCTGGCAAAGGCTTCCTCATCGGCAATGGCGGAAGCGGCATATTTGCGTGCGGCTTTATCCCAGAACCGCCGGTCTTTCTCGCTCATTCTTTCTCATCCCCATTGCGCCCCATTGCGTATAGCGCTTTTCATATCAGTACCTCGCCGCGCTTTCATATGTAAGTATATGGACAGGCTTGCCGCGCAGGTGCACAGCGCGCTTTGCAAAGAAAGGGATGGGGATGCTCGCGCCGATCGGGGAAGAGATATGGACGGCGGAAGGGCCGGAAGTTGAGGTTGCCGGTTTCCATTATCCTCTCCGCATGGCGGTGATCCGTTTGGGCAGCGGCGGGCTCTTCATCTGGTCGCCCGTTGCGCTGGACGAAGGTTTGCGGGAGGCCGTGGCGGCCTTGGGCACGGTGCGTTTTCTCGTGGCGCCCAATTCGCTGCACCATCTTTATCTTGCAGAATGGCAGAGCGCCTTTCCGGAGGCCGAAATCTGGGGGCCCGCGCGCCTTGCCGCAAAACGCAAAGACCTTACCTTTGACGGCATCCTGGAAGATGCGCCGCCTGCGGCCTGGGAAGGGGAAATCGACCAGGTGCTCGTCACCGGTAATCTCATTACCGATGAAGCGGTGTTCTTTCACGAAAAAAGCGGCACGGTGATTTTCACCGACCTCTTGCAGCATTTCCCGCCCGGCGGGTTTTCCGGTTGGCGGGCGCTGATCGCAAAGCTCGATCTGATGACGGGCGATGAGCCCCATGTGCCGCGCAAATTCCGCCGCGCCTTCATCCGCCGCCGCGCCGCGCGCGAGGCGCTCCGCCGGGTGCTCGCCTGGCCCGCCTCCCAGGTGCTGATGGCCCATGGCGCGCCCGTGCGCACCGGCGCCCGCGCCTTTCTGGAGCGTGCCTTCCGCTGGCTTTTTTAGCGGTAAGAAGGCTCAGCGCGTGAGGGTCTTGCTCATGTGAACGGCGATTGCGCCGTTCATCTCTTCCTCACCGTCGACCGTGTAACCGGTTTTCTGGTAGAGGCGCAGGTTGTCGGTAAAGAGCTTGTTCGTGAAGAGCCGGATGCGGGCGCTGCCGTGAGCTGCGGCAATTACCTCGCCATGGGCAAGCAGGAACCGGCCTAATCCTTGTCCTTGAAAATCCGGATGAACGGCGACGTTTTCAATCAGTGCAACCGGTTCTTGCAAATTCATTTCGATCAATCCGGCAAGGTCCGGGCCGACATAGAGAAGATCGATGCGGTGCTTTTTTAGTGCGGCGCTGTAATCGGCCTGCATAGGTAAAGGCTCGCGCCCGCTGATGGGCAACCATTTGGCGTAAGCGGCGCGCGTTAGCGTCCGGATAGCGTCCGTGTCATTTTGGTCCGCGGTCCGCAGGACCGGTTGGCTGGGCACGTCTTATGTCCTTCAAAGCAGCAGCGTGAAAACACCCAGCGGGTCATGGGCGCGGGCGACGGAGACAATATAAAGATAAAGCGCAAGTGCGGCGAGCCAGAAGCCGAGCCTTGCGCGCGGGGTCTTGGCGTATTTCAGCCCATAGGCGCCGAGCACGATATAGATGATCAGCAGTGCGACTTTCACGGTCAGCCAGTGATCGGCGAGGGGATATTGCTGCAGGATGACGGTGAGCATCATCGCGGAGGTGAGCAGCACCGTGTCGACCGTGTAACTCGTAAAGCGCACGGGCGCGGCCATGGGCCAGCTTGCTTTAAAAGCGTGCAGCCCCACCCCCCGCAAGAAGAAGATGAGGCCGCTCAGGATGACGGAGCCGATATGCACGGCGCGGATTTCAAAATAGAACTCGATCATTTCAAAATCCTGCCGTGCATACCGCTGTGACGCAACGGGCGCGGGCCTTATGCCCGGGCCTTGGTGGTTGCCGCCCGTTCTTCTTCTTCCGTCGGCACGCCCTGATAGCGCGGACGCACCCAGAGCCCGATCACGAAGACCACAAGGGCCAGCGCGCCGATGGAGAAGATCGTGTCGCCCGGCACCCGCATCCAGACCAGAAGGTCGACGATGGGTTGCTGCATGAATTCCGCCGAGCGGGCCGACCAATAACCATTATTGATCGCCTCGATCAGCTGCATCGTGCCGAGCGGCAGAAGCGTGAAGAGCGCCATCATGGCAAGGCCCACATTGAAGCTCCAGAAGGAGACTTTCAGCAGCCCTTCGTTCCAGGCGAGCTCGGGTTTAAGCCCGCGCAGGCAGAAGAGCACGAGGCCGATCCCCAGCATCCCGTAAACCCCGAAGAGCGCCGTATGCCCATGCAGCGGGGTAAGGTTCAGCCCTTGCATGTAATAGAGCGAGAGCGGCGGGTTGATGAGGAAGCCGAAGAGGCCCGCCCCCACGAGGTTCCAGAAGGAAACCGCGAGGAAGAACATGATCGGCCAGCGGTAGCGCTCCATCCAGGGCGTTGCCTTGCTCAGGCGGAACGTGTGATAGGCCTCGAAGCCGATATAGGCGAGCGGCACCACTTCAAGGGCGGAGAAGCTCGCCCCGAGCGCCAGCACCACGGTGGGTGTGCCGGCGAAATAAAGATGGTGCAAGGTGCCGAGCACGCCGCCTGCCATGAAGATGATGGTGGCGAAGAGCACGGCGACCGTCGCCGTCTGCAGTTTGAGAAGGCCGAGCCGCGTGAAAAGGAACGCGATCACGGCGGTGGCGAAGACCTCGAAGAACCCTTCCACCCACAGATGGACGAGCCACCAGCGCCAATATTCGACCATGGAGATATGCGTGTTCTCGCCCCAGGCGAGCGCCGCGCCGAAGAAAAGACCGATGGCGACGGTGGAAAGGAAGAGGAGGCCCGTGATCGAGCGGCCCGGCGCGCCCGGCCGCAGCGCCGGCCAAAGCGCCCGCCCGACAAGCACGAGCCAGAGCACCAGCCCGATAAAGAGGAAGATCTGCCAGAAGCGGCCCATATCCGCATATTCCCAGCCCTGATGGCCGAACCAGAAATTGTTTTCAAGGCCGAGCGTCTGCATCACCGCGAACCATTGCCCGGCAAAGGAGCCGACCACGATGATGATGAGGCAGATCCAGAGGAAGTTGACGCCGAGCCGCTGATAGGGCGGCTCATAGCCGGAAATGGCAGGGGCGATGTAAAGCCCGGTGCCGAGCCAGGCGGTTGCGATCCAGAGCACCGCAAGCTGTGTGTGCCAGGTGCGGCTCAGCGAATAGGGCAGCACATTGGCAAGCTCGAAACCGTATTGCACCTGGCCTTCGACCTGATAATGCGCGGTGATGGCGCCGAGCAATATCTGCACGAGAAAGAGCGCAAGCAGCACCCAGAAATATTTCGCCGTGGCGCTCATCGAAGGCGTGACCACCGTGCCGCGCATGGGATCGAAAGGCGGCAGGTCGTGCGGCTCTTCTTCGCGCCCATGGGAGACGGCGTAATGCCAGCCCAGAAGCCCGATCCCGGCAAGCAGGAAGAGCACCGAGAAGGCGGACCAGACGAAGGAGCTGGCGGGCGGGCGGTTTTCGATCAAGGGCTCGCTCGGCCAGTTATTCGTATAGGTGATCGTGTCACCCGGCCGCTCCGTCCCGGCGGCCCAGGCGGTCCACCAGAAGAACGCGCCAAGCGCCTTGCGGTGCTCGGCATCCGGCACCGTGTCGTCTTTCATCGCATAGGCTTCGCGCAAGGGTTCGAAAGCGGGATCGTTGCCGAAGAGCTGCTCGTAATGACCCGAGACTTTCTCGATGGCGCGGGCGCGTTCTTCGGCAAGCGTGATGGTGCCGGTGGCAGGGTCATAGGTATTGGTGCGGAAGAGCCCTTCGAGCCGGCCTTTCAGCGCTGCCTGGCGTTCGGGAGAGAGCGCGGCATAATTTTCCGCGCCTTCTTCCGCCGCCCAGGCATTGAGCACCGCCATGATTTCGCGGTGCAGCCAGTCGGCGCTCCAGTCGGGCGCCACATAGCCGCCATGCCCCCAGATCGAGCCGAGCTGCATGCCGCCCATGGATTGCCAGACCCGCCGGCCGAGCTCCATATCGGCGCGGGTGTAAATCGTTTCGCCAGCGGTGGAGACCACCTGCTCGGGCATGGGCGGGGCTTTTTGATAAATCTCGCGGCCCATCAGCAACAGCACGCTGAAACTGGCAACGAGCAGAATGGCGAGGGATATCCAGAGTTTTTTTGTATTGGTCATGGCAAGCGCTCTCTCGTTCCTCTGGCCTTGCGGCCGTTAGATGTCCGCCAAGCCCGTGCGGGCCGGGTGAGATGTGTTGCTGCCGGGTGGTGGTATCGGCGCGTTCTGTCCGACGGCACCAAGCGGTGCGGTACGCGGTACGCTTCTGAAATATGAGACGGGCGGGAAAGGCCGGACATCCCGGCAGGCAGCGTGCCCATGGACCGGGACGCAGTGGTGCCAGACGGGAGTGGCCGACAAGTCTCCCGCCAAGAAAACTGGCACATTTACTTTGTAACCGTCCAGTGCAGGAAAGGAATTTCTGCCCTTCGCTTGCGTTTCCGCCGCGCGGCGGGGCGTCGGCGAGAAAGGCGCTTTTATCCGTGTGCGGTGCAAAATCATCAGGCGCCCTCTTTTCGCGTGCCGGCTAGAAGCGGGGCGAACAGAACGACAAAGCCACCAAAGGCGCCGATCCAGAAAAGCGCGCTGAGATAGAGGAATTGCTGCGGCGCACCCGAAACGGACATGAAAAGGCGCGCAAGCGCTGCGGCAATGATGAAAATATAAACGAGGCTGAGGCCCATACTTGCCGTTAAGGGGCGGCCCGTATGGCCGAGCGCGGCGCGGCTCATCACTGCCAGCGTCATGACGCCCATGGCGCCGATGGTCCAGGCATGAAGCCCGTCGCCATAAACGAGAAAGGCGGGAAAGAAATGCGCGGCGGCAAGCGCGAAGAAGCCGAGCGGCACGAAGAGATAACCTGCGTGGAGCACGATCACCAGCGGCTCGGCGAAGGTGCGCTCACCCGCCCAGCGGGCCAGCCGGAGAAGATGAAAGACCCCTGCGACAAGGCAAAGCCAGGCGGTCGCGGCATGAAAGGGCAGCGCGGCCCAGCTTAAAAGCGCAAGGCCCGCCGCCGCCATGGCGGCAATGTCGAACCGGTTGAAGGGCACGGGCAAGCGCCCTTCCCCCTGTTTCACGAGCCAGTTGCGCGTAAAGCTTGGAATGATGCGCCCGCCGATCAGCATGATGAGAAAGAGAATGGCGCCGGTGCCGAGCCGCGCGCCGTAACCGTAAGCCGCGCCGGGCTGCATGGCTTCCACATGATAAAGCACATTGCCGGCGCCGAGCAGGCAGAGCAGCACGAGGACTTTCAGGTTGCGCCAGTTCTTGCCCGCAATCACCTCCCGCCCGATCACGGCGGCAAGGACAAAAAGAAAGCTGACATCGGCAAGCGCGGCGATGGGTCCGCCCGTAAAGGCGGAAAAGAAAAGCGCGAGACGCCCGGCGAGCCAGAGCAGCACAAGCGCCAGAAGCGGCGCGCCGGTTATAGGCAGATGGCCCGTCCAGTTCGGCACGGCGGTGAGCAGAAATCCGGCGATGACGGCGGGAATATAGCCATAAAGCATTTCATGGACATGCCAGTCGGCAGGCGCCAGATGACTGGGCAGCGTCAGGGCGCCCGATACCATGAGGGTCCAAAGGCAAAGCGCGATCACGGCCCAAAGCCCGGCGAAGAGAAAGAACGGCCGGAAGCCGAAACTGAGCAGCACCGGTCCCTGATAAGCGCGTATCCGCTTGGCTGACGAGGTCATGCGCGGCTCCTGAGAACAGGCGGAAAGGCAGGGCGAGGTCCCCGCCCGCGTAATAGATGCATTTAGTATGCATATTATAAACTTGCCTGCCAGTTACCAATTGCCGCAGGATATGCGGCGATCAATCTGCCTATGGATCAACGGAAAAGAGCGGCAAATGTTCGAGCAATTGACCCTGGCCCGGGCGCTGCATGTGCTGGCCCTTGTGCATTGGCTGGGCGGCGTTTCCATGGTGACGCTCGTTATCCTGCCCGCCATCAAGCGCTTTGCGCGCCCTGAAGACCGGCTGCAGCTTTTCGAGGACGTGGAAGGGCGTTTTTCCGGCCAGGCGAAAATTTCCGTCACGCTTGCCGGGCTCAGCGGCTTTTACATGACTTGGCTTCTGGAGGCGTGGGAGCGGTTTCTCGATCCCGCCTTCTGGTGGATGCATGCCATGGTGCTGGTCTGGGCGGTGTTCACCTTCGTGCTCTTTATCGGCGAGCCGCTTTTCCTTCACGCCTGGTTTCACCGCAAGGCGGAAGCGGCGCCGGAGGCAACCTTTTGCCTCGTGCACCGGGCCCATGTCGTACTCTTGACGCTGAGCGCCATCACGATCGGCGCGGCGGTGCTCGGCGCGCATGGATTTCTCTAGAAAGCCTAGCGGCCCATCGCATCCAGCATGTGCGATTTGTAACGCAAATCGTAATGGAGAAAATGATCGAGCAATTCTTCACGAATGCGCAGCGCGAGTATGCGCCGCTCCTCTCCTGCTTGCGGCGGTAATTCCGTGAAAGCTTGAAAGAGCAGATCGCTTTCTTTTTCAAGGCGCCGGTGTTCGCGCGCATGGGCCTCGAGCCCGCCATATTTGCGCCGCGCCATCAGCGTTTCTTCATGCGCGTAATGGGTTTTGTGATGGGTAATGATTGCGGCAAGGCGCGCGCTCAGCGCCGCCTGTTCTTCTTCGCCCGCCGGCACCTGCTCCAGACAGTCCATAAGCTGATTGAGTTCCTCGAAGAGTTCGCGGTGTTCGCTATCGAGTTCGCGAATCCCCATCTGGAAGCTATCGAGCCAGAGAAGTCTGGGAACGGTGCGTGTCATGTCCATTGCATCTCGCTTTCGGTTCGGGGCCCGCCTCAAACGGCTTTGCCGAGCCCGAGGACGCTTGCTGCCAGAATGTTACGCTGTACTTCGTTCGTGCCCGAATAAATGCTTGCCGCGCGGGTGGCGAAATATTTTGCGCCGGCATGGGCAAGCGGCGGCGCGGGCGCCGTCTCTGTCAAAAGTTCCTCCGGCCCAAGCGCTTCAAGTCCGCCGGGCCCTGCAAGATCGAGATAAAGCGCGCTTAGCTTTTGATGGAGCTCGGTTGCGAGCAGCTTCATCATCGAGGAGTTGAGCGCGCCGGGCTGCTGCGTATTGGCCGCTTCCTCGGCCCGCTCCAGCGCTTCGAGCCTGATCTCGGCTTCCGCGAAGGCGCGCGCGAAATCTGCTTCCAGTTCTTCTTGTGCCGCAAGCTCCTTAGCAAGACGGAAGGTGCGGCGCAGAAGGCCCGTCGTCGTATTGCTCTTGCGGGCATATTGCATGAGCCGCTTGGCAACGAGCCAGCCGCCGTTTTCCTCGCCCACCCGCTCACTGACGGGCACGCGCACATCGGTGAAACGCACTTCGTTGAATTCCGCTTCCCCGGAGAGCGTTTGAATGGGCCGGATCTCGATGCCGGGGCTTTGCATGTCGATCAGCAGAAAGGTAATGCCTTCCTGCGGTTTTCCGCCGCTAGCGGTGCGCACCAGCGCGAACATATGCGTGGCCAGATGCGCGCCCGTCGTCCAGATCTTCGTGCCGCTCAGAAGATAGGCATCGCCCTTGCGGACCGCTTTCATCGAAAGCGCGGCAAGGTCGGAGCCTGCGCCCGTCTCCGAGTAGCCTTGGCACCAAAGATGTGCGCCGCTCAGGATTGGCTCCAGATAGCGCGCGCGCTGCGCCTCGCTGCCCATTTCAATCAGAAGCGGGCCGACATTGCGCAGACCCCCTGCAAAAAGCACCGGCGCGTCGCGCGCGGCGCATTCACGCTCGAAGAGCATCCGCTGGCGCGCGTTCCAGCCGGTGCCGCCATGGGCTTTCGGCCAAGCAGGCGCGATCCAGCCTTTTTCGTAAAGACGTTTATGCCAAAGACGGCAGGCGTCGATGGCCGAATGGGTGCTGGTCGTCGCCCGGCCCGCGGCGCGCAAATCTTCCGTCAACGCCTCATCGAGAAAGGCGCGGACCTCGCGCAGAAATGCCGCCTCGCCGCTCTCTTTTTTGAGCGCGGCGGCGGCTGTCTTATGGGCGCCGTCAAAGGCCATTCTGAAGGTTCCGTGTTGCAATCCCATAATCGTCAATTTAGGCAAGCTGCAAGTTCCCGCCATGACGTGAATCAAAAACCCCGGCAGTTCGGGCTGCCGGGGTTTCTCGGATTATTCAGCCATTGCCTGTTTTTGCGGCAGGCTTTCGCGGAAGATCTCGGGGTTTTCTTCCCCTTCCACCTTGATATGACCCGCCAGCCCCTTCTCGACCCGGCTGAGCGCATGGTCGACAATCACATAGGTGCCCGGCACCTCGAAGCTGAGATCCGTGATCGTCGCCCCGCCCGGCGCCACCGTGACGGTCTGGATATCTTCGGTATGGGCTTTCACCCCGCCCATGTCATAGACCTTGTCGAAGATCTCGCCGATCACATGAAAGCTGGAGGTTTTGTTCGGGCCGCTCACGCCGAAATAGATGCGCGCGGTCTCGCCGACTTTCGCCTGCAGCGGTTTGTCCTTGGTCAGGCCGCCCACCTTGCCGTTGAAAACGTAATGTGTGGGAAGCTCGTCGATCAGCCGGTCATAGCTTTCCGTCAGCTCGCCCTTCGTGCCGATGGGCTCGACCGTGTAAAGCTCGCCCTGCATGACATAGAACTCGCGGTCGACTTCCGGCAGTCCTTCTTCCGGCTCCACCAGGATCATCCCGTACATGCCGTTGGCGATATGCTGGGCGACGGTCGGTGTGGCGCAGTGATAGACATAAAGCCCCGGCTTCATCGCCTTGAAGGAGAAGGACTTCGTCTCGCCGGGCATGGCGAGCGTTGCCTCCGCCCCGCCGCCCGGGCCCGTCACGGCATGAAAGTCGACATTGTGCTGCAGCCAGCTTTCTTCATTGTTGGTCATCGTCACTTCGATCGTATCGCCCACCCGTGCGCGGATCATCGGACCGGGCACCTGGTTGTTGAAGGTCCAGTAGCGGTATGTGCTGCCATCGTTCAACTCCGCGACCCGTTCGATCGTCTCCAGCGTGACTTGAATGGTGGCGGGTTCGGTGCGGGTAATGGGCGCGGGCACTTCGGCCGGATCGCGCGTAATGCTCACCTCTTCGGCACTTGCAGCGCCCGCCCATCCGGCCATGCCCGTCAGGATCAGGGCGGCTCCGGCCGTGCCGAGCAATGTTTTGCCAAGCGGTGTTTTTCCAAGCAGCGGTTTCATCATTTCAACTCCTCATCTAGCTCGGTCATCCAGCTGGCGGCGGCTCGTCTACCTGGTCGTCGTCGCTGAGTGAGGCCACTATGAGGGAAGATGGAAGAAACCTATTTGCGCCCGGACAAAGAGGCAGTGCATTGAGGGGCGGTGCGTCATTTTGTCCGTAAGCAGATAAAGAAACGGCCCGCCGGGAGAAGCGGGCCGTTAAACCTTCGTCAAGCTGGAGGAGAAGCTTGCCGAAGGCGCTAGTTTTTCAGTGCGGCGAAAAGTGCTTCGAACCGGCCGGTGGCCTTGCCGCGATGTTTCACCGCTTGGGCTTCATCGAGATTGGCGGAGGGATCGCCCACGACGACGAGCCCCACCATGCCCATGCCGTAATGGGGCATGCAGTCATAGCCGTAAACGCCTTCCTTCTCGAAGGTGACGGCGATCTCCTTGCCCATCGCGCCTTGGAAAGGCTCGGCGCCTTCCGGCAGCATGCCAGGGCGCGACTGCGCGTTATGGCCGGGATTGGTGGGCACGAAGCGCACCGTGTCGCCGGGCGCGATTTTCACCAGCGCCGGTTCGAAGACCATCATGCCGGCCTCGCCCCGGTTGAGCATTTTCACTTCCACCTCGGCGGCTTGTGCCGGCGCAGTGAGCGCCAAAATGGCCATGGCGGCGTGGAAAGCGGTTTTCATCATCTAAATTCTCCTTTGCAAGGCAGGCAGCGGTTGAATGCGGCCCTGACTTGAGGCGAAGATAGAAAGCCTTGGCTTTTCCGTCTTTGCGGGCGGACAAAGAACCGGCAGATTGCCGGGCGCCGCGAAAATCTGTGGAGCCCTTACGGGGGCCTTGACTGGGGAGAGGCGCGCTCATGCCGTTGCAGGAAAAACAGCTCGATCCGGCGCTGCTCGATGCGGTGGACGTGTTCGGCGGTCTCGACCCATCCGGTAAGGATGAGGCGCTCGCCGCCGCCCATTGGCGCAAGCTTGAAACCGGCGAGCGCGCCTTCGAGCAGGATCAGGAAGCGGACGCCTTCTATGTGCTCTCTGCCGGGCGGCTGAAGGTCACGCAAGTCACGCCCGAGGGGCAGGAAATCATCATCCGCTATATCGGCCCGAAGGAGATGTTCGGCTGTGTCGCCGTTTGCGGTGGACTGACTTATCCGGGCACCGCGACGGCTGTAACCGATTCCTGGGCGCTAGGCTGGACGCGCGCCACTATCGGCGCGCTCGCGCAGACTTATCCCGGCATTGCGCTCAACGCCATGCGCACCATGGGCGGGCGTTTGCAGGACACCCAGTCGCGCTTGCGCGAAATGCAGACCGAGCGTGTGGAGCGGCGCATCGCCCATGGCATTGCCCGGCTCGTGGCGCAGGCGGGCCGGCGCGTCGAAGGCGGCATTCTGATCGACTTTCCCGTTTCCCGGCAGGATATTGCCGAGCTGACGGGCACGACGCTGCATACCGTCTCGCGCACGCTTTCCGCCTGGCAGGAGCGCGGCGTCGTGGAGCTGGGCCGCCAGAAACTGACCGTGCGCGACCCGCATGCGCTCGTCGTCATTGCCGAAGACCTGCCCCTTAAAGAGTGATTCCTTCTAAAACTTGCGCGCGCGCAAAGACGCCCGCCCCTGCCCGCCTCATGATGCAATGGCAGCTGGGGGAAGGAGCGTGGTCATGGATGGACATCTCAAGGAAACGGAGTTTCAAGACGCGGGCCTTACCGCGCAAAGCATCGTGGGCGAGGTGATGCGGCGGCATCCGGCCACCCTGCCCGTCTTTCTGCGCCGGCACATGCATTGTCCGGGCTGCCCCATGGCGCCTTTCATGACGCTGGCCGAGGCGGCGGAAAATTACCGCACCGATCTGGGTGCCCTGCTCGCCGAGCTGAACGCCGCCTGCCGCTAGCCTCTCTCCCAACTCCCGCCGCAATTTGCACTATGCTACGCTTGCCGGGGCCGTATGGCTCCGGAGCGGGGATGATTCACGGGCAATTTAGCGGAGTGTGAAGCAGGCAATGGCAAGAAGCGGGCGCGCATTTTCTTCTCCCTCATTTTTTCTTCAGGCAGTGCTTTTGGCGGTGCTCGGTTTTGGCCTTGCCGGCTGCACGGTGACGGGCACGGTGATCGGCGCGGGCGCGGCGGCGGGCATCGGCGCCTCCCAGGAGCGCGGACTGGAAGCGGCGGCCGACGATCTTTCCATTCAGGTCGAGATCAACCGCCGTCTCCTGGCCGCCGATGACAAGCTCTTTTCCCGTGTCTCGACGCAGGTGAGCGAAGGGCGCGTGCTGCTCACCGGCGTCGTGGATAGGCCGGAAGAGCGGGTGGAGGCGGTGCGTATCGCCTGGAGCGTCAAGGCCGTGCGCGAGGTGATCAGCGAAATCCGTATCGCGGAAGGCGCGGGCCTTGTGCAGGCGGCCAAGGATGCGCTGATTTCTTCCAAGCTGCGCTCGCAGATCATGCGCGATACCGACATCGTGGCGATCAATTACTCCATCGAAACGGTGCGCGGCTGGGTCTATCTGATGGGCATCGCCCAGGATCAGCGCGAACTGACCCGCGTTATTAACCATGCCCGCGATATCTCGGGTGTGCGCAACATCATAAGCCATGTACAATTGAAGGATGATCCGGACCGGCGCGCGGCGCTTGAGGAATAGATCAGGGTAAATGCCCGTCTGGCTCGGACGGAGGGTTAAGACGAGTCCAAGGTAGAACGAGTAAAGCGGTGCGCCCGGGGCGCGGCCGCGCGCTAAGGGAGCAGGCCATGCATCGGGGCGAACTCAGGCAGGCATTGCTGGATTGGGGGCAAGAGCCCCGCGCCGATCTGCTGGCCGATGCCGCTCTTTGGCTGGGTGCGCTCGACCGGCCGAATGCCGATCTTGCCGCCTGCGAGCGCCATTTGCGCGACATTGCCGCCGCCGCCAAGGCCCGCTTCACGGGCCAGAGCTTTTCCGCCCGCGAAGGGGTGGAGGCGCTCTCGGAAATTCTCGGGCGCGGCTTTCATTATGAAGGCGACCGCGAGCAGTATGACGCCCCGGAAAATGCCAATCTTGTGGATGTCATTACCCGCCGCAAGGGCCTGCCCGTGGCGCTCGGCATTCTTTATCTCCATGCGGGTCATGCCGCGGGTCTCGATATTACGGGGCTGAATTTCCCGGCACACTTTGTCCTGCGCCTCGAAGCGGCAGGGGAAATGGCGATCCTCGATCCTTTCAATAAAGGCGCGGAAATGAGCGCCCGCGAGCTGCGTCTCCTGCTTGAGCAGGCGATGGGCCCCGGCGCCCGGCTCGACCCGGACTATTATCAGCCGGTCACCCCGCGCCTGGTTTTGTTACGGCTCCAGAACAATCTGCTGACCCGCGCCCTCCAGGCCGGGGACGAGGAAAAAGGCGCCGAATATCTCGCCCGCATGAGCTGGATCGCGCCCGAAGAAGCCGCCATCCGCTACGATCTCGGCAAGCTCCACACCCGCCTTGCCCGCTACGGCGATGCGCTGGAGGATTTCCGCCAGACCGTCGATCTTGCCCGCGCCCAGGACAATTGGACGCTTGCCACCGAGGCCGCGCAAATTCTCGAGCGGCTGCGCAAGAAGCTCAACTAAGCCGGTTCTTTGTGTCCGCCGGAATTTACCCCGCCGGAATTTGTGAGCGCCCAAGCGCCTTGCATCCGGGCCCGCCCGTCGCCATCTTGTGCGCCACTGCATTCCGGCAAACCGCCCGCGCGGCTGAACGAAAAGAAGGCGACGGATCATGGGCTTGAAGACAGCCATCCAGATGGACCCCATTGCGGGGATCGACATTAACGGCGATTCCACCTTCGCCTTGGCTTTGGAAGCGCAGGCCCGCGGCCATCAGCTCTTCTATTACGAGCCCCACCAGCTCTCCATGCGCGACGGGCGGGTTTATGCCCGCATGGCGGAGCTTTCCGTGAAACGGGAAAAGGGCGCGCATTTCACCCTTGGCGAATTTGCCCCGCGTGATCTCACCGACATGGACGTGGTGCTGATGCGCCAGGACCCGCCTTTCGATATGAATTACATTTCCGCGACCCATCTTCTGGAGCGCGTGCACCCCAAAACGCTGGTCGTCAACAACCCGCGCGAGGTGCGCAACGCGCCGGAAAAGCTCTTCGTGACGGAATTTCCGGGCGTCATGCCGCCCACCCTCATCACCCTCGATCAGGCCGAAATCCGCGCCTTCCGCGACGAGTTCAAGGATATCATCGTTAAGCCGCTTTACGGCAATGGCGGCGCGGGTGTCTTCCGCCTTTCCGAGGGCGATGAAAACCTCGCCTCGCTCTTGGAGCTTTTCGGCAATCTCTCCAACGAGCCGCTCATCGCCCAGCAATATCTGCCCGATGTGCGCAAGGGCGACAAACGCATCATTCTGGTGGACGGGGCGCCCGTCGGCGCCATCAACCGCGTGCCGGCCAAGGGCGAATCCCGCTCCAACATGCATGTGGGCGGGCGGCCGGAAAAAGCGGTTCTGACGAAGCGCGAGCAGGAACTGTGCGAAATGATCGGCCCGGAATTGAAACGGCGCGGGCTGATCTTCGTTGGTATCGATGTGATCGGCGATTATCTGACGGAAATCAACGTAACGAGCCCGACCGGCATTCAGGAGATCGACCGTTTCGACGGCTCCAACCTTGCCGGTCTCATCTGGGACGCGATCGAGGAAAAGCGCTGATCGTGCACCCTGCGGGCCCCCGCGCACTCTTGCCGGGGCCGCATCTTGTGCCTATCTCTGCTTCACCATGAGAAAGGAGGAAGCCATGCCGCCGCCTTTCAGACCCTTGCGTCTCGATCATGTCGTGCTGCGCGTGCGCGATATGGACAGGACACTGACTTTCTACCGCGATGTGATCGGCGCCGAGCTTGAGCGCGAAATCCCGGAAATCGGGATGAAGCAATTGCGCGCCGGCGCCTCGATCATCGACCTCGTTCCCGCCGAAGCGGGTGCGGAGGCCGTGCCGGAAAGCGCGCGCAACATGGACCATCTCTGCCTGCGCATTGAGCCTTGGAGCGAAAGTGTGCTGGCCGCGCATTTTTCCCATTTTGGCGTGCCGGTGGAAGGCGAAGGCATCCGCTACGGCGCCGAAGGCGATGGCCCCTCGATCTATGTCCGCGACCCGGAAGGCAATGTCGTCGAGCTGAAAGGCCCGCCGCTGGAAGGGTGATGCTGGCCCCCGCCCCTCGCCCGATGCGTGTGCGCGGCCCGTGGCACACGTTCATGTTCCCAAAATGTTCTTGTCCAGCCTCGCCTGCTTCGCTAGCCTTGGCGAAATGGGGAATTTGCCAAGCGCGCGTCTTGTGCGCGCGGGAGCGGAGCAGCCATGGTCGCGCATGTGGAAACGGTGGCCTTTTGGGGGCTGGAGGCAAGGCCCGTCGATGTGCAGGTGCAGATGGGCCCGGGCCTGCCCGCCTTCACGATAGTTGGCCTGCCGGACAAGGCGGTGGGGGAAAGCCGCGAGCGGGTACGCGCCGCCCTTGCCGCGCTCGGACTCGGCCTGCCGCCCAAACGCATCATCGTCAATCTCGCCCCGGCGGACCTGCCCAAGGAAGGCTCGCATTTTGATTTGCCCATCGCGCTCGGCCTTCTGGCGGCGATGGATGTCATCGGTGCCGAGGACCTTTCCCGTTTCGTCGCGATCGGAGAGCTGGCGCTTGACGGCGCGCTGACCCCGGTGACGGGGGCGCTGCCCGCCGCCGTTGCCGCCAATGGAAGAGGCAAGGGCCTGATCTGCCCCCATGGCTGCGGCTCCGAAGCGGCCTGGGCTGGTTTCGGACCCGAAACGGCAGGCGTGCTGGTGCCCAAAAACCTCATTCAGCTCATCAATCACTTTAAGGGCAGCCAGTCGCTTTCCGAACCTTTGCCTTTGAAGGCGGAAGAACCGGCAGGCCCCCTTCCCGACATGAAAGACATCAAGGGCCAGGAAAGCGCCAAGCGGGCGCTGGAAGTGGCCGCGGCCGGCGGGCACAACATGCTCATGGTCGGCCCGCCCGGCTCCGGCAAATCCATGCTGGCCGCGCGCCTGCCCGGCATTCTGCCCCCGCTCGGCGCCCGCGAGATGCTGGACACCTCCATGATCGCCTCGATGGCGGGCCAGCTTGCAGAAGGGCGCCTGACGCGGCGGCGCCCTTACCGCGCGCCCCATCATTCCGCCTCCATGGCCGCCCTTATCGGCGGCGGCCACCGGGCAAAACCGGGCGAGGTCTCGCTTGCCCATGGCGGCGTCCTTTTTCTCGATGAGCTTCCCGAATTTTCCCGCCAGGTGCTCGATTCGCTCCGCCAGCCCATCGAGACGGGAGAGGCCGTGGTCGCCCGCGCCAATGCCCATATCACCTATCCCGCGAGGTTCCAGCTCATCGCCGCGATGAACCCCTGCCGCTGCGGCCATGCAGGCGATATGAGCCAGGCCTGCGCCCGGGTGCCGCGCTGTGTGGGCGAGTATCAGGCCAAACTTTCCGGCCCGCTGATGGACCGGATCGACATTCATGTGGATGTGCCTGCCGTCTCCGCCGCCGACCTGGCGCTGCCGCCGCCTGCCGAAAGCTCCGCCGATATTGCCGCGCGCATCGCCCTTGCCCGGCAAATCCAGGCAGAGCGTTATGGCGACGTGACTGGGGGTCACAAAAGCGGCGAGGGCGAGGCGCGCACGCTCCTTCAGGCAGGCACGTTCCTCAATGCCCAGGCCGAGGGCGAGCTTCTGGAAAAAGTGGCAAGCCCCGATGAACCCGGCCGGGCGCTTTTAAGCGAGGCGGCGGAGGCCATGAAGCTCACCGCCCGCGGCTATCACCGGGTGCTGCGCGTCGCCCGCACCCTTGCCGATCTGGAAGGCGCGCCTTCCGTCGGCCGCCTCCATATCGCCGAGGCGCTTTCCTACCGCCAGCTTGCCGCAGGGCGGCTCGGGGCGGCGGCGTAAGGCGACTGAAACCCGCACAATCCGGGGCATTTTAAGCCCTTTGTAACTTCTCCGGGCCAGGCTGGAAGTCTTTTCCGGGCCGGGCGCGTGCCGCCGCGGCGCAAAAGGCGTAAGGCAGACCCTCCCGGGCGTATCGCGGGGGGTTAGGGGTTCAAAGGGGAACGCAGTTCATGATGGGCGCGGATATGCTGCTCGGCCTGATGGCCGGCACCGGCGTGATCGGGGCGGGGGCGGCCTCGGTTTTCGGCCTGCTTTATCTGCAGGAGCGCCGCAAGGCCTCCCGTCAGCGCGCCGCCTTCGAGGCGCGGGTTGAAACCCTGTCCGACCGCAATTGGGAACTGAAAGAAAGCGAAGAGCGCTACCGCACGCTGATCGATGCGCAGGGCGATGTGATTTTCAGGAAAGACCTGCGCGGCTTTACCACCTACGCCAATGAAGTGTTCTGCCAGACTTTCGGCGTGCCGCGCGATGAGGTGATCGGCTCGGTCTTTATTCCTGAAGTGCCGGAGGGGGAAATCCCCGCTTATTTCGGCGACTTCGCGGGTCTCGCGCTGCCGCCTTACCGGGTGCGCTATGACCAGCATGTCGTCACCGCGCGGGGCCCGCGCTGGTTCGCCTGGGAAGAATTTGCCATCCGCGACGAAGACGGGCGGCTCGTCGAAATTCAGACCATGGGCCGCGACATCACGGACCGCAAACTCGTCGAGCAGCAGCTTGGCGAGGCGCTGGAAGAAGCCCAGCGCGCCAACAAGGCCAAGAGCCTTTTCCTTGCGACCATGAGCCATGAAATCCGTACACCAATGAATGCGGTGCTCGGCATGACGCAGCTTCTGCTCGACACCGAGCTTGTGCCCGCGCAGCGCTCCTATGCCGAGGCGGTGCGCGATTCCGGCCGCTCACTGCTTGCCATCATCAACGACATTCTCGATTATTCGAAAATCGAGGCGGGCAAGATCCATCTCGACAACGAGCCTTTCAGCCCGCATGAATTCATCGAAAGCGTGACGGAGCTTCTGGCCGCCCGTGCGTTTGAAAAAGACATCGACATTGCCTCCATCGTCGATCCGGATGTGCCGCGCGTTCTCAAGGGCGATGAAATCCGCCTGCGCCAGATCATCATGAACCTTGCCGGCAATGCGGTGAAGTTCACCGAAAAAGGCGGCGTGCTCATTCATGTGTCTCAGGCAGGCGACATGCCGGCGGCGGAGGGGCGCACGCGGCTCAAAGTCACGATCGAAGACACCGGCATCGGCATGAGCGAGGAGGATGCCGCGCGCATCTTCGATGAATTCTCCCAGGCCGATTCAAGCCTTGCCCGCCGTTTTGAAGGCACGGGCCTCGGCCTTGCGATTTCCAAGCGCCTTGTCGAGGTGATGGGCGGCGAGATTTCGGTCGTCAGCGAAAAGGGCGTAGGCTCGACTTTCGCGTTTACGATCGAATGCGATGTGGAAGAAGCCGCGCAGCCTTCGGCCCGCGATCTTGATGGGCGGCGCGCGCTCATTGCCATTGCCGCGCCCATGACCGCGCGCGCCATGCATCATCTGCTGGAAAATATGGGGGCCCATGTCTCGCAAGGCTTTGCCGCCATAGAAGAAGGCCCGGCGGACATTGCCTTCATTTGCGAGCGCAATATGGAAGCGCGGCGCGATGAAATCGCACGGCTTTTGAAGGAAGCGGGCACCCGCACCCTCGTCATCGTCGCGCCCGGCGTCACGCCGCCTGATACGTTCGATGGATATCTTGTGCGTCCGGTGCGCCAGTCTTCTTTCAAGCGCCGTCTTCAGGCAGGCGTGGAAGAGGCGGTGGAACGGCAGGCCGTGCCCGTCTATAAAACCGTGCCGGAGGAGACCGGCAAGGGGCTCAGCGTGCTCGTGGCCGAAGACAACGAGCTGAATGCCATTCTCACCCGCACGCTTCTGGAGCGCCAAGGCCACAAAGTGAGGATGGTGGATAATGGCGCCGAAGTGGTCGAGGCGCTGAAGGGTGAGCCAGGCGGCTATTTCGATCTCGTGCTGATGGATTTGCATATGCCCGAGGTCGATGGCTTCGAAGCAACGAAACGCATTCGCGCGCTCGGGGCCGAATGGTCGCAAGTACCGGTCATCGCGCTCACCGCCAATGCCATGGTCGAAGACCGGCAGGCCTGTCTCGATGCGGGCATGGACGATTATCTCTCCAAACCCGTCATGCCGGAAGAATTGCAGGCCGCGCTTTCGCAATGGGCCGGGCGGCGGTCGGCTTATGCCGCTGCCTAAAGCGCCCGGTAAAGGCGGGGCAGCTCGCGGCCCGGAATGGAGGCTGACGGCGAGGCGGTAAAACCCGTAAACCCCATCCTCTCATAGAAGCCGCGGGCATGGGGGTCGGCATCGACCTCCAGGCGCGTGAGCCCGCGCGTTCTTGCCGCGCGGATGAGATCTTCCATCAGGGCCCGCCCGATGCCTTTGCCCATATGGGCGGGCAGAACGAACATATCTTCCACCTCCCCGCAGCCCGGCGCCTCGCCCGGCAGCAGCGAGTAAAACCCGGCGGGCGCGCCGCCGCGCTCGGCAATGACGATATGTTCGGCCTTGACCCGGCCCGCATCGAAGGTCAGCTCCGCCCGGCAGGCTTCCATGAAAGCTGCGTCATAGCCCCAATGGGCTTTGGCGGTAAAAGCGATGGCGGAGAGGGTTTTGCAATCCGCTTCCCCTGCCCGTCTCAGGCAAAGGTCCGCCGTTTTTTCCATCATCTTTTCTCGCGGTTTTTACGCCGGACACGTATGGTAGCGCCGCTTTTGGGGGAAGAACATGCAAGAGCCGCAAAAACCTGCCTGGCCGGCCCGCTTCGCCGCCAACTGGCTGCGGGCCTGGAGCGTTTATACCGAGCCGCGTGTGCTCGTTATTCTGGTGCTCGGCTTTTCCGCCGGGGTGCCGCTGGCGCTCACCCATTCCACGCTCAATCTGTGGCTGCGCGAGGCAGGTGTCGATATCGGCACGATCGGCCTCTTCGCGCTGGTCGGCATTCCTTATGTGCTGAAATTCATCTGGGCGCCTGCCGTCGATGCGCTGCCCTTCCCGCTTTTGACGCGTCTGTTCGGGCGCCGGCGCGGCTGGCTGCTCGGCTGCCAGCTTCTGCTCGTTCTTGCCATTACGGCCATGGGGCTGGTGGATCCGGCAGCCGCCCCTCTCGTCATGGCCTTTGCCGCGCTCGCCGTCACCTTCGTTTCGGCGACGCAGGATATCGTCATCGACGCTTTCCGCATCGAAAGCCTCGATGAAACCCAATATGCGGCGGGCATGGCGAATTACGTTGCCGCCTACCGCATCGCGCTTCTGGCCTCGGGCGCGGGCACGGTGGAAATCGTCTCGGCCTTGCAAGGGGCCGGTGTCTCGCAGGACTGGGTCTGGAGCGCGGGCTACGGCGCCATGGCCCTTCTCATCGCCGCCTGCATGACCGCCGTGCTTTTGGCGCGCGAGCCGGAAGGCAATGCGGAAGTTCAGGCCCGCCAGGCGCATATGAGCCCGAAGGAGCGGTTTGAGGATGCGGTGATCCGCCCCTTCACCGAGTTCGCGCAAAAACCCGATTGGTTTTCGCTTCTCCTTTTCGTGCTGCTCTTCAAGCTCGGCGATGCCTTGGCCGGCACGCTGATGGGCCCCTTCGCGCTCGATATCGGTTTTGAAAAGGAAACCTATACGCGCATCGCCAATGGGGTGGGCTTTCCCATGGTCCTGGCCGGCGGCTTTCTCGGCGGGGCGATGATGAAGTTCCTGCCCATGACCCGCAGCCTTTGGATTGCGGGTATTTTGCAGCTTCTCTCCAATCTCGCCTTCGTGGTGCTGGCGCTCGCGGGCGACGATGTGCTGGTGCTGGCAGGCGCGGTGGCGGTGGAGCAGGTGACGGGCGGGCTCGGCACGGTTGTCTTCGTCGCCTTCCTCTCGCATCTCTGCCAGGCCCGCGATGTGACGGCAACGCAGTTCGCGCTGTTGACGGCTCTGGCGGCGACGGGACGCACCGTCTTTTCCGCCGGCGCGGGCTATATGGTGGCGCTGAGCGGCTGGGCGGTCTTCTTCTCGCTGACCGCGCTTGCCGCCCTTCCCGGCCTTCTTTTTTTGGCCTGGCTGCAGCGGCGCGGGGCCATCGAATCGGCCTCCAAGGCCGCGGAGAGCGGGGATTTAAAAGTAGAATCAGGACCTTAAGTGTGACATCACAGGGTCATAATTCAGGTTCAAAAAGAGACAGGCTCCTTGCACGCTTAGCCTAGTTAATGAAAGGATAGTGCAAATGACGGGCAGTCTCACTACGATCACCGCCGAAAGAACAGCCCCTGGAGTTGGTATGGGTTCGGGCATGGCACGGTCAAAAGAGGCGGTGTCTGCGCACGGCACGCCGGTGCAGCAGACGGACGCAAGCGTAAACGCCGCGACCTTCGGTCGGCGCGGGGCGCTGGAAGTGCGTCTGGCACAGACGCCTGAAGAAATCGATGCGGCCCAGGCCCTGCGCTATCACGTTTTCTACGAAGAAATGTCCGCGGTCCCGGACCCCACGGCGCTGGCGACCCGCCGCGACATGGACCGGTTCGATGAAATTTGCGACCACCTTCTGGTGATCGACCACAAGCTGGCCGAAGGCTGGGAGGGCGAAGGCGTGCCCCCGCAAGCGGTGGTCGGCTGTTACCGCCTGCTGCGCCAGGACGTGGCCGATGCCCATGGCGGCTTTTATACGGCCGGGGAATATGACATCGAGCCGCTGCTTGCCCGCGCCCGTAAAGAAGGCCTGCGCTTTTTGGAGCTTGGCCGTTCCTGCGTGCTGCCTGCCTACCGCAACAAGCCGACGGTGGAACTGCTCTGGCACGGCATCGGGCACTATATCGCCATGCACGGGCTCGACGTGATGTTCGGCTGCGCGAGTTTCGAAACGACGGACCCGGACGAGCTCGCCCTGCCCCTCTCCTATCTCTATCACGAGTTCCTGACGCCGGATGAGTGGTATGTGCGCGCGCTCGATGATCAGTATGTGGAAATGAACCGCATGGCGCCGGATGAGATCGATCTGCGCTCGGCCTTGCGCGCCCTGCCGCCGATGATCAAAGGTTACATCCGCGCGGGCTGCTATATCGGCGACGGCGCGGTGGTGGACAGCCAGTTCGGCACCACCGATGTGCTGATCCTCTTCCCGGTCTCACGCATCAACGACCGCTATTTCACGAAATTCGCCAACAAGTAATCCGCGCCCCATCCCATAGCGCGCAAATGAAAAGGCGGCCTCATGAGGCCGCCTTTTGCATTTCCAGCCGGTGCTGCCTTTACTCGACTGTGATGGTGATCTGCTCGGACGCGATGGGCGGGTCATGCGGAATGTGGTTCATGTCGCCCAGCAGCAATTGCAGCGTGTGCGTGCCAGGTTCCAGCTCGATCGTCGTCTCCGTCTGGCCGCCGCCGAAATGCACATGGTTCTCGTCGGCGGGAATGGAATAATCCAGTGCCTCGCCTTCCAGCATCGGCGTATCGACCAGCAGATGGTGATGGCCGGTATGGTCCTTGTCGATCCCGGCAGGCGCAACGCCCATGCCTTTCAGCCCGAAGCGCACGGTAACGGGGCTTGAAACCGCCGCGCCGTCTTCCGGCGTAATGAAATAAACTTCCGCCCCTTCGGGCGCCGGCGTTTCACCGGCAAGCGCGCCGCTTGCAAGTGCCGGGGCAAGCGCCAGGATGAGCGCGGGAATGAATGCAAACCGCATGGGGGCCTCCGCTTGTGATGTGTTGTCACGCGTGCGGATACTATGAAGGCGCTGCCGGGCTCTGGCAACGCCTTCACGGGGAATTCCTTGTCGAAGCGCCTTAGCGCACGAGGCGCGAGGTGCTGTCGAGGTCGTACGCGGCGAAAGCTGCCATATTGACGAGATCGGAAACCGTCGCGCCCAGATTGACGATCTGCACGGGCCGGGAAAGACCGGTCAGAAGCGGGCCGATCACTTCCGCCCCGCCCAGCGATTGCAGCATCTTCGTCGAGATGGAAGCGGAATGAATGGCCGGCATGATCAGCACATTGGCCGGGCCCGAAAGGCGGCAGAAGGGATAAAGCGCCATCGCTTCCTTGCTGAGCGCCACGTCGGCGGCCATTTCCCCGTCATATTCGAAATCGGCGCCGCGCTTGTCGAGAATTTCCGTTGCCTCGCGCATCAGCGTCGAGCGCTCGCCCGAGGGATGGCCGAAGGTGGAATAGGCCAGCATCGCGACGCGCGGCTCCTGGCCGAGGCGGCGGTTGACTTCCGCCGCCTGCATCGCGATATCGGCCAGCTCCTCGGCGCTCGGCATGTCGTGCACATTGGTGTCCGCGACAAGCACGGTGCGCCCGCGCACGATAATCATGGAAATGCCCATGACGCGGGAGCCCGGCAAGGGGTCGATGACGCGCAGTACTTCGGAAAGCGCCACGGCGTAATTGCGCGTCGCCCCCGTCACCATCGCATCGGCATCACCTTGCTCGACCATGCAGGCGCCGAAGACATTGCGGTCGTTATTGACCATGCGCAGGCAGTCGCGCTGCAGATAGCCGCGCCGCTGCAAGCGTTTGTAGAGAAAATCCGCGTATGCGTCGGCACGGTCGGAAACGCGCGAATTGACGATTTCGAGCGCCGTGCTGGAATCGAGACCGATGGAGCGCATCGTCTCGCGGATGCGCTCTTCCCGGCCGATCAGCACCGGGTGGCCGAGTTCGAGATCGCGGAAGGTGAGCGCGGCGCGGATGACGCGTTCTTCTTCGCCTTCGGCAAAGACGACGCGCTTGGGGTCGCGTTTGACGTGTTCATAGATCACCTGCAGCGAGCCTTGGGTGGGGTCGAGGCGGGCGGAGAGTTTGTTTTTATATCCTTCCATATCGACGATCGGCATGCGCGCAACGCCGGTATCCATCGCCGCTTTCGCAACGGCGGAGGGAATCTCGCGGATAAGGCGCGGATCGAAGGGCACGGGGATGATGTAGCTTGCACCGAAGCGCGGGCGCTCGCCCTGATAGGCGGCGGCCACTTCATCGGGCACGTCTTCGCGCGCAAGTTTCGCCAGCGCCTCGGCGGCGGCGATTTTCATCGCTTCGTTGATCGTCGTCGCGCGCACATCGAGCGCGCCGCGGAAGATGTAAGGAAAGCCGAGAACGTTATTGACCTGGTTCGGGTAGTCCGAGCGGCCCGTCGCCATGATCGCATCGTCGCGCACTTCGGCGACTTCCTCCGGCGTGATTTCCGGGTCCGGGTTCGCCATTGCAAAGATGATCGGCTTGTCGGCCATGGAGGCGACCATTTCAGGGGTCAGCGCGCCTTGCACGGAAAGGCCGAGAAAGACATCCGCGCCCTTCACCGCTTCTTCGAGCGTGCGCTTGTCGGTCGCCACCGCATGGGCCGACTTCCACTGATTCATGCCTTCTTCACGGCCCTGATAGATGACGCCCTTCGTATCGCAAAGGATCGCCTGATCATGCGGCAGGCCCATCGCCTTGATCAGCTCGAGGCAGGCAATCCCCGCCGAGCCTGCGCCGTTGACGACGACGGTAATGTCCTTGATGTCCTTGCCCGTCAGATAAAGCGCGTTGATGAGACCGGCGGCGGAAATGATCGCCGTGCCGTGCTGGTCGTCATGGAAGACGGGAATGTTCATGCATTCGCGCAGGCGCTCTTCGATGACGAAGCAGTCCGGCGCCTTGATGTCTTCCAGGTTGATGCCGCCGAAAGACGGTCCCAGATAGCGCACCGAATTGATGAAAGCATCGACATCTTCCGTTTCGATCTCAAGATCGATGGAATCGACATCGGCAAAGCGCTTGAAGAGCACCGCCTTGCCTTCCATCACGGGCTTGGAGGCAAGCGCGCCCAGATTGCCGAGACCGAGAATGGCCGTGCCGTTGGAGATCACCGCGACCATGTTGCCTTTGGAAGTGTAGTCGTAGGCGGTGTCCGGGTTCTCGGCGATGGCGCGCACCGGCGCGGCGACGCCGGGCGAATAGGCGAGCGAAAGGTCCCGCTGCGTGGCCATGGGCTTGGTGGGGGTGATTTCCAGCTTGCCGGGTTTGCCCCGGGCGTGAAAACGCAGCGCTTCTTCGTCGGTAAATGCTTTTTTGTTTCTCGTCATGGCCAATCTGCGCAACTTTTGAAATGATCGGGCGCGGCGTTCTTAACGCATATTGCTCTGCCCCGCTACCCCCCGCCGCAATCTTTTTGCCTGAAACACCCCGTGCTTCTTGAGGAAAGACAATGCCTGAAAGGGTTAACGGCTGGGTTAAGGGGCGACATTGGGAAGAAGCTTTATGGTGAAATTTCGGGCTTTCTAAGTGTGCCTCTTGGGCTATACTCTGCCAATTAATTGAATAGCGCGTGTGCGCTAAAAGGCGACACCGAGTCGGCAAAGACTTTTGAAATCAATGCGTTAAAGCTATGTATCGAGCGGAATCGGTTTATGGAAAATGTCAAGAATAAATTTGACAAAGAAGACCGACTGATTATATTTACAACATACCCGCTAGCGGCGTGCCGTTAGCTCAAGGGCCGTTTGGGGCGAAAGTCTCGACGGCCTTTGTCGTTTGGGAGGGGGAACTTGCGAGTCTATGTCTATGTAGACGGCTTCAATTTGTATTATCGTGCTCTCAAAGGCACCCAATTCAAATGGCTAAACCTTCAAAAACTCTCTGAAGAACTATTACGTCCTCAAGATCAGCTTGAGGCGATTAGATATTTTACTGCTAGAGTGAGTTCCCGGGCAGGTGATCCCGATGCGCCGCGGCGTCAACAAATACTCTTCAGTGCACTGTCGACTCTCCCGTCCCTTCGTTTGCATTATGGAAAGTTTCTATCAAAGACAAAACGCAGGCCGGTCGTTGGTTCGAATCCGCGTCAGTTTGTTGAAATTCACGACACAGAAGAGAAGGGGTCTGATGTGAATTTGGCCGTCCACCTTGTGAATGATGGATGGCATGGGCGATATGATTTAGCGCTGCTCCTGTCCCAAGATACCGATTTGATTGAGCCGGTTCGAATTGTAACTAGCGAACTAGGGCTAAAAGTGGGTTTGGTTTGGTTAGATGGTAGGCAGCCTAATGCTGAATTGAAGAATGTAGCGTCATTCGTTCGACATGTTCGCAAATCCCATCTGGCGAGATCACAATTCCCGGACCCGCTTGTGGCATCTAATGGTAGGACAATTCGTAAGCCAAAGGGGTGGTGAAGATTATCAATCCAGTTTGATCGACAGTTTCTGATATCTCGGACCTTTACGAAGAATCTGCTAGATTGCGCCTCTTCCATAGAGGGTCAGCATGGCGGTAGTCGAAAAGAGCGAGGGGTCCGGAGCGAGTGCGGTCGCGGAGGCTGTAAAGCCGGTCACGCCCATGATGGCGCAATATCTGGAGATCAAGAAGGATCACCCCACTGCCCTCCTTTTCTACCGCATGGGCGATTTCTACGAGCTCTTCTTTGAGGACGCGGTGAAAGCCGCCGAGGCGCTGGACATTACGCTTACGAAACGAGGTAAGCATTTGGGGGAAGATATCCCCATGTGCGGCGTGCCGGTCCATTCCGCCGATGCCTATCTCGAGCGCCTCATCCGCCTTTCCTTCAAAGTGGCGATCTGCGAGCAGACCGAAGATCCGGCGGAGGCGAAAAAGCGCGGGGGCAAATCCGTCGTCCGCCGCGAGGTGGTGCGCCTCGTTACCCCCGGCACTTTGACTGAGGATACGCTGCTCGATGCCCGCCGGCACAATTATCTGGCCGCGCTCTCCCGGCTCGGGGCGAGCGACACGCTCAGCCTTGCCTGGGCGGATATTTCGACGGGCGATTTCCGCGTCACCAGCATCGCCCCCGGCGAGCTCGGCGCCGAGCTTGCCAGGCTCGAGGCGGGCGAGCTTCTCCTGCCCGACCCGCTTTTCACCGATCCCGCGCTTGCCGAGACCTTGCGCCAGACGCGCGCGGCGCTGACCCCGCTCGATCCTTCCCTTTTCGACAGCACGCGGGCCGAGCGGCGGCTGAAAGAGCTGTTGGAGGTAAGCGCGCTAGACGGTTTCGGCCATTTCAGCCGGGGCGAGCTTTCCGCCGCCGGGGCGCTGATCGATTATCTGGAGCTGACCCAGGTCGGCAAGATGCCGCGCCTGAAAGCCCCGCGTCCGGCGCGCAGCGGCGCGTTTCTCGCCATGGATGCGGCAACACGCGCCAATCTGGAGCTGACCCGCACGCTGTCGGGCGAGGCGCGCGGCAGCCTTCTTTCCGTGATCGACCGCACGGTGACGGGCGCGGGCGCAAGGCTTCTGGCCGAACGGCTGAAGGCGCCGCTCACCGATCCTGCCGCGATCATTGCCCGGCTCGATGCGGTGAGCTGGTTTCTGGAGGCGCGGGAGCTGAGATCGCGCCTGCGCGCCGAGCTTAAATCCGTACCGGACATGGCAAGAGCCCTCTCGCGCGTGACTTCTGGTCGCGGCGGCCCGCGCGATCTTGCCGCCGCAAGGGACGGGCTTGCCGGGGCGCATAAGATTGCGGCGCTTTTGGCCTCCGCCTCGCAGACCTTGCCGGAGGAAATCGCCCGTGAGCGCGCGGCGCTGGAAGGGCGGGCCGCAGCCCTTCAGGACAGGCTGACGGCCGCGCTTAGCCCCGATTTGCCGCTTCTCGCGCGTGATGGCGGCTTCATCGCCAAGGGCTTTTCCGCCCCGCTCGATGAATGCCGGATGCTGCGCGATGAAAGCCGCCGGGTCATTGCGGGCCTGCAATCGAAATATGCCGAGGAGACCGGCATTAGCGCGCTCAAGATCAAACACAACAACGTGCTGGGCTATTATATCGAGGTCTCGCCGCGCCACGCCGATCCGCTCATGACCGGCGTTCACAAGGATGCCTATATTCACCGCCAGACGCTGGCGAATGCCGTGCGCTTTACCACGGTCGAGCTCTCCGACATTGCCTCGCGCATCACCGAGGCGGCGGGCCGCGCCATCGCCCTTGAGATGGAGCTTTTCGCCGAGCTTTCAGAAGCGGTGAAAGGGGAAGCGGCGGCAATTTCGCAGGCCGCCGAAGCGCTGGCCCGGCTCGATGTCGCAGCTGGTCTTGCCGATCTTGCCGAAGAGCGGCGTTACACACGGCCCAGGATCGATGACAGCCTTGCCTTTGACGTGACGGGCGGTCGCCATCCTGTGGTGGAAGCGGCGCTTGAAAAGGCAGGCGAGGGGCCCTTCGTGCCGAATGACGCCGATCTTTCCGGCGATAAGGGCGAGGCGCGCCGGCTCTGGCTTCTCACCGGCCCCAACATGGCTGGTAAATCCACCTTCCTGCGCCAGAACGCGCTCATCGCCATTCTGGCGCAAATGGGCTCATACGTGCCTGCCGCCGCCGCTCATATCGGAGTGGTGGACCGGCTCTTTTCCCGCGTGGGCGCTGCGGACGATCTCGCCCGCGGGCGCTCCACCTTCATGGTGGAAATGGTGGAAACGGCGGCCATCCTCAATCAGGCCGGACCCCGCTCTCTGGTCATTCTGGATGAAATCGGCCGGGGCACGGCGACCTTTGACGGGCTCTCCATCGCCTGGGCGGCGGTCGAGCATCTGCATGAGGAAAACCGCTGCCGGGCGCTTTTCGCCACCCATTATCATGAGCTGACCGCCCTTGCCGAAAAGCTGCCCTTCCTCGCCAATGCGACGATGAAAGTGAAGGAATGGCAGGGGGATGTCGTCTTCCTGCATGAAGTGGGGCCGGGGGCCGCCGACCGCTCTTACGGCATTCAGGTCGCCAAGCTCGCCGGCCTGCCGCCTGCCGTCATCGCAAGGGCGAACGATGTTCTGCATGTGCTGGAAAGCGGGGCGGAAACACGCGGCGCGGGCCGCATTGTGGATGATCTGCCGCTTTTCTCAGCCGCGCCGAGACCTGCGGATTCGCGCGGGGCGAAAAAAAGCGCGCTGGAAGAGGCCTTCGAAGCCGTCAATCCGGACGAACTCAGCCCGAAAGAGGCGCTCGATCTTCTTTATGAGCTAAAAGCCCGAAAACTCGCCGAAAAAGGCGAATAAGACGCTTTTTAAGCCCAAAACCGTGTCAAAAGGGGATTTTTGCCGCACTTGTGGATAAGTCCGTGGACGGACTATGCGCAGGCCCGCCGCTTACGACTCGCTGAAAGCGCAAGCCAGCCCGTGACCGCGATTCACATACAGCGAAGAAAAGGCACGCGCTGGCGCAAATGCGCCTAGAGTGCCCAGGCTGCCTTTTTGCCCGGCCGGCGCGCCTGTTCAGGTTTTCCCGCCGCCGCTTCTGCCCGCATTTTGGGCGAGGGGGGTCCGGTTGCGCTCAACTTTTCACCATTATTACGAACCCGGAACGATGAGGAATGGCGTGAACCCGCGCATTTCTGCGCGCGCATGGGCCCGGCGCTGTTGGCGCGGGGCTTGCGAAGGCAAGAATGGCCGCTTCCCTCGAAAGGCTGCCTCTCTCTCCTCCCTCGCGCCAGCGGCCTCGCAAAGCCGCTGGCGTGCTATACATAAAGAAGAACCGCCCTTGAAGGCGGTCTGACAACGGACCATCCGACCACCCGGAGCTTTCATGTCCCCCAAAGCCGCAAAAGCTGCAGCGAAACCCGCCGAAAAACCTGCCGCGCCCAATCCGGTTTCCGGACCCGTATCGGGGCCGGTATCGGGATCTGTTTCGGACCGCGCCGCGCTGACCGCCGAGCTTATCGGCTTTGCCGATCAGGGCAGCGATGAAATGGCGGTGCGCCGGCAGATCGTGGACCGGCTCAGGGCGGAGCTGAAAGAGGGCCGGGCGCTCTGCCGGACGCGCCTGGAAGAGGGGGTCTTCAAAGGCCGGGCCTGCGCGAGCGCGCTGGCCGAGCTGATGGATAGCGTCATTATCTCGCTTTACGATTTTGCCACCGCCCGGGTCTTTCCCGTCGCCAATCCGTCCGAGGCCGAGCGTCTTGCCGTGGTTGCCGTGGGCGGTTATGGCCGGGGCACCATGGCGCCGGGCTCCGACGTCGATCTTCTGTTCCTGCTGCCTTACAAGCAGACCCCCTGGGGGGAGAGCCTCGTCGAATACATGCTCTATATCCTCTGGGACTTGGGGCTCAAAGTCGGCCATGCCACCCGCTCGGTCGATGAAAGCGTGCGCCTTTCGAAAGAAGACATGACGATCCGCACCTCCATTCTCGAGGCGCGCTTTCTGGTGGGCGAGCATAAGCTTTTCGAGGAACTGGAAGAGCGCTTCTTCAAAGATGTCGCCAAAGGCACGGCGGTGGAATTCGTCGAGGCGAAACTGGCCGAACAGGACGAGCGCCATGAACGCTCCGGGCGCTCGCGCTATCTCGTCGAGCCCAATGTGAAGGACGGCAAGGGCGGACAGCGCGACATCCACACCATGTTCTGGATCGCCAAATATATCTATCAGCTCAAAAGCCCGAACGAGCTCGCCAAGGTCGGCATTTTCACGCGCCAGGAATTCAATGCGCTGGTGCGCGCGGATGATTTTCTCTGGGCCGTGCGCTGCATGCTGCATTTCCTCACGGGCCGTGCGGAAGAGCGCATCACCTTCGACATTCAGCCCGAACTTTCCCGCGTCCTCGGCTATCAGGGGCATGGCGGCCTGAAAGGCGTCGAGCGCTTCATGAAGCATTACTTTCTCGTCGCAAAGGATGTGGGCGATCTCACCCGCATTCTCTGCACGGTGCTCGAAGAGCAGGAGCAGAAGAAGAAGCCGGGCATCGGCCGCTTCATGCAGGCGCTGCGCCGCAAGAAGGACATTCAGGGCTTTACCGTCGACAGAGGCCGGCTTACCGTCACCTCGGATGATTTTTTTGAAAAAGACCCGGTCAATCTCATCCGGCTTTTCCATGTCGCTCAGGAACACGGGCTGCTCATTCACCCCGATGCGCTGAAGCTCGTCACCCGGTCGCTGAAACTCGTGAAATCGGAGCTGCGCGCCAATGAAGAAGCGAACCGGCTCTTCCTCGAAATCCTTTCAAGCCGCAAGGACCCGGAACGCACCTTGCGCAAGATGAACGAGGTGGGCCTGCTCGGGAAATTCGTCACCGATTTCGGCCGTATCGTCGCGCTGATGCAGTTCAACATGTATCATCATTATACGGCGGACGAGCATCTGCTGCGCGCCATCGGCATTCTTGCCGAGATCGAGCGCGGGGAACTGGCGGATGAGCATCCGCTGGCCACCGAGCTTTTTCAAAAGATCAACAACCGCAATGTGCTTTATGCGGCGATGTTCCTGCACGACATTGCCAAGGGCCGCCCGGAAGATCATTCCGAAGCCGGCGCCAAGATCGCCAAGAAGCTTTGCCCGCGCCTCGGCATGGGTCCGGGGGAAACGGAAACCGTCGCCTGGCTCGTCGAGAACCATCTCGTCATGTCCGATGTTGCCCAGAAGCGCGATCTTTCCGACCCCAAGACCTTGAAGGATTTCGCCGAGCTGGTGCAAAGCCCCGAGCGCTTGAAGCTCTTGGAAATTTTGACCGAGGCCGATATCCGCGCCGTGGGGCCGGGTACCTGGAACGGCTGGAAGAGCCAGCTTCTGCGCCAGCTTTATTATGAAACCGACGCGGTGATGGGCGGCGAGCAGCAGATCAACCGCAAACAGCGCATCGACCAGTCCAAGGCGGAACTTGAAAAGGCGCTCGGCGATTGGCCGAAAACGCGCCGGGAAAAATATTTCGGCCGCCATGCCGATTCCTATTGGCTCTCTTTCGATACGGCCACGCATCTGCGCCATGCGCAAATGATCCATGAGGCCGCCGATAACGGCCTGGCGGTTATCGCGCGGCCCGACCCGAAAAGCGATGCGACGGAGGTTACGCTTTACGCGCAGGACCATCCGGGTCTCTTCTCCCGCTTTGCCGGGGCCTGCGCTGCGGCAGGAACGGAAATTTTGGAAGCGAAAATTTTCACGACCCGCGACGGCATGGCGCTCGACACGCTCTGGGTGCATGACGCGGAGATGGGCGCGATTTCAGAGCCGCGCCGCCTGAAAAGCCTGGAAGAGACGATCCGCAAGGTGCTCTCCGGCGACATTCTCGCGCCCGATGCGATCGAAAGCCGCTACAAGCGCCAAAAGCGGGTGGAAGCCTTCTCCATCAGCCCGCAAGTCTATATCGATAATCAGGGATCGGACGAGTTTACCCTGATCGAGGTGAACGGTCTCGACAGGCCGGGGCTTTTGCATGCGCTCACCCGCACGATCTTCCATCTCGGCCTCACCATCGGCTCGGCCCAGGTCGCAACCTTCGGCGAGCGCGCCGTCGACGTTTTCTATGTGAAGGATCTCGTCGGCCACAAGGTGACGAACACCAATAAGCTGAAAGCCGTCGAGCGCCATCTCATCGAGGCGTTGGAAGACCCGATGAAAAAAGCCCGCCCGCAAAAGCAGAAAGACAAGCAAAGCGCGGCTTAGTGCTTTGCTGTCTTTCCTTCTCCCTTACATCGCCTTTTTACATAACTGGCCCGTAAAGCGGCGGCAGGCCGAAGGCCACATAGGCCTCGGTGCCCGCGCGCACGAAGGCGCTTACCAGCCAGTTGGAGGCAAAGACGCCGCCCGTCCAGAGCGCGGCGGTGAGAAGGGCAGGGCGCCTTGCGCGCTCTTCGCCCCAGTCGCGCTCTTCGCTCGTGTCGAAATAAAGCGCGGCGAGCCCGGCAACGAGGCTCACTTCCAAGGCGGTCAAAAGGCACAGCGCGCGGATGAAGACGGCGAGCTCGGCGGGCGCGGGCGCCTCGAAGCGCCGGGCAGTGTAAAGATAAAGCGCAAGACCCAGCCCCGTGGCGGCGGTCCGGTTATAGGCGGTCGGTCTTTGGGCAGGCGGCGGCGTAATCATCATAACCTCTGTCAGAGCTGCAGCTCCGGCAGAGGCATGAAAAAAGCCCCTACCGGATGGATGGGGCTTGGCGGACGGATTTTCTCAGGCGTTTCAGCACGTCGAAACCTTCCTCCAGCCACATCGCGCGGTACCGCGGGTGATCGAATATGTGGGTTTCATGTGCATGGGCGTGGGAATAGCCGGGCTTGCATAAGAGGTCAATGCGCAGGCCGAGACTTTTCGTTCACGATGGGTGCATGGTGCGTCTTTATGCGCCCGCTGTGCCTGCCTGGTCACAGGACAATCTGTTAGATGGGCTGCTAGATAAGGTAAGGGACAGGGGCCTGCCGGGTACAGTCATGCCGGCGCCGCAACTCTGGTATTCCGATTCTGGGATATCCCAATTCTGGCGCCAAATCCGAATCCGGCTATGCTGCGCGCAAAGCCATCAACGGCCCATCGAAGGGAAGAAGACCTGTCATGAACCTGGCCCGCGCGGCCGCCACGGTGGGCGGCATGACCATGATCTCCCGCGTATTGGGGTTCGTCCGGGACATCTTGATCGCAGGCTTCCTCGGCACCGGGCCGGTGGCGGATGCGTTTTTCGCCGCTTTCAAATTTCCCAATCTCTTCCGCCGCCTTTTTGCCGAAGGCGCGTTCAATTCCGCTTTCGTGCCGCTCTTCGCCAAAAGGCTGGAAGGGGAGGGGCCGGAAGCCGCCCGCCGTTTCGGGGAAGAAGCGCTGGCGGTGCTTTTGACCGCGCTGGTTCTCTTAACGGCGCTTGCCGAAATCGCCATGCCCTGGCTTATGTATGTCATCGCGCCGGGCTTTGCCGCCGATCCCGATAAGTTCGACATGGCGGTGCTCTTCACCCGCATCGCTTTTCCATATTTGATGTTCATGTCGCTCGTGGCGCTCTTCTCGGCGGTCTTGAATTCATTGGGCCGCTTCATGGCGGCCGCCGCCGCGCCGATCCTCCTTAACATCGTGCTGGTCGGCGCCATTCTTATCGGCGCGCCTTATACGGATAATCCGGGCTATGTGCTCTCCTGGGGCGTGGCCATTGCGGGCATTGCCCAGTTCCTCATGCTGCTTTGGGCGGCAAAGCGCGCGGGCATGGCGCTGCATTTGCGCTGGCCCCGGCTGACCCCCGGTGTGCGCCATCTCATCCGCCTCGGCGTGCCCGGCGTCGTTTCAGGCGGCATCACCCAGTTCAACCTGATGGTCGGCACCATCATCGCCTCGCTGCAGGCGGGCGCCATTTCCTGGCTTTATTATGCCGACCGCATTTACCAGCTCCCCCTTGGCGTGGTGGGCATCGCCATCGGCATCGTGCTTCTGCCCGACCTCTCGCGCCGCCTGCGCGCTGAAGACGGGCCGGGGGCGATGAATGTGCAAAACCGGGCGCTCGAATTTGCCATGCTGCTCACGCTGCCCGCCGCCGCCGCCCTTGCGGTGATTGCGCAGCCCATTATTCAGGTGCTTTTCGAGCGCGGCGCTTTCGAGGCGTCCGATACGCAAGCAACGGCGCTGGCGCTCGGGGCTTATGCTTTCGGCCTGCCCGCCTTCGTGCTCATCAAGGTGTTCTCCCCCGGCTTTTTCGCCCGCGAGGATACGGTAACGCCCATGCGTTATGCCGCGATCGGCATCGGCGTGAATATCGCAGGCTCGCTCGCGCTCTTTTATCTCATCGGCTTTGTCGGCATTGCGCTCGCCACCACGCTGTCGGCCTGGGTGAATGCGGGGCTTTTGGGGTGGCGCTTGCGCGCGCTCGGTCATTTCAAGGCCGATGCCCGGCTGAAAAAGCGCTTGCCGCTTTTGGGCCTTGCCTGCGCGCTTATGAGCGGCGCGCTTTATTTCGGGGCGGCGCTGGCCGCGCCTTATCTTGCCGGGTCCTTGCCGGTGAAAGTGCTGGCGCTCGGCGCGCTCGTTGCGGGCGGGGCTGGGCTCTTCGCCGCGTTCTGCCATCTCACCGGCGCCATGACCTGGGGCGAGTTCCGCCGGGGTTTTCAGCGCCGTGCCGCTTGAGGAAGGCCACACCTCTTGCCACACCTCTTGCCTCTGGCGGGCAAAGAGGCGATAACCCGCCCGAATTTCGATGACTTTCCGCGCGCCAGCGCCTATTGGAGCCAGCTTGATGGAAGCGCCCGCCAACCGCGTCTTTTCCGGCGTTCAGCCGACCGGCAATCTGCACCTGGGGAACTATCTCGGGGCGATCCGCCATTTCGTGAACCTGCAGGACACCCATGAATGCGTTTACTGCGTCGTGGACATGCATGCGATCACGGTCTGGCAGGATCCGGCCGAGCTGGCCGCCAATACGCGCGAAGTCGCCGCTGCCTATATCGCTGCCGGTATCGACGCGGAAAAGCACATCATTTTCAACCAGTCCAAAGTGTCGGCGCATGCCGAGCTGACCTGGATCCTGAACTGCGTGGCGCGGATCGGCTGGCTGAACCGCATGACCCAGTTCAAGGAAAAGGCGGGCAAGCACCGCGAGAACGCTTCTGTCGGCCTTTACACCTATCCGGTGCTGATGGCCGCCGACATTCTGGCCTACCGCGCAACCCATGTGCCGGTGGGCGATGACCAGAAACAGCATCTGGAACTTGCCCGCGACATTGCGCAGAAATTCAACAACGACTTTCTGGGCGAGGGAGAAGTGTTCTTCCCGCAGCCCGAGCCCCTCATCATGGGCCCGGCGACGCGCGTCATGTCGCTGCGCGACGGTTCCAAGAAAATGTCGAAATCGGATGCCTCCGACATGGCCCGCATCACGCTGACCGATACGGCCGACGACATTGCCAAAAAGATCAAGAAAGCCAAGACCGATCCCGAACCCTTGCCGGAAAATGTCGAGGGGCTAAAAGAGCGCCCGGAAGCGGACAATCTCGTCGGCATCTATGCCGCGCTCGCCGGTATGGACAAGGCCGCCGTCATCGCCGAATTCGGCGGCAAGGGCTTTGGCACGTTCAAACCGGCGCTGGCCGAACTTGCGGCGGAGAAACTTGCCCCGCTCACCGGTGAAATGGCGCGCCTCAAGGCCGATCCGGCCTATCTCGACAGCGTGCTGGAAAAAGGCGCCGAGCGGGCCCGCGCCATGACCGAGCCCGTCATGGCGGAAGTGCGCCGCATCGTCGGCTTTATCTGATAGGCTGAACGCTGCCTGCCATGCGGCCTTGACGGGCCTTAACGGGCCTTGACGGACCCGGGCATGGCCTTGCTTGACCTTCCCGCGGCCAATTCCCATCTTTGAGCATGGGAATGAAAGGATGAGATTTATGGGTTTGCGCGAGCGCTTTTCCGATTTTGGCGACAGAATGCGTCACAAATGGATGTATCGGCGCAGCTCTATGACGGGCCTGAAAACCCCCAAGCCCGATTGGCAGAAGATGAAGGCAAGCGGCTGGCTGCGCAAAAGCCTCGCAATCTTCGCCGGCCTTCTCGTCCTTTATTATATCGGCGGCGCCTTCATCATTCACGATATCGAAGATGATGTGGATTTCCGTCCGCCTGCGGAAGATGTGGCGGATGGCGGTTCCAAGGCGGTTTCCATGATGGCCGCGCTCATTCAGCGCGAGGTGAACGACAAGCGCTGGACCGCGAACGATCCGTTCTTCATTCCAAGCGCGCTGCTCGACAATATGCCCAATTATCAGACGGGCGTGATGTCGGCGCTCGCCCGTTTCTCCTTCGAGCTGACGGACCAGCTCGGCCGCTTGCGTGGCTCCAGCCAGGCTGATGCGGACCTTTCGAAGGTGAGCGGCCTTTTGCAATATCCCGCCGAAACCTGGATCTGGGACCCAGCGGTCTCGCTCTGGCCGCGGGCAAGCGCGGAAAGCCAATACCGCGACGCGCGCCGCGCGCTCCTCAGCTATAACCGCCGTCTGGCGGCGGGCGAGGCGGTGTTCGACCGGCGCTCAGACAATCTTCTCTCGACGCTGGACCGGATCGCCTCGGATATCGGCTCGTCGTCCTCCGCGCTCGATACGGCGGTGGACGATCCCGCGCTCTTCATCGATTTCGGCGCCGATGACACGTTCTATAATGTGAAAGGCCAGCTTTACGCCTATTACCTGATCCTCTCCGCGCTGCGCGAGGATTTCGCGCCGGTCATCGAAGAGCGCGGCCTCGACCAGCCTTGGGCGGAAATGCTGACCTCTTTCCGTAAAGCCGCTCTCCTTGACCCGTGGGTTGTGACGAACGGCGCGCCCGACGGCGTTATCGTGCCTAACCATCTGGCCGCGCAGGGTTTTTACCTTCTGCGCGCCCGCACGCAGCTTCGCGAGATCACCAACATTCTCTTGAAGTAAGCGGCGATCAAAATTCTTGCCGGATGGCACGGCCCAAGGCAGCATGATTTCATGAATACAAAAGACATGCCCGGCGCCGCTCCGGAAGGAGAAGGCGCGCAAGAGAGCGCCAGCGCCATGCGTAAATTTCTCGTCGTCGTGGACGGCACGCCTGAAAGCGAGGTGGCGTTGCAATTTGCCGCCCGCAGAGCCTTGCATACGGGCGGGGTGGTGACGCTGCTCGCCATTCTCGAGCCCGGCGATTTTCAGCACTGGCTCGGCGTGGAAAGCATCATGCGCGAGGAAGCAAGGCAAGAGGCCGAGGCCGTGCTGCACCGCCTTGCCGCCCAGGTGAACGAGCAGACGGGCCGTTTTCCCGAATTGATCATCCGCGAGGGCAAGAAGGCCGAGCAGCTCAAGCAACTCATCAGCGAGGACCGCTCCATCGCCATTCTCGTGCTCGCCGCGGGCACGGGCAAGGAAGGCCCGGGCCCCCTCGTTTCGCTGGTCGCGGCAGCCTCGGAAAACGCCTTTCCGATCCCCGTCACCGTGGTGCCGGGCAATCTGACGCAAGAACAGCTCGAAGCGCTTGCTTGAAACCCGCTCTCTTTTACGCCATCTAAGGGCAAGGCCCCCTGCGGTCCCGGAAACGGACTTAAGTCCTTAAGCTCAAAAAGGTTTTTAGCGATGTTTATCCAGACCGAATCGACCCCCAATCCCGCCACGCTGAAGTTTCTGCCGGGCCGGGACGTGCTGGGCGAGGGGCAGGCCGCCGATTTCCCGAATGCCGAAGCGGCGGGCCGCTCGCCGCTCGCAGCGCGCCTTTTCGAGATCGAGGGGGTGACGGGCGTCTTTTACGGCGCCGATTTCATCACCGTCACCAAACAGGATGCGGAATGGCAGCACATCAAGCCGGCCATTCTGGGCGCCATCATGGAGCATTTCACCTCCGGGGCGCCGCTTCTGGAAAGCGGGGCGGAAGAGCCCGCCGCGCCGCAGGCCAACTACACCGAGGAAGAAGCGGAGATCGTCGATCAGATCATCGAGCTTCTGGAAACGCGGGTGCGCCCGGTCGTCGCTCAAGATGGCGGCGATATTACCTTCCGCGGCTATGAGGACGGCATCGTGCTGCTCAACATGCAAGGGGCCTGCGCCGGCTGCCCAGCCTCGACCCAGACGCTGAAAAACGGCGTTGAAAACATGCTGCGCCATTATGTGCCCGAAGTAACGGAAGTGCGCGCGGTCTGAGTTTCAGGCTGCTCCGCCCCATGGCACGCGCATGAACATTCTCGGCCTCGATACGGCCCAGCCGGCCTGTTCCGCCGCTCTTCTGATGGAGGGCGGCGCTCTTTTCGCGCGCTTTGAGGAGATGACGAAAGGCCATGCCGAGGCCCTTGCCCCGATGGCGGGCGCGGTTCTGGAAGAGGCGGGGATCGCCCCTGCCGATCTGGACCTCATCGCCGTCACTATCGGCCCCGGCACTTTTACCGGCACGCGCGTCGCGCTTTCCTTCGCGCGCGGCCTCGGCGCGGCGCTGCGTCTGCCCGTCCTGGGACTCACCTCGCTTGAGGTTTTGGCGGAGCCGGCCCTAGCGCGCGAGGGCGAGCTTATTGCCGCCTCTTTCGATGCCAGGCGCGGGGAAATCTATCTGCAGCTTTTCGAGCCGGATCTAACCCCGGCCAGCGCCCCGGCCCTTGCCAAGCTGGAGGGGCTGACATTGCCCGGCGACTTGTCCGCCCGTCCGCTTTGCCTTGTCGGCACGGGCTCGGCTTTGCTCGCCGAGGCACTGGAAGATATCCATGCGCTGCGCGCCTCCGGCGCGCCTTCCTTGCCGCAGGCCGCCGCCGCCGCGCGCCTTGCCAAGGCCCATGTGGCGCGCGCCGGGCTTCCCGCCCTCGGGGCCCCGCCCGAACCGCTTTATTTGCGCGAGGCGGATGCCAAGCTGCCCAAGGCGGGCGGGGCGCTCAGATGAGCATGCGGGTGGAAGCAGCGGGCCCGGCGCTCATTCCCGTCATGGCGGCCCTGCACAAGATGTGTTTCGCAAACCCCTGGGACCGCCGGGAACTCGCCGAATTACTGGCCATGCCAGGGGCCTTTGCGCTGATGGGCTTTGACGGCGAGGCGCCCTGCGGTTTCATTCTGATGCGCACTGCGGCCGGTGAAGCGGAAATCCTCACCATCGCCGTTCTGCCGGACCGAAGGGGCTCAGGGCTCGGGCAGCTTCTGGTTGAGACAGCGCTTGTCCGCGCGCGCGGGCAAGGGGCGGAAGTTTGCTTTTTGGAAGTTGCCGAGGAGAACGCGCCCGCCCGCGCTCTATATGTCAAAACAGGCTTTGAAGTGAGCGGGAAGCGGGAAGGCTATTACAGCGCCGCAGACGGGGCAGGCGATGCGCTGATCATGCGCCGCCCGCTGCTTGGAGGCGGGCTCTAAGGCGGCCGGAGCGGCAGGGAAAGCGGCAGGGAAAATGCACGCTCTTCAAGGGTTTTTCCCCAAAGGGCAGGCCGGGCCGGTTTGGGTGACATCTGCCTTTACAGGCGGTAAACTAATGGTCTAATTCCGCCGGGGTTCACCCGCCCGTGGTTTTGGCGGCAAGCGCCGCCGGGGCCGGGTTTGGATTAACGATGCAACAGCGAACGGAACCTGCATGACATCGACGGAGCGCATTGAACACACGACGGATGACAGCCACCGTCTGGAAAATCTGTGCATGGAAAAAGGCATGCGCATGACGGACCAGCGCCGGGTGATCGCGCGCGTGCTCTCCACCGCCGACGACCATCCGGACGTGGAAGAGGTATACCGGCGCGCCTCCAAGGTGGATGACCGTATTTCCATCGCCACGGTTTACCGCACCGTGCGGCTTTTCGAGGAAGCGGGCATTCTGGAGCGGCATGATTTCCGGGACGGGCGCTCGCGCTACGAGCAGGTGACCGAAGAGCACCACGACCATCTGATCAATTTGCAGACCGGCGAGGTGATCGAGTTCCACAATGAGGAAATCGAGAAGCTTCAAGAAATTGTCGCACGCGAGCTCGGCTTCAAACTGGTAGATCATAGGCTGGAGCTTTACGGGGTTCCGCTGAAAAAGCCGGAGAACTGAGCCGGCTGAAACGGCGTTCAGCGGCGCGCAAGGTGAATACTTGCCGGGCCGCATGATAAAAGGGCCTGGGGAGGGTCCGTTTCGATGGGCACATTTCGCGCAGCGATCCTGCTGACCGGATTTATCGGCTCTTCGCTTCTGGCCATGCCGTTTCAATGGCTGGCGCTGAAACTCGATCTGCCCGTCGCCAAGAAGATCCCGAACGCTTTTCACCGCTGGCTCTGCCGTCTGATCGGCATCAGGGTGCATGTGGAAGGTGAGCCTTTCCGGGACGGGGCCTGCCTTCTTGCCTCCAACCACGTCTCCTGGCTCGATATTCCGGTGCTGGGTTCCGTGCTGCCGCTCTCCTTCGTGGCCAAAAAGGAAGTCGGTGCCTGGCCGTTTTTCGGCACGCTCGCGCGGCTGCAGCGCACTGTCTTTGTCGACCGGGATGCGCGCGCCAAGGTGGGCGAGCAGCGCAATGAGATTTTCAAGCGCATTGCCGATGGCGATACGCTGGTGCTTTTCCCGGAAGGCACGTCCGGGGACGGCAATCAGGTTCTGCCTTTCAAAAGCGCGTTGATGAGTGTCGCGCAGCTGGCGGTGGGCAAGGGCGAGGAGGCGGCGCCGGTTCTGGTTCAGCCCCTTTCCATTGCCTATACCAAGCTGGCGGGCCAGCCCATGACCCGCAAATTCCGCCCGTTTTTCGCCTGGTATGGCGATATGGACCTTTTCCCCCATCTTTGGGAGGCATTCAGCCTCGGGCCGATCGATGTGGTGGTGGCCTTCCATGAGCCGGTGCATCTGGGCCAGGGCGGCAACCGCAAGCAGCTTGCCGCCTATTGCCAGGCCTGTTCGGGGGCAGGGGTGGTGAACGCCATTATGGGCCGCGAGGAAATTGCCGTGACGGGCCAAAAAGCTGCATTTTTCGGTGATTCCGAGCCGGGGCGCCTGGCGGCGGAATAAGGCCGGCGGACCCGCCCTTAACCTTTCCCCTATCGTTTCTCATCCGGCGCCATGGTAATGTGGGCGCAAGGCGGTTATATGTGCCCGAAATGGCATTCCAGCGCCCCGGCCCCTGCCCGCGGCGCATCATGGCAACAGGAGTAACAGCCAACAGTGGCGGATCGTTCTGACGCGGCGCACCAGGCAAATCATTTGCCGCAAGACCTGGCCCCTTCGGGGCGCAAAGTGTTCATCAAGACCTATGGCTGCCAGATGAACGTCTATGACAGCGAGCGCATGTCGGACGTTCTCACCCCTATGGGATTCAGCGAGACGCAAACGGCAGAAGACGCCGATCTCGTCATCCTGAACACCTGCCATATCCGCGAGAAGGCAGCCGAGAAAGTCTATTCCGAGCTTGGCCGGCTGCGCGTCCTGAAAGAAGAACGCGCCGCCAAGGGCCTTAAAACCATGATCGGGGTGGCCGGCTGCGTCGCGCAGGCCGAAGGCGAAGAGATCATCCGCCGCGCCCCTGTGGTCGATATGGTCTTCGGGCCGCAGGCCTATCACCGCCTGCCCGAATTCATGGCCGAGGCCCAGCGCGGCACGCGCGGCCAGGTGGAAACGGATTTCCCCGTCGAAGACAAGTTCGACGCGCTGCCCGCCGCCGAACGGAAAAAGACGCTGGCGCGCGGACGCGCCGCGTTCCTGACCGTGCAGGAAGGCTGCGATAAGTTCTGCACCTTTTGTGTGGTGCCATATACGCGCGGGGCCGAGTTCTCCCGCCCCGTTCAGCGCATCGAAGCGGAAGCGCGCCGTCTTGCCGAGGCGGGGGTGCGCGAGATCACGCTTCTCGGGCAAAACGTCAATGCGTTTCATGGGCAAGGGCCGGACGGCGCCGATTGGCCGCTCGGCAAACTGATCCGGCATCTGGCGAAGATCGACGGTATCGAGCGCATCCGCTATACGACAAGCCATCCGCGCGACATGGACGCAGCGCTGATCGAGGCGCATGGCGAGGTGCCCGAGCTCATGCCCTATCTGCATTTGCCGGTGCAATCGGGCTCGGACCGGATTCTCGAAGCGATGAACCGTCAGCATACGGCGGAAAGCTATTTGCGTCTGATCGAGCGCATCCGCGCCGCCCGGCCCGGCATCGCGCTCTCGTCGGATTTCATCGTCGGGTTCCCCGGCGAGACGGAAGCCGATTTCGAGGCGACGCTCGATCTCGTGCGCGAAGTGAACTATGCCCAGGCCTATTCCTTCAAATACTCGCCCCGCCCGGGCACGCCCGCGGCAGGCGAAGAAGAGCAATTGCCCGAGGAAGTCAAATCCGAGCGCCTGCAGCGCTTGCAGGCCCTTCTTAACGAACAGCAGCTTGTCTTCAACGCGTCATGCGAGGGCCGCATCATGAAGGTGCTGCTCGACCGGCGCGGGCGCAGGCAAGGCCAGCTTGTGGGCCGCAGCCCCTATCTGCAATCGGTGGTGGTGAGCGCGCCGGAAAGCGTTTTCGGCGCCATCGTGCCGGTCAAGGTGCTGCGCGGCGGAGCCAATAGTTTGGACGGTGAACTTGTTGAAACGGCAGCGGCAGCGGAATAAACGCGGGACATCCCGCCCATCCATGGCCGATTTCGTGCCTAATATCGTGAGGGTCTATTGACGGCATCTCAGGCGACGACACAGAGCGGCTCCGGCAGTCTCATTCTCGATTTCGACGACAACCGCTATCTGACCGAATTGTTCGGCGAGCATGATTCGAACCTGGCGCGGATCGAAAGCGCCCTCGGCGTGGAAGCGACGGCGCGCGGCAACCAGCTCGTGATTTCCGGCAGTCCGGGCGCCCGCGATCAGGCGGAGATGATCGTGCGCGATCTTTATGCCCGCCTGAAAGAAGGGCTTGAGGTGACGGCGGGCGAGGTCGACGGCGCCATCCGCATGGCCAAGGCGCCAAAGGAAGATCAGGCGCGCGGATCGGGCTCCGACAAGGCGCTGCAGATCGTCACGCGCCGCCGGCTCATTGCGCCCCGCTCGCCCACGCAAGGCACCTATATCGATGCGCTCAAACGCCATGAGCTGGTCTTCGGTGTGGGGCCGGCCGGTACGGGGAAAACCTATCTCGCCGTCGCCATGGCCGTTTCCATGCTGATGCAGAAAAAAGTGGACAGGATCATTCTCTCCCGCCCGGCGGTGGAAGCGGGGGAGCGGCTCGGCTTCCTGCCCGGCGACTTGCGCGAGAAGATCGATCCTTATCTGCGCCCGCTTTACGATGCGCTTTACGACACGCTGCCCGGCGAGCAGGTGATGAAGGGTATCGAATCCGGCGAAATCGAAGTGGCCCCGCTTGCCTTCATGCGCGGGCGCACGCTGGCCAATTCCTTCGTCATTCTCGATGAAGCGCAAAACTGCACGCCCGTGCAGATGAAAATGTTTCTAACCCGGCTCGGCGAGAACGGGCGCATGGCGATCACGGGCGATCCGAGCCAGGTGGATTTGCCGCTCGGCGCCAAATCGGGGTTGAATGAGGCGCTGCATATTCTCAAAGGGGTGGAAGGCGTTGCGACCGTCGAGTTCACCAATGAGGATGTGGTGCGCCATCCTCTGGTGACGCGCATCGTGCAGGCTTACGGCGCCCAGGAGCAGACGCTGCTCACGCGCTCCGGCGGCAAAGCGAAGGCAAAAGAGTGATGGAAGAAGGATCTGGAAGCAGTCGCCCGCCCGGCAGGCAAAGCCGGGCGCCCCTGCTTGAAACGGAAATCGGCCGCCAGGGCGGCGGCTGGCAGGCCGAAACGGAAGAGCTTCTCCTGCGCGCTTTTCAAACGGCATTTGCCGACGCGCTGACTTTTCCCGAAACCGATTGGCCGCAAGAGGCCATGACCGCCGAGCTTTCGGTGCTCCTTGCCGATGATAATTTCGTGCAAAGCCTCAACCGCAAATTCCGCGGCAAGGACAAGCCGACCAATGTGCTGTCCTTTCCCGCTCCGCCTTCCCCGTCTCCCGCCTTTGCCGGCCAGGAAGCCGGCCTCGTGCTCGGCGATATCGTTTTCGGTTTCGAGACGGTGATGCGCGAGGCTGCCGAGCAGAACAAAACCTTCGATGCGCATATGCAGCATTTAGCCGTTCACGGGCTGCTTCATTTGCTAGACTATGACCATCAGTCGGATGAAGAAGCCGGGACGATGGAAAATTACGAGAGGCAAATTCTGGCCAAGCTGGGCGTCGGCGATCCTTATGCCGGTGATATGCCCGGTCCAGTACGTGCAGGAGAGCGGGCATGAGCGATCTGACCCGCGAGCATCTGGCCGGTGTAAAACTTTCCGCGCAGGCTCCGCCCGCCCCGCGCCCGCGCGGGGTGTTCTCGAAACTTCTCACCCTCTTGCGCGGCGGCGAGGAAAAGAGCCTGCGTGAGCGGCTGCGTTATCTGGTGCGCATGCGCGATGACAGAGGCGAGCGGCTGACGCCCATCGAGCGGCACATGCTCATGAACACGCTTTCCTTCGGCGAGAAGCGCGTGCTTGATGTCATGGTGCCGCGCGCCGATATCGTGGCGATCGAGGAAAATGCCGGCCTCGATGAGATTTTGCGCATTTGCGGCGAGAGTGCTCATTCGCGCATGCCCGTCTTCCGCGAGACGCTGGACGATCCCATCGGCATGTTGCACATCAAGGATGTGCTGGCCTGGATGGCGAAGGACGAAAGTGAGCGCGGCGCCTTCTCGCTTCTTTCCCTGCGCCGGGACGCGCTTTTCGTGCCGCCCTCCATGCGCGCGCTCGATCTGCTGCTAAAAATGCAATCCACCCGCGTGCATCTTGCGCTCGTGATCGATGAATATGGCGGCACGGACGGGCTCGTCACCATCGAGGATCTGGTCGAGGAAATCGTCGGCGATATCGAGGACGAGCATGACGAGCCAGAAGAACCCGATTTCGTCTGGCGCGACGATGGCACGCTGATGGCCGATGCCCGCGCCTCGATCGAGGATCTGGAAGACATGATCGGCATGAAGCTGGTGGATGAGGAGTTCGAGGACGATGCCGACACGCTGGCCGGGCTCCTCTTCACGCTGGTGGGCCGCGTGCCCCAGCGCGGCGAGCTCATCTCCCATCCGCTCGGGCTCGAATTCGAGGTGCGCGATGCCGATCCGCGCCGCATCAAGCGGCTGCGTATTCACTTGCCTGCGCGAAATCCGAATGAGGACGACCCTGCCTCTGCCTCTGCCTCTGCCTCCGCCTCTGCCCCCGCTCCGGCGGATGCCGGGCCGGAGCAGGGCGCGGGCGGCGCGCCCGCCAGCGGCCCGGATAACGGAAAAACATAAATGAACCGGGGGCACTGGGCGGAAAGCGGAGCGCGCGGGCTCGAGACCTATGCGGCCTGGCTTGCGGGCCGCCGGCTCGCGGTGCGTATGGGGCTGGCGCTTCTGGCCGGGGCGCTGAGCGCGCTTGCCTTCGAACCTTTTTCGTTTCCGCCGGTTTTCTTTCTCACACTGCCGAGCCTCGTCTGGATGCTGGACGGGGTGGCGCCGGCGGGCCGCTGGGCGGCGCGGGTGGAGGGAGTATCGGGCGGGGACGGGGAAAAGGCCCGCTTCTGGCGGCCTTTTCTGAGCGCATTTGCCATTGGCTGGGCCTTTGGCACGGGCACGTTTGTGCTCGGGCTTTATTGGGTGGCCGAGGCATTTTATGTCGAGGCGGATATCTTCGGCTGGATGGCGCCCTTCGCGGTGTTCTTTCTGGCCGTCGGGCTGGGGCTTTTCACGGGGCTTTCCTGTGCCGCCGCCCGCCTCTTCTGGGTCGGTGGTTATGGCCGCCTTGCGGTGCTGGCCGTCTGCTGGACGGCGGGCGAGTGGCTGCGCGGGCATGTGCTGACCGGCTTTCCCTGGAACACGATGGCGCAAGGGGCGGTGGCGAGCGAGGCGATGATGCAGTCCGCCGCGCTGCTTGGCCCCTACGGCCTGGGCTTCGTGCTGTTTCTGGCCGCAAGCGGACTTGCCGCCTATGACCCGCGCCTTGCCTATGACCCGCGTCTTGCTTATGAGCGCAGCGCGCTCTCTCGCGCGCTCTGGCAGGCGCCCATGGCCGCGCTTTTGGTGCTGGCGCTTTTATGGATCGGCGGGGCCTTGCGCCTTGCAACGGCGGGCGATGAGACGGTGGCCGGTGTACGCCTGCGCGTGGTGCAGCCCAATATTGCCCAGGACCAGAAATGGTTGAAGGAAAACCGCACCTCCATTGTCGGCCAATATATGCGTTTGAGCGCGGCGGCGCCTGCCGATTTCACGCATCTCATCTGGCCGGAATCGGCACTGCCCTTTTTGCTCGAGCGCGAGCCGATCCTGCGCCGGGCGTTTGCCCGCCTTCTGGAGCCCGGCCAAAGTCTCATTCTAGGGGCGGTGCGTTCGGAACCGGCCGGCGAGCCCGGCCAGCGCGATCGCTATTTCAATGCGGTTCATGTGATCGGCGAGGACGGGGATATTCTGGCGACCTATGACAAGGCGCATCTCGTCCCCTTCGGGGAATATCTGCCGATGCAAGGGCTCTTGGAGGCGATCGGCCTTCAGCAGTTGACGCGCCTGCGCGGCGGATATGAAAGCGGCCCGGGGCCCATGACGCTTGCCGTGCCGGATGCACCCGCCGTCAGCCCGCTTGTCTGTTATGAGATTATTTTCCCCGGTGCGGTCACGGCGCGCGGCGCCCGTCCCGGCTGGATCGTCAATGTCACGAACGATGCTTGGTTCGGCACGTCGGGCGGGCCTTATCAGCATTTGGCGCAGGCGCGCCTGCGGGCGGTGGAAGAAGGACTGGCGGTCGTGCGCGCGGCCAATACGGGTATTTCCGCCGTGATCGACCCATACGGCCGGCTGCTCGGCACCATCGATATCGAAAAAGAAGGGGTGCTCGACCGCCCGCTCCCCAAGGCACTGGCCCCGCCGCCTTATGCGCGGTTCGGCGATTGGATGCTGGTCCTCATGCTCTTTGCCGCGCTCAGTCTGGTGCTGGGCCGGGAGGCGCGGTCGCGCGGATAATCCGGGGTTTGCGGGTGCTCTGCCGGACGCGCTCCCCTGAAAGCCAATAACACGAAGTTTACCGCCCCGCGCCGATTGCACCCGTCTGCGCCGGGATGGTTGTGTTTTACTGACAACTAAAGAAACTCGTGATTCTGCCATGCAACCGGGGTAATAGTTGCCAATCGCGTGGGGCGCGGAGTTGCTAAACCTTAGGTTGTGCTGCCAAGATAGTGCGAAGGCGGCGGGCGGATCCGGTAACGTAAAGGGGCAGGCGGTGGTAAGAAAATCTCCAAATCCGATCGACATTCATGTGGGCGGCAGAGTGCGGATGCGCCGTATGCTGATCGGCATGAGCCAGGAAAAACTGGGGGAGCAACTGGGCCTTACCTTCCAGCAGGTTCAGAAATACGAAAAAGGCGCAAACCGGATCGGCGCCAGCCGGCTGTTCGAAATTTCCCGAATTCTTGGGGTGCCGGTGGATTTCTTTTTCGAAGGCTTGGACGCGGCGGCGCAGAACGGCGGCTCGAACGGCTTTTCGGATACGAAAGAAGCCGGTTTCGATCTCGATGTGCTGACCACCTCCGAAGGCATCCAGCTCAATTCGGCTTTCTTTTCCATCCGCGAGCCTGCCGTGCGCAAACGGGTTCTCGATCTCGTCAAAACCCTCGGCAAAAGCGAAGAGCTGGGCGAAAGCCTCTAAGCGGTGGCAGCCTCTTCGGCGCGGGTATGGGCGCGATTGGCGGCCTTTCGGTCTTGACCGCCTCCTCATTGCTTGCCACAACACGCAGGCACCGGCGCAGGTTGCGCCGGTTTTCTGTTGAGCCCGCCCTAGGGCCCGGCAGCCAACGAGGGAGAGGCACTTGGCGCGCGCGAGTTATCTTTTTACCAGTGAATCCGTTTCCGAAGGGCATCCCGACAAGGTATGCGACCGGATTTCCGATGCCGTGGTCGATCTTTATCTGAAAGCCGATCCTTATTCGCGCGTGGCCTGCGAAACGCTGACGACGACGAACCGCATTATATTGGCCGGTGAAGTGCGCGGCCCGGATAGCGTGACGCATGCGCAGATCGAAGAAGTGGCGCGCCGCGCCGTCAAGGAAATCGGCTATGAGCAAGAGGGCTTCCACTGGAAGACCGCCGATGTCTCGATCTATCTTCATGCCCAGTCCGCTCATATCGCCATGGGCGTCGATGCCGATGGCAATAAGGATGAAGGCGCGGGCGACCAGGGCATCATGTTCGGCTATGCCTGCACCGAAACGCCGACGCTGATGCCGGCCCCGATCTATTATTCCCACCGCATCCTGAAGCGCATGGCCGAGGACCGCCATTCGGGTAAGCGCCCGGAATTCGGCCCCGATGCCAAGAGCCAGGTGACGCTGCGCTATGAAAACGGCAAGCCGGTGGGCGTCACTTCTGCGGTTGTCTCCACGCAGCATGCCGAAGGGCTGACGCAGGAAGAAGTGCGCGAGCTTGTGCGTCCTTACATCACCGAGGTGCTGCCCGAGGGCTGGGCCTGCCCGGAAGAAGAGCTGTACGTCAACCCGACGGGCCTCTTCGTCATTGGCGGGCCGGACGGTGATGCGGGCCTGACGGGCCGCAAGATCATCGTCGATACTTATGGCGGCGCCGCGCCCCATGGCGGCGGCGCGTTTTCGGGCAAGGACCCGACGAAGGTCGACCGCTCGGCAGCTTATGCGGCGCGCTATCTTGCCAAGAACGTCGTGGCCGCCGGCCTTGCCGAAAAATGCACGATCCAGCTTTCCTATGCGATCGGTGTGTCGAAGCCGCTCTCGCTTTATGTCGACACGCATGGCACGGGCAAGGTGGAAGAAAGCGCGCTCGAAACCGCGCTCGGCAAATCCATGGACCTGTCGCCGCGCGGTATCCGCGAGCATCTGCAGCTCTCGCGCCCGATTTATGAGCGCACCGCCGCTTATGGCCATTTCGGCCGCGAGCCCGATGCCGATGGCGGTTTCTCCTGGGAAAAGACGGATCTTGCCGAGGCGATCAAGAAGGAACTGCCGTAAGCGCGGCACTTCTTTCCGAAGGAAGCGGCAGGCGCACCGGTCTGCCGGTTTTCCACAGTTGTCATCCCGGCCCCCGTGCCGGGATCCATCGCGCTTGGCGTATGTCGGGCAGCTGCATGGACCCCGGGACAAGCCCGGGGGACCCCGCATGAATTTGACGAGAAGGCGCGCTCTTCTTTCTTGCAGGAGAGCCATAAGCTGAACAGAGCAATGACCGCTCAAACCCAAAAACCGCAGCCCCAAAACACGCTGCCCCAAAAGACGTTACATGGCCGCCGCCGCGGCAAGACATTGCGCGCGCATCATCAGCGCCTCGTCGATGAGCTTTTGCCGCGCCTCAAAGTGGATGTCTCAAAACCCATCGAGCCTGCCGCGCTTTTCCCTTTCACGCCGCAGGCGCTTTGGCTGGAAATCGGTTTCGGCGGCGGTGAGCATCTGGCGCACCGGGCGGCGGAAAATCCGGAGACCGGCTTCATCGGATGCGAGCCTTTCGTCAACGGTGTCGCCAAACTTCTGGCGGAGGTGGAAGCGCGCGGCCTTGAGAATGTGCGCCTTCATGATGACGATGCGCGCGATGTGCTGGACGCGCTGCCCGAGGCAAGCGTCGAGCGGATCTATCTCCTCTATCCCGACCCCTGGCCGAAGAAGAAGCACAAGAAACGCCGTTTCGTCAGCGACGACAATCTCGCGCGCTTCGCCCGTGTGCTCAAAGACGGCGGGCTCTTTCATTTCGCCAGCGACATTCCCGATTATGTGCGCTGGACGCTCACCCATAAGGTGCGCCATGCGGAATTCGAATGGCTGGCGGAACGCCCGGCAGACTGGCGCCGGCCCTTCGAGGGATGGCCCGGCACGCGCTATGAGGAAAAGGCGCTGAAAGCGGGCCGCGTGCCCTCTTACCTCACCTTCCGCCGGCGCCCGCGCTAGCTTTTCTCTTTCAAGCGGATTTCAAGATCTTCAAGCGCGACGGGCGTGCCGTCCGCGCCGAGGGGCACCATGCGTGCCAGCGGGCGGCCCGACTTGCGCTCGATGACGTCCATCGGCGCGCAGCCTTCCCCATAGACCCATTTATCGCCCCATTGGCGCAAGGCGGTGAGCACGGGAAAAAGATCGCGGCCCTTTTCCGTCAGCTCATAGGCGTAATGGGTGCCGGTCTGGCCGATATCGACTTTCTGCATGATGCCGTTCTCCACCAGCTGGGAGAGGCGGTTTGCCAGAATGTTCTTGGCGATGCCGAGCCGGGTTTCGAATTCGGCAAAGCGCCTGGCCCCGAAAAACGCGTCCCGGATGATGAGCAGCGTCCACCAGTCGCCCACCAGATTGAGGGTCTGGGCGATGGAGCAGGGCATGTCATCGAAACGTTTGCGGGCCATGGGGTGAGTATAGGTGGATTTTGGTTGCAAAACAAAACTCGAATCTTTATTGGTTTCATAACGCAACTAAAGGAGGACGAGTCATGGCCGCAGACCTGGCATTCTATTTCGATTTCATGAGCCCCTATTCCTATCTCGCCCAGTCGCAAATCCGCCCGCTGGCCGAGCGCACGGGCGCGGTGCTGCGCTATGAGCCGGTCCCTGTGCGCAGACTGATGGAGCGGGTGGGCAATAGGCCGACCACGATGGAATGTCAGAACAAGCTTGCCTATGCGATGCAGGATATGGGGCGCTGGGCGGCGCATTACGCCATCCCTTTCGCCCCCGGCGCAAAACTGCGTCAGACCGATGCCGGGCTCCTTTTGCGCGGGGCGCTTGCCGCGCGCGATAAAGACCTCATCGCGCCCTATACCCATCTCATTTTCGAGGCGCTTTGGGGCGAGGGCAAAGACCTCTCGGAACCCGGCCTGATCGCTGCCGTTCTCGATGAGGCGGGCCTGCTGGGCGCCCAGTTGATGGAAGAGGCAAGCGATGCGGCCCGGGCGGATGAGCTGGAAAAAGCCGCCGATCTTGCCGCCGAAAAGGGCCTTTTCGGCACGCCGAGCTTTCTTCTGGGCGGGACGCTTTATTTCGGCAATGACCGGCTGGGTTTTCTGGAAGAGGCTTTGAAGCGCCAGGCAGCTTGAGGGAGCAAAAGTGATGAGCGATAAGAAAACCTGTCTCATTGCAGGGGTCGGGCCCGGCACCGGCCTTGCGCTTGCCCGCCGCTTTGCAGAGGGCGGCTATGGCGTGGCGATGCTCGCCCGCAGCGCGGAGCGGCTGGCGGGCTATGAAAAAGATGTGCCGGGGGCCAGGGCCTATACCTGCGATGTCGCCAATGCCGAAGACCTTGCCGTTTCCTATGGCCGGGTTTGCGAGGAAATGGGTACGCCCGAGATCGTCATTCACAATGCGCCGGGCGGCGCCTTCGGCTCTTTTCTCGATGTCGAGCCGGAGATCCTGGAGCGCAACTTCCGCACCAATACGATGGGGCTCTATCATCTTGCCCGGCTGGCGGCGCCGGCCATGATGGAGCGGGGCAGCGGCGTCATCCTGTGTACCGGCAATACCTCGGCCCATCGCGGTGTGCCGAATTTTGCCGGCTTCGCCCCCACCAAGGCGGCGCAGCGCATTCTGGCCGAATCCATTGCCCGGACCCTTTCCCCGAAAGGCGTGCATGTCGCCTATATCACCATCGATGCGGTGATCGCGGTGCCCTGGGCGCTGGAGATGTTCAAGGACAAGCCCCGGGAGTTCTTCATCGAGCCCGATGACATTGCCGCGGAATGTTTTCACACCGCCCACCAGCCCCGGTCGGCCTGGTCTTTCAATGTGGAAATTCGGCCTTTCGGGGAAAGCTGGTAGGCGGGCTTCCCCGGGCTTTGGCCGAACCTTTCAGGGTCTCGGCCAAAGCCTCGTTGGGGCGGAATGGCCATAAAGCGCTTGCCGATCAGCCATTTATGGCTATATTGGAGAGAGCGCTTGCTTCTCATATAGCTGGTCTGGCGCTTGGTTAGACCGGATGAAAGAGAGTGGGATGCCCTGACGGTTCCGTTTCGGAAAAGTTGGGCCCCGCTTTTTTTGTTATCTGGAGCCCTGTTTGGCGCGTGACGCTGTGCCGATGGGTACCGGCGGACAAGCGAAAGAGAAGCGGATCGGAATTGTCGGGACGAATGGTTTGAGTGAGATGAACGGGGCCGAAACGCCGGTTCAATCGCATATGATCGCGACAGGTGCCTTGGAGCGCCGGATCGCCGGTCTCATTGCCCCGCTGGCGGCCGATATGGGATATGAGCTCGTGCGCGTGCATTTGTCGGGCGCCAATGGGCGCACGCTGCAGATCATGGCCGAGCGGCCCGACGGCACGATGAAAGTGGAAGATTGCGAAGAGCTTTCCCACGCCGTCTCGGCGCTGATCGATGTGGAGGACCCGCTTGACGGGACCTTCCATCTGGAAGTTTCCTCGCCCGGTATCGGGCGGCCTTTGACCCGGCCCAAGGATTTTGAAACCTGGGCGGGCTTTGAGGCGAAAATCGAATTGTCCGAGCCGCTTGCCGAGCGCAAGCGGTTCCGGGGTCTCCTGCAGGGCTTCGAAGAAGGTGAAGTGCTGCTGGAAATGGATGTGGAAGGCTATGACGAGCCGCAGGTGATCGGCCTGCCGTTTGCGCAAATGCGTGAAGCCAAGCTCGTCATGACCGATGCATTGATCGAAGAGAGTCTGAAACGACGGCCGCACGGATGAGCGGCGAAGGCGGAGAGAGCAGATGGCACAGGCGGTAAGCGCAAACAGGCTGGAGCTTTTGCAAATTGCCGATGCAGTGGCGCGCGAAAAGTCGATCGAGCGGGAAATCGTGCTCGAGGCAATGGCTGAGGCCATTCAGAAGGCGGCCCGCTCGCGCTACGGTTCGGAAAACGAAATCCGCGCGCGGATCGATCCGAAGACCGGCGAGATCAAGCTCGTCCGGCTGCTTGAAGTCGTCGAGCAGGTGGAAAGCGATGCAACGGAAGTCGATCTGAAAGACGCGCAGCGGCGCAACCCCGCCGCTCAAGTCGGCGATCTCATCGAGGATGAATTGCCCCCCGTCGATTTCGGCCGTATCGCCGCGCAGACCGCCAAGCAGGTGATCGTTCAGAAAGTGCGCGATGCCGAACGCGAGCGCCAATATGAAGAATATAAAGACCGCGTGGGCGAAGTGGTCCATGGCCAGGTCAAGCGTGTGGAATACGGCAATGTGATCGTCGATCTCGGCCGGGGCGAGGCGATCGTGCGGCGCGATGAAATGCTGCCGCGCGAAACCTTCCGTACCGGCGACCGTATCCGCGCCTATATCTACGATGTGCGCCGCGAGCAGCGCGGCCCGCAGATTTTCCTGTCCCGCTCCCACCCCCAGTTCATGGCGAAGCTCTTCGGACAGGAAGTGCCGGAAATTTACGACGGCATCATCGAAGTGCGCGCGGTGGCCCGCGATCCGGGTTCACGCGCCAAGATCGCCGTTCTCTCGAACGACAATTCCATCGACCCCGTGGGCGCCTGCGTCGGCATGCGCGGCAGCCGCGTTCAGGCGGTGGTGAACGAATTGCAGGGCGAGAAGATCGACATCATTCAATGGTCGCCCGATCATGCGACCTTCATCGTCAACGCGCTCGCCCCTGCCGAAGTCGTCAAGGTCGTGCTCGATGAAGACGCCCAGCGTATTGAAGTCGTGGTGCCCGATGACCAATTGTCTTTGGCGATCGGCCGGCGTGGGCAGAACGTGCGTCTTGCCTCGCAGCTGACGGGCTGGGATATCGATATTCTCACCGAAGCCGAGGAATCGGAGCGCCGCCAGGCCGAATTCGCGCAGCGCTCGGCGACCTTCATGGACGCGCTGGATGTGGACGAGGTGATCGCCCAGCTTCTCGCCTCCGAAGGCTTTGCGAGCGTGGAAGAAGTGGCCTATGTGCCGCTTGAGGAAATTGCCGATATCGAAGGCTTCGATGAAGAAACCGCGCAGGAAATTCAAAACCGCGCGCTCGATGCCATCGACAAGCAGAACGAGGAATATGACAACCGGCGCAAAGAGCTGGGTGTCGAGGACAATCTGGCCGAAGTGCCCGGCGTGACGCCCGCCATGATGGTGACGTTCGGCGAGAACGACATCAAGTCGATTGAGGACCTGGCAGGCTGCGCCACGGACGATCTGACCGGCTGGTTCGAGAATGTCGGCGGCGAGCGCAAGCGCATGGAAGGCATTCTCGATGGTCATGATGTGACCAGCGAGGAAGCGGAAAACATGATCATGGAAGCGCGCGTGCGCGCGGGCTGGATCACGCAGGAAGAGCTGGACGCGATGCGCGCCGGCCCCGCCGAAGACGAGGCGGAAGAAGGTGAAGAAGGCAGTGAAGAGGAGGCGGAGGCGGGCGCCTGAGGCCTCGCCTTGAGCCCTTTCTTTAGCCCTTTTGGGATTGTTCATGGCCGCAGCCGGAAAAGAGCGCAAATGCATCCTTTCCGGCGAGGTGATGCCGGCGGAGCGGCTTGTCCGTTTCGTCGTCGGGCCGGAAGGCCAGCTTGTGCCGGACTTGGCCGAAAAGCTGCCCGGCCGCGGCATCTGGCTGGAAGCCCGGCGCGAGGCGCTTGAAAAAGCGCTGAAAAAGGGACTTTTCTCCCGCGCCGCCCGCCAAAAGGTGGAGGCGCCGGAGGATCTTGGCGCGCAAGTGGGCGCGCTTTTGGCCCGCCGGGCGCTCGACAGTCTCAGCCTTGCCCGGCGCGCGGGCGCGCTGGTGGCGGGGCAGGAGCGGGTTTTCGAGCTGATCGTCAAGGGCAAGGCCCTGGCGGTGATCGAGGCGCGCGATGCAGGCGCGGACGGTAAAAAGCGTCTCAGAGCCCGGCTCAAGGCGTTGGATCAGCAGGACTTACCTGTTGTTAGAGGCCCGGATGCCGAACAATTCGGTTTGGCATTGGGGCGCACAAATGTGGTACATGCTGCGCTGACAGATCAGCGCATGAAAAGTAAGGTTCTGGCGGACCTCGCCAGATGGACGACGTGGGAGCCGATTTCGGGCTCCGGAGGTAAAGGAAGCGAATGAGCGACTCGACGGAAACCGGCGACCGCAAGAAGGCATCAGGCGGCAAGACTTTGAGCCTGAAGCGCACAGTGGAGACTGGCCAAGTGCGCCAGAGCTTCTCCCGTGGGCGCACCAAGTCCGTGGTGGTTGAAAAGAAACGCAAACGCACGATCCGCTCCGGCGATGGTGAGGGTCCGGCCGTCGAGGAGGCGCCGAAACAGGCCGCCCCGGCGCCCGAGGCGAAAAAACCCGCGCCTGCGGCGGCCAAACCCGTAGCGAAGAAAGCGGAATCCAAAACCGCCGACCGCGGCGGCATGGTGCTGCGCACGCTGACGGACGAAGAAAAACAGGCCCGCGCCGCAGCTCTTGAAGAAGCCAAGGAGCGCGAGGAAGAAGAACGCCGCAGAGCCCAGGACGATGCCAAGCGCTGGGCGGACGAAGATGCGGCGCTTGCCCGTGAACGCGAGGAAGCGGCCCGGCGTGAGGCCGAAGAGGCCGAGCTGCGCGCTGCCGAGGAAGCCAAGCGGCTGAAAGCGGAAGAAGAAGCCAAGCGCCGCGCGGCTGAAAAAGAAAAGATGGAGCGCGCCAAAGCGCCCGAATCCGCCGACGACATGCCGGAACCTGGGCGTGAGGCGAAGGGACCCGTGCGCAAGCGCGAGGAGCCGGCTGCCGATGCGGTCAAGCCCACGCCTGCGCGCAAGGGCGAGGCCCGCCGCCGCGAGGGCAAACTGACCATTACCCGCGCGCTGACCGACGATGAGGGCGGCCGCCAGCGTTCGCTTGCCTCCATGCGCCGGCGCATGGAGCGCGAGAAGAAACGCGCCCGGGGCACTTCCCAGGAGCCGCGCCAGAAGGTTGCCCGCGACGTCGTCATTCCCGAAGCCATTACGGTGCAGGAACTGGCGAACCGCATGGCCGAACGCGCCGTCGATGTCATCAAGCTTTTGATGAAACAGGGCGTGATGGTGCAAATCAACGACACGCTCGACACCGATACCGCGCAGCTTGTGGCCGAAGAGCTTGGCCATAATGTGAAGCGCGTATCGGAGGCGGATGTGGAAGAAGGCCTCGTCACCGAGGACGATCCGGACGATCTGAAAGTGGCGCGCGCGCCCGTCGTCACGGTCATGGGCCATGTCGACCACGGCAAGACCTCGCTGCTCGACGCGCTGCGCAAGACCGATGTGGTGGCCGGCGAAGCCGGCGGCATCACGCAGCATATCGGCGCCTATCAGGTAACGATGCCGGCAGGCGATAAGATCACTTTCCTCGATACGCCCGGCCACGCCGCCTTTACGGCGATGCGCGCGCGCGGCGCCAAGGCAACGGACCTTGTCATTCTCGTGGTGGCCGGTGATGACGGCGTCATGCCGCAAACCATCGAAGCCATTCACCACGCCAAGGCCGCCGAAGTGCCGATGATCGTGGCGATCAACAAGATGGATAAGCCCGACGTCGATGCGGGCCGCGTGAAGAACGAATTGCTGCAGCACGAAGTCATTCTGGAAGATTTCGGCGGCGACGTGCTGGCGGTGGAAGTTTCCGCCAAGACCGGCATGGGTCTCGACAAGCTGGAAGAGAACATTCTTCTGCAGGCGGAGCTTTTGGAGTTGAAAGCCAACCCGGACCGCGAGGCGGAGGGTGTGGTGATCGAAGCCAAGCTCGACAAGGGCCGCGGCCCGGTCGCAACCGCGCTCGTGCAGCGCGGCACGCTGAAAGTCGGCGACATTATCGTGGCGGGCGCCGAATGGGGCCGTGTACGTGCGCTGCTCAACGACCGCGGCAAGAATGTCGAAGATGCCGGCCCCTCCGTGCCCGTCGAAGTGCTGGGTCTCAACGGAACGCCCGATGCCGGCGACACGTTCGTCGTGGTCGAGAACGAAGCGCGCGCCCGTGAAGTTACCGAATACCGCCAGGGCCTTCAGCGTAAAGCCCGTGTCGGCCTGGTGCGCACGACGCTCGATCAGATGATGTCTCAGCTCAAAGAGGGCGAGCGCCACGAAGTGCCGATCGTCATCAAGGGCGACGTGCAAGGCTCGGTCGAGGCGATCGTACAGGCGCTCGACAAGCTGGGCACCGACGAGGTCAAGGCCCGCGTCCTTCACGCCGGCGTTGGCGGCATTACCGAAAGCGACGTGACGCTGGCGCAGGCCTCCGGCGCGCCGATCATCGGCTTCAATGTCCGCGCCAACGTTCAGGCGCGCGATGCGGCCCGTGCTGCCGGGATCGAGATCCGCTATTACTCGGTGATCTACGATCTGGTGGACGATGTGAAGGCGGCCATGTCCGGCATGCTCTCGCCGGAAATGCGCGAGACCTTTATCGGCAATGCGCAGATTCTGGAAGTTTTCAATATTTCCAAGGTCGGCAAGGTGGCCGGTTGCCGTGTCACCGAAGGCGCGGTGCGCCGCGGCTCGAAAGTCCGCCTCATCCGCGACGATGTGGTGGTTCACGAAGGTACGCTTTCCACGCTCAAGCGCTTCAAGGACGAGGTCAAGGAAGTGCATGGCGGCCAGGAATGCGGCATGGCCTTCGAGAACTATCAGGACATGCGTCCGGGTGATGTGATCGAGTGCTTCGACGTGGAAGAGATTGCCCGCAGTTTGGACTAGGACCGGCGTTTGCGGTCTTGATGAGATGCGATCCGCCCCGGCCGATACCGGGGCGGCGGCTCTTCTTTGAAGGCCGCCGGAAGAAGTGGATACGAAAATGAAACGGCGAACATCTGCCAAGACAAGAGGCCCCGAGGCCGGCCGCCCCCCCTCCCAGCGTCAGCTGCGGGTGGGCGAGCTGATCCGCCATGCGCTTTCCGATGTGCTGGCGCGGGGCAATGTGCAAGACCCGGTGCTGGAAACCGCCATCATCTCGGTCTCCGAGGTGAAGATGAGCCCGGATTTGCGCAATGCGACGGCCTATGTGGTGCCGCTCGGGCGCCAGGACCCGGCCCCCGTTCTGGATGCCCTGAAGCGGGCGCGCAAGTTCCTGCGCGGCGAGCTGGCCCGGGAGATCAATCTGCGTTACATGCCGGAACTTCGTTTCGCCTCCGATACATCTTTCGATTATGCGGAAAATGTCGAAGGCCTGTTGCGCTCGCCGAAAGTCGCCCGCGACCTGCAGGAAGACGATTGGGAGGGCGGGGAAGAAACCGACACGCCCCGCGATGAGGAAGAATAGATGGCGCGCCGCCGCAAGGGCCGGCCCGTCAGCGGCTGGGTGATCATCGACAAGCCTGCCGGGCCCACCTCCACCCATGTGGTCAATATCGTGCGCCGGGCCTTCGATGCCCAGAAAGCGGGCCATGCCGGCACGCTCGACCCTTTGGCGACGGGCATTTTGCCGGTGGCGCTGGGCGAGGCGACGAAAACCATTCCCTTCGTCATGGATGCGCGCAAAACCTACCGCTTCACCGTGAAATGGGGCGAGGCAACGGCGACGGACGATGCGGAGGGCGAGGTCACCGCCCGCGCCGATCTGCGCCCCGCCCGCGCGGATATAGAGGCCGTTCTTTCCCGCTTTACCGGGGAAATCGAGCAAGTGCCGCCGCAATTCTCCGCCATTAAGGTGGAGGGCGAGCGGGCCTATGACCTCGCCCGGGCCGGGGTCGAGGTGGAGCTGAAGGCCCGCAAGGTGACGATTTATAAGATCGGGCTGACGGGGATGCCGGACGAGGCCCATGCCGAGTTCGAGATCTTGTGCTCCAAAGGCACTTATGTGCGCTCTCTTGCCCGGGATATGGCGCAGGCTCTTGGCACCTGCGGCCATGTGGTTGCCCTGCGCCGGACCGCCACGGGACCCTTCGCGGAGGGCGCGTCGATTCCTCTGGAAAAACTGAGAGACTTGAGCCATAGTGCGCCCGCTTCCGGCCCTTTGGAGGCGTTTTTACTGCCGATCGAGACCGCGCTGGACGACATCCCGGCCCTGGCCTTGGACGGCAGCGATACGGCGAAATTGAAAAGAGGGCAGGCAGTGTTGCTGCGCGGGCGTGACGCCCCGGTATTCGACGGCCCGGTTTTGACCTTGCACAAGGGAGAGCCGGTGGCGCTGACCGAATATGACCGGGGAAGTTTGAGGCCCGTGCGTGTTTTCAACCTTTCTCATTAGGAGTGACGATGTCGATTACGGCCGAGCGCAAACAAGAGCTCATCAAAGAATTTGCCGCAAGCGCGAGCGACACGGGTTCGCCGGAAGTGCAGGTAGCCATCCTGACCGAGCGGATCGCCAATCTCACCGGGCATTTCAAAACCCACGCGAAGGACAACCATTCGCGCCGCGGTTTGCTCAAGCTTGTGAGCCAGCGCCGCCGCCTTCTCGATTATGTGAAGGCCAAGGATCAGGCGCGGTACCAGGCGCTCATCCAGCGGCTCGGTATCCGGAGATAAGGGCTTTTGTTCATGGAACATGGCAAGCGCACGTGCCTTCATCCGTAAGGCGCGTGCGTTGTGCTTTGGACCGGGAGCAAAGTCCCGCGTCAAGATTGGACGCCAAGAACAGCGTCGAGAAACTGTCTTGAGGCAAACGGGCGAAAGCCCGCTACGAAGAGAGACGATGTGTCCGATAAAGGTAAGCGGACAGGGAGCGGACCGGTTTTTTTCACGTCTCGAAAAAGCCGGTTCCCGGAGTAAGCCCCCGATCCCCCTTACCCGTCCGGCCGCGAGGAAACGCGGCACAATGATGTGCTGGCTGCATGGAGTTGGATAAACGCATGGAAGCAGCGGCACAGATTAGGAAACGATAATGTTCGATATTGCACGTGAAGAAATTGAATGGGGCGGACGGCCTCTGATCATCGAAACCGGTAAAGTGGCCCGTCAGGCGGACGGTGCGGTGCTGGTGTCATACGGCGAAACCACGGTCCTGGCGACGGCGGTTGCCGAGCGCGCCCCCAAGCCGGGGCTGGACTTCTTCCCCCTGACCGTGAACTACCAGGAAAAAACCTACGCAGCCGGTAAAATCCCCGGCGGCTTCTTCAAGCGCGAAGGTCGGCCGAGCGAAAAAGAAACGCTCGTCTCGCGGCTGATCGACCGGCCGATCCGCCCGCTCTTTCACCCGGCTTTCAAAAACGAAACCCAGGTCATCGCCACCGTCGTCTCGCACGACATGGAAAACGATCCCGATATCGTTGCCATGATCGCAACCTCGGCGGCGCTGACCTTGTCGGGCATCCCTTTCATGGGGCCCATCGGCGCGGCGCGTGTCGGTTATATCAACGGCGAATATGCGCTCAACCCGATGATCGACGAGATGGTGGAAAGCCAGCTCGATCTCGTCGTCGCCGGGACGGGCGATGCGGTGATGATGGTTGAATCGGAAGCCAAGGAGCTTTCCGAGGACGTCATGCTCGGCGCCGTGATGTTCGGCCACGAGCAGTTCCAGCCGGTGATCGATATGATCATCCGTCTGGCGGAAAAAGCGGCCAAAGAACCGCGCCCGATCGAAGAGATCGACAATTCCGATCTCGAAGCCAAGGTGAAAGCCATTGCCGAGGCGGATCTGCGCGCGGCATACGCCATCGCCGACAAGGGCGAACGCCAGAACAAAGTCGCCGAGGCCAAGGACAAGGTGGTTGCCGAACTGGTGGGCGAAGATGACGGCCCGGAAGTCGCCACGAAAGTCTCCGGCGCCTTCAAGAAGCTGGAAAAGAACATCGTGCGCGGCTCGATCATCGAGACCGGCAAGCGTATCGATGGCCGTGATCTGGAAACGGTGCGTCCCATCGTCTCCGAAACGCATATCCTGCCGCGCAGCCACGGCTCGGCGCTTTTCACCCGCGGTGAAACCCAGGCCCTCGTTGTGACGACGCTGGGCACGGGCGAGGACGAGCAGTTCATCGACGCGCTGGAAGGCACCTATAAGGAAAACTTCCTGCTGCATTACAACTTCCCGCCTTATTCCGTGGGCGAGACGGGCCGCGTTGGCTTTACGGGCCGGCGCGAAGTGGGCCACGGCAAGCTTGCCTGGCGGGCGCTGCGCGCGGTGCTTCCCGAGCGTGATGCCTTCCCCTACACGATCCGCATCGTTTCGGAGATCACCGAGTCGAACGGTTCCTCTTCCATGGCAACGGTCTGCGGGGCCTCGCTTTCCATGATGGATGCGGGCGTGCCGCTGAAGCGCCCGGTTGCGGGCATCGCTATGGGCCTCATCAAGGAAGAAAACGGCGTCGCCGTTCTCTCCGACATTCTGGGCGATGAGGACCATTTGGGCGACATGGACTTCAAAGTGGCAGGTACTTCCGAAGGGGTGACCTCGCTGCAGATGGACATCAAGATCACCGGCATCACCAAGGAGATCATGGATACCGCGCTGAGCCAGGCGAAGGGCGGGCGTCTTCATATTCTCAATGAAATGTCGAAAGCGCTCACCGAAGCGCGGCCCGAGCTCGGCGCCCATGCGCCGCGCATCGAAGTGATCAAGATCCCGCAGGATAAGATCCGCGAAGTGATCGGCACGGGCGGCAAGGTCGTGCGGGAGATCGTCGAAAAGACCGGCGCGAAGGTCGATATCGGTGATGACGGCACGATCAAGGTTGCCTCCTCGAGCCAGGAAGCCATCGAAGCGGCGCTGGCTTGGATCAAGGGCATCACGGCGGAGCCGGAAGTCGGCATGATCTACAAGGGCAAGGTCGTGAAGGTCGTCGATTTCGGCGCTTTCGTGAACTTCTTCGGTCCCCGCGACGGTCTGGTGCATATTTCCCAGCTCAAGCAGGAAAAAGTCGGCGCTGTCTCCGATGTTCTGAAGGAAGGCGACGAGGTCTTCGTGAAGCTGATGGGCTTCGATGACCGCGGTAAAGTGCGCCTTTCCATGAAGGTCGTGGACCAGGAAACGGGCAAGCTGATCGAAGGCATGGAAGATGCCAGCGATGACGGCGGCGAGCGGCGCGGCCGCGGCCGGCGCAATAAGGCCGATGCCGATTAAAAGCTTTGCTTAAGCACAAGCGTGAAAGCGGGCGCAATTCTCTTGCAATGAGCCCGCCAAACACGGCAAAAAAAGGGGCGGTCTTCGGACCGCCCCGTTTATTTTCGAAAGGGCGAGAGGTCGATGCGGTTGAAGGCAAAAACCTTGGGAGCCGGCGCAGGCATGTTGGCGGCGCTGATATGGGCAATGGCCTCGGGGCCGGCGCACGCGCAGGAAGAGGCGGCTCAGCGCTCCATCCCGGATGAATACCGCTGGGAAAACGTCATCACCGATTTCGACAAGGACCGTCTGGAGCGCCTGGAAGAAGCCCTGGCGCTCGGCAATGAAGAGGCGGCGGGCGCGCCAAGCGTATCTTATGACGACCGCCTGGCGCTGAAATCCGTGATGGAGGCCGAGGCGGTGCCCGTCGATGACAGCCATCTTCTGGGCTGGCGCGGCTGCCGCATGATCAAGGTCGGTGGGCGCTTTGCAGGTCTTGCCGTTTATCCCTTTTTCGATTGCCGCATCACCGTCGTGGACGGTTTTCTGTTCTTCGAAAAACGTTCGGGTTCGCAGCGCATGAGCGGGCGGCTATATCAGAACGATGCGCTCTCGCGCATTCTGCTGGCGGCGCCTACCTACAATGACGCCCCGCAGCGCCCTTATATGAGCGAGGCGGATGAAAGCACAAACCCGCAAATTCAAAATGCCGTCGGTGTGCTCAATCAGCTTGAAGACGGGCGGCTGCGCATTCTCTTTCCCTGGCCCGCGCTTGAGGCAAGCTACACGGTGCTGGAACTGCGCTCCCTCGACAATCTTTAAAGCGCTTCTTTAAGAGCACTTCTTTCTGGGCAACAAAAAAGCCCCGTCACGGCGCGGCTTTTTGCATGAGCGGTTTCCGCGAACCTATTCGGCGGCGTTCTTGTCGCCGTTTGCTGGGCCGGGCGCGACCAGCTCTTCCAGATCGCTCGCCTTCGGCATGCCGATAATGTTGTAACCGGCATCGACGTGATGCACTTCGCCCGTCACGCGGGTGGAAAGGTCGGAGAGCAGGTAAAGCGCGGCGCCGCCTACATGCTCAAGCTCGATCGTTTCCTTGATCGGCGCATGGGTCTTGTTCCATTTGAACACCAGCCGGGCGGAACCGACGGCGGAGCCTGCCAGTGTGCGCATGGGGCCTGCGGAAATCGCATTGACGCGGATGCCGTCCCGGCCGAGATCGGCGGCGAGATAACGCACGCTTGCCTCCAGCGCCGCCTTTGCAACGCCCATGACATTGTAATTCGGCATGACGCGTTCGGCGCCCGCGTAAGTCAGCGTGATCAACGAGCCGCCTTCGCTCATCAAGTCGTGCGCGCGGCGCGCCACATCGGTGAAGGAATAGCAGGAGATTTCCATCGTCTGGCGGAAATTGTCGCGGGAGGTGTCGACATAGCGGCCCTTAAGCTCGCTCTTGTCGGAATAAGCGATGGCATGAACGATGAAGTCGAGCTTGCCCCATTCCTCTTTCAGCGTCTTGAACGCGGCATCGAGGCTCGCCTCATCCATCACATCGCAAGGCAGCAGCAGTTTTGCGCCGAGCGAATCGGCCAGCGGTTTGACGCGCCGCCCGAATTGATCGCCCTGATAGGTAAAGGCCAGCTCCGCGCCATGCGCGGCGGCGGCTTTGGCGATCCCCCAGGCGATGGAATGGTCGTTGGCGACCCCCATAATCAGGCCGCGCTTACCTGCCAATAGCGCGCCTTGCTCGAAAGCGCTTCCACGCGTAACTGCCCCGTCCATGTCGTTTCGCTCTCGCTATTCCGTCCCAGAACGGGACATCTCCCAGTTTCCCCTATTCCGGTATGCAAGCATTGCCCCAACCACCGGGGGCGCATACCGGTCTTACTCAGGCATCCAGCTTTTTCATCACCAGGCAGCCATTCGTGCCGCCAAAGCCGAAGCTGTTGGACATCACGCAATTGATCTTGGCGTTATCCTGGCGCTCGCGCACGATATTGGCGGAGGCCACGGCCGGGTCGAGTTCTTCGATATTGGCGGATTCGCAGATGAAGCCGTTTTCCATCATCAGCAGCGAATAGATCGCCTCATGCACCCCGGCGGCGCCCTGCGCATGGCCGGAGAGCGATTTCGTCGCGCTGATCGGCGGCATCTTGTCGCCGAACACGGTCTTGATCGCTTCGATCTCGGGAATGTCGCCGACCGGCGTCGAGGTCGCATGCGGGTTGATATAGTCGATCGGATCTTTCACCGTTTCGAGCGCCAGCTTCATGGCGCGCACAGCGCCTTCGCCGGATGGCGCCACCATGTCCGCACCGTCCGAGGTCGCGCCATAGCCGACGATCTCGGCATAGATTTTCGCGCCGCGTGCCTTGGCATGTTCCAGTTCTTCGAGGACCAAAACGCCGCCGCCGCCGGAAATCACGAAGCCGTCGCGGCTCACGTCATAGGCGCGCGAGGCCTTGGCGGGCGTGTCGTTATATTTCGAGGACATGGCGCCCATTGCATCGAAGAGGCAGGAAAGCGTCCAGTCGAGCTCTTCGCCGCCGCCGGCAAACATCATGTCCTGCTTGCCCCACTGGATTTGCTCGGCCGCATTGCCGATGCAGTGGGTGGAGGTGGTGCAGGCGGAGGAGATCGAATAGCTCGGGCCCTTGATTTTAAAGAGCGTGGAAAGGTTGGCCGAGACCGTGCTCGACATCGCTTTCGGTACCGAGGTCGGGCCGATCTTGCGCGGGCCTTTTTCGCGGGTGATGTCGGCGGCGGCAACGATGGCTTTCGTCGAGGCCCCGCCCGAGCCCAGCACCATGCCGGTGCGCTCGTTGGAAATTTCATGGGCCTCAAGGCCGGCATCGCGGATCGCCTGTTCCATGGCGATATAGGTATAGGCCGCGCCGTCGCCCATGAAGCGGCGGGTCTTGCGGTCCAGCACTTCTTCCAGGTCCAGCTTCAAGGAGCCGTGCACCTGGCTGCGGAACCCGTATTTCGTATAATCTTCCGCATGAACAATGCCGGAGCGCGCATCGCGCAAGCTGGCCAGCACTTCTTGCGTGTTATTGCCGAGGGAGGAAACGACACCCATCCCGGTAATGACGACACGCCTCATGATTACTCTCCCTTGCTCAACCGGCTTTTGCCTGGCCGGAAGTCCCGTGTGCCGCCCTCAAAGGCGGCCGGACGGGGGCGAAATGTACCTTGATTTGCCGTGCCTTGCGAGCCAAAGCGAAGCCGGAACGGACATGCGGGCATAAGAGCCATGGCAGATCAGGCTGGCGCTTCTTCGCCGCCTGCAACGACGACACGCAAATCCTCTGCCTTATAGATAGGCTCGCCATCGGCTTTCAAAACACCGTCCGCCTGCAGCAGCACCAATTTGCGGTTGATCACCCGCTTCAGGTCGATCACATATTCGAGCACTTTGGTCTTCGGCGTGACCATGCCGGAGAATTTCACCGAGCCGACGCCGATCGCCCGGCCCTTGCCCTTGGCGCCCATCCAGCCGAGAAAGAAGCCCACCAGCTGCCACATGCCGTCAAGGCCAAGACAGCCCGGCATGATCGGATCGCCCTCGAAATGGCAGGGGAAGAACCAGCGGTCTTCGCGAATGTCATACTGAGCGACGATCTGGCCTTTGCCATATTCCCCGCCTTCGGCGGAAATATTGACGATCCGGTCGATCATCAGCATGGGCGGCAGGGGCAATTGCGCGTTTCCCGGTCCGAAAAGCTTGCCATGCGCGCAGTCCAACAAATCTTCGTATGAGTAGCTCGATTTCTGTTCCGCCATCCTGTGCCCAATCCCTGGCCAGCGAGCCTTGCAAGGGCCCTCGCGGGGGCCAGGCTCATGTTTAATTATTCTGTCGCGCTTCCTAACACACCCGGGGGGCCGCGCAAACCCTCACGACAAGCCGCCCGGCGCCCGTAGAGAGCAGGGAGCGCGGGGGGCCTATTGGGCGGGACCTTGACATGGGCGCGGATTTACCCACATTGTGTGTCAGATTGTAATGATTACAAACTGCGCCCGCCGCAGGGGCCTGATGCGCCTCCAAAGGGTGCGGGAATATTTGCAAGGTGCAATGGCCCTGGATTTGGGGCCTGAGTTACGGACCAGAAGTATGGACATGGAAAAAGAGCGCCCCTTCAGCCAGACCCTTAACCGGCTCCGCGACGCCGGGCTGCGGCCGACGCGCCAGCGCCTGGCGCTCGGCCGGCTGCTCTTTGACGGCGGCGAACGCCATGTCACGGCCGAGGTCCTTCACGAAGAAGCGACGGGTCAGGGGATTTCCGTCTCTCTGGCAACCGTCTACAACACGCTGCATCAATTCACCGATGCCGGCCTTCTGCGGCAGGTTGTCGTGGATGCCTCGCGTACCTATTTCGACACGAACACCGACGATCACCATCACTTCTTCAAGGAAGACGATGGCTCGCTGATGGATATTCCCGGCGATCATATCGAGGTGGCGGGCCTGCCTAAGGCCCCGGATGGCAGTGAAGTTGCCCGTGTCGATGTCATTGTGCGGCTGAAATCAGCTTCCTAAGCCTCCTGCTTGTTACGTGTGCAAATCGTTCTCAAATTTTTAGAATTACTCTAAAGAGTTGACGAACTCCTTCCATGCGCTTAATCTTTGATTCTAAGGGTTGGGGGCAAAATAACAAGCGCTCCCCGCCCTCACATGGTTGAAGCAACCAGGCCCCGCACCATCCGGCCCATGCGTGCGCGCATGCCCCCGGGGGGTCTAACAGGTGAGGAGGACGACATGTCGCTTGCAAGCAGCAAGACTCTCGAAAATTTGAAAGAAGCCTTTGCCGGTGAAAGCCAGGCGAACCGCCGCTATCTCTATTTCGCTCAGAAAGCGGATGTGGAAGGCTATAACGACGTTGCCGCCGTTTTCCGCTCCACAGCGGAAGGCGAGACGGGCCACGCGCATGGCCATCTGGAATTCCTGGAAGAAGTGGGCGATCCGGCAACGGGCGAGCCCATCGGCGATACCTCGAAAAACCTGAAAGCGGCAATTGCCGGTGAGACCCATGAATACACGGATATGTATCCGGGCATGGCGCGCACCGCCCGCGAAGAAGGCTTCGACGAGATTGCCGACTGGTTCGAAACGCTGGCCAAGGCGGAAAAGAGCCATGCCGGCCGCTTCCAGAAAGCGCTCGACAGCCTCGACAGCTAAGAGATGGATTAAGCCTGCCGGCCCGCACCCCGGCAGGCTTTCCTTTCGCCCGCCTGCGGTCCGCATAAGGGCCCCGCATAATGCCCCCTTAATCAGGAAGAGGACCCCTGATGAGCAGAGAAGGCAGTCTGGACGCGCCGACCCGTCACCCGATCGATTGGCAGAATCCTGAATTCTACGATCTGGAAAATCTCGACGCGGAACTGCGCCGTGTTTTCGATATCTGTCATGGATGCCGGCGCTGTTTCAATTTGTGCGAAAGCTTTCCGCGCCTCTTCGATCTGATCGACGAATCGGAAAGCGGGGAACTCGATACCGTGTCGAGCGACGATTTCGCGCCGGTAGTGGAAGCCTGCACGCTCTGCGACATGTGCTTCATGACCAAGTGTCCTTACGTGCCGCCGCACGAATTCAATCTCGATTTCCCCCATCTGATGCTGCGCGCCCGCGCCGCCGAGGCCAAAGCGAAGGGCGGCTTTCCTTTCGTGCAAAGCCAGCTTGCGCAGATGGACCGCAACGGCAAGATGGCCGAAAAAATCGCTCCGCTCGCCAATTGGGGCTCGAAGCGCGGCAACGGCCTGACGCGGCCGGTGCTGGAAAAAGCCGCCGGCATCGATGCCCGCGCCGATCTTCCCAAATTCGCGGGCGAAACCTTCACTCGCCGCGCCCGCAAGGACGATGCGGCAGGGCTCATAAACGTCAATCGCGAAGCCCCGGCATTCGGGCGCAAGGCCGCGATCTATGCGACCTGCTTCGTCAATTACAACAATCCGGGCGTCGGCGCCGCCGCGCGCAAGGTGCTCGCCCATAACGGGGTGGAAAGCATCGTTGCCTATCCCGGCTGCTGCGGCATGCCGCATCTTGAAAGCGGCAATATCGAAAAGGTGGCCGATAACGCCAAAAAGGTCGCCGCCGCGATGAAGGAACATATCGAGGCGGGCTACGACATCGTCACGCTCACCGCGTCCTGCGGGCTGATGTTGAAATTCGAATGGCCGCTCATTCTGCCCGGCAATGAAGATGTCAAACGTCTCTCCGAAGCCGTCTTCGATATCGACGAATATATTGTCGACATCGCCAAGAAAGAGGGGCTGACCCCCGGCCTGCAATCGGTGGAAGGCGGCGTTTCCGCGCATTTGGCCTGTCACGCCCGCGCCCAGAATATGGGGCCGAAATCGGTCGAGATGATGCGGCTCATTCCCGATACGAAGATCGACGTCGTCGAGCGCTGCTCCGGCCATGGCGGCACGTTCGGCGTCATGAAAGAGACTTACGATCTTGCCATGAAAGTCGGCAAGACCGCCGCGCGCAACGTCAAGAAGGGGGAGAACAAATACGTCACCTCCGACTGTCCGCTTGCCGCCAAACACCTGGTGCATGAGATCGAAAGCATGAACGGCGAGGCCGAAGCGCCGGCGCTGCCCACGGCTCAGCACCCCGTCGAAATCATCGCCCGCGCCTATGGGCTGATTGAATAGAGGCTGTCATGTCTGCCGCAAAGAAACAGATCACCCGCGAGGATATTCTTCCGCTTGAAAAATATGCCGCCGAGCGCAAAGAGCGCCGCGCCCGCATCACGCAGATGAAAAAGAACCGGCGTGTGGAAGTGGGTCCTTACGCGACATTCTATTTCGAAAATTACGACACGATGTTTCAGCAGATCCACGAGATGCTTTACATCGAAAAGGGCGGGGAAGAACAGATCGCCGACGAGCTGAGCGCCTACAATCCCCTTATTCCGCAGGGCAAGGACCTCGTCTGTACCCTGATGTTCGAAATCGACGACCCCATCCGCCGCAACAATGTGCTGCGCCGCCTCGCCCATGTGGAAGAGCATGTCTATGTGCAGGTGGGCGATGAAAAGATCATGGCCGATGCGGAAGACGATGTGGAGCGCACCACCGAGGACGGCAAAACCTCCTCCGTGCATTTTCTGCATTTCCGTTTCACGCCGGAGCAGATCGCGAAATTCAAGGACCTGTCCCAGAACGTGATCCTCGGCATCGGCCACGAGAATTACGGTCACATGGCGCTGCTGGCGGGGCCGACCCGCGAGGCGCTTGCCGCCGATTTCAGCGCCTGAAAACCAAGCGCCTGAAAACCGGACAGGTGAGATAAGGCGCGGTCATGTTTCATAGCGCAGCATGACCGCGCCATTTTCATATGTCTTGGAATCTTTCAGGCTGAGCTCCTGCGCCGGCCCGTCCGCGCCGAAAAGGCGGATGCCCGATCCCAGCATGAGCGGCATGATGAAAAGGTCCATCCGGTCGATGAGACCTTCCTTCAAGAAGCTTTGAATGAGCGCGCCGCCGCCCACCACCCAGATATTCTGAGGCGCCGTGCCGGAGAGTTTCTCGGCAAGTGCCGCGGGGCTGCCGCTCACCGCTTCCACCCCCTCCGGCAAATCGCCGGGCGGGCTTGAGGTCATGACATAGGTCTTCAGCGTCTGATACGGCCATTCGCCGAAGCCGAGCAATTGATCGAAGGTGGCGCGGCCCATGACGATGGCGCCGAGCTCGGCGGTGAAATCGTCATAGCCATATTCCTCGGAGTCGAACGGCGCCAGCCAGTCGATCGCGCCGTCCGCGCGCGCGATATAGCCATCGGCGCTGAGAGCGATATAGACATGGAATTGCGGTCGAGGCATGAAATCGGCTTTCGCGGTTGAAGGTGGAAGGCCAGGCGCTATTGCAGCGTCTCGCCCGGATAGACGCCCCAGATGTGCCGCCGCGCGGCCCAGCCCGTATAGCCCTTCGCCGTGATCTGGCAAAAGCGCGGCCGGCAAAGTTGCAAAGCGCCAATGACGCCGGGCTCGGCCAGCGCCACGATCTGGCCGCCGCCGGGCTCGGCATAAAGCGGAATTTCTTCGCTGCCGGTCAAAAGCGCCGTGCGCTCGCCATCGAGCAGGCTGTAATAAATCCAGCCCGTTTCTCCGTCCGCATCGCGGATGCGCCGCCAGCGCTCGAATTCCGCAACGATTTCCACCGGCAGGCCCCGGCGCTTATAGACCCATTGCACTTCATGCTCCGTGCTCGGGCCGCGCCGTACATTGGCGGTATCCGCTTTCAGGCTGACGAAGCGGGGCAGCGGCAGCCCGGTGACGGGACCGGCCAGTTGCTCCTGCGCGAGGGCCGGGGAGAAAACCTCGCCGGAAAGCCCGCTGGTGCCGAGGGCCAGAAAGACAAGCGCCCAGAGCCCGGCGGCCTGCATCAGGCGGCGGGCGGCAAAAAGCGGGCGGGCCGTTGAAAAGGGCGGGACGTCGATTCGCATCACCGGATCATATGACAAGGCTGGGCGCTGGCGGTCAAGAACGGGCGGCGCGAGGGAACGCCGGTCGCCATGCTCCCTCTTCTTTTGGCGCATGGGCTCTGCTAGACATGAGATGAGGAAACCGCCGCCCGGCCCCTTATTCGGCCGGCGCGGCCAGACCGGGGACGCTTATGCCGCAGAAACCGCTTGTCATTGTGACGCGCAAATTGCCGGAGGTGATTGAAGCGCGCATGGGCGAGCTGTTCGAGGCGCGGTTCAACCGGACCGACATTCCCATGACCGAGGAAGAGCTTGCCGCAGCGCTCGCCGAAGCTGATGTGCTGGTCCCGACGGTAACGGACAAGCTCGATGCGGCGCTGCTCGCCAAAGCCGGGCCGAAACTGAAACTGATCGCCCAGTTCGGCACGGGCGTCGACAATATCGATGTGGACGCGGCGGTAAAACGCAAGATCACCGTGACGAACACGCCGAGCGTTCTGACCGAAGATACTGCCGACATGACCATGGCGCTTATTCTGGCGGTGCCGCGCCGCCTGAATGAAGGGGCCCGGCTGCTGCGCAATAACAGGGGCCAATGGCCCGGCTGGTCGCCCACCTGGATGCTGGGCCACCGGATCGGCGGCAAGAAGCTCGGCATTTTGGGCATGGGCCGCATCGGCCAGGCGGTGGCGCGCCGCGCCCGCGCTTTCGGCCTTGAAGTGCATTACCACAACCGCAAGCCCGTCAATGCCGTTATCGAAAAGGAATTGCAGGCGACCTATTGGGACAGTTTCGACCGTATGCTGCGCGAGATCGACATTCTCTCGATCAATTGCCCCCATACGCCCGCAACGTTCCATCTCCTCAACGAGCGGCGTATTGCCATCATGAAACCCGATTCTTACGTGGTGAACACGGCGCGCGGCGAGGTGGTGGACCAGGAAGCGCTGATCACCGCGCTGGAAGAAGACCGTCTGGGCGGCGCCGGGCTCGATGTTTTCGAGCGGGAACCGGCCATCGACCCGCGCCTTTTGAAACTGGAAAACGTCGTGCTCTTGCCGCATATGAGTTCGGCGACGGTGGAAGGGCGCAGCGAAATGGGCGAGCGCGTGCTCATCAATATCCGCGTCTGGATGGACGGGGAAAAGCCGCCGGACCGGGTGATCCCGGCGATTTTATAAGCTGGTTCCGTTCCGCCTCATTGTCATCCCGCGACTTGATCGCGGGATCCATTGGCCTTTCAAAGCATCCAGGAATGAGTGGTTTTTGCGGCGCTGCCGCATATCTCTTTTCGCTGTGCCAGAGGCAATGCGAGTGGACCCCGCGATCAAGTCGCGGGGCGACGTTTAGAGAGAAAGGTGAGCCCCTCACGCGTGGTGCGAAAGATCCGTAATCGAGGCATTCTCGCCGTTCAGCGGATTGGCCGGGTCGCGTTTCAGCTTGATGGTGCGGAAGCGCGTGTCGAGGGCATCGTAGATAAGGAGCTTGCCCGTCAGGCTTTCGCCCGCGCCGGTAATTTCCTTGATGACTTCGAGCGCCTGCAATGAGCCCATGACGCCGGTGAGCGCGCCGAGCACGCCTGCGCTCTCGCAGGTCGGAATGGAGCCGGGCGCCGGGGCTTCCGGCACGAGGCAGCGGTAGGTGGGGAGCGGCGTGCCCTCTTCGTCTTTCTCATACGGTTTAAAGGTTGCAAGCTGGCCCTCAAAGGGCCCGACGGCGGCGGAGACAAGCGGGCGGCGGGCGAGAAAGCAGGCATCGGAGACAAGAAAGCGGGTGGCGAAATTATCACAGCCATCGGCCACGATGTCGTAGCGGGAAATGATTTCGAGCGCGTTTTGCGCCGTCAGCCGCTCTTCATGCAGTTCCACTTTCACATCCGGGTTGAGCCGCGCAATGGCCGCCGCCGCGCTTTGCGTCTTCGCGGCGTCCAGATGATCCGTATCATGAATGATCTGGCGCTGCAGATTGGATAGCGAGACTTTATCGTCATCGATAATACCGAGCGTGCCGGCACCGGCAGCGGCCAGATAAAGCAGGGCAGGCGAACCGAGCCCGCCCGCGCCGATAACGAGCACACGCGCGCCCAGCAGCTTCTGCTGCCCTGGCCCGCCGATTTCTTTCAAGACGATATGGCGGGCATACCGTTCAAGCTGCGTGTCGCTCAGCGCCATGTGCGTCCCATCCGTTTCCGGCTGTCTCTCAGGAGCTGCTTATATAGGAAAAGGCGCGCCGGGAAAAACCGCCGTGCTTTGCCATCAATGCACATCTTCGCTCAGGCAAGAGGCTCGAGCTTGTGTGCGCCGGGCGTCACTTTAAAGCCTTTCGCCCGGTTCACTTTGAAGTCCCGGCTTTTCACCGTATCGACGAAGAACCATTCCCCGCGCGCTTCCTTAGGGCTGAGCGTCACAAGCACATAGCCGCGATGGGCGGTATCGGCCCAGATAAGATCGGGGCTTGCCGCGGTAAAGGTGTCCGCGATCTGTTTCGGGTCGCCCGGCACGAAGGCCTCGATGCCGGGCGAGGTAACGCTCGGCGCGGCGAACTCGACGGCAACGGGCGCGCCCTCCTCATCCTGCAGATTGAGCGCCCAGGAGGCATGGGTGTCGCCGGCCAGCACCACGACATTGCGCGCTTTGCCTGAAAAATCGGCATAGGCGCGGGCGCGGGCCGCCGGATAGCCGTCCCAGGCATCGAGATTGGCCGGCAGTCCCTCGCGCGCCAGCACGCTCATTTGCTGGAAGCGGGATTTGCGCTCTTCGGGAATTTTGCTCCAATCGATGATCTGGGATAAATCCGCGGCGGGCGTGCGGCCCATCACCACTTGCTGGCCGATCACCTGCCACGTCTGCCCCTTTTCGGCAGAGGCTTCCAGCGTATGGGCAAGCCACAATTCCTGATCGGCGCCGAGGATCGAGCGGTCCGGATCGGTGAGCTTTTCGTCCTTGAAGCGGCCCGCATCGGGCAAATAGCGGATGCCGTCGGGCAGCGACGTGGGGTCGAGCGTGCTCACATAGGCAAGGTCCGTCACGGGTGTGGGCGGGCTTGTGCGGATGTCGAAAGGCACCTCGAAACTTGCAATCGGTTTGCCGCTCGGCATCTCGCCCGGCGCAAGGGCGATGGGGTTTTCCGGGTCCGACACATCGAAGGGCCAGGAGCGGTTGGGAATGTCGGTGGAATATTCCAGCTGCTTGCTGCGCCCGATGCGCCGCGTGTCGAGCATGATCAGCCGCGCCAGATTGCCGATATCGAAGGCGCGGTAAATCTGTTCGCTGTCCTGCGGGTTCTCGCGGATGGGCAGCCATTCAAGATAGGCCTGCAGCGCGGCGGCGGCGCGGGCGCGGTAAGGGCCTTCGTTCTCGCTGTGATTTTCCGCGCCGTCCTTCCAGGTGTTGTTGGCGGTTTCATGATCGTCCCAGACGGCGATCATGGGCTTGGCCGCATGCAGCGCCTGCAAATCCTCATCGAGCCGGTAATGGCCGTAGCGGGCGCGGTACTCATCCAGTGTGAGAATTTCCTTGTCCGGCTCGACGAAGCGGCCGATCTCCTTGCCCGTCGCCCCGCCATAGCCGTCCATGCTATATTCATAGATGTAATCGCCAAGATGCAGGGCGATGTCGATATCCTCGCGCTCGGCGATGACCTTATAGACGTTGTAATAGCCCGTGGCGTAGTGGGAGCAGGACATGGCGGCGAGCTTGAAGGCGGAGACGTCGCCCTCGGGAAGCGTGCGCGTGCGGCCAATGGGCGAGACATGGCTCCCCGCCTTGAAGCGGTAAAAGTAGGAGCGGCCGGGGGCGAGCCCGCCTGCATCCACTTTGACGATGAAGTCTTTTTCCGGCAGCGCCGTTGCCGTGCCCGCCTGCACGATAGTGGCGAAATCTTCTTCCGCCGCCACTTCCCAGCTTAAAGAAACGGGCGCGCCGTTTTCCGGCTGCGCCCGCGTCCAGAGGATCACCCGGTCCTGCAAGGGATCGCCGCTCGCAACGCCGTGGAGAAAATAGACCGGCTCCGCGCCCGCGCAGCCCAAGGGCCCAAGCGCCAGCAGAGCGCCGGCGGCGGTGAGCGTTTTCAGCGTGTCGCGCCTTGTGGGGGCCGTTTTCGGGGCCATCATCGTAGTTTGGCCGCGCATCATCGTCTCCTCAGGCTGAAGCGGATCGTTTTCCTTGCCAGACTATCTGAGGGAACTGTGACAGGTCTATTTACTTTGTCGCTGCGGGGCAGGTCTTGGGGGATATGGGGCCAATTCCTGCCTCTATTCAAGGCAGGAGCGGGGCCTACCCCGCCTTCAGCGCCTCTTCCACGAAATCGAGCCGGTCCTGGCCGAAAAACATTTCCCCGCCCACAAAGAAGGTGGGCGCGCCGAAAGCGCCGCGCCGGATCGCCTCTTCGGTGTTTTTCTTCAGGCCCTCTTTCACCGCCTCATCCTGCAGGCGCGCCGCGAAAGCTTCGGGGTCATGTCCGCCTTCTTCGAGGAGCCGGGCAAGCTCCGCCGGATCGTTCAAATTGCGCGGATGCACCCACATCGCCTCGAAGACGAGCTTAAGATAGGGCAGCAAGCGGCCTTCCTGCTGCTCGGCAACCGCCCCGCGCATGAGCTGCAATGTGTTGATCGGAAAATGCGGGTTGAAGGCAAGCGGTACGCCGTAGCGCTTGGCAAAGCGCATGAGGTCCGCATTCATATGCACGGCCTTGGCGGGAATGGCGGCGGGCGTCTGATTGCCCGTCGCCTTAAAGACGCCGCCGAGCAGCATCGGTTTCCAGACGATCTCGGCGCCCGTGCGCGCGGCGATCTTTGGCAGCTGCGTATAGGCGAGATAGGTGGTCGGGCTGCCGACATCGAAAAAGAATTCAACCTGTTTGCTCATGAGGACTCTTTCGTTTGGAGGTGGGGCGGGGCTTTAGAACTTTTCCATCCAGGGGCGCAGATCGAGCTCATGTGTCCAGGCGCTGCGCGGCTGGCTGTGCAGCGCCCAATAGGCATCGGCAATGGCGGCGGGATCCAGAATGCCGTCTTCTTCTTTCAGCTTGTAGCGCTCGGGAAAGTTTTCCGCGATCCAGGCCGTGTCGATTGCCCCGTCGATGATGCTATGGGCGACATGAATGCCTTTGGGCCCAAGCTCGCGCGCCATGCTCTGGGCGAGGGCTCTGAGCCCATATTTGGCGCTGGCAAAAGCGGAAAAGCCTGGCGCCCCGCGCACGCTCGCCGTCGCGCCGGTGAAGATTACCGTGCCGCGCCCGCGCGGCAGCATGTGGCGCGCGGCCTCGCGCCCCGTCAAAAAGCCGGCAAAGCACGCCATCTCCCAGACCTTGCGGAAGACCCGCGCGGTCGTCTCGGTAATGGAGAAATGCACATTGGCGCCGATATTGAAGATGACGGCCTCGAGCGGGCCGATCTCTTCTTCGATATGGGCAAAGAGCGCCACCATCTGGTCTTCATCGCGCGCATCGACGCCCATCGGATAGGCGGTGCCGCCCGCCGCGCGGATGGCGCTTGCCAGCTCTTCCAGCGCGTCTGCATGGCGGCGGATCATGACGGTGGCATAGCCTTCGCGGGCAAAGCGCTTGGCGATCGCCCCGCCCGTTGCATCCCCTGCGCCGACGATCAGCGCGGCCTTTTCATGTTTGACGGGCATGGCGGCTCCTTTGGTATGTCTTTTCTTCGGAACTGAGCTTCAAGATGGGGTCCTTTCGGGAAGGCATCAAGCTGCTTGATTCGCGCATTTTGATGAAGCCCCGTGGACCCCGGCTCGGGGGCCGGGGTGACAGCTTCTATGTGATGCACCGCTTTGCCGCAAATAACACGTGTCACCCCGGGCTTGTCCCGGGGGCCATGCAGCGCCCGCGTCCCGAAAAACGCCGCCAACAAAAAAAGCCGCTCCGGAGAGCGGCCTTTGTCTTGATGCGGATAAATATCAAAGCCCGTCGAAAAGCGCCGTCGAAAGATAGCGTTCGGCGAAAGACGGGATGATCGCGACGATGGTCTTGCCTTCCATTTCCGGGCGCTGAGCGACTTCCAGCGCCGCGGCAATCGCCGCGCCGGAGGAAATGCCGATGGGCAGGCCTTCCAGCTTCGCCGCCTTGCGCGCGGTCTCGAAAGCGGTTTCGTTGCCGATCGTCACCACCTCGTCGATCAGAGCCTTGTCGAGGTTGCTGGGCACGAAGCCTGCGCCGATGCCTTGAATCTTATGCGGGCCGGCCTGACCGCCGGAAAGGACGGGGCTGTCTTCCGGTTCCACCGCGATCATTTTCAGCGAGGCCTTACGTGCTTTGAGCACCGAGCCGACGCCGGTAAAGGTGCCGCCCGTGCCGACACCGGAAATCACGACATCGACCTTGCCTTCCGTGTCGTTCCAGATTTCCTCCGCCGTGGTCTTGCGGTGGATTTCCGGATTGGCCGGATTGTCGAACTGCTGCGGCATGACGGAATTGGGATATTTGCTCATCAAGGCTTCGGCTTCGGCCACCGCGCCCTTCATGCCTTTTTCAGGCGGGGTGAGCACGATCTCCGCGCCCAAGAGCGCCAGCATCTTGCGCCGTTCGATGGACATGCTCTCCGGCATGGTCAGGATCAGCCGGTAGCCTTTCGCCGCGCAGACAAAGGCAAGCGCGATGCCGGTATTGCCGGAAGTTGGCTCGATGATCACCGTGTCTTCCTTGAGGAGCCCGCGCTGCTCCAGATCCTCGATCATGGCAACGCCGATGCGGTCTTTCACGCTGGCAAGCGGGTTGAAGAATTCCAGCTTGAGCAGCACGTCCGCTTTTGCGCCCGCTTCCTGCGGCAGGCGTTTGAGGCGCACGAGCGGCGTGTCGCCGATCGTCTCGGTAATGCTGTCGTAAATGCGCCCGCGGCCCGGGCGGCGCTCGGGGGCGGCGCCTGTGTTCGCTGCCTGGCTCATAATGTCCTCCACCTGTTTGTTGGCTGCGTCTTGTCTCTTCATGTAAGAGCGGCGCAGCGGAATGTTAGATCGTGAAATCCGCCGCCGGCATGCCCGCGGTCGTGGCGCCGGTCTGTTCTGCCTTGCGGCACAAATCCTCGATGGTGATGCCGTTAAGGCGCTGCATCAGATCGGTTTGAATATCTTCCCAAAGCGGCCCGACGACTTTCTGCCCGAGATCGGAGGGCTGGGAGCGCACTTCCTCCGCCGCTTCCATCGCGCCCACCACCTGCACGATTTCGCCCACCGTAATGCGCCGGCGCTCGCGGGCAAGCCTATAGCCGCCCTTCGGTCCCCGCACGCCTTTCAGAATGCCGGCATGAACGAGCTGCTGCATGACCTGTTCCAGATAACGCTGGGGGATACCCTGGCGTTTCGTGATTTCCTTCGACTGGACGGGATCGGGCCGCGCATTGACGGCGACATCGATCACGGCTTCCAGCGCGAGCATGGTTTTTTTCGACAAGCGCAGCATGTCTCGCCTCTCCCTCTTCTTGCTTAACGCGCGGCAACCCCGGTCGACCCGAAACCGCCCGTCCCCCGGCTGGTTTCGGAAAGACTGTCGCGCTCTTTCCAAATGGCCTGTGTGACGGGGGCGATGACCATTTGCGCGATGCGTTCGCCGCGCTGAATGGTAAAGGCCTCCTCGCCGAGATTGATCAGAATGACTTTCACCTCGCCCCGGTAATCGCAGTCCACCGTGCCGGGCGAATTGAGCACCGTAATGCCTTTTTTCGCGGCAAGGCCGGAGCGCGGGCGCACCTGCGCTTCAAAGCCGGGTGGCAGGGCGATGGCAAGGCCCGTCGGCACCATGGCGCGCTTGCCGGGCTGAAGCACGAGCGGTTCTGTCTCCGGCACCGCTGCCAGAAGGTCCATGCCGGCTGCCCCTTCCGTCTCGTATTTCGGCAGCGGCAAATCCTTGCCGTGGTCGAGGCGCTGCACATCGACAGGAATGGGGGCGCTCATGAGCGGGGTCCTTCATCTGATAAAGAAAAATGCTGCGCAATGGCGCGGGCGAGCTTTTCGGCGGCGGCGCTTTTGGCCATGCGCGGCCAGTCCTCGCGCCCTTCCGCGCGGATGAGGTGAATGGTGTTCTCCTCCCCGCCCATGACGCCGCCGCCCGTCTCGTCCACCGAAACGTCATTGGCGACGATCCAGTCGCAGCCCTTGCGTTCCCGCTTGGCGCTAGCGTGTTCGATAACGTTTTCTGTTTCCGCCGCAAAGCCGATGACAAGGCGCGGGCGGGAATGGTTGAGTTTGGAAAGGGTGGCGAGAATGTCCGGGTTCTCGGTGAAGCTGAGCTGCGGCAGCCCGCCCTTTTCCTTTTTGATTTTCTGCCCGGCTTCATTGTCGACGCGCCAATCGGCAACGGCTGCGGCGCACACGGCAATGTCGGCGGGCAGAGCCGCCTCGCAGGCCGCCAGCATCTCGCGCGCCGTTTCAACGTGTTTCGTGGACACGCCCAACGGATCGGGCAGGTTCACCGGGCCGGAGATCAGCAGCGTCTCCGCCCCGAGCCGGGCCAGGGCGGCGGCAATGGCGTGGCCTTGCTTGCCCGACGAGCGGTTGGCGATATAGCGCACGGGGTCGATGGGCTCATGGGTGGGCCCGGAAGTGACGAGCGCTTTCAGCCCGGCAAGGGGGCCGGTGCCCGCGCCGAGCATCGCTTCGGCGGCGGAGAGGATTTCCAAGGGTTCGGCCATGCGCCCCGGCCCGTATTCACCGCAGGCCATGTCGCCCTCGCCAGGGCCGATAAAGGCAATGCCGTCGGCTTTCAGCTGGGCGATGTTGCGCTGGGTGGCCGGATGCAGCCACATGCGCACATTCATGGCCGGCGCAATGAGCACCGGGGTGTCGGTCGCCAAAAGCGCGGTGGAGGCAAGATCGTCCGCCCGGCCTGTTGCCATCTTCGCCATAAGATCGGCGGTGGCGGGCGCGGCGATGATGAGGTCGGCGGAGCGGGACAGCTGGATATGGCCCATTTCCGCTTCATCCGTCAGGTCGAAGAGATCGGTATAAACCTTCTCGCCCGTCAGGCTGGAAACGGAAAGCGGGGTTACGAATTCCTGGGCCGCGCGCGTCATGATGGCGCGCACCGAGGCCCCCCGCTCGCGCAGACGGCGGATGAGATCGAGCGTTTTATAGGCCGCGATGCCGCCGCCAATGATCAAAAGCACGCGCTTGCCGTTCAGGCTTTGAGACTGCGCCACGCCGATACTCCTCATGAAACGGCCCGGAGAGTGAAACCGGGTCTCTCCGGGCAATGAGGGGAATATAGGGTTTTACGACAAGGATTTGTAGATCATTTTTTATCCGCCCGCTTTTCCGTTAATCATGCTGGTTTCCGGCAGGCGGTCTCCATCACAGGCTGGCTCCGGGCCGGGGCTCCTGCTAAACGTTGAAACCCCGCGCGCGGCGGGGTGAGGGGGAAGCCGCCTGGGCGGTCTTAGCGTTCATAGATGTTGTTCAATTCCCATATTTTTCTGGTGTTTCTGGCGGTCACGCTGGCGGGCTATCTGGCCGCGAGCCGGCTCGACTTCCGTCTCGCCAAGCTCTGGCTCGTTGCCGCCTCGCTCTTTTTCTATGGCTGGTGGGAGCTGAGCTACGTTTTTCTCCTGGCAGGCTCCATCGCCGTCAATTATCTCGCCGCGCTCTTCATCCGCCGTGCGCGCTCGCGCGTGCTGCTGACGGGCGGCATCGCCTTCAATCTTGGTCTGCTCGGTTATTACAAATATGCGGGCTTTCTCACCGAAGCGGTAAACGCGGCGGCGGGCACCGGCTTTCCCGTGCCCCATATCGTGCTGCCGCTCGCCATTTCCTTTTTCACCTTTCAGCAGATCGCTTTTCTTGTGGATGCGGCGCGCGGGGAGGCGGAAAATTACCGCCTCATCGATTATCTTCTCTTCGTCACCTTCTTTCCCCAGCTCATTGCCGGGCCCATCGTCCATCACAAGGAAATGCTGCCGCAATTCACGCAGCATCAGCGCCGCCTGGCGCGCAACCTGTCGATCGGTCTGACGATCTTCGCAATCGGACTATTCAAGAAAGTGGTGCTGGCCGATGAAATCGCGCCCTATTCCGACGCGCTGTTCGGCGCGGTGGAGGGCGGCTATGTGCCGACCATGCGCGAGGCCTGGATCGGCGCGCTTGCCTATACGCTGCAAATCTATTTCGATTTTTCCGGTTATTCAGACATGGCGGTGGGGCTTGCCCGGCTGTTCGGCATCCGCCTGCCGGTAAACTTCTTCTCGCCTTACCGGGCAGCCAGCATCATCGATTTCTGGCGGCGCTGGCACATTACGTTGTCGCGCTTCCTGCGGGACTATCTCTATATTCCGCTGGGCGGCAACCGGAAGGGTGACATGCGCCGCCATACCAATCTGCTCATCACCATGCTTTTGGGCGGGCTCTGGCACGGGGCCGGCTGGACCTTCGTGATCTGGGGCGGCCTGCATGGCGCTTATCTCGTCTGCAATCATCTCTGGCGCCAGTGGCGCGGGCCAGCGGCGGGCACTTCTGCTTATCTTCCGTCCTGGGCCAGGCTTTGGGCAGGCCGGCTGATAACGCTTTTCTTTGTCGTTGTCGCTTGGGTGTTCTTCCGCGCCGCCTCGCTCGATAGCGCAGTGACGGTGCTTGCCGCCGCTTTCGGGCAGGCTGAACGCGGCGTTCTTGCGCCCATCGATATGCTGGACAGCTCCCGCCCGCTCTCCCTCATCGCGGCAGGTTTTGCGATTTGCTGGTTCCTGCCCAACACGGTGCAATGGATGCGCCGCTATCATCCGGTGATCGACCCGAGCGCGGTGACGCGCTGGGACAAGGGCGTCTTGAAAGTGCATTGGCGCGCCTCGCTCGGCTGGGCGCTCTTTACCGCGCTGATCGGTTTTGCCGCGCTGCTGCATCTCTCCCGTGTCTCCCCCTTCCTCTATTTCCAGTTTTAGGCCATGAGACAGCATCTGCGCCGATATCTCTTTTCCCTGCTCGCAGCGCTGACGCTTTTATGCGCGGCGGCGGTGGGCGTGAGCTGGGCCGTGGACCCCTACCGGATTTTTCATACTGCAGTAGAGGGTGAGCCGGTCGAGGGGATCGGGCCTTTCACCCGTATCACCAAACCTTATATGGCGCGCAACATAGCCCCGCGCATTCTCCTGGCCGGGTCCTCGCGCGCGGAATATGCGCTGGTGCCGTCCGAGGCGGAGCGGCTTTTAGGTGAGGGACCTGCGTTCAACGCCGCGCTCTCCGGTCCCAACATTTATGAAGTCCGGCGCATGATCGATCATGCAAACGGGGTGGGGAATGTGCGCACCCTTGTGCTGGGTCTCGATTTTTACATGTTCAATGCGCAGCTTGCCCCGCAGGATGCGTTCAGCGACGCCCGCCTTGCCGTGACACCGGAGGGCACGGGCAACCGGCTGGGCTGGCTCAGCGATTTGCCGCTGGCGCTGCTTTCCATCGACACGCTGGAGGCGGTACGCAAGGCGCAGAAATATCGCGGGCGGGGCGATCCCTGTCAGGATATCTGGTATCGCGACGGTACGCGCCTGCCCGGTCTTTTGGAATGTGAGGCGGCAACGAATAGAGGGTTCAGGGATAGCACCTCATCCACCCTGAAATTCTATCTAACCAGTAAAACTCTTTATAAAGATTACCGCATGGCTCCAAACGGGCTGGCCGATGCCGCGCATATTCTGGAAGAGGCTGCGGCGCGCGGCCAGCGTGTCGTTCTTTATTTTTCACCGGTACAGGCGCTGCATCTCGGCGCAATCGACAAAGCCGGTCTCTGGCCTCTTTTCGAAACCTGGAAGAAAGAGATTTTCCGTCTCGCCGAAAGGGCGCGGAAAGAGGGCGCCGACATCGCGCTGTGGGATTATGCGCGTCTCAGCCCGCTCACCGCCGTCACGCTGCCGCCGGAAAACGAAGAGCCCTGGCAAGGCGCGTTTTACGATTCCCATCATGTGCGCCCGGAAGTCGGCAAGCGCATGATCGCGGAGATGCTGGCGGCGGGCGCAGAAAGACCGGAAGCAGGCGGTGTGCGCCTCACCGCTTCCAACCTTGATGATGAGCTCGCCCATCAGCGCGCCGCTTTTCTTGCCTGGTGGCAGGCACATGAGGAGGCGCGCATTTTCCTGAATGACGCTTTGCCGGAAGAGAGCCGGTAGTTTCAGAAAATCTGAAGCAGCAGAAGGCCGAGGAGGGAGAGGGCGCCGAGCCAGAGGGCGGTGCGGGTGCCGCGCCCGCCTTCGTTTTCTGCTTCGCGGATGGCTTTCAGGCTTTCCGGGTGAAGGCGCATGCCCTCCGGATTGCCGGTCGCATCGAGCGTGCGTTCGGCGCGGGCGAGCAGTTCGGGCAATTGCGAGAGGCTGCGCCCCAGCGCCATCGCCCCGTCGGCGGCTTCCTGAAGGCGGGCTTCCGGGCCGATGCGGCGCATCATCCAGTCGGCCAGAATGGGCTCGGAGGCCTCCCAGATATTGTGTTCCGGATCGAAGGAGCGTGCGACGCCTTCCACCACGACCATGGTCTTTTGCAGAAGAATGAGCTCCGGGCGCATGGTCATGTCGAACTGTTCGGTGACGAGAAAGAGCTGCGCCAAGAGCTTGCCCATGGAAACATCCTTGGCTTCCTTGCCGAAGATCGGCTCGCCGATGGACCGCAGCGCCTGAGCGAAAGTGGCAACGTCCTTATGCGGCGGCACATAGCCTGCCTCGAAATGAACCTCCGCGACGCGCTGGTAATCGCGTTTGACGAAACCGTAGAGAATTTCGGCAAGGAACCGGCGCGAGCGGTCATCGAGCCGGCCCATGATGCCGAAATCGACCGGGATGAGCGTGCCGTCGCCGTCGACGAAGAGATTGCCCTGATGCATGTCCGCGTGGAAAAAGCCGTCGCGCGTCGCATGCAGAAGGAAGTTCTGGATGACCCGGTTGCCGAGCCGCTTCATGTCGTGGCCTGCCGCTTTCAGCGCCTCGACATCGCTGGCAGGCACCGCATCGATCCATTCCAGCGTCAGCACATGGCGCGCGGTGCGGTTCCATTCCACTTCCGGCACGCGGAAGCCTGGATCGTCTGCCGTGTTCTCCGCCATCTCGGACATGGCGGCGGCTTCAAGGCGCAGGTCCATTTCCAGTTCGACGGAATTGGCGAGCGTCTCAACCCCGGCGCGCGGGCGCAGGCGCCGTGTTTCCGGCACCAGGGTTTCGAGCTTTTCCGCCGCCCAGAAAAACGCGTCGAGATCGCGCTGGAAGCGGGCCTCGACATCGGGCCTAAGCACTTTGACGGCAACTTCCCGCGTGCTGCCATCCTCATTCTTCAGCGTGGCTTTATGCACCTGGGCGATGGAGGCGGCGGCGATGGGCTCGCTGAAACTTTCATAAAGCGTGCCGATGGGCGCGCCGAGCTGATCTTCGATAATGCGGACCGCTTCTTCCTGCTCGAAAGGCGGCAATTGATCGCGCAGGCAGCCGAGATCGCCGGCAAGTTCCGGCCCGATCATGTCGGGGCGCGTGGCAAGAAACTGCCCGAGCTTGATGTAAGAAGGCCCAAGCTCGGCCAGCGCGGCGGAAAGCCGCTCGGCCATATCCCCGCTTGTCTCCACCTTGCGCTCGAAAGGCAGGCGCAGCTTGGCGAGGGGCCGGAGCGCAAGCGCTGCAGGCGGCAGATTGTCTTTTGCCAGATCGAGCTCGAAGAGCGCGTCATGGCGTGCCATCACGCGGGCGGCGCTGACCAGCCTCAGGAAATGTCGAAGACCCCGGATCATCGCTTAAAGCCGCCAGCCGGAATGAATGGCCGCAACCCCGCCCGAGAGATTGCGGTATTGCACGCGGGCAAAGCCCGCCTCGCGGATCATCGCGGCGAAGCGTTCCTGGTCCGGGAACTGGCGGATGCTTTCCACCAGATATTGATAAGGATCGGGATCGCCCGTCACCCAGCCGCCCATGCGCGGAATGACGGCGAAGGAATAGGCATCGTAAATCTTGTCGATGCCGGGCAGCACCATCTGGCTGAATTCAAGACAGAGAAAGCGCCCGCCCGGTTTCAGCACCCGGTAGGCTTCCGCGAGCGCCCGCTCGATATGCGTGACGTTCCGGATGCCGAATGCGATGGTGTAGGAATCGAAACTCTTGTCCGGAAAGGGCAGGCTCTCGGCATTGCCGCAGGTAATTTCCGTGCGCTCTTTATAGCCGCCCGCTTCCGCCCGCGCCTTGCCGACGCCGAGCATATGCGGATTGATGTCGCAAAGCGTGACATGGGCGTGGGGCCCGGCGCGGTCCAGAAGCCGGAAGGCGACATCGCCCGTGCCGCCCGCCACATCGATATGAGCGTAAGGCCGCGCGCTTTTCGGCGGCGCGAGCCAGGCGATCATCGCGTCTTTCCAGGGCCGGTGCAGGCCCCCCGACATCAGATCGTTCATCAGGTCGTAGCGCGCGGCGACTTTTTCAAAGACGCTATGGACCATGCCCTGCTTGGCGTCTTCTTCCACCGTGCGGAAGCCGAAATGCGTGGTGCGCTCTTCTGCCTCTTCGCGGGCGCCATGCTCAGGGGAATTTTCGGCCGGGCGGGCCATGAGATACCTCGTTTCGCCGCTTGCGCATTCGTGACCCGGCGGGCCGGGCGCGACCATAGCCTACCGGGCTAAGCCGCGCTACGGTAAGGTGTTTTTAAAATCGTGTCGAAGCGCCGCAGCCCGGCTTTTTAATACCCCTCGCCCGGTTCCCGTTTAAAAGAAGTCAGCCGAAGAACAGCCCCGAAGAACAGACTATGCCCGAATTGCCCGAAGTCGAAACCGTCCGCCGGGGCCTGGAGCCTGCCATGGCGGGCAAGCGCATCACCCGCGCGCTCGCAAAGCGCCCCGATCTGCGTTTTCCCCTGCCGGAGCGCTTTGCCGAGCGGCTGACCGGGCGGCGCGTCATGCATCTGGGAAGGCGGGCGAAATATCTTCTCGTGCATCTTGATGGCGGCGAGGTTTTGCTTTCGCATCTGGGCATGTCGGGCCGCTTTACGATCTGGCCGCCGAAAGGGAAAGGGGCGGCAAGCTCGCCCGGCGATTTCGCGCTGGAAGGGACGATGGCAGGGCCGGACGGCGCAGGCCCCCATGATCATATCGTCCTCGATATGGAAGACGGCACGCGCATCGTTTATTCCGACCATCGCCGCTTCGGCTATATGGACCTCATCGGCGAGGCGGAGCTGCCGCAATCGAAACATCTCGCCAGTCTCGGGCCGGAGCCGCTCGGCAATGAATTCAACGCCGCATTTTTGGCGCAGCGTTTTGCGGGCAAAAAAGCGCCGCTGAAGGCCGCGCTCCTCGATCAGCATGTGGTGGCCGGGCTCGGCAATATATATGTCTGCGAGGCGCTGCACCGGGCAGGGCTTTCCCCGCGCCGCCAGGCGGGGACCTTGAGCGCCAGGGGCGGCCTGCCGACCGAGCGGCTGGAGCGGCTCACCCGCGCGGTCCGCGAGGTCATTGCCGAGGCGATCGAGGCGGGCGGCTCGACCTTGCGCGATTACGCGCAGACCGATGGCACGCTGGGGTATTTTCAGCACCGTTTCGCGGTCTATGACCGGGAAGGGGAAAGCTGTTCAAAGCCCGGCTGCAAGGGTAGGGTGACGCGCATCGTGCAATCGGGACGGTCGAGCTTTTTCTGCGGCACCTGCCAGCGCTGACCCGTCCCGATCTTTGAGAGATAAGCGCCGTAAAGGCGGCAGAGCCGGGAAAAAAGCCGGTCAGAAAGACCGCGAGGGAGAGTGTCATGGCTTATGAAACGATATTGGTGGAAACGCGGGGCAATGTCGGCCTTATCACCCTCAACCGCCCCGAGGCGCTGAACGCGCTGAACAATCAGCTGCTCGACGAGCTGATCGAGGCGGTGGGCACGTTCGATGCCGATCCGGCCATTGGCTGCATCGTGCTCACGGGCTCGGAAAAGGCCTTTGCGGCGGGTGCCGACATCAAGGAAATGCAACCCAAATCCTATATGGATGTTTTCAAAGAAGATCTTTTCACGAAAGCCGACCGCATCGCGGAAACCCGCACGCCGCTCATCGCCGCCGTTTCCGGCTATGCGCTGGGCGGAGGCTGCGAGCTTGCCATGATGTGCGATTTCATTCTGGCCGGCGACAATGCGAAATTCGGCCAGCCGGAAATCAATCTCGGCGTTATGCCGGGGATCGGCGGCACCCAGCGCCTCACCCGTCTCGTGGGCAAGTCGAAGGCGATGGAAATGTGCCTGACCGGGCGGATGATGAATGCCGAGGAAGCCGAGCGCGCCGGGCTCGTCAGCCGCATCGTGCCGAAGGGCGAGCTGCTTGAAGAAGCGATGAAGGCGGCAAGCGCCATTGCCGATAAATCCCTGCCCATCGCCATGATGACGAAAGAGACGGTGAACCGGGCTTATGAGACCACCTTGTCCGAAGGGGTGCGTTTCGAGCGCCGGGTCTTCCATTCCATGTTCGCCACTCATGATCAGAAAGAGGGCATGACGGCTTTCACGGAAAAACGGGAGCCGAAATTCAAGGACGAATAGGCCTGTTTTTCCCGGCTTTTCTCTCCCTTTTCGCCGGCTATTTCTTTGGCAGGGCGCCTTTAAATGCTTTTGGCGGGGGAATAACGGCCCGAATGGGGAATTTGCCCCTGTCGGGTGTTGACGCCATCAGGGCGCGGCAGTATAACGCCGCGTCCAGGCGCATGGGGCTTTTGCCCGCATGACGACAGGATTTGAGCGAGATAATCGTTAACCGAAGAGAGATCGTAGGGGCCGGCCCCATGGGCGGCGGTTCTTACGCGGAAGGACAAGATGGCGAATACACCTTCAGCCAAAAAAGCGATCCGCAAGATCGAGCGCCGCACGGCCGTAAACCGCAACCGCCGCTCCCGTATGCGCACTTTCACGCGCAAGGTCGAAGAGGCGATCGAGCGCGGTGAAAAGGCGGCTGCCGAAGCCGCGTTCCGCGCCGCGCAGCCCGAGTTGATGCGCGCCGCTCAGAAAGGCGTGCTGCACAAGAACACCGCCTCGCGGAAAGTCTCGCGGCTCGCCAAGCGGATCAGCGCGCTGCCTGCCTAAATCTCGGGCACGGCGCCCGCGCTCACGGCGTCATCAATAAGTATTTATTCCGTATTTTTACGGAAATACGAACGTCACAAAACCCGCGCTCGAAGCGCGGGTTTTTGTATGTCATTTTGCTGCTGCGGCATCTGGATAGGATGTCCTAGATAGTTGGTTTTAAAGCTCAATGCCGATTTGGCACATATCATAATTCCGCGTCACGGCGCGGTTTTAGCGCAGTGCAAAAAAACCTATGCGCGTTATGCAAGTGTCATATATCGGCAACGCAGACGCTGTCAGCACGAAGTTTTTTTGACGTTCCCGATTCCTTCCTATTGCCTCTCCCGGCCTCGCGCAGTATGGTTGATGCCCTGCTTGGGGGTTACGAATACTGAATAAGCAAGTAATCGTGATCATCAAGCAAGTCGTTGTAAGTTTTCGCTCGCGCGTCTTTAAGTAATCATCATCATAAAAGCTTCTAGCTTGCAGAGATAATGCTCCTGGAAACGTCCCGGCGTTTTCGGACTCGGCTTTTGCTGCTTGTTGGCGGACGATGATGAAAAGGCGCGGCAACTTGCGGCGCGGTTGGTGCGGATTTGAAGGCCCTTCGAACGGCGGCCATCGGGCGGCATGTTGGAGGGTAGTGTGAAAGAGGGACAGATGGCTGGCGTGGCGCCTGAATTATTATCCGGACGGGCAGAAGGCTATGCAGGCGATGTAAGCGTCACTGAGGCTTGGCGCGTTCTGAAAGAAGATCCTGCAGCAAAGCTCATCGATGTGCGCACAAAGGCGGAATGGACCTTTGTCGGCCTGCCCGATCTTGAGGGGATTGGACGGGATTTGATGTGCCTTGAATGGCAGATGGCGCCCACCATGCAGGTCAATCCGGATTTTACCGAGGCCCTGTCCGGCGCGCTGAAGGAGGCGGGTAACGACGTGAACCTGTTTTTCCTCTGCCGCTCGGGCGCGCGCTCGCGCGCCGCGGCTGAGGCTATGACGAAAGCGGGTTTTACGGCTTGCCACAATGTGGCCGGCGGGTTTGAAGGCGATCTCGATGAGGAGCGCCACCGGGGCCGGAAAAACGGCTGGAAGGCGGCGGGTCTGCCCTGGCGGCAGAGCTAGGCGGAACAAGTGCGGCCGGTTTTGCGGGGGCAGACCGGATAAGCGGAAAAGGGCCTTGATTGCGGCGGCCCTTCATCCGGCGGGGGAGAGGCCCGAAGGCAGAAAGCTGCCAAGGGGAAACGGAATTGCGGATCGGGCCGGGCGCGTTGGCGCTTGCAAGCTTTGGTCCGCGCAACAGGGGTTAGCGGCGGTACCATGTTGGAAAGGGGCGAGCAGGTAGCAGTGTCCGGGGGATCGGCGGATCGTCACGATCTCAAGTCCCAATGGGACCGGGTCAAGGCGCGGCTGAAAGCGGAACTGGGCGAGGCGACCTATATCAGCTGGTTCCAATATGCCGACATGATCGGGGTGGGCGACGGCAAGATCGTGCTCTCCGTGCCGACCCGCTTCATCCGTTCCTGGCTTTTGGCGCATCAGATGGACCGGCTGGTCGGCCTCTGGCAGGACGAAGATCCCACTGTGCAAAAGATCGAAATCCTGGTGCGCGATCCGATGCGCGGTGACGCGCCGGCGCCTGCCTCCCCGGCTTCCTCCGCGCAGGCGGCAGCGCAAGCCGCCGTTCAGCCTTCACCCGCCATGCGCGCGGCTGCCGCGGCCGCGCGCGCAGGCCAAGGTCAGGCCGCCGTCCAGCAAACGGTCTATAGCGGCTATGCGTCGGGCCCGCTCGGCGATGGCGGCGAGGATCTTGGCGCGCCGCTCGATCCGCGTTTCACCTTCGACAATTTCGTCGTCGGCAAGTCGAACGAGCTTGCCCATGCCGCCGCCCGCCGCGTTGCCGAAACGCGCGATGTCTCCTTCAACCCGCTCTTCCTTTATGGCGGGGTGGGGCTCGGCAAGACCCATTTGATGCATGCCATTGCCTGGGAAATCCGGCGCAAGCATCCCGAGCGCAAGGTGCTTTATCTGTCCGCCGAAAAATTCATGTACCAGTTCATCCGCGCCCTGCGCTTCAAGGACACGATGGCCTTCAAGCAGCAGTTCCGCACCGTGGACGTGCTGATGGTGGACGATGTGCAGTTCATCTCCGGCAAGGAATCGACACAGGAAGAATTCTTCCACACGTTCAATGCGCTGATCGACCATAACCGCCAGGTGATCATCTCCGCCGACCGCTCGCCTTCCGATCTGGAAGGCATCGAGGAGCGCATCCGCTCGCGCCTCGGCTGGGGGCTCGTCGCCGACATTCACCCGACCGATTATGAGCTGCGTCTCGGCATTTTGCAGGCCAAGGCCGATGAGATCATGAGCTCGGGCGGCAATATCGACATTCCCCCGGCGGTCCTGGAGTTCCTGGCGCACCGCATCGTTTCGAATGTGCGTGAGCTGGAAGGCGGGCTGAAAAGGGTCGTGGCTTACGCCTCGCTGGTCGGCCGGCCCATTTCGCTGGAAATGGCGCAGGACGTGCTGCGCGATCTTTTGCGCTCCAACGAGCGCAAGGTGACGATCGAAGAGATTCAGCGCCGGGTAGCGGAATACTACAATGTGCGCCTTGCCGATATGCTCTCGGCCCGCCGGGCCCGCGCCATCGCCCGCCCGCGCCAGATCGCCATGTATCTGTCCAAACAGCTCACCACCCGCTCGCTGCCTGAGATCGGGCGCAAATTCGGCGGGCGCGATCACACCACCGTCATTCATGCGGTGCGCAAGGTCGATTCCCTGTGCAAGGAAGATGCGGGCCTGGAGGAGGATGTGGACCTTCTGCGCCGCATGCTCGAAGGCGGCCCGCCCGAACTTTGAGGGGCCTCCGGGCCTTCTTGAGAGGTCCCGGCGGCGCCTTGCCAGGGTGATTCGCGGGACCTTTCCGGCCAGCTTCCGGCAGGGGCCGGTCCCCCTCTTCCGCTCGGGGCGGCAAAGCGCTCTAACACCTTGAAAAAAGCGCCATTATCGGCTTCTCCCTTGCGCGAAAGACGTGCATTGGACAGGGCTTTTGCTATACTTCGGGCCCGGTGTGAGGCCGGTGTCCAGCCTCGCGGGTCGGCGGCGTGGATGGCTTGGCAATAGCAGGCGCATCAGGGCGACCCTTCCTTTCTTGGCTGTCTGTGCGTGAGAGCGTGCGCGGAACCGCGCCGCGCTGCGGCAGGCCCGCCTTAAAGGCGCCTGGAATGGATGAAATGAGGCCCTGTGGGGTAACGATGGAGAGTGTGGGGAAGCCATGAAGATAACGATCGAGCGCGGTGCCTTGCTGAAGTCGCTCAACCACGTTCAAAGTGTTGTGGAACGCCGTAACACCATTCCCATTCTCTCCAATGTTTTGATCCGCGCCGATCAGGGCCAGCTCAGCCTGACGGCGACGGATTTGGACATCGAGGTGGTCGAGTCCATCGATGCCGATGTCGCGCAAGCCGGCGGCACCACGGCCAGCGCCCATACGCTTTACGATATCGTGCGCAAACTGCCCGACGGCGCCCAGGTCGAGCTGGTTTATGGCGCCGATGACGGACGGCTGACGCTGCAGGCCGGTCATTCGCGCTTTGCGCTGCAATGTTTGCCGCAGGAAGATTTCCCGGCCATGTCGGCGGGTGAGCTGCCGCACCGCTTCGATCTGCCCGCCGCCGCCCTTGCCCGGCTGATGGACAAGACGCGCTTTGCGATTTCGACGGAAGAGACCCGCTACTATCTGAACGGCATTTACCTGCACACGGTGGAGGGCGATGAGCCGATGCTGCGCGCCGTGGCGACGGACGGGCACCGTCTTGCCCAGGCCGATTATCCGCTGCCCGACGGGGCGGCCGGCATGCCCGGCATCATTGTGCCGCGCAAGACCGTGCAGGAGCTGCAAAAGCTTGCCGAAGGGCAGGACGGGCTCATTCATGTTTCCGTTTCCGATACGAAGATCCGTTTCGAATTCGCCGGCGTGGTGCTGACCTCGAAATTGATCGACGGCACCTTCCCCGATTACGAGCGCGTCATTCCCAAGGACAACGACAAGATGCTCGAGGTGGAAGGCAAGCGCTTTGCCCAGGCGGTGGACCGCGTCTCGACCATTTCGACGGAAAAATCCCGCGCGGTGAAAATTCACCTGGAAGACGGCAAGCTGACCTTGAGCGTCAACAACCCGGATTCGGGCAGCGCGGTGGAAGAACTGGCGGTGGATTACAGCGCCGACCCGATCGAGATCGGCTTTAACGCGCGCTATCTTCTGGACATTGCCAGCCAGCTCGATGGCGAGCGGGCCTTGTTCGCCATGGCCGATTCCGGCTCGCCCACTTTGATCCGCGATAGCGAAGATGCATCGGCCATCTATGTGCTGATGCCGATGCGCGTTTAAGAGAGGTGCTGTTGGAAGCGTCAGCGCGGCCGGACATAGCCTGTGATCCGTTGCAGGAGAAAGCCGCTGCGCAAGAGGCGGTGAAACCCGCCTTGCGCTTGCGCCGGTTGCTTGTCACGGATTTCCGCTCCTATGCGCGCGCGGACCTCGCGCTCGATGGACGGCCCGTGGTGCTGGCGGGGCCGAACGGCGCGGGCAAGACCAATCTTTTGGAAGCGGTCTCGCTGCTCACCCCTGGAAGAGGCCTGCGCGGGGCGGCCTATAACGAGCTGGCGCGCAAGACGGGCGCAGGCGGCTGGGCGGTTTCTGCGGTGCTCGACGGGCCGATGGGCGAAAGCCGTCTTGGCACCGGCATCGAAGCGGCAGCGCTTGGCGGCGAAACACGCACCCGCACTGTGCGCATCGACGGGGAAACGCAGCCAAGCTCCGGGCCGCTCGCCCATTACATGCGTCAGGTCTGGCTGACCCCGGCCATGGACCGGCTTTTCGTGGAAAGCGCGGGCGGGCGCCGCCGTTTCCTCGACCGGCTGGTGATGGGGTTCGATCCTTCCCACGGCACGCGGGTCAATGCCTATGAACGGGCGATGCGCGAGCGCAACCGGCTCTTGGCCGACGGGCGCATGGACAATGCTTGGCTGACCGGCCTTGAAGAACAAATGGCAAGCCACGGCGTTGCCATTGCCGCCGCGCGGGTGGAAACCGTGGCGCGGCTGAAAGGCGCCATCGCGGTGACCGCCGAAGGGGCGTTCCCGAAAGCCGGACTGGCGCTGGACGGGATGATGGAACTGAAAGTGGCAAGTGGCGCAGCGGTGGATGCCGAGGACGCGCTGATCCGGCTTTTGAAAGAGGGCCGCCTGCGCGATCAGGGCGCGGGGCGCACGCTGGAGGGGCCGCACCGCACCGATCTTCTGGTGCGTCACAGCCCTAAAGACATGGAGGCCGGCGCCTGCTCGACGGGCGAGCAAAAGGCGCTCTTGATCGGTCTTGTGCTGGCCAATGCGCGCCTTCTTGCCCGCCAGACGGGGGCCGCGCCCATTTTGCTGCTCGATGAAGTGGCGGCGCATTTGGACAAGGACCGCCGCGCGGCGCTGTTCGATGAGATCGCCGCGCTCGGCACACAGGCTTTTATGACGGGGACGGACCGGAGCCTTTTTGAAAGCTTCGGCCCCCGCGCGCAAAGTTTCACAGTTTCCGAAGGCGCGCTTGAGGAAAGCGCGCTTTAAGGAAAGGCGGCCCGTTCTTTCGATGGGCGCCTTATTGCAAGGAGAAAGACATGTCGGATCTGCCGGAAAGCGGCCCGCAAGGGAGCGAAGAGGAATATGGCGCCGGCTCCATCAAGGTCCTCAAAGGGCTGGATGCGGTGCGCAAGCGCCCGGGCATGTATATCGGCGACACGGACGATGGCTCGGGCCTTCACCACATGGTCTATGAGGTGGTGGACAATGCCATCGACGAGGCACTGGCCGGTTATTGCGACACGGCCATGGTGCGCCTCAACCCGGATGGCTCGGTCACCGTTGCCGATAATGGCCGCGGCATTCCTACGGAAATCCACAAGGAAGAAGGTGTGTCGGCCGCCGAGGTCATCATGACCCAGCTTCATGCGGGCGGGAAGTTCGACCAAAACTCCTACAAGGTCTCGGGCGGCCTGCACGGGGTGGGTGTGTCGGTGGTGAACGCGCTGTCCGATTGGCTGGAGCTGCGCATCCGGCGCGGCGGTAAGCTGCATGCCATGCGCTTCGAACACGGCGCCGCCGTCAAATCGCTCGAAGTGATCGGCGAGGCGGGCGAGGAAAACGGCAAGAAGCTGACCGGTACGGAAGTGACGTTCCATCCCTCCGCGGATATTTTCGCCATTACCGAGTTCAACTTCGCCACGCTCGAGCACCGGCTGCGCGAATTGGCCTTCCTCAATTCCGGTGTGCGTATCGCGCTGATCGATGCGCGCCATGCCGAGGAAAAACGCGTCGATCTTCATTATGATGGCGGGCTTGAGGCCTTCGTGCGTTTTCTCGACCGCACCAAATCGCCGCTTATCCCCGATCCGATCAAGCTGATGACGGAGAGGGACGGTATCACCGTGGAAGCCTCGATGTGGTGGAACGACAGCTACCATGAAAATGTCCTCTGCTTTACCAACAACATTCCCCAGCGCGATGGCGGCACGCATTTGGCCGGCTTCCGCGGTGCGCTGACCCGTGTGGTGAATTCCTATGCGCAAGAATCCGGGATCGCGAAAAAAGAAAAAGTCTCGCTGACCGGCGATGATGCGCGCGAGGGACTGACCTGCGTTCTTTCGGTGAAAGTGCCGGACCCGAAATTTTCGAGCCAGACGAAAGACAAGCTCGTGTCCTCCGAAGTGCGCCCCATTGTGGAAAGCGCGGTGAACGAGGCGCTCTCCACCTGGTTCGAGGAGCACCCGGCAGAAGCGCGCACCATTGTCGCCAAGGTGGTGGAAGCGGCAGCCGCCCGTGAGGCGGCCCGCAAGGCGCGCGAACTGACCCGGCGCAAAGGCGCGCTCGATGTGGCCAGCCTGCCCGGCAAGCTGGCCGATTGTCAGGAGCGCGATCCGGCAAAATCCGAGCTTTTCCTCGTCGAGGGTGATTCCGCCGGCGGTTCGGCCAAACAGGGCCGCGACAGGGCGACGCAGGCGGTGCTGCCGCTGCGCGGTAAAATCCTCAATGTCGAGCGCGCGCGTTTCGACAAGATGCTCTCTTCGAATGAAATCGGCACGCTGATCACCGCGCTCGGCACGGGCATCGGGCGCGAGGATTTCAATATCGAGAAGCTGCGCTATCACAAGATCATCATCATGACGGACGCCGATGTCGACGGCGCCCATATCCGCACGCTGCTTCTCACCTTCTTCTACCGCCAGATGCCGCAGATCATCGAGAACGGCCATCTCTATATCGCCCAGCCGCCGCTTTATAAGGTGCGGCGGGGCAATTCGGAGACCTATCTGAAAAACGAAAAGGCGCTGGAAGATTATCTGATCGAGACAGGCCTGGAAGAAATGGTCTTCACCCAGCATGACGAGGTGCAATTGGCCGGGGCGGACTTGCGCGCTGTCGTCGATAAGGCCCGCCAGGTGCGCTCGATCCTGCAGCAGCTGCCGACGAAATATCCGCATTTCGCGGTCGAGCAGGCGGCGATTGCCGGCGCGCTCGACCCGGACGTGCTGGCCGATGAAGAGCGCGCGCGCAATGCGGCAGATTATATCGCCCGCCGCCTCGATCTGCTTTCCGAAGAAACCGAACGCGGCTGGACGGGCCGCCCCACACAGGATGGGGGCCTGCGCTTCGAGCGGGAAGTGCGCGGCGTGAAGGAAGAGCTGACCATCGACGGGCCGCTCATTGCCAGCGCCGATGCCCGTGCCCTTAACCGCATGGCGGGGCACTTGCAGGAAGTTTATGTGAAAGCGGGCAAGCTGCGCCGGAAAGACGACGAGCACATCATCCGCTCGCCTTCCCAGCTGCTCGATGCGATCTTCAAGGCAGGCTCCAAAGGCCTTTCCTTCCAGCGTTACAAGGGTCTTGGGGAAATGAACCCCAATCAGCTTTGGGAAACGACGCTCGACAAGGAAGCCCGTTCGCTCCTGCAAGTGAAAGTGCGCCAGCTCGACGAGGCGGACGATCTCTTCGTCAAGCTGATGGGCGATGTGGTGGAGCCGCGCCGCGATTTCATCCGCGAAAACGCATTGGCCGTGGCGAACCTGGACGTTTGATCAGGTAGTCAGCTCACTGCCGGCCGGCAGGCTTGTGGACCCCGGGACAAGCCCGGGGTGACAGCCTGAGTTCGTTGCAAAGCAGTGCCTTGCCTCAAACTCCACCGTCACCCCGGCCTCCGTATCGGGGTCCATGCCGCTTACGCGTTTCACGCGGGCATCCGCCCGAACCGGCCTTCGTTGAAATCGGCAATGGCTTGCCGGATTTCCGCCTTGTCGTTCATGACGAAGGGCCCGTAAGCGGCGATGGGCTCGTCGATGGGCGCGCCGCTCAAAAGCAGCAGCTTGGCATCTTCGCGCGCGGTGATTTCCACCTCGCGCCCCGCGCGGGCAAGCTCGGCGATTTCGGCAGGTCCGGCCGGAGCGCCGTTCACGTCCACCTTGCCTTCGAGTACCGCAAGGAGCGCCGTCCATCCCTCGGGAAGATCGAGCGCCGTCTTGCCGCCTGCGCCAAGGCGCAGATCCCAGACATGCATGGGCGTGAAGCTTTTCGCCGGGCCTTTCGCGCCTGCATATTCGCCCGCAATGACGCGCACCGATCCGGCGCTATCGGCCAAGGCAACCTCGGGAATATCCGCCTTGGCGATCGCCTGATAGCCGGGCGCGGTCATCTTGTGCTCTGCAGGCAGGTTCACCCAAAGCTGGACGACCTGAAACGTGCCGCCCGAGGCGGTGAAGGCCTCGGAGTGAAACTCCTCATGCAGAATGCCGCCGCCTGCCGTCATCCATTGCACATCGCCGGGGCCGATGGTCCCGCCTTTGCCGGTGGAATCCCTGTGGCTCACCTCGCCCTGATAGACGAGCGTCACCGTCTCAAATCCCCGGTGGGGATGGGTGCCGACCCCGCGGGGGCGCGCGGCAGGTTCGAATGTGGCAGGTCCTGCATAATCGAAAAGCAGAAACGGGCTGAAATCAGCCGCTCTTTCATGCTGATAGGAAAAGAGCGAGCGCACCGGGAACCCGTCTCCCACCCAATGGGGTGGCGGGGCGCTGTGGATCGCGAGAAGTTTTTTCATCGCTGCCTCCTGATCTCGTGTGGCGTTGTGTATTGAGATAAGCAGCGCGCCGAGAAACACTATGGCGGATAATGCGCCAGACTGTTTCCGAATTGGGTATAATTGTTCCTCTTTCCTGGGAGGTCATCATGGCGGAACATCAGGGCACGCCGCCTGCCGAAATTGACGCGAGCGAAGAGCTGGTTCGCGCGCTCCTAGAGGCGCAGCATCCGGACCTTGCAGAATTGCCGCTCATCCTTTTTGAAAACGGCTGGGACAATGTCATGTACCGGCTGGGGCGCAAATTGCTGCTGCGCCTGCCCCGCCGCGCGCTTGCCGCCCCGCTTGTCGGCCATGAACAAGACTGGCTGCCGCAGCTCGCGCCAAGCTTGCCGCTCCCCGTTCCCGCCCCTTTGCGCATCGGACTTCCCGGTGCGGGTTATCCCTGGCGCTGGAGCGTTCTGCCGTTTCTGCCCGGCCGGCCCGCCGACCGGGCACCGCCGGGGCCGGATGAAGGTCCTGTGCTCGGCGAATTCCTTCTCGCGCTGCACCGGCCGGCGCCCGCCGACGCCCCGCCCAATGAATTTCGCGGCATACCGCTGGCCGAGCGACGCGCCATTGTCGAGGCGCGTCTTGCACGGCTGAAGGAAAGTACGGAGGCGATTACCGGGGCGGTGGAAGAAGCCTGGCGCGCCGCGCTCGCTGCCCCGCCTTCAGAAGAAAAGCTCTGGCTGCACGGCGATCTTCACGCCGGCAATGTGCTGACCGATGGGGGGTGTTTTGCTGCCATCATCGATTGGGGGGACATCACCGCCGGCGATGCGGCGACGGACTTGGCCGCAATCTGGATGTTGCTGCCGCAGGAAAAAGCCCGCGCCGAGGCGCTGGAAGTGTACGAGCCCTCCGCCGCGCGCCTTGCCCGTGCCAAGGGCTGGGCGGTCAGTTTCGGCACCATGTTGCTGGAAACCGGCCTCACCGATAATCCGCGCCATGCAGATATGGGCGCGGCGATTTTAGCGCGCCTTGGCGAGGATGTTGCGGCGGGGCTTTAGCGGCAAAGGAGCAAAAGAAAAGGCCGGTCCCAGAGGACCGGCCTTTTGCTTGTTCGGTGCGCAGCGTTTAAGCGGCGCGGATCTGTTTGAGGAAACGGTGCACTTCCTCTTCCAGCGTTTTCGACTGGCTGTCGAGCGAGTTCGTCGCATTGGCCATTTCCCGCACGGCCTGGCTCGTCTTGGACGCGCCGTTCTGCACATTGGAAATGGAGTGAGACACTTCGTTAGTACCCTGCGCGGCCTGGGCCGTATTGCGGGAGATTTCCTGCGTCGCCGCCGATTGTTCTTCGACAGCCGAGGAAACCGAGGTCATGGCCTCGCGGATCTTCGCAATCGTGTTGCGGATATCCTCGATGGCTTCCACCGCGCTTGCCGTCACGCCCTGCATATCGGCGATCTGGCCGGAGATTTCCTCCGTGGCTTTTGCGGTCTGATCGGCGAGTTCTTTGACTTCCGTCGCCACCACGGCAAAGCCTTTGCCTGCCTCGCCCGCGCGCGCCGCCTCGATCGTGGCATTGAGGGCGAGAAGGTTCGTCTGGCTGGCAATGTCGTTGATGAGTTTGACCACATCGCCCACCCGCTGGGCGGCATCGGAAAGGCTCGCCATCACTTGGTGGTTGGCTTCTGCCTTGTTCACCGCATCGGCGGCGATGGCGCTCGACTGCGACATTTGCTGCGCGATCTCGCTGATGGAAGCGGACATTTCCTCGGTCGCCGAGGCCACGGTCTGCACATTGGCATTGGCTTCCTCGGAGGCCGACGCAACGGCGGCGCATTCCTGGCCGGTCTCTTCGGCGGTGCGCGAAAGATCGTCGGCCACGCCGCGCAGCTGTGTCGAGCCGGAGACGACGGTTTGCAGGATCTTGCCCACACTTTCCTCGAAAGATTGGGCAAGTTCGGCCATAGCGCGGCGCTTGTCTTCGGCGGCGCGGGCCTCGGCTTCTTCCTGTTCTTTCTTCACGCGTTCCATCTCGATCGCGTTTTCCTTGAAGACCTGCACGGCAGCCGCCATGGCGCCAAGCTCGTCCTGGCAGTCACGGGCCGGCACCTCGATGCCGTGATGGCCTTCGGCAAGTTCCTTCATGGCGCCGGTCATGCCCAGGATCGGATTGGAGATCGTGCGGGCAAGATACCACGCCACCGCCCCTGCCAGCGCGATAACCAGAACCGCAACGATGGCGCTTGTCACGAGCAGGCGGTTGGTCGCGGCAAAGACGCGCGCTTCGGGCACGGTAACGACCACGGCCCAGTCTTTGTCGATGCCGTAAAGGTCGATGGTTGCAACCGCGCGCACGACATTGTCACCGGCGGAATTCTGAAGATCGGTGAAGACGGCATTCTCCTGGCGCGCCACGCTTTCCATGACCTCCGGCGACATGCCGAATTCCACGGCGGGCTTGCCGGCGCGTTCTTCGTTGCGTTCGGCGACATAAAGACCACCATTGGAGAGAACAGAGATATAACCCTCGCCCAGCGGACGTGTCTCGCGGATGAGATCGGCCACGTCTTTAAGCAGAATGTCGACGCCGCCCACCCCGATCACTTCATCGTTCACCTTCACCGGGAAGGCGAGTGTGGTGATGAGCTGGGTCTTGCCGTCGACTTCATAAGGATAAGGCTCGAGCGCCTGGGGTTTGCCGCTGTCGTGAGCCAAAAGATAATAGTCGCCCGCGCCCGGCGTGTCGTAATCGATCAGCGGGTCGACGACGATTTTGCCGCCTGCGCCAAAAGCAACGTAAGGCACGAAGCGGCCTGTCGCGTCATGGCCGAGTGTGTTCGCATAGCCGCCATCCATGCCGTCAAAGGCATTCAGATCGAAACCGATCCAGGTGCCGAGCAATTGCGGGTTGTCGGCAAGGAAGCGTATCAGCATGGATTCAAAGGCGGTACGGTCCGTATCGCCCGTTGCAACCGCATTCGCGCCGGCAGAAGCGATGACGCGGCCGATAACGCCTTGCTGGTTGATCAGATCGGCGATGCGGGCAGCTTCTTTTTCCGCCTCTTCGCGGATTTCGGTCATCGCCGCTTCGCGCGTCATGCCCGAGGCGATATAGGTCAGCGTCGCGCCGGTCGCCAGAACTGCGCCCGTGGCGATCGCGATCATCACAAGGATCAACCGCATAGAGATTGATTTCATATGGAGCCCCATTGTTCTCAATTGTCCGGTATCGCGCTGCCGCGCGCACCTTCCTGTTGAGCCAATAACTCCATGCAACCCTCTAATACGGCCTTAATTTCAGGGTCTTTCGCACGATTTTTCACGTTCCCGTCAGGAGGGGGAGCGCTCGATTGCGCCCCTTCCCGCAGCGGGACACCGCCTGGCGAGGATTTGCCTAAGTTCTGCCCAGCTTTTGGGGAAGAATGCGGTTCTCGTTTAGGACTCGTTAACCCTCTCTTTCTAGCGTCACTGAAACAGCTCTCGATGATGGATTCCGACAATATGAGCTCCGGGGGAAACAGGCGCGGGGAACGGGATAAAAAACCCTCCCGCGCCGATGCATCCGGCAGCCGGGAAAGCGCGCAGGAAACCTGGCGCGAGCGCCGGGTGCAGGGGCTCGGCACAGTGCGCCTTGGGCCTGAAGGCGAGGGCAAGACACGCCTGAAAAGAGAGGCGCCAGGCAGCGAACCGGAAAGCGGGCGGAAAGAGGATGGACCGGAGCACGGGCCGAAATCGACTTTCGACCTGCGCGATGTTTATCCCGTGCCTCCCTTCGCAGGGCAGGTGCCTCCTGCAAAAAAAGCTGCGAAGAAAAAACGCGCAACCACGGATGACGACGTGACGGCAAAATCCAAACCCGCAAAGCGCGCCGCAAAGAAAACGCCCGCCAGAAAACCGGCAGCGAAAAAACCGGCCGCCAAGAAAACCGTCCGCGAAAAATCCCGCACGGCCGATGCGCAGCCCTCCATGAGCTATTTCGATTGGGCCATTCGCGGCCCGCGATCATCATTAAGCGCGCTGAAATCGGTGGCGGGCATATTCGCGCCGCCGCGCCGCAAAAGACGCTCTTCGGGCGGAGGCGGCTCGGGCGGCAATGGGAATGGCGGGGGCGGTGGCCGGAGCGGCAGCGCCCGGCGTTCTTCCCGTAAACCTATGCCGGTGAAAGCGGGCAAGCTTGGTTATTGGACGGCGGTCTGCGCGGCTTGGGGCGGCATCTTCCTCGGCATGATCATTTTTTATTATGCTGTCACGCTGCCGGGCACGGACGAGCTTTGGGATGTCGATAACAGTCCCGGCGTCACGCTGGTTTTCGAAGACGGCGCCGTGCTTGCGAACCGGGGCGGCTTTGCCGGCGCGGCGGTGCCGCTTGCCGATTTGCCCCCGCATCTCGTTCATGCCGTGCTCGCCATTGAGGATGAGCGCTTCTATTCGCATTTCGGTATTGATCCGCGCGGCATTTTGCGCGCGGCCTGGGTAAATTTCAAAACCGGCTCCTTCACGCAAGGCGGCTCCACCATCACCCAGCAGCTTGCCAAGAACGTTTTTCTCGAACCCGACCGCACGCTTGGGCGCAAAGTGCAGGAAGTGCTGCTCGCCCTCTGGCTCGAGGCGCGCTTCACCAAGGATGAAATTCTCACGCTCTATCTCAACCGGGTTTATTTCGGCGGCGGCGCTTATGGTGTGGAAGCGGCGGCGCGGCGCTATTTCAACAAATCCGCCCGCGAGGTGACCCTTGCCGAAGGGGCGATGCTGGCCGGGCTTTTGAAAGCGCCCTCGCGCTATGCCCCGACGCGCGATCTTGAGCTTGCGCAGGAGCGCGCGGCGACGGTGCTTGCCAATATGGTGCGTGAAGGCTTCATCAGCCAGGAAGAAGGCCAATATGCCTTCGATCATCCGGCAACGCTGAATGGGTATAAGGGCTCAGGCTCGGTCAATTACGCGGTGGACTGGGTCTTGGGTGTGCTGCCGAGTTTCGCCGGCCGTCCCACCTCCGACACCCGCGTCGTCACCACCATCGATCCTTATTTGCAGCGCAAGGCGGAAGCTGTGGTGGAAGAAGCGCTGGCGCGGGACGGGGAAAAACTCGGCGCGCGCCAGGCCGCTCTCGTCGCCATGACGCCGGACGGGGCGGTGAAAGCCATGGTGGGCGGACGCTCCTACCGGGAAAGTCAGTTCAACAGGGCCGTGCAGGCCAAGCGCCAGCCGGGTTCCGCTTTCAAACCCATCGTCTATCTTGCCGCCATCGAAGGCGGGCTTTCCCCGCAAAGCGTGCGCGTCGATGCGCCGATCAGCGTCGATGGCTGGTCGCCGGAAAATTACGGGCGCAAATTCGAAGGCATGATGCCGGTGCACCGCGCGCTCGCCCGCTCGGTGAACACGGTCGCGGTGCAGATTTCAGAAGAAGTGGGCCGGGATCAGGTGATCCGCACGGCGCGCCGTCTCGGCCTTTCATCGTCCATGCAGCCGCATCCATCGCTGGCGCTCGGCACGTTCGAGACGACCCTTTTGGAGCTGACTGCTGCCTATGCGTCTTTTGCCAATGGCGGCTACGGCGTCATTCCGCATGGCATCGAGCGGGTGGAAACGGGCACGGGCGTCCTGCTTTACGAGCGCCGCGGCGACGGGCCGGGCCGGGTGATCTCCCCCCGTGCCCTCGGCGCCATGAATTTCATGCTGAAGGAAGTGATGGAAAGCGGCACGGGCCGCAAAGCCGCCCTCGATGGGCGCCCCGCCGGCGGTAAGACCGGCACGAGCCAGGACAGCCGCGATGCCTGGTTCATCGGCTATACCGCCGACATCGTGGTCGGCATCTGGGTGGGCAATGACGATTCAACGCCCATGAACCGTGTGACCGGCGGCACGCTGCCCGCCGTCATGTGGCACGACTTCATGGTGCGCACGCAGCAGAAGGTGCCCGTCTCCGCCTTGCCCGGCTCCTTCGACGGCTCGGACGTGGGCACCGCCTCCATTGCAAGCGGCAATGATGAGAACTGGCCTTTCTCCGTTGGGCGCGACGAGCAGCCCGATGAAGCGCGCTCTTTCCTCGACCGGATTTTCGGCGCGGTGGCCCAGGAAGAAGAAACGGCGCCGGACCTCAGGCCCGGGCGCAAATGGCGCTAGGCTTTAAGCCTCCGCCAGATCGGCGCTTTCGAAAAATCCCGTTTCCGATCCGTAGCGATGCAGGCCCGGTCCTTCGTTTTCCAGCCATTTCATGGCGGCGCGATAGTCCGGCATAAGCTCGGCAACGAGCCGCCAAAAGCGGAAGCCGTGATTCATATGCACGAGATGAGCAGCTTCATGCGCGGCCACATAATCGAGCACATGGGGTGGGGTAAAAATCAGCCGCCAGGAAAAGGAAAGCGCCCGGCTTGAGGAGCAGGAGCCCCAGCGGCTTGTCTGATCGCGCAAGGTGATGCGCTTCGGGCGCACACCGACTTGCGCGGAATGGGCGAGCACGCGCTCATTCAGCGCGGCGCGGGCTTGCGCTTTCAGCCAATCGGTAAGGCGGCGGGCGAGAAATTTTTCATCGCCGCGCACGATAAGTTTTGGTAGTGCCGTCTCGCTTGCCTCTTCAACGCGCACCGTGCCGCGCGCGCCCGCTTCATGGACGATTTCATGCAGGACACCGCGAAAGGGAATAAGCGCGCCCGGCGCAAAGGGCACTGCATCGGGCACGATCTGCAATTGCTCGGCAATCCAGTCTTTATGCTCACGGGCGAAGGACAGCGCGGCGGGCATGCTGCGGCGCGAGGGAGAGGTAACGCAGATACGGCCCGCCGTCAGATCGACGCGCAGCACGAAACGGCGCGCGCGCGGATTGTGACGAACGGTAACGGGCAGGCGGCGGCCATCGACTTCAATGACATTGGTCAACAGCGCGCTGGATCGTGGGGGCTTGGACATGCAGACGAATCACACTCAACATTGTTTCAGCTCAAAAAGCGTCTAAGCTCGTCTCATGTCAAGTATACCCCGTTTTCATCTCGCGTTCCCGGTTCATGATCTGGAGGCGGCGCGGCATTTTTACCGGACGCTTTTGGGCTGCCGCGAAGGGCGCTCGGACAGCGCTTGGGTGGATTTCGATTTTTACGGTCACCAGATCGTGGCGCATCTCGTTTCGCCTTCTTCTGCAAGCGCGGCGCGAGGGAAACACGAAGATGCAGGCGCCAATCATGTGGACGGCGAAGATGTACCGGTGCCGCATTTCGGGCTGATCCTGAAATGGGACGATTGGACGGCGCTGGCGGAAAAAGCAAAAGCAGCAGGGATCGCTTTCGTCATCGAGCCGCAAATCCGCTTCAAAGGCAAAGCGGGCGAGCAGGCAACGATGTTCTTTCGCGATCCGAGCGGCAATGCGCTGGAGTTCAAAGCGTTTCGCGATGAACGTCAGATTTTCGCGGTGGATTGAAGAAAAGAAGTGAGGGCTTAAGCGGCGCCGTCATGCTTGCGGATGCCATCATGCTTGCGGATGAAGGCGCTGACACGCGGGGCAATGTCTTCTTCCCAGCGCGTGCCGTTGAAGACGCCGTAATGACCGACGCCTTTTTGCTCATAATGGGCGCGGTTTTCATCCGGAATATTCTTGCACATGACATGGGCAGCGAAGGTCTGGCCGACACCTGAAATGTCGTCCTTCTCGCCTTCCACGGTCATGAGCGCGGTCTTCGTAATCGCGCCGAGATCGACCTTGCGGCCTCTATGCGTGAAGAGCCCGCGGGGCAAATGATGCTCGACGAAAACGCGCTTGATGGTCTGCAGATAATAATCGGCGGGCAGGTCCATCACCGCGAGATATTCATCGTAAAAGGCGCGGTGCTTGGCCGCCGAAGAACCGTCCCCTTCCACAAGGTGGCTGAAATAGTCCCAATGGGCGCTGACATGGCGGTCGAGATTCATCGCCATGAAACCTGAAAGCTGCAGGAAGCCCGGATAGACGGGCCGGCCGTGACCGGGATGCGGCCAGGGCACATTCATGATCACATTGGCCGGGAACCAGTCATAGCCCTGGGTCGTGGCGAAGCGGTTCACCTCGGTCGGGTTGATGCGGGTATCGATGGGCCCGCCCATCATGGTCAGCGAGCGCGGGGCGGCCTTGTCGCCGTCTTCGTTCATCAGCGCCGTGGCGACAAGCGCCGGGACGGAGGGCTGGCAGACGGCGAGCATGTGGAGGTCCGGACCGAGAACCGCGCACATCTCGCGCAGGTAATCGACATAGTCTTCAAGATCGAACGTGCCCTCGCTCATCGGCACCATGCGCGCATCGGCCCAGTCGGTGATGTAAACATCGTGGCGGGGGAGCAGCGCTTCGACCGTGCCGCGCAGCAAGGTGGCGTAATGGCCGGAAAGCGGGGCGACGATCAGGAGGCGGCTCTTGGCCTCGGCGGGCACGAGTGCCTCGTCGCGTTTGAAATGCAACAGCCGCCCGAAGGGTTTTTGCCAGACCACTTCCTCGCGCACCGGCACCGGCTTGCCGCCGATTTCGGTTTCCGCGAGCCCGAATTCCGGCTTGGCGTAGCGGCGGGTGGTGGTTTCGAAAAACTCGCAGGACGCGGCGAGCGTGCGCCCGAGCTCGGTGCCGTAAAGCGGATGGCTCTCATGCCCCAGCGCTGCCGCGCTCCACTGCGCCGCGGCCCGCAGGGGCGCGACGGCGGCATGGTTGAGTTCGAACATCTGATAGAGCAAACGGTTCACGCCATATCCGGTTTCTGCGGGGCTCAATTGCCGGCATTGCGGGGGCGGCGAAAGCGCCCAAAATTTGTGCAATGCAGCGCGAATTCTACCGATTTATGACGTTTGGACAAGATTTTTTGCGCTGCACAATGCAGAACGCGGTAATGACAGGCATAAAAGCTGAGGAAAAAGAAGGACTTAGCGGCTTTCTTGAGAGCCTTAACTTGCCTCGCCGTCCTCTTCCTCGATGAGTTTGTTCATCCGCTGGGCCATGGCGGAGGGCGCGGTGCCGGGGCCGAAATGGGTGAGGAAGCCGCCATCCGGCCCCATGAAATAGATTACCGAGGAATGGTCCATCGTATACTCGGCGGAGGAGTTTTCATCTTCCACTTTGGCATAATAGACCCGGTAGGCCTTGGCCGCGGCGGCGATCTCTTCCGGCGTACCGGTGAGCCCCACAAGGCGGGAGTGGAAATGGCCGACATATTGGGCAAGCGCCTCCGGCGTGTCGCGCTCCGGGTCGATGGTGATGAGGAGCGGCTGCACCTTCTCGGCATTCTCCCCCATTTCCTCGAGGGCTGCGGACATGGTCTGCAATTCGGTGGGGCAGACATCCGGGCAATAGGTAAAGCCGAAATAGATGAGCTTGTACTGGCCCGCATAATCCTTCTCGGTGACGCGGTTGCCTTGATGGTCGGTGAGCTCGAAGGGGCCGCCGATCAGCGCGCGGTTCTGCGCCTGCGTACTCACGCCATTTTCGGCGGAAGGAAGAAGCGTGCTCAAGGAAAGACCCACCAGCACGGCAGCGACAACCGCAAGAACGATAAGAAGGGTCTTCTGGCTGCCGGACATGCTCTGTTCCTTTGCTCTTGGGCGCTCTCTTGAACGCTTTCGGCTTATAGATAAACCGGGGCGGGCGGGTTTGGCCAGAGCGGGCGGGGCTGAAAGGGCCGCGTCATCTGGGCGCGGGGCGGAGATTTTTGCTATTCTGCCGCCTTGAATGCAGTATAGCCGCCGCTCGAGCGAAAAGGCGCGGCTACAAGGATTTGTGATGGTGAACGGAAAAAGCAGCAGGAGCCAGGCAAGCATGAGACAGCACGGGGGCGTGAGGCAGGTGTTTTTCGCGGCGCTGACCCTTGCCGCCTTCATCTTTGCGGCGAGCGGGCCGGCAGAGGCCATTCAGCGCCCCTCCGTCGTCACCCCCGATACCCCTTACATCGAGGCGGTGCGCAAGGGCGATCTCGACACGATCAAGGCGGAGCTGACGCGCGGCACGCGCATCGATACGCGCGACAAGCTCGGCCGCCCGGCTCTCGTCGTCGCCATTCTTTTCGGCGAACGGGATGTTGCTCATTATCTTCTCGAACAAGGCGCCCGGCCCGATTTGAAAGACAAGACGGGCAACAGCGCGCTCTGCTATATCGCCCAGAGCGGCAATGCGGTGCTGGGCGAGGCGCTCTTGAAAGCGGGCGCGGACCCGGACCGCACCTGCGCGGAGCGCGAAACGCCGATCATTATCGCCGCCCGCGCCGGTCATGAGGCCCTCGTCGATCTTCTCATCGAATACAAAGCGGATCTGGAGGCTTCCGATCTGACCGGACGCACGGCCCTGTCGCTTGCAAGAGACAGGCGCCATGCCGGCATCGTCAAAGCCCTGGAAATGGCAGGGGCTTCCTATTGAGGATCCATAGCGGCGAAAGACCCTCTGGACAGGGCCTCTCCGGCTGCCTATCTGTCTAATTCATGAAACAGAACAAACCCTCCGCCCGCCCCTTTTCTGCAGGTACCAGGCGCGGCGCTGCGCAAAAACCGGAAGAGGAACGGGCCACGCACCGGCCCTGGCACCATTTGCCGGGCGGCCAGTTCCGCAATCCCGCCGGCAGTCCCGTGCGCAGCCAGGCGCCGGTCAAATGCACGCTGCCGTTTTTCGCGCGCATGGTCCGCCAAAGCTTCGATAAGGTGGAGGTGCCGGAGGGGCATGTCATTCCCCGCCCGCTCGCGCACCGCGCGCTGTCGGACCATATGGTCAAGCAAGGCGATTTTCTGACCTGGCTCGGCCATGCCTCGTTTCTCCTGCGCCTCAATGGCAAGGTCATTCTCACCGATCCCTATCTGACACGCTATGCGGGCCCGGCCGGCCTCGGGCCGAAACGCTATGTGAAAAGCGGCATCGCGATCGGCGATCTGCCGCCTGTCGATTATCTCGTCGTCAGCCACAATCACTATGACCATCTCGACGAGCGCGCGCTTGCCCGCCTGCCCGGCAAGGAGCGCATGACCGTTATCGTGCCGCTGCGGCTCGGGGAATTTTTCACCGCGCGCGGGTTCAAGAACGTCGTCGAGCTCGACTGGCACGATGCCTATGACGCCGACGGGCTGACTATCACGGCGCTGCCCGTCGTGCATTGGTCGCGCCGCTCCGGCTTCGACACGAACCGCACGCTCTGGGCAGGCTTTTCTTTCAAGGCCGAGCGCCATCATGTGTTCTTCGGCGGCGATAGCGCCTATGGCCCGGTCTTCGAGGAAATCGGCAAGGCCTATGGGCCCTTCGATACGGCGCTGATCGGCATCGGCGCTTATGAGCCGCGCGTCATGATGGCCGCCTCCCATGCCAATCCGGAAGAGGCGGTGGCGATCGGGCGGGATATCGGCGCCAAGCGCCTCGTCGGCATGCATTGGGGCACGGTGGTGCTCACAGCCGAGCCGCCCTTCGAGCCGCCGGAGCGGTTTATGAAAGCCGGGCGCGAGCGCGGCTATACCAATCACGATCTTTGGATCATGGCGATCGGCGAGACGCGCGATCTCTCCGATCCTTGGCCCGCCAATACCTAAACTCCTCCGGCTTGATCTGAATGGCTTGATCCGGGCCTTTGCGGTGATTTATCCCGCACGCGCGGGCAGGCGTGTATGCTCGTGCCTCAATGCGGGCAAGCGCGTGGAAGGAAGAAAGGCCAGCGATGAGCGATCACACCATCACCAGCGATTTCAAGGAGCCGCGCCGTTTCGGTAAAGACCGGATGCGGCGGCTGGGCACGGAAAGCGGCGTGCGCCTGCAAACCCAGGTGCTCTTGCGCTGGCTGGCGGTGGCCGGCCAGCTTGCCGCCGTGCTTATGGTGGATTTCGCGCTCGGCTTCGATCTGCCGCTCGGCATGTGCCTCGGGGCGATTGCCGCCTCTGCCTGGCTCAATGTCTTTCTCGCCGTGCGCTATCCCACCACACGGCGTTTGCCGGATGGGCAGGCCGCGCTTTATTTCGGCTATGACGTTTTGCAGCTCGCGGTGCTTCTCTATTTGACGGGCGGGCTTGCCAATCCCTTCGCGCTGCTCTTTCTCGTGCCGGTGACGATCTCGGCAACGACGCTTTCCTTGCGCTCCACCGTCTCGCTCTGGTTTCTGGCGGCGGCGCTGGTCAGTTTCCTCGCCTTCTTCCATCGGCCATTGCCCTGGCAGGAAGGTGAACCGCTGGTCCTCGATTTTCTTTATATTCTCGGGATCTGGGTGGCGCTCGAACTCGGGCTCGGCTTTATGGCGGTTTATGCCTGGCGGATCGCACAGGAATCCAAACGCATGTCCGACGCGCTGACCGCCACGCAATTGGTGCTGGCCCGCGAGCAGCGTCTGTCGGCCATTGACGGGCTTGCCGCGGCCGCAGCCCATGAGCTTGGCACGCCGCTCGGCACGATCTCGCTTGTGACGAAGGAATTGCAGCGCGGCCTGCCGGATGAAGAACAACTGCGCGAGGACCTTGCACTTCTCCACAGCCAGGCGGAACGCTGCCGCGATATTCTCTCCCGCCTGACGCGCCAGCCCGATGAGCGCGACGCGCTGCTTGCCCGCCAGCCCGTCTCGCTGCTTCTGAATGAAATCGTCGATCCCTACCGCGGCTCCGATGTTTCCATTCAAATCGAGCTTGAAGCGGAAGGCGAGACGACCGAGCCCATCGTGCCGCGCGATCCGGAAATCATGTACGGGCTCGGCAATCTGGTGGAAAACGCCAGCGACTTTGCCGAGGATAAAGTTATCGTCAAAGCGGTCTTTTCCAACGAGCGCATGCATATCCGCCTGATCGATGACGGGCCGGGTTTCCCCGCCGACATTCTGGAAAAGCTGGGCGAGCCTTACATCACCACGCGCCCGCGCAGCGGCCTTGCCGATGAACGGGAGGAACATGAGGGCATGGGGCTCGGCTTTTTCATCGCCAAGACCTTTCTGGAGCGCTCGGGCGCCGATGTCAGCATCGCAAATCGCGGCGACGGGGTGCCGGGCGCGATTGTGACGGTGGAATGGCCGCGCGCCCTGATCGAAGCAGGAAACCGCGGCGATTAATCGGGTGCCGGTCCAAAGGGTCCCGATTAAGTCTCTGGCCGGCCGCACAAAAGTTGGCGCGGGCGGAAAGAAAGCCTAAATTGTGAGCATGGGCTTTCTTCGGGTGAAGGCCCTGCAGACCAGATCAGAATGTCGAGCAGAACGTAAGGAGAGCGCTGTGAGCGGAACGGAAACGGCAGGACAGGGCGAGGCGGGCGCGGGCGAAGAGCGCACGCTGTTGCTCGTTGACGATGACAAGCCGTTTCTCACGAGGCTGAGCCGCGCGATGGAAGGGCGCGGCTTCGAGGTGACGATCGCCGAAACCGTGGCCGACGGCAAGGCGCTGGCGCGCGCCGGCAAGCCGGCCTATGCGGTGGTGGACCTGCGCCTTGAAGACGGTAACGGGCTCGACGTGGTCATGGCGCTGCATGAAGCCCGGCCTGATGCGCGCGCCGTGGTGCTGACCGGCTACGGCAATATCGCAACGGCGGTGGCAGCGGTGAAGCTCGGCGCGGTGGATTATCTTGCCAAGCCTGCCGATGCCGATCAGGTGGAAGCGGCATTACTCGCCAAAGGCGACGGCATCGCCCCGCCACCGGAAAACCCGATGTCGGCGGACCGGGTGCGCTGGGAACACATCCAGCGCGTCTATGAGCAGTGCAACCGTAATGTGTCGGAGACCGCGCGCCGTCTCAACATGCACCGGCGGACCTTGCAGCGCATTCTGGCGAAACGCGCGCCGAAGTAAGCGGCTTTCTCTTTAGGTTTGTTGCTCGTCTCCACTCGGGTCTAATCCGAGGGGCTATACAGTGCTGCGGGCTTCGTGTGGACCCCGGCACGGGGGCCGGGGTGACAGGGAGAGTGCGGGGCGAGGGTGAAGTCAAACGCCGCTGTCGATGGCGAGATGAGCGCGGCGGGCGGCGACGCGGGCGAAGAGCAGGGTGACGGCTTTGCGCCGTGCGGCGGGCAACCGGTCTTCCGGGCTGTCGCGTAAAATCTCCGCGCCGAATTGATCGGCGACGATGAGGCCCGTTTCTTCCGGCAGCACGTCGCGGGGAAATTCCATCGGCACGGCGAAAAAGAAACGGTCGCAGAAATCGAGATAATCTTCCCATTTCTGATCGGCCCGGAAATCGGTAAGGCTCGATTTGATTTCAACGGCGATGATCTCGCCTTTGGCGTTGATGCCCGCCACATCGATCCGCCGCCCGGTCTTCAGCGAAAATTCGGTCAGCGGGGCAAAACCCATATGAATGAGAAGACGGCAAACCCCGCGCTGCACGGCAGCGGCGGTGGGGGATTGGCGCCCGTCGACAATGGCGAAGTCGAGATCTTCCTGTGTGATCTTGCCGCTCATGCCGTCTCGATCCCGGCTTGATGAAGGCAATGTTCCAAAAGCCCGCGCAGGCGCTGAGCGGTGCGGATATGGGTGGAGGCTTCGATGGCATAGGAGGTGAGCGCATCGACCGCTGCGCTAAGATAATAGCGCCGCCGGTCGAGCGCGCCGCCGCCTGCCTTATAGCCGCGGAAAATCGCATCGCGCCAGTCGGGCCGGATTTCGAAATGCCGCCATTCCGCCTCGCCCCAGCCAAGCCCGCATTCGGCCCAGTCGAGAAGACCGAAACCGGCTTCAGGGTCGTAGAAGACGTTTTCAAGATGCAGATCGCCGTGGAGAAAAACCGGCGCGGCGGTTTCTTCTTCAAGGCCCTTACCGATCAGATCCGCCATGGCCAGAAGCTCGGGCGCGGAAAGGCGCGCGCGGGCAAGCTGCAAGAACCGCTGCAAGGGATCGCCGGGCGCAGGCTCGGGCGCAGGCAGCGCGTGAAGGCAGGCAAGGGCGGCGCCCAGTTCCTCGCCCATTTCATCGGCGCTGCGCCGGGCAAGGGCCTGCGGGTGGGAAAGCGGCAGGCCGGAAAGGCGGTCCATGCGCAGCCAGTGGCCCAGCGGGCCATGCGGGCCGTTGATCCCGCTCAGACCCCCATGGGCGTGCAGGCGGGGCGCGCGGAACGCATTGGGCAGCGCGGCATCTTGCAGATGGCTAAGCGCCAGCACCTCGCGCCGGTATACCCCTTCCGCCGCGCCGAGCGCCCGGCCCTGGCCGACGGTTTTCAGTACGCTGCCATCGCCAAGATCGAAAACCGGCCCGCGCAGGCCCGCGCCGATCACCGGCCAGGGCGGGGCGGGGAGCTTATGGCCGTCTTCCGCCAGTCTTTCGTAAAGGAGGCGGCTGAGCGCATCGGCTTGGTCGGGGCTGAGGATCATGGTGCATCTTAAGGAGCGGGCGGGTTCAGGAGCAAGCGGGCAAAAAAAGAGCGGCCCGGGGGCCGCTCTTTCGCATCGAGGGAGGTAAGAGGTGCTGCTTACTCGGCAGCGGATACGTTCGAGAGCGCATCGGTGTTCGTGCTGAAGTTGATCGTCTTCAGGTACTTGATACCTTCTTCGGCGATGTCGTCGCCGACCATCCGGTCGCCTTCATTGCGCAGCTCGTCCATATCCACATAGGTGGCATAGAAGGCTTTCGTGCGGTCGGTGATGATGCCGGCCTTCAGCAGCGTCTTGATCAGTACGCGGAAGATATTCGTGCCTTCCTTCATCTGCTCGCGGCGGTCGTCGTCCGTCACCGCTTCGATCATTTCCGCCTGCACGGTTTCCCAGTCGAGGCCGAACTGCGGATAAAGCACTTTCTTCTGCTCGGGGTTCACGAGGTTGAAGAGCAGCGTCTGGAAGCAATGGGCTGCCCAATCCTCGATGATCTCCTGTTCTTCCTTGGAAAGTTTCGGGATCGTGCGGTCGGCCCAGATCTTGCCGAATTTGTGGTGGAAGGCTTCGTCCGTCATGACGAGCTGCGTCAGCTTGACGAGCAGCGGGTCGTTGGAGCGGGTGTAGAGCGAGGCGAAGGCGCCCATGGCAAGGCCTTCGACCAGCATCTGCATGCCGACGATCTTTTTATAGACTTCCGGCGCGTTGACGATATCCGTCAGCAGATCGCCCAGCGTCTGGCCGACGGGCAGCGGCTTGCCCCAGCGGGCCTGCACGTAGCGGGAGAATGCCGTGACGTGACGGGCTTCTTCGCGCGTCTGGTTGGCGGCATATTCCTGTGCGCCCGGATCGCGCAGAATGTGGCAGAGGCTCGCGGAAAGGTTCAGCGCGCCTTGCTCGCCATGCAGAATGGCGGAAAGCATCCAGCGGGCGCTTTCGTTGGCGAAGCGGATTTTCTCTTTTTCGGAGAGCTTCTGGAAACAGGGCAGGCGGAGCTCGACGATGAACTCTTCCGGCATGATCATCTCGTTCTCCATGTCGAAGGACTCGGAGAAGTCGATATATTTCTCGTCCAGCGGATCCCAGAAATGGTCATGGGTCGCGGAAATGATCTTGTCGAACGCCGTCGAACGCGCACCGTAGCGCTCGACATCCATCATGGCCGGAAAATCATCCGGCGCGACGGCATCATAAGCTTCGTCTTTGGTGATCTGACGAATGTCGGTCATTTAGTCCTCCAGAAGCGGCACAATGGCAGAGCGTCCGGTTGTCCCGGCGTCTTTGCCCGATTGAACGCAAAAGCGCGCCCGGCCCTTGATCAGGCCTTCAAAGGCTACGCCGTCGTTCCCTACCAGATTGTCAAGATAGGGGGCGGGAGGGGCGCTTTCAAGCTAAAAATGACGGTTGTGTCATTTTTCTATTAAGCATAGTTATCGTAAGCTTATCAAAGCTGGGTGAAGAGGCAGAAGGTGCCGCCGGCGGCTTTCACGGGGCAAATTGGTTAAAATTGAAGCAATCGGAGGGCGGGGGAGATGGCCCGGGCGGCGGCGGCGGCGAAAGGGACGGTAAACGGCCTGCGGCGCAGCGTCCCTTTTTGTGTGCGCGGCGTTACATTTCCCAAAAAACTGTGCTATCGAGCGTCAGGTTGGGCGAAAACTGCAAGCCAATTCAGGCGCCATAATGTTAGTCTGCCCAGCCGGGGACGTAAAAAGAAGAACCGGAGAACCGGCAAGCGGGAACAAACATGGGAGGGGGTCCGACTGTTGCGTATGCGACTGGCGTAGCACCTAATTGGATCAGGAAAGAGGCCTGTCTATCAGGACAATCTGACCCGGTCATACCCCCCAAAGTTTGATGACCAACCCCGTGCTTGATGCGTGGACGGATGATCCCTCCTTGCATGAAGCTGCGGGTCGCGGGAGCGTTGATAAGTAAATAAGGGGGCCGCACAAGTGCGCGGCTTAGGAAACGGGATAGGTCCATGGTCAAGTTATTGGAAGCCTTAGTCTTCAAGACGCGCGCGCTTATTCTCGCGTGTCTTGCCGTATTCACGGTGATTTGCGGCTACTCAGCCGTGCAGCTGAGTTTGGATGCAGGCTTCGACAAGCAGTTGCCCAACGGGCACGAGTACATTCAAACGTTCCAGGAATATCGTGAGAAGCTTTTCGGCTCGAACCGCATCATCGTGGTTCTGGAAGCCAAGGAAGGCACGGTCTGGAACAAGGAATTCTTCCAGACATATAAAAATCTCACGGACGATATTTTCTTCCTGCCCGGCGTCGCCCGTCACACCGTGACGAGCCTTTGGACCCCGAACACCCGTTACCTTGAAATTACCGAAGAGGGGATCCGGGCCGATGACGTGATCGGCGGCAATGTGACCGCCGAGACGATGACCGAGGACGACCTTGGCAACATCGAGAACAACGTCATTCGCGGCGGCTTTGTCGGGCGTCTTGTGGCGGAGGATTTCACGGCGGCGATGATCACCGCCGAGCTTCTGGAATATAACCCGCAGACCCAGAAGAAACTCGACTATTTCGATCTGGCCGCGAAGCTGGAGAAGGAAATCCGCTCCAAGTACGAAGTCGAAGGCGGGGACTACAATGTCCGCATCATCGGCTTTGCGAAACTGATCGGCGACATTGCCGACGGGGCGCAGACTGTGGTGATCTTCTTCATTGCCGCCTTCATTTTGACGGTGCTGTCGGTTTACCTCTATTCGCGCTCTGCGATCCTGACCTTCCTGCCGCTCTTCTGCTCGCTGACCTCGCTGGTCTGGCAGTTCGGCATTCTGCACTTCCTCGGCTACGGGCTCGACCCGCTGGCCATTCTCGTGCCCTTCCTCGTCTTTGCCATCGGGGTGAGCCACGGGGTGCAGCAGATCAACCTGATCACGGCTGAAATCAGCCGCGGGGCGAATGCCGAAGAAGCGGCCCGTTCCAGCTTCTCCGGTCTCCTGATCCCCGGCACCATGGCGCTGGTCACGGACCTTGTGGGTTTCGGCACGCTCTACATGATCGAAATCCAGATGATCCAGGAACTGGCCATCACCGCCTCGATCGGTGTGGCGCTGAAGATCATCACGAACCTTCTCATGCTGCCCATTCTGGCAAGCTACTTCACCTTCGATGAAGGCTTTGCCGACCGTGTGGCCCGTGCCCGCGAGTTCCGCATGAAAATCATGAACGTGCTGGGCAATATCGCGAACCCGAAAACGGCGGTGGTGACGTTCCTCATCTCCGTTACGCTCTTCGTGGTGGCGGTGATCGAAAGCCAGAACCGGCATGTGGGCGCGCTGCACCCCGGCTCGCCGGAACTGAAGGACGATGCGCGCTATAACGTCGATTCCAACGTCATTGCCGGCAAGTTCGCGCTTGGCCTCAACCTCCTCACCGTGGTTGTGGAAACGCCGTCGGAGGCCTGTATCAAATATCCTTACATGGAATATTTGAACCGCTTCTCCTGGCACATGCAGAACGTGGACGGCGTGTCGCTGGTGCTTTCGCTGCCTTACGCGGCCAAGAACTCCTCCTCGGGCTGGAACGAGGGCAACCTGAAATGGCGGGCGCTGCCGCGCAACCAGTTCGCGCTGGTGCAGGCCGTGGGCCCCGTGCCGCCCTCCACGGGTCTTCTCAACCAGGACTGCTCGGTGCTCTCGCAGCTGATCTTCCTGGAAGACTCGAAAGCGACGACCATCGAAACGGCGGTCGAGGCAGTGGAGCAATACCGCGCCGAAAACCCGCTTGAAGGCGTCACCATCCGTCTGGCCTCCGGTAACATGGGCGTGCAGGCGGCGGTGAACGATGCCATCGAGGAAGCCGAGCTTCCGATGATCCTCTGGGTCTATGTGGCGATCGTGGCGCTGGTAATCCTGACCTACCGCGACTGGCGCGCGACGGTGGCCTGTACGGTGCCGCTGACCTTCGCCACGTTCTTCGGCTACTGGTTCATGGAGATCCTGCAGATCGGTCTGACGGTGGCGACGCTGCCGGTGATCGTGCTGGCGGTCGGCCTCGGCGTGGACTACGCGTTCTATATCTACAACCGCGTGCAGTTCCACCTGGCCGAAGGGTTCAATGTGACGGATGCCTACAAGCAGACGCTGCATGAAACCGGCATGGCCGTGGTCTTCACCGCCATCACCATGGCGATCGGTGTGTCGACCTGGACCTTCTCGCCGCTGAAATTCCAGGCGGATATGGGTCTGCTGCTGACCTTCATGTTCATGACCAACATGATCATGGCGATCACGACACTGCCCTCCATCGCGGTGATCCTGGACATGATCTTCCCGCGCAAGAAGCCGGTGAAAGCGCCGTCGGGCGCGCTCGCCCACTAAGCGGGAAACGGACCGGGTGTTTGATCCGGATCAAAACAAATGCTGAGATGACGCCGCCGAGGGACATTTGCCTTCGGCGGCGTTATCATTTCCGGGCCGGGACGAGAACGCGGCCAGCACAGCACAGGTCAGCACAAACAGCGCTGCCGGCTGGGCGGTGCGGCAAGGGCCCCGCAAAAGGAGGAACGCATATGTTGGACCGTATCTTGAATTTTATTGCCCGGGGACCGGCAGCGCCTGCCCCGCAATTGGAAAGCGCGGCAACGCGGCGCGAGCTGGCGGCGGCGGCCTTGATGGTCGAGGCGGCCCGGCTCGACAAAAGCTTCGATGCCGCCGAGCGCGCGGCGATCATCCGCGTGGTGAAAGAGCGCTTCAGCCTGTCGCCGGAAGATGCGACCGAGCTTGTGGCGGTGGCCGAGCAGGCCGAGCGGCGCAATTACGACCCCTGGGTCTTTGTCGAAACGGTAAAGCGGTCTTTCTCCGAGGAAGAAAAGAAGGACCTTCTGAAAGCGCTCTGGCAAGTGGCCTATGCCGATGGCGGTCTGCATAAGTTCGAGAGCTATCTCGTCAATCATGTCTCCAAGCAATTGGGCTTGAGCAAGGAAGATTGCGAAACCGCCCGCAAAGCGGCTGAAGAGGCGGCTTGAGCGGCCGTTGCCCGCAGGGCCGGTGAAAATCCGCCGGTTTGGACGCAAGAAGGAGAGGCACTGCCTCTCCTTTTGTTTTTTAGAATTATTATAATATAGCTTGACGGATGGGCGCTCACTCCTTACATTGGAATTGTTCTAAACAGAATTCCAAGGGGAATGAGCCATGTCCGACACACCGCGTTTGACGACCGCCGGCGGCGCGCCGGTCGCCGATAATCAAAACTCCATGACGGCTGGTCCGCGCGGCCCGCTTTTAATGCAGGACGTGCATCTCATCGAAAAGCTCGCCCATTTCAACCGCGAGCGGATCCCCGAGCGCGTGGTCCATGCCAAAGGTTCGGGCGCCTTCGGCACCTTCACGGTGACGAACGACATTTCCAAATACACGAAGGCGAAAATTTTCGGCGATGTGGGCAAGAAGACGGAAATGCTGGCGCGCTTTTCCACCGTGGCCGGAGAAGCGGGCGCGGCGGATGCCGAACGCGACGTGCGCGGCTTCGCGCTTAAATTCTATACCGAGGAAGGCAACTGGGATCTGGTCGGCAACAACACGCCGGTCTTCTTCATCCGCGATCCCTTGAAATTCCCCGACTTCATTCATTCGCAAAAACGCGACCCGAAAAGCCATTTGCGCTCCGGCACAATGCAGTGGGATTTCTGGTCTCATTCGCCCGAAAGCCTGCATCAGGTGACGATCCTCTTTTCCGAGCGCGGCCAGCCGAAAACGCTGCGCCATATGAACGGCTATGGCAGCCACACCTATTCCTTCATCAATGAAGAGAACGAACGCTTTTGGGTGAAATTCCACTTCAAGACCATGCAAGGCATCGAGACCAATAGCGGCGATGAAGTGGCAAAGCTCATCGGCGAGGACCGGGAGAGCCATCAGCGCGATCTCTTCACCTCGATCGAAGAGGGCAATTACCCCAAATGGCGGCTGATGGTGCAGATCATGCCCGAGGCCGATGCGGAAAAGACCTGGTACAATCCCTTCGATCTCACCAAGGTCTGGCCGCATGGTGATTATCCGCTCATCGAAGTCGGCATCATGGAGCTCAACCGCAATCCGGAAAACTATTTCGCCGATATCGAGCAGGCCGCTTTCGAGCCCAATAACACGGTGCCCGGTATCGGCTTCTCGCCGGACAAGATGCTGCAGTCGCGTCTCTTTGCCTATCAGGATGCGCACCGCTACCGGCTCGGCGTGAACTATACGCAGATCCCGGCCAACAAGCCGCGCTGTCCGGTGCATTCCTATCAGCGCGACGGGGCGATGCGGGTGGACGGCAATGGCGGCGCGGCGCCCGTCTATGAGCCCAACAGTTTCGGTGGGCCGGTGGACGGCGCGCGCTTCAAAGAGCCGCCGCTAAAAATTTCCGGCGACGCGGATCATTACGATCACCGCGAAGGCAATGACGATTACCGCCAGGCGGGCGATCTTTTCCGTCTGATGAACGAGGTGCAGAAGACGCATCTCCTCGATGCCATTGCCGGCGCCATGAACGGCGTGCCGGAAGACATTCAGCGCCGCCAGATCGGCCATTTCCTGAAGGCCGACAAGGCTTACGGGGAAGGTGTCGCAAGCCGCCTCGGCCTCTCGGTTGCAGACGCCGCCGAATAGCTTTGAGTGATCAAAGAGCAGGCGCCGGTTCCAAGCCATAAGGCGCCTCTTGAAGCCCGTGACCCTCCAGCTCCCTGGGTCACGGGCTTTTCTTTGCTAGAACCGGTGCTGCAGGCGCAGGACCGCCGCCGTTTCCTGGCGCCCGGCGATGTGATCGGCGTCGCTCCGGTGGAACGTAAGCCCGGTCAGGCGGGTGCTCGGGTCGATATCGAACCCGTAGGTTACCTCATAGCGGGTTTCTTGGCCGGAGGGGCGCAGCGAGACGTCCTGATGGCGGGTCAGAATATCGCCGTTCCAATCCCGCCAGACGGGAAGATTGAGCGATGTCTGCCCGCCTGTGATACGCAGCGGCTGCGAGACCGCAAGGCCGAGCGCATCGTCTTTTGAAAAGAGATGCTCGCCAATGAGCCCGCCCGACATTTGCTGTGTCTTGACGTTTCCCACCGAGGTGACGATGGCGGAGGCGGAGCCGCCGACGACCGTCCAGCCATGATGGTAGCTGCCGAGGAGGGTCCAATGCTCGTCGATCCCGGCCTCCGCGCGGATGCCGGCAAAGGCGGTGCGGGAGTCTTCACCAAGACCAAGTCCGCCGCGCGCATCGGTGCCAAGCACCGTTCCGTCCTCGCTCATCGCCCCGCCATCGATCCCGATGGCAATCCTATCGGTGGGGCGCAAGGAAAGCGTGGTGAGGGCGCCGAACCCGTCAAAGGCCCGGTCCTCATTGCCTTCTCCTTCGAAGGACAGAACGCCGATGCTGGCTTTGTCCCCGAGCGGCATTTCAAGACCCGCCGAATAACCGTCCTCGGCAAAGCCCGCATAAGGCACCGAGAACATTTCAGGTCTATAGGCAAAGGCCGTTTGCGCGGCTTCAGGCGCGAGCCGGTTCAGAAACTCGCCGCTGCTTTGATGAAACCCGGCGCTCAAAGTGCCGCCCCAGAGCGGGGTGTCGAGAAACGCGGCATCGATTTCAACGCCCGTGCCGAGCTGCGTTGAGCGGAAATCGAGATCGGCGTCCCGCACGGCGATGGAAACGCCGCCGCCGCCCGGCAGTGCCGTTTTTGTGAGGTCCGTTCGTGTGCCGAGCGATTGCAGTGTGTCGAGCGCGGTGGTGACGGGTTCTTGAACGGCGACCCTGTCACCCAGATTATAAAGAAAGGCAGCCCCGCCCTCATCGAAAGCGGCGATCCGCAGCCCGTCCAGCGCCTTTGTAAAAGCATCGCCGAAGGCGCGCGAGGCACTGAGCACTGTCTGCATGATGCCGGGGCCTGTGCCGCCATCATGCACATTGCCGCTGGCAAGTACCTGGACGCGCCCAATGGGGCTTGTCGCCGCATCGAGATCGAGAATGCCTTGGCCATGCGCATTGGCGCTATAGCCGGCAAAGGATCTGTCAGCCGTGGTGAGAAGGCGGTTCACCGCTTCTTCCGGGGAAAGGCCGAGCCCCTCCACCACCAAAACGACGGCGCCGCTGACAAGCGGGGTCGCCATGGAGGTGCCGGAAAGATTGCCATAGGTGCTGGTGGGCACGGTGGAATAGATATTCGTGCCGGGCGCGGCCAGACAAAACGCCTGGGCCTGCCCGCAGCCGACGCTCACGACCTGATCGCTGCTGTTTACATTCGTCACCGCCAGCCATTGGCCCATCAGACGGTTATCGACAAGCGGCATGCCCGAGGAGACATCGATGCCGCCAAGGGCGGGGTTGTTGGAAGCGGCAAAGACGATGACGCTTCCGGCATCCTGCGCGCCGTCCATGGCGTTCAAAAAGTTCTGCCAGTCCGAGGCCGTGCCGCCGACAACGCTGGCAAGCGCGCTGGCCGTGCTTTTGCCGCCTGCGATTTCCGCCTGCACATCGGAGATGCGCGCATTATAGCCCCAGCTATTGCTGATGACCGTGGCGCCCAGAATACCGGCGCGGGTGAACTGCGCGGCGGATTGATCGAGCGTGCCGAACTGATAAAGCGCAAGGTTCGCGTCGAACGCCGCCCCGTGCATGCCGACATTGTCTTTCCGTGCTGCGGCGATGCCGGTCACGTGGGTGCCGTGGGTCTCGATGGGCATGGCGCCGGGCAGGGGATTGCCTGCCGCATTGAACTGAACCAGAATTTTCCCGGAAAATTCAGGATGGTTCAGCTGATAGCCATCGTCGAGAATGGCGATGGTGTGGCCCGCACCTGTGTACCCCCGCGCATAAGCATGGGCGAGATTGACCCGGTCATAGCCGCCATGGGCGAGATATTCGGAGGTGCGGAAAGCGTTGACGGCGGCCGGTGTCGCCGGGTCGGTGACGACAGAGCTGCCGACGGAGCTGCCGCCCCCGCCGCCATCATCGCCGCCTCCTCCCCCGCTCGCGCCGAGCGCCACGGCGCCGCCGACAACGGCAACCCCGCCGGCAATGGCCGCGACCGTGCCCGCGCCGATGCCGCCGGCGCTGGCGCCTGCTGAACCGGCTGCTCCCGTGCTTGGTGCGGCTTCTGCGCGTTGCTGCCCTGCGGCGTCTTCCGGTTCTTCTCCGGCGCTGTCTCTTTCGATGCTGAAGGGCGCGGCAATGCGCCAATCGGGCGTGAATTGAGTTTCTGAGAACGGACCGCCTGCTTGCAGGTTCTGGACCGGCAATACGCAGAGCGCGATTGCCGAGACGGTCAAGACGGCGCGCTGCGGGGCCCGCCTCCATGGACTGAGGTGCGGCATGTCATCTCCCTCACACATACTCCTCGATGCATAAGGAAAACGGCTGACATTATTGTTTGTTCACGGAGGAGTGGAGAGGTTTCGAAAATGCAAAACCTCGCGCACCCGCCTGCACGCTAAGGTGGGCCTTAGCGCAGCGGGAACCCGACGGCAGTCTCCAGCTCTTCCAGCGCCTGGGCGGCATTCAGCACCTTGATCGTGCGCATGCCGAGCGCCTTGGCCGGTTTGAGGTTGATGCCGAGATCGTCGAGATAGACCGCATCGGCCGGGGCGACGCCAAGCTCCGAACAGGCCATTTCATAGATGCGCGGATCGGGCTTGCGGATGCCGATTTTCGAGCTTTCGATGACATGATCGAAAAGCTCCATGACTTCCTGAACGGCAGCGGCCTTGTCCGCCGAGCGGGCCATGCCGGCGCCTTCTCCGGCGGAAACATTGTTGGTGATGCAGCCGACTTTGAATTTCGCTTTGCAGCGTTTGAGCGCTTCGACCATTTCCGGGCGAATGTCGCCGGCAAGCAGCTCGATGATCTGGCGGCCGCGAATATCCGCACCGAGCCGTTTGGCTTCGGCGGCGAATTTTTCGTCGAACTCGTCGAGGGAAATTTCGCTGCGCTCGAAGAGCGCCCAGGCATTGGTGTCGGGATCGGTCGCATTGATCCGGCGGATAAAATCTTTTTCAAGCCCGAGCTCCGCCTCGAAACGGTTGAAAGCCTCGAAGGGGCTGGAGGTCAGAACGCCGCCGAAATCCCAGATCACCGCTTGCACCATGTCGTCTATCCTGTCTTTGAAGGTCAATATCTGTTGGCGCGGACCCTAGCCGAAGCGCGGCAAAAGAAAAAGGGCGCCGGAGAGCGCCCTTTTCATGGTCCAGGTCGTGGCTGCGTGATGCGCGGGCCTTAAGGCTGGCGGCGCACGATACAGTCCTGCCCGGCGGCTTTCAGCTTGCCGCAAAGGGCATTTGCCCCGGCTTTGCTGTCAAAAGCGCCGGTGCGCACGCGGTAATAGATGCCCCGCTCGCCAAGATCGACCTGCTGCAGGTTCAGCGTCTCGCCGCCCAGCAGCTCAGGATATTTGCCCTGCAGTTTTGCCCAGGCACCGCGGGCGCCCGCCTCGTCTTTGACTGAGAGAAGCTGGATCAGATATTGGCCGGACTGCGCGATCTTGCTGTCAGGGGCAGCCGGAGCCGCTTCTTCAGCCGTGGCGGTTTCAGGTGCGGGCGCTGTTTCGGCCTCGGCAGCCGGTTCTTCCGGCGCGCTGGGCAGTTCCGGCCCCTGTTCGGCGAGATCCAACGCTTCGGGCGTGATCGGGGTGATTTCGACCGGAGCCGGTTCGCCGGCAAGGTCGCCAGCAGGCTCCGCGCTCCCGGCTGTTTCTGCCGCCGCGCCCGTTTCTTCCTCGACAGGGGCGGTGCCGCGGCCTTCATCCATGACGAGCTGGCCGCTTGTCTCGCCGGGCTCTTCTGCGGTGGCGGCTTCTTCCGCGCCGCTTTCGGGGGCTGCGGTTTCAGCGGTGGTTTCGCCGCCGGAAGGTGCAAGGCTCTCGCGGTTGGCGAAAAGCGACATGGCGATCCCGGCAATGACCAGCACGGCGCCCGCGACCAGCGCGCCGAAGATGAAACGGCGGGTCACTTCGCGTTTGGCTGGCTCGTCATCCGGTTCCATCACGACATCCGGCTCGGGGCGCACGGGGGCCTCCTTGCCGCCTTCCGCCAAAAGGACGGAGGAGGGGGAAGCGTGAGCGGGCTCTTCCCCCGCTCCTGCGCCGCTCAATTCTTCCGGTGAACTGGCTCTGGCCTGCGGATCGATGGAGGAGGGCAGCGCCTCCCCCTTTTTGGCCAGGAGTTCACTCGTCAGCGACGCAGGCTTTTTCGTCATTAGGCCGCCCCCCTAAGCGACTGATTCTCCAATAAAGGAGAACTTGTATCACCGCGCAGCCGTTTTTCAAGGAAGTGCAGGAGTTCACCAATCTCGCCCGTCGATTTCGACTTTTCCGAGAGTTCCATCACCGTACGTCCGTCGATCATGCTGGAGGCAAAATCGACGCGCTGATGCACGACGGAAGGCGCAACCGCGCCATGATGGGAAAGGGCGATGGCCGCTTCCGTGGTGATGCGGGCGCGCGGCGAGGCGCCGTTGAGCACGAAGGCGAGCGGCTTCGACAATTTCTCGCAGAGCTGCACCGTTGCCCCGGCGGCGCGCAGATCGTGCGGGCTCGGGCGGGTGGGAATGACCACGAGGTCGGAAAGGGAAATCACATGCTGAATGGTGGAGGTGATGGCGGGGGGCGTGTCGATGACGACGAGCTTCACGCCGCCTTCTTTCAGCCGGGCAAGGTCCGCTTCCAGACCCGCCTCGCTTGCCCGCGCGAAAAACGGCTCTTCGGCCTGACGCACGTTCCACCATTGAGAAAGAGAGCCCTGAGGGTCGGTATCCATCAACGCAACGGGGCCGAGACCCTGCCGCTGCGCTTCGACCGCCACATGCCCGGCAAGTGTTGTCTTGCCCGAGCCGCCCTTCTGGGACGCGAACGCGATCACATGCATGACGCCATATCCTTGCATCGATAGGGGGAGATCTCTGATTAGCCCCAAAGCGCCGGTCTGCAAAACGCCCCCACCGTTTTGCGCTCAAGCTTCAATGAGCTGAGAAAGGCGGCGAATCACCAGCCGCGGTCAGATTAACTTTTGGCCAGACCCTTCACAACATCTAGCTAACCATTTTCGTGATCACGCGAGATACCGTGTTTCGGCAGCACCACTATCTTTGTATCTAGGCGTAAAAACTGCTGACTTTGTCAGCGTGTTGCCCATTCGCGCGTCACTTTGAGCATCGCGCCCGTCAGCCGGGAGAGGTCTTCCTTGCCGGTGACGAGCGGCGGGGTGATGTAGATGATGTTGCGGAAGGGACGGATCCAGACACCCTCTTCCACGAAACGCTGTTTGAACCAGTTCACATCGTCGAGCTTATCGACTTCGATGACGCCGAGGGCGCCCAGGACGCGCACGTCCCTCACGCGGGAAATCTCCCGCGCCGGGGCAAGCTCTTCTTCCATCTGGGCGGCGATGGCGCGGGCCTGCTCAAGGCGCGGCTCTTCCTCGAAAAGCTCGAGCGAGGCGAGGGCGGCGGCGCAGGCAAGCGGATTGCCCGTATATGTCGGCCCGTGCATCAGCGCCTTGTCGGGGTCCTCCCCTAAAAACGCCTCGAAAACATGCTTGCGCGCCGTGGTGGAGGCAAGGGCGAGCGTGCCGCCCGTCAGCGCTTTGGAGAGTGTCATGATGTCGGGCACGATGCCGGCCTGCTCGCAGGCGAAAAGCGTGCCCGTGCGCCCGAAGCCGGTGAAAATTTCATCGACGATAAGAAGAATGTCATGGGCATCGCAAAGCGCGCGCAGCTTGGCAAGGACGGCAGGCTCGTGAAACACCATGCCGCCCGCGCCCTGCACCAAGGGCTCGGTGACGATCGCCGCCGTTTCATGTGCGTGTTCGGCAATGAAGGCCTCGAGCGCGGCTTCCTTTTCCCTATCGGCCGGCAGGTCGGCCAGCAATTGCTGCGGGATCGCGCCTTTGAAAAGCGTGTGCATGCCTTCTTCCGGATCGCAGACCGACATGGTGCCGATCGTGTCGCCGTGATAGCCGCCGCGGAAACTGATGAAGCGGGTTTTGCCGTGCTTGCCCTGATTGAGCCAATACTGCACGGCCATCTTCATGGCGATTTCGACGGAGACGGAGCCGGATTCGGAGAAGAACGTATGCGCGAGATCGCCCGGTGTGACATCCGCCAGGCGTTTGGCGAGACGCATGGCCGGTTCATGGGCAAAGCCGCCCAGCATGATATGCGGCATGGCATCGAGCTGTCGGGAGACCGCCTCGCGGATGCGCGGATGGTTATAGCCATGCGCCGCCGTCCACCAGGAGGAAATGCCGTCGATAAGCTCGCGCCCGTCGGCCAGCGTGATGCGCACGCCTTCGGTTTTGACCGCCGGCAGCGTCATCGGCGTCGTCTGCATCTGGCTATAAGGCAGCCAGAGATGCGCCGCCCCTTCCAAAAGCCAATCAGGAGGGGACGGGAAAAGCGGATTGAGAGGCGGTATACGCGCAGTCATGAGCCCGCTTAGACTTCGGAGGGGCAGCGATGGGCGGGCATGGGCTTCAGGCCCAGCTTCTCGAACATCGCATCGTCTTTTTCCTTTGCCGGGTTCTTCGTCGTCAAAAGCTGCTCGCCGATGAAGATCGAGTTCGCCCCGGCAAGGAAGCAAAGCGCCTGGGTTTCCTCGGACATGTTTTCACGGCCCGCGGAAAGGCGCACGACGGATTTCGGCATCATGATGCGGGCAGCGGCAATGGTGCGCACGAAATCGATGGGATCGATCTGTTTGCTCTCGCCGAGCGGCGTGCCTTTTACCTGCATCAGCATGTTGATCGGCACGCTTTGGGGATGCGGTGTCAGGTTGGCAAGCGTTTGCAGCATACCGGCGTGATCGGACTGGCTTTCGCCCATGCCCAGAATGCCGCCGGAGCACACATTCATACCCGCTTCCTGCACGCGTTGAATGGTGTCGAGACGGTCCTGATAGGTCCGTGTCGTGACGATCTCTTTATAATACTCTTCGGACGTGTCGATATTGTGGTTGTAATAATCGAGCCCGGCTTCCTTCAGACGGATCGTCTGTTCTGGCGAGAGCATGCCGAGTGTCATGCAGGTTTCCATGCCCATTTCGCGCACGCCCTTGATCATGGCGACGATGGCTTCCATGTCGCGGTCTTTCGGGTTGCGCCAGGCAGCGCCCATGCAATAGCGCGAGGCGCCCGCTTCCTTGGCGCGGCGCGCGCCTTCCAGCACTTTTTGCACTTCCATGAGTTTCGAAGCGCTCAGCCCCGTGTCGAACTTGGCGCTCTGGTTGCAGTAGCCGCAATCTTCCGGGCAGCCGCCCGTCTTGATGGAAAGCAGCGTGCTCTTTTGCACTTCGTTCGGGTCGAACCATTTGCGGTGCACGGTCTGCGCCTGGAAAATCAGATCGTTGAAGGGCAGGGCGAGCAGCGCTTCGACCTCCTCGCGCGTCCAGTCATGACGCAGACCGTCATCAGCCTCTGCCGTTTTCCCGGCAAGATCGTTTGCGGGCTGGGCGGATGGCTCTTTGTGAGCGGGCATGGTCATGGTCATGAGCGGACTCCCTCAAGATCGCGGCCTTTTTTGACTTCTTGTCCGGCGGCCGCTTGGCGGGCTGAATTACGGGGCCGAGCATAGGCGGCTTGCCGGGGAATGCAAGGCGGATCAAGGGATTATGGCCGGGCCAATAGCAAGGCACTCGGTCAGGTTTCAAGTCCTTGGGCCCGCGCTTTGCGATTGACACCGGCCCCCCGCCCGGCCCAGTTTCCCGCATCCGGCCCGGCCCTGGCTCACGCCTGTGTTTCAGGGGCACCGGAGCGAATGTCCCCAGGAAAAATGGGAGAATGAGATGGCTTCCCCGGCGACGTCCCGTTCCCTCGACCGCTTTGCGCAAGGGAAACTTGAGGATCTGGAAGCGCGCAGCCTGCGCCGCCGCCTGATCGAGACGGACCGTTATGGCCCGGCTCTGGCGCGCCGCGCCGGGCGCGAGCTCATCTCCTTTTGCTGCAACGACTATCTCAATCTCTCGCACCGTAAGGAAGTGAAGGAAGCGGCCCGCGCGGCGCTGGAGCGCTATGGGGCAGGCTCGGGGGCCTCCCGGCTCGTCACCGGCAATCATCCGCTTTTCCGCACGCTCGAAAAACGTCTCGCCCGGCTGAAAGAGACAGATGACTGCGTGATTTTCGGCTCGGGGTATCTGGCCAATCTCGGTATCGTGCCGGCTTTGGCGCGCGAGGGCGATCTTGTTCTGGCGGACGAGCTTTCCCATGCCTGCCTGCTTTCCGGCACGAAGCTTTCCGGCGCCGAAACGCGCATCTTCCGGCACAATGATCTGGACCATTTGAAAACCCTGCTGGAAGAAGAACGGGCAAAGCACCGCCATTGCCTGATCCTGACCGACGGGGTGTTTTCCATGGACGGGGATTTGGCGCCCGTCGAAGAAATGGGGGAGCTGGCACGTGCCCATGATGCCTGGCTGATGAGCGATGATGCCCATGGCATCGGCGTGCTAGCGGGCGGCAAGGGCTCGAGCTTCATCGGCGGCAGAAAAGCCGATGTGCCGCTGCAAATGGGCACGCTTTCCAAAGCCATCGGCTCTTACGGCGGGTATCTGTGCGCCAGTCAGCCGGTGGTGGATTTCATCCGCACCCGCGCCCGCACGCTGATTTATTCGACGGGCCTGCCGCCTGCTTCCGTTGCCGCCTCCATTGCCGCGCTCGATCTGATCGAGGCCGATCCGGCGTTCGCCGCGCTGCCCGTGAAAAAAGCCAAAGCCTTTACCCGCGCGCTCAATCTGCCGGAAGCGGAAAGCCCCATCGTGCCGATCCTGATGGGCGATCCGGATAAAACGCTCGCCGCTTCCGCGCTTCTGGAAGAAGAAGGCTTTCTCGTCACCGCCATCCGCCCGCCCACCGTGCCGGAGGGAACGGCGCGGCTGCGCTTTACTTTCACCGCCGAGCATGAAGATAAAGACATCGAGCGGCTCACCGCCATTATCCGCGACAAGATCCTCATCGATAGGGCAGCAGAATGAGTGTGTTTTTCGTCACCTCCTCGGGAACGGAAATCGGCAAGACCTTCGTTTCCTCTCACATCGTGCGCCAGCTCAAAGCGCGCGGCGACAAGGTGCTGGCATTGAAGCCCGTTCTCAGCGGCATTACGCCGGAGACGGTTGCAGGCAGCGATACGGCCTTGCTGCTCGAGGCGATGGGGCGCGAGGTGACGGACGAAAATTTCGAGGCGATCACGCCCTGGCATTTCAAGGAAGCCATGTCGCCCGATATGGCGGCGGCGCGCGAGGGGCGCTCCGTGCCTTTCCGCTCGCTCGTTTCTTTTTGCGGGGAAGCGGCGCGGGCCAACCACGATCATCTTCTCATCGAAGGGGTGGGCGGGCTCATGGTGCCGCTCGATGAAACTCACTTGGTGCTCGACTGGATGAAAGCACTGACGCGCGAGACGGCGCTGACGCCCATTCTCGTCGTGGGTTCTTATCTTGGAACGGTGAGCCATACGCTCACGGCACTGAAAGTGATGAAGGAAGAGGGCCTTGCGCCCGGCGCCATCATTGTCAGCCAATCGGAAGAAGCGCCGGTGCCTTTGGAAGAAACCTGCGCGGTGATCGGCCGCTTTGCCGGGGGCGTGCCTATCGTGCCGCTACCCCGTCTTGCCCGCGGCGAAGAGGCGCCCGATCTTCTTTTCTGGCATTGAGCGCCGGTTTCCCCGGCCCGGCTTCAGCCTTTCGGGCCGAACAGGAACCAAGCGAGCACACCGATCACCGGGAAGATGATGATGGCGACGATCCAGAGCACTTTCGCGCCCGTATCGGCGCCGCTTTGGACGGTTTTCACGATCGCATAAACATCCGCGATCAACAGTAAAAGCCCGAAAAGGCCGCTGACTTCCATCATCGCATTCTCCCGTGATGCTAAGGCTTGGCTGCCAGCATAGGCGGCGCCGGTTCTCAAACCAACGACAAAGGATAGAATTTGTTTCGCGTAAAGGCGCGCGCCTAGAGCAGGGACGAGGTGAGCGCGCCTTCATGGATGAGCAGCCATTCCTTGGTTGGCAGCCCGCCGCCAAAGCCGGTCAGCGCGCCGTTCGAGCCGATGACGCGGTGGCAGGGAATGATGACGGGAATGGGGTTCTGCCCATTGGCAAGACCAACGGCGCGCACCGCTTTGGGATTACCGATCTTCTCGGCAATGTCCTTATAGCTCCAGGTGACGCCGTAAGGAATGGTCAGGAGCGCCCGCCAGACCGATTGCTGAAAAGGCGTGCCGCGCGGGGCAAGCGTGAGGCCGGAAAACTCTTTGCGCGTGCCCGCGAAAAATTCCTGTAAGGCTTTCTCCGCCGCCTCGATATGGGCGCGCGCCTTGAGCGCGGCGGGCGAGGCCGGGTCTGCCGCTTCCACTTTGACCGTGTCTTCATTGGGAAAGAAGACATGGGTGAGCCCGTCTTCTTCGGCAAGAAGGCGCAGAATACCGATCGGCGTTTCAAGCGAGGACGTGGCGCTGGTTTGCAGGGTCTTGTTCTTTCTCATCCGCCTTTGGCTCCTTGTGTCTCAGTGTGCAGGCTGGCCCAGAGATGAATGGCGGCATGGCCGCGGTAAGGAGACCAGGCCCGGGACATCTCTTCAAGTTCCTTGGCGCTCGGCACCGCGCCGGAAAAATCGCCCGCCGCATAGCGAAGGCCAAGATCGGACGAAGGAAACGCATCGCGCAGATGCAAGGCCCGCAGTCCCACATAATGCGCCGTCCAGGGACCGATGCCGGGCAGCGCCTCCAATGTTTTGAGCGGTGCGGGGTCGCTTTCAAGCGCACTGAAGCCGCCATCTGCGGCAAAACCGGCAAGGCGGGCGAGCGTCGCCGCCCGTTTACCCGGCATGCCGAGCCCTTCGATCGTCTCGCCGGCGAGGCGTTCGGGCGCAGGGAAAAGCGTGTGCGGCCAGAGCCCATCTTCATTGGGGGGCGCTGCGCGTTCGCCGTACCGCTCCACCAGCCGCGCCGTCAGTGTCGTTGCGCCTTTGACCGAGACTTGCTGGCCGAGAATGGCGCGCATCGCCAGAAGATAAGGATCGAACGCGCCGGGCACACGCAGGCCCGGCCGCGCCTTGACGAGGAGGCCGAGGGCACTGTGCTGCTTCAATCTCTCGTTGACCTTGCGCATCGGCGCATCGAGATCGAATTGGCGCCTCAGGCGCGCGGCGATGACATCTCTCTCCACTTCCCTGGCGGAAAAGACGCGCACGCCGAGCGCTTTTTTCGCCGGTACGGGTTTCACCTCGATCATGGCAGAGGAGCGGGGAAGGCGCACGGCCTGGCGCAGCGCTTGCCCCTCGATCACCTCAACGCCGGGAATGAGGCGGAAGAAAAAATAACTCAGCATGTCGCGCCAGGAAAAAAGCGGCGGCACGGGCAATGCGAAACTGTCTTTTAAGGCAAGGGTGGACATGGCCGGAGTTTACAGCCAATCGCCGGCCTGTCCCCTCCGTTTCCGGTCACGAATACGGGACCGCTTTTGCGCCCGCCAGGACGTTTCGCCTTTCACGGGCGCGGCCGCGCTGCTAGCGTGAGCGCACTGGAAATACGCATCCAAAATAATCACTGGCATTCGGGGAGGAATGAATGAGTGAACGGGCCGACACGCCGCCGGGCGTTGCCGCCAATATTGCGCATCTGGGCAAGGGCTACCGGATCTACGCGCTGGTCATTCTGACAATCGTGTATGTACTCAATTATGTGGACCGGCAGATTCTCGCCATTCTGCTGCCGGGCATCAAAGCCGAACTGGACTTGAGCGATACCCAGCTCGGCTTTTTGTTCATGACCTTCGGGATTTTCTACGCCACGCTCGGCATTCCGATTGCGATGCTGGCCGACCGGACGAACCGGCGCAATGTCGTCACCGCCGCGCTGACGATCTTCTCGCTGATGACGGCAGCTTGCGCCTTCGTTGCGAACTACATTCAGCTCGTCATCTTGCGCGTGCTGGTGGGGGTTGGGGAAGCGGGCTCCAGCCCGCCCTCCCATTCCATGATCGCGGATATGTTTCCTCCCAAAGCGCGCGCGACGGCGCTTGCCTTCTTCTCGCTCGGGGTGAATATCGGCTTGCTGATCGGCCTTTTCGCAGGCGGCTGGCTGGCGGAGAATTACGGCTGGCGCATGACGTTCATCATTGTCGGTCTGCCGGGTATTTTGATGGCGCTTGTCGTTCTTTTCACCGTCAAGGAGCCGGAGCGCGGCGCCTCGGATGGGGTGGCGCCTGGCACGGAAGAGACACCTGCCATCGGTGAAGTGGTGCGCTTCTTGTGGTCGCAAAAGGCCTTCCGGCATATTGCGCTCGGCTCGGCGCTGATCGCCTTTGTCGGCTATGCGGGGGTGGCCTGGGTGCCGACTTTTCTTGCCCGCTCTTTCGGCATGAGCCTGGGGGAGATCGGCATGATGCTCGGCCTTGTCATCGGCTTTGCGGGCGGCGCGGGCACGTTCGGCGCGGGCTTTTTTGCGGACAAGCTCGGCCATAAGGATGTGCGCTGGAACATGTGGCTCGTGGCGCTTGCCGGGGTCGCCGCCTTTCCTTTCGGCGTTGCGCTTTATCTCACCGACAGCAAGACGGCGGCGATCCTGCTTTTCATCGCCCCGGCGGCGGCGGGCGCGATTTTCACCGGGCCTGCCATCGCCATGACGCAGGGCCTTGCGAAGCTGCGGATGCGGGCCACGGCCTCGGCCATCCTGTTTTTCATCCTCAATCTGATCGGGCTCGGCGCGGGCCCGCAGGTGGTGGGCATGCTCTCCGATGCCTTCACCGCCTCGGCGGGGGAGGAATCCGTGCGCTATGCGCTGCTGGCGATCACGCCGCTCGGCCTTTGGGGGGCGCTGCACTTTTATTTGGCGGCGAAGACGCTGGAAGAAGATCTCGCCCGCGCCAAAACCTGAGCCTGGTTTGGCTGGAAACGGGAAAGCAGAGACGGGGAACTGGGTTAAACGCCCAGTTCCTCATCGCTTTTAAGGCGTAGCAGACGGGCGACGCGCAGGCGTACGAGAAGCGACTGGGCAAGGAAGAGCAAGAGCGCGCCGGTATAAAGACCCGTCAGCGCGCGGAAGAAAACCAGAATGCTGGAAAAGAGCCAGTCGGACGTGTTGTTCGTGATGGGCCCTGTTTCCATGCGGAAGATTTCGGCCACATCGAGAAAAGCGCCCCGGAAAAATTGTCCGAGCACGAAGACGCCGCTGCTTGTAGGGTCCGCTTTTGCAAGGGCAAGGCCGCTCGTAATTTCCTCGAAAGGAAAACTGCCGGGACGGAAGGCGCTGTAATTCAGCACCACGATGAAGAGCAGGGCGGAGGGAATGAGATGGCCTGCGGTGAACAGCAGCCAGAACCGCGCCCAGAGCGCGCGCCAGGCTGCTTGCTTTACGCGGCGGATTTTCCTTTTGCGCTTGGCGATGGTGCTGTCTTTTTTGGGCGGTGCGCCGAGATGGAGACGCGCGCGTTTCAATTCCTGATTGACGAAGTTTTCCGGATTGCGCATCTGGGAAAAGAAGCGGAATTGATGAAGCGCAACGATCATCGCCGAGGCAAAGGCAAAGCCGAGGCCGATCAAGGCCGGCACGCGCCAATCCGCTGCCCAGGCAAGATCGAGCTCGAGCGCGCCAAAAGCGCTGGCGACCGTAAATGCGAGACTATCCATCAGCTTCCCCCTTGGCCCCAAGTTTAGAAACTGAACGGGTGGGTGCAAGACGAATAAGCCGGAAACGCAGGGGAAATCGCCTTCCGGCGTCTATGCTTGCTGGCGCGGCGGGGGAAGCGTAGGATTTTTAAAAAAGAAACGGGGAGGAGAGTTTATGGGCACCTACGATCTGGTGATACGCGGCGGCACCGTGGCGGACGGCACGGGCGGCGATCTTTTCGAGGCCGATATTGCGGTGTCGGGCGGCAAAATCGCCGAAATCGGCAAAGTCGCGGGCAAGGGCGCCGAGGAGATCGACGCCAGTGGGCTGCTGGTTACGCCGGGCTTTGTCGACATTCACACCCATTATGACGGCCAGGCGACCTGGAGCGCGGATCTTTCGCCCTCTTCCAATCATGGGGTGACGACCGCGGTAATGGGCAATTGCGGCGTCGGTTTTGCACCCTGCCGGCGCGAGGACCATGACCGGCTCATCCGCCTGATGGAAGGGGTGGAGGATATTCCTGCGCCTGTTCTTGCCGAAGGGCTAAAATGGAACTGGGAAAGCTTTCCCGATTATTTGGATGCGCTGGAAGCGCTGCCCCATAATATCGACTTTGCCGCGCAGCTGCCCCATGGCGCTTTGCGGGTTTATGTGATGGGCGAGCGCGGCGCGAACCGGGAGCCGGCGACCCCCGATGATATTGCCGCCATGGCCGCCATCGCAAAAGACGCGGTCAGCGCCGGGGCGATCGGCTTTTCCACCTCCCGCACGCTCAATCACCGCACCTCGGACGGCTCGCCCACGCCGACGCTCACCGCCGAAGAAGACGAGCTTGTGGGCATTGCCATGGGGCTGAAGGCGGCAGGGCGCGGCGTCCTGCAGGTCGTCTCGGACTTTGCCGACCCGGCGCGCGAGTTTTCCATGTTGCGCCGGATGGTCGAACGATCGGGCCGGCCTTTGTCGCTCTCCCTCGCGCAGAACGAAAAGGCGCCGGAAGGCTGGCGCTTTCTTCTCTCGCAGATCGAGGCGGCGGCGAATGACGGCTTGCCGATGAAAGCGCAAGTCTGCGGGCGGCCCGTCGGGGTGCTTTTGGGGCTGGAGTTGACGCTCAATCCCTTCTCCGCGCATCCGGGTTTCAAGGAAATCGCCTCGTTGCCGCTCGCTGCAAAAGTCGAAAAGATGCGCGATCCGGCCTTCAAGGAAAAGCTGCTGAAAGAAGAGCCTGCGACCGACAACCCTTTCATGCGCTCGGTGCTCGCCCATCTTCATAAAATGTATGCGCTCGACCACGTGCCCGATTATGAACCGGATCCTGAAACCAGCATCGGCGCGCGGGCAAAAGCGCGCGGGGTCGAGCCGCTGGCGCTGGCTTATGATCTCCTGCTCGAAGATGACGGCAGGGCGATGCTCTATTTCCCGTTTCTCAATTACGCGCAGAACTCGCTCGAGCCCTCATATCAGATGATGCTGCACAAGGACACGGTGCTGGGGCTGGGCGATGGCGGCGCGCATGTGGGCATGATCTGCGATGGCAGTTTCTCCACCCATATGCTCACCCATTGGACGCGCGACCGGAAAAGAGGCGAGCGCCTGCCGCTCTCTTTCGTGGTCAAAGCCCATACTCAGGACACGGCGCGGGCCGTCGGCCTGCTCGACCGGGGGATTTTGAAGCCGGGTTATAAAGCCGATCTGAATGTGATCGATTATCAGGGCCTTTCCCTGTTCCGCCCGGAAGTGGGGTTCGATCTGCCGGCAGGCGGGCGCCGCCTCGTGCAGCGCGCCAAGGGCTATAAGGCGACGATCGTCTCGGGCGAAATCATCGCGCGCGACGATGAAGGGACGGGCGCGGTGCCGGGTAAATTGCTGCGCGGCGCGCAGCCTGCCCCGGCCTGAAAAGGGCGAGGGGAAAAAGAGGAGGAGACGGGATGGAAGAACCGGTCATGAGCGCAGAGGATGTGCGCCCGCTTGAAACCCATGCAGGCTGGCAAAGCGGCGATGTGGCCGACACATCCCGTTGGACGGAAGTGCTGAGCCCGGCGGAGCTCGATGAGATCGATGCGGCGCTTACCCATGCCAAAAGCGTTTCTTCCAACATGCTGGAGATCGGGCGGGAGGATTTTCCGCTTCCTCATCTTTCCACCCGCCTGGCGCGCATCGAAAAAGAACTGATCGACGGGCGCGGCTTCGTGCTGCTCCGCGGGTTGCCGCGTCTTGATTATTCGAATGACGATATGTGCCTTGCCTATTGGGGTATCGGCCTTCACCTCGGCAATCCCTGGCCGCAAAACAAACACGGCCATATGCTGGGGGACGTGACGGATCAGGGCAAAGCGCTGGATGACAATACCGCGCGCGGCAATGAGCTGGGCGGTATCGCGCTGCCTTATCATTCCGACGGTTCGGACCTGGTGGGGCTCATGTGTTTGCAGCGCCCGGCCGAAGGCGGGCTTTCGGCGGTCTGCAACATTCTGGCGATCCATAACGAACTCGCTGAAACCCGGCCCGGTCTTCTGGCCGAGCTTTATAAGCCTCAGCCATACGATTACCGCGGCGAGGAAGCGGCAGGCGGCAAACCCTGGTACGAGGTGCCGGTTTTCACCCGCTGGGAGGAGCGGCTCTTTGCCCGTTACATCCGACCCTATATTCTTGCCTCCCAGCGCCATGAAAGCGCGCCGCGCATCACCCCGCTTGCCGAAGAAGCGATGCAATTGCTCGATGACATGACACAAGACCCGCGCTTTGCCGTCTTCATGGATTTCGAGCCGGGGGACATGCAATTCGTGAACAATTATCACGTCCTTCATGCGCGCACCGCCTACCGGGACGACCGGGAAAGCGGTCAGGTGCGGCATTTGAAGCGGCTTTGGCTGGAAACGAGGGCGCTTGAAAGCCGCCCGCCGCATTTCAAAAGCAATGTGGGCGGCCATTGGGGCAAGAAGAAAGTGATCAGCCGGCTCGATGCGGCGGAATAAAGATCAGTTGGGGCAGCCTTCGCTGACGAACCCGGCCAAGGCGTCTTCAAGGCTGATCGTTATCGGTTCGGATTGACCGAGCTCGGGGTTGGGCGCGGGCAGGTCGTCCGGAATACCATTTCCCAGATCGATCACGACGGGCCGGTGCCAGGAGCTGAGGCGCTTGTGCCGCGCTTCTGTTTTGTGCCCCGTCGCTCTGTCATTGAGTGCGTAGCCTACGGAAATCAGGAAAGAGCGCTCATCCGTGTCCCCCAGCAGCGGCAGGGTAATCACTTCCAGGGAAACTTTGCTGCCTACCGAAGAGGTTTCTTCCACTTCTGCAAAGGTGCCGAACGGATGGCGGCTTGCCAGCCAATGCGTCAGGCCGACGGAAGGGCGCAGCCTTTCCTCAAAGCCGAGAAGCATGTTCTGGCCCGTCACTTCCTTTCCCAGCCGGTTTACATGCGCGGTGCCGACAACGCGCAAAAGAATGTCGTCCGGCTCGCCAATATCGAGCAGGAGAGCATGTGACAGCGAACCGCGCAGCGCCATGGGATTGAAGTCGCGTTTCAGCGGCGCATATCCACGGCGCGGCAGGCTGGCCCAATAATCAAGCAGCGCTTTGACGGCGGGCGATCTGTAGCTGAAACGAGAGGTCACGGGGTTTCTCATGGGTTCGGCGGGCACGGCCGCCTGAAAAGCCGAATTGTGCGGTGCACGGATTAAAGACTCGTAACGGTCCTCTGCGTCAACCGAAAATTTAATTCAAGATTTTGTGACGTGGGCGGATTTTCCCGAAAACCGGCGGAAATGACCGTTCTTCATCGCTAATGAAAAGTAAGGTTAAAGCGGGTTAGCCATGAATGCTGTGCGGCACCAGGAGGTGGCGGGCGTGTTTCAGCTGGAGTCCTTGGCGGCGATCTTAACGCAAGAAAATAAAGGCGTTTCAAATGGCCAGCAGGCTGGTGTTATCCATCAGTGGCGCACCCGGCGCGGCGGTCCGTTCGGGGGGGAAAGTGACATAGGCGCGTGTCCCTTTCTGCGGCGTGCTTTCGATGCGGAAGGCAGCGCCATGCAGCTCTGCAAAACTTTTGCAGAGCGAAAGCCCAAGCCCGACGCCTTCGTTCTGCCGGCATAAGGACGTTTCCGCTTGTTCGAAAGGCTGGAGGATACGTTTCATATCCTTCGCGCCGATCCCGATCCCTTGATCCCATACGGCAAGGCAAAGCCGGCCGCAGGTAAGTGGCTCGATGTCGAGGCCGATCCGGCGGCCCTCCGGGGTGAATTTGATCGCGTTCGTCAGCAGGTTGAGCAGAATTTGTTTACAGAGCCGGTGGTCGGCATAAAGGGCAGGCAATGTGCCCTCCGCCTGCAGCGTAATCTTCAGTTCCTTTTGATCGGCGCGCTCGCGCACCATGCGAATGGAATCTTCTGCCATGCTGCGCACATCGATGAGCTCTTCTTTGAGTTTGATCTGCCCCGCTTCTACACGGCTGGAATCGAGCACGTCGTTGACCAGTTCGAGAAGATGGTGGCCGCTGCGCAGAATGTCCCCGGCATATTCCCGGTACTTGTTCATGTCCCCATGAAAAATGTCATGGGCGATAATTTCCGAGAATCCGATAATCGCATTGAGCGGCGTTCTAAGTTCATGGCTCATATTGGCGAGGAAGCGTGTCTTCGTGCGGCTGGCCGCCAGCGCCTTGTTGCGGGCCTCCACCAGTTCCTGATTTATTTGAGCTTCCTCGGTAATATCCTGCACGGTGCCCACCCATTTTACAGGCAGGCCGCGCGCATCGTTTTCAAGCCGTCCCTCAAGGCGGATATAACGGATGCTTTCCGGCGAACTTTCCTCATCGCCCGGCGCCAAACGGCACTGAACGGACAAGGGCGCAAGATGAAGCCGGGCCTCGGTAAAGGCGCTTTGCACAAGCGGGCGGTCGGCCGGATGCACGCATTCCAGAAAATCGTTTGGCTGCAATGTCTGCTTTGCCTGCTGCCGGTTCAGTATCCGGTAGGCTTCCTCCGACCAGGTCACTTGCCCGCTGCCAAGGGCCCATTCCCAATCGCCGATCCGGGCGATGAACTGTGCCCGTTTCAGCTTCGCCTGGCTTTGCCGCAGCTTGGCCAGTGTTTCGAGCTGCGCGGTCAGATCGTTGCAGCCGAAGAGAACGGCTTTCTTGCCTTGATAGGTGAGCCGCACGGTCGAGACGAGCGATTTGGCGGGGGCTCCGCTTCGCCGCCGCACCTCCACTTCTATACCCTGAAAGGCCGATTGGCTCCAAAGCGGCTCGACGGCAAGGGAGTGCGGCGCAAGGCCGGTAAAGAACGCCGAGGCCTGCGCGCCTTTGATGGCCTCCATCGCTTCGCCCGTTATCTCTTCGAAGGCGCCATTGGCAAGCAATATGCGCCCCGTCGCTTCTTCCGCGATAACGATGCCGAAGGGCATACGGTCGATAATCTCTTCAAGCTCCCGTTCTCGGGCGAGCAAGGCGAGTTCGGTCTGCCGCAGGCGAGAAAGATCGCGCACGATCGCGGTCATGAGAAGGCCGGTTTCGCTCTCAGTCTTGGCGATGGAAATATCGGCGGGAAAGAGCGTGCCGTCCCGCCGCTGACCGAAAACCTCCGGCCGCCGGCCCATCGGTTTGGCCTGAGCCGCGCCGCGGGAAAATGCCACGACACGCTGGCGGTGCGCGCCGCGCATTTGCTGCGGCAGCAACAATTCGAGCGGTTTGCCTAAAATATCCGCCGCCGCATAGCCGAATATCCGCTCGGCCTGCGCGTTGAAGAGCACAATGTGACCGGCTTCATCCACGCATAAGATCGCATCGCCCGCCGCCTGCACGATATCGGAAAAAAGCCGGCCGGCGGTTTCCGCGCCATCCGCCTTTGCCCGGCATAGAAGGACGGGCAGGAGCGGGGAGAGCAGTGTTTTTGCTGTCGCTGCCAAGGCCGGATGCCCGCTGCCGGACAGCGTAAGATGAAGGCTGCTGCCCGGCTGCTGCAAAACAATCCGCGTCTCGTTGCTCTGCCCCCGGCACTTTGTCTGTGCGCTCCGCTTGGCCCGGTAGGCGGCATGAAGGCTCTTTTCTCCCGCCCGCTCGAGCCGGCCTTCGGCATGCTGCGCGCCGCTTAGCAGGACGAGCGACCGCAAGCATAGCGCCAGCGCCGCGCCGCTCGACGGCGCTGCCAAAATGCCCGCCGTCAACCGCTGGGTAAGCCGGGGAAGGATGGGAACTTGTGCCATGAACAGCCCTGCCGGTGTCCGTCAACTGGGCGCGGCTCAGGCCGCGTCGCTGCGTACTTTGGAGAGAAAAGTTTGAATATGTGTTTGCAAATCTCCCCCGCATGCGGAAAGGCGCGCGGACATTTTGTCGATGGCGCTGGCGGTTGCCTGGGTCTCTCCGGCAGCGCTCGCCACCTTGCCGATATTCTCCGAAACGTTCTGCGAACCGCTGGCGGTCTGCTGCACGTTCGAGGCAATCTCGTTCGAGGCCTGGTTTTGCTCATGCACGGCTTTGTCGATTTCGCTGGCCACTTCATCGACACGCATGATCGTCTCGCGGATCTGCGCGATGGAGGCGATCGAACTCGTCATCGCCCCTTGAATGCCGCCGACCTGCGCTTCGATTTCCTGGGTGGCACGGGCCGTTTGTCCGGCAAGCTTTTTCACTTCGCTGGCAACCACGGCAAAGCCTTTGCCTGCATCTCCGGCGCGGGCCGCCTCGATCGTCGCATTGAGCGCGAGAAGGTTGGTCTGCTCGGCAATGTCGTTGATCATCGCGACCACCTCATCGATCCGGTTGGCCGCTGCCGAAAGGGCCTGAATATCCGCATCGGTCTGAGAGATTTCGCGCGCCGCCTGGCCGGACACTTCCTTGGCAAGGGCGGCCTGGCGGCCCACTTCGGCAATGCTTTCATGGGCTTCCTCGCTGGCGGCAGCAATGGCCTGCACGTTCATCGAGGATTGTTCGGCGGCGCTGGCAACGGTTGCCGCCGCATCACGCGTTACATGCGCTTGATTGGTAAGCGCGGTGCTTTGCTCAGTCATTTCCTGCGTGCTGGCATGCATTTGCTCAAGCGCCGCGCCGATATCGGTTTGGAAATCGGAAATGGCTTTTTCCAGCGCATGCTGGCGCTCCATGCGGTCATGGACCATGGCGTCCTGATAGGTCGAGATCGCCAGTTCCATATCCAGCATGACGGCGGTCATAACGGCACTGATGTCATCGGCCGTGCCGGAAGGAGAATACCATCGCCGCGCTGCAAGCTTGCCGATCAGGCGAGACAGGATGTAGCGGTAGCCGCCGATATACCAGCGCGGTTCCAGGCCGATCCGGTTATGGGTGAGGCCGATTGTCCGCACACTGTCCATATAATCCGAGGTGAAACGTCCGGTGAAAAGCCGCTCCCAATGTGTCCCTTGCGCGCTTTTGAGCCGCTCGGCTTGGGCGCCGATCAAATTTTTCAACTCTTCCTGCCGCATCAGATGGGCATAGAAGCCGTCGAGAATTTCCGGCAATTCCTTTTCGATGTGCGGCCATAGGTCTTCAAGGCGCGCACACATCTTTTCGTCGATTTGCATGAAACTGAGACGTTCGTTTTGTTGGAACGCATGTTCAACTGTAGCTGTCATAGCTCATCCCCCGCGATAAATGAGACGGCATCATTGTCCGCCTTGAGGTCTAGAGGATTTCCTCTATATCTCTGCCTGCCCATCTAATCGGGTGAATTTAAATAAAGTCGTAAAGAAAACTCGGAACGACAAAGTATTGTGAAACATAGAAATAATATCTGCTTTTATAACTTATGTATAAAACGCTTTGAGTGTTTGTTGTTGCCGTTTTTGCAAGTAGGTTTTTGTTGGGTCGGGCGACATATCGATCAGTAACCGCGTATCGGGGGTTAGCGTGGAAGAATCGGGGGGCTGCGGCCCACAGCAAGGGGCAACTGCAGGGCGCGTATCCTGCGGCACATGTCATTTAAAAGGGCTGGGATTTTGCCGGCTTTTCCAATCGGTCATGCCGGATGCGCCTGCGCCTTTTTTCCGCGGGCGCGAACAGTTTCCCCGCCGCCGCACGATTTACCGGGAAGGGGAACCGATCAAAAACATTTATGTCATCCGGGAAGGATGGGCCTTCCGCTACATGCTTTCGCAAGACGGGCGTCGGCAGATACTTTCTTTCCTCATGCCCGGCGACATCATTTCACCTTCGTCGGTCTTCGCAAAGAAACACCAATTCTCCGTCCAATCGCTCACTGCGATGCATGTCTGCGTTTTCGATGTGGCTGTGATGCGTGAGCTTTGCCGCAATGACGAACCTTTCTTCAGGCGGGTGATCGATATCTGTTTGGAGGAAAAGGAGCATATGGAACGGCGCCTTTTCGAGCTTGGCCGATGCGCTCGGACTGACGCAAGTGCATGTCAGCAGGATTCTCAACACGCTGAAGCAGAAAAATATCATTGAGAACTATAAGGACACGCTCGCCATTCGCGATGCCCGCGCCTTGAGACAATTGGCATCCGGCGGGGTTAAGACGGTTTAGCAGGCGGTTTTTAGAAGGACACGGACAGTGTGAAGAAATAGCGCATGCTGTTATCTCCATCATAGGCGGTGGCGCGGGTAAGCGGTTTTGCCGCTTCAAGGCCGATATCGATCCCGCCATCGATCCCGATACGAACGCCGCCGCCGGCCGAGGCAAGCGACTCCCGCCCATCCCCGAAAGTGTTGCGGTTCCATACCGCGCCTGCATCGTAAAATCCGTAAAGCGTGCTGGAGGTGAGATAACCGAGATCCAGCTGCGGCGTATATCCCAGCTCCACGGACCCGGCTAGCCCGTCATCGCCCGTCAGCTCGCCATATTGATAGGCCCGCCCGAAACGGGCGCCGCCCAAGCTGAATTCTTCCGCCGACAAAAGCGGGTCCGCCGATTTTTGCGCAGAGGCTTGCAGCACGAGCGCGAACCCCGTGCCGAAAAGGTCCTGATGCCGGTAGGCTTCCAGCTTTGCCTTGGTGAAGGCGCCGCCCGCATCCGGCCTTGAAAGGGCGCTGTCGCCGCGCCGCGACCCGCCGGCAAGGGTCAAGCCCTGGGAGACTTCAAGCGTGACATAGTTCTGCCCGCCAAACTCATCCGACAGCGTGTAATCGACGCTGCCGCGCAGCACGCGCAAACTGTCTTCGAAAACGGTGCCGAATTCGTTTTTCTCATGCGCCTCGCGCGCGCTCAGTTTCCCGCCGATCCAGAGCGATGTGCTGCGTGTGCGGATCAGGGGATAGCGCAGGGCGATATCGCCGCTTGTCGAGCCGCTGCGTGTATTGACAAGGGACAGCCGGTCGCCCGCATCGACATCGCTATAGGAGAGCGTGCCGGAGAGCAGGAGGCCGGAATGCCCGAGCGGCAGGTCATAGCCGCCTTGCACATATTGCAGCTCTTGCGGTGTTTCCGGCGTGGTGAAATAGGTCACGGACAGCCGGTCGCCAAAGCCCAGCAGCCCGTTATAGGCGGCACTGATGCCCGCCTGAATGGGGCCGACAGCGCGGGTGCCCCGGCTGTCCGCATAAAAGGAGGCGTCGATGCTGCGTCCGGAAAGCTGCAGCGCCAGCCTATAGACCCCGCGCTCGCCGCTTTCTTCGACGGCAATGTCACCCACTTCGAGTCCGGAAAGATCATGCACCAGCAAAATGGCGCGTTCGAGTTCTGCTTGCGTTACCGCGCGCGCGGAAAGAAGCGCGCTGAAATAGGGTTGCAGGCGCGCATCGTTCTCCACGCCGTTCAGCACCACCTCGCCGATACGCCCGGCAACGATATCGATGGTGAGGACACCCGCGCTCACGTCCTGGGCCGGCACATAGGCATAGGAGAGGGAATATCCCGCCGCTTTCAGCTTGTCCGTCAGGCGCTGCGTGATTGTCATGAGATCGGCGCCGGTCACCTCGCGCGCCATGAACTCTTCATAAGAGGCGATGAAGTCTTCTGCGGCGATGAGCTGCGCTCCCGTGAGCCGGATGCCGGTCAGAAGAAAAGGCTCGATCTGGCTCGCGGCGCCGCCGCCCGGCGTGCTCAAAACGGGCAGGTCTTCGCTGCGCGCCGCCGGGCTGCGCAGCTCCTTGCGCTGTTCGAGATTTTGCTCGATCTGGCTCGGGTCCGCCTCGGCGGCCAGCGCGCCATGGTGCAAAAAACAACCGGACGCAAACGCAAGACCGAAGGCGAGTCCCAGCCGCTTTACACTTTCTTTACCATCGCAGGCGCGCAGATACATCGTTCGTTTGCTCCGTAAACAGAGGGACAGGCTGCCTGAATGAGGTAAAGAAAACCCGAACCGCGATGATTAAAATGCAACGGAGTTGACGTGTTAACGAAGCCTTAACCAGCAGGCGCGAAAAGCCGCAAATTTTTGTGAATTTTTCCTAAGCTTGCGCTGCAACTTATGGAAGAGGTTCACCATGACCCGCCTGTATTCTCTCGGACGTTTTCTTGCCCTTGCTCTTTTCGCCGCGCTGTTGCCGCTTTCCGCATCTGCGGAAGGAACCAGCTGGCAGATCGAAAAAATGAGCGGCGATGTGCGCGTGCTTTCCGAAGACGCGCAGCCGGTCTCTCTTGGTGCCGGGCGCGCTTTGTCTGAGGGGTCCGTCATCGAGACGGGAGCCGATGGCCGTCTCATTCTTTCGCGCGGGGACGAGTCGATCGTCGTTTCGCCGAATACGTCTCTCTCGCTCGCGCCTGAGAGCAATCGCGGCATGATGACGACCATTCTTCAGCGCATGGGGACGATCCTCCTGAGCGTCGAAAAAAAAGACCGCCAGCATTTCGAGGTGGAAACGCCTTACCTTGCCGCTGTCGTGAAGGGCACGAAATTCACCGTGACCGTGGACGGCAAGGGCTCGGCGGTGCATGTCGTTGAAGGCGCAGTCGAGGTGATCGATCTGGGCACCGGCGATGTGGGGCTGATCCGCCCCGGCCAGACGGCGCAGTCTTTCGCGGGCGCGGCTGGCGGCCTTGCCGTGTCGGGTCCGGGCGCGGCGCCGGTTGAGCGCGGCGCGGATAAATCGCGCGTTGAAAAAGGCACGAATGTGAAGCCGGTTCCGGCCACTGAAACGCCGAAATCGGCTGCTGCCCCCGTGCGTATCGAAAGCAGCATGAGCGCCGCTCTCGATATCGGCAAGGCAACGAACGGTCTTGCGCGCGGCATCGGCCAGAGCGTGGCCGCTGCGGCGCGTCAATCTGGTGCGCAAGGGCTCGATGAGGATGCCTCTTCCGGCACCGGTCTTGCGCTCGGCGCTTCCGGCAATGCGCCAGGCCTCGCCGTTGCCGGGCTTTCGGACGCCGCTCCCGGTCTTTCCGGCTCCGCTCCGGGTCTCTCGGGGTCCGCCCCTGGTCTTTCAGGTGCAGTCCCCGGCCTTTCGGGCTCCGCTCCTGGACTCTCCGGTTCCGCGCCCGGTTTGTCGGGTGCTGCTCCAGGCCTTGCCAATGCGGCCGCAGGCGCTGCCAATGGCGCGGCGGGTGCTGCTTCCTCCGTAGCCGGAGCGGTTTCGGGTGTCGGCAATCCGTTGCCCCCCGGCCTCGGCGGGAATTTGCCTCCGGGCCTCGGCGGCCCCAACCCCGGCAATGGCGGCGGTAACGGCAATGGCCAGGGAAATGGCAATGGTAACGGCCGGGGAAATAGCTGAGCCGACAGCAAAAATTAACGCCTGTTGGGCCATTCTTACCGAGCGCCTCTGCGGTAAGAATGGCCCGGCGTGTTTTTGGGGAATGATGTGAGGCAAGCGCTAATATCCGTCTGCATTTTTCTGCTTGTTGCCGCTATTGATTTTGGCGGCGGCTGGGAAGAATTCGAGCTGTGGTTGCTCGATCAGAGGATGAGCAAGGTCGAGCATCCGGCAAGCGGCGGGATCGCCGTCGTGCAGATCGATGCAAAAACGCTCAAGGCGATCGAGAAGTGGCCGCTCCCGCGCGATCTTCATGCCCGGCTTGTCGAAAACCTGCGCGGCGCAGGGGCAGACCAGATCGCCTTCGATATCGATTTGAGCGGGATGCGCGCGGCGCCGGAAAACCGGATTCTGGCCGAGGCCTTCGCCCGCGCGCCGGGCGCGATCGTGCTGCCGCTTTTCTTCCAGAAAGAAAGCGCGGGCGATGCGGCGAGCGAGATCGTCGTCACGCGCCCTTTGCCGATGTTTGCCGAACATGCCTGGCTTGCCAATGTCAATGTGAAGCCGGAGGTCGATGGGCGCATCCGCCGCGCGTCTTACGGTGTCTGGCTGGATGAGAAATTCTACATGTCCTTGCCCGCGCTCCTGGCCGGACAGGCCAACCGCAAGGATCTCTTCTTCTACGTCAATTACAGCATTCGCGCCGGAGACATTCCGCGCCTTTCTTACATAGACGTGTTGGAGGGGGCATTCGATTCTGCCGCACTGTCCGGTAAGAAAGTCATTGTCGGGGCAACCGCCATCGAGCTCGGTGATCAGCTCACCGTTCCCAATTACGGCGTCATGCCGGGCCCGGTCATTCAGGCCATGGCCTATGAAACGATTGCCCAGGATCTCGTCATCCGGCGCACGGGCACGGCCGTCACATTAGCTGGTCTGGCGCTGATCTGCCTGCTCGGCTGTTTCCTTACGAAACGGGCAGGCTGGGCCGTCGTGCTGGGCGGCGGGTTGGTGTTGATCATCGGACTACAGGCTGGTGCCTTTGTGCTCTTTAAGAATGCGGCCGTCGGTCTGGATAGCATCGCCTGGTCTTTTGCGGTGGTGTTTCTGGCAGGTAATGCCGTTCTGTCGGAGCTGCGCAAGCAGCGCCGGCTTATTCAGCGCCAGAAACAGGAAAACGAATACCGCCGTCTGCTCATGACCAGCGTGGTCGAGGACAGTTCGGACGCCATCATCATTGCGGGCGCGGACGGGGTGGTGGAAGAAGCCAACCCGCTTGCTGCGCGTATCTTCGGCTTCAACCGGCACGAAGCGGCGGGCGCCCGTCTTGGCGATCTTCTGCCGCCCTGCCTGATGGCTTCGATGGATCATTCCGGGGCCTTTCCGCGCGAATTCGTGCTGGAGCATCCCGAACAGCGCGGCGGCCAGGAAGGTGATCCGATCTGCCTTGAATATTCGATCACCCATTCCTTCGTGCCGGGCGACCCGCGCGACCGGCATATCCTTAACCGCAAAATTGCGACTTATACGTTCCATGATGTGACTGCGCGGCACCGCGCCGCCCAGGCGATCGAAACGGCGCACCGCCAGGAACGCGAGGCGAGCCGCGCCAAGAGCGAGTTCATTGCCAATATGAGCCATGAGCTCAGAACGCCGCTGAACGCCATTATCGGTTTTTCCGAACTCATCGCCCGTGAAACCTTCGGCGCGCTCGGCGATGAGCGCTACAAGCAATATGCGCTCGATGTGGCCGCGAGCGGCGGGCACCTTCTGGCGGTGGTGAACGATATTCTCGATATTTCCCGCATCGATTCGGGCAATGTGAGCCTTTGTGAAGATGAAATGGATCTGCCGGGCGCCATCGATGCGTGCGTGCGCATCGCCCGCTCCTGGCCGCAGGCGCAAGGCGTCTCCATCGAGATCGAACAAGCAGGCCCTGCCTGTCTTTATGCCGATGCCCGCCTCGTCAAGCAAATGCTGAACAACCTTCTTTCCAATGCCGTCAAATTCGGCGGGAAAAAAGGAGAAGCAGGGCGGGTTTTGCTGCGCACGGCCCCGGCCCCGGATGGCGGGCTGGACGTGTCGGTTGCCGATAATGGCATGGGCGTGCCGCCCGAAATTGTCGGGCGTCTTTGCGAGCCGTTTTTTCAGGCCAATGCCACGCTTGCCCGCACCCATGAAGGAACGGGGCTCGGGCTGACGCTCGTGCGCTCCTTCATGGAGCTGCATGGCGGGCAGGTGCGTATCGACAGCATTCCAGGCAGCGGCACCTGCGTGACCCTTGCCTTCCCCGCCTCCCGCGTCCTGGCGCCGGGCGCGGGCGGGAAAGAGGCAAAGGGCGGTTCGATCAACCGCGTCGGATGAGGCCCGGTGCGCCTCTTTCTGCTCTTCCCGTGGAATCTTTCTGGCGGCGCGCTTTGCCGCCTTGCTATACTTCCCCTGGCCTTTAAGGCCGGTATGAGGGGGATGAATGGTCTATTTTCTGGGCGCAATGTCTCTGGCGCTGGCCGCAGCCGCTATGTTCGCGCTGCGTTATGGGCTGCGGGAGCGGCGGCGGCGCAAGGGCCGGCCCTTTTTCGACAGCCATCCCGTCAAACCCCTCGCGCTGGAAAAGCTCGATCCTATTTTCACCGTCACCGGGCACGGCCCTTCGCTGGAATCGGAAGTGCTGCTGGTCGGCGATGTCGGCTCTTATGCCTCCACGTCAACCACAGAGGCGTGGATACTGGGCGCGCTTGCCAAGAAAGCTTCCTGCATTTTCGAATTCGGCACTTGCACCGGGCGCACCACTTACATTTTCGCGCGCAACGCGCCGGAAGACGCGCGCATCGGCACGATCACGCTCGGCCCCGATGATGTGGAAACCTACAAGGCAGGCGCCGAGGACCCGGAAGGCTGGACGAAGGAAGCCATCGCGGAATCCCAATATACCGACTTTCTTTATACCGGCACGCCCGTCGCCGCGAAGGTCACGCAGATTTTCGGCGACAGCAAAGCCTTCGACGAAACGCCGTGGCTTGGTCAGTGCGATCTCATCTTCGTCGACGGCGCCCATGCCTATAGCTATGTGAAAAGCGATACGGAAAAAGCGCTGCGCATGATCCGGCCGGGCGGCGTCATCGTCTGGCACGATTTCTCGCCCGCCTGTCCCGGCGTCTGGAAATATCTGGGAGAGCTTGCCGCAACCCATCCTATCGGCCATATCGCCGGCACCCGCCTCGCGGTCATGCGGGCGGTCTGACGCGGGCGCTTATTGCGGCTGTGGTCGATGGCTATTTGGGAAATGGCGCACCCGATAGGATTCGAACCTATGACCTCTGCCTTCGGAGGGCAGCGCTCTATCCAGCTGAGCTACGGGTGCCGCGTCCCGCCAGGGCGGGAAGGGGTCCGGCAGGCGCAGGGCACCTTGTGGACGCGGCGCACCATAACCGAAGGGCGCGGGGCTGGCAATCGGCGATGATTTGCCGGCGGGGTGCGGTTTCGGGGCGAATCACCTCCCGCCCGCCAGGTTCCGGACCCCCCTTAAAACCCGCAGAAAAGAGCCCTTCGATCAATTCCTTGCCAAGGGGGATTAACGGGAGGGCGCTGGGGCGTTATACCTATCTCCCGAGGGAGTTCTGATGGTTCAGGCGTTGCAGCTCAAACCGCTCGAATTGTATGTCGATCCGGTAGCCAAGCCGGTCGATACGCGCCTTGGCGCGCTCATGTCCTATTGGCGCGCCAAGCGCCAGGGCACCGCGGCCCTGCCCACAAGAGGCGACATCCGCCCGGGCGAGCTCATTTCCCATCTGCCCTCGCTGATCATGCTCGATGTGGAAGAGACGACGGAAAAGACGCCGGACTTTGCCGTGCGCCTTTCCGGCACTGCGCTCGATGATCTCTTCGGCGGCAATTATATGGGCCGCAAGCTTGAAGAGATTCTGCCGCCCAAACGCGCCTGGCTCGCCCGCGCCGCGCTCGGCCTTGTCGTGGAGCACCGCCGCCCCATGCGCTTTTTCGGGCGGCTGGAATTTCCCTCCGAGCCCGGCAACAAGATCATGATCGAAGCGCTTGCCCTGCCGCTCAGCCGGCCGGACGGGCAAGTGCATATGATCCTCGGTGAGATCGTGCAATTGCGCGCCGCCGCTATTTCCTCTTTCCCCGAGCTTTGCCGCCCCGCCGCCGACTAAATTGCCGACTGAGGCCGCTTAAAATCCTTCCCGTTTGATCTCGACGCCCTCCTTGGCGAGCATTTCATGCAGCCGCTCGAAATCGGGCGCGGTCTCGGGAAAGCAGATGCCCGCCGGCAGCGCTTCTTTGCCGCCAAGGCCGAGCACCCGTTCAAGCTGCAGCAAAACCCCGAGCGCGGTCAGATGCACCTGGCCTTGCGGGTCGAGCAGGCCGAGGCGCCGTTTGACGGGCTTACCGTCCTTGCCGCTCCCTTCCGCCTCGATCACCACTTCATGGCGCGCGCCGGGGCCGGGATTGTGCACGAGGCTGCGCCGCGTTTCGCGCGGGATCAGCTTCCAGATGCGCGAGCGCAGCAAAAACATCGACAGGAAATTGTTGACCGGGCTGTCGACGGCAAGGCGCACGGTGGCGGAGGCCGCCCCGCTTGCCAGCGGCAGCGTCAGTACATCGGGCATGTTGACCCGGTAGGCCTTGGCTTTCTTGCCGCTTGGAAAGCGCAGCTTGTAAGGATCGGTCATGGGCAGCACTTCCTGCCAGGCATTCCCGAGACGCTGAATGAAGGGCGCGTCGATGCCATCAACGGCGGTGGCCGAATCCGGCCCGCCCCGGTCCTTGCCGTAAAAGAGGATCGACATGTCGAGGCGGGTAACCGCGCTCATATCCGCCGCCGTCTCCCGCGCCAGCATGGCCGGAATGCCCGCCATCCAGTTGCTGGAAAAGAGCACGGGTTTTTTGGGCGCGCGCTGCGCGGTGAAGATCATGGCCCGTATGAGCTCGTCCCCCGCCCTTGCGATTTCGATAAGGCCCGCGCCATTTGAAATCGCATAATCGAGCAGCCGGTTGGAGCTGTCGTGAACGGCGGCGATGACGGCGCTGGGCACCTCCTGCCCCGCAAGAAGCGGCTGCTTGCCCGAAAGATCGAGCGCCACGGGTGCCGCATTGCCAAGCTCTTCGGCGAGGGCACGGCCTTTTTCAGGATGCCGCCCGCCGAGCAGGATGCGGATGCCCGGGTGATAGGCGCGGATCAGCCGCGCGATGTCGCTGCCCACCACGCCGTAGCCGCCGGCAATCAGGACAGATGGTGAAAGATTTTCCGGCATGAGGCTCCTCCCTCGGAAAAAATGCTGTAAGGTGGTCAGTGACCAGTCTTGGCATAATATTGGTCATTGACCAATAAATTACAAGTGCAGCCCGTGCGTGCGCCCGCAAGGCCGCGCGCGGGGCGAACGAGGCAGAGATGGCGGAACGAAAAAGCGCAGCCAAAAGTGGCGCGGCGCTTGCCGAAAAGGACCGGGAAAGCCCCGCTTTGCGCGCGAAGCAAGGGGCCACGCGCCAGCAAAAGCGGGCGGAAACCGAAGCGCGCATTCTCGATGCCGCGCATCTTCTATTGAAGGAAGACCGGCTGGCGGCGTTCTCATTGCGCGGGCTTGCTGCCCGCCTCGACATGCGCCTCAGTCATTTGCAGCACTATTTTCCTCATGCCTCGGACCTTCTGGCGCGGCTTTTCGAGCGTTTTATCGAGCATGATTCCGGCGTCTTTCTGCAGCATTTCGAGGAAGCCTCCGGCCCGCCGGAGCAGAAACTGCAAAAGGCGCTCGCCCGGCTTCTGGAAGATGAGGCTTATCTTGATAGCTGCGATCTCTTCATGTCGGAAATGGCGGCCCTGGCCCGCGAGGATGCGCGCATCGCCCGCTCGCTGGAGCGATATTACGCCGAGTACCGCAAAGGGGCGGCGGACCTGCTCGCCCGGCTCAACGCCGATCTGCCGCCGAAAAAACGCGCGGAGCGGGCCGCCCTCGTCGTCTCGCTGATCGAAGGCGCCCTCCATTTGCGCCATCCCCTGGCTGAAGGCGGCGGGCTCAATGCCAAGGCGCTGGCCGGGGCGATTTGCGCGCTCGCCCGCATGTAAGCCTGGCTTAAGTTCCCTGCACCGCTGCGTCTTTTCCGCCCCGAAAATTTTCTCCAGATTCATATTGATAGGCATTCTCATTTTCAATAAGGTCCGGCAACTTTAACGGGCCAATTTGAGGGGATGCAAATGGTCAAGCACATGAACAAGTCCAAGGCGGCTCTCGTCGCCACCCGCGCCGGCCTTTGGGCGGCGCCCGCCGCGCTCGCTTTGACGCTCGCCGCGCTGCCGGCATTTGCGGAGCAAGAAAATGCGGGCGAGATCGTCGTCACCGCCACCCGCGCGGCAACGCCGGTTTCCGAGCTCACCCGCTCCGTCACGGTGGTGGATGAGGAAACGGTCGAGCGGGAAGCCAAGATCAACCGCAATCTCGGCGATATTCTCTCCAATACGACGCCCGGTTTTGCGACCTCTTCGGAGGCGCTGTCCAATTTCGGCCAGACCCTGCGCGGGCGCGATTTCCTGACGCTGATCGACGGGGTGCCGCAATCGACGCCGCTGCGCGGCGCCAGCCGGGACCTCAACACGATCGACCCGGATGCCATCGAGCGCATTGAAATCGTGCGCGGCGGCACCGCCGCTTACGGTTTCGGCGCGACGGGCGGTCTTGTGAATATCATCACGAAGCGGCCCGAAGACGGCGCGCTGAAAGCCAAGTCGGAAGTCGGCATCCGCTTTTCGACCGACCATCCGAGCGATTCCATGCAATATCAGACGACGCATTCGCTCTCGGGCCGCGAAGGCGAGATCGACTTCCTGGCCGCAGGCACTTTCGTCAGCCGCAACAGCATCTTCGATGGGGACGGCGACCGCATTCCCCCGGATTCGCTCGGTGTACAAGGCGGCTTTGCCGATACCGACGAATGGAACTTTCTCGGTAAGCTCGACTTCGAGCCCGACGCCAATCAGCGCTTCGAGCTTTCGGCGAACTATTTCGAGTTCCTGCAGGACACCGAATATACGTTCGGCCTCGGCAACCCGGCTGCCGGCATCAAGACGCCCGCCGTCAAGGGCAGCCCGAATGTGGAAGAGCCGGGCACCGAAAACCTGATGATCAACGGCGAATATACCCATAGTGCCGTGCTCGGCTCCGAGCTTGCCGCGCAGGTCTATTACGGTGACATCACCTCCCGCTTCGGCAAGTTCCCCGGCTTTGCGCAAACCGAAGTCCAGTCGGAAAAATGGGGCGGGCGGCTAACCATGCAAACGCCGTTCGAAGTTGCCGGCACCGATATGAAGCTGCTGTGGGGCGCCGACTATCTGCGCGATGAAACCGTGCAGGCGGGCATCGACGGGCCGACCATCGTGCCCGTCATGGAGCAGAACGCCATTGCCGGTTTCGCCGAGCTTGAAATTCCGGTGGGCGAGTGGGGCCTTGTGCGCGGCGGTGTGCGTTATGAAGACATCACCGTCGATATCGACAGCGTGACGAACCGGCCGGGCCGTTTCGTGCAGGGCGGGGAAATCTCGCTGCAGGAAGCGCTCTTCAATCTCAATGGTGTCGTCTATCTCTCCGAGCGCTCGGAACTTTATGGCGGCTTCTCGCAGGGCTTCTCCGTTGCCGATCTCGGCCGCGTCATTCGCGACAGCACGACCATCAACAATGCCAGCGAGGTTGCCTCCGAAGCTCAGCTTGTCGACAATTACGAGCTTGGCCTGCGCACCGCCAATGACTGGGCGGACGGGTCGGTCGCCGTCTTCTTCTCCGAATCGGAAAAAGGTACGACCTATTCCACGACCAATTTGAACCTCGTCAAAGCGCCTGAGGAAATCTGGGGCATCGAGGCCGCGCTCAATGTGACGCCCGCCCCGCGCTGGAAGCTCGGCGGCACCGCCACCTGGATGGACGGTCATGTCGATCTCGACAGCAACGGCTCTTACGAAGAAGATCTCGACAATACCCGCATTCCGCCGCTGAAATTGACGGCCTATGTGGATTACGAGGTAACCGAGTGGTGGAACGCCCGCCTTCAGGCCCTGCATTCAGGACACCGCGAGCCCTTCACCACAGGCGCCTATCGGGGCGACAGCGATGTCTACACGCTGGTCGATCTCTACAGCTCTTTCGATGTCGGCCCCGGCCGCCTCGAGCTTGGCGTGGATAATCTCTTCAATGAGGATTATTTCCCCGTGGTCAATGCGGCCTTCAATGTCGCTTATGCCTACAATAAAGGTCCTGGGCGCATGGCGAGCCTGACCTACTCGATCGAATGGTAAGTTCCTCGCAGGAACAGGCCTGACCGGGAGCCGGCCTTCTTTCAAAGAAGTGCCGGCTCCCTTCTGTCTTTCGGAGAATAGCCGTGCGCGCGTTTCTGGCAAAACTGCATCATTGGACCGGCATCACGGCGGGTCTCGTTCTTTTCGTGCTGGCGCTGAGCGGCAGCATTCTGGTTTTCGACGATGAGATAGACGGCGCGCTCAATCCGCATCTTTTCGCGGTGGAAGAAGGCGCGCCAAGCGATCTCGATGCAGGCCTTGCGGTGCTGAGGGAAAGCCTGCCGGATTTCCAGCTCGCCTTTATCCGGTTGCCGAGAACGCCTGAACATCCGGTCGAGTTCTGGTCTTCCGATGAGCCGCACCTTATTGCCTATGTCGATGCGGGCGCCGGCAAACTGCTCGGGATGCGCGGGGAGAAAGACGGGCTCGTCGGTTTTCTCAAAGACCTCCATATCCATCTCCTGATGGGCGAGAGTGGACATACGGCGAACGGCATTGTCGGCATCCTCGTGCTTTTCCTGCTCATCAGCGGCGCCGTGCTGGCCTGGCGCAAGGGGCGTTTTGCCCGCCTCTTCAAGCCGCGCCTGCGCGGCGTGCCGCTTGCCGCTTCCGCTTTCGATCTTCACCGGTTTACCGGCACGGTGGGCTGGGCACTTTTATTCATCAGTGCCCTGACGGGTGTGATGCTGGTCTTTTACCGAGTCACCGCTTACGCGCTGCTTTTGACGCTGGGCGGTACGCCGCCCTCCCAGCCGCCTGCCATCGAGCGGGTGGAAGGCGCGCCTTCTCTCAGCCTGGAAGAGATAAAAGACATCGCCGCGCGTGAAATGCCCGAGGCCGTGCCTACCTGGATCAGGCTGCCCGCGGATGAAAAATCGCCCGTCGTGGTGCGCTACCGCCATGAAGAAGACCCCCATCCCAATGGCACGACTTACGGCGCTTTTCACCCGCAAACCGGCAAGCTCGTCTCCTCCTATGCCTGGGAAGGCAAGGGCACGGGTATGTGGCTTTCGGACCTGAAATACCCCATCCATATCGGTGATTTCTGGGGACCGGCAGGGGCTGCCATCGTGCTGGCGACAGGGCTCGTGCCCATCGTTCTGATGGGCAGCGGGGCCTATCTCTTTTTCCGGCGGCGCGGTTTTTTCAGAAAATAGATTTACCTGCGCGACGAGGTGAGCTGCAGGAAGACGTCTTCAAGATCGGCTTCTTCCGTCGAAACATCGGCGACGCGCACGCCTGCATTGCCGATTTGGGCCAAAATGTCGCCAGCCTTCATCTCCGCCGGATTGTAACGCACCGCAAGGCGCCCATCCTCGCGCAGTTCCGCTTTGAGGGCTGCAAGCTGCGGCGGCAGCGCGCTCAAGGGCGTGTCGGGCACGATGATCAGCCGTTTTTCCTCGATCCGCGAAAGCAATTGCCCCGTCGGCTCGCAGGCCACCACTTCACCGTGATTGATGATGGCGATCTCGTCGCAAAGCGACTGGGCCTCTTCAAGATAATGTGTGGTGAGCACGATGGTCGTGCCTTTCGCGTGCAGCTCCAGCACATAATCCCAAAGCTGTTTGCGCAGCTCGATATCGACGCCTGCCGTCGGCTCGTCCAGCACCAGAATGGGCGGGTTGTGCACCATGGCCTTGGCAACGAGGAGGCGGCGGCGCATGCCCCCTGAAAGTGTGCGCGCATAAGCATCCGCCTTGTCGGCAAGGCCCATGGCGCCCAGAATTTCCATGGTCCGCCGCTCCGGGCGGGGCACGCCGTAAAGCCCGGCCTGCAGCTCCAGCGCCTCGGCGGGCGTAAAGAACGGGTCGATATGCAGCTCCTGCGGCACGACGCCAATGGCGGCGCGCGCCTGGCGCGGATTGACGTCGATATCGAAGCCCCAAAGCGAGACATTGCCGGAGGTTTTCATCACCAGCCCGGCCAAAATATTGATGAAGGTGGATTTGCCGGCCCCGTTCGGCCCCAAAAGGCCGAAAATCGAGCCGCGGGGAATGGCAAGATCGATGCCTTTCAGCGCTTCCTTGGCGGGCTGCCCGCCCGAGGCGCGGTAGACCTTTCTCAGGCCCCTGGCTTCAATGGCATTGAATTGAGCAGCGCTCGCGCCCGGCTCTGCGGGCACCGGCGTTTCAATTTCGGCATCATGCGCAACATGCGAAGCCATGCAGTCCCTCCCGGCGGCGGTGAATGGTCTTGAGAGGCAGGATCTTACATGGCTCTCTATCACCGGCCCCATATGGGGTCAATTGCACCGCCTGACAACTGCCGGGCAAAAAAGGAACTGCAGTCTTTCCCAAGCCCTGCGGAAGGTGCCATTATGCGCGCCTATCGGCGGAACGTCAGCGCGCAGGCAGGGAAAAACCGGCACTCATGTCATCCAAAAAAGAATCGAACACGGCAAAAACGAAATCGCCTGAAGTAAAAAAGCCGGATGGAAAATTGCCCGGTAAAGGCGATCACATTTTTCTGGTGGACGGGTCGGGCTATATTTTCCGCGCCTACCACGCGCTGCCACCTTTGACGCGTAAATCCGACGGGCTGCCGGTGGGCGCCGTCAGCGGTTTCTGCAACATGCTTTACAAACTCTTGCAGGACACGAAAGACGAGTTCGAGCCCACGCATCTTGCGGTGATTTTCGATCATTCCGGCAAGAGCTTCCGCAACGAGCTTTATGCCGATTATAAAGCGCACCGCCCGCCCGCGCCCGAGGATCTCGTCCCGCAATTCGCCCTTATCCGCGATGCCGTGCGCGCTTTCGATGTGCCCAGCATCGAGATGGAAGGCTTCGAGGCGGACGATCTTATTGCGACTTATGCCTGCCAGGCGGCGGCAAACGGCGCGCGCGTCACCATTGTCTCGTCCGACAAAGACCTGATGCAGCTCGTCAACGGCAATATCGACATGCTCGATACGATGAAGCTGAAAGCCATCGGTCCGGCGGAGGTCGAGGAAAAATTCGGCGTCGGGCCGGATAAGGTCGTCGATGTGCAGGCGCTGGCCGGCGATTCGGTCGATAATGTGCCGGGCGTGCCCGGTATCGGCATCAAGACGGCGGCGCTCCTTATCAATGAATATGGCGATCTCGACACGCTTCTGGAGCGGGCCGGGGAAATCAAACAGAAGAAGCGCCGGGAGAACCTGATCGAGTTTGCCGACCAGGCGCGCATCAGCCGCGATCTCGTACGCCTCAAGCAGGACGTGCCGGTGACGGTGGGTCTTGAAGAGATGGACATCAAGACACCCGATCCGGTGAAACTCATCGGCTTCTTGAAAGATATGGAATTCACCACGCTGACAAAGCGTGTCGCCTCCGAGCTTGGCGTGGAAGCGGATGAGGTGCCTGCCGCAGGCGAGCATCCGGCGGACGCCCCCGTCATTGTCGAGGCGAAAGGACCCACCGAGCGCGGCGGTGCGCCGGGCGCAGTCTCGCCCAGCGTCGAGGCGCCCATTGATCCTGATGCTTATGAAACGGTGACGGAGCCGGGCGCACTGAAAGCCTGGCTCAAGGAAGCCAAAGATCAGGGCTTCATGGCGCTCGACACCGAAACGGATTCGCTCGATGCCATGGCCGCGCGCCTTGTCGGTGTCTCCATTGCAACGCGCCCCGGCAAGGCCTGTTACATTCCCTTGCAGCATGGTTCGGGCGAAGGGCTCGATTTCGATGGCAATGGCACGCCCGAGCAAATAAGTCTCGATGAGGCGCTCGGCCTCCTCAAACCCGTTCTGGAAGACCCGGCGGTTTTGAAAATCGGGCAGAACCTGAAATATGATCTCCAGGTTCTGAAACGCCATGGCATCGATGTCGCGCCCATCGACGATACGATGCTCATGTCCTATGCGCTGGATGCCGGGCTCCACGGCCATGGCATGGACGAGCTTTCCAAGCTCCATCTCGGCCATGAGCCCATTCCTTTTAAAGAGATCGCGGGCAGCGGCAAATCCCAGATTACCTTCGATCAAGTGCCGATCCCGAAGGCGACGCGCTATGCTGCCGAAGATGCGGATGTGACGCTGCGCCTTTACATGATTCTGAAACCGCGTCTCGTCGCGGAAAAGAAAATCACCGTCTATGAAACGCTGGAGCGCCCGCTCGTCCCCGTCCTCGTGGATATGGAGCATGAGGGGGTGAAGATCGACAGGCAGGTGCTCTCGCGCCTGTCGGGTGAGTTCTCCCAGAAAATGGGCGCTTATGAAGAAGAGATTTACGAGCTGGCGGGCGAGGAATTCAATATCGGCTCGCCCAAGCAGCTCGGTGAAATTCTTTATGACAAGAAGGGCCTGTCCGGCGGGCGCAAGACGAAGACCGGCGCCTGGAGCACGGATGCCGCGGCGCTGGAAGAATTGGCCGCGCAAGGCCATGAACTGCCGCAGCGTATTCTCGACTGGCGCGGTCTTTCCAAGCTGAAAAGCACGTATACCGACGCCTTGCCCGAATATATCAACAAGGAGACGGGCCGCGTTCACACCTCTTATTCCATGGCCTCCACCACCACGGGGCGGCTTGCCTCGAGCGAGCCCAATCTGCAGAACATTCCCGTGCGCACCGAGGACGGGAGGCGCATCCGCACCGCCTTCATCGCCGAAAAGGGCATGAAGCTCATCAGCGCGGATTATAGCCAAATCGAACTGCGCCTTGTCGCGCATATTGCCGGCGTCAAGGAGCTGAAAGACGCGTTTGCGGACGGGCTCGACATTCATGCCATGACGGCGAGCGAGATTTTCAATGTGCCGATCAAAGGCATGGAGCCCTCCGTGCGCCGAAGGGCCAAGGCTATTAATTTCGGTATCATCTACGGCATCTCCGCCTTCGGTCTTGCCAATCAGCTCGGCATTTCGCGCAGCGAGGCGGGTGATTATATCGATCTTTATTTCAAGCGGTTCCCCGGCATCCGCGATTACATGGAAAGCACCAAGGAAAGCGCGCATAAGAACGGTTTCGTGGAAACGATTTTCGGGCGCAAAATTCATCTGCCCGAAATCAATTCCAAAAACGGCGCCCGCCGTTCCTTCATGGAACGCGCGGCAATCAACGCCCCCATTCAAGGTTCCGCTGCCGATATCATCCGCCGCGCCATGATCCATATGGCCGGCGCGCTCTCACGGGTGGATTTGAAAGCGCGCATGCTCTTGCAGGTGCATGACGAATTGATTTTCGAGGCGCCGGAAAAAGAAACCGAAAAGACCTGCAAGCTTGTCTGCGATGTCATGTCGAAAGCAGCCGAGCCTGCTATCGCCCTCTCGGTGCCGCTGGATGTGGAAGCGAATGCGGCGGATAATTGGGACGAGGCCCACTGATATCGCTCCTTTTCCGGGGAATGTCTAACAAGAGAAAAGGCCCTTTATGGCGCCCATCACCGATCCCACTCTTGCCATCACGCTGATCGTTGCGGGCGGCGTTTTTGCGCAATGGCTGGGCGCGCGCCTGCGCACCCCGGCCATCATGCCGCTTCTCTTCATGGGCTTCCTGCTTGGCCCGGGGCTCGGGCTTTTAAATCCCGATGCGGTTTTCGGCGATCTTCTCTTTCCGACGATTTCCATGGCCGTCGCCGTCATTCTCTTTGAAGGCGCGCTCACCTTGCGCTTTGCGGATTTGCGCGGGGCGGCAACGCCGGTCATCCGCCTCGTTACGGTGGGCGTTCTTGTCACCGTGCTCATTCTGGGCTGGGCGGTGCATGAAATTTTTGCCTTTCCCTGGCCCCTCGCGCTGCTCTTCGGGGCGATCGGTGCGGTTTCGGGCCCCACCGTCGTCATGCCGCTTTTGCGCACCATTAGGCCGAACGATAAGGTGGCGCAGGTGCTGCGCTGGGAAGCGATCCTGATCGATCCCGTCGGCGCCGTGCTTGCCGTTGTGCTTTTCGAGGCGATCGTTGCCGCCGGCGCCATGACGGAGGGAAGCGCCGTCCTCGCCTTCCTCGAAGTTTTTGCCATTGGCGGGACGGTGGGCGCCGTCTTCGGCTTTGCCTTCGGCTGGGCGCTGCGCCGTCATGCCATTCCTGACTATCTGATCAATGTTTCCACGCTCGGCCTTGTGCTGCTTGCCTTCACGCTTGCCAATACACTCGGTCATGAAGGCGGGCTTGTCGCCGTCACGGTCATGGGCATCGTGCTCGGCAATCTGCCGGGCCTGCGTACGGGTGAGCTGATCGACTTTAAAGAAAGTCTTTCGGTCCTTCTCATCTCCGCGCTTTTCATCGTGCTTGCCGCGCGGGTGGATTTCGGCGGCATGATGGAAATCGCGGGCGGCCTTGCCCTTCTCATGGCGATCATTCTGTTCATCGCCCGCCCGCTCAATGTGCTTGTCTCCACCATCGGCACGGAGACGAGCTGGCGCGAGCGGGCGCTTTTATCCTGGATCGCGCCGCGCGGCATTGTCGCTGCCGCGATTTCCGCGATCTTCGCCGTGCGATTGCAGGAAGCAGGGGTGGAAGGGGCTGAGCTCCTCGTGCCGCTCACGCTCGTCATGATCATGGTTACCGTCATTCTGCAAAGCCTGACGGCGCGTCCCGTTGCCGAATTGCTGAAAGTCGCCGAGCCCGCCGCGCGCGGTGTTCTGATCGTCGGCGCTAATCCCTTTGCCCTGGCGCTGGCCGAAGTCCTGCATGAGCGGGGCGTGCGCGTGCTTGTCGCCGACACGTCCTGGAGCCAGACGCGAGCTGCGCGCATGAAGGGCCTTTCCACTTTCTTCGGTAATCCGGTCTCCGAATATGCCGACCGCGAACTTGATCTGGTGGGCGTGGGCTCGCTTCTCGCGCTCTCCCGCCAGCCCGCGCTCAATGCGCTTGCCTGCATGCGCTATCGCCATGAATTCGGCTCGGCCAATGTTTTTTCCGTGCGCCATGACCCGGCAACTTTCGAGAAGGGCGCCGATCCGCTGCCGCTGGAACTGCGCGGCCATCTCCTTTTCAAGCCGGAACTGACGCTGGAGCGGGCGCAAGAATTGCTGCGCGCGGGCTATAAGGTGCGCCTCACCCGCCTGACGGAAGAATTCGGTTTCGAGGCGCTTTCGGAACAGATCGGCGGCACCGATAATATGCTTCTTGCCATCGACAAGGACGGGCTCGTCAAACCCTTCTCCGAGGAAACGCGCCTGCGCGCCGGGGCGGACTGGCGCATCGTCTATCTCGAAAAAGTCTCGGAAGAAAAAAAGATCGAGAAAAAGAAAGAAGAAAAAGCCCAGCGCGAGGCGAAGAAGAAAGATTAGCGCCGGAAAAATAGATGAGCCGCCGCGCCGGAGGGGGCTCAGCCCCGGCGCAGCGGCGAGACTTAAGCTGCCTTTTGCAATGCAGGCGCTTGGATCGTGAAAAGCTCCAGCATCCGGTCCGTATAGGCGATGAGATTGTCATGGGTCCGCATCGCATCGATGAGCGGGCTTTTGATCTGCGGAATGCCTATAATATTGACGAGAATGCCAAAGGCACTCGCATCGGCAAGGGAGGGGCGCTCGCCGAAAAGATAAGGCTTATCGCCGAGCTCGGCGGCGAGCGCGGCAAGATCCTCTGCGCCGAAGGCATAGATTTCCTCCCGCGTATGCCGGCCGAGCCCGTGATGGTGGAGCGCCGTCTTCATCTGTTTCAGCACCGCGCGGTAAACGAAAAAGCGGATCGGGGCGGGCACATCGCCGAAGAAAATCTCCTTTTCCAGCCACTCGTTTTCCTTCTCGCACCAGCGCGTATAAACGATCGCCCAGTAAAGCCGCTCTTCGAGCATGCGCTGCAAGGCGTGGGAGCGGGCCCGCTCCAGCGGCGTTAAGTGCCAGTCGAGATCGACGCCCCGCCGCGCCTTCAGCCATTTCATGATCAAGGTGGAATCGCCCACCTTCTCCCCGTCCGCCACGATGAAGGGCAGCTTGCCTTTCGGCGCCTTGGCGGGGTTCGGCATGTCGCGCCGCTCATAGCCGATACCGGCAAGGCGCAAAGCCGTTTCCAGCTTGACGACAAAGGCGCTGGGGTCGGGCACGCCCGGCACCTTGCTGGAAAAGCCGTAAAGCTCGATTTTCGGGGCTTTGTTACCCGTGCTTGGCGTCTTGATAATGTTGCTCATTGCGTCTCTCCATTTCGCGCATCTGCCGTGCTGGCGGAATGGACTAGCTTTAGCCCGCGCCTCCTGACACCCTGCTGTCAGGAGCCCTGTGGCAGGATCTTTTCATGAGACGCGCCGACCGGTTGTTCGACATTGTGGAATATATGCGCCGCCACCGCCGGGTGGTGACGGCGGATGAGCTTGCCGGCAAGATGGAAGTCTCGGTGCGCACGATTTACCGCGACATTGCCGATCTGCAGGCAAGCCGCGTGCCCATCGAAGGGGAGGCGGGGATCGGCTATCTCCTGCGCCCGGGCTACGACCTGCCGCCGCTCATGTTCACCGAGGACGAAGCCGAAGCGCTGGCGCTCGGCGCGCGCATCGTTGCAAGCTGGGCGGATGAGGAGCTTGCAGAAAGCGCCCGCGCGGTGCTTGCCAAATTGCGCGCCGTCCTGCCGCCGCCTTTGCAAAAGCAGATGGACGCGTTCGGCGTCATGGCACCGCCCGATCATTACCGCGCTGAAATCGTCGTGGACCTTGCCGCGATCCGCAAGGCGGTGCGCCGGCGCGCCAAGATCCGTTTCGGCTATGTGAACGCCAAAGGCGAGCAGAGCGAGCGCACCGTCTGGCCGCTCTCGCTTGCCTTTTACGGCCATGTCTGGATCGTGCCGGCCTGGTGCGAAAAGCGCGAGGCCTTCCGCGTTTTCAGGGCCGACCGGATGCGCGATCTCGTGCTGCCCGGCGTGCGCTATCCCAAAGTGCCGGGCCGCGATCTCGACGCCTATCTTTTGGAGCAGGGTATTTCCCCGCAGGACCGGCTGGAGTGATCAGGACGCGCCCTGCACATAGGTGTTCATGTCGAAATAATCGCGCCAGACTTTGATCTTGCCGCCTTTCATTTCGAAAATGCCCAGACAGGGAAAATCGATGCTCTTGCCGCTTTTCAGGTGAATATGATCGACGCGCTCGGCAATCACCGTCTCACCTTCGGCAACGAGCGAGAGCACGTCCCAGTTCGTCGCCTTCCAATCGTTGATGAAGCCTGCAACGAAGGCTTTCACCGTCTCCCGTCCGCTCACCGGGTCGATCGGCATATTGTGATAGGTGCCGTCCTCGGTGAAAAACGCGGCGATCTCTTCGGCATCGAGCCGCGTCCAGGCATTGATGAAGTTCAGCACGGTTTGCGCGTTCTGGCTTTTATTGTCGCTCATGGCGTCCTCCCTTTTTCAAAAGCCTAACACTCCTGCTCCCGGCAAGCGAGACGGACGGGGAGGCGGCTGCCCAAAAGAAAAGCCGCGCTCTTTTAAAAGCGCGGCTTTGTTCTCGCGGCCCTGAAGGGCGAAGGTGTTACTGCGCGGCCCGTGCAGGGGCCGGCGCTGCGTCGCGCACTTCCGGGTCGACATAGGATTCGAACTTGCGGAAGTTCTCGATGAACATCGAGACGAGCTTGGCGGCCTGCGTGTCGTAAGCGGCTTTGTCGGCCCAGGTTTCGCGCGGGTTCAGGATCGTCATGTCGACGCCCGGCACGGAGGTCGGCACCTGGAAACCGAAGAACGGATCGAAGCGGAAGTCGACATTGGCGAGCGAGCCGTCGAGAGCTGCGGAAAGCAGCGCGCGGGTTTCGCGGATCGGCATGCGCTGGCCCGTGCCGTATGCGCCGCCCGTCCAGCCGGTGTTTACCAGCCAGCAGTCCACATTGTGCTCGGCGATGAGATCGCGCAGCAGGTTGCCGTATTCGGAAGGATGGCGGGCCATGAAAGGCGCGCCGAAGCAGGTCGAGAACGTGGCTTCCGGCTCCGTCACGCCTTTTTCCGTGCCGGCCACTTTCGCCGTGTAACCGGAGAGGAAGTGATACATGGCCTGGGACGGCGTCATCTTGGCGATGGGCGGCAGCACACCGAAGGCATCCGCCGTCAGCATGATGATGTTTTTCGGGTGCCCGGCGCGGCCCGTTTCGCTGGCATTCGGAATGAAGGACAGCGGATAGGCGCCGCGGGTGTTCTCAGTCAGCGAATTGTCGTTGAAGTCGAGTTCGCGGGTCTGCGGGTCCATCACGACGTTTTCAAGCACGGTGCCGAAGCGCTGCGTCGTCGCGTAGATTTCCGGCTCCGCTTCCGCCGACAGGTTGATCATCTTGGCATAGCAGCCGCCTTCGAAGTTGAAGACGCCGTTTTCCGACCAGCCATGCTCGTCGTCGCCCACCAGCGTGCGCTTGGGGTCGGCCGAGAGCGTGGTCTTGCCGGTGCCCGACAGGCCGAAGAAGATGGCCGAGTCGTCTTTCTCACCCACATTGATCGAGCAGTGCATCGGCATGACGCGCTTTTCGGGCAGCTCGTAATTGAGCATGGAGAAGACGGATTTCTTCGTTTCACCGGCATAGGAGGTGCCGCCGATCAGCACGATGCGCTTGGTGAAGTTGCAGGCGATCACGGTTTCGGTGCGGCAGCCATGGCGGGCCTTGTCGGCGCGGAAGCTGGGCAGGTTGATGATCGTGAATTTCGGATCGAATTCGGGAAGCTCTTCCGGCTTGGGTTCGATAAGCAGGTTCTGAATGAAGAGCGAATGCCAGGCAAGTTCGGTGAAGACGCGGGTCGGCAGGCGGTGAGTGGGGTCGGCGCCGCCGAAAAGGTCCTGAACGAAAAGTTCTTTGCCCTCGGCATGTTTCAGCATGTCCTGGTGGAGCGTGTCGAACTGCTCGGGCGTGATCGATTTGGAATTGTCCCACCAGACGGTGTTTTCGGTCTTCTCGTCGCGGACGATGAATTTGTCCTGGGCGGAGCGGCCGGTGTGCTCGCCGGTGCGGACCACCATCGCGCCTTGCGCGGACAGTTCGGCTTCCTCGCGCCGGATGGCTTCTTCGTAAAGCTTGGCGGGCCGGTAATTCCAATGCACCGCTTCAAGATTGGTGAAGCCCTGTTTGTCCACACCGTTTTTGCTGATGTACAGCCCAGTCTGTTTCACGCCCACTCTCCTCGTGTCTCGCCAATCTGTCACGTATGGGTGAGGGATGAACCGGAGCCGACACCCAGTCTTCGGGAGGGGTTGAAACCGCCAATCGCCAAGACGTGACGTACCAATAATCTAAAGAGGCGGGAGACCCCGCCCGTTCAACTCAAAACATGTTCCCAGCAAAGAAGGGGCCGTGCGGCCGACGCGGCTCCGAACCCCTGCTCCAACTTTGGCTATATGGTGCCAGGCTGCCTCGCCCGGCATCTCCCGCCAAGTGCGCGTCACCATAGTGTCGCGCCCCCCGCTGCGCAACTGGATTCGGACGGGGGAAGGGGTGAAATTGCCGCACCTTTCCAGCCCTTTTGCCGCCTTGGTAAACGGGGCGTGCCGGCCGGAAAGAAGCCGGGTAAAAAGAGCACAAAAGAGGAACCGGAAAAGGCCTCCAAGCCCCTTCGGCGGCCCGTTAAGCCTTGGCGCGGGCTTCCTTGACCAGCGCCACCAGCATCTGGCGGGCTTCGGTGGGCGTGAAGACCGGGGCGGGGAAGTCGAGCCTTGCGAAATGCCGGCCCTTGCCCGTGGGAGTGCCGTCCCCTGGCACTTCGGTATCGAGCACGAGATCCGCCCCTTCCGGGTCGATGCCGCTCATCCGCCAGGCTCCCTCTTGCCGCCCGAGAAGTTTCACCGCGTAAAGGGCGATGGCGTCGGCGTGGTCCTCGTTCATATGGGCGCTGATGCCCTCCGCCCCCTCCACCAGCGCCTCGGCCCCCTCGAGCGGGAAGGTAAGATCGGCGGCGGAAAGATTGCCGATCCGCCCGAAACCTTCCACGATCCGCCCGCCTGAAGGGCGCAGCGCGTAATAGGAAAAATCGAGCGCTGTGTCATAGTCCCGCGTTTCCGGATGCAGCGCGGTAAAGCGGGCCTTGGCGCGGGCCGCCTCCTCGCCTTCCAGCTTTTCCGCCCGCCCCTGGACGCTCACCCGGGCAAGGTTCATGCGCTCGGCCCCTTCCGCTCCCGGTGTCTCGAAGAGAAGGCTGATCTCGGGGTTCGCCTCGATATGGCGGGTATGGGCGGCAAGGCGCGAGATGAGCAAGAGCGGCGCGGCGTCCATCAGGCAGGCGGTCTGCGCCAGGCTGACGAAAGGCGCGCCGTTTTTGGCTTCCTGCGTCGCCAGCGGCACGAAGCGCCCGGCACGGATGAGCTGGCGCGCCGTCACGGCAAGGGCGGATTTTTCGGGTTTTTTCTGGGCGAGTGTCATGGCCTGCTTATATACTGGAAAGCTGTGCCAGACCAGATTGCCGCTTGAGTTTAAAGGCAGGCTTCGGCGCTAGCCGCATCTTCATGCGTTCCCATATTTGTTGAATGAAGAAAGGCCAGGCGATGGCACGCCCCCTCGATCCCGTTTCCGCGCCCGCAGCGCCTGCGTCTGTCTGGCCGCTCGATTCCTTCGCCCTTCACATCAAGCGCACGCTGACGCTTGCCTTCCCCGTGGTGCTGGCGCGCGCGGGCATGGTCGGCATTTTCACCGCCGACACGATCATGGTCGGCCATTACGGGGCGGGCGAGCTGGCCTTTCTTGCGCTCGGCATCGCCATTCAGTCGGTCTTCCTTTTGATGTCGATCGGGCTTTTGCAGGGCACGATGATCCTGGCGAGCCAGGCTTACGGGGCGAGCGATTTCCGCGCGGCGGGCGCGGCCTGGCGCGCCGGGCTTTATCACGCTGTCCTGCTCGGAATTGTTTTTGGCATCATTTGCGCGCTCGGCGAGCCGCTGCTTCTGGCCATCGGCCAGAGCCCAGAGCTTGCGGCGGGCGGCGGCGGGGTCTCGCTCGCCTTCGGCCTCTCCATGCCGGGGCTTCTGATTTACATCTGCTCCAGCTATTTCCTGGAATCGATCCAGCGCCCGCGTGTCGGCATGTACATCATGGCGGCGGCCAATCTGCTCAATATCGCGCTCAACGGCTTTTTCATTTACGGGCTGGCCGGTTGGAGCGAGCCGATGGGCGCGGTGGGCGCGGCCGTCGCCACGGCCTTAACGCGCTGGTTCTTTGCCGCCGCGATCCTCGCTTACATCTTCTCCATGGTCTGGCGGGAGGGGGAAGATCCGTTCGGCCTGCGCGTCAAGCTGTTGCGCTGGTGGGCGGAGGCGCGCCGTCTCGGCGCCTCGACGGGCAGGCGCCTTCGCGCACAAGGCACCGGCATGGCGGTGATGATGGCGCTCGATGCCGCCGCCTTCCAGACGCTCATTTTGATGGCGGGCTATCTCGGGGAAAAAGAACTTGCCGCCTATCATGTCGTCGTCAATGCCATGATCCTTGTGCTGATGATGGCGATCGGCTGTTCCTCGGCCACCTCCGTGCGGGTGGGCAATGCCATCGGCCGGGACGATGCGCCCAATATGCGCCGTGCGGGCTGGGTCGGCATCGGGCTCGGGGCCTGTTTCGTGCTGCCTTTCGCGCTTCTCGCGCTCATTCTGCCGGGCGGCGTCGCCGCGCTTTATACGTCGGACCCTGCGGTAATCGAGATCGCCCGCACGACCTTCCTCGTCGCCGGGATCGTGCTCGTCGTCGACGGGGCGGTGGCGACCACCATCGGCGCCTTGCGCGGGGCAGGCGATGTCTGGCCCACCATGATCCGTTTCATCGGTTCCTTCTGGCTGGTGGGTGTCCCCACCGGCTATGTCATGGCGTTTGAAATGGGCTTCGGCGCGCCCGGTCTTTTGATGGGCCTTGGCTCGGCTATCTATATCGCCTTTGCGCTGCTTATTTTCCGCTTCCGCAAAGTCGCGCATATGCCACTGAAGCGGGTGTAAGGCGCTTCAAGCCGGGGAAAAATGCTCGCTGATCAATGCCTGCGCCGCACGCTTGGCGGTGCGCGCGGCATGGGAGGAGCCGGAGACCTGCGCCGTCACCGTCGCCCCTTCGAAGAGCAGCGCCAGCTCGTCCGCCAGCGCTTCGGGCTCGTCCGCGCCCGCCTCCCGGCAGAGCTTTAGAATGAAGGCCCGCATCATGTTTTTGAAATCCTGGCAGGCGGAGCGGATGGGCGGGCTTGCCTGGGCATATTCGCCCACCGCGTTGATGAAGATGCAGCCGTAAAAACCCGGCTCCTCGAACCAGTTCTCCGCCGCATCGAAAAGCCCGGTCAGACGGCTGCGCGCATCGCGCCCGTTCTTTTCCACATTGCGCATGAAATGATTGCGGAAGGCGCTGTCATGCACACGCAGCACCGCCAGGATCAGTTCTTCCTTGGAGCGGAAATGGCTGTAGAGCGTCTTCTTCGAAACCCCGGCTTCCAGAATGATCTTGTCGATCCCGGTCGCGTGAAAGCCGTCCCGGGCGAAAAGCCGCCCGGCGGTCTGGATGAGGTGGTCGCGGCGCGAGGCGGCGGGAAGGTCGGAAGCACGGGTCATCGGGTACGGGCCACTGGCCGCCAAGCGGCGGATAAAAGGGTAAACAGAGCTGTTTCCATATTTGGCCGCTTTTTACACGGATGCAAGGTGGAACGGAAGGGGATTTGCCTCACGCTCATGTGAAAATGCGTGTGCCAGTCGTGGTTTTGAAAATCGGCCCCCGGTCATTACTTCTTGGAGCAAGGAAACAGATCTGTTTCCCCATGGGTTGCAGGCAGCGTGCCGCCTCGATCACGCAGACCCGGCCTCGCAAGCCCTAACCACGCAAGCCAAGGAGTAAGGCAATGCAGATTTTGAAATCCTTCATGGGCGCTCTGTTCGCCGTGATGTTCGTCATGGGCGCCGCAGGCGTTGCCCGTGCTGACGTTGCTCACATGACTGTGGGTGCCGGCGGCTATGACCTCGTTTCCTACCAGACCAACACGAAGCCCCTGCGCGGCAGCGGCGACTTCGCTCTCGAGCATGACGGCGTGAGCTACCTCTTCGCTTCCGACGCCAACCGCGAAGCGTTCAAAGCCAACCCGGAAAAGTATCTGCCCGCTTATGGCGGCTACTGCGCTTACGGCGTGTCGGTCGGCAAGAAGTTCTACGGCGACCCGGAAGTGTGGCGCGTCGTTGACGGTACGCTCTACCTGAACCTGAACACGAAAGTGCAGGATCTGTGGCTGGAAGACGTTGCCGGCAAGGTTTCCCAGGCGAACACGTACTGGAAAGAAATCAAAGACAAGCCGGCAAGCGAACTCTAAGCCGCTGGCTTGCGCATCGGTTTGTCCATTTCCCGGTGCTCATCAAGCGCCCGGCCCTTTTTAAAGGGGCCGGGCGTTTTCTTTGAGGAGAGGCGGGCTTTACTGCGCGCCCGATGTCGCATCCTCGATCAGGCCGGCATAAAAGCGCACGGCCTTTTCCATATTCTCCACGGTGATGCGCTCGTTCGTGCCGTGGAAACGGGCGGTATCCCCCGGCCCCAGCACGATGGGGATGAAGCGGTAGATATTGTCCGACACCTCCCCGTAATGGCGCGAATCCGTGCCGCCCACCACCAGATTGGGCGCGACGGCGGCCCCCGGGAATGCGCCGAGCACATGGCGCTCCAGAAGCGTGTAGCCTTCCGAATCCGTCGGTGAGACGGTTGAGGGCAGACGCCCCGGATTGGAAATTTCCACCGTCACCGTCGGATCGTCGATCGCCTCGGTCACATGGTCCACCACATCGTCGAAATCATTACGCGGATGGATGCGGAAATTGACGATGCCCGTCGCACTGGTGGGCAGCACGTTTTCCTTCAGCCCCGCCCGCAGCATGGTGGGCGCAATGGTGGTGCGCAGCTGCGCGTCCGAAGTGGGGCTGGCGCTCATCAGGTTTTCGATCACCGGCCCGAAAAGCCAGCGATTGGCGAAGACCATGCGCTGCAGGAAAGGCGCGTGGGGGGCAAGCGCGTCGATCATCTGCGCCGCCGGTCCTTCGATCCCGCCTTCGAAAGGTTTTTTCTGCAAACGGTCGATGGCTTTGGCAAGCGTGCCCACCGCCGTCTCGCGCGGCGGCATGGACGAGTGCCCGCCTTGCGCATGGGCGGTCAGCGTCAGCGAGATATAGCCTTTCTCGGCAATCCCGATCAGCGCCACCTTGCCCTCGATGCCGGGCATCAGATTGTCGGCGACGATGCCGCCTTCATCGGCAACGAAATGGAGGCGGATGCCGCGCTCTTTCAAGAGCTGGCCGATCACCTGATTGCCCTGCGGGCCGCCCACTTCCTCATCATGGCCGAAGGCGAACATGATCGTGCGTTTGGGTTTCAGCCCTTGCGCGGCCAGCATCTCGGCCGCCTCGACCATGGCGATGAGCGAGCCTTTATTGTCGATCGTACCGCGGCCCCAGATGAACCCGTCCGCGACGGTGCCGGAAAAAGGCGGATGCTCCCAGGAGCCTTCCGAGCCCGGGATCACCGGCACCACGTCGATATGCGACATGAGAAGGACGGGGTCGAGGCTTTCATCGCTCCCCTTCCAGGTGAAAAGCAGGCTGTAATCGCTGACGATCTCGCGCTGTGCCGCGTTATGGAAGGCGGGATAAGTCGCCTCAAGCCAGTCGCGGAATTTGACGAATTCTTCCCCCTTGCTCTGCGAGGGGATCTGATGGGAAATGGTCTTGAACTGGATTGCCTCGCCCAGGCGGCGCGCCGCCGCTTCTGCGTCAATGGCGATATCGCTTTCCAAGGCCGCCTCAGGGCTTTCCGGCGCCGCCACCATGAAGGTGCGCACCAGCACGATGGCGGCAAGCACCAGCACCAGGGCGCCCAGCCCTGCCAATATCTTTTTCATTCTTTCAACTCCCAGCCTGTTTACCGGCTCGCCCGGCGCTTTGTGAGGCAGTCTGCGCGATCCCGGTTCAAAGTCAAACCACCGGGCCGAGCGGCCGTCCCCGCCCCCCGCTCTCCAATCCACCCTCCAATCCTCCCGGCCGCCGGGAAGCATTGGCAGACATGGCGCGGGCCCGGCCAAGCCTTTATACTCCTGGCGCGGCGGGGCGGGGATAAAGCGGTGATCCTGCCCCGCCTCATGCCACAATTTGGGCCAAAACGCCGCTTAAGCGGTGCAAGGCTTTGAAAATGCCGGGAAACAAACCGGCGTCTGGCCAGCTTGAACCATGCTGGATGGGAAGGGGATTTGAATGGCGACGATTGCGCTGGTGGATGACGACCGCAACATTCTGGCTTCGGTCAGCATCGCGCTCGAGGCGGAGGGCTTCCACGTCCAGACCTATACGGACGGCGCTTCGGCTCTTGCCGGCCTGCAGGCGACGCCGCCGGATATTGCCGTCTTCGACATCAAGATGCCGCGAATGGACGGGCTGGAGCTTTTGCGCCGCCTGCGCCAGAAATCCGAACTGCCGGTCATTTTCCTCACTTCCAAGGATGACGAGATCGATGAATTGTTCGGCCTGAAAATGGGCGCGGACGATTACATCAAGAAGCCTTTTTCCCAGCGCCTTCTGGTGGAGCGGGTGAAGGCGATCCTGCGCCGCTCGGGCGCGGTGAAAGGCGGGCCGGAAGGCGAGGCCCAGCCCTCGGGCGGCATGCTGGAACGCGGCAAGCTCGTCATGGACCCGGACCGGCATACCTGCACCTGGAACGGCCAGGACGTGACGCTGACCGTGACGGAGTTTCTGATCCTGCAGGCGCTCGCCCAGCGCCCCGGCTATGTGAAAAGCCGCGACCAGCTCATGGATGCGGCCTATGATGATCAGGTCTATGTCGATGACCGCACCATCGACAGCCACATCAAGCGGCTGCGCAAGAAGTTCAAGCAAGCCGATGACGATTTCGACGCCATCGAAACGCTTTATGGCGTGGGCTACAAGTTCAAGGAAAGCTGAGGCCTGAATGAGCTATGCGGCCCGGCAGGAGGAAGAGCCTCAGGGTAAGAGCCGGCAGGACGCGGCGGAGGAGGCATCCTCCCGCCCGCTGAGCGCGGCAGGCCGCCTTTGGAGCACGCTCTCCGCCGCCTTCCGCCGCTTTCTTCTGCAATCGCGCTTTGCCAGCCTGACAAGGCGCATCGTCGTCTTCAATCTCGTTGCGCTTTGCCTTCTGGGCGCGGGCATTCTTTATCTCAACCAGTTCCGCCAGGGCCTCATCGATGCGCGCAAACAGTCGCTGATGACCCAGGCGCAGATCATCGCGGGCGCCATCGGAGAGACGGCGACGGCGAGCCCGCTTGCCGAAACCGTCGATCCTTTGGAACAGATCGAGCGGCGCGGCAAATGGGTGAACCCGGATGAATATTTCGAAGAGCGCGACATCGCCATCATCGCCGAGGAAGCCGCGCCCATCCTGCGCCGCCTCGTGCTGCCGACCCAGACCCGCGCGCGCCTTTACGACCGCGACGGCTGGTTGATCCTCGATTCCCGCCAGCTCACCGATGCGGGCCAAATCATCCTCTTCGAATTGCCGCCGCCCGACGGAGGCGATGAGCGCGGGCTCTTCACGCGGATTTTCGACACGGTGCGCGGCTGGCTGCCGGGCCGCGACCTGCCGCGCTACCGCGAGGCGGGCAGTCAGAACGGCTATATCTACGATGAAGTGGCGCTGGCGCTGACCGGCACCGCCGCCACGATGGAGCGGATTTCGGATAGGGGCGAGCTCATCGTCTCCGTCGCCGTGCCCGTGCAGCGTTTCCGCGCGGTGCTCGGCACGCTGATGCTTTCGACCGAAGGCGGCGACATCGACGCCATCGTGCGCGCCGAGCGCCTTGCCATCGTCCAGGTCTTTCTCGTGGCGCTGGCCGTTTCCATTCTTCTCTCCGTCGTGCTCGCGGGCACGATCGCAGAGCCGGTGCGCCGCCTTGCCGAGGCGGCAGAGCGCGTGCGCCGGGGCAAGACGGGCCGCGTCGAGATCCCCGATTTCACCGAGCGGCGCGATGAGATCGGCGAGCTTTCCGGTTCCTTGCGCGATATGACCAAAGCGCTTTACGACCGCATCGATGGAATTGAAAGTTTTGCCGCCGATGTCGCCCATGAGCTGAAAAACCCGCTCACCTCCATCCGCTCGGCCATCGAAACGCTCGACATCGCCAAGACGCCGGAGCAGCGCGCCCGGCTGATGGATATTATCCAGCACGATATCCGCCGCATCGACCGGCTGATCTCCGACATTTCCGATGCCTCCCGCCTCGATGCCGAGCTCTCGCGCCAGGAACTGGAAGATGTGCGCCTCGACGTGCTGGCCGAAACCGTGATCGATCTTTTCAACGAGACGGGGGCAGGCGGCGCCAAAGTGGTTCAATTCGAAAAGCCGGTGGGCGCGCGCGCCGACACCGCCTATAGCGTCACCGGCGTTGCCGACAGGCTCGGCCAGGTGCTGCGCAATCTCATCGACAACGCGCTCTCCTTCACGCCGGAAGGCGGGCAGGTGCATGTGCGCGTCTCGCGCGAGGAGGACCGTGTGCGCTTGACGGTGGAGGATGAAGGGCCGGGCGTCCAGCCATCGAGCCTTGAGAAAATCTTCGAGCGCTTCCATTCCGACCGCCCCGGCGCTTTCGGCCGCCATTCCGGCCTCGGCCTTTCCATCTCCAAACAGATCGTCGAGGCCCATAACGGGCGCATCTGGGCGGAGAACCGGGAAGAGAAGGGCGCGCGCTTCACCGTCGAATTGCCAGCGGCGGAAGAGTGATGCCGGAAACCTCTCATCAGACATTGCACGGCACGGCCATTGCCTGGAACGGTGAGGCGGTGCTTTTGAGCGGGCCCCCCGGCGCGGGCAAGTCCGATCTTGCCTGGCGCATTCTGGAAAATGACCCGGCCGCCCGCCTTGTGGGTGATGACCGGCTCGAATGGCAGGTGAAAGAAGGCGCGCTCTGGCTTTCGGCGCCCGGGACGCTGGCCGGGCTCATCGAAATCCGCGGTCTCGGCATCCTCACGCTGCCTTATGCGCCGAAAGCACGGCTGCGCCTTCTCATCGAGCTTGTCTCCCGCGCCGAGGTGCCGCGCCTGCCCCTTCCTGCCTTTCGCGAAGTGGAAAGCGTGCCCGTACCGCTGCTGCGCCTTCACGCCTTCGATGCCTCCGCGCCCGCCAAAGTGGCGCTCGCGCTGGCCTCTATCGGTCTTTCCGGCTTTCCGGGGCCGGGTGCGCGGCTTTCCCGTTAAGCCTCCTCACGGATTTCTGTCTTTTGCGCGCGAGTTCTCCTTGTCATGCGGCCCGTAATGGTTGCACGATAGCCGCCACTTTCGGGGGAGCCTTTGCATTTGATGCGCGGCGCGGATATTAGGTCTTAGATGATCGGATTAGTTCTTGTAACGCATGGCCAATTGGCCAGCCAGTTTGTCGCCGCGACGGAGCATGTCGTCGGACCCCAGCAGAATGTAACGGCCATCTGCATCGGCCCGGACGATGACATGGAGCAGCGCCGCAAGGACATTCTGGATGCGGTGGCCGCCGCCGATACCGGCGACGGGGTGATCCTCCTCACCGACATGTTCGGCGGCACGCCTTCCAATCTCGCCATTTCCATCATGGACAAGGCGCATGTGGAGGTGATCGCGGGCATCAACCTGCCCATGCTGATCAAGCTCGCCAGCGTGCGCGACAGCCTCTCCCTTGCCGAAGCGGTGGATCAGGCGCAGGAATCGGGCCGCAAATACATCTCCATCGCCTCCAAGGTGCTGGCCGGCGAAACCTCCTGACCTTGAAGTGATGGCCGTGCTTTCCAAAGAAGTCGAAATCGTGAACACGCGCGGGCTGCATGCGCGCGCCTCGGCCAAATTCGTCCAGACGGCGGAATGGTACGACGCCAAGGTGCGCGTCTCGCGCGACGGGCAGACCGTGGGCGGCACCTCCATCATGGGCCTGATGATGCTTGCCGCCGCCAAGGGCTGCACCATCACCATCGAGGTGGAAGGCCGCCAGGCCGAAGAGGCGCTGGAAGCCTTAAGCACCCTCGTCGCCGGCCGCTTCGGCGAAGAAGACTGAGCGTTTCCTTTTCTTAGCTTTCGGGTGTCGCCCCGCGACTTGATCGCGGGGCCCACTCTCCTGTCTGTCCGGAATAGGGCCGGAACAGGCAGAGATGAGAGATGCCGCGCGGCGGCAGGCAACCGCAGGCTCTCCTATGTCTGGGAAAGCCAATGGGTCCCGCGATCAAGTCGCGGGACGACACAGGGATGGCCGCTTGGAGGGGAAATCGTAGAAAGACATAAAGATTTCTTTATATCTGCTTGCGCCCGCCCCGCGCCCTTGCTATGAAAGCGCTCTCAGTTCAAATGCGGGGCCTTTGCCGGTTCCGCGCTGCCGGGGCCTGCCCCGCTGAATAAGCCTAAGGAGCCAAGGATGAGTGAATTCACCGATTGCAAGGTCGCGGACATGTCGCTTGCAGACTGGGGCCGCAAGGAAATTGCGATCGCGGAAACCGAGATGCCGGGTCTGATGGCGCTGCGCCGGGAGTTCGGCAAGGAAAAGCCGCTGAAAGGCGCGCGCATCGCCGGCTGCCTGCATATGACCATTCAGACCGCCGTGCTGATGGAAACGCTGGTCGAACTCGGCGCCACGCTGCGCTGGTCTTCCTGCAACATCTTCTCCACCCAGGACCACGCCGCCGCCGCCATGGCCGCCGTGAAAATCCCCACCTTCGCCTGGAAGGGCGAGACGGAAGAAGAGTTTTGGTGGTGCATCGAGCAGACCATCGAAGGCCCGGACGGCTGGCGCCCCAACATCATTCTGGACGATGGCGGCGACCTCACCCAGATCATGCATGACAAGTACCCTGAGCTTTTGGACGACGTGGTCGGCATTTCCGAGGAAACCACGACGGGCGTGCTGCGCCTTTACGAAATGGCGAAAGCCGGCACGCTCAAAGTGCCCGCCATCAACGTCAATGACAGCGTGACGAAGTCGAAGTTCGACAATCTCTACGGCTGCCGCGAAAGCCTGGTGGACGGCGTCAAGCGCGCCACCGACGTGATGATCGCGGGCAAGGTCGCGGTGATCTGCGGCTATGGCGATGTGGGCAAGGGCTCGGCCGAATCCATGCGCAGCCAGGGCGCCCGCGTGGTGGTGACGGAGATCGACCCGATCTGCGCGCTGCAGGCGGCGATGGAAGGCTATGAAGTGGCGACCATGGATGAAGTGGCCCCTCATGGCGACATCTTCGTCACCTGCACGGGCAACAAGGACATCATCACGGTCGAGCATATGCGCCAGATGAAGGACCGGGCGATCGTCGGCAATATCGGCCATTTCGACAGTGAAATTCAGGTCGCCGCGCTGAAGAACTACACCTGGCACAACGTCAAGCCGCAGGTGGACGAGATCGAGTTCCCGGACGGCAAGCGCATCATCCTGCTCGCCGAAGGGCGCCTGCTTAACCTCGGCTGCGCGACGGGCCACCCCAGCTTCGTGATGAGCGCTTCTTTCACGAACCAGGTGCTGGCGCAGATCGAGCTTTGGCAGAACCACAAGAATTACGACAACAAGGTCTATGTGCTGCCCAAGCACCTGGACGAAAAGGTGGCCGCGCTTCACTTGCCCAAACTCGGCGTGCGCCTCACTCAGCTTACGGAAGATCAGGCCAAATATATCGGCGTCCCCCAGGACGGCCCCTTCAAGCCGGATCACTACCGCTACTAAGCACGGTACCCGGGCGCCGCGACGCCCCGCTCAAAGCCCGGCCCCAGCGGCCGGGCTTTTTTGTTTTTTGGGGCTGCTCAAACTCTATTCTAGCCCACCACTGTCAGATATATCTTGATCCTTTTTGAGTTCGGTGGGCGATCGTTTGGGGGCTGGAATGCCAAGGATTGTGCGGATGTTTTGTTGATGCTGGGCTAACCCCTAGTCTTCGCCAGTATCGGTAGCACTGATGTGATCTTGAATCTCCCCAATTATAGTTTCGTCTTTGATGTTTTCTATGGCGCTCCGAAGGCGGCTTTCATTTTCTTCTAGAAAGCGAACCGACATGTCGTCACCATTTATCGCCACCTCGAT